>JAMLHL010000001.1 GCA_023957125.1 Chitinophagaceae bacterium
ACCGAAATGAGTGGCACGGATAAGACCGTTTTATCCATTCAGCAGCAAGGCAGCCTGGTTGGTTATTTTACAAATAACGGTTTGCTGCCATAACTGCTTTTTCAGCGGCACGGTGGCTTCTACCTGGGCTTTAAATTTCTGGCTCTGCAGATTGTTGCCATCTAAATTGAAAAGCATTCCTGTGGGGTGATGCGTGTCGTTGCAGGTGATGACGGCTGTATTATTAACCAATAATTTTGCCAGGAGCGCCTGGGTAATGGTAATTTGCTGGTGGTCTAATATCAACAATCCGATATCTTCTATTGGTGCCGATTTGGTTTCGCCGCTGTCGTGCATCTCAATCACCAATTGATCATTTTTGGTTTTGAGATAGGCAGGGTTGCCGAAATAAAGGGTTCGTTTGATCAAGGATATACAGTTTCCCTGATGAACGTATTTATGATTTTATTTATTATATGTTAACCCAATTGTTATTAAGGCGTGGGGCTATTTTATTGCCCGCAATACAGGCATCGTCCTTCAGATTTTAGTGCAGGCATAAGATTATTCGCTTTATAGGTGCTATAATTTATTTTCCGGGATTATTTCTCAAATGTATGATCTTTTCGAGGTGCTCAACGCCTGCAATATCTTCGGTACGACTATGTTTATTTACAGTCATTAAGTTTTTATCAAATCATACTGCTATTTGCTTTTGCGTAAGCCACACGATTTCTCCCTCAAATTTCACATCAATCTGAGTTCGGTTATCGGTGGTTTGGGAGATAACGATTTCGTTCATTGGTTAGGCTTTGGAGATGTTGCCTAATTCGTTATTTTCATCTCTCAATCCATTCTATTTCACCAAGCAATGAAACTTTAAAATCTTCACCCTCGTATAAAAAATTCCAATTTTTGCTTGCCATTTTTAACAGAGGTGTTTTCCCTTCAATTTCGATAGAGCTAGAAATTGCTTTAAACTTATCCAACTCATTTTTTATATCCTTTGCTTTTTCTAACCCAATTTTTTCAGATAACAATTTTAGACGAAAACTATTACTTATAGTATCAAATCGGTAACGCCTGCTTTCGTAATCATCCTTTCGCTTTTTATTATCTTGGATTGTTAAATCCTCAACAACTTCATTGATACCTTCTTTTATCTCATATTTTCGTAACAGTTCGTCTTTTAAAACACTAATATTATCCTTGATCTCATCTTTAGATTGTGCTTCCAAATGATATTTAAGCCAAATGCTCCCTTCAGAAAACTGAGTAATTACATACAACCTTTTAGTCTGAAAATCAACATCTTTTCTTTTATCATATTCTGCATCTTCTTTCAGTATAATAACTTTTTGTCCTACTTTCAGTAGCTTTTTACCGGGATAATCAGCATATTTTGTATTGTTTTCTTTATCATACTTTTTCAAATATTCATCTATAACAAAGCTGCCGTGCTTTTTGTATGCCTTAGCTAATTCAAAAGAGGCAACAGGTATCATTACCCTTTCGTTATTGTTATTTTGTAGTAAAACAGCATAAGGTAATGAACCCGATTCAGAGTAGAATTTGTTTTTATAATCGTATTTGGAAGTATAATTTACACGTTCTTTAACTTCCTTTCCTGCACTTGTTTTGATACGAACGTGGCGGATAATTTTCCCTTGATAATCCTTGATTCCCAATTTGCTTTTTTGGTCTTTGACTAACTTCTTTATTATAGGGTCAATAATAGCTTCAATCAGTTTATCCGAAGCCTTAACCTTATCAATCGGTTCTCTTTTTACAAAAACAAATTCGTCTTTTCCTGTTTTGTATTCCCAATCCCCGCCTTTCCTTTTTGGTTGTCCGTCATCATATCTTTCCACATCTTTAATTTTCCCCAAATAAGTTTGGGCATATAATTCACTTCTTACTGTGTCGCCTTTTGCCTTTAAAGGGATTTTATTGCTGTTTTCATCTAATTTAAACTTCCCTTGTTTATCTTTTAAATATTGTAGCTCCCCTCGTTTCCTTACATTCTTATAGGTTTGGTTCAGTATTTTATCATTTTCATAATTAACAATCAGGGTGTTGTTTTCAATATTTTGAATTAGAGCCTGAGAGTTAAATCCTGCAAAAGGTACTCTGCAGGGCATTGGCCGGAAGTTGTCTACGGCTTCATAATACTCTTTTAATATCCTTTCTCTATGACTGCTGTTGACGGGAATAAGTGTTAGCACGGCAGCATCAATGGCGTGATGTGTATGCCTGTTCCTATCCTTAATTTTATCTTCGTCCTGAAAGCTGTAAATTTTCCTGAAATCGGCAGTTACACTACCTTTTTGTACAGCAACTTTCTTAAAATAGGCTTTTAAAAACTCCCTGGCATATTTGCTTACCATTTGCGTATCTACCAATTGTCGCCTTGCCCAACTATCTTTGACTTCTTCCGCCGTAAAACGTTCTACTTTTTCTTTCCAATAATCGTAGTGCATTTTGAAATAATGCTTTTCCTGCACTCGTTTGTTTTTAGCAGTTTGATCTTCATTTCCTTTGGGTTTCAGCCTGTCCTCATATAGTTTTTTCCAATTATCTCTTGTTTCTTCCCATTTGCCTAATCTATCCGTTATGCTTGTTCCCCACCCTTCTACCTCTTTATCATAGTTCGCACACTGTGTGGGTAATTTCTTTCCTTGCAAATCTTTATTGTACATTTTAAAGCCCACCGTTTTATTTGCCATTGTATTGTCGGGTAATAACCACCGGGGAATAGTATGCATTATATCAATATCGGCTGAAAACAACTTTGATATGGAAATCATTTTCCCCGTGTACATACATTGCCCTTTTTGCTCTGTCCAAAGTTCATATCGGTTTATGGCTTCTTTTTCTTTAAGGATAGCAGTGTTCTTGTTTATCTTCTTTCCATTTTCATCTTCTATTTCTTCAAAAATTTGCTCTGTCCATAATTCAAATGCTGGAATACTTTCTTCTACATTGATGTTTCTGTTTTCTTTTTGGTTAAATTCTTTCAGAAACTCCCGGTATTTTCCCCTCTTTGTTTCTCTTTCTCTTTGATAGCGTTCGATAGCGATACGTTTGTTATTATCATTAAGTTCACGGGCTACTTCAATTACAACTTCTGTGTCTTCATCAATCTTTTCTGTTTTTAACAGGTCATTAATCAATTTTCTTACAATGCTCATTGCCTTGTTGAACATCGGATTTTTAATACTGTCAATTATTGGTTGAGGCAGAACTTTAGTTACAGCGCCTGTATCTTTGTCAATTTGTACAGGTAACTTAATCGTACCCGTTTTGGGATCGGTATATTTTTTTAAGTACCTGTTCTCAATATTGGAATGATGATATAATTTGCCGTTTATCTCAATATTCTTTTCTTTTAGCTTCTCTTTAAAAATATCGGTTAGTAAAGGTGTTCTTCTATATGCTCTTCTTTCATCGTGAAAAAACTCTTGATATTCCGTTCTGACTTCATCCAGAATTTGTTGTTTTTCATTTTCTGTTTTATCATTCCATGTTTTTTCACCGAAAGAGCCAATACAGGCTTTCTCAATGTCGTTTAAATCGCTTTTAACTAAATGGTATTGGAAATCTTTGTAAGCAAACGCTTCTTGTGGCTCAAGCCCTTTATATTGGTCAATTAAGTTATTGGCTACGCCCACTATGGTTTTATGCCAATTGTATTTTTCATTAGATTCGTGAACTAAAGCTTCAATCGTATCTTTATTTTGTCCCCAATTTTCGCCCAGCAATTCAGGAATTTTTGCCAACACAACCGCTTCATTATACAAATATCCGTCTTTCAGAAACGGAATTATTTTGCACAATGCTTTCAAACTAAGGTCTGCATAACCTGTTGTGATATTAGCTTTAAGTTTAGCAAAAGAATTGTATTCTTTTCCTTTTTTATTTTTCTCATTCTGAATATTAAGTTTTTCAATAGCAAATTTTTCTAAAAACGTTTTGTCTTTAGCTGTTCGCTCATCAAAAGCAAATAGAATATGCCATAAGTCATAAATTGAATAATCATTGATAATTTTTGGAGCGTTGCCAATGTTGTACTGATGAAGGTTTGCTAAAACATTTTTTACATTATCCCCAAAAACATCAATCAATCCCTTACAAACAGGCATTCCAGAAACAGAAGTATCATATATTCCCTCTTTGTTAAGGGGATAATTGTATTGCGTTTTGTTGCCGAGTTGCTTGTTTAATTGGGTCTTAATATCTTCAAATTTGAAATTCTTTTCTTTTTTCATAAAGAACTCGAAAAGTAAGTTTCTTTCTTTTGCTTCCAAATTCTTTTTCTTACCGTTCTCATCAATATACCTGATTGTATTGATAAAGCTCCATGCTCTGAAAATTTCAAAAACAGGATGAGAAACAGGACATCTTGGTTTAGTAGGCTCCAAAGTACATTTGCCGATATTGCCTTTTTGAGTTCGTAATGGTCTTTGCCAGATGATAGCAGATCTTACTTTTTGTACAAATTCATTCTGGTATTCACCTCTGCCGTTTGTTGAAACATCATATTTCTGTGCTTTCAGGATTTCTAAAAGTTCATTTTCATATTCATTTCTGTATGGATATTGGTTTCTTGCACGTTTACCTTTGCCCAAAAATTCTTTTTGTAATGCTTCCGCAATTGTTCTGTTTTCGTCTAAGGCTTTTTGAAATCCACTTTCTCCCCTGCGTTCAATTTGTTTTTCGGTTTCTTTATCCGCCTCTCCTATATCTTTATAACCTCTTCGTTGTACCAAATGATACAATGCCCTGCCAAGTTCGTGCTTGTGTAGTTTTTTCTTATTGTCAAGTGCGCTTATTCGTAATTCATAGGGATTGTTATATTCCGTAGCAACTCCAACATAACTAAAATCACATTTTAACCATTTTAAAAAGTTTGGATTTTCGGGAAATTTTTGAGCCCGCCCTTTTTTGTATTTACTCCAATCTTCAAGTTCAGTTTTAGCCAAAGGGACATATCCATTTAATAAGATTTCCAATAATTCCCATTTACGATACTTCCTTGCTTGTATCAACTTTCTTTTAGAACGGGCTTCTCTTCTATCTTTTGTAGGGGAAGAGTATCCACCTGTTCCTTTTACCATTCCAGATTTAAAAGTGATAACTCCACTTGTGAAAGTGTTATCATCATTTCTCAATGTCCACCCCAAAGATGAACTCCCGATATCTATACCTAATTTTCTCATTTTATATTCAAATATTTTTTAGATTTGTAATTGAAAGACAATTCACAACAAGGCTATAAGCCGCAGGAATTTTTTTCGCTGGGCGATTGCGTACTCCGTAATCGCTATTTTTTTTAATCGCATTTCCTTTAAAGTCAACTAAAAATAACTAAATAGTTGAAAAGTATTTCATATGCTCATTCTAAAAGCAATTCACAATAAGGATTATTCCGTTGTGAAAACATTTAGCGCCTCGGCTATCTCCGGGGCTTTTTTATTCCCTCCAACCTCCATACCTGAAATAACGGTAAGGGTTCATGAAATGATTTTGCAGGCGATCCACACAACCGGGTTGAGAAGTTAAAGTACGAACAATTGATGATAAATCGTTATAGAACAGAAGAAATTTCCCTCTTCTTCCCGGTTTACTACTGCTCAACCTCCTATATGGATACCTGCCCCTGATTCCTTATCTTCGACCGCTTTTCGGGAGAAAGCGGAATTTTACGAAGGGGTGGTGCAGCACTATGAAAACCAATAGCAACGGATGGACAGATACCGGAGACGGGAATTACTGCTCAATCAATAATTTAATACAAACGATGAAACGGATTCTTTTTAACTGGCTTTTCCTGGTACTGACCGCAGTAACAACGGCACAAAACAAAGCTGATCTGCAGTTCAATGCAGCGGGTGAATTTAAAATTATCCAGTTTACGGACACCCACGTCAATACCTCCAAAGAAGAAAATCTGGGCATATTCGAATACCTGAAAAAAATTATCGAAACGGAAAAACCGGATTTGGTGGTGGTAACCGGTGATATTGTTACGGAAAATGATCCACAGAAAGGCTATATGATGTTTGTCCGCTTATTTCAGGAAACCTCTGTCCCCTGGGTCATGGTTTTTGGGAATCACGATTCGGAACACAATCTTTCAAGAAAGGCGCTGGCGGATTTTCTACAAAGCCGTCCGGGTTGTTTGAATAATGATGCAGCCGAAACCGACGGGAATTCTAATTTCGTATTGACCGTTTCGGGGAAAGATAATAAGGCCGCGGCATTGCTCTATTTTATGGATTCCAATGATTACAGCACATTAAAACCCGGGGTTGACGGATGGGGCTGGTTTACGCATAAACAAGTGGATTGGTACCGCGCAAAAAGCAAGGCCTATACCAAAGCAAATGGCGGTGCCCCCTACCCTGCTTTGGCTTTTTTTCATATCCCGTTCCCGGAGTATGAACTTGCAATGAATAATAAAGACGCGGTGGTAATGGGAAAGAAAAGAGAAAAAGTTTGCGCTCCGGAAATCAATACCGGCATGTTTGCCGCCATGCTGGAAAGCGGCGACGTGATGGGAACATTCGCGGGGCACGATCATTATAATGATTATATCGTAACCTATTACAATATTGCCCTGGCCTACGGCCGGGCATCAAAGCTCCGGAACCAGCCAGATCCGGAATTGGGAGGCCGCGTTATTGTGCTAAAAGAAGGAAAACGTGAATTTGATACCTGGATCCGCGACCTGCATGGGGCCAAAGAGCAGTTCTGCAGCTACCCCGCTTCTTTTGCCGGGAAAAAATAACACGATCGGCGGCATAACGGCGTTCGACTGATATAACCGCGGCATGGCGGATATTTCTCTTATTCCCCCTTTCTTTCCCGCCTTTTCTTTATTTTTAAGTTTTGGATGTAACTGCTTTTTTAAAAAATTAATTCTTCCCGTGATGAAGTATTTTTTCAGTTTATTATGCTCCTTTGCCTTTGCAACCGTGGTTTTTTCCCAAACCTCCTGGCAGCCTGTTCCTGGCAAGATCGCTACCGAATGGGCCACGCAGGTGGATCCGGCGAATCCTTTGCCGGAATATCCCCGGCCCCAGCTTACCCGGAAAAGCTGGATGAACCTGAACGGGCTTTGGCAATACACTATTATACCCCGGGGCTCAGCTACTGCGGCACCCGCACAGTTTGATGGTAATATCCTGGTACCATTTGCTGTTGAATCATCTTTATCGGGGGTCGGAAAAACCGTTGGAAAAGAAAATGAACTCTGGTATAAAAGAACCGTGAAGATCCCCTCCGCCTTCAGGAAAGGAAGGGTATTCCTGCACTTTGGCGCGGTGGACTGGGAATGTGTGGTATATATTAACGGGAAAGAAGTGGGCGCTCACCAGGGAGGCTATGACCCGTTTTCCTTTGATATCTCTGAAGCCCTGGACAAGGGCGTGCAACAGGAAATAGCAGTCAGGGTATGGGATCCTTCTAACGATGGCCCCCAACCCCGCGGCAAACAGGTGAAAGAACCCAGGGGGATATGGTACACTTCCGTAACCGGTATCTGGCAAACAGTCTGGCTGGAAAATGTACCCAACACCTTCATCGCTTCTACCCGGCAAACCCCGGATATTGATAACCAAACGCTTACCGTGGAGGTAAAGGTTGAGAATCTGCAGTTAGGAGATGAAATTGAAGTGTCGGCATGGGATGGTCAGCAGAAGGTAGCTGCTCAAACGCTGAGAGAGGAAAAAAAAGCGGTTTTATCTATAGATAACCCACGGCTCTGGTCGCCTTCCGATCCTTTTCTGTATGATTTAAAAATTTCGATCCTGCGTAAAAGAAAGGTTATAGATGAAGTGGGCAGCTATTTCGGTATGCGAAAATCTTCTCTGGCAAAAGGAACAGACGGCATTACCCGGATGATGCTGAATAATGAATTTGTTTTTCAGTACGGTCCCTTGGACCAGGGCTGGTGGCCCGACGGTTTATATACCGCCCCAACAGATGAAGCCCTGAAATTTGATATTGAGAAAACCAAAGAAATGGGCTTTAATATGATCCGTAAACACGTAAAGGTGGAACCGGCTCGCTGGTATTACTATTGCGACAAACTGGGCATGTTGGTCTGGCAGGATATGCCGTCAGGAGATTTAGGCGGTAACGGATGGGATCAGCGACCGGGAGAAATTTCCGGCCGGGAGCTGGACAAAGACCGTTCTGCGGAATCCGAAGCGATCTACAGAAAGGAGTGGAAAGCTATTCTTGACGCGCATTATAATTACCCCTCCATAGTGAGCTGGGTTCCGTTTAATGAAGCCTGGGGGCAATTTAAAACCAAAGAAATTGTAAAATGGACCATGGAAATGGATCCAACCCGCCTGGTGAACGAGGCCAGCGGAGGTAATTTTTTCTATACCGGTCATATTCTTGATATTCATCACTATCCTAACCCTGAAATGCCGGATCCGAGGATATTCGGCGATAAGCCCCAGGCGCTCGTACTGGGAGAGTTCGGTGGCTTAGGCCTTCCGCTTGAAGGACATACCTGGCAGGATTCAAAGAACTGGGGCTACCAGAGCTTTCAGAACAAGGACGAACTATTCGATAAGTATGCGGAGTTTATGAAACAGTTGCGTGATTTTATAGACAGGGGACTTTCTGCGGCTGTTTATACTCAAACCACCGATGTGGAAATTGAGACAAACGGACTCTTGACCTACGATCGGAAAGTGTTGAAGATGCCGCTCGAAAAACTGCGGGAAGTGCATAAGCCGTTGTATGAATAGATTTGCGGTCGGTACCGAAGGTCAGACCGCAAACCCGAAGAACCTTTTTAATGCAACTCCGTCTGACGCCGGTGCGTACCGACGGGGTTGCGGTCGGCACCGAAGGTCAGACCGAAAACCCGAAGAACCTTTTTAATGCAACTCCGTCTGACGCCGGTGCGTACCGACGGGGTTGCGACAGGGCGAAAACGATTTAATGAATGAGATGGTTAATATGCATAAGTCTTTTGTTTATCTCTGTTTCAATCCGGGCGCAGGAAACAGGTAAAGACGGATTCACAAATCCGCTGCTGACCTCAGGACCGGATCCCTTTTCCTTTTATAAAGACGGCTATTATTATTATACCCATACGCTGGGTGACCGGATTGGCATTTGGAAGACAAAGGATATCACAAAACTTAAGACAGCAGAATATAAAACGATCTACACCCCACCTGTGGGTACTATGTATTCAAAACACCTCTGGGCGCCGGAGATCCTGTTTATCCGCGACAAATGGTACGTGTATTTTGCCGCCGATGACGGACGGAATGAAAATCACAGAATGTACGTATTGGAAAACGACTCTCCCGATCCCATGTCGGGCAATTGGGTGTTTAAAGGAAAGATAGCCGATCCTGCCGATAAATGGGCTATTGACGGAGATGTGTTTGAATACAAAAACCAGCTTTATATGATCTGGAGCGGGTGGGAAGGCGATGTGGACGTACAGCAGAATATTTATATCGCCAAAATGAAAAACCCCTGGACGATAGAAGGTAAACGGGTATGCCTGTCACGCCCTCAATTGGACTGGGAAACGCACGGAGATATCAACGATCAAAATAATCCGCGACATGTGAACGTGAACGAAGGTCCGCAATTTCTACGGCACGGCGCACAGCTTTTTATTGTCTTTTCCGCCAGTGGTTGCTGGACGGATTTCTATGCGTTGGGTATCCTGAAATTTACGGGTGAAAACAATTTATTGGAGGCGGCAGCCTGGCAAAAACATCCATTACCTGTTCTTAAAACCACGGTAGAAAACGGGGTGTATGCGCCGGGACATAATTCCTTTTTTAAGTCGCCCGACGGTACGGAAGACTGGATTTTATACCATGCCAATGACCAGCCGGGTCAGGGTTGTGGTGGACACCGTTCGCCGCGGGCACAAAAATTTACCTGGGATAAACAGGGAATGCCGTATTTTGGCGAACCAATAAAGACGGGAATACCGCTTCCGTCCCCATCCGGGTCAGACAAGAACGGAAAATAGATATGAATCAAAAGAGCCTCAATGTAGATTATGATGAAGCAGTCAGCCTCCTATAATATATCTTCTCTCATCGAAAAATACCGGCAGGTTTTTAAAGGGAATCCCCGTATTTTCTCCTCTCCCGGCAGGATCAATATTATCGGCGAACATACGGATTATAATAACGGTTTTGTGCTGCCCGCCGCGATTGATAAGGCGGCTTATGTAGCGATAGATAAAAAAGATGACGATCAGATCCGCTTGTATTCCGTGGCATTCGACGATCATTATGCCTGTACGACAGATACCGTGCAAAGACGGCATAGCTGGACCGATTATGTATTAGGCGTAGTGGATCAACTGAAAAAAAGCGGTTATCCGGTTCAGGGTTTTGATTTAGCGCTGGATGGCGATATTATTATTGGCGCCGGGCTTTCCTCCTCCGCAGCCGTAGAGTGCAGCGTTTTGTATGCCCTCAATACTATTTTCCAGTTCGGACTTTCCCCAATGGAAATCGTGAAGATGGCGCAAAAAGCAGAGCATGAATTTGCAGGAGTGAAATGCGGCATTATGGATCAGTTTGCATCGGTCTTTGGGAAAGAAGGTCATGTACTTAAACTCGACTGCCGGAGCCTGGAATATGAATATATCCCCCTGCAGCTTCAGGGTTATCAGATCGTATTGCTGAACAGCAATGTGGAACATTCCCTGGCGGGTACGGAATACAATACCCGCCGGCAACAATGCGAACAGGGAGTAGCCTGGGTAGCCGAAGCCGAAGAAGGCGTGCAATCAATGCGGGATATAACCCTCAGGCAGTTGGAGGATTATGTAAAGCCTAAAGATGCACTGGTTTACCGGCGCTGCCGCTACGTTATCGAAGAAAACGAAAGGCTGCTGCAGGCGTGCCGGGATTTACAAAAGGGTCATTTGGAAGGCTTGGGCAAAATGATGTATGGATCGCATGAAGGCCTAAGCAAAGAATATGAAGTGAGTTGTAAGGAGCTCGACTGGCTGGTGGATTTTGTGAAAAAAGAACCCTCAGTATTAGGCGCCCGGATGATGGGGGGCGGCTTCGGCGGTTGCACCATCAACCTCGTAAAAGAAGAGGCAGTGGCCTCCTTGATAGAGGCGGTGTCCTATTTATATCAGCAAAACAACCATCTGAAGCTGGATGCCTACGTGGTGCAGCCGGCAGACGGTACCCGGGAAATCAGAAACCAAGCAATCAGGAATGATTATGAATAAAAAGAACATTATTTTCTTCGCGGCAATACTCTTGGCCGCCTGCAATAACGGCAATGATAATGAAGCCGAAAAAGAACCCGGAGAAAAGGAAACGGCCGTACAAATCGCCCGGCCTGATCCAAAAAATTTTGAGACCCTGACCGATGGCGACAGCACTCATTTATATATGTTACATAATGCTGGTGGCGGATCAGTGGCTATCACCAACTACGGCGGCAGAATTGTGGCGCTTACCGTTCCTGATAAAAACGGAGTTTCTACCGATGTGGTCGTGGGTTTGAGTAGCGTAGCGGCTTACCAGGCTTCCACTGAGCCTTACTTTGGGGCCCTGATAGGCAGGGTGGGGAACAGGATTGCAAAAGGTAAGTTTACGCTCGATGGGAAAGAATATTCCCTGTTTATTAATAACGGACCCAACACCCTGCATGGCGGCAAAAAAGGATACCAGGACGTGGTGTGGAAAGTTGCCGGAGCTACGGATTCCACGCTTTCATTACACTATCTTTCCAAAGACGGGGAAGAAGGTTTCCCCGGAAACCTCAATATAACGGTAACCTATACCTGGACTTCGGATAATCATCTTGCAATTGATTACCAAGCCACCGCGGATAAAAAAACGGTGGTAAACCTGACCAACCACGCGTTCTTCAATTTAAACGGGGAAGGAAGCGGCACGGTCAATGACCATGTGCTGCAGATTTTTGCAGATCAATATACACCGGTGGACAGCACCCTGATCCCCACGGGTAAATTGGAACCGGTGGCGGGAACCCCGTTTGATTTTCGTCAACCTACGGTTATTGGAGAGAGACTGGACACCTCAAAAAATCAGCAACTGAAATATGGGAATGGATACGATCATAATTTCGTGCTGACGGATAGCGATCCCGGTCAGCTTCATCCTGCAGCAGTGGCAGAGGGGGATCAATCCGGCATCGTGATGAAAGTGTTTACCACCGAGCCCGGATTGCAGTTTTACGGCGGAAATTTTATGCAATCGAAGAATGCCTTCCTCAACGGAACTAAAGACGATTTCAGAACGGCCTTTTGTTTGGAAACGCAGCATTTCCCCGATTCCCCCAACCAGGAAAACTTTCCCTCTATTGTACTGAGTCCCGGACAGGTGTATCATACTACAACAGTATATCAATTTGGTTTGAAAAATTAAAAACATACAGATGAAAAAACTATTTTCTGCTTTCGGAATCGTACTGGCATTTTGGATTTTCCAGGGTTGCGCGCCCAGGGGCGAACAAGAACAGGCGGACAGTGAAAGTGCGGATACCGTTTCTGCCGCAACAAAAGAAAGACCTATCTGGACCAAAGAGGAAGCCAATACCTGGTATGCCGGGCAGCCCTGGCTGGTGGGGTGCGATTTTATTCCCAGCACTGCAGTTAACCAGTTAGAAATGTGGCAGGCGGAAACTTTCGATACGGCTACCATTAACCGTGAGTTAGGCTGGGCAGCCTCCATCGGGATGAATACGGTGAGGGTTTACCTGCACGACCTGTTATACCAACAGGATGCAGAAGGCTTTTTGCAACGTATGGATACCTTTCTCAAAATCGCGGCCAGCCACCACATAAAACCCATGTTTGTTTTATTTGATTCGGTTTGGGATCCGTTTCCCAAATTGGGAAAACAACGCGATCCCCAACCCGGGGTGCACAATTCCGGATGGGTACAAAGCCCGGGCAGGGAAGCGTTGCTCGACAGTGCCCAATATCCGCGATTTGAACAATATACCAAAGGCGTGATTGCCCGGTTTGCCGCCGATGACCGGGTATTGGCCTGGGACCTTTGGAATGAACCGGAGAACATGAACAATGCTTATTACCGGAAGATGGAGCCTGAGAATAAGCCGCAACTGGTAGAAAACCTGTTGCCCGGCGTATTCGCCTGGGCAAGATCGGCGGGGCCGCGGCAGCCGCTTACGGCAGGCTTGTGGGCAGGCGACTGGTCGGCTCCGGAAAAGTTGAAATCCATTGAAACCATAATGGTGGAGCAATCGGATGTGATCTCCTTTCATAACTATAGTAAGCCGGAATCATTTGAAAAAAACATCCTTGAGTTGCAGCGGTACGAACGCCCGGTTTTGTGCACCGAATACATGTCGAGAGGCAGCGGCAGCACATTCGAAGGTTGTCTTCCTATTGCCAAAAAATACCATGTTGCCGCCTACAACTGGGGACTGGTGGATGGCAAATCCCAAACCATTTATCCCTGGGATAGCTGGGATAAGGCCTACAGCGCCGAACCCAAACCCTGGTTTCATGATGTGTTCAGAAAAGACGGAACGCCCTATAAAACGGCGGAAGTGGCGTTGATAAAGCAGCTCACCGGCAGGTAAAGATCCGGTAATACGGTTTTATTTTACAGCAATATTAGTGAGCCCGCCGCCATTGCTACTTTGTACTGCAGTGGCGTCGCACTCTTTTACTTTTTATCGTTATTCGGCCAATGATTTTCGTAATCCGGATTATGCCGTGGGCTATGCGGTTGCGGATAATCCTTATGGCCCATGGAAAAATATGAAGGGAATCCCATTATCAGTAAAAAAGTTACAGGCGCAAACGGACCGGGACATGGCGATCTCATCAGGGATAAGGCAGGCGACTGCTACTATGTTTTTCATACGCACTACTCCAATGAAAAAGTAGCGCCCAGGAAAACGGCGATGATAAAGCTGTTGTTTACAAACAAGGAAGGTGGCGGAACATGGGAAGCCGATCCATCGGTTTTCAGGTATTTGCAATATCCAACCCGGTCGGCACGCACAGCGTCAGACCGGGTTGTGTTGCCTTGAAAAAATCGAAGGATTGCGTTCTGACCCGCCTGCGCCGGGTACCGACCGCAATCCGGGTTCACTTCGACTTGTCCGGAAATGCCGGTATCGGGGGCACTCCTTTCAAGCCCGGTTGCTGCAATGCTTTCTGTAATTCCGCAATGGCTCTTTCCAACTGCTGATCCCTGCCCAGCCATTCCTGGTGCGGGTCATTAGCCACTTCAATATCCGGATCCACACCATGCCCTTCGATTACAAATCTTGAACCGTCTGCCGCAAAATGCGCGAACTCCGGCTTGCGAAGATCACCGCCATCTATGAAAGGCAGGCTGCCCCGAATACCCACGACGCCACCCCAGGTACGCTGCCCGATCAACGGGCCTATTTTGTAAAACTGGAACTGGTAAGGAAACAAATCCCCGTCTGAGGCCGAATACTGGTCAATCAAGCAAACCTTGGGGCCTACCTGGGCATCGGGTTTTATTCCCGCTGTTTTATTGTTGCGCATCATGGTTCCAAACGCCGGCTCACGGCGTAATCTTTCAATAATCATAGGACTGACATTCCCGCCGCCGTTCCCGCGGTCGTCAATGATCAGCGCTTCCTTGTCGAGCTGCGGATAAAAATAACGCGCAAACTGGTTCAACCCGTCGGGTCCCATATCGGGTATATGAAGATACCCTATTCTGCCCCCCGAAGCCCGGCTGACTTTCGCAATATTCTGCTGCACCCATTCGTGATAATACAAATTAGATTCATCAGCAATTGGTTTTACGAAATATTTGGTACCGCCGGTGGCGGTTGGTTTGGAATTGAGAACAAGTTCAATCACCTGATCGGCCTTCCCTGCCAGCGCCTCAAACAAATTAGATAACCGGCTGACGTCGTTGCCATTGATTGAAATGATAAAGTCTCCTTTTTCGGCGGTGACGCCCGGCGCTTTCAGCGGCGAGTACAAGGTCTTGTCCCAGCTTTGCCCGGATAGAATGGAATCTATTTTGTAATAGCCGCTTTTGTCGCGGGAGAAAGTGGCACCTAACATGCCCATAGGAATACGTTTTACTTCCGGCCGGTCGCCGCCGTTCACATAAGTATGTCCAATACTCAACTCCCCTATCATTTCCCCGATCAGATAAGTAAGGTCGTTGCGGTGATTGACATAAGGTACCAGAACTGCGTATTTATCGTGAACATTTTTCCAGTTTACACCGTGCATATTCGGGTCGTAAAAATAATCCCGCATCTGCCGCCAGCTCTCGTCAAAGATCTGTTTCCACTCGGCGTGCAGGTCGGTATAGGTTTTCAGCCCATCTACCTTCAATTTGTTCGTGGACACTATTTTTTTCTTATCCAATTCCTCGATAAAATAATCCCCGTCTTTTTTGAACACTATTTTTTTCAGGTCCTTACTTATTTCATATCCGGATAACGGCCCCAAATCGGTTTCTTTCTTGTCTTTCAAATCAAAATACCGGAAAGACGGTTTGGAATTCGAAGAAGCGGACATATAATAAAGTCCTTCCGCGGTAGCGGTCAGCCCCCAATAATTCCCGGGAGCTACCGGCAGGCTTTCAATCCGGTCTGTCAAACCTCTTTCATCCACGGATACGACTACCGGTTTTGGATTGTTATTTTCTTTTTCACTATTCTCTTTTTTCCCCGTCTCCTTTTTTGAAGATTTGGACGTGCTTTCCTCTTTGATGCTTACTTCATCGTTCTCCGTTTTAAAATAGGAAACGGCAGTATCTGATAAGGCCACCATATAGGGTTTACTCATATCCACATAAGCATGATTCCATTCCGTTCTGCTGTAGATCGGAATAAAGTCTCTTTCTGAAACGAAATAAAGCCATTTTCCGTCCGGGCTAAAAGCAGGCTGACTGCTATTATACCATTCATCGGTTACGGCGATATTCTTTCGGGTTTCAATATTAAAAAGCCGTACCACATCAAACCGCCTTGCCTTCCCGGGTTGAGTATAAGCAATCCATTTGCTGTCGGGGCTCCATGCGTACTCGCTTATTTCCATATTATCGGAATGGGTCACCAGGTTCTTTTCTCCCGATACGGCATTGATATAATACAGATCCTGCGCCCGGTCGGCAAGCAATATCCATTTGCCATCGGGACTCCAAGCCGGTTGGAATTTATAACTCCCACCGCCCCGGGTAAGTTGTTTTGCAGGTTCACCGCCATCCTGGATCTGGAGAAAGAGTTCATCTTCTCCTGTTTTGTCACTGATATAACTGATCCATTTTCCATCCGGACTCCATATGGGGTTTCTATCGTGTGCTCCGCTGCTTTCAGTAAGGTTGCGGGTGACGCCGCTTTTTTCCGGCACGGTGAAGATATCGCCCCTGGCGCTGAACAAGGCTCTTTTCCCGTCAGGCGACAGGGTGAAATTTTCTACGAATTTAGAAGCGTCTATCTGTTTCTTCCGGCCGGAAGAAAGATCTTCAGAAAAATTCACCGGCACTTTTTCGGTTTTATCATTTTCAGGATCATACAGGTAAATATAGCCCGCGTTTTCAAAGGCAATGGCATTGTCGCCGAGGGAAGGGAATTTACAATCGTAGGTATCGAAATGTGTTACCTTACGGGTTTGTTGGGTTTGGGTATCGTATTCAAACAGGTTCATGATCCGGTCTCTGTCGCTGAAAAAAAAGATCCTGTTTTTATAGTACATAGGAAATATATCCTGCGCCGGATTGTTGGTGATGTTTTCCGATTGGCCGGTTTGAACATCATAGATCCAGATATCGTCGGCCATTCCGCCTTTATAATACTTCCAGGTTCGAAATTCCCTGAACACTCTGTTCATCGCCAGTTTTGATCCGTCGGCGCTGAAGCTGCACCAGCTTGCCACGGAAAAGGGTAATTCCTCACTTAAATCGCCGGTCAATGGCGCCAGGAATAAATTTCCTTTGAAAGGATTGAAGGACGAACTTCTTCCCCGGTAGATCACCGATTGGTCGTTTGGCGACCAGCCCATTACAATATTATTGGGACCCATACGATCCGATACATCGTCGCGGCCAATCGTGGCGGTATAGGTAATTCGTTTGGGAATACCGCCCTGCGAGGGCATGATATATACTTCCGTATTGCCGTCGTACTGGGCGGTGAAGGCAATCTGCTTTCCATTGTGACTGAAGCGGGGAAACATTTCATAGCCCGGATCGTTGGTCAGTTTCCGGGCGGTGCCGCCGGTTTTGGATACCGTATATAAATCGCCCGCATAAGAAAAGACAACCTGGTTGCCATGTACTGCCGGGAACCGCAGTAACCGGGCTTCCTGGCTGAATAAAAAATGGACGCTTAAAAAAAGTCCCGAGAATAGTATTAGCGCTTTCTGCATCTTGTTGTAAGAATGATGAGAGTGTGAAATTAAGCAATAATGAGCCTTCCGGTTACAAACTGTGCAAAACTATATATAGGCTTTTTGTTGAATCTCTGTTATAAAATGGAAGAAAACCCTGATTATAAAAAGGTTGTAATGGAGACGTCGGCAAACCTTACCTCCCCTTCTACTTTTTGCCGCTGACCACCAGGTTGTATCGGATATAAAGCTGAAAAGCCTGGTTGCGGGCCAGTGCGGAGGATAAGGAATTATTATTAATGTGAAGGTCGGCAAAGGGACTCAGGGCCTGGCTATAACGCACACCCAACATAAAACGGTTGTAATAGTAATTGGCATCAAAAAGATAGCGCCATTCAGAGCCGCGTATCATGCCGGATAAAGAGTCGTCTTTTAATTTCAATACTTCCCGATGTAACAGCGTGTTGTTTGAAGATCGTTGTTCCAGATCGGCAAGTCCGCTGTTGTAGGAGGAAAACTGCAGGCCGCTACCCACATAAAAGTTCTTCACCGGGCTGTAATAAAAACTCACCGGCATGTTGAAATAGTACAGTTTCCGCAGATAGATGTTTTCTGTATAGGCGGCGCTACTTAATTGCGTGGCAATTGTTTTCTGGGACAGTAATAAAGAAGGCGTTGCCTGCGGCGAATTGAACTGAAACTCACCCAACAGATATACCCGGTTGGTTACGTGCAATTGCAGGTAAGGAGAAGGGATATAATCGGTGACGATATTTTTTCCCGCCGCAGAATTGTAAGCATAAGATTGCTGGCCGGCAACTACGATGTTCTGATAGGGCGCTATCCCGGCCGCAAACCAGCGATCCGTGCTTTCACCCCAGAACGAATGATAGGTACGATAGGATTTCGCCAGTTCTCTCTCCTCCTTTCTTTCTTGCTTTTTCATTTCGCGTAGCAGGAGCTTTCTTTTAGCAGCCACATCCGGTAATGTAGTTGCATAGGCAGGCACAGCTATATTTTCCGGCGTACCCGGTCTCCCCGATTGGATGATATTATGCCCGTCGCTCAGGTCAGCGTTGCTGATGGGCAGTTTTTGATATTGAGCCGCTACCGGCGAAGCAATAACTTCATCAGGCTGCGAAACGTTTTCAAAATTATACGGAGTCAAAACGGGCAGTTCTTCAGGCAGGTTAACAACAGATTGAGAAAGTTGCTGCTGATCGTTAATGTCCGGTGCAGAAAATGATTCCTGAGATAAAGGTTCGATGTCTGCACCTGCCCTGGTTTTCTGTGAATGAACCTGGTTTTCTTTATTCCGGTCCTTCCTGTTTGCAAGAGAAGAAAATGAATGATCACGATTCTCATCAGGGAGTATCTCTTTAGTGCTGTTGGCAAACGGCTGCTTCGTGATTTTTTCAGGAGTTCCTTTTGTTCCGTCGGTAATAACCTGGCGGGCAACAGATAATCTCGCTGTGTTTGTACGACTGTTATCAAGAATATTATTTTCTTTCGTTCCCCAATAATTTATTATCCCCCAGGTTCCTCCGAGCAGCGCTAAAAAAACAACGCTCATTTTCCACCAGCCATTAAAACCCGGTTTTCTTTTCTGAGCTACCGGCAAAGCGGCATCAAGTTCCGCCTTCATTTTTTGCCACAACATATTCTTGTCAGGCAACTGCAAACGTTTCAGTTGCTCTGCAATTAATTTTTCGTATGGCAGTTTCCGGTTCATTATACTGCTTGCAGCGTGGTTAAAAATTTCTGCATCATTCGTCTCGCTTCACTTAAGTGCCATTTGCTGGTACCTTCACTGATCCCCATCATTTGCCCTATTTCCCTGTGGGTATAACCTTCCATAATATACAAATTAAAGACCGCCCGGGATGCCGGAGGCAGTTTTCTCACCAGGCGAAGAATCTCCTGCACGTTCAATTTACTCACCGCCTCACTGTCCACATAGGGCTCAGCAGCATACTCTATCTCAACCCATTTCCTGTGTTTCGCATTTTGCCGGATATAGTCTATTGCACTATGGATCATAATGCTTCTTATCCAGGTGTACAACCCGGCTTTCAGCGGATCAAACCGGTGTATGTTTTTAAATACCTTTAAGAAACCATTGTGCAATACCTCAATAGCATCATCTTCATTATGGGTATAACGCATGCAAATGGACATCATGGACGTATAATATTGTTTATACAACCGCCCCTGTGCAGCCCGTTCATTGTTACTACATCCATTAACCAGGTCAATATCTGAAGAGGTATTACTCAATTCCGTATCGTTTTTATATCCCGGCTCAAAAATAATGTTTAAGGCCGGGTTCGGATTCGCCTATTAAGATAAAAACATTATTTTTTATCCCTGTGCACAGACCTGTTTTTCGAACGATTATAACACTAATTAAACATTTGGTATCTTTTTTATAATATACGGTTTGTGTTATATACGAACCGAACAGCCCAAAGGTTGGTTGATAAAATTTTATCTGCCGGATGAAAGTAGTCAATCTCAAATCTTAAACTCCAAATCCTGTATCTCCCTATTCCTTTACTCCCGCGACGGCCTCGTATATGGCATCCTGAATATTAGTTCTGGTGTTGAGCCGGTATAAAGTGGTATTGCTTCCACCTTCCGGATTTACCCGGTTGCTAAGGAAAATATAGGTCAGGTTGTATTTCGGATCTACCCATACGCAGGTGCCGGTAAAGCCCGTATGACCGAAGGTTAACGGTGATGCGTGCCTGCACGGGTAGGGGTCTTTACTGATGGCGTTGTCTTTCTCCGGCTTATCGAAGCCCAGCCCCCGCCGGCTGATCCTGCTGCTGTAGGCAGTGAATAATTTTATGGTTTCCGGAGAAAAGAAATAATAACCGTTGAATTTTCCGCCATCCAGTAACATCTGCATCATTACGGCCAGATCATACGCATCACTGAATAATCCGGCATGACCCGCAACCCCGCCAAATAATGCCGCTCCGGGGTCGTGTACGGTACCACGAAGGAGTTGCCGGCGGAATATCTTTTCGTCTTCCGTAGGAGGAATACGTTGTTCGGAAAATCTTTGCAGCGGTAAAAACCCGGTAGTGGTTAATCCCAGTTTTCGATAAAACTCGGTATATACATATTTATTTAACGGCATGCCGGTAATGGCTTCCACGATCTTTCCAAGGAAGATAAAGTCGTTATCGCTATATACGTATTTATTGGGCCGCCCCAGCGGACTTTCCAGGATACGTTTGTAGATGGTGTCCTCCCAATTGGAAAGCATGTACATGGTGTCTGTAACCTGGAGGCCATATGGAGGCGCAGGGTGGTTATTATAAAATCCGGGTAACGGGATCCCGGTGGCAGAGTCAATGGTTTCTTTGTAAAAAGGAATAAAGGGTACCAATCGGGCCTGGTGCAGCAGGATGTCGTGGATCTTCAGGTCTTCTTTATTGCTTCCCTTCACCCAGGGCAGATAATCGCCAAGCGTTTTTTGTAACTCCAGTTTTCCCTGGTCGTATAGTTTCATTACCGACAAAGTGGTAGCACAGATCTTCGTCACGGATGCCAGGTCATAAATACTCCCGGGATTTACTTTTTCCGTACTGTCGTAGGAGAAATAACCATACGCCTTATTGAATACGATCCTGCCATCCTTTACCGCTATGACGGCCATACCCGGAGCAGCATGATGTTGAATAGCTACGGCAGCGAGGGAATCAATGATTTTGAATTTTTCCGTTCGTATATTTAACGGTTCGGGATAGATAACAGGCGCCGGCAGGCTGCTGAGCCCCGTACCGGAGGGAAAAGCATCGCAAACGGAAACCGGCAGCTTCCCCCTGGTGATGACAGTTCCCTTCAATACCCCCGCAGCCAGTTCATGAACCAGGTCGTTGTCCTCATAGCAGGCAATCATATTTTTGGCTTCACAGAAATTTTTAATGGCATAAGGATTTCCAAAAACAAAGGTGATCGTTTTCTTCAGTTGCTGTACCTGTTGCAGCAATTGTAAAGCGGCGGCGCTGATGCCAAAATTGCCGGCAGGGAAGCGATTGTAGTGATGAATACCGGTGATCACCACGTCGTAACGGGTTTGGAGCAGGGAAGCGAGGGTGGCAATACGGGAAGCATCCTCCCGGTAGGTAAAATAAAAAGCGTCTGCATTGTAATTTTCCCGCATCAGCCGGGCAAATTTATTGTCATGGTCAATACCAATCCCCAGGTAAGCTACTTTAGGTTCTTTCTCGCCTTTCTTCAGATTTTTTATCGGTGAAAGAGGGATGACCGGATCTTCAAGGCGTAAGGCAGTGATGGCATTTTCCGCTATGGACCGGGCTATTTCGTCGCTTCGGGCATTCAGGTCACGAACCAGGTGGAGGGTATTCACCGGCCGCTGATGGCTCAGTCCGTACTGATATTTGGCATGTAATATTTTTTTCACTTTCTTATCCACCTGTTGCCAGCTCAGTCTCTTCTTTTTGATGGCTTTTTTTATAGCGGCTATGCTGCCCGGGATATCTTCCGGCAAACAAAGCATATCGTTGCCGGCAATAAGCGATTCCACAGCGGCTTCTCCATCGGGAAAAGATTTTTTTACACCCTGCATCTCCAGTCCATCGGTGAAGCTGAGCCCATTGTATCCCAATTCTTCCCGGAGCAGTTGGGTTACATTCTTATACGACAGCGAAGTAGGACGATTGGCCGTATTGTCAATAGCCGGAATGAACAGGTGGGCGATCATCACACTTCCTACGCCTGCCCTGAACAATTCACGAAAGGGGTAGAGTTCGAGCGAATCCAATGCCGCCCTGCTTTTGTTGATCACCGGGAGGTCGAGATGAGAATCTACTGCAACATCGCCGTGACCCGGGAAATGTTTGGCACAAGCCATTACGCCTTCATCCTGCAACCCTTTGGCGTACATAATGCCGTACTCGGCCACTTTAAATTTATTTTCTCCAAAGGAACGGTCATTGATCACCGGGTTATTGGGATTATTGTTAATATCTACCACCGGGGCATAATTTACCTGGATCCCCGCCCGCTTGCATTGCTGCCCCACCCATCTTCCATATTCGTAGATCAGTTGCGGATCCTGTACGGCGCCCATCATCATTTGCCGGGGCAGCGGGGCCACGCTGTCCATGCGCATCCCTAACCCGTTTTCAGCATCAATACATATCAGCAGCGGAGTTTTTGCCAGTGCCTGGAGTTTGTTTACATAAGTTGCCTGTGTCACCGGTCCGCCCTGGAACAGGCAAATGCCGCCGATATTATATTGACTGATCGCGTCGGCCACGGCTTCCTCATAGAAAACAACTTTCCGGCCGCTGCCGATCGCGGAGAGGCGAACGATCATCAGTTGCCCCAGTTTTTCATCCTCACTCAAATGGGAGAACACGCTGTCCACCCAGGCTTGTTCGTGGAGATTGCTGGCCCGCTGTGCTATTACAGATGAGGTGATACAACAAACCGCAAGGGCCGTCAGTATTTTCTTCATGCGCCGAAAATTATATTATGTATTGATCATATAGCTCGGGCGAATTTATTATCATTAAGGCGTTAATTCAAATCAAATTCACCTCACCCTCTTTCATTTTCAAATTTCCCACATTCTCACATTTCCAACCCGTATTTTTGCGGTTAAATTCATAGGTTTTGTCTGATAGAATTCAATTATTACCCGATAATATAGCCAATCAGATAGCAGCGGGAGAGGTTATTCAACGGCCGGCCAGCGCGGTAAAAGAATTGCTGGAAAATGCAATAGATGCCGGGGCTACCGATATAAAGTTGATAGTGGCCGACGCGGGAAAATCATTGGTGCAGGTGACAGACAACGGAAGCGGCATGAGTGAAACCGATGCCCGGATGAGTTTTGAGCGGCATGCTACTTCTAAAATAGCCCGGATTGACGATTTGTTCCGGATCCGTACCATGGGTTTCAGGGGCGAGGCGCTGGCTTCTATTGCGGCTGTGGCCCAGGTAGAATTAAAAAGCAGGAGAGCAGAAGATGAAGCCGGTACTTATATCGAGATAGAAAACAGCCTCGTAACGAAACAGGAACCGATCGCGTTCCCGGTGGGGACGAGCATAGCTATGAAAAACGTTTTTTTCAATGTGCCCGCCCGCCGCAATTTTTTAAAAAGCAACGCCGTGGAGATGCGTCATATCGTGGACGAGTTTACCCGGGTTGCAATGTCCTTTCCCGGGATCTCCTTTTCACTTACCGCAAACGGGCAGGAGATCTTCCGGCTGGGGAGCAGTTCCCTTAAACAACGGATCGTTCATTTACTGGGCAGCAGCTACGCTTCAAAGCTGGTAAACGTGCAGGAACAGACTGATTATCTTAATATTTATGGATTTACGGGCAAGCCGGATACCGCCAAGAAAACAAGGGGAGACCAGTATTTTTTTGTCAATAACCGGTTTATCCGTAGCGCTTACCTGAACCATGCCGTGATGAACGCTTACCAGCAGATGATCCCGGCAGACAGTTATCCCATGTACGCGCTGTTCATTGACCTGGATCCCGCGCAAATTGATATCAATGTCCATCCCACCAAGCAGGAGATCAAATTTGAAGATGAAAAGATCATATATGCCTTTGTACAGGCAGCGATAAAACATGCGCTGGCCCAGTTCAGCATCATGCCAACCCTGGATTTTGATCTGGATCCGTCCATCCAGAAACTGGATGCGGTTGAAAAGCCGTTTACGGAAAACCAGAAAATACATACGGCCGCATCCTCGCTCTACAATACCTTCACCCAAAAGAACCAGGCCCATTTAATAGAAAGTAAAAGCGACCTGAAGCACTGGAAAGATTTTTTCCCTGTAACGGAAAAAGGCAGGGATTCCGGCTCGTCTTTGGAAACGGAAAAATTGGAATATGAACAAACCGGGCTTATAACGGGATACCGGAAAGACGGTGAATCAAAACTGCGGTTGCTGGAAGATGCGGAGATGCTGCAGGTGCACGCCGCTTATATTGTTGCCGCCACCAACCAGGACTTTATTTTAGTACATCAGCAGGCAGCCCATGAAAGGATATTGTATGAGCGGTACGCCGATGCGATAAGAGACAAGCCTGTGGCCATACAACGCAGTTTATTTCCTCTGACCCTGTCGCTCAGTACCCAGGATGCGATTTTATTACAGGAGCTTCTGCCTGATCTTAAGCTGCTGGGCTACGAGATTGAACTGTTTGGAAAAGACGCATTTATCATACAGGGTACGCCGGGCGATGTGGAGCAGGGCAATGAAAAAATGGCTATAGAGCAAATACTGGAACAGTACAAAAATTTCAGTAATGAAGTAAAATTTTCAAAAAGAGAAAAACTCATCCGCAGTATTGCCTGGCAGCATGCTGTGAAGCCCGGACGTTATCTGACACAAAAGGAAATGAAAGCATTGGTTGCTGACTTGTTTGCCTGCACGCAACCCAATATCACCGCCTCCGGTAATGCCACGTATATTGCATTCAAGAAAGATTATATTGAAAGAATGTTTGGAAAAATCTGAAAATGCCGGTGGGGTGAAGTACCGGGCTGCAGGTGTCAGGCATCAGACCTGTACCCCGCAAACCGCGTTCCGGGCCTTAACAAACACCTGGCTCCAAACCTATGTTTCCAGTTCTTTACCGCAGTTCCAGCAATATTTAGCCTCTGCCGGGTGGGATCTGGCCTGGCAGTGAGGACAGGCAGCTTCTTTCATTTTTTTAGAATTGGTCTCCTTTATCATCGTTGCCGAAAAAATACCGGTTGGCACGGCAATGATGGCATAACCTAAAATCATCATAAAAGAGGCCAGGGATTTTCCCAGCGCGGTGACAGGCGCCACATCGCCATACCCTACCGTAGTGATGGTAACAATAGACCAGTAAATACTTTGCGGGATAGAACTGAACCCCGGATTGTATTTGAATTCTATTACATACATCAGGGAGCCGAGGAAAAACGTAAGCACCAGCACAAAAAATAAAAATATAGTGATCTTCCGGAAACTCCTGATCAGCGAAAAAATCAGGAGACGGCTTTCATCTAAAAATTTGACCATCTTAAATATCCTGAATATCCGCAGAAACCGGAATGACCGGATCATCATCAACACATGCATTTGCGGGAAAACAAACTCCAGGAAAAAAGGTAAAATAGCCAACAGATCAATAATCCCGTAAGAACTGAAGATGAATTGTTTCGGGCTTTTAACACACAATAGGCGCAGAATATATTCAATGCCAAAGACAATCAGAAAGAAATAGTCAAACCAGGCGAATACATACGCATACTTAAAGGAAACCTCCTGAACACTTTCCAGCAGCAGAAATACAATATTAACCAGGATGACCAGCGACAAAATCACATCAAACAACCTGCCCATGGGCGTGTTGCCCTGGAACATGATCACATACAATTTATACTGCCACGAATGCGGATCATCGGGTCTGTTCTGATCCTGAACCACCCCTATCTTATCGGGAATAATCCTGAAGATGTTCATAAGTCCCAAATATAAAAATATCAGGAACGCTATTCAAAAATGTTAAACACTACTTCCGCACCATATAATTCGGGATAAAAAAAAGAAAAACTATTGCAACTCCCGCAACACCTGCCTGACAGATTCCAGAATCTCATGGGCCTGATCGCGGTCAAAATCGCCATGTTGTAACTTTTTTACCCCCAACTTCGAAAGCTCGGTATGTACAGCAGGTTCAATTCCATGATTAGTAAGACAGGCTTTGGCACAGGCCAACGGGCATCCGTCTATCACCACAATTTTACGCCCCGACTTAGCAGTCTTTACCAGTTTCTTTACATTACCGCCAACTCCTACGATACACGACATCTCTGCATCTCCTGCCCGGTCTGCAGAAACCGCAATATAATTAGCCATCTGGGCGGCGCTGGAGCAGCCCGAACAAGAATAAATCAAAGGTTTTGATCTTAAATCCATATCGTTATTTCTTTCAGGGTGTAAAAACGGTAAAATTAAAACCCTATACCAGGTCTGTCCTGCCGGACAGCCTCAAAAGGCCTGATTCCTGCGTTTTCGCATATCAGGATGTTCTGCCGCATACTATCTTGCACTTCCTATTTCTGATCAAAGGATACAACCCCTATGTTGATATTTAAGGAATTCACGTTTGACGCCGCTCACTTTCTGCCCGGGCTGCCGGCGACCCACAAATGCGCCTCCCTCCACGGCCATACCTATGTTCTGAGAATTTATGTGAAGGGTACACCCGGTCAACAATCCGGTTGGATCCTTGATTTTAATGAGCTTAAAGAAAAAGTGAAACCTGTCCTGGAACAATTGGATCATAAGTGCCTCAATACGGTGCCGGGACTGGGAAACCCAACCTGCGAACTGACAGCCGTCTGGATATGGGATCAATTAAAGCCTCAATTGCCCTGTCTTACACGTGTAGAGCTTCGTGAAACGCCCACCAGCGGCGTGGTGTATGAAGGCATATAAGGATGGAACGGCAGATGGGAGAGCGATCTTCTCCCCAGGGGCTTCCTGTCACCTGAAAAACATGACGAAGATCATCCTGCCCGGTTGCCGGGATCAGTCTTTTATGTTGTTCCAGATGGAAACTTTGGCTAAAAAGAAGGAAACAGCTTAGTAATAGCGGCTTTTTCGCTATCTTTCATTTATATATTCATGTATGAAACAGCTTAATCCGAGATGTGCCACCTGCAGAGTCAGAGACTGTTCTGTACTCAGGGTCTGTCCGGATAATATCCTGGAAGAGTTGTCGGACAACAAAAACTATCATCATGTTGAAAGAGGCGGTCGTTTGCTCACGGAAGGAGAATTGGGTGGAAACATTTATTTTGTCAGGGCGGGAATAGTAAAGATTGAAATAACGGGCAAAAACGGGCATCCTATGATCCTGAGACTGGCCGGCCCCGGAACCATCCTTGGTCACCGCGCAAGTTATGGCAATATGCAGCAGCCTTATTCGGCCATGGCGGTGGAAAACTCCTATATATGCAGCATTACCGCAGCTACCTATCTTCAGCTAATAGAAAAGGACGCAGCACTGCACCAGGGTATGATCCAACTGATGCTGGAAGAACTCCGCCAGGTAGAACGGCACGCGGTACGCCTGACCCATTTTTCTGTAAAAGAAAGGGTGGCAGATACTTTATTGCATATCGCCGCTCTTTATCGTTACCAAAGCGCCGGCAACGGTATCCATGTTCATCTCGAAAGGCAGGAACTGGCAGACCTGTCGGGCACCACCCGCGAACAGGTGTCCCGGATGCTTTCTGAATTAGAAAAGGAGGGATTGGTGAAATTCAGAGGTAAGCATTTCAAAGCTTTCAACATCGAAGGATTGCAGCAACTGACAGCCCTTCACCAGGAGGAATTACAATTATAATCCGCTTTCTTTTCCCTTCCCATTCTTATTTTCCAAAGCCGGAGATGTTTTCTCTCTTTTTCTGTATTTTACCCTTTTTTTACACTGTAAATCCTGTATTATGGATGTATCCTCCGGTCTGAACCGCAGCCTTACCCTCCGTGTAGCCATTATTGTTGTAATGGGAAATATTATCGGTTCCGGAGTGTACAAAAAAGTGGCCCCCATGGCGGCCGAACTTCACGCCCCGGGCTGGATCCTGATCTGCTGGCTGTTGGGAGGCTTAATTACCCTGATGGGCGCCCTGTGCAACGCGGAAATTGCAAGCATGCTGGCCGATACAGGCGGCGAATACGCTTATTACAAAAAAATTTACGGGCGATTTTTTTCTTTTCTATATGGCTGGTCAAATTTTGCCGCCATAAAAACCGCTGCGGTCGCCAGCATCGCCTATGTGTTTGCCCAGTCGTTCCATAGTATGATACCTCTCCCTTCCATTCTCGATAGCTGGAAGGACATCAATATCGGAGGCGTATTTTATCCCTTCGAGAGCCTTAACGTGAAATTAGTGGCAATCCTGCTGGTCCTTTCCCTCACGGGGGTCAATACTACCGGACTCAAAACAGGCGCCGGACTTAGTGTAGTATTGATGATACTGGTACTAACAGGGATAGCAATCATCACCCTGTGTGGATCAGGCAGTGAGCACGCTGATATAAAAGCCGCATTCAGCCTGGAAACCCCGGACGCCTCACCGGTTACGATGAGCGCGATCTTCACCGCCATGCTGGCCGCATTTTGGGCTTATGAGGGATGGAATTCCATAGGTTTCCTGGGTGGGGAGATCCGGAACCCCAACAGGAATGTGCCCCTTAGCATCACCATTGGTTTATTGATTGTGATCGCGCTCTATTTTGTAGTGAACATGACTTATCTCAGCGTTTTACCGGTGGCTGATATGGAACACCTCTACCGCGACACCAATGCTATCGCCGCAGTAGAAGTAGTGCGTGTTTTTGGCGGCAATACCGGCGTATTCCTCATCTCCTTATTGATCCTGATCACCACCCTCGGCTGTACGCATGCTACCATTTTAAGCAATGCCCGCACCTATTACGCGATGGCCACCGAGCGGGTATTTTTTTCGGGAATCGGGAAACTGAACAAAGCAAAAGTGCCGGGAAACGCTTTATGGCTGCAGGGAGTTTGGGCCTGCCTGCTGGTATTATCCGGCACTTTCGACCAACTCACCGATATGTTGATTTTTGCTGCCTTTATATATTACGGTGCCACCACAGTAGGTGTGTTCATCTTAAGAAAGAAAATGCCGACAGTCCCGAGACCCTATAAAGTATGGGGTTACCCGGTGGTTCCTGCCTTATTCATTTTGTTTTGCATCGTCCTGGTTTGTAACACGCTGGTGGAAAGACCCCGGGAAGCCGCTATAGGACTGACCCTGATATTACTGGGGATCCCCTTCTATTATTGGTTCAAAAGAAGATAGGATTTGAGATTTGTCAGGTATCAGGAAGCAGAGGGAGTTTGAGGTTTGGGGTGAAGAAGTTTTTAGTTTTTGGTTGGGGGTCAACTATTGACAGCAGGCGGCAGGAAGTCATACCTGGCAGGTTACCGGTCACCGGCAGTCCAGATCACACCTCTGCGGATCAGTTCGGCCGTTCCGGGAATATGAATGGCTTTTGCATCATGCCCCAGAGCGAGATGAAACACACGACCTTTCCCATAATTAAGTACAAAAGCCATGGGGTGGTATTGCCCGGTGACTACCGATTTGGCACGTGCCAGCAGATGGATGGGCTCATTGCCGGTAAGGCAGATGTACAATTCGTCATCCGTATCATAAGATGTCATTCCTTTGGTGATGGGATGCAGGCTGTCCGTAATCTCCACCCTGAACGGACCTCTCGGGTCATGGGTGTTTTTCCGGTCCCACACCCTGCCGGCTAATTTTACATAATCCGGCCAGGATTCAAAGGAACCTGAGGCGAAATGAACCACAACCAAACCTCCTCCGCCCGCTACAAATGTTTTTAAATTTGCCTCGGCCTTAGCATCCGGATCAGGCTTTTCCCAATTGTTGAAATTGAGATACAATACATCATAACGGTTAAGATCAGTTGCACCCAACCGGTAAATATCGGTGAGCGTATCCACTTCTATTCCCGCGTCTTTTTGCAACTCCTCCATCGCCGCCTGTGTGGTTTCCCTCCAGTTGTGGGCTTCGATGTCCATCCCGGTAACGATCAGCACCCGGATGGGGCGATCGGGTTCTACAGACGAACAGCCTGCCAGGACAATAATAAATAACAGCTTCAGGAACATCCTGACGGACGGATTCCGGTATTGCCTTTTCATTTTATAAAATCGTTGTATCATGGAAAAGAAAATCATTTTTTAACCGTTACCCGATATCCTGTTAATTCCCTCCCTTTAAAGATCGCAGGTAAGCAATGAGATCGGAAACTTCCCCAACAGTCATATCACGATAAAGCCCCTCCGGCATGGGCGACAAATGACTGGTGGTTCGGGTTTTTACCTGCTCCATGGAAATAGTAACGGTTGGTTCTCCGGGACGACGAACGGCAATCTCTTCTCCCAGGGTTTCCACCTGTCCCTGGTATTTTTTCCCGTCTTTGGTTTCGATCGTTTCCAACTGGTAACCGGTCTTTAGCACCTTATTGGGTTCGAGGATGGATTCAATCAGGTATTCCGGCTGAGACGAGGAGCCGATATCGAAAAGATTGGGACCCAAACGAAATTCATTGTCATCTACACTATTGGCATGGCAGGAAATGCAGGAAGAATAGAAAGTCCATTTACCGCGTCTTGCAGAGGCTTTGGGAACGCCGTCGGCAATCAGTTTGGATAATGCCGCCGTAGCTGCCGGACGTATGGGTGGTTGAGGAAGTTGAGACCACTCCCGGTTATCTATACCTGCTTTCTTAAAGGTAAACGCAAATTCTTCTGCCAATCCGGGATGCGTTTTGGCAATCGCTAACGCATCCGGCCAAAGCAGCTTCATGAAACCGGCATTACGCGACTGCTGCCGTAAGGCCCTTAGTATTTCCGTTTTTTTATGTTCCGAGGTGTCCCGGATCTTATTCAGCCAGTTTTCAGCAGGGCCGGGATCGGAAAAGGAAGCCACCGTAAACATAGCCTCAACGGGCAGAAACGCAAACAGGGTATCTTTGGTCACCATGATATGCCGTACCTTTTCTTCGATCTGCCTGTTTTGCAAGCCCCGCTGTCTTACCACCCGCAGAGCCGTTCCTTTCACCAGGTAGTCGCCGTCCTGAAGGCAATCCAATATAAAACCGGTAAGGTTCGGATTGAGCGCCCGGGGATGCGCTTCCAGCCACTCCATAGCGATCATCCGGTCGGCAGGATCTTTTGGAAAAGCCGCGCCCGATTCCAGTTTTGCTACCAGCCCTTCGCCAATATTCTCATCTTTGGAAAAATCCCATCCACTTACCGCCGAAGCCAGCGGTGTTTTTTCGTTCACTGCAGTTTGCCCGGCGATCAGTGCCACGCGGTATTTTACAGGATCCGTGGTATCGTACAACTGCATCAAAGCAGCGGAATCGCTATTTCTTCCTAATTCAAAACCGATCTGGTAGCGCAACCTTTTGCTATCCGCAATCTCCAGGGCATTTATTAAACCTTTGGTGATACCGGAAGGCGAGTTCTGGCAAAGCGCCGCCTCCACCCTTACTTCCGGATCTGCATCCTGCAATAAAGGAGCCGCCTTATCCGCCAATGTCCCCACGCTCATCAATACCGGGGATGCCCTTTTATTATCCGGGTCGGATAATACGGCCACGGGTGCTCCGCCGATGGGCCAACCCGCTGCCTGGCGCATCTGCCTGAGTGCCAAAGCCCTCACCCTGGCGTCTTTATGATTCAATGCTTCGCTTATTGCAGCAATCGCCTCTTTACTTTGCAACTGAGTCAGGGTCCAGATCGCATTTGCCGCTTCAAAAGCGTTTCCTTTTTCTATCAATTGTCGCAGGGGCGCTATTGATTTCTCTCCCAGATCCACCAATAAATACCGGGCTTCCCGGCGAACAAATTTATTGCTGCTGCCCAACTGCCGGCTCAGTTCCTTCGGTTGCATCCTGCTCATCCTTTCCGGCTCAAATTGGTTTTTACCCCAGATCCTGCCGGTATAAGAGATCTTAAATATCCTGCCCGTGGTATCGCTTTCATCGTCCCTGCCATGCCAGTCGGCCAGATAGAGTCCGCCGTCAGGCGCTATAGCCATAGATACCGGCCTAAACATCGAATCGGTGGCGGTTAAAAATAGCGGCTCCGCTTCCCGGAACTCTTCGCCCACTATCTTCACCGAGTCGGGCACAGGCCCCATTTGCTTCACAAATTGGCGAACGATCCTGTTGGTAGGAAAAGCGCCATGACTTCCCCAGTTCGCGACTAAAATACTACCCCAAAAATCAGCGGGAAACATGGAGCCATAGTAATGAAGCGCCACCGTATTAGCGCCTGATCCCATTTCGGTAACGGGGGGCGAAAGATTCGTTTTACCGGCAAGCCAGGCATAGGAAACCTTTCGGGAGTGATAGCCGTAGTCCATCCCCGGAATTACATCTACGTATATATTCGGACTGCTTTCGCCATTGGATATCGCCCACAAATGTCCCCAGGGATCAAAATCAAATGCAAATGGCGCCCGGAATCCCTGTACTACCAGCTCCAGATCAGAACCGTCCGGATTGCAACGTACAAACCCTCCGCTCTGCCCGCGCAGTTGCAGCACTTTTCCATCCGAACCGGTGAGTGTTACCGGTTTGCTGTCCGGATGATCCGCCATCGCCAACCACAGTTTCCCATCGGGGCCTACCGCTACCCGGTACATCCCAAAGGGATTCCAGGGATGCGCTGAATCCCGCACCAATACCTGTTTATTACTCAGCCGCCCTTCTTCATCTATATCCATCACAAACAACTCATTCAAACAGGTAGCGTAAAATTTATCCCGGGCAATATCAATTCCCATCACCGGGTTTGCAAAACCCTGCGCCACTATGGTAACTTTATCGGGCTTACCGTTGGCGCCCAGCGCTATCCTCTTTATAGGATTCAGCAACAAAGAGTCTTTCTCCGGCGACCCTTCCATACCATAGCGATAGGTAGAGGATTCGCTGACGTAGATAGCACCGTGGCGATCCACACAAACAGACATGGGATTGACCACATCCGGTTCTTTTGCAACCAGCCTGATGGCATAATTTTCCCGCATCGTAAACTGGCTGTCAGTGGCAGAGGGAGGCGGAATACTTACAAAATAGGAACGGTCTTTGACAATGAACCAAATTATAGCCAGGAAGGCTACGGCAATCAGAATCCAAAAATATCTCAGGGGAAGGCGTTTCATTATATAAATGCTCTGTAGTTAAACACAAACTTAACCATACTGCCGCGTTCAAACCAGGTTTTGTAAAATAACGGAACCTTATATTTATACTGTTCGTTATCCCCCGATTTAACTAACGTCCATATCTTCTCTTACCGACAGCCGTATAAATCAATCCGAATAAAATCACCAATACAATCGGCACCATAATATTGAGTGCCTGCCAGAAGGACCGGCTTTCCTCAATTTTCTTCTGGTCTAATAACCGGAGGGTATAATCCTTCCCCCTGGTTTGCAGGATCCCGGGGTTGCCTGCCAGGTATTCCAGGCAATTCAGGAAAAATTCCCGGTTGGCGTATTGATAATGAGTGAACGGGTTTTCCCCCATTTGTAAGGGGCCTTTTTCCTGCGATACAAAATTGGTGAGCAGGTCGCCATCCGAAATAACCACCATCTTATTACTGCTATCGGTTTGGGAACGAAAAGGACTGTGATAGATATCAGCAAGGCTGTCCTTTGCAGCCGATGCAATGCGGTGGGTAAACAAAGAATTAAATCTACCCTCCAGCAACACTGCCACCGGGATATTGCCCTGTGAAAAAGCTTTCATATCCTCTTCACTTTTCACACTGTTCAACTCCACCTTCGCGGGGGTACTGGATATTTTGGAATTGGCGGAAGTAGCCAGGAGAATTGTTTTAGTAATCCCTTCCGCTTTCACGGTATCAATGGATTGAGGAAATTGCGATAGTACATAATCCAGGTTTTTGGAAATCGGATTGTCATTGACGGACGAGAGCAGGGGAAAGTAAACCCAGGGCATCAACTGTATCTGCGGGCGGTTGCCCATAGAACCCACTGTCAGTGGAATTTGCGCACAATTGAGATCCTGCACCAGGTCGGGATTGATACGCACCCCGTACTTAAACAACAGATCATCAAGGTTCAATCCCATCTCAAAAGCGATAAAATTTCCCTGGCTGCGCATCAGGCTGTCGAGGCTGGCATACAGGCGGTCTATCGCCCAAACCAGCTTCCCGCCACGCATCACAAACTGGTCAATCTTCAGCTTTTGGGATTCACTGAAAGCCTGCATGGGTTTCACGATCAGCAACGCATCGAACACCTCCGGGATCACAGGCACACTGTCAATCGGCAGGATACTGAACCCGTAATTGGGTTTTATTGCTTTCTCTATCAGATCGTATATTTCATAGTTCTGCGGTTGACCGTTACCGGTAAGATAAGCTACCACCGGTACTTTTTCCCTTTGTATTTTATCAATGGCGCCTGCCAGTTTGTATTCCAGTAAAGCCTCGGCATTGTTCAGGGAATGCAGGCCGTCTATCGCGCTCTGGCCCTGCAAAAGATCCACACCTACCGCGTGCCCTTCATATTCAATGATCACCCCGGGATACACCAGCCTTTGCTCCTCCCCTTCTCCTTCTTTGGTCCTGGCACGTACGTTGGTCGGATTAATCCCCATCCGATGCAGGGAGTCTATAAGCCCGGCTTTCAGGCTGTCGTTCAAACCCTGTCCGGGCTGCCGGAAAATAAAACGCACCTGGTTGTTGCTGATCTCCCGGAACTCCTGCAGCATATCGCGGGTACTCCCTGCCAGCTTCTTAAATCCCGCCGGCAAATCGCCATCCAGGAGAACCGTTACGTTTACCGGGGCCTCCAGCGATTGCAACAGTTGATGTGTGGCCCCGGAAAGCGTATATCTTTTTTCAGCGGTAAGGTCAAGGCGGCCATGCCAGCGCGCCGCCAGCAGGTTGATCAGCAGCAGCCCCGCGATAACATATACCCGGCTAAAACGAGATTTCAATAGTTTTTTCATGGATCTTCTACCGGTTCAATAATTTTTTATAGGTAATATATAAAAACAAAAAAACAAGACTCAGAAAATAGAGGATATCCCGGCTGTCTATGACGCCCCTGCTCATACTCCGGTAATGAAAATCTATCCCCATCATTTCAATGAAATAGTCTCCACTACCCTGTAAAGAAGACAAACCGCTTATGGCCGTAAAGCCATAATATAAAATAAAACACACAAAAGCACCGGCTAAAAACGCCACTACGGCATTATGGGTGAAACTGCTGCAGCAAATACCTATTGCGGTAAAAGCGGCAGACAGGAAAAACAGCCCGATAAAGGATCCTGCTATACCCCCACCATCAATGCCCCCGGTGGAGAGGCTCCGGATGGTATAAACATAAATTAAAGTGGGCAACAACGCTATTACCACTATAGCAAGACTTGCCAGATATTTTCCAAAAGTGATCTGCCACCTGCTGAGCGGACGGGTAGCCAGGATTTCGTAAGTGCCCGATTTGAATTCATCGGCAAAGCTGCGCATGGTTATGGCCGGGATCAGCAGCAACAGGATCATCGGCGCCAGATCAAAAAAAGTATCAAGGGTGGCATAGCCGTTTTCCAGCAGGCTGGTGCCGGGAAACACAAACAAAAACAAACTGGTAAGCAGCAGGAATATGATAACAGCCAGATACCCCGTCAAACTGCCAAAAAACTGCCTGAATTCTTTATTACAAATTGCAAACATGAAATAGTTTATACCGGATGTTGGAAATTGATCCGCAAAATAAATCTGCAGGGTCCAAAAATACAATTGTATATAAATATGTTCGAAAATTACTGATTATGAATCTAAAAAAACATTAATTTTAAAGAACCAACAGGAATGCAGAAGCATTCTCAATTGCTAACCACACAACAAAAATTGAGTAAAAATGAAAAAACACCTGCTAACCTGCATCTTTGCAGCGCCGTTACTTTTATTTGCACAGCAAACCTATACATGGAACGGAAACTCCGGTTCCTGGACCGACCCGGCAAACTGGCTCCCTCCGCGAAATGCTCCCCAACCCGATGATATTCTTGAATTTTCTTCCGCGGCTATGATCACGGAGATGCCCGCAACGGAGGCTGTCGGGAAATTAAGACTATACAACAATGCTGTTGTGAGTATCAATAGCGCCGTTCCCGGCACCCTCAGCATCGGCAACACCGCTGTGTTATCTCCTCACTTTGAAATAGAAGCCGGCGCTAAATTGCAGATCAGCGGTAACAATGCCATCACGCTCAGTATCGGCACCGGATTTTCCGGTGAGGTTTGGGGTAATATAGATTTTTACGATGGCAGTCACCGTCTTACCGCACTTTCCTCCGGCGCACTTCAATTTATGGAAGGCTCGGTTTTTACTGCCAACACCGGATTTGATGGTAATCCGTTCGGTGTCGCCAATTTGAATTCAATAATATTTGAGAGCGGCGCGCAGTATATTAATAAAGCAGGCGGCAGTCCCTTTGGTGCTTCGGCGCCCGGCAGCGTCGTTATTTTTAAGGCAGGCAGCATTTATACTTACAAAAGAAACGGCGTTGGTTCATCGCTTGCAGGACGCACTTTCGGACATCTTTATGTGGAAGGAAACGTGAATTTTGCCGGTATAGGCTCCGCAAGAGATTGTTTTATTCAAAATGATCTCCGTATAATTTCCGGATTCTTTAAATTTAAGCCCAACACCAATGGCACCCATAGCGGAAATTTCAATATCTATGGGGATATCATCTGCGAAGACACGACCTATATTGACATCGGCAGCGATAACATGTCCGGCGCCATACAACTGCTGGGATCGGATCAAATCATAGGATCAGGGGGAGGAACGGGCGCTATCACCATCAAAAATCTTACGGTCAACAATACGCGAACCCAATTAAGCCGTGAGATAACGGTTACAGATACCCTCGGCTTAATACATGGCATTATTCAAACCTCCTCTTCAGCGTTGCTTACCCTTGCTCCCACAAGCGTCATTGAAAGTTGCATGCACGATTATACCAATCTGCCTTATTCCAACATCGGTTGTGATGACAGCCATATTGCCGGCCCCATTCAAAAACTCGGACTCAACAACGTGGATTTCGCGTTTCCTACCGGTTTAAACGGTAAACTCAGACCTGTTTTTCTACGGAATGCTGCCGGCAGTTTTACTGTGGAATATAAAAATGCCGACCCTTATCTCAACATCGGATCGGTTGTTGGCAGTGGTATCCACCATATCAGTCACATTGAATACTGGACCATCGAAGGAAGCGGTGCCGCCGGGGTAGAGCTGAGTTTTTACGACCCCAACAGCGGTGGCGTTACCGATATGAATGCACTCCGGGTTGCGCAATTTGACGGTACCTCATGGGAAAACACAATGGTATCCAACTACCGGGGTACGCCGGGCGCCAACGGCTCGGTTACCAGTAGTCTGCTCCACCAGTTTGGCTACTTCACCCTGGCCAGCTCCAACAACTATCCCAACAATCCCCTTCCCATAGAAATAACAGGATGGAAAGCCATTGTAAACACCAAAGAAATAATACTGCAATGGCAGTCAGCCGGTCAAACGGCGGATAACGGTTATATTATAGAAAAAAAATCCGGTGAAAATGATTTTCAGGCTACTTCGTCTCTGATCCCCCCAAAAACATCCCCACCCTTTCATTACGGTTTTACTGACTCCCAACCCCTTCCGGGGGAAAATATCTACCGGATCAGGATTATTGATAAAGAAGGAAGAATATCGTATTCAAACATAATAAATGTATTTTGGGCAGATAATCAGGATATTATTATATATCCCAATCCGGCTCAAGAAAAAATATTTATAAAAATACCACCCTCAAGCAGCATTTCCACATGGTTGGTTGTCAATATAAACGGTACGGTTGTAAAACGGTTAAATAACAATAGTCTAACAGTAGTGTGTGTGGACATTTCTAACTTATCACCGGGGTTATATTACATCAAAGGCGTACAAAAGCAGTCGCCTGTGGTGATTCCTTTTATTAAGGTCAATTTTAATTAATAGCCCCAAAACCAACTGCAAAGGGCCTCCTTACAAAGGAGGCCTTTTTTATTAACTGGTTAATATCCGGCACTTCTTTTCAATGAATTGGCTTACTTTCGGGAGACAGATTTACAGACCAGGATTATGAATAAAAAGACCGCATTATTTGGCGAATACTTACTCAGGCTTACCCCCCCAACGCAACAAAAGTTAATACAGAGTCATACGTTGGAGATGCATTGGGCAGGCTCTGAAGCTAATATAGCTGTTTCCCTCTCCATTTTAAGAAATCCTTCCTTATATATTACAGCTTTACCGGACAATGAACTGAGCAGAGCCGGGCTTGCCCAGTTATATAAATATGGCGTTGAATGCAATGTGGTAAGTGAGCCGGATAAAAGGGTAGGAACCTATTATTATGAAAGCGGCCAGGGCGCCCGCGCGGGAAGAATCATCTACGACCGTACCCATTCCGCCTTCAGCTACCTTAAACCCGGCAGGATCAACTGGAATACCATACTGGAGGACGCCGACTGGCTTCATTGGAGCGGCATAACGCCGGCTTTAACCGCGGACCTGGCGGGGGTTTGCAAAGAGGCGCTGCAGATCGCGCAACAACGCCGGCTCACTATTTCAGCCGATTTCAATTATCGCGGCACCCTGTGGAACTACGGGAAACATTGCAGCGAAGTAATGCCCGATCTGCTCCGGTATTGTGATGTGATCCTGGCGGATGTGGACACCGCCAGGCGGTATTTCGGGATTGAGCCGGATCAGCACCATCTCGTTGAAAGCACCTTCCGGCTTCTGAAAGAGGTCTTACCCAAGGCGCAATACATTGCTATGACCATGCGGAAGCAGGAAAGCGCCGACACTAACGAATATACCGGCTATTTATGGCACAACGGAGACATCTTCACCTCCCGGCCCTATCAGATACAACAAATCGCCGAAAGGATCGGCGCCGGGGACGCTTTCATGGCAGGGCTTATTCACTCGCTTAAAAACAAGGCCGGACTCAGGGAAGCTATAGAATTTGCTACCGCATGCGGCGTCATTAAGCACAGCATCACCGGTGATTTTAATATTGCTACCTTGCAGGAAATTGAAACGTTGATACAACAGGGCGGCAGCGGAAGGATCATCCGGTAAGGCTGGTCTCGCCTGCTACGCACCGGGAAGCCGTCTTATATTTGACAAATATCGCCACTCAATCATCATAATAAATAAATACCCCATGACCGCAGAGCATATTGCACAGATGATCCACCAGACCGGTTTTGTTCCTTTGTTTACGCATGCGGATGCAGACACCTGCCGTAAGGTACTTAAAACCTCCTATGAAGCAGGTGTGCGTTTGTTTGAGTTTACCAACCGCAATACCAACTCGTTTGACATTTTTATCCAAGTCCGTAAATATTGCCGGGAGGAATTGCCGGACATGATACTCGGTATCGGCACCATCAAAAACAAACAACAAGCGGAACAATACCTGAATGCCGGTGCGGATTTTTTGATTTCCCCGCTGATCTTGGAAGAAATCCGGACCGTTGCCGATGCACATCAAAAACTATGGATACCCGGCTGCGCCACCCCTTCAGAGATCGGGCTTGCAGAGAATTGGGGCATAGATATGGTAAAAATTTTTCCGGCCAAACAGTTGGGTGGACCCGCCTATATCAAAGCCGTAAAAGCGGTGTTTCCCGCAATGCAATTTGTAGCCACCGGCGGAGTGGAACCGTCAACAGAAGACCTCGGCAAGTGGTTTGAGGGAGGCGTGGCGGCTGTAGGCATCGGGTCTCAGCTCTTTCCCGCCGACTGGCTTGCCGAAAAACGCTATGATAAGGTAGGCGATCAACTGAAAAAAATTATCAGGGAGATCGAAAAAGCCAGGGGCAGATAAGCAAGGGATGGCGTTTAAGATGAACCGTGTCCGAAACGTGTAATCCTGATTTAACTTTTAATTTTGTAATAATTATACCTGTTATGAAAAAATTTTTAGACGAGGATTTTTTGCTGGAAACCTCTACAGCCCTGGAATTGTATCACGACTTTGCGTCAAAAATGCCCATCCTTGATTACCACAATCATCTGCCCCCGGCGGAGATCGCCGAAAACAAACAGTTCAACAATATCACCGAAATCTGGCTGAAGGGCGACCACTATAAATGGAGGGCCATGCGGAGCAACGGGGTGGACGAAAACGACATCACCGGCAGCGCCGACGACTATACCAAGTTTAAAGTGTGGGCCGCCACTGTGCCATATACCATGCGCAATCCCCTGTATCACTGGACGCACCTTGAATTAAAAAAGCCCTTTGGCATTACAACCCTGTTAGATGGATCCTCAGCCGAAGAGATATATCATGAAGCTAATGAAAGACTGAAATCATTACCAGTTCATTCTATTCTTGAATACTTTTCAGTAAAAGCGCTTTGCACCACGGACGATCCCGCAGATGATCTGCACTATCATGCACAGATCAAACAAAGCGACTTTCAGATTAAAGTACTGCCCGCATTCCGTCCCGATAAGTCAATGGCGGTGGAAAATCCCGAAACCTATAATTCTTATATAGACCGGTTGGCTGCATCAGCTAACATCACCATCAGCACCTACCAACAGCTTCTTGATGCTTTAAAGCAGCGTCACGATTTCTTCCATGAAGCAGGTTGCCGTGTTTCGGATCACGGGCTGGAAACCATGTATGCGGAAGATTTCACCCTTGCCCAATTGGAAGAAAGTTTTAAAACCATCAGAAACGGAAATCAGCTTAGCCCCGCTGCAATCCGCCAGTTCAAGTCTGCCACCCTGCATTTTATTTGTTTATGGAATGCAGACAGGCAATGGGCCCAGCAATTTCATATCGGCGCCTTGCGCAACAATAATACCCGCTTATTGAACCGTTTGGGAGCAGACGCCGGTATTGATTCTATGGGCGACTGGCCGGTAGCGCAGGCCATGGCAGCTTTTTTTGATCGCCTCGATAAAGAAGAGCGTCTGGCTAAAACCATCATTTATAATAATAACCCGGCGGATAACGCATTATACGCTACCATGATCGGCAATTTTCAGGACGGAAAAACCCCGGGGAAAATTCAGTTTGGCTCAGGCTGGTGGTTCCTGGATCAGAAAGACGGGATGGAAGAACAAATGAACGTGCTGAGTAATATGGGACTACTGAGTCGTTTTATAGGTATGACTACAGACTCCCGCAGTTTCCTTTCCTGGCCAAGGCACGAATATTTTCGCCGTATTCTCTGCAATCTTATTGGAAATGACGTGGAAAACGGTTTGCTGCCCAATGATATTAAATGGCTGGGGAAGATGGTACAGGATATTTCCTACAATAACGCAAAACAATATTTCAATCTCTGAAGAATAATAATGAAATACCGCTCCGGAAAATCAGGGTTCTTCAAACCTGATTTCCTGGAGCACTTTTTCTTTGCCGCGCAATTTCAGGGAAAAAACAGTATTGAACCGGCCCGCCCCGGTATTCAGATCACCTCTGTAAAATTCCCGGTCGTTATCAGATTTTGTCTGGACTACGGAAAAAGACTCCACACCACAGGAATGAAAAAAATCCTTCAGGATCACTTCCGCCTGACTGCTGCTGTAAGAATTACTTTTTTCATGTAAGGTGATGTCCACTATCCTGTCAAAATGTTTCGACAACTGACCGGCATTACCGGCGCTTATTGAGGTAATGATGTCATCCGGGGAATAAGAATATGCACCCCTGGGAAGGGAATAATTGAGCGCCAGTCCGCCAAGGAGGAACACAGGAATAAGGATTTTAATTAAACAGGCTCTCATATACTCAAAATATACTGTAAAGCCTCTCCAAAAATGTGCCAGAATCCGGGCGTTTTAAAAAATATTAGCCGCAAGCACTTCCCGAACGTCTCTCCTTACCGGTCGTACGTCTTCAGAACGTGCAACGGATAACTTACCCGTTCTTCCACTGAGTCCGATTCCTCCCCTGAAAAGTAAAGTTCATAGGTATGCAACCAGATTCCGGTATCGTGTCGGGCGGAAAAAGCCTTTTTATCGGTACTCATCCATGTAAAATAGGATAACGCGATAATTCCTAAAACAACATATCCTGATTTCCATACTATTCCACCTATTCGTACTATTCTTTTTTCAGTCCGCCCTCCCATCAGGAGAATTGAAAACAACAGAGGTAAAACAGGAACCCAGAATCTCGCATCTATAGTAGGCCAACCAAAAACAATCAGAATATACAGGAGAAGAGACAGAAGAGAAGAGAAATACCGGTTACCAAAAAGAGCCGGCTCTTACGTACTCGTTTAGACACCATTCTCCATCTCTTTATATAATGTTCTGCCAGAGAAAATACGATAGAGATCAACAAACAAATACCAATTATTCTGGTAAACACGGCAATCAGGGCCAATATGACAGATAGCAAAATATGCCGCATCTCCCTGCTGTCCCGGTACTTACCCAGGAGATATAAGCTCCCCGTAGAAAAAACATGTATTGCATATCAGACAAGGGCGTAATTACGTTTTTAATAATGCTCCAGTTGAGCAAAACCAAAACCGCAAGTATCCACCGTTGGTACTTGTCGCGAAATATCCGGTCGGTGAAATATAGGCTTCCGCTCAGATAAATCAGGTTCAGAAAGCAAATGAAAACAGATTTACACAAATTAAGTTTTGAAAGCAATACCAGTGTAACGGGAAAGCCAAGGGGCAGGTTGTCTTCAATATCTGGTAAATTCGGTTGATGTTCGAGGCGCTCCTTAAGGACAAAATAGCGCAACACATCATTACCTAATCTGAAGGTTGTAAAACAATTTACAACATAAATACCCAACAAAACGGTTAATATAATTATATAACTCTTCGGGATACGAGTGGGAGTTACCGGCGGAGAAGCCTCTTTCATTCTGCCTGCATATTTAGTGTTCCTAATGCTCTTTCAAGTAGAAGCCTTGTTGAAATTCCAATGGGTGCATTCCAATCCTCACAAAGATCGAGATTGTAAATATCTTACTTTTACGGCGGGAAATGCGCCAGAAATTTTTTCTCTAAGGAGAGGATGGAGTGGCAATCTCGTGAATATCTAACAACAAAAACATACGGATGAAACAAAAAAAGGTGATCCTCATTATCATGGACGGCTGGGGATTAGGTAAGGTAAAATCCAGCGACGCTATTCAACATGCCCGCACTCCTTTCGTAAGTTCCCTTTATCACCAATACCCCCATACTACGCTGATCACCTGCGGGGAGGCCGTTGGTCTGCCGGAGGGACAGATGGGAAACAGTGAAGTGGGACACCTCAACCTGGGGGCCGGGAGGATCGTATATCAGGAACTGCAGCGGATCAATATGGCCATCAAAACCGGAGAACTCAGGCAAAATGAGTCCTTATTAAAAGCCATCCGGTATGCGAAAGAACACCAAAAAGCTTTGCATCTTTTAGGATTGGTGAGTGATGGCGGCGTTCATTCCCATATCAATCACCTCAAAGCCATCATCAGTATCTGCCAGGAGGAAAACCTGGATAATGTTTTCATTCATGCGTTTACGGACGGGCGCGATACCGACCCTAAAAGCGGGCTCGGTTTTATAAAGGAACTGCAACAATACCTGGACCAAACTACCGGGGAAATTGCCACTGTTACCGGACGCTATTATGCAATGGACAGAGATAAACGCTGGGAAAGGGTAAAACTGGCTTATGACGCTATGGTGCATGGGATAGGCACCCCAACCGACAATATTATTCAATCTATTGAGCAATCTTACGACGCCGGCATTACCGATGAATTCATCCGGCCGTTGATTAAAAAACAGGCCGTTGACGGCAGGGGCCGGATCCAACCGGGCGACGCCGTGATCTGCTTTAATTTCCGTACCGACCGTTGCCGCGAGATCACCGAAGTACTTACCCAGGCAAATAAACCTGACAACGGTATGCAGGTGCTGCCATTGGAATATACTACCATGACGGAATACGACAAAACCTATAAAAACGTACATATCATTTTTGGAAATGAAAACCTTACCCATACCCTCGGCGAGATCGTAGCCGCTAACGGATTGAAACAGATCAGAATCGCAGAGACCGAAAAATACCCCCATGTAACTTTCTTTTTCAGCGGGGGACGGGAAACGCCTTTTGAAGGTGAAAAAAGGATCATGGCGCCTTCACCTAAGGTGGCAACCTATGATCTTAAGCCTGAGATGAGCGCCTTTGAACTCACCGATTCCCTTCTGCCCGAAATCCAAAAAGAAACCGCGGATTTTATCTGCCTCAATTACGCCAATGCGGATATGGTAGGTCATACAGGTGTTTGGGAAGCCATAATTAAAGCCGTGGAAACCGTGGATACCTGCGTGGAAAAAGTGGCAACCACCGCCCTTGAGCATGGCTATACCATATTCCTGACAGCCGACCACGGCAACGCGGATTATGTTGTCAACGAAGACGGTACGCCTAATACTGCCCATACTTTAAACCCTGTGCCGCTATTCATTATTGACCGGGAATGGAAGAGACAGATCAGCCCCGGAAAACTGGGCGATATCGCTCCATCTATTTTATATATGATGGGGCTGGAGGTTCCCCCGGAAATGACAGGCAACCTCCTGATAGGGGAAACCCGGTGAATACCGTAAGAAACCGTTATCAAAAATCAAAAAAAATTCTGTCCGGGCAGCATTTTATATCAAAATATTGTCTAAATTACACGAAATCAACTTTGATTTCATGACAGAAGAGGCAATGCTCAAAGGCTGTGTAAAGAACCAGGCTACGGCACAACAGGAACTATACTACAGATATAGCCCCGGAATGCTGTCTGTATGTTATCGCTACGCCAAAAGCCGTGAGGATGCCGAAGACATGCTTCAGGAGGGTTTTATCAAGGTTTTCGGGCAGATCAGACAATTTCAGAATAAGGGGGCGCTGGAAGGCTGGATCAGAAGGATCATTGTGAACACCTGTATCAATAACCTTAAGAAAAACCGGAAATTTGCCGAGAGCCTGGATCTTATACACGCTTCGGGTGTACATATACGTGAGGAGAGCATTCCTTCTATAGTGCAGGCCAAGCAGGTCATTGAATGTATCAGGATGCTGCCGATCGGCTACCGGACGGTACTCAACCTGTATGCGATAGAAGGATATTCGCACCGTGAGATTGCCACTATGCTGGATATAGAGGAAAGTACCAGCCGTTCGCAATACACCAGGGCGAAAAATATGCTGGAAGAGATCTTGATAAAAAAACACATATTACCGCAATATGCGGATAAACTGGAAGTGGCAGCCGTAAACCCGTGATCAATGCATTTTAGGATAGTGAAAACAGGAACCAGGACACTAACCTATTTATGAATTAACCAGGGAACTGATTATGGAGAGAAATATACATACAGACGAATTTGAAGATTACCTGAAGACGAGGGCGGATCAATATAAAATGTATCCATCAGACAAACTATGGGATAACATACACAGATCCATCCATCCGTCAAAGAAATGGCCATATATATCTCTGACTATACTCATGCTGCTTGGCACAGCTATCTTTGTTGATCACTACCATTACACTCCCTCCTCCGCGATCAGGCATACTGCCATTTACAAAACTGATTTTAAAACAAGCTCCGCACCCCTGGCGGAGCCTATAACTTCAATCCCCGGCCAATCTGCCTACATGGAAGCTGCTGAAGCTGAAAACAACGGGCACCAGGTGAAGACACCCGCTTCAACAACACCCGGTACCTCTTTTACCGGGCAGCGACATAACATTCAGCCGGTTTTTGACGATGGAGAAGATTATATACTCAATAGCGAAAACCAGGATATTTCAACCGGGACTGAAACCCTGCCCGTTGCCGGTAAGATGATATCAAAGACCGAACCCGGTGAGCAACAGTCCGCATCAAAAGACGACAAGAGCAAGGAAACTGAGGTCAGGAAAGTATTATGGGGAGGCGAACCGTTCAAAAAGTCAAAGTTTGAATGGCAGTTGTTTTTCTCACCCACCTTAAGTTACCGGAAGCTGACCAGTGGCGTAAGCGAAATAAAAGAAGTATTCAGAGGCATTCCCTACAGTACCGTTGAAGAAAGCACGTCCGTTTCCGACCTCGTTACGCATAAAGCCGCAGCAGGTGCTGAAGTAGGCGCCAACCTGGTTTACAAAGTAACGGATAACTTTTTGCTCAAGACCGGACTGCAGCTCAATTATTCCAGATATCAGCTCAAGGCATTCGTAGCCAAGCCGGAGGAAACCACTCTTGCTGTAATTAACAAACCCTCCGGTGTAGATTCTATAAACGTTATCTCTACCCTGCAAAATTACAGCGGGCGCGGCGCCTCCTGGTTTAACAATGAATATTTTCAGATATCCATGCCCGTAGGCTTTGAATGGAGCGTGATAGGCAATGCTACCTTACGTTGGAACATTGCCGCCAGCGCACAGCCGGTGTACAATTTTGCCAACAATGTTTACCTGTTATCCACCGACTTCAGTCGCTATGGCCAGGACCCTTCCCTGATCCGCAAATGGAATATCAATGCAGGAGTCGAAACCTTTGTATCTTATAACATGGGGTCATTCAGGTGGCAGGCAGGGCCGCAGTTGAGGTACCAATTGATGTCGAGCTATAAGAGTCAATACCCCGTTAAAGAGTATTTGGTGGATTTTGGATTTAAAATCGGCGTAACCAAAACCTTCAAATAGGTTTTCTCTATTTCTCCCCTGACCTCCATACTTTTAAAAAATGAGGTTCCCTTCATGGGCACCTGTCGGATTGTTTTATTATTTTTAAAAAATGAAAAAACAACTGGTTGTAATAACCGTTTTGCTTGGATTGATATCATATGGCTGCCGGGAGAGCCGGCAACAGGAGCAAAGCGGGGAGCCTTTTTACCCTATAGGCAACTTTATACGCAGTCAGCTTCTTTATATTGATTCCATGCCTTTGGCGATCATCAAATACACCACCCTGGATCATACTACCGACACCTCAATAATGAACAAGGATGATTTTAAAGGGGTTGCCGGGAGTTTTATGGATCCCGACATCAGTTCACCCGAATTAAGCGCCCAATACAATGAAACTTCTTTTATTGACGCTTCCCTGGGGACCATTACCTTAACCTACCTGGCCAACAATAAAAACGCAAAGATCACCAAGGCCGATGTACTTCTTAACGCCGAAAACACACAGGTTAAAACCATCTATATTGAAAAAAACATACCGGCTGCCGATAGTCTGGTGATCAGGAAAATGCTTTGGACTGCCAATCGTAACTGCCAGGTTACTACCATTATCCAGAACAAAGAGGGGGAGGAGAAAATCATTACAGAAAAATATGTGTGGGATTTGTGAAAGAATTCAACCCATCAAAGGGGCGGCACCCCATAGGTATCGTTCAAAAAAACTCCGTCTGTTTTTTGAATAAACAAAAAGAGGCAGGATAGAAATCCGGCCCCGTTTTAAAATCCAATATCCTATGAAAAACCGGGATAAAGATACGGCAGCGGATCAAAAATAAAATACCCCAAAAAGGGGATATTAGCAGGCACGGATTTATACTGATGTCTTCCTGTACATTCAGGAATTGGCAGCATACTTTTGCTTGCACAGCAGGCTTACCCGTTCAGTCCTCTTCTTCACGGTTGTTTCCGCTACGCAAATCCCGGAGGAGATGCTTGATATCAATTCCCCCCCGGTAAGCAACGATCAGCATTACAATGATATACCATCCTATGGTGAAAAAGCAAAGGATGCTCCAGAACAGATATTTCATGAGGAAGCGGGTTTAAAATTGTTTTTGATCAGCGATCCGGCTATCATGGCAAATGCTGCCACAAGATAGGTGGCTACACCTGTTTTATAAGGTCCTATTTTTTGTGTCAGCGCTTGCGTAAGCTCAATTTCCTGCATCACCAAAAAGCTTACAGGAATGAACGCGCCCGCAATAATCGCTGCAAACGCACCCCAGTTATTGGCCTTGTTCCAGTAACAGGCGGCGATCAGAATAACGCTCATGCTCGAAAGATAGATCGTTCCCGTAACCTGCAGGTACACCCATAGATCACCTTTTAACGGATACCACAGTCCGTAAAGCAAAAGAAATATGCCGATGCATGCGATCAGCACGCGGTTCCAGAAGAGACCTCTCTTTTCTGACCATTTGCCTTTATGAACGGGCTTCATAATATCGTTGTATATAACAGACGACCATGCCAGCATATAGGAGGAATTGGTAGACATATCTGCAGCCAGCATGGAAGCCACCAGGATACCGATCAGCCCCACCGGAACCACCATAGACAAAAACTGAGGCATGGCAAAAATACTTTTGCCCTGGAAATCAGGTCCAAAATAATACAGTGCCCCCATGCCAAGAATAGCGGGTAAAACAAACCGTACCAGGAAAAAAGGACTTGTATTCATGTAGATGCGCCTGCCGGTCCGTGAGTTTTTAGATGACAGCACCCGTGAGATCATCGTCTGCCAGGTAAGCACGGCGGCAAAAGCCAGGAATACATCCAGCAGGATCCTGTCTATACCATATTGAGGGTTTACGAAAGGATTAAATGCGCCCGGTCCTATATTTTGCTGGGCCGCTTCCAGCATAGGCGTCCATCCGAATTGGAAGATGACCATCAAAATAACAATGATCAGTCCGGTACTCATTACAATGAACTGGATATAATCGGTGACCAGGATAGACAGCATTCCACCGAGAATGGTATATAGTGCAATACCCGCCAGGATAACCGTCATTACCACTTCCAGGTAAGAGGGATCAAAACCGCAAACAATAGAAAGGAAGTCACCGGCCTGGCGAAGAAATACACCCATATTCAGCAGCCCGCCTAAAACAATGACCAACCCGCATGCCCAGCGAACCCGCTTACCGAATTTCTTTTCGAAGAACTCCGGGAGCGTGATGACTTTTTGTTCTCTCAACGGTTGAATGCAAAAGCCGGTATAGCCCACCACAAACATAGCAAGGGCTAAAGCAATACCCGGTGTAACCCCGGCCAGGCCATATTTAAAGCCCAGCTCTGCATTTCCCATACAGGTAGCAATACCAAATTCGGAAGCAGCCAGGGAGGCTATACCCAGATACAGGTTCACATTGCGGCCGGCTACCAGAAAATCATCTACCTTACGTACATAGCGCCTGATCAGGAGCCCGCAGGTAATAGTGCCTGCGAGATATACCAAAACGATCGGCCCGTCAATAAGCCAGTTAAAATTCGACATAAAAGATTTTTATCACTGTTTCATCCGGTAAAGATCTTCCACTATCTCCTGCAGTGCAGCTATCACTGCATCGGTGATCTGCCGTCCCTTTTCTTCCAAGGCAGCAGTAGGATCACCAAAAACACCCGTAACGGTCATGGCTTTCATATTGCGGAAGTAAGATGCCCCGGCTCCTCTCAGCATATCCCCTTCCGCCCAGGGAAAAGTGGGGCGGTTGGTTTTGGGATAAATATTTTCTTTCACCACCAGGTGCGGTGCAATGAGAAGCATCAGGGAGGTTTCAAACTCTCCCGCATGCCCTACGCCTCCCGGCCCCGTTTCCGTGATCTCGTACAGGCGCTTCATAGCGACCCGCCACCACGTGGTCATCACAAAATGTACATCCGGATATGCATGCCCCAGTTGTTCCAGTAATACCTGCCCGACAGCCTGGTTGCCACCGTGGCTATTGAGGAGGATGATCTTTTGAAAACCATGCCGGATGACCGATCGGATGATATCCCTTACCTGGTTACGGAAGCTGTCGTGGGAAAGCGATAACGTACCCGCAAAGCCCATGTGATGGTCTGAGCAACCCACCGCAACGGCCGGAAGGATCAGCAGATGATCAGGTACCGCCTCATGCAGCTTCTTGGAAAAAAATTCACCTATCAAACGATCCGTTGCAAGCGGCAAATGCGGCCCGTGCTGCTCTGTAGCAGCCACAACCAGCAGTACAGGTATGCTCCTGTCGAGGCCATGCAATTGTTCGGAAGTTAACTGGTCCCAGATCATGATTTTACAGCCCACATTTCAATTTCAACCAATAGATTCATCAACAGGCCTGCTTTGAGCGCTGTTCGCACGGGAAGCGTACCTGTAAAATATCCCCGGTACACCTCATTGAACCGGGGCCAGTCTTCGAGGTTTTTTAAATACACATTCACTTTAAATACACTACTAAATCCACACCCGGCGCTTACCAATTGCCTGAGACAATTGTCCATGGTATAAGCAGCCTGTTCTTCAATGGTATTTCCAACAACATTGCCGCTGGGGTCAATAGCTGCCTGCCCCGACAGCACCACCAGCTTTGCCGGATCAATCTCCAGCACAGGCGAATAAGGCCCGGCCGTTTGGTGCTGCCCGGCACCGGAGGGTAATTTTATCAGGCGTTCCGTTTGACGGGCCTCTCCCAAAAAGTGAGGCATGTAGCCGGTAAAACCGGTGATCTTCCATGCGCGGTTCACCTTGCGGCAATAATAAAGCGTTTGCCAGTTCATGGGCTGCATGCTTCCGTCTGCTTTTACAATACTGCCGAAAAATTTCTTGTGCACTACGGCAATGTTTTCTTTTATCTCTATATCACGCAGCACGGTAACCCGGAACATGGCTGCTTCGATATCTTCTCCCCATGCCAGTGTTTTAAATTCCGCCGCCTGCCGAAGCCATTCTTCCCGGTAAGCATTTAAAGTAGGAAAGCCCAGTCTCCACGCGTCAGGGTTTCCGATACGACCGGCATTTAAGCCAATAAAGCCGTCTTCTATAAAATCATCAGCCACCATAGCCCAGTCTTCCTGTAAAAAAGCCATGATATCGCGGTATACGAGCATATCCCATATGGCGCGGCGATCGCTGTCCTGCTCGGAAAAAGGATTTGTATTCAATGGAATTCTTTTTGAGTGATCTGATAATGTTTTAAAGCGTATTCATCGGGCTCTACTCCCAGTCCGGGGCCTTCGGGCAGCCTCACGTAGGGCGGTTCAAACTGAAGGGGAACTTTGAGCAGGTCATGCTCCCTGATCATCCTTCCAAAAATATCGCCCGGCCAGGTACAGGAGGCTGCGGCGGCAGAGCTGTGTACATACATGGCTTCCAGGATACCCAGGTCTATCTCGGATCCATGCCAGCAAGGCATCCCCGCAGCAGAAGCAATATGATCCAGCTGTTGGAAATCGGCTAGTCCACAGTTAAAGTTGAAAGCATCCACAGCGCTCAGCCGGATAGCCTGGATCGCATCTTTTATCCGCTGGCCATGCAGCACATAAGGAAGCGACACGTGCAGCACGATCGGAACCGGGCTGAAGGCACGCAGGGAAGCGTATTCGTTAAGCTGCCAGCGCGGAACCGGTTCTTCCACACATAAAAGATTACCAATCTTATTTAAGGCCCTGATCCTTTTACGCGCTTCAAACGCGTGGTCCCATCTTTCATTGGGGTCAAGGATCACTTTCATAGAAGGAGCAGCATCTGCAATCACTTCGCACCATTTTACCACATCATCTTCCAGGTCGCATTTAAACTTGATACAATCATATCCCTGCGCTGCAAAACGACTAACCATTTCACCGATCTCTTCCACGAGCCTGTGACCCGACCATGCGCCTACTTTTACCTTTTCCCTGAGCGGTCCGCCTAAAAGATCTGCCACGCGCATGTTGTGCGCTTTGGCATAAGCATCCCATACGGCACATTCAAAGCCATCGTACTCCCTGCAAAAGTTAAAAGGAAGCTTTTGGAGGATCAGTGCATTGAGGTTTTTGCCCAGCAACACCCCGATCATGTCTTCCACGATCCGCCAGTCATGATTCCGGTACAGCTCGCCCCATCCAACGATACCCGTGCTCAGCTCCATACGGATGATCAGTTTGGGAAGCCTGTCGAACTGCACGCTCCATCCCGCTTTGGAGCCCACCGGTAATTTATGCAGCGGCTTGTTGAGCGATGCACTGTTGATCATACCGGGGCGGGCAGGAACCATTACTTCATAACAGGTAATATTAGAAATCTTCATCTTCTGAAATATCTTATAATTAATTGTTCGGACTCCAACTTTTTAAGCCGGCATGAAACCGGTTAGTTTAATGGTATCTCCGTTATCAACATATATCGTTTGACCGGTTACCGATTTACTACGATCAGATAATAAAAAGGCAACTACATTGCCGCAATCCAGCGGATCAATCAGGTGGGGAATTACCTGCTCGTTTTCAATATAATGCCGGACCCACCCATGCGGATCATCTGTCCAGGTACTGATCAGCGCATAGTTCTGTTCCGCATGCACGTAGCCAGGTGCGATCGCGTTCACCCGGATGTTGTACTTTCCCAGGTCAACCGCCATTCCGCGCGTCAATCCTTCTACCGCCGCCTTGGCCCCGGCATATATGGCATACCTTGCTATGGTGGAACGGGCGTGCACGGAAGATACATTTACAATATTACCAGTAACTTGATTTTTCAATAGTTGATTGGTGAAAAATTTTGCCATCAGCCATAGCCCTTTTACATCAACCGCATACAAGTTATCAAACTCTTGCTCCTCCACCTCATAAAATGGTTTACTCAGTCCTATTCCTGCATTATTGACCAGCCCCCGGATCAAACCTATCTCTTTGTCCAGGCGATCAAACATCGCTCTAACCTCTTCAGGCTTACCGATATCCGCCCGTGCGGGAACCGCATCGGGATACCGCTTCATAACAACATCCAGCTTTTCTTCGGTGGGCTCATTTATTATTAAACGGGCACCCGACTGCGAAAGCGCCTGGCATATACCGCTTGCCACGCCGTTGCCACCGCCCCCTGTAATTAAGATATTGGCTCCTTTCAAATCCACACCTGCACCTCTTTGTTGCATCATATTACTCCATATTTGGCAAACGCTTCACAACTACTCATTCCTTCTTCAATTTTCATCTTAACGAGTTGCTCATTTCCCGCTTTTTCAAAAGCCTGTAGAATAACTTCTTCCTCTATATCCTGGGGTATCACACAAACCCCGTCCATGTCACCGAAAATTATATCTCCGGGATTCACCACTACCTTTTCAAATTCAAGCGGAACCCTGAAATCAATCACCTTTCCCCGTGGCGCCTGGTCCTGGGAGTAACGCCCGTAGGAAAAGGTAGGAAAATTCATAGATAAAATGCCCCGAGTGTCTCTTGAATAGCCGTCAACTACTACGCCTGCGCCCCCTAATTTTCTTGCTCTGGCCGTCATCAATTCACCCCATAAAGCATAAGATGGAGAAGCTCCCGTACAGACATATACTTCGTGTTTTTTTAAATCATCCAACGCTTCCAGCATAAGACCGAAAGGTTTATTTAGTAACGTATTATCAGTTATCAGGTGGGTATCCATTTCTAAAACAGTCATTGCTCTTCCTGCTACAACCATTTCATTTTCTAATGGCCGGATCTTTGGTGATAAAAATTGGTGAACATATCCATGCTTGTCCATAATATCTCCTAATACAGCAGAATACAATCCATTTCGCATTAAACTAAATAACTCGTCCTCATTTTTCCATTTTCTCATAGAAAAGTAGTATTTATTTTTATCAAATTTCAAAGTTTGTATTCCTGTTTATCCGACTATCGCTTCATCTAAAGCAAAATAAGGCTTTTTAAATGCCCATTTTCCTCTCGTGAAATCAGGAAAAGGAACAGGAGCATTTTTTGCAATAGAAATTCCGGAAAGCTCAACAATTGCCGACATAACAACCGAGTCATAAATATCAAGAGGCAAAGGTTTTTTTTCCCGTAATGCATCTACAAATTGTTTGAGCATGACATAATCTACCCCACCATGAGATCCCGATGATTTTTGTGCCCAAAATTTATGATTATACTTTTCTTCATAAGGCTGCCAGGGCTCCCATTCATGGTATTCCGGACTTTTGTCAACTAAATAAATGGATTTTTTTTCTTCATCATATATTCCCATTGTCCCCTGCAGCATCCACCTGTTAGCATAAGGTCGGGGAAGCTGCATATCATAATTAATGACCAGTGTTTTACCCATTTTTGTTTTAAGGGTAGATGTTACAATATCTCCCTGCCTCCATTGTATTTTGGCATTCGGATGATCTTCGCCAAACTTTCTTTTCATATAGGCATTGATGCCTTTAGAGGCTGATGCCGTAGAATATATTTCGGTAAAAACATCACCGCAATTAATATCCATCCAACTGAGAACCGGGCCTACGCTATGTGTCGGGTATTGGTCCCGGTTATATTCAAGCAAATATTTCGCAGGCCAGCGTTGTACTCCTGTTTTGCTATCGAAAAACCAATGATCAATGCAATCGTGTGAATGAGCGCAATGACAATGAACAATTTCACCAAGCATGCCAAGCCGTTTCATATTTAACAGGGCAAGATTGTCTTGGCGAAAACTCCAGTTCTCCAACATCATAAAGGGTACTTTGGTTTTTTCAGAAGTGTCTATAAGACTCCAGGCCTCGTCTATCGTCAGCGCTGCCGGAACTTCAATAGCCGCAACTATACCTTTGTTCATCGCATACAATCCAATAGGGGCATGATATTCCCAATAGGTAGCTATAATAACGGCATCAAGTTGCTTTTCTTTATCCAGCATTTCGGTCCATGTATTTTCATCTTTACAGTATATAGCAGGTTTTTTCTTACCCGCTTTTGCACATATATTAGCCGCATCTTCCACCCTTACCTGAAAAAGATCACATACTGCCGCAATTTCCACATCGTTTATCAAAAGCAGATTTCTAAGAAGGCTGGTGCCTCTGTTACCTGTACCGATGATGCCGATTTTCACCGTCCTTTTATAATCTGTTGCCATTGCTTTTACAGACGCTGGCAGGCTTGCCATCCCTAAAGCTGTTATGGCACTGTTCCTGAAAAAATTCCTTCTTGAAAAAGTTTTCATAATAGATTTTTATTGTTTTAACGTATTACATTCCAGTACCTGCCGCTATCATTTATTTCAAAATAATCAAACCAAAACCGATGGGCAGCTAACCGCTTGCGAAAGTTATCGTAATCAGTCACTGATTTTTCTGACCAGGATCTTTCCGACAGGGCCAATAAACGGGGATACAGTTGAAAGTCGGTTTTGGCTAACGTCCGATCAATATGATTCCAGAAACTACCCTGGATACCCAGATAATGTTTTTCTTCTTCAAACGACAAACCATCCGGGATGGGTTCAAACGAATACACCTTCTCTGTAGAAGTTCTATTATAATCGAAATCGAAATACAGGTTAGTATGCGGAGTCAATATTACGTCATAGCCTGCTTTCACTGCATTCAGACCCCTATCAGATTGTCGCCAAATCATGATGATCCATTCCTTTCCGACCCCGGTATGGAACACTTCATCCCATCCAATAGGTCTTTTCCCGGCAGCGGTTACATACTCACCTACCCTGTTCATAACATAACCCTGAAGTTCACTCTTAGTACCTAGGTTTTTCGAAATCATCAGCGAATTACACTTCTTACAATCTTTCCATGCTTTTTCTCCAACTTCATCTCCCCCTAAATGTATATATGGAGACGGAAAAATATTTGTAACCCCTTTAATTACGCTCTTAAAAAATGGGTATGTGTCCCCATTTCCTGCACAGAATACGTCATTTTCGGTCATATTGGGTCCTGCAAAAAATGGAAAAACAGGTGTGATTTCACCGGAGCAGGATAACTCAGGATAAGCATAAAGCGCTGCATGACTATGTCCGGGTACCTCTATCTCCGGTACAATTTGAACATGCCTTTCTTTTGCGTATCGGATCAATTCCCTTATATCTCTTTGTGAATAGAATCCCTCAAATTCTTTCGGTTCATTATAACGTGGGTCGAAAAACGATCCTTTACTTGTAAGAAGAGGATACTCCTCTATCTGTAGCCTCCATCCCTGGTCGTCTGTGAGATGCAAATGAAGGGTGTTTAATTTATAAAACGACATTCGGTCTATGGTCTTCTTTAAGTACTCCAATGATATAAAAGTCCTGGAGCAGTCGAGCATGAGACCTCTCCACGTGAACCTGGGGTAATCCACTATCTGCATGGCAGGGATGAAATAACCTCCCAGTCTTTCCGCATATGCGAGAGCCTGGATTAAACTCATACACCCATAATAGATACCTGCTGATCCTTTAGCCCGGATTTGGATTCCCTTCCCCGTAACATCTAATATATATCCTTCTTCAGGCAAAACAACTACCGTATCTTTTTTAAGTACTATTTTTTCGCCCTTTAAGAGGGTATCCTTCACCCCGCCAACCTTCAAAGAAAGCCCTGTAGCTCTCTCAAAAAAATCAAACAATATCTTCGCCTCCGTAAGAAAATCTTGATCAGAAATAATACTACAATCCTTTTTTAGAATAAATTTATCCTTGTCCGTTGAGGAGGTAATTAACTTAACCGGTTGTGGCACTATTGCACTTTGCTGGCAGAACGATACTCCCGTATAACTCAAAACTATTACAAGCAAGAAAATTTTCTGTTTGGTATGAAATGCGATATTGCACATACTCATTATATTTAAATACAAATACGAGATATTCTAAATGTTGCAAAAAATTAAAGGTCCAACGGGGAAATATTTATAAATAAAATCCTGAAAATCATATTCAGTATCCAAGATTCTGTGTAATATTTGGATTGGCATCCAATTCAGACTGTGGAATCGGAAGAAGATATTTTCGATCCGGGAAAAAATTCCTATCTTCTAACTTTATTCTTCCATCAGCCCAGGTAATATTCCCGGTGAGAGGATCTACCGACCCAAACCGGGAACCATACAAGGGACCATCCAACACCTGCGCCCCGATATCCCATCTTTTGATATCAAAATAACGTAATCCTTCAAAGGCCAATTCTACCCGGCGTTCACGCCGGATCAATTCTCTTAGCATAGCCTGGGAATTATATTTTGATTGATCAACATCAGGCATACCGACTCTTCTCCGTACCCGGTTAATTGCTTCGTATACTTCAGCATTTATATTATTTGATTCAATAGCCGCTTCCGCAAAGGTGAGCAATACTTCCGCCAACCGAATAACTATAATATCGTTCCCGCCGTTATTATAAAGAGATGAAGGTACAATTTTCGAATATTTAAGCACATTGTATCCACTTCGGGGAGCCGCGGCTATCTGAAAATAATCGGGACTGCCTTCATCTAATGAGCTAAAATACCTGCTGTTGAACCAAAGCCCCGGGTGCAGAATAGTCATATCCAACCGGGGATCCCTACCTTCAAATGGCTTATCCGCATTATAGCCGGACGCTGGCTCATCAATTGCAGCACCGTTCTTCATTTCAAACGCATCCACTATACTTTGCACCGCCGAAATAGAAGAATAACCGCCTTCTTTAGCAGGAAGGATACGTTGCCACAGATCATTTTTATAGGTGTCTTCTATATATATTATTGAAAGGATGGATTCTTTATTCCGGCCTTCATTCTCTTCTAAAAACAGCCCCCTGAAATCCGGGAACAATTCGTAAACCGGCATTTGCATAACCTTTTTTGCATCCGCTCTGGCCTCTTCATACATTTTTTCATATAATTCAAGTCTCGCTTTTAATGCTAAAGCAACTCCGCTTGAAACGTGTCCCCTGGACTCAATGGTGTTGGCAACCGGAAGTATATTTGATATCTCTTCTAATTCATTTAAGATAAAGTCAACTATTTTCGATTTAGGATCCGGCGCCAATTGCGCCTCTAACGGGTTACTAATAGTGTTAACAACTAAAGGTATATTTTCATAAAACTGAACTTTCCGAAAATAATCGTAAGCTCTCAGAAACCTGGCTTCCGCCTTGTAGATACTCTTTTTACCCGCGTCCATTTCTATCTGCTCTATCTTTTCTAAAAAGTTATTATATTTTCGAATGTTATTATAGTCGAAATATTGTGTTCCGTAATTACTGGCGTTTAAGCTGCCATTACCCATCATCGTAAACCCTCCTTCCCACGGAAACTGACAATATCCATTGTCTGTTATCAGATCCATATACAAAATGTTATTATACTTATCCCAATTATTGTATAAACCTGTAAGGGCTAAATCCGCGTCCTGTTCTGTTTTCCAGAAGGTGTTATCCGTCAATTTATCCTTTGGGGTAACATTTAGAAAACCGTCTTTAGAACAAGATTGCATTAAAAGCAAGATAGAAGTGACGGATAGGAAACTTAAGAATTTATAAAATATATCGTTTCTCATAATACTCTGTTTTAAAAGTTAATATTGATACCGCCCGTAAATGTTTTTACAATAGGGTAAGTACTATTTGCGCCGGTTGGCGCTTCCGGATCAAATCCCCTATTGCCAAACTCCCTGTCCATGAAGGTCACGAGGTTATGTCCACTCAAAAAGATCCTGATCTGATTTAGCCGATGCTTCCCAAAGCCAACTTCACGAAAGGTGTAGCCGATTTGCATATCTCTCAACCTCAGATAACTCGAATTCCTCACCATGAAAGAGGAGATTGTGCTATAGTTGTGGGTTTGAGAAACATGAATAATCGGGTTCCTGGCGTTGGGTGTTTCCGGCGTCCATCTATCCAAATCCGCTTCCATGGCTTTATATCCATTGATAAAAGGAAAAAGAATATTATTGGCCAGCAGTTGTTTCACGCCCGCAACCCCCGCACCAAAGATTAATAAATCAAAATTTCTATAATTAAGGCTCAGGTTTAGCCCATAGGAAACCCGGGGAATATCACTTCCTAAAACTATGCGATCGTCCCCATTGATCACTCCGTCATCATTTTGATCCTTAAACATTAAATCTCCTTTCTGCACAGGCGCCCCCACAACCTTCGGGGCTTTGGTAACCTGATCATCCGTTTGATATAAGCCTGTATATTCGTATCCGTAAAACGCACCCCAGGAAACGCCCTCCATGTATATTTTAGAACCGACAGACGGATTGGGAAATTTAACGGTTTCATTCTTATTGATTCCGAAATTACCGGTAATTGAGTACGATAATTGATGACTAACCTGGTTTCTATGATTTAACCGTAGTTCAAATCCCTTGTTTCTCATCGCCCCTCCATTTGTTACAGGAGCCGGGAGTCCATAAATGGAAGAAACAGGTACCCGAATAAGAATATTATCGGTGTACCGGTTATAATAATCTGCTGTTAAACTTAATTGATTGTTGAACAGGCTTATGTCGAATCCAAAATCATAGGAAGAAGCCATTTCCCATTTTAAATCAGGCGAAGACGACTCGGTTTGGGCAGCTCCGGATACAATCGTTTGACCAAAAGGATAATTAAGTCCAAGAGAAATTTTATTGATATACTGATAATCATCCGTAGCATTGTTTCCTACCACACCATATGAGGCCCTTAGCTTGAAATCATTAATAAACTGAATGTCTTTCATAAATTCCTCCTCAGATATTCTCCACCCGGCAGATACTGAAGGAAACCACCCCCATCGCTTGTCCTGTGCAAATTTGGATGACCCGTCATTTCTCAAATTCATTTCTAAAAGATATCTGTTGTCAAAAGAATAGTTTAGCCTTCCAAAATGTGATATCACCGTGTTTTCAATAATACTCCCTGAGTTGGACATTCCGACCAGGGACCCGGCGCTTAATCCTATGAGGTCGTTACTTGGAAAATCTTTTCTGTAGGCGCTTATACCTTTTACTGTATATGATTCGTGAGATGTTCCTAATAATATGTTGAATTTACTTCTATTAAAATCTTTCCCGTAAGTCAGAAGAAGTTGAGGCTTTGTGTACATACTTTGGTTAAGCGAATTAGTTACTGAGTTTGGCCCCTGATAAAAGCCATCCCCATACAAGAAGTCTGTTAGATGCCTGTATTGATCCAGGTTATTATAATCAACACCAAAAGATCCGTTAAGTTTTAAACCTTCAATTATCGTTAATTCCGCGAACGCGGTCGTTTGAACATGGGAAGACACACCCTTTTCTACATCTCCCTCGTCTATCCATGCTACCGGAGCGCCTTCAAAATAATGCGTATAGGTACCATCGGGATACTTAACCGGTTCCGTTGGCGGAACCCTGTTCACATGTATCAGAATGCTACCAAAGTTAGAAGCAAATCCCGAAGGTTCGGTTCTGATTTGTCTTGATAGAGAAGAGTTCAATCCTACCGATAACATATCAGAAACCCTACTGTCCAGATTAAATCGAATATTATACCTGTCATTCGCCATTTTCTTCACCACGCCTTTCTGATCTAAATAACCGACAGAAAGAAAATATCTCGTTTTAGCATTTCCACCCGAAAAATCAATACTGTGAGATTGCTGAAAGCCGGAACCCGCAAAAAATAATGCATTCCAGTCTGTGTTTGGATGACCGACCGGGTCAGAACCATCACGAAATTTTTCAAGATCTTCTTCGGAGTACCTGGGTGTAGCTCCTTCGTTTTTCAAGCCTTCATTCAATAATTTAGCATACTCGTACATGAACTGAGCCATTTGGTGGTTTACAGGATCCTGCCATCCGCATACCCGTTGTACTTTTATTTTTACATCTCCAACTTTTCCTCTTTTCGTAGTTATAATTATCACTCCGTTTTGCAGCACGGGATCCGTAAATGGCAGCGGAAGCAGCATCCTTCAAAACACTGACGCTTTCTATATCGTTAGGATTTAAATCGTCCATAGAAGATTCTATACCATCTACGATTACCAAAAGGAGAGGCATTATTCATTGTACCGAGTCCTCTGATCAGGATCGTTCCGCCGTCTTTCCCCGGCTGCCCAGTTCGTTGGCAAAACGGTTACCCCGGAAGCTCCCTAGGTGGAAAGATGTTGGTTATTGGACGGTTGGTCAACTGCTCGCCGCCGACGGAAGCAACAGCACCCTGTTAGGATTAACTTTCTTCTGCTGACCATACCCTACTACCACAACCTCATCTAAAATCCCACTAAATTCCTGAATGGTTCATTACCGTTTTGCCCTGAATCGCAAACTCCTTCGTTATAAAACCAACTGCAGAAACAACTAAAATTGCGTTCCCGGGTGCGTTTTTGGATTTGAAAAGATCCATCTTCACCTGTGATCACTGCCTGAGAGCTCCTTAACTTGCACAGTTGCCCCGGGTATCGGGTCATCACCATTAATGGATGAAAAGACCCGGAAACTGCATGACTCTGAGCTTTAGCATGAATGGGATAAATAGCCGATTTAAATAAAGAATCGTGGAGAGAATAAAAAGAAGAGGGTGAATCAATAACCTGGTTGTCATAATTGGTAGTTTTAGTTTCACTGAAGAATGATATTTACTATTGAAAATTTTGCGTTAATCAAATCTTTTTCTTTTCGAAAACCTACATCCCGAGAGTTTTCAGATCGTCCTGACATGTCAACTATCAAACACATCCCTTTTACTTCACACTTATGTTATATAAATATTTCAATAGTTGCTTCTCCAAAAATAGCATGCTTAGTAAAATCATACTCCAACTTTCTATTCTGTTTTTTAAACTATATTGCTATTTTAAATAAGGATTATTAAAATAGTTGTAATTTGAGTATTGAAAGTATAACCATTGGCCAATTATCTACTATGGATTTTGATTTTTCCATATCACAGTTTTTAATAGGAATGGCAAGCGAAACCGTCTGATTCTTTCTCATTAATAACTCACCATAAAGATGAAAGCACAACTTATTAATATCGTTAATGCTACTAAAAGCTCGGTGCAGATTAAAGTTGTTGATCAAAAATATCTGACGGCACCTTTTCATTTTCACGACATGTGTGAACTCGTCTTTATTCAAAAAAGTTTTGGAAAAAGAATTGTGGGCGATCACGTTGGAAATTTTAAGGATGGAGATTTAGTTTTAATGGGGCCGGATTTACCTCATATATGGCTAAACGACAACACTTTTCGCCATCCCCGCAGCAAGAAAAAAGTGCAGGCGATTGTCGCCTATTTTTCTCCTACTTTTTTAACCCACCTTTCCTATGACAAGAGTATAACTTCGCACGCGGAGGATCTTATTTTCAGATCACACCGGGGATTGTATTTTTACGGCAGAACCCGTGAGATTATCAAAGACAAAATGGATACAATGGTCAGTGAGAAAGGACTAAAAAAGGATCATTGCTTTCCTTAATATTATAGATACTTTATCTGCATCAAATGAGTACCAATATCTCGCAAGTATAGGATTTAAAATTCTTTCAGTCCTAAGGATACGGACCGACTTAATACGGTATATCAATACCTCAATAAAAATTTCACAGAAAAAATCTCATTGCGAAGCATATCTGATATGGTGAACATGTCACCGAGCGCATTTTGTCGTTTTTTCAAGGCCAGAACTCAAAAATCCTTTTCTCTTTTCATGAATGAATTACGGATCATACGCTTGCAGATTATTGTTAGTGACGAACTATCCATAACTTCAATAGCTTTTGAAAGCGATATGAATTTAACCAACTTCAATAAATTTTTCGGAAATTGGCACCACTCCAAGTCTCTATAAAACAATTTCGATTTGAAATTAATTCAATTCAGCATCAACCTGATTGCTTACTCCCGGAGGCTTATTCATCTCCACCCTTCCTGTTTACATGCCGGGATATATCTTTTTTTACCTAGGCCAATCCAATCATCGCTATTTCCTGTGCTACAAAGCTGTATCGGGGAACAGCCAATATCTGTCATACCTTTCCTTACAGGGAATAAAAAAGGCGCCCCAACTTATGACGCCTTTTTTTCTATTGAAATTTATTTGTGCCAGGTCATTAATACGACCAAAGATCCTGTTCGTAGTTGAAAATTGTGTTCTTCACATTTTCTCCTTCCAGCAGGCGAAGCATATCGTCTTTTACATATTGCTTCAGGTAAAGATCCTGGGAATTGTCCAACGTTGATTTCACAATATAACTACCGAAATAGCGACTTTCAAACAACTCCTCCCAGCTCATCCTTGCGCCAAAATTTCTTCCGTTATACACTTCAAATTTAGCAAGCGATGCCCGCATGTCGGGATAATACACCCAGAATATAGGAGCGGAACCGATCTCTTTACCGGTAACTTTATCAAAATAAGTCTTTACCGGCGCTATCCCAAGAATTCTTACATACATGCGCGAAGACTCTTTGTCAAACACCCACTCTTCCTTGATCCTGAACTTGGTAATGTCATCCATATTGAATTCCTCGCAAACCACGTCTTGTTTCATGATCCCTTTCGACAGCGTGGGATCTTTGTCCAAATCGGGCACCATAATGGTGTCGCAGGAACCGGCTAATTTTGAACCAATCTGATCCAGCGTCATGGGCGTGGTAAAACGGTCGTCCACCGAAGCGTCAAACGCTGTTACTTCCCCACTTTTAATGGTATTCAGCAGGATAGCAATAAACCGCTGATTACCGTTGTCTTCATCCGCTTTATAGCGAAACGGCAGATTGATCTTTTCACGGATATCTATTTCTCTCCACACTTTTTCCCGGTAGATGGCATCATCTTCACGGATATTTTCATACGGCAACGGGGTCCGGTCTTTCACAAGATTGATCTCGATCGCGTTATCATTGCGAAGCGACTTCCTGATCGTATCCATTTGTAGAGGATCCCGTTTGGGTACCGCCTTCACCACCATCGTGTCCTGTTTGGCAGCGCCCAGGTTATCGTCTCCCACATTGGCCTGCGTTTTCTGGGCCGTCGTCTTCTTAGCTGCAGGCGCCGTGTTCCGTGTGGTCTTTTTTCTTGTAGCCTGTGCATCGGCAACATTCACCACCAGCCCAAAAGCCGCTGCCAGTAAAGCATATTTCACAAATCTCCGTTTCATGGTCAAAAGTGTTAATAACTAAAAACAATTAATAAGAACATTATCTAAAAGGTGATATCACCTCAATATAAATGACAATGGTTTTAAAGTGATCGTTCTTCCGTCCGGGCCTCTCGCTTTAATATTATCAATATACACCCCGCGTCCGGGCTTCAGGTTGTTAACCAGGGTAGCGGCGCTTCCGGTCCAACGGGGTCCGTTGTTCGCAACCGGATTATAATCGGGGCTGCTCAGGTCGGCAATGGTGTAGCTAACCACTTCGTACAGCGCTTCAAACTCTGAATTCTGCAATATGGCTCTTACTCCACCCATCGCTTTAAACTGCGCGGTAGGCACCTGTCCGCCTTCAAACGTACCCACCATCCCGGTAGCCGGCGGCAGATATTTTACCCGGAAGGATACTTTCCCTACGGATTTTCCATCCACCATTACATTCACGTCTGCGGTACCCGGCTCTTTGGGTTTAGCAATGTATTTGCTTCCCCCGGCTTTGGAAACGCTTCCATTATTAATAGACGCATTCACTTTTTCACTTCCTGCGCCTGCAGTGATCGTTAAGGGGTTTTCCACCCCTACATATAATACATTCATTTTGTCAGCCATAACGGCTACCCCGGAAGGCTGACCTACCGTATAGTCAAAGTTTTTACTCAGCGTCTTTTCTTCACCGGTGGCGGGGTCGGGATATTTCACATCTATCTTCAGACTATGTCCTCCTGATCCGCCGGCAGGCATCTTTATTTCGGCCACACCGTTGTCTCCCACTGTTACCGCGCTGCCATTAATATATACCTTGGGTTTAACGCTGGCATTAAAAGCGCCTAATCCCGCTTTGATCTCCAATTGCTCGCCCGGCATCAGGTAGGTGGCGTTAGCCCCGATCATCGGCTCAAACTTGTCAAAAATTACTTTTACGTCGCCAATTTTCTTGAAACAGAAAGAGGCTACTTTATTTTCGGTATTTTTTACATCATTCTGGAACTTGCTCAAAATGGTTAAAGCGGCAATGGTAGGCGTCATGTGAAAATACGCAGCAGACCATTCCTGGCTGGTATTGCCTGCTTCGGAAACAGGTTTTTCCGTGTTAATGGGCAAACTATGATCAAACTCCTTGGCAATTTCAGGATCAATAGCCAGTATATCGGCTTTATATTGTTCCAATGCCTGGCGAAGTTTTTCTCCTTCACCTTCTGTTCCGGTGCCCATCAAGCGGGTGGCTGCATCCAGGTTATCTACTTTATAACTGGAGTCTCCTTTTTCGGGATTGTACCCGCTTTCTCTTTTCAACCGGTCTTTGAGGTTGTCGAGATAATCGGACATTTTGGACGACAATTCTCTTACCTGGTCCGCTTTCGGTTTCCATATCTGGGCTTTTTCCCGGGTTTTGGGTTCCTCGAGGCTGGCGACAAAGGCGTCGTATATTTCAGACGTAGCCGTTGACAGCGTGGCGTTGGATTTCACCAGGCTGGTGTCAACGGTTTTAAAGGCATTGATGATCTCAGCGGATACATTGAGCGCCAACAATGCTGTCAGCACTATGTACATCATATTGATCATCTTTTGCCGTGGCTCTTTGGGTAGTGACATGATTTTTCAGGATTTAATGTATATGAATTCAAGGGTTAATAAGAAATGGATTGAATCTCAATCCATTCATTCACAAATTATCTGCCCTGCATGGCAGACAGCATATTACCATACACATTATTCAAACTTCCCAGGTTCTTAGCCAGCAAACTGATCTGTTCCTGCGTTTTTTTAGCATCTTCCACACTTCCCTGCATGGATTGCGACGCCTGTACCAGGTTGCTGTAAAAGCCATTCATTGCCTTCAGATGACTATTTGTATCCTGCAACTCCAGTTCGTAAATAGTATTTAAGGAAGAAAGGTTTTTGGTAAGGGTTTGCACCTGATCATGAAATTGCTTCGTTGACTCTGAAGCATCGTTGAACGCTTTGGCTGTACCTGCAGCGCCCAGATAAGCATCTTTCACGGTGTCCAGCGCCTGGGCAGCGGCTTTGGTTTTTGCCGTATATTCCCCGGTTGCCGCAGAAATATCGGCTATATCAGACATTTTTTCTACCGTAACACCCAGCTTGCTGAAGTTTTCACTCAAACGTTGAAGATTAGCCGGATTAATGGCAGCATCCTGCAACATTTTATCCATAGATGCCAAAGCAGGGTTTCCTCCGCTTACAGCGCCTCCTTTAAAAGCTTCTGCAATCTCATGCATTTCACCTCCCGGAGGCGGTAAAAAAGCATACACCATAAATATCAGGGCTTCTGTTAAAAGACCAACAGTAAGCATGATGTCTGCAAACGGCTTGTGAAGGATTTTGGCCCATGCGCCAAAAATTACAACTGCTGCGCCAACACACACTATAACATTGACGAGTCTTTCGGTGGATTTGTTTGTGCCTGCCATAAATAAGAGAGTTTTTTGTTTTTTAAAGGGTTTTTCTTTTTAGTTTTCGAAAGGTATTGATCACGCCATGCGAAGTGGTATCACTCCAACTAAGCATAATTAGTTTATAGAATACGTTATTTTTTATTTCAATAAAGAAGTAAGCCTGGTTTATCGCCGCTGCTTCTACCTGCTGCGTCTGGAAGAAGGCGGAAGATCAATGACACAACGGAAACCGATATAGGATTTTGCCGTATCCTGGTATTCATAGGTCCGGGTACTCACCTGCAGGAAATAACCCACATCTTTCCAACTTCCGCCACGTATTACTTTACGTTTCATACGGGGAGGATCGCTGTCTTTTGCATTCCAGCGAATATCGGGATTCATGTCGTGCTGGAAATTGTAAGCGCCTTCATAAAATATAGAAGAAGTCCACTCGGCCACATTGCCCGACATATTGTACAATCCAAAATCATTCGGCCAGTAAGCATCGGCACGTACGGGGTACAACCCGCCGTCTTCCGCATAGTTGCCGCGCCCGGGTTTAAAGTTGGCTAACAAACATCCTTTTTTATTCCGCAGGTAATAACCGCCCCAGGGGAAAGGTGCCTGAGAACGTCCGCCACGGGCTGCATATTCCCATTCGGCTTCGGTAGGTAATCTAAAATCCGATTCCTGTGTTCTTTTCTGCGATTCCAGAAAGGCGTTTAAATATTTTGTTCTCCATTCGGAAAAGGCAACGGCCTGTTTCCAGTTTACCCCCACCACAGGATAGTTACCAAAGGCGGGATGAGCAAAATATCTTTTCGACATGGGCTCATTATAAGAATAAGAGAAATCTCTCACCCAAACCAGCGTATCGGGATAAATAGGAATATCTTTTTTAATGATAAACTTAGACCGTGCCTGGGTAGCGTTTTCCTTCCTGGCGGCTTCCTTATAATCGAAGGTTTCAGAATGAAAAACCAGCTTGCCGGCGTCCAACTCTTTTTTACCGAAAATACGGTTGTCCGGAGAAACGATCATCACATCCAACTGTTCGATCGTCTTGGGGTCACTCCATTTAATAGTCTGGATTTTTTTCCAGTCGAGACTGTTGCCGTCTTTTGACTTATAACCCAGTTTGTCGCCCGCGATAGAATCCCGGACCCAATATACAAACTGACGGTATTCATTGTTGGTAATTTCCGTTTCATCCATCCAGAAACCACTGATGGTAATTTGTTTATTCCTGGCAGTGAAGGCATAATTAATATCTTCGTCACTGCCCCCCATGTGAAAAGTTCCCTGGGGGATATAAACCATACCTGGAGGTTTGGGAAGAACATATTTACCACCCGGCGCTACGCCGTGCAACTGACCATCGTTACGCAAACCTTTGGAAGATTTTAACTTGCCGCAACTGGCAAACACCATACTCAGCGCAGCCAATATAACGAGGTTAAATAAGAGGCTTTTGATTTTCATACAAATAGCTTAAAGGGTATATGGACAAATATAGATGAAATATTAATTTAAATTTTTGGCGTATAGAATATTATATTTTTTTTAGCGTCAGGATCTAAAATCAGCCTTCAATACCAGCGATATAAACGCTCCGGCACTTTAGTTATTGCCCTTTTTAGTCTTTATCTTTTCCGTTCCCGGTCAATAAGTTGCATCAATTCCGCCACTTTTTCCACCGGCATTAAGCACGAATAATGGCGACACAAATAGATAAAAGTTTTATCTTTTACATAACGATTGGCCAGCAATGGAAATCGCGGTTGGTCGCCGGCAGCAGACTGAATGATCTTATTAGGCACATAACGGGATAAAATCCCGGGTACCATATCCCTATAACGTTCGCCCACCACGGCTATTTCATAAAAGTCAGAAAAAATATCATATAATACCGATATCCACATGCCAAAAGAAGTTGGATACTTCCCGGTCAATCCGCCCAATGGCAAGGCCATGTTCACGGCCCGCTCCCTCCACCGGGGCTCATCAAAAACAATGGAGAGATAATACAAATTCCAAGCCATTATTGCATTACCTGAAGGCGTTGCTCCATCGTAAATTTCTTTGGTGCGTAATAACACATCGGTCTGATCCCGGTGACTATAAAAAAACAGCCCGGTTTCAGCGTCTCCAAAATCATTTATCACCTGTTGGGTAACCCGCCTGGCCTCCGCCAGGTAATGCGGGTCGCCGGTGATTTCCTGTAAACCAATCAATGCCCGGATCAGGAAAGCATAATCATCCAGAAAAGCCGGATGCCTGCCCTGTCCGGCTTTATAGGTGTGAAACCAGGCTTCGTTTTTTTTATCCTCAAAGCGGGAAAGCAGGAATGCCATATTCTTTTGAGCCAGCTTCTTATATCGCTCATCGCCAAAAGCGGCAAACGCGCTGCTACAGGCTTCGTTCATCAATGCATTCCAGTTCAATAAAATCTTATCATCCAATGAAGGGCGGATCCGTTTTTCACGTATCTCGAGAAGGCGGCCCCTGCAGTTTTTTAACGTTTTTTTTAGCGTCTCCACTTCCAGCCCGTATTGGCCGGCAAACTTTTCCGGTGGTTGTGAAACGTTCAATATGTTATGACCTTCCCAATTACCTTCATCGGTAACGCCATAAAATTTGCAAAAAAGCGGCGCTTCTTCCTGGAGTATGGCTTCTATTTCCTCCTTACCCCAAACATAATATTTCCCCTCTTCTCCTTCGCTGTCGGCGTCTAATGATGAATAGAATCCTCCTTCCGCATCCATAAGCTCCCGTTCAATGAAATCCATTGTATATTGAACCGTTTCCGCATATAGGGGCTGCTTTGTGATCTGGTAAGCCTCACTTAAAACAATGATCAACAGCGCATTATCATAAAGCATCTTTTCAAAATGCGGAACCAGCCAGTCCCTGTCTGTAGCGTATCGGGCAAATCCGCCGCCTACCTGATCATACAACCCTCCGCTGATCATTTTATCAAGGCTCAGCAAAGCCTGGCGAAGGGCGTCTTCATTTCCGCTATACCAATGATGCCGCAGCAGGAACCGGATCGTAAGGGTTTGGGGGAACTTAGGCGCTCTTCCAAATCCACCCTCCTGCCGGTCGGCCGACGACATGATCTGCTCAAAGATCTTGACAAATTGTTCCCCGGTTAAAGGTTCATCCGCGCCGGCAGATCTTACGCTTAGAAAAGCGGATTGCTTCAGGCGCTCCGTCAGGCTCTCTGCCTGTAATTCTATCTCCTCCCGTTTGTGTTCAAAAACGTGGGCTACTTCCCGGATCACCTGTTGCCAGGACGGGAGATTAAAAGCAGGCTTCGCCGGGAAATAAGTGCCGCCGTAAAACGGCTTCCCTTCGGGAGTTAAAAACACATTCAGGGGCCATCCGCCGCTACCCGTCATGGTCTGTACCGCAGTCATGTAAATGTTATCTATATCCGGCCGCTCCTCCCGATCCACTTTAATATTCACAAAATGCTCATTCATCAAAGCGGCGGTGGCTTCATCTTCAAAACTCTCTCTTTCCATCACATGACACCAGTGGCAGGCAGCGTAACCAATACTTACCAGTATCGGTTTGTTCTCCTGTTTCGCTTTCAGGAGCGCCGCTTCATTCCAGGGATACCAGTTTACCGGATTATGCGCGTGCTGCAGTAAATAGGGACTGGTTTCGTGTATGAGATGATTGACATGAACAGGTAAACCCATTCAGCAAAATTAATAACTATTACCCGTTAATATTGCGCAGGTACTTTTCAAGCGCCGTTACCATAGAAGGAGCTTCGGGGGCAGGAGCCTTAATGTGTAAAGTCAGCCCGGCTTCTTCTACCGCCCTGGAGGTATTGATGCCAAACGCGCCTATCCGGGTACCATTTTGCTTGTATTCGGGAAAGTTTTCAAACAGGCTCCTCACGCTGCTTGGGGTAAAAAAACAGATGACGTCAAAATCACATTCAGCAAATACCGATTTCAGATCATTGCTGATCGTTCTGTACATAAACGGGGTGGCATAGTCACAATGATTCACCTTCAGCCAATTGACAATTTCATTATCCTGCTGATTTTCCGAACAGGGATATAGAAAGTGTTCGTTGTCTTTATGCTTATTGATCACATCAAAGAGGCTTTTATTGCTCCCGTCTGCCCCATAAAATACCTTTCTTTTCCTGTAAAGAATAAATTTCTGAAGATATAGGGCAACCGCTTCCGTGATACAAAAATACTTGGTATCCTGGGAAACCGGGATTTTGAGCTCTTCGCAAACCCTGAAAAAATGATCAATTGCGTGCCGGCTGGTAAATATCACAGCCGTATATTCGCCGATATCAATCTTCTGTTTCCGAAAATCTTTCGAGGGAATGCCTTCAAGTCTAATAAATGGAATAAATTCCAACTCAACCTGATGCTTTCTTTCTAATTCGAAATAGGGCGATTTATCTGATTCGGGGCGCGGCTGACTTATCAGGACCTTCTTAATAGACATACCAGAACTGCTTACTGCCATTTTCACCTGTTTAACTATATGTTTATTCCTATGAGGTAATGATCGTGCAAAGTTACAAACTTATCGTTAACAAACGCAACAGGACTTTGTAAATGAGCAGGACCGGTATGATTTCAAAGCCGCATACATATAAAAAGAGATGCAACCAGCCGATTTTTAATTCATTTCGTACTCCTGAAAAGGAGAGAACAAAACGGTACATCAATAAAAGAAGCAGAAGGATAATGGAAACGGTGAAAGCTACCCGTTGAAATACCTCATCTCCAAAAGCCAGCATAATCATCAACGGGATCAATAAAACGGCTAACACTTTATTAATTAAAAACACCGTAAAAATATAAGCGTTGGTAATAGTTTGCTGCCCAAACATCCAGCCGGTCAATTTTAAAACAGTGTATTTACCGAGATAGACGATTATAATTCCCGTAAAACACAGGGCAATCAACAACCAGGGCGGAATACCAACCGTGGTGGTGTATTGTATCATCAGATAGCCAAACAATGCCGCGCTGAAAACAAAAAACACGTTGAAAAGCAATCCTGTCATGCCCGCCTGCTGAAGCTGATCCCTGATCTGCTTTTGCCGGACGGCAGGCCGTAGAAAAACATGAAAAATGTCATGGAAGTATTTCGGGAAACCAAGTCTTAAAATACCAAGAAAAAATAAAACTCCGCAAAAAACATAAAACAACTCATCCTTGCTGTCGGGCACATACCATTTCGAAGGCATAAAAATAACATCCCCACTAAAACTATAGTACGGATGGTGCGCTATAAGTGAATCAATGGTATTACGGTCAGGAACAATGTTATCGTGTATCGGCCTGGCGCCGGTTTCCGGCAAGGTGTCCGGGGGTATCACCACGGGCTGAACTCTTTCCCGTGCAACCGGGGCCGCTTTCTTTATCGTCGCCTTAGGCGCCAGCGATGTATCCTGCAGAGGCGCCGGAGCCACAATACCGGTACCCGGCTTTATAGCGGAAGAATCGTCCTGAGCCTGCAAAGCGGTGGTAAAAACCGCTTGCAATATTATCGCTGTTAAAATGATCCTTCTCAATGATTAAAAATTTTCTGCTACAAAATTATCTGAATCACCTTTATGGTTTCAAACTTATTATTATTTAAAACAGGCTTACCAGTCCAAAATGGATCTTAGATTGCCTGAGATTAAATGGCAGGTCATCCCGTTTTCCCACAGCATAACTGAGATTAAATATCCCCGCTTTGGTTTCAAAAGCCATCCCCAATCCTGCCCCGACATAAGTGTGGTCTTTATTGCTTAACTCCCCGAAAGCCTTGTTTTGGGCCCAGCCGGCGTCGGTAAATCCAAAAAAATACGAATTTAATCCCAAAAATATCCTGTATTCGGCAGTGGCAACCCCATACGTGCCGGCATAGATACTTTCCTCATCAAAGCCCCGCAACAATTTATATCCGCCTATCTGGAACATCTCATTTCTGAAAATGTTTTTCGTATATATCCAGCCGCCATTTACCGCGATCTTCAACACCGATTGCTTGCCCGTTTTCAGATAATGCGCACCCGAAAGGTTCAGCTTTAACAGATAGGTACGCAAATCCAGCGTATCATATAACGATGCATAATCGAAATCATTACCCGACGCATCTTTTTTGATAGCGATAATAGCGGCACTGGGTTTAATTTTCCGCAATCCTGCCGAAGCGGTTATATCAAACTCATTTCCCCTGCGGGGATTAAACCGGTAGTCGGTATTGTTATATTGGTAACTTACGCCGGCATTACTGGTATTGACATCAATAAAAGATGGCAATTTCTTTGTGATCTTTATTTGTGCGGTATCTATCCCTTCCGGGAGCACATTGGTAAAAAAATGCTGGAAGAAAATTTTACCGGTCTGCCGGCCCGTGGTGAGGTATTGAATACCTAATTGAGTATTCAGATTGAGAAACGAGGAATCTTTTTTCAACAGATCGAAATTAAAATCGAGCCCCAGCGGCGTTTTAAATGCAAAAGGATGCTCATACTTCAGGTGCAGCCGGGGCGATTTTATCTGTATCTGCTGCCAGTTTACCCCGATGGTTTCCCCGCTGCCCAACGCATTTTTAAGATTTATATTGGCTTCTCCGGTCAATTGCAGTTTGGTTCTGCCGGTACCTTCCGCCGCCGGTAAAAAACCCACGAGTACATCTATCTGGCTGCTTTTTTTGGCATCCACATACAGATTCAGCACCGAGCCGGTACCGGTCAGGGTCATATCCCAGGGATGGATTTCCCTTACATACGGCAGTTCCAGTAAACGGCGGCTCACCAACTGCAGCCTGTCTTTTCGGTAAACAGAACCGTTTTCTATTCCCAGGTATTTTTGAAGAAAGAAGTTTGATATTTTCAGGTTGCCGTAATTTCTGATACTGTCTATGACATATAAAGGACCTTGTTTGGTACTGAGTTTTGCAGATACATTGCCATCTTCCACGCTCAGGCTGTCGAGTGCTATCTGAGCAAACGGATAGCCGGTATTTTCGTAATAACCCAGCATCCGTTCCTGCCAGGAATTGATCTGACCAAAACTGAGGGGCTTCCCCGTAAATGACCGGTCGGTCCAGCCAATGCCCGAAAGCAACCTTTTGTCTGCGCTGTCGGTATTCAAAGCCGTCCAGCGGTACCGCTCTCCTTTATATATCCATACCCTCGCATAGGTTGAATCGTACCGGACACTGTCGGCAGAAGCCGTGATATATCCCTGATTGCGGAGCGACAGGATAGTTTGATCAATATATTTCCGGCAAGATGCCTGATCAGCAAACGAGGTAGGCCACTCTGCCGTTTCCGGATGGAAGGAGGTATCTTTGCCGGTAAAAATATAGTGAAGCCGGTATGTATCCTGGGCGCCCGCAGTTAAAGACAGCATTCCAAGGAGTACAAGCCAGGATAGACAGCGCAGCCGGTTCATTACCGGCAAAACTAAAAGCATAAATCTGAATTCAAAAATCATTTGGCATTGGGAGGTATCTATATCCATATTCCTTTTTGCAGACAAGCTTGCCTGTATTGTAATTTTCACTTCTCTACTTCCCTCCGGCTTAAGAACGATTTGATCAGGGCTTTATTGAAAGAAATAGCCCTGACCCATGTATATGACGAAGGTGAGACTATTGAAACCGTTTATTTTGGAGGAGGAACGCCCAGCCTGCTTACTGCGGAAGAACTGAAGTTCATTATGGAAGCGCTGCATCAAAAATTTACCATCCGGGCGGATGCCGAAATAACGCTGGAAGCCAACCCCGACGATGTTTCCGCCGTGCGGCTTGCCGAGTGGAAAAATACCGGCATCAACCGGCTGAGCATGGGCGTTCAGTCTTTTTTTGAAGAAGACCTGAAATGGATGAACCGGGCGCACAATGCCAGGCAGGCTATTGATAGTATTGCGTTGGCACAGGATGCCGGCTTTAACAACCTGACCATTGATCTCATCTTCGGCTTACCCGGACTGAGCGATGAAAAATGGCAGCAGAACGTGCAAAAAGCGATCAACTTTAATATTTCTCATCTCAGTTGTTATGCATTGACCGTGGAGCCTAAAACGACGTTGCACAACATGATCTCAAAACATAAACTGCCTGATATGGACGCTGAACAACAGGCAAGGCAGTTTATGCAACTCATGCAATGGTTGACGGAAGCCGGCTACGAGCATTACGAAATTTCCAATTTTGCGCTTCCCGGGAGAAAGAGCCGGCACAATTCTTCTTACTGGCAGGGGAAGCCGTACTATGGCTTCGGCCCGGCCGCGCATTCTTTTAACGGCAGGGATATCCGGAGCTGGAACGTTGCCAACAATGCAATGTATATCCGATCCATAGAACAAAATCTCCTACCTGCCGAACAGGAAAAGCTTACGCCGGTACAAAGATTGAATGAATACCTTATGACCGGGTTACGTACTATGGAAGGCATAGATATGGAATATATACAAAAACAATTCGGAAACGCAGCCGTGGAAGAAATATCAGTCCGGGCGCAGCAATATGTACCCGAAAAAATGGTATTTACCCATCAAAGACTGAGGCTCACTAACCGGGGGAAATTATTTGCCGATGGGATAGCTGCAGATTTATTCCGGGACGAACCTACCGGCTACTGAATCATTAGTTTCAAACAGGGGTAGAAGGTATGTGTATGTCCCGCAGATCGCGGGGATCCGCGCAGATTCAACTGGTGTGTTTCTGCAATTTACCTTGTGTCTTAGCAACTTTTACGTGCAAATTTCTCACGCAGAAACGCAGCGACGCAAAGAACAGACAGAAACTTTTTCCCTCCCAATCCTTGCGGCTTCGCGCCTTTGCGTGCAATTATCTCACGCAGAGACGCAGCGATACAAAGAACAGACAGAAACTTTTCCCTCCCAATCTTTGCGGCTTCGCGCCTTTGCGTGCAAATATCTCACGCAGCGGCGCAAAGAAACCGACAGAGATTTTTTTCCTCTCAACCTTTGCGGCTCCGCGCCTTGGCATGCAAAATTAGTCCCCTGCAGGAGCGGAGAGCTTATTTAATAACCGGTATCATTCCCCTGATACCCATGTCTGCTACCGGTTCCCCCTTCAGCGGATCCCATTTACCGTTACCGACAATCTCCGTCCACTCAAAACTCCGGTTGGTTGACAAGGACACTTCCACTATTATATTCTCCGTTTCCTTCCCCGTGATCACCAATTTCCCGGGCACAAAAGCCGCCGTTATCACTCCGGAGCCTACGGGCACAGGGGAAGTGGCATAAAGCGGATTCACTACGGTGGTTCTGCCGTCGGGGGATCGTGCAGAGTCCGTATGGACTTCACTGAATCCCTCTCCGCTTATTGTAGTTTCAAATCCCCAGAAACCCTGTCTTCGGTTGCCCTCTATTGTTAGCAACCCGGTTTGAAACTGAAGATCCCGGATGTAGGTATTATAGCCGGTAAAGCCCATGATCCTCCCCGGGAGGTACTGATCAATTTCTATGGTATTGGAACTGGTATCCGTGGTGATGGTAACGGTGGTATCTACATGGCAAAGCACGGAACAATTCATGCCAACAGGCTCGAGGCGAAGCCATTCATATTCTCCTGCAGGTATATCTTTTAATGGAATGGCAAAAAACACTTCATAATTACCGAAAAAAGCAGCCTGTGCATAATCTATTGCCCTTGCTCCCCCGATATCCGTTTCGGCTCCCCTATAGATGACGCTTCCCTTCCCCAAAGGTGTGGAAGCGTCGGGGCACAATTCGATATAATGAACAGCCATACTATTGATGACCGGACTTTGCGCTGCGTTCTCCGCCGCAAGGGAAGAAGGTTCGCCCTTGCTGTTAAGCCTTTGTTGCGTGGAATCGAATTTATACCGGAGGATCAGTTTCGCTTCCGATATTTCTCCGTTATCTGTTTTGGTACAAGACATTATCAACACATGCAACAACAATATACATGCAGACCAATACGGTTTCATCCGGAAATAGTTATTGTTTGTTTGCATGGTATCCTGATTAACGTCATGCCTTCACTCAAATTGCTATATCTCAAACTTTTACGGAGATCAGGTATTGAGTTTTACAAAGCCGCCGTCAATCGGGTAATCACAGCCGGTGATAAAAGAAGCTTCATCGGAGCACAGATACAAAGCCAGGTGGGCTATTTCCACCGGCTTGGCCATACGGCCGATCGGTTGTGTTTTAGACAGCTTTTCATACATCTCCGCTTCCTGTCCCGGATAGGTTTTAGACAGGTAGCCATCCACGAAGGGAGTATGCACCCTTGCCGGCGATATGCTGTTGCAGCGGATATTTTCTTTCAAATAATCCTTGGCTACGGACAAAGTCATTGCCGCCACGGCGCCTTTGGCGGTGGAATATACAAACCGATCTGGGATACCCACCAAAGCCGCTACCGAAGCCATGTTCAGAATAACGCCTCCTTTTCCTTTCATATAGGGAATAACCGAGTGCAGACAATTATATACACCTTTAATGTTTACCGACACTATCCGGTCAAAATCCTCCTCCGAAGTGGTGTCTGCCCGGCCGATATGGGCTATCCCGGCATTATTTACCAGGATATCAATTGCTCCCTGCTTTTGAGCAATCTCCGCCACGATGGCTTTCACCTCTTTTTGCGCTGCAACATTACATTTCAGAAAGACCGCTTTGCCATTAGCCGAAACGATTTCATTGGCTGTTGCCGTACCGCCTTTTTCATCCAAATCCAATATATAAACCTGCGCTCCCTGGCTTGCAAATACTTCTGAAATAGCCTTTCCTATGCCGCTGCCGCCACCGGTAATAACAGCTGTTTTTTTGTCTAATCTGAACATGATAAAATTTGAAATTTGAGATTTAAGATTTGAGATTGGGCGATCCTTACTGTTTCTTAAACGGATGTAAAAATAGAGAATATTTAAAAAGCAAATTGCAATGAACCAATTTCAACCGGAAATTAGTTATCTTTGTACATATCATATATAAGCATGTACATCTCCGAATGGATAATAATCGCCGGATCTATCGTTACGCTTTTCTTCATTAACAGATTTTTGAACAAAAGGTACCTGAGCAAAATTGCCCCGGAAAAGGTTGAAGTAGTGAAGTTGATCGGGTTGGCCTTTATTTTGGGGGTATTTTATTTTAAGAATTTCGAAGGCAGTCGCGGAATAGGTTTTCAGATTGCATTGGCGATATTGACCGCTCATTTGATCTATAGAAGCTATAAACTGATACAGAAATTAAACACTAAAGAAGCGTAGCAACCGGCGCTGCCCACAAGCCGAACGGCACGCGTTAGCGATCAAACCGGATGGGCTCCTTTTTACCCGTTTATCGGAGGTAAAGACACTACTGCGGAGCCTCCTATATCTAAGCATTAACAGAACGCTTGGGGAAGCCGAGTAAGGACACTACTGCGGTCTGACCCTCCTCCGTCGGGTACCGACCGCATGCCATTGCATTTTCAAATTCTCAAATCATCAAATTACCCTACAACGACACCCCTCTTTTCCACGGGATGAAATCGTCCTGGTTCAGTTGCACGGCTTTGGGAATTTCTTCCCCGCTGGCAGTTCTGATACAATATTCCAGTATCTCCTCTCCCATCTCTTCAATGGTTTTTTCTCCTTCAATAATGGCGCCGGTATCAATATCTATTATATCCGACATCCGTTTGGCAAGAGAGGAGTTGGTGGCCACTTTTATAGTAGGGCATACCGGGTTGCCGGTGGGCGTACCCAGCCCGGTGGTGAATAAGATTAAAGTTGCGCCCGAAGCCGTTTTTCCGGTAGTGGCTTCCACATCATTGCCCGGCGTACATACCAGGCTCAAACCGGGTTTGCTTACCCTTTCCGTATAATCCAGCACATCTGCCACCGGGGAAGTGCCGCCTTTTTTAGCAGCGCCCGCAGATTTGATAGCATCGGTGATCAGCCCGTCCCTGATATTCCCGGGAGAGGGGTTCATGTGAAATCCGGAACCCACCTTTTCCGCCATTTCGCTATAATCTCTCATCAGCCGCATAAACTTCCGGGCAGTCGCTTCATCTACCGCCCGATCCACTAACTCCTGTTCCGCGCCACAGAGTTCGGGAAACTCGGCCAACAATATTTTTCCACCCAAAGCCACCACCAGGTCGGAGCAATAGCCCACAGCCGGGTTGGCGGATATGCCGCTGAAGCCATCGCTCCCGCCGCATTTTACACCAATACACAGTTCCGTAAGCGGCGCCGGTTTCCTTTCCAGTTTATTCAGTTCGATCAGTCCTTCAAAGGTTGTCCGGATCGCGTCAGACACCAATTGCTCTTCACTTTGAGTACGCTGCTGTTCAAATACATGCATGGGTTTATCAAAACCGGGATTGCGTTCTTTCATATATTTCAGGAAATCCCGCACCTGCAGGTTCTGGCAACCCAGGCTTAACACCGTAACGCCGCCTACATTGGGGTTATCGGCATAAGCCGCTAACACCCTGCCGAGGGTTTCGGCATCCTGGCGCGTACCGCCGCAACCGCCCTGGTGATTGAGGAATTTGATCCCGTCCACGTTTTTAAAGACCCTCTGTTGGACCGGATCCGGCTTTATATCCCCGATCCGGAAACTTTCCAGGTCGCTGCCTTCTTTATATGCCTTCACCAATTGTCGCGTGTAGGCTTTATACTTATCTGTTACCCCGTAACCCAGTTCATTGTGCAGGGCCTCACGGATCACATCCATATTGCGGTTCTCGCAAAAAACCATAGGAACGAACAGCCAGTAATTGGCCGTGCCCACCCGGCCGTCGCTGCGATGATAGCCGTTAAAAGTTCTGCCGCTGAACTTTGATACATCCGGCGCATGCCATTCGTATTTCACACCGCGGTAGTCATATTCACCGGTAGCATGTTTGGTATTTTCAGTAGTCATCCGTCCGCCGCGCAGCACATCAAACTGGGTTTTACCCACCAACACCCCATACATAAAGATAGGATCCCCGCTTTTCATATCATTGATAAAAAACTTATGCTTGGCATCAACATCATCCTTCAGGGTATAACTGCTTCCACCATACTCAATTACTTCGCCTTTCTTCAAATTAGTGAGGGCCACCAATACATTATCCTTGGGATGTATTTTCAAAACTCTTGCTTTCATCGTTCAAAATAATTAAATGGAATTTCCGCAGTTATATGCCAAACCGGCAGCGAAATTATTAAAATGCCGGGGGATAATAAAAATTGAATTTAAGACGGGATTTATTTTATTGCAGGAAGCCGGCTATACCGTTTATCGAAAGTGTATGATCAAACCTTCCCCTTGTAATTTTATGCGATGGCAGTGTAGCCTCAAATATACCGGAAAGCCTGCTTCTGTCTGTACTATCGTTATAGATCATTAATGCTTTATGGAAATAAATGTTACCCGTTCCTTTTTCTGCATAGTTGCCGTTGATCATAAAATAACCATTAACCCCGTCTAAAACCATTCTCTTTCCCTCCAAAGAATTAAAGTCATTGTAGGAAAAGTCCTTTTTTACAGACAAGATTAAACTAACGGTGTTGAAAGTTGATTGCAGGTTTGAATTCCAGGTTATGATCAGCGTATCGCTATCCGGCGCAGAATTGTCTTTATGAAGATATAACTCATAATAATCGTGTCCGAATAACCCTCCTGTTATCCTGTCCTGCGTGCGAAAAACCTCTTCATCAATATAACAGGTCATTATATTGTTCCCTCTGTCGGTAAATACAGATAAATCGGGAGCGTCATCATCCTCAAAAAATATGGTATGATTTTTTTTGCAGGATAAAAGCAGTATTCCGGCTGTTACGAGTACGATCCATTTCGTAAATACCGTCTTTCTCATTTTTTACTTTTTTTAAAGGCTATTATATATCCTGCATTTATTGCAAGGGGCACAGGGCTTTCATGAACGTAATTCATATGTCCTTTCACTATCGGGGGCGAAGAAATATCTATCTGGGAAAAACAATAACCGCCGCCGACTTTACGCTTATAATGAATGCCGCCACTTAAAAAAACGCCGTTCATATTCAAATTCTTGTGCGGATTAAGAATGGTATATTTTTCCATATCATAGCTTTCATGCCATACGTTGATCTTATGGCTTATCAGTCCAACAGTTAAAAACAATGAGAATATATTTTTATCACCCCGCCAGGATACCCTGAATCTATTGCCAAGCGTTGCTGCAATGGAATAGAACTGAGTTTTATATCCAGTGGTTACCGTTAAGGGCAATGAGGGATCGGCGGAATAGGCAACTTCCGTACCCGCATTTTTGTATAGCGGCAGCCCGCCCCGCACCCCGATCACCATCTGATATACTTTTTTATTTATTACAGGGTACTGCAATCCCGGCGTTAGCTGAAGCAAAGGCTTCTTGTTATTAATATCAATACTATAACCTATATAGGGCTCTATAGTATTTTGTGAATACGACAAAATGGGGAGAAGAAATAATAAAACAACGATTTGAGGCCTTCGTGTATTCATCCGGTATAATTACAATATTAGCGTCAAAACAAGTGACCATCAAAACGATGAAAACGTTGCCTCCCGTTTTTCAATCACCTGTCCGATATCCCGAAATCGCTTTCATAATATGATAATATAATATATTCGTATCATATCATTCTTCGGCCAGGGATGACATGACTGTAAAGCGCCCTTTTTGCGGTTCATCGCCCGTACCCGACCTGCCGGGAAAAGATAACAAACCGGAGCCTGCTATTGAATATTCGGATTTCTGGCAAATCCCATTTTAGCCTCGATACTTAAAGTGGCATGAGGTACCGCCCGTAATCTCGCTTTGTCTATCAACTTACCCGTAACCCTGCAAATTCCGTAAGTTTTGTTCTCTATCCTTACCAGGGCTTTTTCGAGGTGGTCAATGTATTGGATCTGGCGGCTTGCCATCTGGCTCAATTGTTCCCTCTCCATACTGATACTACCGTCTTCCATGGTCATGTACCGGTTTTCACTTTCATCACCCCCCATATCATCTTTACGGGTAATAAGTCCCTGCAGGTAATTCAATTCCTTCTTCGCTGCTTCTAACTTCCTAAGAATCAATTCTTTAAACTCCTGCAATTCTGTATCACTGTACTTCATGGTAGGAGTGCCGGACCGTGCTTCAGGCTGATCCAGTATGGATTGGGTAAATTCGGGCTCATACTTCCGGGCTTTACTTGTACTTAATTTCGGAAGGACAACCGGTTTTATTTCTTTCGGTTTTTCTGCCTTTTTAACAGGCTCCGGTTTCGGAGCCGCATGTTTGGACAAGGTTTCATGAGCCGTTTTTTTCACCGGCTTTTGAGCTGTATTATGAGTGGATGTTTTAACCTGTTTTTTTGCAGCCTCTGCCGACTTCACGGGCGTTTTTGCAGGCGCTGCTTTCCGGACTTCTGCTTTTTTTGCCGCTTTTTTGGCAGCCGGCTTTTGTGCTATAGATTTGGCAGGCTTGGCCGGTTTGGCAGCCTTCTTAGGTGCAACTTTTGCCGCTTTTGAAGAGGCGGTTTTAGCAGGCTTTGATTTGGATACCGGAGCCTTTTTTGTTGTTTTTTTGTTGGTTGCCATGCATTTATGCTTTTTTTGTCACTAAAATTTTTAAAGATACATCGTTTACATCAATATTAATGCCTTCCTTAATATCTGGTAACCATTCTATTTTGTCTGCCAAAATTTCCGCGCAAATATAAGTATTAAATTCAGTGATAGACGGTTTAAGAGCGGGATTTTCAGATAGTTTTACCAAAATCCGGTCGGTGAGTTCATAACCGTTATCCTTTCGGATCTTTTGTATCCGGTTTACAATTTCCCGGGCAATCCCTTCCCTCTCCAACCCGGGTGTTACCGTAATATCGAGCGCCACCGTCAGGGGACCTTTATTAGCCACTATCCAACCCGGCACGTCCTCGCTTTGTATCTCCACTTCCGATAATTGGATAGGCAGTTCCTCCCCGTCAATATGGAGGAAATACACGCCATCGGTTTCGATCTTTGCAATATCAGATTGCGTAAACGCGGCGATGGCTGCACTTACCGGCTTCATTCTGGCGCCCAGCTTTTTGCCCAAAGCCACATAATTGGGCTTTATTTTTTTGCTGATGAAACCGTCCGCCTCAGTGATGTATTCTATTTCTTTAATATTTACCTCGTTTTTGATCAAATCCTCCACCTTACCGATCTGTTCCCTCATTGTTTTGCCCAACACCGGGATAAGGGCTTTTTGCAGGGGCTGACGAACCCTGATATTCACTTTTTTACGCAGCGACAGGATCAGGGAGGAAATATCCTGCGCCATTTGCATTCTTTCTTCCAGTCCTTCATCTATAGCGGTTATTTCCGGCTGCGGATATGAAGTATGATGGATGGAAAGGGCGTTACTTCTTTGAGACACCCGGTTCAGGTTACTGAAAAGAGCGTCGCAAAAGAAAGGCGAGATCGGCGCCATCAGTTGCAATACCGTTTCCAGGCATTCATATAATGTCTGGTAAGCGCATATCTTATCGTGCTCATATTCTCCCTTCCAGAAACGACGGCGGCAAAGCCGCACATACCAGTTGCTCAGATGTTCATCTACAAAATCTTCTATAGCCCTGCCGGCATGGGTGGGCTCATAATCGTCCATATAAGTATTTACCTTCTTCTTCAGGCTGTTCAGGGAAGAGAGGATCCAACGGTCTATTTCCGGCCGTTGCCCGGGAGAAATATAATTTTCCCTGAAAGCAAACCCGTCCACATTAGCATATAAAACAAAAAACTGATACGTATTGTATAAGGTGCCAAAGAATTTGCGCTGTACTTCTTTGATGCCCTGCAGATCAAATTTCAGGCTGTCCCAGGGAGAGGCGTTGGTAATGAGGTACCACCGGGTGGCGTCGGCTCCAAATTGCTGTATGGTGGAAAACGGATCCACTACATTCCCCAGGCGCTTGCTCATTTTGTTACTGTTTTTATCGAGCACCAAACCGTTGGAAACACAGGTTCTGTAGGCAAGCCCGGGATATTTTTCATCGTTTACCTCAAAGCCTGCATTCCTGAGTTCTTCCTGCACAGATTCTTTCAACAGGCTGCCGAGCGCGTGCAGGGTATAAAACCAGCCCCTGGTTTGGTCCACGCCTTCGGCTATAAAATCGGCCGGGTAATGCTGTGCAAATACATCCTTGTTTTCAAAAGGAAAATGCCACTGGGCATAGGGCATGGCGCCACTGTCGAACCACACATCCACCAGGTCGGGCACCCTTTTCATGGGTTTTCCAGAATCGCTTACCAGGATCACCTCGTCCACATAAGGCTTGTGCAGATCGAGGATCCCGTTGTGCAGATAATGCTCATTGATATTGCCGCCTAACTTCTCATTCGCTTTTTTAATTTCTCCGTTCAGTTCGCCGATAGAACCGATGCATTTCTCCTCCGTTCCGTCCTCTGTTCTCCAGACCGGGAGGGGTGTGCCCCAGTAACGGCTTCTGCTCAGGTTCCAGTCCACCATGTTTTCCAGCCAGTTGCCAAAACGTCCTTCGCCGGTGGACCGGGGCTTCCAGTTAATGATTTTGTTCAGCGCTATCATCCGGTCTTTCATGGCGGTGGTTTTGATAAACCAGGCATCCAGCGGATAATACAACACCGGTTTATCGGTTCGCCAGCAATGAGGATAATTGTGCTCGTATTTTTCAATTTTAAAAGCCCGGTTTTCCTTCTTCAGCTTTACGCAGATATCCACATTCACATCTGTGTAATCCTTCTGGTCTTTGTAGTTTTTTACATATCGGCCGCTGAATTCGCCCATTCCGTCAATAAACTTCCCCTCTTTATCCACCATGGTGAGGATGCCTATATTATATTTCTGTCCCACCTTAAAGTCATCGGCGCCAAAGGCCGGGGCCGTATGTACAATGCCCGTGCCGTCTTCCGTGGTTACAAAATCACCGGTGATCACGCGGAAAGGCCGGGCACCGGGAGTGATGGCTTCAATCACTTCCGGGGAGTTGGCTTCAAAGGGTAAAAGCTGTTCGTATTGCATATTCTCGAGCGTCTTTCCCTTAAACTCCGTCAATATTTTCCAGGGCAGGATTTTGGTTTCGGAAGAATAACGCTCAAAGTCGCCGTTTTCCCCTTCTGCTTTAAAATAGGTTTTAAGAAGTGCCTCGGCCAACACCAGGTTTACAGGAAGATGCGTATAAGGGTTGAAAGTTTTTACCAGCACATAATCAATATTTACCCCCACCGTTAACCCTAAGTTCGACGGCAAGGTCCAGGGAGTGGTGGTCCAAGCGAGGAAATACACTTCATCGTTCCCCGCGGCATCGAATAAAAACCGGCTTTTTTCGTTCTTTACGGCTTTGAACATCACCACCGCGGAAGTATCCTTCACGGTTTTATAGGTGCCCGGCTGGTTTAGCTCGTGGGAGCTTAAACCGGACCCGGCGGCCGGGGAGTAGGGCTGAATGCTGATACTTTGATAGAGCAGCCCTTTTTTATACAATTCCTTCAGCGCCCACCATAACGACTCAATATAGCTGTTGTTAAAAGTTATATAAGGATCTTTGAGATCTACCCAGTATCCCATTTTCAGGGTGAGCTCATCCCATTTGTCTTTATATTTTAATACTTCCCTGCGACAGGTGGCATTGTATTCTTCTACCGATATTTTTTGGCCGATATCTTCTTTGGTGATCCCCAGCATTTTTTCCACACCCAATTCAACCGGTAGTCCGTGGGTATCCCACCCGGCTTTCCGTTTTACCTGGAAGCCCTTCATGGTTTTATAGCGGCAAACGAGGTCTTTAAGCGTCCGGGAAATAACATGGTGAATACCCGGCATGCCGTTGGCGCTGGGCGGTCCTTCATAAAACACAAAAGGGGGAGCATCCTTCCTGAGAAGGATACTTTTTTCAAAAGACTGGTTTTCAGTCCATTCCGATAATACTTCCTGCTCAATAGCCGGCAGGTCCAAGCCAGTAAATTCCTTATATCGTGTTGCCATATCTTCCCGGAAAATGTGCGCAAAGTTACGGAAATATAGGGGATTAGAGGGAGAACCAAATCGAAAACAAACCACAAAGTGCAGGGCAATACAACAATCGCCGGGAGGCGATAACAAGCCTATGCGAAGCGAAGACACTTCGCATAGCTTCATCTCTCCCGCATATTGCCAAGCCTGTTGGCTGCCGGGCGGCTATCGCAACTTTCCCTGATTCCGCAGAGTTGCTATTAATTTAGGATTGTTCCTTTGGTCGTTGATATCTAAATCCACACCGGCGTAACCAAGTTTCATACTAATTTTATTACCTGCTCCAACATAATCTATTGTGATTGAACCGGTACAAGAGGAGCTTGAATAGGAAGGTTTTAAAATTGCATAATACACAACTTGTTTATCAACAGTTACCGCAAATGCTGTTCCGTCTGCCAATGTTTTTATTTTTTGCATGGAATTGTCATTTAACGAATATTGATAGTTGGCTTTATCGTATTCTAATATGTCCTGATTTTTAACAATTGCCGTGTCTTGCAAAGTGACAGCATCAGGATCTATTTGACATTTGCCTGTTATAAATTGGTAATTCTCAAGCAAATAAATTTCAACGGTCTGACCCGGTATATTATCTTTTTTACAGGAAAAACAGACTATAGTCAGTGTCAAAATAAATATCAATGGTTTCATAATTGCGTGTTTTTTTAAAAGACACCTCAGAAGTTTAAAACGTTGCGCCACCGGGAGCAACATGCCGGCTGTATTTGGTAGCCCCGGAAGTAACGAACTGATTGACATTAAAAATCGTTTCTTCCGTTGTATATGGAGAACGCATCGGCAGGAACCCCGTATTTTCATTGAACGACCGGTTTCGCTTACGATCTCCAATAACAATACCTCCCCGCTGATCAGATCAACTTATTATCCAACGCATAGCGGGTAAGATCGGCATTGGATTTCATATCCATTTTTTCAAGTATCCTTGACCGGTAGGTGCTGACAGTGGTAACACTTAAAGACAGTTGTTCCGCAATTTCCGATACCGCCTTCCCGGACGACAGGAGTTTAAATACGTCGAATTCCCTGTCGGAAAGTTTCTCGTGCGGCGTTAATTGGCGGTTGCCTGAACCGAGGGCATCCGCCAGTTTTTCTGCAATGGATGGCGTGATGAATTTTTTTCCTAACAATACCGTATGGATCGCCCTGATAATGTTTTCATGTACACTGTCTTTTCCCAGATAACCCGAAGCGCCGGATTTCAATACCCGCAACGCATACTGGTCTTCGGGATACATACTGATAATCAAAACGGGAAGCGAGGGATAGGCCTGCTTGATTTGATGCAGGGCATCAAGCCCGCTGCGACCGGGCATGTTTAAATCACATATCACAATATCCCAGGACGACTCTGTTAGCTTGCGCATCAATTCTTCCGTGTCGCTAACGCCTTCCAAATGAGCGGAGGGATATTCTTCTAATATAAGTTGTTTCAGTCCTTTTCGCACAACCGCATGATCATCGGCAATGAGAATCCTCATCATAAAAACCTGGTTTTCTATTTAGCAAATCGGATTTTAGTGTTATCAGAACCTGATGGCTTCTCTTTACCGTTCCGATAAACGCAAGAAAATTACGCAAAAACTCAATACTTTTCACCAAATATGAAAAAAAGATTGAGAACGTTCAACTCTCAAACCAACATTTTATTCCTGTTACAGCATTGTTAATAGTGATATCCTCACGTTAAACATTCATTCATCCAAGGCGTCTATAGTTCCAAAACATCAACCATTATGAAAAAAATAAATCGTTTACACTGGTCGCTACCGGCGGTTTTGAGCTGCCTCATAATATTGGCCGGCTGTTCCAAAGATCCACTCAAAAATATGTCGGATGAAGAAAGCCGGATTTACATCACCAATTACGATAGCGCTGCGGATTTTGGTTCTTTCCACACTTACAGTATTTCGGATTCTGTTGCAGTGATCAGAAATGGGAACCTGGAAAAACACACGCTAACGGAAACGGATGCTGCCTTTATACAGGCTGTGAACGACAATATGCAGCAAAGAGGTTTTCAACGGGTAGAAAAAGACCAGAACCCCGATCTGGGAATCAATATAAGTTCGGTGTTCAACAACCAAACCGGGATTATCAGCTACCCTTCTTATTGGGGCTATTACAATAGTTTTTACGATCCTTATTACTGGGGTTATGGCGGTTATGATTATTACTTCCCCTTTGTTTCCTATGGGGTTTATCAGATCCGCGAAGGCGCTTTGTCTATTGATATGGTAAACCTCAGGGATGTGGGAAAAGATAATAAAATAGAAGGGGTATGGAACGGGTTGATCCGGGGTGAAGGGATATTTGATGCTTCTACGGCTGCTTCCCAGGTAACCGCATTGTTTGACCAATCGCCTTATCTGAAAAGGAGCAACCAGTAAAAGCAGGTAACACATTCCCGTAAAAAATTAAAATCATTTAGCCATGAAATCTCTTAAGATCGTTTTCTTCAGTTTCGTATTAATAACCCTTGGGCTTCCTGTTTTTGCACAGCAACAGCAACTCAAATTGAACCTGAACTATTCCGTTGGAATACCCACAGGAAGCTTTAAATCAGATATGGTAAGCAATACCTCATTCCGGGGATGGAATGCCAACCTGCTTTACGGCATCACTGATAAGGTGTCACTGGGATTAGAGGCGGGTTTCAATGACTATCACCAAAAGTATGCAAGGCAGTTGTATGACACCAAAAGCGGTACCGTTTCCGGCGTTCTCAGTAACTCCGTACAAACCGTACCGGTGATGTTGAAAGGACGATTCAATCTCGCTCCGGCTGCAGCGATACAACCTTACCTGGGCGCGGGCGTAGGTGGAAATTTTGTAACTTATAATCAATACCTGGGTGAATTTTCAAGCGGTAGCAAGTCGGGGCTTTACTTCGCAGCTTCTCCCGAAATAGGCTTCTCGGTACCTTTTAGCAAAGGCGGGACTTCGGGAATAACGGTTGGAGGCAAATATAATTTTATGCCGTTTAATTACAGCGGTAACAAAAGCCTGGATAACTGGGGCTTATTCGCGGGGATCAATCTTCCGCTTAAATAGAAACCATAATTATTTTGGTGATGTGTGTCAGGAACAAGTCCTCCGGTTAATAACCGGGGGATTTTTTTATTTACAGTCATAAAAGCAAGGTGGGCATGAAAAGATGTTCCTGAATAAACACGGCTTCTTATTCATTAAGGTTAATTCAACCGGGGGTCTATCGGGTAGTTGACCATTACACTATAGTCATCGCCCAGCAACCGCAGTGATTCCTTCCAGATGTCATCCGACCTGTATTTAAAGATGATATCCCGTTTTGCCATCGCGGTGATCCAACTGTTGGTCTTCATCTCATCATTGAGCTGGTTACTTCCCCAGCCGGAATAGCCGATATAGAAACGGATATCGCGCGGCTTCAGCTTATTTTTCAAGAGCAGGTCTTTAATGATCTCAAAATCCCCACCCCAATAAATACCATCGGTAATTTTGCTGCTGCCGGGTATCTGGTCAGGACAAACATGCAGAAAGTGAAGGGTGTCCGGCTGCACCGGTCCTCCGAAAAAAACCGGTATTTTATTACCGACCCCTTCCAGTTCAGGTACAATTTCTTCCAGGGTATGACGGACATGCCTGTTGAGCACAAAACCAAAACTGCCTTCATCGCGGTGATCACACAACAAAACCACCGTACGCATGAAATTGGGATCCTTGAGAAAAGGATCCGCGATCAATAAAGTTCCTGTAGAAAGGTCTGCCATCAGGACTAAGTTAGCATAGAAAAGGCTTACTTTCAAAAAATCCGGAAAAATAAAGACTGAAGCAGGCGCTTTTTAATCAGTACAAGTTTTAACAGAGAAGACGCCTTCATAATCCGTTTATTTTGTATCATTGTTGCTCATTTTTGGTTTCAAATGCCCCTATCAATATGTTAAAATACCGGAAACAGAAACACACCCGGTGAACAAAGCTTTTTATCTGAATAATTTTACAGGCCGATGAAGAAAATTTACCTACTCATCATTATTCTTATCTCCATCTCATTAATAGGCATCATACTGGGTCAGATTATGTCTATTAAGAATGCTTTCATCATCAAAAACGAGCAGTTGGAACAAAGCATCCAGATGGCGGTAAATGAAGTAGGTCAGGAAATTGCCGAGCAATCGAGCAGGTTTCCCTCAGCAGGTTTTCCCAAACTTTCGCCGGAATGGCCCTCCGACCAGTTCCTGAAACTGCTCCGCACCCCCACTGTTGCCCAACGGTATTCAGCCAACCAGGTGTATGAGAAACTGAACATGGCATTAAAAAAACAGGGCTTAAGGAAAACCAATTTTGAATTTGCCATTATCAATCGCAACAGCCTTACCAACAGCTATGAAATGCAAACCCTCAACTTCAGTAAGTTGATGGCAGATACCAGCCGCAGCCGTACTTTCTGGTTTCCGCTATCCCCGCCCTCGGGGAGTATCGCTGAAGGATTGATCGCGGACGAGGAGCTGTGGGTGATCGTTCCGGACGTCAAAAATTTTTTACTGGAATCCATGAGCTGGATGATCGGTGGCTCCGTTTTGTTTACCCTCATCATCTTCACCGCCTTCTTTATTACCGTCCATACCATGCTCCGTCAAAAAAAGCTGAGCGAGATCAAAAGCGATTTCATTAACAATATGACCCACGAGTTTAAAACCCCGTTGGCCACCATTTCCCTGGCAGTGGACGCTTTAAAAAATGAAAAGGTATGGCAAAGCAGGGAAAAAGCGGATTATTTCAGCAGTGTGATCAAAGAGGAAAATAAACGGATGAACAAGCAGGTGGAGGCTATTTTACAAGCTGCCCTCCTGGACAAACAGGAGTTGCAACTGAACATGAAACCACAACGGGTACATGAGGTGATTACCGGTGTAACGGATAATTTCAAATTGCAGATGGAAGACAGGAATGGCAGGGCGGAATTGCATCTTGATGCCACCGACGATTTGATCGAAGCCGATGAAGTGCATTTCACCAACCTGCTCAGCAATCTCATTGACAATGCCGTTAAATACTCGAAAGATACCGGGTTGCTGATCACCATCTGCACTCAAAACACCGGCAATACACTCCGCATTAAGATCGAAGACAACGGTATAGGGATGAATAAAGAAACCGTAAACCGGATCTTTGAGAAATTTTACCGCGCTCATACAGGCAACGTACACAACGTAAAAGGGTTTGGACTGGGATTGAGTTACGTAAAAGCTATGGTGGAAGCTCAAAAAGGAAAAATAAAAGTGGAAAGCGCTCCGGGCAGAGGCACCACATTTACTTTGGAATTTCCACTGTTCCGGTAAGCATCAAAAGAGATAAAGAGTCCGGGGGCATACACGAACACCTTATTATTTGGAATAAGCACTTTTTGAGATACGAATAAGCGCTAAAAAATATTCCCCCACCGGACCCGGGCCTTACACATATCTCCGGCTGTTCATTCACCTCTATCCTGTGAAATATATAGTAAACAACCGTCGCCATAGCTCAGGAACCTGAAATCGTGTTCAAGCGCGTAATCATACACCTGCTTCCAATCCCTTCCGATCAACGCGGCCACCAGCAACAACAAGGTGGACCGGGGCTGATGAAAATTGGTGATCAGGCCGGAAGTCATCCCGAACCGGTAACCCGGGGCAATTAATATCCGGGTGGGGCAAATCAGCCGGCTCATCCCTTTTTGTTTCATCCATTTCAATAACGCGGCTAAAGCTGTGTCAGGCGCAATATCGCTCATCTCCGGCGTTTCATACCATTCCCATTGACGCACCACGAGGTCATCTATATTCAGACCGGGATCTCTTAATATTTTCACCCCCATCCAAAACAGGCTTTCCACGGTACGCAATGAAGTGGTGCCTACACAAAAGATCTTTCCCGGCTTTTCGGCCAGCCTTTCAATGGTGTCGTAACGGACATCCATATATTCCTCATGCATAATATGATCCTGCATCTGTTCCGCCTTCACCGGTTTAAAAGTGCCGGCGCCCACATGGAGGGTAACAAAAGCCTGTTCTATCTGCGCCTCCCTCAGCGACCGGAAAACCGGATCCGTGAAATGTAAACCTGCGGTGGGTGCCGCTACCGACCCCTCATGCCGGGCATAAATAGTCTGGTACCTTTCAGCATCGCTTGTTTCAGCCGCCCTTTTAATATAAGGAGGAAGTGGTATCACCCCTGCACAATGAAGCAATTCGGCGAAAGAGAGTTCCTGAGGTTCCCATTCCAGTTCTATGGTAAAGCTATCGGCCAACCGTTCTATTACGGACGCCTTCAGCAAAACCGTCTCCGTTCCCAATTCCATTTTCTTCTCTAATACGGTTCCATGCTTCCATTTTGATGCTCCGCCAATCAAACAAACCCACCAAACCTTCTTTTTTTGCAGCATAGCAGTAGCTATGTCGGGATACCGCGGATGAGGTGCAAGACAAAACACTTCAATAGTGCCGCCGGTTGATTTTTGAAAAAGCAGCCGGGCGGCTATTACCCGGGTATCATTAAACACGAGGAGAGCGCCTTCGGGCAAATGACGAGCGATGTTACGGTAAATATCCTGCCTGATCTGCCCCTGCCTGTAGATCAACAATTTAGAAGCATCCCTGTTGGCCAACGGGTAAACCGCTATCCTTTCCTCCGGGAGGTCATAAGTAAAGTCTTGTATTTTCAACTGCCTGGGATCCATAAAACAAATTGATCTATAAAATGCAAATTAAAGGCTATTACCGCCGGTTATCCACAGTTATTCACACCTATTCACATTAGATGCAGGTTCCCGTCTTCAAAATTATTCCCAATAACGCCCATAACACTCTCTTTTACAATGATTTTCAAAAAAATTATACTGTGGATAAAATATTTGATTCAAATTCTGCGTTAAAGGTGGGAAAATGTGTTATTTTGTGGGAATAAATGGGAAACGAGTATAACTCATTATAAATGATACGGTTTTTAGGGGAATATGAAGCTACTCTGGACGCAAAAGGTCGGTTTCTCCTTCCAACAGGATTTAAAAGGCAAATCCCGGAAGGGGAAACCGGTAGCTTCTTTATTAACAGGGGGTTCGAGCGTTGTCTTACCCTGTACCCCATGAAAAACTGGGAACCGATTTTTGAGGACATAGGCCGAAAGAGTGATTTTGACCCGAAAGTACGAGAATTCCGTCGTTACTTTTTGAACGGGATAACGGTTGAACTGGATAGTGCAGGAAGATTGTTGTTGCCAAAAAACCTGTTGGAATATGCGGGATTGGAAAAAGAGATTGTGTTGGTTTCCGCATTCGATAAAATTGAGATTTGGGATAAAAGTAAGTATCAGCAGTTCTTTGACACTTTTTCACCCGAAGCATTCAGTCAACTGGCGCAGGAAGTAATGACGGAAAAAAGCGGGCAATAATTTTAAACACTAAGAGAAGGTGAAAAGTCAACAGGGAAATCATTTCTCTATACGGACTTTTCACTTTTAATTTAACCGTTATGGATCATCCATATCATATACCGGTATTGGCCAACGAGTTGATAAAAGCTTTACAGGTTAAACCCGGTGGCATCTATGCCGATTGCACATTCGGTGGAGGCGGGCACAGCCGGCTTCTCCTCGGAGAACTGGGCGCTGCCGGCAAACTGATCGTTTTCGACCAGGACCAGGAGGCCAGGCTGAACGTGCCGGATGATCCCCGGATCATTTTTGTGCCGCACAACTTCCGCCACCTGAAACGGTTCTTCAAGCTGTATAAAATAGACCAGGCGGACGGTATTGTAGCCGACCTGGGTGTTTCAAGTCACCAGTTTGACCAGGCAGCCCGGGGATTTTCCACCCGTTTTGGCGATGCATATCTGGATATGCGAATGGATCAACGTCAACAACTTACCGCTGCTGATATTCTCAACAACTATGGCCAACAGCAATTGCATACCCTGTTTGAGCAATACGGGGAAGTAACAAACGCCAGATCGCTCGCTAAGCTGATCGTAGAACAACGGAACCTGGCTTCCTTTAAAACGGTCAGCCAATTCAAACAGGCGGTTTCCGGGATCGTAAAGGGTAATCCCAATAAATACTTCGCCCAGGTTTTCCAGGCCCTGCGCATTACCGTGAACGATGAAATGGGGGCTTTGCGCGAAATGCTCGAACAAGTCCCGCCCTTGCTCAAAAAAGGCGGACGGATCGCCATTATTACCTTTCATAGCATAGAAGACAGGATCGTGAAGCATTTCTTTAAAACCGGGAGCTTCGGGGAAACAGTTGCGGATGCGGTATATGGCACCCAACCGGAAAGCCCGTTTAAAATAATCACCAAAAAACCCATTACCGCCCGGCCAACTGAAATAGAAGCCAACCCCAGAAGTCGCAGTGCCAAACTGAGGGTGGCGGAGAAAAAGTGAAGCAATAAAACAAAAATATAGATCGCAGTATGTTATGTCTGAAACTGAAAAAATAAAATACGATGAGGATTCCCTTATGGTGGGAAGTATAAAGAAACGGTTCAGCTACCAATGGCTGGCAAAGAACCTTTATTTCTTTCTCTTCCTGGCGTTGCTGGCGTCCATCTATATATACAACGGGCATTACGCGGAAAAAACGATCAAGGACATTAACCGGAGCGCTAAAGAACTGAAGGAATTGCAATACGAATACAAAACCGTGAAAGGAGAACTGATGATGCGGGGCAAACAAAGCGAACTGGCTAAAGCGGTGGAGCCTTTAGGTTTAAAAGAACTGAAAGCGCCGCCGGTAAAAATTATTGTAAAGAAAAAATAAAAAGGGATCTATCGCCTGATGACATATGAAAGGCGGTTACCCATACCAACTTGGAAATAAAAAAAGACATATTATGGCGGGTGTACCTCTGCTTTATCGGCATTGTGGTATTAAGTCTGTGCGTAATAGGGAAGGCGTTTTATATTCAGCAAATCCAGGGCGATTACTGGATAGGGCTGAGCGATAGCCTCCACCTCGAATACCGCACGATTGATGCAGACCGCGGCACCATTTACAGTGAGGACGGCAGTATGCTAAGCACCTCCATTCCGTTTTTTGACATCCGGATAGATTTCCTTGCAGACGGGCTGCGCGAAAAGGAAGGAAAACGTTTCAAAGAAAATCTTGACTCCCTCTCCATGGGGTTGGCACAGCTTTTTAAAGACAGAAACACAGCAGCCTACAAAACCCTGCTGGAAAACGGATATCGCAAAAAAGACCGTTACTTCCTGTTGAAGAAAAGAGTGAGCTTCCGGGAATACCAGGCTTTACGGCATCTTCCACTGGTAAGGCAGGGCCGAAACAAAAGCGGCTTCATCATAGAAGAACACGAAAAGCGGCTTACCCCGTTTGGCCTGCTGGCCAATCGTACCATCGGTTTGTCCAGAACCTATACCGGCAGCGATAGAAAAATAGTCAGCCAGAACGTGGGACTGGAAAAAACCTACGACAGCCTGTTAAAAGGGGTATCGGGCAAACGCCTGATCCGGCGGATATCCGGCGGCGCTTTTGTGCCGGTAGAGGGCTCTGAAATTGAACCGGAAAACGGGAAGGATATTGTTACAACGCTGGACGTAAACATCCAGGATATTACGCAAACGGCCCTGATGCAGATGATGGTAGATAACGAAGCCCTGGAAGGATGTGCCATTGTGATGGAAGTGGCTACCGGGAAGATAAAGGCGATCGCTAACCTGGGGCGGATGCCGGACGGCTCTTATTTTGAAGCAGATAATTACGCTTTGAAAACGACCGAACCCGGATCCACCATTAAGCTGGTTACATTGCTGTCGGCGCTGGAAGACAAATACGTTACCATTGCAGATACCATCAATATCAACAACGGGTCGTGGATACTGAACGGAAGAAATATACGCGATGCTGAAAGGTCGCCCAAAAGCATTCTCACCATTAAAGAAGCCTTCGAGCACAGCAGTAATGTAGCTATGGCAAAACTGGCCTATCTCCATTACGCGAAAGATCCGGCGAAGTTTATTAAACATTACGAGGCCCTGAAGCTCACCTCCCGTACCGGCGTGGATCTGAAGGAAGAGTTTTTTCCGCTGGTAAAAAAGCCTTCCCGTAAAGACTGGCATATGCAAACGCTGCCGTCTATGGGCTTCGGCTACGAAGTAATGCTGAGCCCGCTGCAGATCCTGATGGTCTATAACGCGGTGGCAAACGACGGTAAACTCATGAAACCCTACCTGGTGAACCGGATAGAAAAAGACGGCAACCCGCTGCATCAGTTCAACCCACAGGTATTAAACGAAAATATTTGTTCTCCCGAAACGCTGCGCCAGTTGCAGGACTGCCTGAACGCCGTTTGCACACAGGGAACCGCCCGCTCGGTATTTAAAGAAGCGCTCTACCAGGCAGCAGGAAAAACCGGCACCACAAAAGTGAATGACGGCAAATTGAAATACACAGACGGGGCATATCAGTCGTCTTTTGTGGGTTATTTTCCGGCCGACAATCCCAGGTATTCCTGTATCGTGGTCATTAAGAATAAACCGCATGCAGCAAAATATTTCGGAGGCGCCGTTGCAGCGCCCGTGTTTAGGGAAATTGCCGACAAGCTGTATGCGGAAAGCGCCGATCAGCAACAAGTTTTTGCCGTCAGGGCGGCTACGGACAGCAACCGTTACCGGTGGCCGGGAAACGGGCCGGAAATCAAACGCATTTTAGACGCAATGAACGTAAATTATAAAGACTCCGTTGCCTCCGGCACATGGGCGGTGATGAGCAATAATAATTATATGCCGGTAGTAAAAGAACTGAGCATGGGGAAACAAACGGTACCGGACGTTAGGGGAATGGGATTAAAAGACGCGTTGCTGTTACTTGAGAACAGGAATCTGAAAGTAGCGGTAAACGGGAAAGGAAAAGTAACCCGTCAATCCCTGCAGGCGGGATCAACGGTTAACGGCAGGGAAACCATAACGCTTGAATTGAATTAAGCGCGCTGCCCTGCAAAAAAGGAAGAAATGAATTAAATGGCCATATTACAGGACATATTATACAAGGTGAATATCCGCTCTGTGCAGGGTAATACCGGCATGGAAGTAAAAGATATTCAACTGGATTCCAGGAAGGTATCCGCGGGAACTTGTTTTATTGCGGTTAAAGGAATGGCGCTGGATGGGCACAATTTTACAGAAAATGCGGTGCGGAACGGCGCAACGGCAATCATCGCCGAACAACTTCCGGGACCTTTGGAACAGCATGTTACCTATGTACAGGTGGAGAACAGCACCCTGGCGGCCGGCTATATCGCCAATAATTTCTTCGGAACGCCTTCCTTTAAAATGAAGGTGGTGGGCGTAACCGGCACCAATGGCAAAACGACGATTGCCACCCTGCTTTTTAAATTATTCAGCGAACTGGGATATAAATGCGGGCTGATCTCCACGGTGCAAAACCAGGTAGGCAACACCATCATCCCCGCTTCGCATACCACTCCTGATGCCATCAGCACCAATGCTTTAATGAAACAAATGCTGGAAGAGGGCTGCACCCATGTGTTCATGGAATGCAGCAGCCATGCCATTCACCAGCACCGGATTGCCGGCCTGCATTTTACAGGCGCCATCTTCAGCAATATAACGCACGACCACCTGGATTACCATAAAACATTTGACGAATACATCCGGGTAAAAAAATCATTCTTTGATCACCTGGCTTCTGATGCATTCGCTATCAGCAATGCGGATGATAAACGGGGAGCCGTGATGTTGCAGAATACATCGGCGAAAAAATACTTTTACAGCCTGCATACCATCGCCGATTTCAAAGGAAAGATACTGGACAGCAGTTTAACCGGGCTCCATCTCAGCATCAACGAACAGGAGGTACATTTCAGGCTGATCGGGGAATTCAACGCATACAACCTGCTGGCGGTGTATGGAGCCGCTATCTGTTTGGAACAGGAGAAGTACCGCGTATTGCAAATACTCAGCAACCTGACAGGCGCTGAGGGCCGGTTTGAATACCTCTATTCATCCAAAGAAGAAATCATCGGCATCGTGGATTATGCGCATACGCCCGACGCTTTGCTGAACGTATTGAGTACGATAAAAAAATTAAAGAAAGGAACCGAAAAGCTGATAACCGTTGTGGGCTGCGGCGGCGACAGGGATAGAACCAAAAGACCGGTAATGGGCGAAGTTGCCTGCAAGTACAGCGACCGGGTGGTGTTTACTTCCGACAACCCGAGGAGCGAGGATGCGGATGCTATCATCAAAGAAATGGAAGCCGGTGTGCTGCCTTCAGAGAGAAGAAAATACATATCCATAACCGACAGGCGGGAAGCGGTTAAAACAGCCGTTGCGCTTGCCGGCAGGGAAGATATCGTATTAATAGCCGGCAAGGGACATGAAAAATACCAGGAAGTAAAAGGTGTGAGGTATCCTTTTGATGACAGGAAAGTATTAAAAGAAACCTTTGCATTGCTTGATAAATAAGAACAATATTGAATGCTTTTTTCAACAAAAGAGCAGATAAAACAAAATACAGATGCTGTATTATTTATTTGAATGGCTTAAAAATGAGGGGGTAAAGTTTCCCGGTAGCGGGCTGATGCAGTTCATTACTTTCAGGGTATTGTTAGCGGTGCTCCTGTCGCTGCTGATCTCTACCGTATATGGTAAGCATATCATCAACCTGCTCAAAAAGAAACAGATCGGCGAAAGCGTACGCGACCTCGGGCTGCAGGGAGAACAGCAGAAGAAAGGCACGCCAACAATGGGCGGGATCATTATCTTAATGGCTATTCTGGTACCCACACTGCTGCTTGCCGATCTTAACAAGGTATATATTCACCTTATGCTGCTGTGCACGGTATGGCTTGGTTTTATCGGCTTCATGGATGATTACCTGAAACTGAAAGCCAGGAAAGCCGCGCAGGCCAGGGGTGAAAGCTACAAGAAGAAAGACAGCGACGGACTGGCAGGAATGACAAAAATTTTCGGGCAGGTAGGACTGGGCATTATCATCGGCGCCACACTGTACTTCAACGACCGGGTGGTAGTATGGCGCGAATATTACAGCCCTGAAATCACAAACCTGAGGGCAGACTTTTTAAAGAAAGGAGAAAAAAAGGTGGGAGACACCATTGTTACCATGGAAGGAAAAGAACACCGGTTTGCAGTGGTTAAAACGCCCATCACCACCATTCCCTTCGTCAAAAGTCATGAATTTAATTATAGCCGGCTCATTAGCTGGATCAGTACGGGAGCCGATAAATATACCTGGCTCATTTATATCATAGCGGTCACTTTTATTATTACCGCAGTATCCAATGGCGCCAATATCACCGACGGACTGGATGGTCTTGCAGCGGGAGTAAGCGCACTGATCGGGGTTTGCCTGGGAATATTTATATATGTAAGTGGCAGCACACGGCTCGCCGAATACCTGAATATCATGTACATCCCCAACCTGGGAGAGCTTTCCGTTTTTGTAGGTGCATTTGTAGGGGGGTGCATCGGCTTCTTATGGTACAACGCTTACCCCGCCCAGGTATTTATGGGCGACACGGGCAGTCTTGCACTGGGCGGCATCATCGCCTCACTATCCATTATCGTACGGAAAGAATTACTGATCCCTATTTTTTGCGGGGTGTTCCTGGTAGAAAACCTGAGCGTAATGCTACAGGTAAGCTATTTTAAATACACCAAAAGAAAGTATGGGGAGGGAAGGCGGATATTCCTAATAAGCCCGCTCCATCATCATTATCAGAAACTGGGATATCATGAAAGTAAGATCGCGGTAAGGTTCTGGATCGTTACGGTATTGTGTGTTTTGTTTGCGCTGACCACTTTTAAAATGAGATAACAAAAAAAGATGAAATAATAATTGACGAAGGATGGCTAAAAGAATGGTCATATTAGGGGGAGGCGAAAGCGGCGTCGGAGCAGCTATCCTTTGCCGGAAACTGCAGTACGATGTATTTGTATCGGACAGCGGCGCTATTGCAGACCGCTATAAGAACGAATTAAAGCAATTAGATATTGCGTTTGAAGAAGGGAATCACACCAGTGAAAAAATATTAACTGCGGATGAGATAATAAAGAGTCCGGGAATACCGGAAAAAAATGAATGGATAAAAAAGATCAGGGCAAAAAACATCCCGGTCATCAGTGAAATTGAGCTGGCCTACCGCCACAGAGGAGAAAGCAGGATAATCGCCATCACGGGTAGTAATGGAAAGAGCACCACCACCGCATTAACCGGCCATATTTGTAAAACAGGTGGAAAGGACTGCGCCGTGGTAGGCAATATCGGTTATTCCTTTGCCCGGCAGATAGCGCTGGACCCCAAGCCGCTGTATGCCGTGGAGGTCAGCAGCTTCCAGTTAGACGACATTGTAACGTTTAACGCGGATATAGCCATCTTGCTGAATATCACGGAAGACCACCTGGACCGTTATGATTACAAATTTGAAAACTATATCCGTTCCAAATTCAATATCATTAAAAATCAAACCAGCAAAGACCACTTTATTTATTGTGCAGACGATCCGGTGATAACAGAGTATCTGAAAACAAAACCATTAATTTCTAACCCATTGCCATTTACCATGTTACACGAACTACCAAAAGGCGCTTTTGTGAATGAAAATAATATGACCATACGCGTGGACGACGAGGAGTTTGTAATGAGCGTTCTCGACTTTGCGATCAAAGGAAAGCATAATCAATGCAATACCATGGCGGCGGGCCTGGCCGGAATGACCATCGGTATCAGGAAGGAAAAGATCCGGGAAGCCGTTGAAACATTCGAAAGCCTGGAACACCGGATGGAAAAAGTGCTGAAGGTACGGGGGGTTGAATTCATCAACGATAGCAAGGCTACCAATGTCAACAGCACCTGGTATGCGCTGGAGAATATGACCCGGCCGGTGATCCTTATTCTTGGCGGCGTTGATAAAGGAAACGATTACAGCACCCTGATGGACCTGGTTAAGGAAAAAGTGAAGGGCATTGTGTGTATGGGAATTGACAACCGGAAGATACACGAAGCTTTTGGCAGGGAAGTAAATGTAATGATCAACACCACCAGCGCTAAAGAGGCGGTACAGGCGGCATTCCGGATCGCTGACAAAGGCGATGTGGTTTTGCTCAGCCCGGCCTGTTCCAGTTTCGATCTGTTTAAAAATTATGAAGACCGCGGCAGGCAATTCAAGAAAGCGGTAAAAGAACTTTAAAAATCAGCCATCTCAAATAATATCAAATCTCAAATTTTAAATCTCAAATCAATCCATGCAGGGGATCATCAACAGAACAAAAGGCGACAGGGTCATATGGGTGGCGGTAGTGCTGCTTACCCTGGTGAGCATGTTGGTGATATACAGCAGTACCGGCACGCTCGCTTACCGGCTTTCCCGCAGCGCCGAATCCTACCTGTTCAAGCAACTGGCCCTGTCCGTTATCGGATTGCTGATCATCTATTTTGCTCATCGTATTAATTACACGCTGTACTCGCGCACCGCATTGATATTATTCCTGATCTCCATTCCATTGCTGATATACACGCTCTTTTTCGGAACCGAAATAAATGAAGGGACACGTTGGATCAGGCTGCCCATAATCAATCTGACATTCCAGACTTCCGACCTGGCAAAATTAGCGCTGTTCATGTACCTGTCGAGGCAACTCAGCCGGTCACAAAACAGGATCAAAGATTTCAAACAAGGGTTCCTTCCGCTAATTATCCCGGTAGGGATCATTTGCGTTTTAATAGCGCCGGCCAATTTATCCACGGCTCTGCTGATTGGCGCTACCAGCCTGCTGCTGATGTTCATCGGGCGGGTAAATATGAAACACATTGCCGCTACCATCGCGCTGGCCCTGATCCCGCTCCTCATCCTGATCAGCATAGCTTTCCTCAGCTATAATAAGGAAGAGCATCACACCAAAGATATACCGTCCGTTATGAGTATCGGCCGGATACCTACCTGGATCAAACGTATCCAGGATTTTGTGTATGCCGATAAAATAGAATCGTCCTACCAGGTGCAACAGGCCAAAATTGCTATCGCCAAAGGTGGATGGCTGGGACTTGGCCCGGGAAACAGTGAGCAAAGAAATTTTCTGCCTCATCCCTACAGCGATTTTATTTACGCAATCATTATAGAAGAATATGGTTTAACAGGAGGAATATTGATCCTCTTTCTATACCTGCTCTTCCTGTTCAGAAGCATTAGGATTTTTAAGAAATGTCCATATGCTTTTGGTGCGTTTCTTGCATTAGCGCTGAGTTTTACACTGGTTATCCAGGCTTTGGTAAATATGGCCGTAAACGTGAACCTGTTTCCGGTAACCGGGGTGCCTTTACCGTTAGTGAGTATGGGCGGCAGCAGTTTCCTGTTTACCTGCATGTCTATCGGCATCATTCTCAGTGTGGCCAGGAACGCGGAAAAAATGGAGGGGAAAGCGATTGGCGGGGAAGTATCATTATAAACCGGAAATAAAAAATATTGGCAAAAAAAATAATCATAGCAGGCGGAGGAACGGGAGGACATATTTTTCCTGCTATCGCTATTGCCAATGCCTTAAAAAAAGAAGACCCGTTTGTGCAACTGCTGTTTGTAGGCGCCAAAGGAAAAATGGAGATGGAAAAGGTGCCCCGGGCGGGTTATGAAATTAAAGGATTGGATATTGCAGGATTCAATCGCAGTTCTTTGATCCGGAATATCGGGCTTCCCTTAAAACTGGTTAAAAGTTTTTTACAGGTCAGGAAAATAATCCGTGGGTTCCGGCCGGATGCCGTAGTTGGGGTTGGTGGATACTCCAGCTATCCGGTATTGCGGTTCGCCCAACTCAAAGGGATACCCACGTTTATCCACGAAGCCAATTCTTTTGCCGGAAAAACAAACATCCTGCTGGGTAAGAAAGCCGCTAAGATTTTTACCGGAACAGATGGGATGGAAAAATTTTTTCCTGCCGAAAAAATACGGGTAACCGGGAACCCTGTGCGGGAAGCCATTGTGAACACCCGGATAAGCAGAGAGGAAGCGCTGCGTACTTTTGGTTTGGAAGCCGGTAAGAAAACCATTCTAATTACCGGGGGCAGCCTTGGCGCCAGGTCTATCAATGAAGCGATTGCTTTACATTTAGAAGATTTTGAAAAACACAACCTGCAACTGATCTGGCAAACCGGGAAGCCGTTTGCCGGGGAAGCAAAAAAACGCACGGAGGGAAAGGGTCACATATGGACCCATGATTTCATCAATAAGATGGAAAATGCCTATGCAGCTTCGGATATCGTGATATCACGCTCCGGGGCAATGTCGGTAGCGGAGCTTTGCGTGGCAGGGCGGGCAGTAATATTCGTGCCCTACCCTTACGCGGCGGAGGATCACCAATTGGTAAATGCAAGCCGGTTGGTAGAGAAGCAGGCGGCGCTGATGGTTAAAGACAACGAAGCCGCCAGCACCCTCGCCGATCGTGCTATCGCACTGGCTTTGGACGATGCGAAAAGAGAAGGACTCAGTACCAATATTGAAAAACTAAAAATAACGGATGCAGACAAAGTCATTGCCGGTGAAATAATGAAAACGATCTGAAAACAGGGAGCGAGTAAGGAATATATGAAAACATTAGACGACATAAAAGAAGTTTATTTTATTGGGATCGGAGGGATAGGTATGAGCGCGCTCGCCCGTTACTTTAAAACGAAAGGCAAAAAGGTGAGCGGGTACGACAGAACGGAAACAGCTCTTACCCAACAACTGGTTAACGAGGGCATAGCCGTCCATTATGAAGACGATGAAAAACACCTGTCCGGAGAAACAGACCTGGTGGTATACACTCCTGCTATCCCGGCGGATCACAAAGAACTGGCCTATTACCGGCGCAACCGCTTTACGCTTGTAAAACGAAGCGATGTGCTGGGCGAGATCACCAAAAGTTCTTTTAATATTTGTATTGCAGGTACGCATGGCAAAACCACCATAACCACCATGACCGCCCATCTGCTGCGCCATTCGGGGTATGGTTGCACGGCCTTTCTGGGTGGCATCGCGGCTAATTACGACAGCAATTTCTGGAGCAGCGATAATAACGTGGTGGTAGCTGAAGCAGATGAATACGACCGGAGCTTTTTAAAACTCCATCCCGATATTGCAGTGATCAGCGCAATGGATGCCGACCACCTGGATATATACGGAACCAAAGAACAGGTGGAGCAGGCCTTTATTGATTTCACAGGCAATATAAAAGCCGGCGGATCCCTGATCAGCAAACGGGGTTTACAAAGGGGTTCTGCGCTCAAAGCGGATCATCATTTTACCTATAGCCTCCATGATCCGGACGCCGATGCCTTCGCGACGAACATTGTAAACCGGCTGGGCGGGTATGAATTTGATGCCACCGTAAAAAATGAGCAGTTAAAGGCAGTGAAGCTGAATATGGGCGGCTTGCATAATGTAGAAAATGCGGTAGCGACGATCAGTGTTGCAAAATTGCTGGGGATAGCGGATGAGCAAATCAAAGCGGCGCTTGCTGCATTTAAAGGAGTAAAGCGGCGGTTTGAATACATCATCCCCCCATCGCCGGAAAATGCGACTGTTTATATTGATGATTATGCTCATCATCCGGCTGAGCTGCAGGCGGTGATAACAGGCGCCAAACAATTGTTTGCCGATAAAAAATGCACGATCATTTTTCAGCCGCACCTGTATAGCCGGACCAGAGATTTTGCCAAAGCTTTCGCAGATAGTCTTGATCATGCTGATGAAGTGGTTTTGCTGCCGGTATATCCTGCAAGAGAACTGCCTCTGCCGGGCGTAACCAGTGAACTGATATTCAATAAAATGAAAAACGAACAAAAATACCTGATGCATGAAGAGGAAGCGCTTCAGTGGATCAAACAGAGAAAGGATGAAAAAAAATTGGATCTCCTGGTAACAGCAGGAGCCGGAAATATTGACCGGTTGGTATTGCCCATAAAAAAAATACTGGATGGGCAAACACAATAGAAAAAAAGAAGAATAACTATTTACGCATGTCACTAAGCAGAAGAAAAACAGGAAAGTTCATTGCTGCCACTTTGTGGGTCAGTATAGGGGCGGGCCTTGTCTTACTGCTATTAGCCGCTATCCGGATACGGGAAAACAAGATATGTAACGGGCTGGAAATAGAAATTATAGGAGCAGGAAATAATCTTTTCGCCGATAAAAACGACGTCAGGGGAATGCTCCTGCACATGATGCCCGCTATTGAAGGCACTCCGGTGGCCGCTTTTGATCTGCACCGGATGGAGCAAACCCTCCTGAGCAACGTCTGGATCGGGGAAGCTCAACTGTTTTTTGACAATAATGAAACGTTGCGGGTGAGAATAAAAGAGCGGGAGCCTGTGGCAAGAATATTTACACCCGGTGGCAGGAGCTATTATATAGATAAGGAAATGCGCCGTCTTCCCCTGAGCAGCCGGTTTTCCGCCAACGTGCCTGTTTTCACGCATTGCCCGCTGGATAACAGGAAATGGAACGAGGCAGACAGTTCATTACTGCAACAGGTAACCTCCATCAGCGCCTTCATAGCAGCCGATAAATTTTGGATGGCGCAGATTGAGCAGATCAATTATTCGGATGACCGGGGCTTTGAAATGTACCCGCAAATAGGAGAACATGTTGTTGTGCTGGGCGACGGTTACAACCTGAGGCAGAAATTTGATAAACTATACGCCTTTTATAAAGAGGTGTTGGCAAAAGTAGGATGGAATACCTATTCCATTATTAATGTGCAGTTTAAGGGACAAGTGGTGGCTACCAGGAAAGAACCGGCACGAAATATTATTACGCAGGATACAATACATACAATTAACAGTTACGCATCACAATAAACGAACTACCATGAATACTGAACAACCCATTATTGTTGGACTGGACATCGGAACGACCAAAATAGCCGCCATCGCGGGACGAAAAAATGAATTCGGGAAACTGGAAATACTCGGCTTTGGGCGCGCCGGCAGCAATGGCGTGCAACATGGTATGGTGTTGAACATAGACCAGACGATCAAAGCTATCCAGATGGCCTTGGAAAATTGCTATGCCTCCAATCCCGATCTTGAGATCAATGAAGTGTATGTAGGCATTGCCGGCCACCATATCAAAAGTTTACAAACCAGGGGCGATATCGTGCGGCAGAACACCGACGAAGAGATATCTCAAAGCGAAGTGGATCACCTGGTAGATAACCAATACAAAACCTATATCCCCGCGGGAGATCAAATTATAGATGTCATACCTCAGGAGTTTACCGTAGATAACTTCCAGAATATTACCAATCCTATCGGCTACAGCGGGGTAAAAGTAGGCGCCAATTTCCATATCATCACCGGCGACAGGAACGCCATCCGGAATATCAACCGGAGCGTGGAAAAATCTTCATTGAAAGTAAAAGACCTGGTGCTGCAGCCCCTGGCCTCCGCAGCCGCGGTAATGTGTGAACAGGACCTGGAAGCGGGAGTGGTGATCGTGGATATTGGCGGAGGAACAACAGATCTGGCCGTTTTTTACGAAGGTATTCTGAAGCATACCGCTGTTATTCCATTTGGAGGCGAAAATATCACCCACGATATCAAAACCGGGCTGGGTGTATTAAAATCACAGGCCGAACAAATGAAGGTTCAATTTGGAAGCGCGCTGGCAGATGAGGCCAAAAGTAATGCCTACATTACCATTCCAGGGCTTCGCGGTATGTCGCCCAAGGAGATCAGCGTTAAAAACCTGGCAGGTATTATACAGGCGAGGATGAGTGAAATTCTGGATTTTGTTTCCTACCACCTGAAACAGGTAGGACTGGATAATAAGATGCTCAACGGCGGGATCATCCTTACCGGCGGCGGTGCACAACTGAAACACCTGATACAGCTTGCCGAATACATCACCGGGTTGGATGCCCGTATCGGGTTTCCCAACGAGCATCTCGCATCCGGGCACATGGAAGAACTTGCCAAACCAATGTATTCCACTTGTATAGGACTGATCTTAAAAGGATACAACGTATATGAAAACAACCTGGATAAAGAGAAATCCAACTTAAACCGGGGCAATGCAACGGATGAAAAAGAAGATGAACCTGCCGGTCGTAAAATGAAACCGAACGGAAAAGGAGTAGGGCGTGAAAAAATGAAAAAGCGGAATAAAAGCCTCAAGGACTTTATGGATTCCATTAAAGGCGGATTGATTGAATTATTCAAGGAAGAGGGCGATGAGCAACTGTAGGCACGGCATTTGAATTTAATTATGAACGCATTGAACAATACAAGATTGTTAATTTTTCTTAATACTGATACCCATTATTTCATCAAGTCTTGTTAAGCAAAAAGCCGGCAAGACCAAATTAACCGTAATCATGATACACTTTGATTTGCCTAAAGAGAAATCCTCCATCATTAAAGTGATTGGCGTTGGAGGCGGAGGGAGCAATGCAGTGAACTACATGTTCAGCCAGAACATTGAAGGCGTAAATTTCATTATCTGCAACACAGACGCGCAGGCGCTTGCACAAAGCAAAGTGCCCAACAAGGTGCAGCTTGGTCCTGCGCTTACGCAGGGTCTTGGCGCAGGCGCAAACCCCGATATCGGCAGGCAGGCCACAGAGGAAAGCCTGGAAGAAATAAGGCGCATCCTTGAAGTGAATACGAAGATGGCCTTCATCACCGCAGGCATGGGCGGGGGAACAGGAACAGGCGGTGCGCCCATATTAGCGAAGATCTGTAAAGACCTGGGGATCCTCACCGTTGGAATTGTAACCACCCCTTTTGCTTACGAAGGCAAGAAGCGGTATATGCAGGCGGAGGAAGGGATTGCCAATCTGAAGGATTATGTGGATACCCTGCTGGTGATCAGTAACGACAAATTACGCCACCAATACGGCAATCTTACCATGCGCGCCGCATTTTCAAAAGCCGATAACGTGCTGGCTACGGCGGCAAAATGTATCACGGATGTAATCAACACCACCGGACAGATCAACGTTGACTTTGCCGATGTGTGTACCGTAATGAAGGATGGCGGCGTGGCTATTCTTGGCAGTGCGGCCGCTGACGGAGAAGAGCGTGCGCAGAAAGCCATCCGGGATGCCATTAATTCCCCCTTACTGAATGATAATGATATCAGTGGCGCCAAGTGGATCCTGATCAATATCAATTCAGCGGAGGGCGATACGGAATTCACCATGGATGAGGTAGATATTATCCAGAATCATCTTTTGAGCCAGGCGGGGGAGCATACCAACGTAATTATGGGACTGGGATACGACAATTCCTTAGGCAGTAAAATAGGGATCACCCTGATTGCCACCGGTTTCGAAAACAACCCGGGAAACAGCACGGTGAATGAAGAACAGGAACAACGCCAGGAAGAAAAAATCATTCTTACTCTTGCGGGGAACGAGCCCCCGAAACAACCTGAGCCAAAAACGGAGGCGGTAACGGATCCTATGGCGCCGCAAATGGTAGAGCTGCCAACAGCACCCAACCCCAAGCCTGTGGAGGATGTTTTTCCATCCATCGAAAAAACGAAAACAGAAGAAAAAGAAATATGGAATTTATCCATAAGTTCCCTATCTTCATCTCCTTCAAAGACCCTTGAAAACGGCACTAATCACTCACCAATAAACACCGGATCTGTTTTTTCACAAATGGATAATAATACTTTTACAGATAGTAAACCAAAAGAAGCTAGCACCACCCCGACGTCAGGTGGTTATTTGTCAAAGCCATCCAATATATATATTGATGAACCTGATCATTCACAATCCAAGACTAATGACCCCGGTGAAGAGCCATCATCTTTGCAAAGCGTTGAGCCAACCGACGGGAAAGCAGACGAAATGCAAATGGTGATTAAAGATCCAAATGCGGCGAATGAGCCCTTAGCGCGTTCGACTCAAGACATGGGATATTCTGTCGAGGAACCTGCGACGCAGGACGAGGCAGAAGAGCAAAAACGCCGTGCGGCGGAACGATTAAACAAGTTGCGCAACTTGTCGTACAACGTAAACGCCGCCGACCCCAACAACGAGTTCGAAAACGTGCCGGCATACGTTCGCCGCAATTTTCATTTAAAGGACGCGCTGGCTTCGGTGGAAAAATTTTACAGCAATTATACCGTAAAAACGGATGAAAATAATAAGGCGGAAATTAGCACCATCAACTCCTTCCTGGATGGTAAAAAACCTGACTGACAAAGATCCCGGAAGAGAAAGGAAGCTTAAATTCCACCTCAAAACATGACAACAGTACTTATAACAGGAGGTACGGGTTTAATTGGCAGGAGGCTGACCACGCTGCTCATTAAAAAAGGATACCGGGTTATTATCCTTTCCCGGACTGTGAGCGAAACAAGTCCGAGAGGCGATCCGAATCCCGCTTTTTCTCAATGGGATCCCGAAAAGAACGAAATCAATATTTCAGTCCTGCAGCAAACGGATTATATTATTAACCTTGCCGGCGCGGGTATTGCAGGGAAACGATGGACAGCCAAACGAAAAACAGCAATTGAAGAAAGCAGGCAAAAGAGCGGACAGGTCATAGAACAATCGCTCAGGAAATATCCCAACAAGGTGAGAGCGGTGATCACCGCTTCAGCCATGGGCTGGTATGGAGACGACAGCCGCCTGCCGAAAGAACAACAGGCTTTTACGGAAGATGCGCCCGCCGCCCCTGGTTTCCTGGGCGCCACCTGTAAAAAATGGGAGGAAAGCCTTCAGCCCGTGATGTCCCTGGGAAAGCGCCTGGTGATCATCAGGACAGGGATCGTATTAAGCGCGGCCGGAGGCGCACTCCCCGAATTCCTGCGTCCCGTAAAGTTCGGGATAGCCGCTGTTTTAGGAAGCGGAAAGCAAATGCAAAGCTGGATCCATATTGATGATATTTGCCGGATCTACATCCATGCCATCGAAAGCGATACCGTAAACGGGGTTTACAATGCTTCCGCTCCGGCTCCCGTTGACCACCGTACACTTGTTAATACCATTGCCCAGAAAAAGAAAGGCTCATTTTTTATCCCGATATACGTACCGTCTTTCCTTCTGAAATGGGTATTCGGAGAGATGGGAACAGAGCTTACAAAAGGGATCACCTTAGACTGCGGGAAAATACGGCAAACGGGATTCCGGTTTTTATTTCCTTCATTGGAAGCGGCATTAAATGACCTCTTATAAACCCGATCCCGCAGACGATAACACGCCGCCGGGGCGGCGCCCATTGAGTAGTGGGGCGCGAAGATAATTGGCCCCGCAGATCTCGCGGATAATCGCAGAAAACATATGACCCGCCAGCGTATATCAGCGGGAGATTCCTATTGAGTGGCGACGCAGCTTAGCATTCCGAATAGTCCGGAGCAAAAATACCATTCACCGCGATCAGATCGGAAAGCGGGATCTTCAGCCCGCCTTCTAACAGTAAGCTGGCAGAAGTCGCTTCTTTTGAAATCCCCTTAACCCTTCCTTCATAGCGGGTCAAACCATTATTATCATATAAAACCGAAGCCTTTTTCTGTTGCCGATACAAGTCCTCCATTACGGGAAGAAAGCCTTCTTTATTATTCAGCGTTAACCTTGTGTCCATAATTGAAAAATTTGAATCTGTTATTATAATTCCATTCCCTTCCTATCATGACCTCTTTCAGCAAAGTTACAAAATGCAGGAAGAGGGGAATGTTAATCCTTAACCCCGGTTATAAAATTCTCGGGTTCCGAACCTTCGGAACCCGTTTCCGCTTGTTGCAGACGCTGTATATATAACCTTATCCTCAAAAAGTACAATTCTCATAAAATTTTTACGAATTCCGGCTAAATACTCGTGTATCGGTGGCATTTTCCCGGCTTCTCCGCTCTAAAGTGCCGGAGATGTAGTAGTATATCTACAATTTTTCTGCTTTTCAGCCTACATCCGGATCTGGGCCCGTTTTCTAATTTTCACTTTCCGCTAAAGTTACGGAAGGTTATGCTCAGGATCCTGATCGCTGACGATTACATATCAATTCGAAAAAGACTTGCACAAATTCTTGAAGGAGAGTTTGGAAATGTGTATATAGGGGAAGCGGAAGATACCGGATCGCTGTTAAAAAAAGTGTTTTCCGGAAACTGGAGCCTGGTGATCTCAGATTATGCCATGCCGGGCGGTGGCGGGCTTGAAGCGTTAAAAAAAATCAAAGAACAATTACCGGGCCTGCCCGTTCTGATACTGAGCATTTATCCTGAAGACCAGTTTGCTCTACAGGTATTGCTTGCGGGTGCTTCGGGCTATTTGAATAAAGATACCGATCCGGAAACGCTGATCAAAGCCATACAAATTATTTTGTCTGGAGAACGATACCTGGCGCCCGGCGTACCCGTGCCACCCCATTTATTATTGAACAGCAAAGAGGAAAAACTATTTAAAGAGCTGGTGCGCGACGAAAAAATTGAAGACATAGCCGCCTCTCTGCAGTTAGAAAAAGAGGAGGTATCAGAGCTGAGGAAAAGTCTGCTGGGTAAAATGAAACTGCAAACCAATCGCCAATTGATGATGTATGCCAGGAGAAATCATCTGATGTAACATTTGTGTTCTTTTTTCATATCCTTGCCACCATGTACAGGCACGATAATGGTTTTATTGGTAGCAGGGTTGTAATAGAGTTGGTGAGAACAATTGGACCGTTTGAAAACAAATCCGTACTGTTCTAATATTCTGATAAGGTGTTTTGGGCTTAGGTTCATACCGTTTGAAGGTTCAAAGAATATTCCAGAGTATTGCTATCATCGGGAACAGCTTCGCCTCTTTCCTGCAATTCTTCAATGTAAAGTTCAATAGCTTCTTTTGCCATAGCAATAGCTTCGTCTACATCTTCGCCATAAGTAATGCAACCGGGCAAAGCAGGAACAGAAACCGTAAACCCGCCGTCGGTTTCTCTGTGTAAATGTATTTTATATGTGTACATAATTATTGACCGATTAAAGTTTGTAAATTATCTTTCATACGCTTATTGGCTAAAGCTAAATCAATCATTTTAAACAAGGCTTGTTGTTCGTCAGAAGCCAACGTATCAAGCATTTTTATTTTTTGCATCAGGGGCAGGTTTACCTCTTGTTCCAGGTTGTCCGACTTAAAAAACCGGCTATATCCACTTCAAAAACAGCAGCCAGTTTTTCTAATGTAGAAATAGACGGCTCAACCTTTCCATTCTCAATACGGCTGTATTGCCCTTGTGGAACACACCTCACATGGCTGTATTATTTTCACCCCGACTGTTTAAGGAATTGAGAAAAGTAAAAGTAAGGAGCAGGTCCGGCTAAGCACAAGGCTGTACTACCCAACCGGCGCCAGTATGGGTTTGAAAAATCATTTATTTATAAGCCAGGGTCGTAAGATTAATATCCTGTTGTTAATCCTATATTACTGCGGTTTAATACCCCGGATTAGGCGCTAATTTATTATTCACTCTAATCTCATCTGCCGGTATTGGAAAAACAGATTCAAAAGCGCTGAAAATATAATCTCCGCTGGAATACGGAATGCCCTGCCTGGTAACTGTTGGATCACTTTTTTCCCTGGACGCATAATCGTTGAGAAAGGTAGCCAGTTCTTCCGCCGTCCTTGTTCTTTTCAGGAAAAACCAACGATCATTTTCAAATGCCAGTTCAATTCTTCTTTCATGATAAACAGCCTCTCTGAAGGTCTCCTTAGTCAATCCGCTTAATGCACCCAGTCCGGCCCGCGCTCTAACCTGATTCAGATATGCGTAAGCGTCCGATGGACCACTATCTTCATTTATCGCCTCGGCAAGCATGAGCAGAACATTAGAATAGCGGAAGATTGGCCAATCATCATCGGTTCTGCCATAAATGGCGTGGGGATGAGCATATTTTCTAATATAAGGGACAACGTCTCCTGTTATGGGGCTTGTGAAATCGAGGCCTATGGAAGCCGCTTTCCGTGTATCACCATCCTCGTAAGAAGCGATCAGGTCCTTTGTGGGTATTCCCCAGCCTCCGGGGTTGCTTTGCGACCAACCTGTTATTGCATCTTTTGAGAGTCTTGGAGCAAACGTGTATACAAAACTACTCCATTCTCCCAGATCATTTCCTCCCTGGTACTGTACCTCGAATATTGACTCAACACTGTTCTTTTTGCCGGGATCAAATACATCAGCATACGATGGTAAAAGCGAGTATCCTAAAGTAAGGATTTGATTTAGAGTGGTAACCGCGTCACCAAACTGTTTCTTTGTCAAATAAAGCTGTCCCAATAAAGCCAGCGCCGCGCCTTTGGTCACTTTCCCTTTACCCGCTGCATCATAGTTTACGGGTAAAAAACCAACAGCATCTTTAAGATCCTGTTCAATTTGATTATATACATTGCTTTGAGGTTCTCTGGCATAATCCCATGCTTTGCTTGGGTCATCGAGCGCTTCCGTGATAAGGATCACGTCTCCGAAATAACGGGTAAGATTAAAATAATAATATGCCCTCAAAAATTTCAATTGTCCTTCTGCCTCTTTCATGGAGGGGTCAGACACATCAGGTAACTTTGATAGCGTATAATTAATATTAAAGAGCGCATTATAATATTTATTATACATCGTTCTTATGCTGGGTGTACCCGGGTTTAGAACCCAAAATTCAAATTGCTCCATGTTGGAGGCCTGACCTCGATCGTCCGGATTAAAATCAACAGTTGTATTATCAGTTGTCAACTCGCTATACAGCCACTCATCGTTCGTGATGCTCTGCAACTGACCGTAAACGCCATTTAACGCCCGTTCTATTTGGTCTTTATCTTTAAAAAAAGTGTTGACCCCGAGTCGGGTCGGGTCGGTTTTGGTAAGAAACTCCTTGGAACAGGAGAGGAGCATTAAACAAATTATAAAACCCCCAAATATTATTATCTTTTTCATATTAATAATTTTGAATACGCTTAAAAATTGATGTTTGCGCCGATCGCGAAGGTTCTCGGAACCGGATAGGCTTCGTCATCGTTCCCCGGATTGATCCCACCGCGAAGATCTATATCGGGGTTATTTCCGGGGTAGCGTGTAATCAAAAGCAGATTATCCGCACTCATGTACAATCTCAATCCTTTGGGAAGCCATTTCCTTTGGGGAAATGTATAACCCAACGTAATATCTTTTACCCAGGTATGACTCGCGTCATGAACATAACGGGAATTACTTTCTCGTTCCCATTTCCAGAAATTGGTCGTAGGCCAATATCCTTTACCGGGATTTTGTTCTGACCTCCATCTGTCTTTACTGTCTGTCAAAACATTAAAAACACCGTCCATATTCATCGTGGATGATTCAACTTGGCGGAAGATGTCATACTTCTGAGCGCCAAGCAGCAAAACAGTAAGATCAAAATTTTTATAGCCCGCGCCTAATGTTAAACCCCATGTAAATTTTGGCCATGGATTTCCAATCTCTCTCATATCCGTTTGGTCATATTCAATTACCCCATCACCACTTGCATCGTAGTAGATAAATGACCCCGGTATTGCACCTTCCTGTGTGGGCGCCTTATCAATTTGTTCCTGATTCTGGAATATCCCTAAAGTTTTAAATCCGTAAATCATGCCAATCGGCCGCCCTACTTTAGAAACATTGTAATTTGAATAAAGATCCCCAGCCCACAGTTCATCATTTTCGCCACGTATTGCCAACACCTTATTCTTATTAAAGGAAACATTAAAATTGCCCCAAAGGTTAACGGCGTTAATATCGGTTCTATAACCTAAGGCAAGTTCCAGTCCGGTATTCTGCACTTCTCCCACATTCCCTAAACTACTGGTGAATCCGGAAATGGCAGGCAGTTGAATGGATAGCAACATGTCGCTGGTTATCTTTCTGTAATAATCTGCAGTAAACGTTAATTTGCTGTCAAGAACCGCTATATCAATTCCGATGTCCGTCTGTTTTGATTTTTCCCAACCCAGCTTGGAATTGGCAAAGGAACTGATGATTACGCCACTGGCAAACTGGTTATCCAGGATATAGTTGCTGGAGTTTAAAAAAGCAAGACTTGAGTAATTTCCGATATTATTGTTCCCCGTTTCTCCCCAGCTTGCTCTAAGTTTCAAATCATTTAACCAGGAAAGCTTAGACATAAATGATTCATCAGAAACTCTCCATCCGACAGACAAAGCCGGAAAATTACCATAGAGATTATTGATCCCAAATCGTGAGCTACCTTCTCTTCTGAAAGTTCCGGAAAAGAGATAGCGACCCTTGTAAGAATAGTTCACCCTTGCAAAATAAGCAAGAAGGCTCCATCCTTCTTCGCTGGATGTGGATGATTTCAGAGCTGCCGAACAAATGGCGTAAGGTCATCGGGAAACTGGCTTCCGGATCCTGAAGTTTTTTAAACGTTTCTTTGAGCAGAATAACCAAGTAATACATTCAGGTTGTGTTCCCCGAAAATATTGGCGTAGGTGAAACAGTGATCTGCACTGAGATTTGGCTATTCCTGTTGGCATCATTATTTAAAGTCGCATCTCTTGGCGGGGGAGCATTCACACCAGCTATCGTGGAAGGTACATAGCCATTAAAATTATAGTAATTTAATCTTGCATTAACTGCAGATTTAAATTTAAAGTGTTTTAGAAACGACACTTCTATATATCCGTTCGACATTATGTCGCCGATATTCTTTTTCCTTACAACTTCTTTAAGGACCTGAACCGGATTAGGGAATCCAAAAACTCCATCATGTCCTCCGATATATTGATTGAAACTACCATCGTCATTATATACCGGGTCACGTGGGTCGGCCAGTAAGGTGCTACCTACCAGATTAGATCTTCCTTCTGTTCCATAATCCCAATTCAATTCAGCGTATGAAGCGGCCAGGTTTAGTCCCATAGTTATAAAACTGTTTACCTCACCGTCAACATTAGCACGAATTGAATAGTTTTTATAATCACTGCCAATTAATGCTCCTTTCTGATTGATATAACCCACCGATACTAATGATTTAACATCTCCTCTACCCTGGGAATAGGTAACATTGTAATCCTGATAAGGAGCATTTTTGTTCAATATTTCATTTAACCAGTTTGTTGATTGTTTCGTCTGTTCCGGATAACGAAAATCCAATGGAACCTCATCAATATCCGGTTCCCTGTTTTCATAGTACCTGATCTTGTCCATAAATATATCCTTCTTGAACTGGGCAAACTCTTCTCCATTCAAAACATGTGTTTTTCGGGAATCCGGCACATTCTGAATTCCATAGTTTGCTGTGATGTTAAGGCTGGCTTTCCCTTCCTGAGCTCTCTTAGTTGTAATCAAAACCACGCCGTTTAAACCTCTGGCGCCATAAATAGCAGTAGAAACAGCGTCCTTTAATATGGAAATGTTTGCAATATCATCGGGGTTTAAATTTTGCCCTATAGAAGTACCTACAGGAAACCCATCTACTACATATAATGGTGCACTACTTGCTCCCAGAGATCCCAAACCGCGAATCGTAACCTGGAACTCTCTGCCTGGGGAACCGGTAGTTTGTTTCACCAATACTCCGGGAGCGGTACCTTGAAGTAATTTGGTAGCGTTAACTGTAGAAAAGTCTTTCAGCTTTTCTACGTCAATAGTTGAAACAGCCGCCGTAATGTTTCTTTTCGTTTGAGTTCCGTAGCCGACAACTACTACTTCTTCCAGCCCCTTATTTTGGGCAGTTAGTCTTACAGTAAGACTGTTGGAGTTTGCAATTATCTGCTCCTCCTGAAATCCCACGAAGCTGAATACTAATGTAGCCCCGCGGGTGGTAGTAATGGTAAAGTTTCCACTTTCATTAGTGGTCGTTCCCGATGTGGTACCCTTCACTGTTACTGTTACCCCTTGAAGAACGGTTCCGTCCGACGCTGAGATTACTTTCCCTGAAACCACAAAGTTTTGTTGGGCATACAAGGGCGCAGTGGCGCTGAAAAATACCACTAAAAGAAAAGCTGTTAAGCGCTTAACTCTTAAAAAGATTGCGAATTGTTTTTTGAGCATAAAAGTTGTTTTGATAGTTAGAAATATTCATAAACATTATTTTCGTGAGTAAAACGAACCTCAATCGAACAGGATGTATCAGAAAACCGCGGGGCCTGATAATCAAAAGAAAAAGCAGAAAAAAAGTGAGCGATAGATGTTTATGAAGTGTATTCTTATTTAATATATTCCGGTGAGGCAAATCACTGAAAATGAAGTGAAAGCAGCCTGATTTTAACCATAGCTCAAAATCAGAATTAATGATATTAGGAAAAATTCTTCTCATACGGCAATCTGTTTATAACACCGGTTGATGCAATTCAAAACACCGGATATCATGATGTCAACAGAAAAATACTCACCAATTCAAGGCATGGCATCCTGCACTGTCCTGTTCGCATATCTATTAAAAGGAAGGGAAAGCGGAGGGTTTTTTATACAGGAATCCGGAATACCTCCGGTAAGAACAAGCGCTAATTTTTATACTCTGTTTTCTTTCTGTATTCAGCAGGAGAACAACCCGTTTTTTCTTTGAATAATTTCGAAAAATAAAAGGTAGAGCTGAAACTTAAACTTAAAGCAATCTCTTTGATCTGTAAAGAAGGATCCGCAAGGAGTAATTTTGCTTTTTCAATCCTTAATTGAAGGAGATATTGATGAGGCGCAATGTTTGAGTAATCTTTAAACGACTTCCGCAACCAGGCATAACTTACATTCAATTCCTCAGCTACACTTTCGATGCTTATATCACGATCAATATGATTCCTTAAAATGATCCGGGCTTTGTGAATAACTGTTTCGGAAATATCTTTTTTATTGAAATGCTTTTGTTTTATAAGCGTATGGATCTGCCCCAGCAAATGCATCACAATTCCCGCTACCAGCGGCTGATAACCTGTTTTTTCAGACTTCGTTTTTTCAATCACTTCCAGCATCAGGTTAATGATGCCTTCGTGCACACCTATGGGTAAAATTGCTTTGCGCCGGGAGAAAAAATTTTTATTTAAGAGATGGTCCATGATCGGACCTTTGAAACCCACCCAATATTCATCCCATCCGGTTTTTAGGTTGGGTTTGAAACGATGCCACTCCCCGGGAAATAAAAAGAGTACAGCGCCTTCTTTTATAATTCTTTTCCTGTTACTTGCTGATTCAAAAATACCCTCCCCTTTTACAATATAGATGAGTTGGAATTCATCCAATACTCTCCCTTTATTCCAGGTAAAATAATGATGAGATGGATGTTCTATCGAAGGATAAATCTGATTTTTTTCAATCCGGTTACACCCGGCATTCAATACATATAATCCCCATTTCTCGTCTTCATAACTGGTGGGCAGGTACTTGTAGTAGTTTGTCATGTATCAATTTTTTTTATCAGAAACTATATTTCAAATATCAATTTCTACATCTGCTTTGATCTAACTTTCGCTTCGTTCATTTGGAACTAAGGAATATATTTTAAATTAAAAACCAGGATTAACAATATCAGGTTAATGATTTTTAATGTATTCAATATATCACATTTATAACTTCTCCTGGGTTATCTTATTTAAGTATTGTTGAATTTTCGGTTAAATTAAAAATATTAAATTATGAAAAGAACATTAAAAAAATCGTACGGCATTTCATTTCATTGTTCCCGCTATCTCTTAGCCTTGATATCAGGGAGTTTGATGTTTTTTCAGGGTAGTTCGCAATCTGCCGCCGGCAAACTCAAGGTAAATTGGGAAGCAGTAAAATGGGTGTCAAAGACTACTCCTACTCTTCAATTGGTTGAAAACCCGATGGTGAGACCAGCTTCTCCCATTCACAGTCAGACTTTTAAAGCCTTAAAAGATCTGGGGTGCGATTTCGTGCGTTATGTACCCTGGTTTCCCTATCCGAAAATGGCGGTGGCCGAACTCAAGCCGCCTACGTCAAATCAAACCTTTTGGGATTTTACTTATCTCGATAGTACTATGGAAGCCGTGATGAAGGCTACGGAAGGGCATTCGGTGGTAGTGAATTTCAGCACCACGCCGGCATGGATGTGGAAGACAGATAGCCCGGTTATATATCCTGAGGACCCTTATCAGCCATTTTGGAATTATAACCAGGGCGCCGAACTTGTGGATACCAGTGGTCAGCAAATTGCAGATTATTACGCCAGAGTTTTGAGCTGGTACACGAAGGGCGGTTTCACTGACGAACTCGGCAGGTTTCATAAATCCGGGCATTTTTATAAGATCCTTTATTGGGAGGTTTTAAATGAACCGGATCTGGAGCACAGGATTTCTCCCCAACTCTACACAAAAATTTATGATGCTATAGTAAGAGAACTAAAAAAGATATCACCAGAAACGAAATTTATCGGACTTTCATTGGCAATGACTTCTAATCCGCAATATTTTGAATATTTTTTGAATTCCGGTAATCACCGCTTTGGGATCAAACCGGAGGGGATTTCGTATCATCATTATTCCACGCCATCCTGGGGAGACCAGGACATTGCAGGGTACCAATATACTTTCTTTGAAAAGGCAGATGCTTTTCTTGACCGGGTAAGGTATATAGAAAATATCAGGAAAAGGCTTGCGCCGCATACGTTTACAACGATAAATGAAATCGGAGTGATCCTGCGCCCACCCACGCAGATCAAGCCCATAGAAAAAGATTATTGGAATGTCGCATCCACGTTGTACGCATATATTTTTCTGGAGCTAACCAAACTCGGAATTGATGTTGCCGGTGAGTCGCAACTGGTAGGATACCCCACTCAATTTCCCGATGTAAGTATGATGAATTGGGAAACCGGGAACCCCAACGCACGATACTGGGTATTATCGTTGCTGAAAAACAATTTCGCCCCTGGGGATAAATTAGTTCAGACTGCTTTTGAAGGACCAGCGCCCGATGGGGTAATTGCCCAGGGATTTTTAACTCAAAAAGACAAGAGAATACTATTGATAAACAGGAGAAGTGTATCTATGGAATTACAGTTGCCTAAAGAAATGGAAGGCGGTAAAATATCCGCTGTTGATGTTACCACCGGTGATCATTCGCCATCCACCTTCTCACTAACAGATACAAAAATAAAAATGCAACCTTATTCTGTAGTAGTTGTTCAGGGCAAATAAAAAAATCACATGGTACTTTTATTTTTCTTTTTTAAACACAATACTATGCGCCAGCTTCTATCTATTTTTTATTCATGCATTTTGGCCTCGTTGCTGATTTTCCAGCAGGGCTGCTCGCAAAAAAGCGATGACAACGCAACAGTTGAAACGTTCAAACAGTTACAGGAAAAATTCCAGTCTCCGGGAAAGGAATATGGAAGCGCTCCCCTGTGGGTGTGGCACACCAAAGTCTCCAAAACTATTATTGACTCCATGATGCAGGAATTTAAAGACCAGTCTTTTGGAGGCGTAATGGTACATCCGAGACCGGGACTTATCACTGATTATTTGTCTGATGATTGGAACAGCCTGTTTCAATACGCAGTTCAGAAAGGAAAAGAAATGGGACTGAACGTTTGGATATACGATGAAAACTCCTATCCTTCGGGGATGGCCGGTGGACTTGTGCCCGACCAGATGGCGGAGTCTTTTAATCAGGGACAGATGTTGCACCTGACCCGGACCGATACGTTCCCTGCAAAAACAGACAGTATTTTTATAGCCCTGAAGGAGAACAACGGCGCGTTTATTGATATCACCAATCAAATCAACCAAGAAAAAGGGAAGTTGGGGCATTACTACCTGTTTAACAAAGAATATTACAGGAAACAATACGGCACGGTTGGCCCTCCGGAATTTCCTTACGTGGATCTGATGGCAAAAGGTGTAACGGAAAAATTCCTTGAAATAACCATGAAGGGATATGAAAAAGTTGCGGGAAATGATTTTGGAAAAACCGTTCCGGGACTATTCTCGGACGAACCTAATATTATGACACAGGGTTCGGGTAATATCCGCTGGACACCGGACCTGTTCAGTGTTTTTGAGCAGACATGGGGCTATGATCTAAAAAATCACCTGCCTTCATTGTTTGAGGATGTGGGCGACTGGAAGAAGATCAGGCATAATTACTGGCAAACGCTATTGCAGTTGTTCATTGACCGGTGGTCGAAGCCGATGCACGCGTATATGGAAAAACATAACCTGGCATGGACGGGTCATTACTGGGAACACGAATGGCCCAGACCGTGGCTCGGACCGGACAACATGGCAATGTATGCCTGGCATCAAATGCCCGGTATAGATATGTTGTTTAATCAGTTCAACGAAGAAAGTCCGCATGCGCAATTTGGCAATATCCGTTCGGTAAAGGAATTGTCAAGCGTGGCCAACCAGTTGGGTAAAGAAAGGACCCTGAGTGAAACATACGGAGGAGGAGGATGGGAGCTCACTTTCAGGGATATGAAGCGTCTGGCAGACTGGCAGTATGTATTGGGCGTTAACTTTCTGAATCAGCACTTATCCATGATGACGCTCACCGGAGCGAGGAAATATGATTATCCTCAAAGTTTTTCTTATCATACTCCCTGGTGGCCATATTATAAAACCTTGAACGGGTATTTCACGAGGATATCATTTGCTTTATCACAGGGAAAACAACAGCATGATATCTTAGTGCTTGAACCAACTACCTCGGCATGGATGTATGTAGCTACAGGAAAGAGTTATGAAGCATTTTCTTCGCTTGCCAATGGTTTCCAGAAGTTCGTAACCACGTTGGAAAAAGCGCAGGTGGAATATGATCTGGGGTCGGAATATATCGTTCGTGAGCACGGAAAAACAGAAGGCAAAAAGTTGGTTATCGGAGAGCGAACGTATAATACCGTAGTCATTCCTCCGGGAATGGAAAACCTGGATAAGGTTACGCGGGATCTACTCAAAGGATATGTGGACGCAGGGGGGAAGTTGATAGTTTTTGATACGCCCGAACGTGTTGACGGAGCCCTGGATAGTGCTTTGGCGTACTTCAGGCAGGCGAACGACCATCTGTTACACTATGAGCATCTTAATCCCGATGTTGTAGCACAACAATTGGCGTCGAAAGACTTCCGGATCCAACCGGATGGAAGCGACAGTATAGGCGGTAATTTATTTCATCACCGGCGTATATTAAAGGACGGTCAGATCGTATTCCTTTCCAACGCCAGTATGGAATCCGCCGCCAGGGGAAAAATTACGGTGAGCGGAAAAGACGCGTTATTGCTTGACGCCGCTACCGGTGAAATTTTGGATTATCCGGAACAGGAGCAATCAGGAATGAGTTCACTGCAGTTTGAGATTCAACCGGCAGGTAGCCTGCTGCTCTTCATAGCCAACCAAAAGCAACCGGGGTTCAAAAGCTATCAGCCGGCTACCGGGGGATCGGTGGTACAGGGTACCGCGATTCAAACCGCCCGTCCTGCTGAAAATACATTGATGATTGATTTTTGTGATCTGCTATTTGCAGATTCTTCATTAAAGGATACGCACGTTGAAACTGCCTCAAATATTATTTTCAAACATTATGGTTTTAACAGAGATCCCTGGGAGCATCAGGTACAGTTTAAAACTAATTTTGTTGACAGAGACACTTTTTCCGTAGGAACGGGCTATACCGCCACGTATCATTTTAATATAGACCACGGTGTAACCTTTGACAAATTTCGTGCGGTGGTAGAGCAGGGAAATTTGTGGAAAGAAATTAAAGTGAATGACAAACCGGTGAAGCCGCTTGCAGGAGCCTGGTGGTTAGACCGGTCATATGGTGTGTTGAATATAGGTGCGTTGTTAAAACCCGGAGACAATACCTTATCCGTTTCTATAGATCCCATGAGTGTGTTTGCGGAATTGGGGCCGGTTTATATTCTTGGGGATTTTAATCTGAGTTCTGCAACTAAGGGCTGGCAGATCACGGCGCCTCAGCCAATGCACCCGGGAAGCTGGAAAGAACAAGGATTGCCGATGTATGGATTCGGTATCCGGTACACCAGGGATTTTGAACTGGAGAAAACAGACGATCATTTTGAACTGCAGTTGGGCGAATGGAAAGGAACGGTAGCGGCGGTGAAAGTGAACGGGCAGGAAGCAGGGGTGATTTTTTCAGAACCGAATACCCTGGATGTTTCAAAATTTTTAAAGGCGGGTATCAACACGGTGGAAGTAGAAGTAATAGGCAGTCTGAAGAACCTGTTGGGCCCTCATTATAATAATCCCAGACCGGGGATGGTAGGCCCCGGACATTGGGCAAACATCAAATCCTATCCTCCGGGCAGGGATTATGATACGTATGACTATGGGCTTATCGAAAGTTTTCAACTGCTGCAATACGGTGGCAAATAAAGGATCGAATGCCCTGGTACGTGTCTCACGTACCAAAGCCGGCGGGCTAACCACCCTGTCGGGTGCATTTAAAATTCCCCCTGCACTCAGGTGCAACAAAGCAGAATACACCATTTTAATTTATTGAAAATGAATTAGTTAATGACGGTGTATATATAATTGTCGCGGACTTTGCTTCATGTGGGCGGTGGAGACACCGCCCACGGCTGGACACCCCGGTTGGTGTCTTCACCAACCGGCGACAATTCTAAATGCACCCAATCTGTCTCTGTGTTTGTCTGCGGGATCGGCGGGAAATATTATTGTATCAAATCTCAAATTTCAAATCACAACATGCTTTCCTCTTTAAAAATCGGGTTATTCGGGATCGGACTGGAAGCGTACTGGGAGCAGTTTGAAGGCCTGGAACAGCGGCTCTCGGGCTATGTGAGCACGGTTGCCGAAAAATTGAAAGCGCCGGGTATTGAGGTCGTAAATCTCGGACTGATTGATACCCCTGAAAAAGCGTTTGAAGCAGGGCATCGTTTTCGGCAAGAAGATGTTGACCTGATCTTTCTCTATGTAACTACCTATGCCTTGTCGTCCACTGTATTACCTGTGGTAAAACGAGCCAAAGTACCGGTGATCATATTGAATCTCTCTCCCGAACCTGCGATCAATTATGAATGGTTTAACCAACTCGGCGACCGTACCCGGATGACGGGGGAATGGCTGGCTTATTGCTCGGCTTGTCCTGTTCCGGAAATTGCCAATGTGTTCAGACGATCGGGCGTTTCTTTTTACCAGGTAACCGGAATGCTGCAGCATGACCCCATAGCCTGGAAAGAGATTGAAGAATGGATAGACGCCGCGAAAGTTGCCCATATCATGTATCATAATCATTTGGGCGTAATGGGCAATTACTATGGCGGGATGCTGGATATCTATTCCGATTTAACCCTGCAGTGTAGCGCATTTGGCGGTCATATTGAAATTATTGAAGTAGATGAACTTTCTTCTATCCGTCAGCAGGTGAGCGTTGACGAGATAAAGCATAAGGTAGCGGTTTTTCGAAAAGTTTTTGAGGTGCAGCCCGATTGTTCCGTTTTTGAACTGGAACGCGCTGCCAGAACGTCCGTAGCGCTGGACAGGCTGGTGGAGAAATACCGGCTGGGTTCAATGGCCTATTATCATAAGGGCAGCGGTAATCCTATGAATGAAGATACCATGAGCTCGATTATCCTGGGTAATTCTCTGCTTACGGCTAATGGCGTGCCGGTGGCGGGAGAGTATGAAATTAAAAACGCCCAGGCGATGAAGATACTGGACAGCTTTGGCGTGGGTGGATCTTTTACCGAATATTATGCGATGGATTATAACGATGATGTGGTGTTGATGGGACATGATGGTCCGGGGCATTTAGCCATTGCCGAAGGCAGAATAAAAGTGAAGCCCCTGAAAGTGTACCACGGAAAGGTAGGAAATGGATTATCCGTAGAAATGTCGGTGAAGCATGGAAGGGTAACCTTATTATCTGTGGTGGAAACGAAGGACGGAAAGCTGTTGTTCCTGGTAGCTGAAGCCGAATCGGTGCCGGGCCCTATATTGGAAATCGGCAATACCAACAGCCGCTACCGGTTTTCTATAGGCGCCCGGGAATTTGTAAATTCCTGGAATGCGCACGGTCCTGCGCATCATTGTGCCGTAGGCATAGGGCATATCGCTTCTAAGATTAAAAAATTAGGAGAGCTGCTGGGGATTGAAACCGTGCAGGTGTGCTGACGGCCCAACTAAAATAACTTTGGTTTCAACGATGCCTTATTTATATGCGATGAACTTTTGTTCGGCCTTGGTTATCTTTTCAAAGAACGCCTTGAAGGCCGGGTAGTCTTCGGGCATAATGAGTTGCGGCCGGTCGTTCGAAAACCTGCGGATCACTTCCAGTCTGCCGGCTCCCTTTTTATAATACCGGATGGAATACTTCATGTTCTGAAATTCTAAGGAAACATCATTGGGTACTTCGGTAAATTGCGCTTTATCGGGAGCCTGCATGATCACCATCGTTTCGTAATCATCTATCGTTTCGTAGTTCCAGTATTCCACAGGATACTCCCGTTGATCCGATGAAAAATTATCCAGGGTGGCTATCACATCGGGATAATGTATTTTAAAAGTCTTCAGGCTACCTATTTCGTTCACTTCATTTTTTACGGAATAATCCATACTGTAGGTAACGGAGTCGGTGAGATGTTCAAGGTCGCTGAACTGAATGTGGTGCAGCCGGACCCCGTTTTTATAAGCCCCGCCAAGGGTTTGCTCCATGTCTTTTTTCTGCTGCTCAGCGCTTTGATTCCGAAAGTGACTCCTCATGCCTGAGGTAGCCGCTCCCTTTTTGATAACCACTTCGGTAATTTTCAAATCGTCCTCATCGGGGGTTATATTGATCTTCCTTTTAACAACATCTTTGGTTCGGTTAACGGGCTTTAATTGAATAAGGCTTGTCTTTTGAGTCAATGATCTGGATGGAATTTCAAGAATTTTAGCATAGTTTATAGAGTAAGGCAAACTGCCAAAGGGTAAGTAATTGTCGGTGAGTTCAATATAGTAAGGTTTGTTATCCAAAATGGCTTTGGCAATGCAATGGTTGAATGCCATGGAAGGCATCACCAGGTCTTTTTGCCCGTTATCCCGGGTATCCACCAATACCAACTGCGCATTGATCCCCGCCATGTGGGCAAGGGTAACAAACAGGTTGGAAAGGTCTTTACAGTCGCCCAGTTTGGTGGTAAGCGTAGCCGAAGCGCGCTGCGGGATCAGGGGCCCCTGCCGGAAAGGCACGGAGCTGTATTTAATATTGGAAGCTATATAATCATAAATCAATTTTGCTTTCTGATATTCGGAAAGTTGCTGATCGTTGTTGCCGAATAAATTTTTATACACAGCCATTATTTCCATATTTTCTTCCGATTTATTGGTCAGTGCATCGCCGTACCAGTCGGCTATTTCATGCCACGACCCGATAGTGGAAATATGTAATACCGACGCTACATCGTTCATCAGCGGCATTAAGGGTTCATCTTTCAAAACCGGTGCTTTGTCCATGACCCAGCTATACATTTTAAAATCTTCCACATTGCTAACGGTTGGCTTCAGATCATTTTCCGTTAGTTGATAGAATATCTGTTGACCGGCGGGCGCCAACAGGTTGTACGATACCTTTGCGCTGTAAAGCTGACCGTTAAAATGATGTTTATCCCAGAATTCCCTCGAAAGTCTTCCCGTGGCGTAGCTTTGTAATTTGTATCGCATATAAACCACGTCTCCCACTTCCAGGTTGGGAAATACGATCTGGTTACCATTCTTTTCTCCGTCAATTTTCGATTGATTGGGTTTGATGATCTGTGCGTTTTCGATAAGCAGGGTTTCGGCATTTCCATAGTAGATGGATCTTTCTTTATAGTTTTCAATTCCTTTCTCGTTGGTAATTTTTATCAGCAGGGTTACAAAAGATTCTCTTGCGCCGCCCGGGTACAATACCACGTCCTGCTTGTCAAGAATATAATAAATACCATATTCTGTATTTTTTGCTTCCCGGGGATTGTCGTTTTCAATGATCTTCAGCACATCCTCATTCTCAAATAAAGTAGAGATCTCGGGCTTGTCATTCAGCTTCCTGATCTTGCTGATAAGACTATATTGGTTCGGATTCAGTTCCAGCGACCGGTGGTATGCGTTTAAAGCCCCGGTTTTATTGTTTTTTTCTCTTTGTATATCTCCCGACAGTTCCCAGTATTTTTCAGCATAAGGGGAAAGCGCTAAGATCCTTTTCAGGTATTCTTCAGACTTTTGGGGTTGCTTGGTTGTGTAGTAATATTTTGCCAGATTATATGACATATCAGGGCTGTACGGGAACTGCCTGCTGATCCTTTCCTTGATGGCCAGCCCTTTTTTCAGATCGCCTGTTTCTATGAGCGCATCTGCATACTTATTGTAGATATCGTAATTGAATTCATTTTTGGCAAACCTGTCATAAATGTTCAGCGCAGCTTTTTGATTCTGATAGACTTCCTTTTGAATGTTGTACATGGCATCCAGCATCCAGGGGTTTGTCGGATATTTCTTATACAGGCTCTCTGCCAGTTTTACCATATCATCATATTTCTGGTCGGCAATTGTGAGTAACAGTTGATGACCTTCGGTGTATTCATCTTCACCATAAAGCCCGATGATCTTACGAAGTATCGTCTCACATTCCTGGTATTTCTGATTTTGATAAAGTTCATTCACCTGGGTTTGCAAAACCATAAGACCGGTTGGATCGTCTTTTTTCAGTTTTTCAAACTCCTCCAAATAAAGGGTACGGTTGTTTTCCTGGTTGAGAAGTTCCAGCAGCTTACTTCTCAGCAACCCGTTGGATGGCGCTATGTCCAATGCTTTTGTGATGATATCCCTGCCTTCAATAAGCTGCCGGTTGCGGCTGTAGAAATCGGAGAGCAATAAGTAATTGACCAGGTTTAGCGAATCTTCCTTTATTTTCTTCAAAAACCAGGTTTCGGTAAAATGAGGCAGGGCCGTATAATGTTTTTTATCAGAAGTGTTTTTGGGATAAGATGAAGCGATGTTTGATCCCCGGAGGTTGGGTATGGGATGGTAATTTTTATCCGTGATCCTGATAGAAAAGTTAGGAGAGCCCATATTAGTGTAGCTTAGCTGAACCAGGACCCTGTTCGTGCCTCTTTTAAGATTGTATTCGGCCGATCTTGCATCCAGTTCGGTGGTCAGTTCTTTTGATTCGGCTATTACCAGTTCATCATTGATCCAGACCTTTATGGCTCCCGAAAACCCCGCGTTGCAGATAACGGTCTGATCTTCGGGGGATTGAACAAAACTTTGCGCATACACTACCGCGGTGGATTTGTCGAAGTTATTACTCAGCACTATCCAGCCCTCTTTTATTTCATCTGAGGGGGTAAACCATTTCACTTCCGCATTGGATAATGATTTGAATACGGCTCCCGGTTCGGGATGCTGCTCCGGACCGCACTCTTTATAAAATCCGCTGCCCGAGAGGTTCTCGAAAGGCCCGGTCAATTGCCAGTTTTGAATGGTGCCTACCGCTTCACCATATGGCGCCGATTTTTCCACTTCACCCGAAAATACCAAATGAAGTACCTTCTGGTAATTTGCCGCCGCCACCAGGGTTCCCGGGGCTTTTTTGTCGGTGAGGAGTTTATCCATCAGGGAAAGTTGCCATGGGTAGGTTTTCCTGCCGTAAGCCCCCAGCACGGCTTTATTAAACCATAGCGCATAGATATACGGATACGGATTTCCCGCTTTCCTGTAAAACTGAGATTCAAAGTCTTTGATCCCGGCCTGTCTTCCGTTGTAGGTTTGGAGATAGATATTGGTGATGAAAGCATCTCCTGCCGTTACTTCAACGGACATGGCTTTTTGTAACAGCTCACCGGCGGCGGTCCTGTCATTTTTATTAAGCGCATTCCAGGCTTCTTTATAAAAATTGGTCTGGGCATGGGCAACAAAACAGGTAAGGGCGAAGGCGAAGGAAAAGATGGGCTTCATAGTGCAATACGATTATGTCTGTATTAGGTACAAAACGCAAAGAAAATAAATTTATTGAGAAGAGAGGATGGCTGCGGCAAATAATGATGGAAGAAAAGCGGGATGGATCCCGGGTTTTTGCAGGTGGAGGAAGGGTGATAGCATTTCTATATATAAAAACACAAAATGAATATCATGTATCGGATCCGATAAGGGTGCATTTAAATTATACAAGCCTGTCGGCGACACCGACCGGTAGCGGGTTTTGCAGGCGGGTCTAACCCGCCTGCAAAAATCCCGGATACACTCACCTATAACCTTCGCCGGATCATTTTCGTATTCAACGCCTCAAACCTGCATAATTCCCGGTTTCATTCCCTGCCGGCTATTTTGCCGGACATCTAAAACGTGATGCAGTGATTTCCAAGCAAATTAAAACACACTTTCAGGCTTTTGTTTCCCCAGTCGGGAGTTAAATCAACCCCCACCTTCTGACCTGCAACTTCTCCCGAACCCGTTAACGATATTTTGGAGGCCGTAATAGTGGCTGCCAGGGAAAGTTTAAAACCGTCTTTCCCCATCTCCGAAGAGCCCGACAAGCTAAAGTTGCTGCTTCCGGTGTAGAAACCGAACACTTGCATTTTGGTAAAGCCAAGATCTATTTTTCCATTCAGTGTTACCCCGGTGAGACTGTTGGCGATAACCTTACAACTGGCAATATTAAAAGTTTGTCCTGCAACAGGCAAAGAAAGATCACCGGTTCCATCAAAAGCTATTGAATGTGGATTAATGTCCCCATTCATCTGAACTTTCCCAAAGGGTTCCACGCTAAATTTGGCGCCAAAGGATACTCCTTGCATATCGGAAATTAAGATGGTTCCACTGACAAACGGAAGGGTTACCGAACCAAATTTTATGCCGCCGGCCGAGATGCCTCCCTCCATAGAAAAGCCATCGCTGTAAATCTGTCCTTTTATGGAAGCCCAGCCAACATAAGGAACATTTACCTCCCCTTCTATAGAAAAGCCTTCCGATTCATCAAACGAGACCTTCATATTCGCTGTCGGAAGTTGCACCCCACCCGGTAAGTTCAATTGTGCACCCGCTTCCACCTTCCCCGAAAAACTAACCTTACCATTGGTGATCTTGCCCTTTACACCTGCGCTACCCAATCCGTATGGCATTTTTATATCTCCGTTGAAGGTTAGTCCGTCATCCGAACTGGCATTGATTTTCAAATGACTGCTGCCAAGACGTATGCCTTCGCCTACCACAAAGTCGCTATTGGTTTCCATATTCAGTGAAAAGCCCTTTGTGCTGAGGCTACCTTTTATATCTCCATCTATGTGAAAAGGCCCTGCGTCAATGTCTGAGGCAGCTCCCATTTCTATGCCGTCTAACGAAACATAGAAATAAGCATTCCCGAGGTCCATATCTCCGAAGCCCGGAACGTGGACTTTGGCGCCTCCCTCCAGATAGATGCTACAATCCTCTTTGGATGGGCCTGCGCTTACATAAAAGAATTGACGGGTGGCAGGTGGTGGAAAAACAGGAATATACTTTCTTATCTCTTCCCCAAAAATCTCGGTGGCTAAGGGAACCTTGGTCATCCCCCCGAACCTGAAATAGGACGGCACTTTATCTGCGTCGCCGACGGTTCCGGGAAATTGTATCTGCAAACTTGCCTGCGCCAGATCCAAATCAACGTCGGTATTGAAAACATCTTTTCCCACAATGTCATTAATAGCGCCGAGGCCATTAAGAATAGCTGAAAAATATTCATTTCCCCCAAATCGGAGCTTCCCATTAAAATCAAGCATATAGCCCCCCTTATATGAATTGTTCAGATAATCCAATAAGCTCCCCTGGGAAAAATCCCCCAGCTTCGTCATGATAGCGGGCTGATGAAGATATTCCTCACCAACAATATTTAATAAGCCCTCCGTATAAGGCACCGGAATCCCCGGCTCATCCATTTTTACAAAATAATTGGAGGGTGACGCTTCAAAGCTGTTCATTCCGTATTTACTTTTAAAGAAATCTTTGTGGAGCGCCGGAAATTCATACGCCTTTGATGTAAACAAACCCTGGTTGGAAATTCCTATCATAGCCTTAAAAGAAACCGGATTATTATCATTCAGTCCCTGAGTTACATGATTTAGGAAAACGCCGGCATATCCCGGCAGATCATCGGGAAAGGCATCATCAGGCATAGAAATATCTGCTTTTGCGAGGAAGGATGGATCCAGGGGGTCGAGATAAAAATCCGCAAAATGATATACCAGGGAATTCAGTTTTTGTTTCAATTCAAAAGCCGACCCCTGGGTTTCATCGAACGGCTTAAAATGAAGATACCAGGTATCCGGCCCCAGCGGTAATTCGGTATGATAGGTATCTATATAATACTGACCCGGCTGGTACTCTATATGTGCTTTTATCTTTTCCCAGGCAAAGGTCTTCTGCATTTCCCCGAAAACACCAACATCAGGAAATTCTACCATGCTTACTCCCCTGATCGCTTTTACAGAACCATCAGCAGCGGTATCAATCGCAAAATCGCCCGTACCCACTGCAAACGATTCGCCGGCGTCCGACTGGGTGAGCAATTCTCCCGTAAACTCATACCCCTGTTCGGTTTTTGTGATCTGGTTGGATTTGATTTTAAAATTAGCGGTTTGCGTTGTGCCTCCGTTCAGGTCTCTGGTTTGTGAATAAGATGGATTCAAAGGGTCAATATCCGTTTTTTTGCAGGAAACGGAATAGAGTACCAACAGCGCAATAGCAGCTATTGCGTAAATTCGATGACTTGTATTCATACCTGTATTTTTTGAAAACTGATGAAATGATGATCAATTTCAAAGTAACACCGCTATGCGAACCAGGTATGTACGGTATGTTGCGAAGTCTGTAAGATATGTTGCAAATGGATTATTGCCGGACAGTTGCTCTCACCTGCCCGGGAGTAATGCCGTATTGTTGCACGAACATTTTATTGAAATACGAGGGGCTGCTGAATCCTACCTTATAGGCTACTTCGGCTATCGTTCCGGAATGTCGCTGAAGCATCTCCATGGCCCTGGTGAGGCGGTAATACCGGATGAACCCGGTTGCAGACTGATGGGTAAGGGCGTGTAGTTTCCGGTGCAGTTGCGACCGGCTCAGGCTCACTTCACCGGCAAGCATCTCCACGGTGAAATCCTCTTTATCCATATTTTCCTCCACTGCCTGCATCAACTTCTGCAAAAAGGCTTCTTCCATGGAGGGCGCCGTAACACCCATCGGCTTCAAAACCAGCTCTTTGCGATACTTTGCCTGCAGCGCTTTCCGGCTATTGATCAGGTTGGCGGTTCTTAATAATAACTCTTTGGGATAAAACGGCTTGGTAAGATATTCATCTGCCTGTTGCCGTAGCCCCTGCAGTTTATCCTCATAATCTGCTTTGGCAGTCAACAGGATCAACGGGATATGGCTGGTTCGTTCGTCATGCTTAAGGGTATGACAAACTTCGTAACCGTCTTTTTTCGGCATCATCACATCGCTGATGATCAGGTCCGGTATCTCTTCGATAGCCTTATGTATCCCTTCCTCTCCGTCTTCGGCCGACAACACCCGGTATTCCTTCTCCAACACATCCCGGATATAACGCATTACATCCCTATTGTCTTCTATCACCAGCACTACGGTTTCTTCTTCATTCTCTCCGCTCATTACGGCAAGAGCTTCCTCCGTCCCGGTGATTTCGTCCGGCAACTCCCTGCTTTTTTCAACGGCCAATTCATTTGATTCATAATCTTTCCCGATCGGAAGAGATATCTTTATCTCCGTACCTTCTCCGTGCTTACTGAAAACTTCGATGGTTCCTTTATGCAACTGTGTTAACTCTTTTACCATCGCAAGCCCTATGCCGCTGCCCGCCCGAAAAGACTGCCGCCCTTCTTCTCCCTGGTAATAACGGTCAAATACATAAGGAAGATCATTCTCCGCGATGCCGGCGCCTGAATCCCGAACGCAAACAAGGAGATCATCACTGTTCCCGTGCTCCTCTATATTTACCGACACCCCGATGCTGCCCCCATCCGGCGTGAACTTAAATGCATTAGATAAAAGATTAATGAGCATCGTTTCCATCTTTTCCTTATCAAAGCTCATTACCAGACGGCTCAACGATGTGGTTATGGAAAGGTCTATTTTTTTAGAGGCGGCCAGCGATGAAAAGTTCATAACGTTGCCCCGGATAAGTTTCACGATGTCCTGCCGCTCCACAGACAACTCCAGCCTGCCTGATTCCAATTTAGATAAATACAGCAACTGGTCTATCAGGCTCAATAAACGTTGTGCATTGTGTTCCATCGTGTTGAGCTGCCGGATGGTTTCAGGGTCATCCGTGGCGTCATATAAAGACCGGATGGGACCCAGGATCAGGGTCAGGGGCGTTCTGAATTCATGGGAAATATTTGAAAAGAAAGTGTTTTTCATCTGCTCTAATTCTCTTCTTTTTTCATACATCTCCCGGTTTTTGCGGGTTTTCAAACGCTGCCGGTTGAACAAAAGCAATAATATTACAATAATGAGGATCCCCGCTACCAGGTAAGTATTCCTCCTGAACCGGGACTCGGTTTTCTCCCTGGTGAGCCGTTCGATAGCCTGTTCCTTCTTTTCCGTATTGTATTTAACGCTTAGCTGGTTCAGCACTTTCGTTTTTTCATTATTGAAGACGCTGTCCTTCAACACAGCATGTTTTTTAAGAGCGTTATAGGCTTCCGTGTAATCGCCGGTACCTGCATGGGCACGACTGAGGGTCAGCCATGCATACTGTAACTGATCCAGGTTTTGCTCCCTTTCGGCCGCTTCTATTGCCAGACGTGCATATTTTTTTGCTACGGCGGGACTGTCTGCATACAAATAAGTCTCCACCATATCATTGAGCAGGTGGGCCTGTTCGAAATCATAGCTCCTGGCAATGGCAAGCGCTTTGTTCAGGTAAAAGATGGAACTGTCCGGCTTCCCTTTTCCCAAAAGCGCCGAACCTATGTTGGTAAGAAGGATCCGCTCATCTGCTTTGTCATTCAATTGAAGGGCAATTTTCAATGCCTTCCTGTAATAAAGAAGCGCTGAATCCAATACGCCTTTTTTTTGATACGCTGCCCCAATGTTCAACAAACTGTTTTTAATCCAGTTGGTGTCCTCAATGATACTGTTAACGGTCAGTGACCTGGTGAAAGTAGTTAACGCGTTGTCCAACTGACCGGTGTTCAGATAAACATTGCCCACCGATGCCAGCGCTCTGGATATGCCCGGTTTGTATTTTAATTGTTCATTGGCCCGCAGCGCTTTTAACCCGTAATCGAGGGATTGGGGGAAATCGCCCATCTTCCGGAAGATAATACTATAATAATTATAACATGCGGCTATGTCTTTTTGCGATCCTGTCTGTTCAAAAAGTTCCAGGGCTTTCCCAATCACCTGCTGTGCCGAATCCAACGCATTTGCAATAATGTACCTTCTGCATTCCAGGTACCAGCCGTTTGCTTCTAAATAAGGATCATCCAAAGCCCCGGCAAGATTTAGTCCCTGACGCAAAAACAGCCTGGCAGAGTCGGGCTTATGGCGGCTCAGGTAAAGATTGCCGTTTTTATAAAGGGTGTAAATATTCGCGTAATCCAAAAAAATTTCCGGCACCGGTTTTTCTATGGGCGTCAGCTTTTGGTATTTAATTTGCCAACTCCAGAAGTTATCCCGCGCATTATAGGGTTCACCGGACTTTTTATCCGAGAAGATGAGCGCAGCCTCTTGTTTGGAATGACGGGTATAAAAAAGTAAATGGAGGGGCTCTTTCTTTCCCGCCGGCAACAGCCGGTCGGCGGCAAGTATTTTATCTTCTTTCTCCCCCGGAAATGAAACATGAAAAACGGCGCCTTCTTTATCCTGATAATAGCCCGATTTATCTCCTTTTTCCCAGGAGACAGGTTCATTGCGGTATTGTGAATGGCCGCTCAGAGGAGGCAACAGGCACACCGCGAGGCATGAAAAAATAATAAAAGCACGGCAAAGGGTCATTCATTTTTTTTAAAATTACGGAAAATCCTCCCGGCTCGGCCGGCGTTCCAGTATCAAGGTAGTCAACCCTGCACGTGAAGACCGGTTTTTGCAAGAAAAAATACCGGATATGCTCCCCGGCTTATATCGGTTAGCATATCCGGTACCCATAGGCGGACTGTTGAATTGCAACAGCCGGCGGACTGCTCCGGGTTATACCACCCTGCCCATCAATGGGTCGGTTATGCCCACCTTCCCGGTTTCCACCCTGCCCGCATATCTTTTTTCAAAACCGCTCAGTCCTTTCACTTTTACACTAAGATCGTACCAGCCGCTACTGGAACCAAGATCAACGGTAACCGTTGCCTGTGCGCCCGCATTGATCACTTTGGCCTGCGGTTTCCCTTTGTAGCTGTTGTCTGTTATTTCTACCGTCAATTTTTGTTTGCCGGTGTTCCGCAGCCTGATCTCAACGTTTCCTGTCAGGGATCTTTTATTGGTGAGCGATCTCTGGTATTCCAATTCGGCGTCCAATGCGGGGTCTTTAGCATTGCCTGTAAATTCCCGGAAAAAACCATTGGGGCCATATACCTGCAGGTGGTAGTCTCCGCCGGCGTTCAGGGTCCAGGAGTCTATAAGCTGATCTCCGGCTTTCACGGCATAATTTCGCGGCGCCAGGTCGGTGCCGGGCACATATACGAGAAAGGGGGATCCCTTCGCGGCGTCACCGAACACTTCGTTTGCCGCCTGAAACTTCACCTTAAAAGTCTGCTTGTCATCACCCAGCTTTCCCTCTGCATACAACTGGTAAGGCAGCGGCGATGCCGGCCGGGTTCCTTTTTCCTGTTTGGGCATCCACGGCGTTCCGTAAGGATCTGCATTGGCCTGCGCAACCTCGGCAGGAGTAAGCATCCTGAAGCCCGAAGGCAGTTTCTTGAACTGCGCCTTATGAATACTTTCCAGGAAAGGGATCCTGTCCACCGGTTTCGGAGCGGGTATAACTTCACCATTATAGGGGCGGAATACCGAAGTAATATCGCCGCTAACCGTTCTGCGCCATTCGGTAATATTTTCGCTCTGTATTTTCTTACCGGTTTTTTGGGTCAGGAAATGTTCGAGAAACTGGATGGGCGAAGTAAGATCAAATACCTGGGAATTAACAAATCCACCGCGGCTCCAGGGAGAGGCCACTACCATGGGTACCCGAAATCCAAAACCGATCGGTCCTTCGCGGTCGCTCTTGCTCTTATTTTTATCTTTCATCCATTGCTGGCTTTGGTTCACGTATTCGGTAGCCGGATCTATACCTTCGGAAGCCAAACCGCTGTTTTGCTTATATGGATCGGGGGCGGCATAGGGCGGCACATGATCATAGTATCCATCATTTTCATCGTAGTTCAGGATGAAGATGGTTTTTTTCCATACTTCCGGATTTTGAGTAAGGATGTCCAGCACTTCACTCAGGAACCAGGCGCCATACCAGGGCGCTCCTGGGTGATCCGAGAAATTACAGGGCGCCACTACCCATGATACCATCGGCAGTTTGCCACCCTGAACATCCTGCCTGAACTGATGCAAAACGTCACTTTTGGGGATCTCCATCGTACGTTGGGTACCTTCGTCGGAATAGGTAATAGACGTGAGTTTACGGTAATCGGGATCGGTTCTGTTGTCGGTGAAGGCTTTTTCGTGCAGGTTTTTATGCCATTGAGAAAGCTTATTGTATTCTTCCAGGTTATACTTTTCCCTGTCTTTCTTTACCGAATCAAAGAGGCGTTGCTTTTTTACAAGTTCTTTCCGCAATTCATCCTTTTCTCCGCTACCATCGGGCAGTTTCTTTAATTTTTCCTCCAGTTCTTTGATAACACCCGGCAGTTCTTTCTCCATTCTTGCCAGGTAAAGCATGTGGCCATGTGAGAATTTCACATTGTATTGCGTAAACCATTCAAGGGGATTGTTGGTGAAATTAGCCAGCCAGTCTTCCTCTTCGCCCTCGAAGCCGGTTTCAATACTCAGTTCATTCTGATAAATTCTCCAGGGAATACCATTTTCTTCGAGGTACTCCGGGAAGGTTTTCCAGGAAGCCTCTCTTCCGTAGCTGATATCTGAATTAAATACATTGGCTTTAATATTGGCATCGTGCTTCTCCCGGATCGTGCCGGTCCAGAAGTAAACCCGGTTGGGGGTGGTACCGGTTAAAGACGAGCAGAAGTGCTGATCGCATACGGTAAAAGCATCGGCAAGTGCATAATAGAACGGAATATCTTCGCGGCTGAAATGCCCCATCGTGATTGGCATTTCCCTGACTTCCTTGTGCCCCGATTTTTTCGAATCCAGCCACCCGTTGTTCCTTCCTTCATTTTTGGCGTCGGTCATATCGGTAAAGGAATGAGGCAGGGAACCCGTCCAGGTAATATTACTTTCCTTAATATTCATGCGGAAAGGGACGTACGTTTCGCCCCTGGCATTGGTTTGCAGCCATACTTTGTTTTTGTTCGGAAGGCTGATGGCACGGGGATCATTAAATCCGCGAACCCCCTGCAAGGTTCCATAACTATGGTCGAAAGACCGGTTTTCCTGCATCAAGAAAACAACATGTTCCGCGTCAAGATACGTAGTGCCGGCTTCCGGGTTAATGGCAAAGGCTCTCTGGATGGACGGCGGAAGCCCACTCAGCAATCCCGCGCCGCCGGATAATAAGGCTGCCTTTTTAATAAAATCTCTTCTCGAATCCATAATGTGTAGGGTTTTAAAAATAAGGGGTAAATATAAGAAATAGAAAGGAAGTGCAGCTTAGGGTGCATATATAATTGTCGCGCCCTATATAATTTTCCGGTCGGTGGGACACCGACCGGTAGCGGACGCTACAGGCGGGTGTCACCACCCGCCTGCGACAATTTTAAATGCACCCGCCGCTTACACAGTTTACAAGGTATAACGACAAAGTGCGCCATGCACGCTGCGTGTTTCGTGAAACGCTAACCATGGTGGGAAAACCGTCACGGGTTGCAGAGCAGAATTTTCCCTGCGCCCTCCCTACCACTGGCGATCTCTTCTTCTTCCGCCTTCACCACCGGGTCCCATCATCCTTTCAGGTGCAGTGGTGGGTTGCGTACCTTTGAAATGCATCAACCGGTAGGAAAAAGTGAGCATGAAATAACGGGTAATGCGGTTTACCCTGCTATCTATTATGGAGTTTCCGTTTACCTGCCGGCTGATATTGGAGTTCTGCCTGAAGATATCAAAACCCGACAGCCGGATAAAGCCGTTTTTCTTCTTAAACAGCGTTTTTTCAACGGAGGCGTTAAAGAGCGTGGTATTTTCATTTACGGCAGACGCCAGCCCGTTGTTGATCATATAGTTCAAATCATAACGGAGGATCAGTCCACCGGGGATATCCATACGCATTGTGCTGCTTAAGGTCCAGGCATCCGAATACAAACGTTCGCCATTCCGGGTAAGGGTGTATTTCGTGGAATTCAGACTGTACGCCCCGCCAAGAGTCAACTCCAGCCATTCTTTATAATTAAATTCCGTTCTCAGGCGCTGGGTGGCGATCCAGTTGTTACCAATATTTTTTTCGCTGTCAACCAAACCAACATCATGGTTATAATTAACATTACCGCCGAAGGAAACCACGTATTTCCTGTTTTGAAAAGGTTGGGAGAAATTATAAAATCCCGACAGGTTGTAATTCCCGTTAACATTTTCCGGACGGCTCAATTGCGCCCCGCTGCTGTCCACGCGCATATTGTTGTTAACGATCCGGTTGAGGATCATATTTGACCGCATACCCACAAACATAGACCGGCCGCTGGTGTAATTGAAATTATTAAAAAAGGCTCTGAAATTGTGACTAAACTCAGGTCGCAGATCAGGATTTCCTTCCGTTTGATATTGAGGATTAGAAACATCTCTCACCGGCTGCAGCTGGCTGAATGAAGGCTCACGGTAATTGGCGTTGTAGTTCATATTTAACCGCTTCGTCCGGGAAAAGTTATAATTCAATCTCGCTGAAGGCGATACATTGATCCTGCGCTGTGGCGCATAGGCGCTGTCTTTTGAAATAGAATACCCGTTGATCTCCATGGGCTGCATGGTTAGGCCGACGCTGTAATTATACTTTTTGTTTACGGTTCGTAAACTCAGCCCGACGCTTTGATTAATAAAGGTATTTTCATAAGCATTGCTCAGGCTGTCAATGAAACCGGCTATGCCACCGTTTGAATCCAGATCGTATGTACGCCGGTCGTTTTTAGCATAGGAATTATTATAAGCATAACTCAGATCAAGAAACCTGTTTGCCGCCACCGGCTCCGTATAGGTGGCACGTACATAATAATTATGATTCCGGTTATTTTGACTGATCAACTGATCCAGGAAGGTATCGGTATAACCGCCGGCTTTCAGAAATTCCCGTGTAAAATTTATTTTATCATCATCACTTAAGGAGGAGGAAGCACCCGTGCCTACATTGAGGGAAAAATTTCTGCCTCGTTTTGTAAAACGGTGATTGTAATAAATGTTGCCGCTGAAGTTAGGCGTCTTCCGGTGAACGGTATCCGTGCTGTACCCTTCCTGGGTTTTGAAATCACCGTTTTCCCAATAATTAAAATCATTATCACTTCTTCCGTTGGTATATCCGTAAGAAAAATTCGGACTTACCTTGATGTAATTAAGCGTGTCAAAATTATATTCGAAATTGAGATTGACGCGGTGATTATCACTGATATTATCGGAAGCGCTGTTATTGCTATTAATAAAGGAGCCATCGCCAAAAAAATTCTGTTGCGATGTATTTCGCAGCATATTGGTATTCCGGTTTGCGAAACTATAGCTCCCATACAACGAACCCTTTTTATCTTCAAAATCCGTTCTGAAATTCAGTCCTACCGACTTATTATCCGTGATGCCATTCTGGTTGGCGTTGGTGTCCGAAGTGCCCCCGTCGCCACCGCCCTGGTTGCCCCGGCCACCGCCGCCTCTTCCGGGTCCGCCTCCGCCCGCATTGCCGGAAAAATTAAACAGGTTCTGATTGATGTTATTGAGATTACCCAAAACCGAAAACTGGGTTTTTTCTTTGAAGACATTGGCATTTAAAGTGCCCTGGTACCGGTTGTCCGTGCCATACCCGGCAGAAGCGCGGCCGAAGACTCCCTGGTTTTTATCTTTCTTCAGCTCCAGGTTAATGATCAGATCGGGATCGCCGTCTTTAATACCCGACTTAGCGGCGAGATCGCCGTAATCATCTACCAGTTGTACTTTATCAATAATTTCGGCCGGTAATTCCCGGGTAGCCGTTTTAGGATCATTTCCAAAAAAATCTTTCCCGTTTACCCGCACTTTAGATACTGTTTTTCCCCCCGAGGTGATATTGCCATCCTTATCCACTTCCACTCCCGGCAACTTTTTGATCAATTCTTCAACCGATGAATTTGGTTTCACATTATAAGCGTCGGCTCTGAATTCAACCGTGTCTTCTTTCAAGGTAATTGCCGGCGGATTGATCACCACTTCCTCCAAAGTTTGCACTGCCGGCAACATGGTTATACTTCCCGTGTTGAAATCATTTTTTCCTTCTTCTATGTCGTATTGATTCAGCACATCTTCCATACCTACATTGGAAACAAGGATACCAAATTTTTTCGCACTGACCTTTGAAAAAAGAAATTGTCCCGTTTTGTCGGTAACCGTTTTTAAAGTGTCTTTTTTACCTTCCGGGATAAGCATCACCGTGGCGCCCTGCAGAGCCATATGGCTGGAATCATATACTTTGCCTCTGACGGTCCTATTCGTTTGCGAAAAGCCTGCTACGGAAATACCGAGCAGCAATATGGATATTAAGATACAGGGTTTCATTATATTTTCAGGGCTGGTTTGAGAGAATAAAATCACCGCCGGTACCGGGCAAAGGTAATATCAAACTGTACATCCGGAAAGGAGCAAAGGTTAATAAAGGTTAATGTTTGTAGCTCATAACTACGCACTACAGGATACCGCTTAACTACAACGGGCTTCATTTAACATAAATTAACGTTTGGGTTATAAAATTTTTCCTGGTGGGTACATTGGCGCAGCCCAATGGCAACTTTCCTGTTTTTGATTTTTTTTCATTTAGCCTTAATTTTGAAACTTTGCCGAAACAAAAAACAGTTGGCAAATAACATCTGTATAGCAATATAATTTTAGCTGTCCTGTGATTTTTCTTTTAATATGGGGGAATACCCTGCAAACCGTTTAGAAACAATGAAAGAGTTTTCACGTCGCGATTTTTTACGACACACTGCCATTACGGGATTAGGGTTAAGCGCTGCCGGAGCGCTCAGCGGTTTTTACCCCGCCGGCCCCAGAATGAGATTTGGACTGGTTACTTATCAATGGGGAAGAGACTGGGATCTGCCTACGCTGATCGCCAACTGTACGGAAACCGGCCTTTGGGGCGTTGAACTCAGAACGCAGCATGCGCATAAGGTAGAGGTCAATCTTTCTGCCATAGAGCGGGCCGAGGTAAAGAAAAGGTTTGCCGACAGCCCCGTTACCTGTATCGGTTATGGCTCCAATTTTGAATACCACAGTCCCGACCCGGCCGAGGTGCGTAAAAATATCGAAGGAACAAAAGCGTATATTCAACTTTGCAAAGACATCGGCGCTTCGGGTATAAAAATAAAGCCGAATGACCTTCCGGCATCCGTTCCCAAAGAAAAAACCATAGCGCAAATTGCCGCATCTTTTAATGAAGTGGGGAGATTTGCAAAAAATCTCGGGCAACTGGTAAGGGTGGAAGTACACGGCCGCCATACCCAGGAACTGCCCAACATGAAAGCCATTTTTGACCAGGTAACCGAGCGCAATGTAAAAATCTGCTGGAACTGCAACCCCGAAGATCTTTTATCGCCGGGACTGGAAGCCAATTTCAATTCCGTAAAAAAATGGTTCGGGGATACGGTTCACGTTCGTGAATTAGACAGCGCAGATTACCCTTATCAGCAACTGATGGATCTTTTTACAGGGATGAAATACAATGGCTGGATACTACTGGAAGCCCGTACGGAACCTAAAGACAGGGTTGCTGCTATGAAGGAACAATTGGGCATGTTCAAACAAATGATTGCAAAAGCAACGGGGAAATAAAGCTTGCGGGTTGCAGGATGCAGGGTACAGGCAAAGCAATGCCGATAAAAAACGATTCTTTCATATACAAAAACAAAACCATTATGCAGGAGAAGAACTCAAGAAGAGAGTTTATTAAAAAATCAACGATGGCCGGCGCGGGCTTAACCGTAGGCGCTATGGGTTTCAGCGCTAAATCTTACGCTGCCATTCCCGGCGCCAACGAACGGATCAATTTAGCGGTTATTGGTATTCACGGTCAGGGACAAACGCACATCAACAGTTGGTGCGCCTTAAAAACCAGCCGCAATGTCCGGCTCAAAACGCTCTGCGATGCAGATGAACAATGGTTCGCCCCAAGAGCAAAAACCGTGGCCGATAAAACGGGAGAAAAACCACTAACAGAGTGGGATATGCGTAAAGTTTTTGACGATAAAGACATAGATGCGGTTTCCTTTGCAACCCCCAATCACTGGCATGCACTGGGTACGATCTGGGCCTGCCAGGCAGGGAAACACGTGTATGTGGAAAAACCCGCCTCGCACGATGTTTGGGAAGGACGCAAAATGATTGAGGCTGCCCGCAAATACGACAGGCGCGTTCAGGTAGGTTTTCAAAACCGTTCCTTTGCCAACGTCATGGAGGCGATGAAGTTTTTGCACGACGGCGGCATAGGCGATGTGTTTATGGCCCGCGGACTCTGTATTAAACCCCGCGACTCCTTTGGGATCGCAAAAGACAGCACCCCACCCGCTACCCTTCACTACGACCGCTGGCTGGGACCCGCTACCTACCGGCCCTATAATGAAAAGAAAGGCCATTACAACTGGCACTGGTTTTGGGATACCGGCAACGGCGACACCGGCAACCAGGGACCGCACCAGTTTGACATTGCCCGTTGGGGACTGAATAAAAACGAACACCCCGTTTCCGTTTATTCCAACGGCGGCATATATGGTATTGATCCTAAAGAATGTGCGCAGGAAACGCCTAATACCCAAACGTCTATCTTCAAATATGAAGACGGGAAAACCCTGGAATTTGAAACCCGTGGCCGGTATTCCAATGCAGAATCAAGTCTTGAAATCCGTATTGGAAACATCTTTTACGGTACAGAGGGATATCTTGAATTAAATGGCACTACCTGGAAAGCTTTTCGCAAAAGAGAAGAAAAGCCTTTTGCGGGATCGAAAACCACCGATATTCAAAAAACAGTGGATCCGAGAACCCCTCCGGGCGGAACAGAACATTATGTGAATTTTCTTGACGCTATCCGCTCCGGCAGGAATGAAGACCTGCATTGCGATATCAATGAAGGTTTTTTCTCGTCGGCATTGCCCCTGCTGGCTAATATTTCGTATCGCCTCAACCGGGAACTGAAATTTATGGGCGGCGCTAAAGACTATGAAAAATTTGCGAACGATCCCGAAGCAGATGCCATGCTCACCAGGGTGTACCGTCCGCCGTATATAGTTCCCAAGGAAGTATAGCGGCAAAAAAAAGGACCGGCCATACACCACATGCGCTTTCTTTTGCCACAGACTTGCCACATTTCAAATAACCCGTATAACACTGCAAGTCTGTGGCATTTTGATTACCGAATGATCTTTAGGAATTAGTAAAAATGATGAATAAAATCCGTAGCCTCTTCGCCATCCTTGCTCTTATTGCTTTGCAAAACTTCAGCAATGGCTGTAAACAAACCAACACTCCATCCCTGATTTTAGATTCAACCGAACGGAAAGACATCATCGCACATTCTCCCGTGCTTTCCCCCGAAAAATCCATTGCGGCGATGCAGGTGGAAGAAGGCTTTGAAGTACGGTTAGTGGCTGCCGAACCCATAGTAAACACTCCCATTGCCTTCAGCTTTGATGAGAAAGGAAGAATATGGGTATTGGAAATGGAAGGCTATATGCCCGACACTTCGGGTACGGGTGAAAACCGGCCCACCGGGAAAATAGCCATCCTTGAAGACCGGAACGGAGATGGCGTTATGGACAGCAGAAAAATATTCCTGGATTCCCTGGTGCTACCCAGGGCGATATGCCTGGTGGAAAACGGCATCCTGGTAGCCTCTCCTCCCGAACTTTGGTTTGTGGAAATCAACGACGACCGTCCGGGTAAAAAAACCCTGGTTGACCCGGCCTATACTTATGGTACCAATGTAGAGCATGATGCCAACGGACTGATGAGAGGTATGGACAACTGGATATATAGCGCCAATTCGGATAAAAGATACCGGAAAAAAAACGGTCACTGGTTAACAGACTGGACACGCTTTCGCGGACAGTGGGGTATCTCCCGGGATGATCAGGGCAGATTGTTTTACAACAATAATTCCCAAAACCTGTTAGGCGATTATTTTTTACCTGCAACCGGGGGAGGCAACGTCAACCAGCGGCGCAGATCCGGATTTAATATAAAAATTGTAGGGAACAACAGGGTTTATCCCTCCCGGCCCACGCCTGGCGTAAACAGGGGCTATATGGAGAACATCCTGGACGACAGCCTGCGGCTGAGGGAGTTTACCGCCGCCTGCGGCCCCGTAATTTACCGGGGTGATTTATTGGGGGACGCCTACCGGCATAACGCTTTTGTGGCCGAGCCGGCAGCCAACCTCATCAAACGAAATATCCTGGAAGAGGACGGATATAAAGTGGAGGGCAGACAGGCTTATGAAAACAAAGAATTTCTCACCAGCATTGACGAACGGTTCAGACCGGTAAACTTATACAACGGACCGGATGGCGCCCTCTATATAACGGATATGTATAGAGGCATTATCCAGCATAAGTTCTATTTAACGGATTATCTGAAAGAGGAAATTAGTGAAAGATCTCTCTCGAAACCACTGAATTGCGGGCGCATTTATAAAGTGGTGCCCAGGGGTTCGGCTGCGGCGCCGGTAAATATCCCCAAAGAAGCTGACAAACTGGTTAGCCTGTTGCAATCGCCCAACGGCTGGATAAGAGACAAAGCCCAGCAGGTACTGATAGACAAACAAGCCAGGGAAGCGATCCCTTTGCTGCGGGAGAACCTGAAAAACACCGGGGCGCCTATACCGCTTATTCATTCTCTGTGGACCCTCGAAGGGCTGGACGCTTTACAGGCGGAAGAAGTGCTGTCCCTGCTGCAAAATGCCGATGACCGGATCAGGATCCAGGCCATTACCGTGCTGCCATCCGTTGTTAACAACAGCAATTACAAACTGTTTGAAAATGCCCTGCGGCAAATAGTGGATAACAAGGATAGCCTTTTAGCCCCCTATATTCCCTTCGGAGTACGAACGATCGGCTCTTTCAACAAAGTTGCAGCCGATGAGCTACTGCTAAGGCTCGCGAAAATATATTCCGATGATCCTTTCGTTAGTGATGCCGTTATCAGTAACCTCGAAAACCGGGAAGAGGTTTTTTACAAAACCCTGAATTTCCCTAAAGCAGATTCCAATCTTGCCATCGTAAAACTTCTCACCAAAACCATCACTGATATTAAAGGGAAACCCGTTCAAAAAGACACTGCCCTGTTCAGAAAACAATTCCCGGCAGGATTAAGCCTGTTCAATTCCACCTGTCAGACCTGTCATGGTGAAGACGGCAACGGCATTGCCGCGTTGGCTCCTCCGCTCAATAAGTCGGAATGGGTAACCGGCGATAAAGACAAACTGATCGCCATCGTTTTGTACGGTTTGACCGGACCGGTAAGTGTAAATAAAAAATTGTACCAGGCGCCTGAAGTGAGTGGTGAGATGCCGGGACTTGGGCAAAACAAAGACATCTCCGACGAAACCCTGGCCCAGGTATTGAGCTATATCCGGAAAAACTGGAACAACAATGCTTCGGGTATCACAAGGGAAGAAGTAATGAAAGTGCGGCAACACTGGGGCAACAGGCAAAAGCCATTTACCATGAAGGAATTGAACAGTTGGTAATGTTTTTTTTCATACATTGAGGATGGATTATTGTCAGTGTTTATCTGAAAGCGATAAAAACAACCGTCGCCATTTAAGGATCGTTTAAATTCCCTGCTTTTCAATTCCCCGTTTTATAGGGGTGTCTATCCATCACCCGGTAATCGCACGGCGAATCGGCTTAGCTTAAAAGCGTTTTCTCTAATTGAAGAGGTTCTAAATAGCAGCCGTTTTCATACACCCGCATATTGCCCCCCGAAATTTCGTCAATCAGCATGATATTGCCTTTGGTATCTCTGCCAAATTCTAATTTAATATCATATAAATCCAATCCTTTCGTCGCTAATTCTTCCCCGATCAGCGTGCAGATCCGCACCGTGTTTTCCCTGATTTGTTTGTATTCTTCGGTGTTCAGGATATTCAGCAATGCAAGCGCATCCTGTGATATTGCAGGATCTCCCCGTTCATCGTCTTTCAGGGTAAATTCCACAAACCCGCCCAGATCCTGCCCTTCGGTACAATAGCTACCATATCTTCTGAAAAAGCTGCCTACGGCTTTGAACCGGCAGATCACTTCCAATCCTTTTCCGAACACGGTGGCTTTCTTCACCGTCATAGTTGCATTTTCTATGTCAGAGGATATGAAATGGGTAGCTACTCCTTTGCTGTTCAGTAATCGAAAAAAATGCGTGGTCATTCTTAGGCCCGACTTTCCCGCGCCCTCAATGGTTAAACCCACCGTATTAGCGCCCGGATCAAACACCCCGTCCGTTCCGGTTACATCATCCTTGAATTTTAATAAAAACTGATCTTCATTCTCCGTGGCATAAACATTCTTTGTTTTACCGGCGTATAATGGTTTCATTGAATTGAAATATTTTTTAATAAGAAATTTTTTCGCTTGCAAAAATAAAGCGATCCGGCTGATTTGTCATTGATAAAAAGGTAACCTGTTTATTGCTTTATCCACCCAATTTGCCCGGTTTCCCCCATTTGGGATCGTGGACCAACGGATAACAGAACCCCGGCTAATGATTGTTTTTTATTTTTAAGCCGGCTAAAGTTTTCTTCAAGTCCTGATCGTCGTTGGTAAGTACCACCAATCTGTCATTTTCCTGTAAAAAAGTAGCGCCGGTAGGAACGAAATATTTCCCGTCTCTTTTTATCATCACCACCAAAGTTTTTTCGGGTAAGGGGAGGTCTATTAAACGATTCCCTTCCCGGATGGTATCTTGGGTGATTTCAATTTCCGACGATATCCGTTTTATTTCCTCCTCCGTATGATCGTCTGTGGCTACATCCGGCCCTGGTTCCTCCGGTTTCTCCACCAGGCCTAACCATCTTGCCACGCTGGCTAAGGAAGTGCCCTGCACCAACAGGGAAACCAGGGTACAGAAAAATACAATATTGAAGATCGGGCGGGCGTAGGGAACGTTTTCCGCTAACGGAATGATAGCAAAGATGATGGGCACCGCCCCACGGAGGCCTACCCAGGAGATATAGGTTTTGTCTTTAACCCCCATTTTTTTAAACGGAAGTAAACAGAGTATTACGGACACCGGCCGGGAGATAAAAATCATCAACACGCTGATGATCAGCCCGGGTATAATAATCGGTATCAATTCCCGCGGATTGACCAGTAAACCGAGCGTAAGAAACATCAACAACTGGCTCAGCCAGGCCAGTCCGTCAAAAAAATGAAGTGCGGAACGCTTATGTATGAATTTGGAATTGCCTATGACCAATCCGGCGATGTACACGGCGAGATAGCCATTACCTTTTGCAAAATAAGTAATGGAAAATATGAGGATACAAAAAGTGAATACCAGGATAGGATAGAGTGAATTGTTACCGATATGGATACGATTGATGATAATGACCGCTAATGTTCCCAGCAGATATCCTGCAATGCCTCCTATGGCAAGCTGTGCTACCAGTAATCCGGCGGTCGCCCAGTAGTTTATTGTCGTTGTTTGTTGAATAAGACTGACAATCGTGATCACCAACAAATACGCCATCGGATCGTTACTGCCGCTTTCCAACTCCAGCATGGGTCTTAAATTGTTTTTTAAATGCAGGTTCCGCGATCGCAGAATGGAAAACACGGAGGCCGAGTCCGTTGAGGACATGGTGGCAGCCAACAAAAGGGAAGTGAGGAGACTTATGCCTGTAGCTACCCTAGTCATTCCTAATATCCACCAGATCAATACCCCGGTGATCAGAGCCGTGAGAAAAACACCGAGGGTGGCTAATATAACACCCTGGGCTATAACCGGACGGATCTCTTCAATCCGTGTATCCATGCCACCGGAAAAAAGAATAATGCACAGGGCTATGGTACTGATGGCATAGGCGATCTGAATATTATGGAATTGAATACCCAGTCCGTCGCTCCCGCTAAGCATCCCAACCGATAAAAATAATAAGAGGGCGGGAACTCCGAATCTGGAACTGGCTTTGCCCGCCAATATGCTGAAGAAAAAGAGCGCCGATAAGGCTAATAAAATAAGTTCAATATTTACCGACATCAGACCTGATTAAGTTCAAAAATAAAGAAAGACGGGCATTTATATAATTTTGGATTTTTGCAGCGTAATGCATGACCGAAATATTTTTTCACATTATCATTAAACATTTGATGCGATCAGGCAAGACGATATGGGTGGAAGATGCCATTACCTATGCCAACCGGCAGACTTAGAAATCATTTTCGCAGGAGATCCGGGCAAAAGCGGTTCCCGATCTGGCAGTGCGGGTATTGCAACCTGATTTTTCGGTATCTTGGATACATGAAAAAGTTTGTTGTTCCTTTTATAACCGTTTGGGTGTTTTGTTTTTACACTCACCAGGCCGAAGCCCAGGATCGCTTCGCCGGGCTTCATCTCGATTTTCATGCCGGGCTCCGGGATACGGGGATCGGGAGGTTCTTCAGTTATGAGCTGATAGACTCCATGCTCAGTATAACCAAGCCGGATTTCATCCAGGTAGATTGTAAAGGGCATCCGGGTATTTCCAGTTATCCTACAAAAGCGGGTAACCCCGCGCCGGCTATGGAGAAAGATATTTTACGTATATGGCGCAACGTGACTAAGCAATACAATATTCCGCTGTATGTTCACTATTCCGGTATATGGGACAGTGAAGCCATCAGGCAACATCCCCGCTGGGCGCGTGTTAATGCGGACGGGAAAACGGATCGCAACGCCAATTCGCTATTTGGCGCTTACAAAGACTCTCTGCTGATCCCGCAGATCAGGGAATTGGCCACCGCGTACCAGCTTGACGGCATTTGGGTGGACGGGGATTGCTGGATGTTGGGACCGGATTATTCAACCGAAGCCGTAAAGGCTTTTAAGAAGCAATATGGAAATATTCCCGTTCCCAGGAAGCCGGGGCAGGCCGGGTATTTTGAATGGATGGAGTTTCACCGTAAGTCTTTCAGGAACTATATTACCGCCTATGCCAATGCGGTACATGCCGTGGCGCCGGAATTTAAGGTCACCAGTAACTGGTCTTTTTCCAGTATGATGCCTGAACCGGTGGATGTGCCGGTGGACTATTTATCGGGCGACGTGGCAGGAAGCAATAGTGTGTACAGTTCGGCCTTTGAAAGCAGGTGCCTGGCGCTACAGGGCAAGCCCTGGGACCTGATGTCGTGGTCATTTGCCTGGAAAAACCAATCCAAAGCCACCAAATCGGTAGTACAATTGCAGCAGGAGGCTGCGGAAGTGTTAGCCCAGGGTGGCGGTTTTCAAACCTATTGGCAGCAAAACAGGGACGGTTCACCGGAACCGCAGCGGTTCAGGGAAATGGCTGAGATCATTGAATTCTGCCGGCAGAGGAAACCTTATACCTTTCAGGGAAAAACGATCCCGCAGATAGGATTGTTGTACTCCACCTATGCCTGGCGACGCTATGAAACCACCGGTTTGTATGCTTCGCATAACCAGAACCGTATCAAGGGCGTACTGAATCTTTTGCTGGATAACCGGTTGCCGGTAGATATCCTGATGGATCACCAGTTGGGGGAGAGGATGAGGGACTATCCTTTACTGATTGTGCCCGAATGTAAACAAATGGACCCGGCAATCAACGAGCAGTTGAAAAAGTATGTGTATAATGGCGGCAAATTGCTGGTGATTGGTGCGGAGGCGGTGGCGCCATTTGCAAAGGAATTGCGGGTTCAACTGACCGATACCATGAGGAAAGGATACGGCTTATTTGCAGGGTTCGATAAGCAGATTATGTTAACGCATACCAATTACCAGACCTTCACCCCCGAAGCCGGCGTTAAAGTGATCGGACAGCAGCTGACGGCAGATGACTGGCGGTTCGCTACGTCCCATCATTTAGCGTCGGTAGCGGATTATGGCGCAGGAAAGATGGCAGGTATCTATTTTGACATGGGCGATTTCTATGATAATAATCAAAACGAACTTTCTTTAAAGCTGGTTGAATCGGTGATCGCCGAATTGGATGTTGCATTCATAGCGAAGATTAAAGGCAGCGCTGCCGTACACCAGGTGATCACTCAAAACAAAGGGAAGTTATACGTACATCTGATCAATACCGGCGGCCCGCATAACAATCCCAGGGTGTTGGTATATAACAAGGTGCACCCGGTAAATGATCTTACGGTGGAGATCAGGGATATGGTAAAGCCCAAAAGTGTACGGTTGCAGCCGGGCAACCGTGAATTGTCTTTTACTTATCAGAACAATAGGATTCATCTTACGGTGGACCGGTTAGACGTATATGAGATAATAGAAGTGGATTAGCAATGCTGCAATTGGTGTAATATTTTCTTCCCTGATTGTGCAGATACATACAGAGAGATTTTATGGAAAACCTGATGTTGCACTTCATCCGGGGCGCTTCTCGCCCGACGAAGTGTTAGTTGCCGGTGGCGGTTGATCCGCAGGTTCCTTTCTTTGCCCGCAATGGTGAGAATTATGAAATAGCAGAATCGAAAACAGTTTTATTCTGGATTACACTTCAACCTTGCGCAAAAGCTCGGTAGAAGCACTTCACCGGCTCTATTGCCAATTTGTGTACAAGCAAACTTCAAAGTCGCATAATATTTGTCAGCTTGCTTTTCAGACCATTCTTCAAAAGTGTAAAACCAAATATCATTTAAGTCGTCAATGGCTTCTTGCCGTAAAACAACTTTAGCCATTTTTTCTTTTTTCAGCTTTAAGTCGTTTTAAGTTTTCTTCAAAGTCAAAGTTATTAACTCGAGGACTGTCCAATCCTTTCTGAATTGCGGCTCTCAGCGCAACCATTTTGCTTTTTTCATCTTCTAAAAGTCGAAGTCCTGCACGAACAACTTCGCTGACATTTTTATAACGACCAGCTGAGACCTGGCTACTTACAAACTGGTCAAAGTAATTTCCAAGAGATATTGATGTGTTTTTCATTTTTTTAATCTTTCTTCGAAGTTACCAAAATTTGGTAAATGCGAAAATCTTTTAGCAAAATTTACTTTAAACTTTATTTTGCGCTACCCGAAATTACTTATAAACGCTTAAAAACGTTTACAAACGGATTGGTTATTTGAGCGTTTTCTAACCGGAAACAAACGGAAAGCCGGGAAGGGAGATCCTGGAATTTCCGGCGCTGGCGGCCTGTCGGTTAACCTGTTGCCTGCGGATGAAAATGCGGGAGCGCTTATAGCAGTGATGCTCTTCACTATGCGTGAATGGCAAGGCACTAAAAACTTTACTTTCCCAACTTCTGTTATTTCAATATCAGTTCCACTACCGGGATCTCGTAAGGTGGTTTTAGTTTGGGGAGTGTCACGATCAGGTTATCAGGCTGGGCATCGCTCTCTTTATACAATAGTTCCGATTCGTCATTCAGGAACTGTGCATATTTGATTTTATGGCTATACCCCCGGAGAACCAGTTCTCCGTTTTCAGGATACCGGTATAAAAACAGGTAGGCCCGTTTCGTAGCAGCATTATAGCTCATTCTGTCGCCCTCCGGTATCCGGAAGTCCCGGGGAGGATAAGTGCAGTTGTATATTGCTTTGTTGTTGGCATGCATCCAGTAAGCCAGGCTGTCCAGTGCGCTGGTAGCGCGATAATCAAATTCACCCCGGGCAGTGGGGCCTACGTTTAGTATCAGGTTACCGCCGTTGGAAACGGAAGAGATCAGCAGATCCAGTAATTGGCGGTGCGTTTTCCAACTGGTTTCATCCCGGTAGTAGCCCCAGGATCCGGAAAAAGTCTGGCAGGTTTCGAATGTTTTTCCTTTAAAGGCATTCAGCGCTTCCGAACTCACCTGCTCCGGGGTTACAAAATCATATCCATCTGCATAATCGTTAAGATCAAGGCGGTTGTTGACAATGATTTCCGGTTGCAGCTTGCGCACCATAGCCAGGAGCTCTTTTGAGTGCCAGTCGTCATGCCCTTTCCCGAAGGGGCCGGGATAAGAAAAATCCAGCCAAAGGATATCAATCTTGCCGTAATTGGTAAGTAGTTCTCTCACCTGGTTAAACAAATAGGTTCTGTATTTTGCCATATCTTTCCCCTTGTTCAACCGGGCATAAGCTGCCGAATCTTTGGTATCGGCGGGACGCAGCGGGTGGTTTTTGTCAATGGTAAAATCGGGATGGTGCCAGTCAATGAGCGAGTAATAAAAACCTACTTTAAGCCCTTCTTTCCGGAAAGCATTCACAAACTCTTTCACCAGGTCGCGGTGGGCTTTGGTATCAGGCGCTTTGTAGTCTGTATATTTTGAATCGAACAAACAAAACCCTTCGTGATGTTTACTGGTCAGTACCGCATACTTCATCCCTGCCGCCTTCGCTTCTTTTGCCCAGCGTTCGGGCTCAAAATGATCGGGATCAAATTCATCAAAATATTTCCGGTATTGTTCGTTAGACAGGCGTTCGCGGTTCTTCACCCACTCATGGCGGGCGGGCAGGGCATAAAGTCCCCAATGAATGAACATACCGAAGCGGTCATTGGTCCACCACTTCATTCTTTGTTCTTTTTGTTGCGGCGTTTCGTTAGAAAGTCTTTTGGTCTGCGCCTGAAGGGAGGGAAAATACATACTGATCAGTACCAGCCAGAATAAATTGCGATTCATTTTACGGATGGTTAAAAAGTGAGGAATCTTCAGACAAAGATAAAACGAATGGGCGAAAGATGAATTTCAGAAAGTAATAAGGTGCATCCCATATTTTCGCAGGCGGGTGAGACACCCGCCTGTAGAACTCACTACCGGTCGGTGTCCCACCGACCGGAATGCCGCAGATGGAGCGAAAATTTGGGATACACCCAAGTAATAAAGGGCTGCTGAATACCGGTGGGCGCTTCATGGATTTGGGGTAAAATGCCATGGATGCACGAATATTTCTATGTATTATTATTCGTGCATCCGTGGCTGAGTGTTGTTGTTTTTTTGGGTCACCCGGCCAGGCACCCATGATTTTGGCCTGATCAAAAGCCCTTAACGCGGCGCAGGTGGTTAAAAAGATAAAATCATTTTAAGGCTTATATTCCTGCCTGCATTAAATACGCCTGCTCTCCCGGTAGCGGGGTTTTCTCCCGCATATTTCAACCGGCTTAAATGATTTTGATAAGCAATATTTGCTAAGTTGTTACCGCTTAAAAACAAGCCGACGAAATCCTTTTTGTTAAACGCTTTCAGACTTGCTCCAACGCTCGCGTCCAATAAAGTATAGCCTGCAGTTGCAGTTTCTGTGTCGTAGGCGCTGTAGATTTTGTTTTGTGCGAAATAGTAATCAACACCGAATTTGACATAAAAAGTGGCAACTTTTTTGCCCCAATCATTAAACTCCGCTTTTATACCTCCCCTGTAATGTGGAGCGGGGATGAAAGGAAGATACCGGGTGTCGTGTGTTTGATGACTGCGGGTAGCCTGAACGTAGGAAAATGCGTTCTCTATATGCAACCAATCCAATGGATGCGGATGTATATCCATATAGATCTCTCCTCCCAATAAAGTTGCATTTCCCGAAGTATATTGAAAAGCAGGGGCGGGGTCTGCCGGATCGGGGATACTGTCATTGCCATTTGTATTTTTCAACTTTTCAAGAAAAGAATAATTACTGATGAAATTTACAAACGGGCTCAGTTCCAAAGTGATGTGTTCGGAATTTAAAAAATAAGCCAGGTCAATTTGATGGCTGATTTCGGATTTTAAATCAGGATTACCGATTTCATAGCGGAACGTTCCTTCATGCTTTCCGTTGGAAGCCAATTCGGCAACGTTGGGGCCGCGGAAGCCCTGCGAAAGATTAAACTTCAGGGTCGAATTTTCGGTGGTTTGGTAAGAGACACCGATGCTGCCGGAAACACCGTTATAGTTTTTATTAAAATGGGCAAATTTCAGTACCGCATCTCCATTGGGTGCAGCAACCGGTTTCTCGTTGTCATCCAGATACAATTGCTTTGTATCCATGTTCCGGTTATCAAAACGCAGTCCTCCCGCAAGCGTTAGTTTATTGAACGTTTTTTGGATATAAACAAAAGCGCCGATGTCGAATAAACGGTAATCGGGAATTAAAAATTCTTCTCCTTTATTTATGTTCGTTTGTTGTATCCCGCCAATTCCAACGGAAGTTTCCCAACCGTTTATTCTTTCTAAATTATACCGGATATTGTAATTAAATGTATTCAGGGAAAGATAAAGCCCCACATCGTCAGGATGCTCCGCTTCTTCATATTCTCTCCTCCTGTTGTTTTGAAAGCCTACATCGGCATTGATGGTTCCTTTATTCAGGATAAAATAATTGTTGGACGCAATACTTAAATGATTCACGCGCTGATAAGGAACGCCGATTTTATACCCTTTTAAGTCATTGCCTGTTGCCGATACGATCAAGCCCTGACCGTTTTCAAAAGTAAAACGGCCAAGATCGTCACGTTCTCCCTCCACGATGCCTAACCGGGTGTTGTAAGAACTGAGGGTCAAAAATGAATGCCCCCGGTTATTGTTGATCCCTAAAGACAGGTTCCCGTCGAACTCTTTAAAACCTGAATTGAACACCCTGCCATCGTATGGGTTCCGGTAATTTCCCGCATATTTATTCGAGAACCTGCCTAACCATTGAAATCCGTTTTTACTTCCCGCATTTGAAAGCGAATATCCTAAAAGGTTGTTGTTGGTTTGGTAGTTAGTAAGTAACCGTGTCTTTATTTCATCGTTTAAAGCAGGTTTGGGGGGAAGAAAATTTACCACTCCCGCTATGCCGTCCGAGCCGTACATCAAACTGCCGGGGCCTTTAATGATCTCCACCCTGTCCACTGAATATTCATCAATTTCAATTCCGTGTTCGTCACCCCATTGCTGGCCCTCCTGTTTCATTCCGTTGTTGAGTGTAATAACCCTGTTATATCCTAAACCCCTGATTACGGGTTTGGAAATATTAGGACCGGTAGTTATTTCACTGATGCCCGGAACAGATTTCAAAGCATCAATGAGGTTGGTGGCGCTGTTCTGGTTAAATGTATTTTTGTCAACGGTTTTTACGATCACCGGGTTGCGTTTTAGCTCGGTAGAGCGGGTAACGCCTGTAACGGTTACTTCGTTGAGCTCGGTGGCGGAAAAGTCTAATGAAAAATCAACAACCATATTGCCGGTCAGCTCAATCCGCCTCGCGATGGTTTTATACCCGGTGGTACTTATTTCTATAAGATAGGAACCTTTTTTCAGGTTCGGGATTTTGTAGTCTCCATTTGCATCTGAAATGGTGCCCGTTTTCAAATCCGGAAGATAAACCGAAACCCCGGACAACGTTTCGTTGGTTGCCCGATCCTTTATTTTGCCGGAGATGGTATTTTGAGCAAAAGCGCCGGCGGTTGTTATCAAAAAAACAACCGGCATCATACGTCTTATTAAATTCATTGTTGTGTTCTTTTAAAGCATAAACTGAACAGTGGCTCACAGCAGACACTATGAGGAGAAGTATTGGTAACGTTTTGGATAACGTGTTTTTTGACGAAAGGCATTGCTGCAACCTTTCGACGAGACCATATTTATGCGTAAAAAGGAGGTCCTTTATTGGGGATATTTGTGACCTCAATGGAGCGATAGCTTTTATACGAACAAAAATATTCGGTATAGAAATCAACCTGGGGTAGGGCTATTTCTGTGTCAAAAAGAATTTGAGGCGTTATGGTATGGTGGTCGCAAAACCAGCACTTTTCCCTGGCATCGCTTACGTGTTGCCGGTGGCTGTCCCGTATGCCGTAATAAATGGCTTTTTCACACGGATCTGCATCAGAAAAGGCAATAACCTCAGTATCGGCGTGTTGATGTATGAGCAGGGTAGGTGTAATGCTGAATACATAAAGCAACAGCAATGCTATGCCCGCAAGATTATTGTTTCTTTTTTTCTTCAAATTAATTGCAACTGAGTTGCAAAGTTAAGGCTTTTTTTGAAACGGGATTATTTCTTTGGCATTTGGGATGCCCCTGGCATTTTCATCGTTGTGAGATACCGGGTTTCCAAAGATTCGATCTCGTGGATATTAAAGCACGGTTGCTTAATCCGCTGTTTTTGATACTTTCACCTTCCATTCTTCGGGACCCGATACCAGGTACTCCCATTTGAAAGGCTCGCTGCTTTCCGCTTCTATCTGGTAATACAAAGGTTTGGGATCGTGATCGTTGAAGAATATGAATGCTTCTCCACGGCTGATCTCATCGAAGGCGTCGAACACCATTTCATGCCGTTGTGCAGGAGGAAAAGGGCGGACATCAAATTCTTTGATTACTTTAATCTCAGCGCCATCCTCCTCGGTATTTATGATCTTTTTGATGTGGATCACATATTCTCCGGGAACTTCTTTCTTATAAGACCATGTGTGTTTGCCGGCAAATTTCTCCGAGAATATTTGATGGATTTCCACCGGTTCTTTCCGGGAAATAATTTCCATGGTATCTCCTTCGGGCATCATGCCATAGCGATGAAAAACCACGTGTTTCCAGTCTTTCGGATCCACTTTGCGAAGATCCATCAGCGTAGAAATGTCTGTAAATTCACGCCCTTGCGAAGATTCGGTGCGGGTAACTTTCACCTTCCAGTCTCTTCCTCCTTTTTGAAGATATTCCCAACCTACCACGTCTCCGTGAACGGAACGGAATTCGTAATACAGAGGCAGCGGATCGTGATCGTTGATAAAAACAAAACTTTCGTTCACCGGTAATTCTTTGAACATCTGCAAAAGCGTTCTGTGTCTTTCTATGGGGATCAATACGCGCACATCCAGTTCCCGGGTTATTTTTGATTCGTTGCTCATGTTTGATGATATTTAAAGATGAAGTCAGCCCGTTACTGTTGAAAGCCCCGGGCACTTTATTAAAAATAATAATTTACAGGAGCAAAAGTACGGTAAAAGCCAGCCGTCCACGGGCAGGAGATCATAAAATACCGGGATTCGAAAACGGATCAAAATATCTTACGCTAAACAAAAAATTAAGCTATCTTAACACCGGTTTATTTTGATATAGCGTATCCACAAAAAATACAGTAACAGAACAAACGAATGATTATGAGAAGACGTCAATTTATTAATGGATTGATCGCAGGAACCACAACTTTAAGTACTGCCCCATTATCTTTTTTAAATGCATCAGAAAAACAAAAGAGATTTGCCGAAGCGCCATTCAGAATGAAGTTTTCGCCCGACTTTGGTATCTTTTCACATTTGCCCGGAAGCAATGATGTAGTGGATAAAATTAAATGGGGCTATGACCAGGGCTTTCGGGCTTGGGAAAGCACTTTTTTAAAAAACAGGTCAGTAGAAGAACAGGAACGCATCAGCCGGATCATCCAGCAAAAAGGGATGGAGTTCGGGCAATTTGTAGGCACTTACACTTTCCAGGACGTAACCTTTGCGGGAAGAGATACGGATTTGCGCGACAAGGTATTGCGCGATGTGAGGGCTTCGGTAGAAATTGCCAAACGGATGAACACAAAATTTATCCATAATGTGCTGGGGTTAGCCGATCCGAGATTGCCCGATGATTTTCAGATGGGAAACGCGATTGAGTTGCTCAAACGTATAGCCGGTATATACGAACCCCATGATATAGTAATGGTAATGGAGAGCATGAACCACAAGATCAATCATCCGGGTATCTTTTTGCATACGATTCCACAAGCCTATGCTTTGGCCAAGGGAGTAGGGAGTCCAAGTGTAAAAATATTGTTTGATGCATATCATGTGCAGATTGAAGAGGGTAATTTGATCCCAACCATGGATTATGCCTGGGATGAGATTGCTTATTTCCAGATTGGAGATACTCCCGGCCGTAAAGAACCCGCCAGTGGGGAGATCAATTATGTGAATCTGTTGCAACATATCCATGATAAAGGTTACCGCGGTTTTGTGGGTATGGAACATGGCATCAGCAAGCCGGGTAGGGAAGGAGAATTGGCAGCATTGAAGGCCTATCGTTCTGTAGATCCGGAATAAAGTCAGCGCAATCGTTGATGAAGATGCTATTGGTTTGAGAAAAAGACAACGGCCCGTTAGTGTGCACGAACGGAACCGGAATATAATTGCCTGAGTTAGGCCCATCAATTAAACGATAGAATTGATTTCTTCGATGAAAAGATTATGCTTATATTTTTTAGTAGTATTTATAGCGCCGATAGTGTCTCCGTGGCGAGAGTGTTTCTCCCAAACGGAGGATTGGCGGAATATTAAAACCGGGCGGGTCATTCCAGACGAATCCTATAGTGATCAGCCTTATATTCTTAATACTGACGATGGTGCCTGGTTAAGTGTGCTTACCACCGGCACCGGGCATGAAGGATCCTCAGGTCAACATCTGATTGCTCAACGGAGTTGGGATAAGGGCAAGACCTGGGTTGACCGGGTGGCTATCGAGCCGGTTGATGGTCCGGAGGCTTCTTATTCGGTTTTATTAAAAGCACCCGGGGGACGAATTTTTGTTTTCTATAATTACAATACGGATAATGCAAGGTGGGTGAAAGGCGATCCTGCGTATTATAAAGATGGGAAAGTGAAACGGGTAGATACGCAGGGCTATTATGTATTTAAGTATTCAGATGACAACGGGAAAACCTGGTCCGCGAAAAGATGTCCGGTGCCTGTTCGTCTATTTGATATAGATAAAAGAAACCCCTACAAAGGAGCGATCCGGTATTTTTGGAATGTGGGAAAACCTTTTATTTTTCAAGAGAAGGTCTATGTCCCGCTGCATAAGGTAGGCGGCTTCGGCGCCGGGTTTATTACTTCGAGTGAAGGCGTATTGTTGTGCAGCGATAATTTGTTAACCGTAAATGATCCTGCACGCGCTTTCTGGAGCACGCTCCCTGAGGGAGAAACAGGGTTACGCGCACCCACAGGAGGAGGACCGGTATCAGAGGAACAAAGTATGGTAGTGTTAAGCGATGGGAGTTTTTTCTGTGTGTATCGTACGATTGATGGTTATCCGGCATTTAGCTATAGTCGTGACAGAGGACATACCTGGGATGCTCCTCAATACATGCGTTTTGCCGGCGGGAGGTTGATGAAACATCCCCGCGCGGCCAATTTCGTCTGGAAATGTGAAAACGGAAAATACCTGTATTGGTTTCACAATCATGGCGGGCGATTGATCGGAGAAAATCCGCATCGTACTTCTATTGCTTATGATGACAGGAACCCGGCCTGGGTTTGCGGAGGAGAAGAGATTGATTCTCCAATTGGGAAAGTCATTCGTTGGAGTGAGCCTGAAATTTTATTATACGACGAGGATCCGGTTATCCGGATAAGCTATCCGGATTTAATTGAGGATAAAGGCAATTATTATATCAGTGAAACGCAAAAGGATATCGCGCGGGTACACCTGATTGATAAAACTTTGCTGGAAGGATTGTGGCATCAATTTATCACATCCTCGCGTTGCGATAAAAATATTCTGCTGGATTGGGAAAATAAGGCTGATAAAAATACGGTAACTGCAGTTGCGCCGGGTCTTCCCGCTTTGTATGTCGTTGACAGAAAAAAAGTGGAGCAACCGGGCGCGCATCTTAATAATGGATTTACTATAGAATTTTCATTAAAGACGGGGAAATGGCTGCCAGGACAAAATTTGTTGAATGCCACAGATGGATCAGGGAAGGGATGGAAAATCAGGATGGGAGAAAACAGGACTGTTGAGCTGATCATGAATGACGGACAAACGGAAGCGGTATGGGAAAGCACTCCGGGAATATTATCCACTGACAAAGATCATTATGTAAGTATCATCGTTGATGGCGGGCCGAACATTATCTGTTTTGTTATTGACGGAGTGTTGGATGACGGGGGAAATTATCGTCAGTTTGGCTGGGGACGGTTCAGTCCTTATTTTAAATCGGTCAATGCAGCCAAAAATATAAATATACTTGGTGATAAAATTGAGCGTTTAACAATTTATGGAGAAGCGCTGACGGTTTCGGAAGCAGTTGGTAATTTCAGGCATTATGCAAAGAGCAGATTGTAAATTAAAGTAACGGCTTTTCGGGGGCATTTAAAATTGTCGCCGGTTGGTGAAGACACCAACCGGGGCAGCCAGCCGTGGGGGGGGGGTCTCCACCGCCACATGAAGCAAAGCCGCGACAATTATATATGCACCGTCATTAACTAATTCATTTTCAATAAATTAAAATGGTGTATTCTGCTTTGTTGCACCTGAGTGCAGGGGGAATTTTAAATGCACCCGGCTTTTGTCGTTTCTTTAGGTCCTCCCGTTCAGTACGCGATAATGATATCTGCGGTTATGATATTCCTCTATCGAGCAGTTTTAATTCATAAAAATCTTTTCTCCGGTCTTTTAAGTTTCTAACGCTTCCATAGCTGTGGAGTTCATCCAGCAGGGAAAGATCCACGCCGGCAATCAGAATCATTTCAGTATTAGCAGTGGCCTCACTGATGATGCAGTTGGAAGGAAAAGTAAAATCACTTGGAGTAAAAACCGCTGCCTGTGAATATTGGATATCCATATTTTCCACCTTCGGCAGATTGCCCACACTGCCGGTGATGGCTACGTAACATTCATTTTCTATGGCTCTTGCCTGCGCGCATAGCCGTACCCGCATATACGCGTTTTGGGTGTCGGTTAAAAAGGGCACGAATAAAATCTGCATGCCGTCATCGCTTAACAGGCGGGATAGTTCAGGAAATTCCACGTCATAACATATTAATACGCCTATTCTTCCGGCATCGGTATCGAACACTTTAATCTGATTCCCTCCCTTCATGCCCCAGTGCTTGATCTCATCGGGTGTGATGTGGATCTTTTCGTACCGGTCAACAGCGCCGTTACGATGACATAAAAAACCAACATTTATCAAAGAATCGCCTTCAATATCAGGCAGGCTTCCCGTTAGGATATTCACGTTATAACGGATAGCGAGTTCCCGGAACCTTTCTTTGATCTCTTCCGTATATTGCGCCAGCGCCCGCATAGCCTCGGCTTCGGGCATTTCGTTGAAGCCGGCAAGCAGGGGGCCGTTGAACAGTTCAGGGAAAAGAGCAAAATCGCTTTTATAAGCCGAAACGGAATCCACAAAATATTCCGCCTGGCGAAACAATTCGTTCAGGTTTTTATAGGGGCGCATCTGCCATTGTATCAGCGCTAATCGTACAAAGGTCTTTACGTTGAACAAGTGTTTGGGATCCGGGTCATAATATACATTCGACCATTGTAATAACACCGCATATTCCATACTTTCCTTATCCTCCGGAAGGTAATGGTGTAATACCTTCACCGTATGAAAATCGTTGGATAGCTGAAAACTTAAAACCGGATCGTGGATTTCCCTGTTCCTGACTTTTGCAATGTATTCTTTAGGACTGAGTTGATCGGCGTACTTATGATAATTGGGCAATCTTCCACCAAATAAAATCGCTCTCAGATTCAGGCTCTCACAGAGGTCTTTGCGGGCATCATACAGTCGTCTGCCTAACCGAAGTCCGCGGTAGTCGGGATGAATGAATACTTCGATACCATACAGAACATCTCCTTTGGGATCGTGGGTATTAAAAGTATAATTCCCCGTGATCTGTTTATAGGTGTGGTTGTCTCCAAATCTTTTATAATCTACAATGATAGATAGCCCGCAGCCTACCACCACCCCGTCTGCTTTGATCACCACCTGTCCTTCCGGAAATTTCTGAATCAGTCTTTCGATGGTTTCCGGACTCCAGTAGCCTCCCTGCCAGCCGGTGTAGGATGCCTTCATGGCTTCTAATAATTGCTTGTAGTCCTCAAAATGAAGTGCATCAATTTCTATCTGTTCTATGTCCATTTATGTATAATAAAGCAAAATTTTCAAAAAACAAAATTCTTTCAAAAAATGCATCCATCCGGAGGAACACCCTGCACCGTTATTTAATCAGGTCCATTTCCTTCATCCAAAAAATGCATCTTCCAAACCATTCATCAAAAGAAGGAGCGGTTAAAAAGCCATGTTCGCCTTTAGCATAGATATGCAACCCGGTGGCTACCCCGTTCCGCTGAAGGGCGGAATAGAAGGACAGGCTGTTGGCTACCGGCACTACCACATCGGCGTTGGAATGTACCAGAAAGGAGGGAGGGGTGGATGCAGTAACATGCAGTTCGTTGGAGAAGCGGCGGATCTGTTCTCCGGTGGGCGTTTCGCCCAGCAAAGTTTTGCGGGATCCGGTGTGCCCGATGCTATCGGTGAAGCTGATCACCGGGTTCACCAGCAGCATAAAATCCGGACGAAGTCCGACATTTTTTGTGTTTTCAATCAGCGCCTCACTGTAATGGGTACCTGCAGTAGCGGCCAGGTGTCCTCCCGCGGAAAATCCCATGATTCCGATCTTTTGCGGATCAATGTTCCATCGCCCCGCTTTTTGGCGAACCAGTTGTATGGCGCGTTGCGCATCCTGGAGGGGTCCTATAGAAGGATCCTTCATCGTTCTGTCCGAAGGAAGCCTGTATTTCAGCACGAAAGCGGTCACTCCCAGTTGATTGAATATACGGGCTACATCGCTTCCCTCGCGTTTGGTAAGCAATACGCCGTAGCCGCCACCCGGGCAGATGATAACCGCCGTGCCGTTGGCTTTATTCTCCGGCGGAAGAAAAACGGTCAGGGTGGGAATGGATACGTTATAGGTGAGCGAATCCACCTGTTCGTTGGCTTTTGTATATTCCTCGTTGGCAGCGCCCGTTGCATTGGGAATATTTCCGCTGTATAAAGGAATTTCCTGCTGTGCGAAACAGCAGTTGCCCGTTAATATAAAAACTAAAGCGAAACGGTATAACATGTTGTGGTTGGTTCTGTTTATGGTTGGGTAAGTAGCTATCTCCTGGCGTATTCTTAGAAAGCTACCGGCTGCAAGTAGCAGGTCGGGCATGTCGCAGGCACGGTACTCATCCCCAACTAAAAACTTCACACTCCCTGCAAGCTGACAGTTGCACGTACCCTTCGACAAACTCAGGGCAGGCATTTCTCACATTCTCACATTATACCCCGGGTACCGGCCACGTTCCCTCTACACCAGATCCCATTTCTTCCTCGGTTTTCTCGAAAGCAGGGCGTTGGCTTTTTTATCTCCTATGAACTTTTCTTTATCCGCATTCCATTCCAGCGGGCGTCCAAGACGATAAGAGATCAGCCCCAGGTGCATGGGCAGCGTCATCTGGCGGGCATACACCAGGTTAGACTCCGGCTGTGTTCTGCTTTTTACGGCGTCCACAAAGTTTTGCTGATGACCCGGGGAGCGGGGAATACTTTGGGGAACATCCGGAAGGTCTGTAACGGTTTCGCCATTGATCGTGATCAGCCGGGTATTATAATCGCAGAGCAGGGTACCTTTATCACCTTCAAAATAGGCGCCTATCCCTTTATCTTTCGCTCCCGGCACATCCGGTGTTTCTGTTGTCCAGTGAATATCCAGGCCGTCAAACGCATAGTCAATATTGATCCACAGCGGTGCGTCTGCAATGCTGTTGGGGATGGCACCGCCGGTGGCACTGATATGCTTCAGCCCTTTAGGTTGCAGCGACCAGAAAACAATGTCAGCAATATGACACCAGAAGTCTGCAAAAGTACCGCCGGAATAATCCAGGAAATAGCGATAGGTAAAATGACATTTTGCCGGGATATAATCTACATATGGAGCGGGGCCCAGCCACATATCCCAGTTCAGCGTTGAGGGGATGGCTTCCGGAACGGTGGCGCCTAATTGCGGCACAGAGGCGTTTTTCCATAAACGGACTGTACTCACTTTGCCGATGGCGCCCGATTGAATGATTTCCGCTACCCGGTGATAATTATCTCCCGCGTGGATTTGCGTACCCATTTGAAAGATCCGGTTATAACGGCTGGCGTTTTTCAACATCGTTTTCGCTTCGCCAGGGTTGTAGGAAAGCGGTTTCTCCCCATATACATCTTTCCCGGACTGGAATGCCAGCGAAGCAATAGTGGAATGCCAGTGATCGGGGGTGGCGCAGGTTATAGCGTCAATATCTTTCCGGTCAAGAATATGCCGGAAATCACCGTAGGTTTGCGCCCTGGTATCGGGATGGATCTGCTGAAGAGATTTCAGGGTATTGGCCAGGTGCAGTTGATCCACGTCACAAAGCGCTACAATTTCCACTTCCGGAAGATTAGCAAACCATTTCATATGCGCATTGCCCATGCCGCCCAGCCCGATATGGGCTACGCGCAGCTTATCGCTGGGGGCGGTTTTACTGTACAGGGAAGGTAATATGGCAAACCCGGCGGCGCCTATGGCGGTGGTTTTGATGAATTGTCTTCTGGATTGACGATTATTCATATGCATGTTTTTAGGAGATAGATAGTAATGAAAATATGATCCTTTATTTTTTACTTCTTCACCAATTCAATAAACACTTCCGAACCTGCTCTTGGAGCAATACTGTTATAGCAGGGTTCCATCTTTTTTATAGTGAACCAGGGTTCGAAGATGGATTGATACTCTGCAACATTGCCTCCGAAGGGTGGCCCGGGTTTTTCAAAACCTGTATTAAACAATACCCCTGCCAGCTTACCTTTTTCGTTTAACACAGACGCGGCTACCCGGGCGTATTCCTTACGGCGCCGCGGAGGATGGGCACAGAAGAAAGTCTGTTCCAGCATCAGGTCATATTGGCCCCGGTGCCGGTAAAAATCTTCACAAAGGATCTTAATCTGGGGAATATCAGCGAATTTCTCTCTCAATTTCTCCACGGCCCTGGGCGCGATATCCATCACCGTGATATTGGTAAACCCGTGATCTGCCAGCCAGGCAGCCTCGTAAGCGTTGCCACAACCGGGGATCAGAATAGCCGCATCTTTGTTATCGTACTGCTCCATATAAGCGGTGATGGGTGGAGAAGCCTGACCCATGTCCCAGCCGGTTTCGCCTTTTTCCCAGCGTTCATTCCAGAACGCAGCATCAAAGGGATCATGCTGAAATGTATGTTCCTCCTGACGGCTCATATTTTTCATTATTTAATTTCACTTTCGAAATCAACTTCGAGTGCATCCCATATTTTCGCTCCACCTGTGGCATTCCGGTCGGTGGGACACCGACCGGTAGTGAGTTCTACAGGCGGGTGTCACACCCGCCTGCGAAAATATGGGATGCACCCTCAACTTCTGTTTTGTAGCCGGATGAAAAATATTATTTAATTTTTCCCGGTATTGAGATACTTCCGGATGAAGTTTTCCAGTGCTTTGCCATGGAGATTGATCGCAACAATTTCTCCCGTTTCGTTTACCAATACATTAAACGGTAGCTCTTCAATATCATAATCCTTGGCAGCCTGGCTTCTCCAGAATTTTAAATCACTTACCTGCGGCCAGTCTATCTCAAATTTCTGAATCCCTTTTTCCCAATCTTCTTTTTTCCGGTCTAAGGATACGCCTAATATTTCAAACCTGCGATCCTTGCCTGAGCCGGCATACTTGTTGTACAAAACCTTCAATCCGGGCTGTTCTTTTACACACGGAGCACACCAGGTTGCCCAAAAATCCACCAGCACCAGCCTGCCTTTCAGGGAAGAAAGGGAAATTATTTTACCATCGGGGGCAGGCATGGATATTTCCGGCGCCTGCTGACCAATTTTCAGTGCAGGCTGTTGCGCTCTCACTCCGGCAAAAGACAAACCTGTAGCGAATAAAAAAAGAAATCTCAGCATTTTAATCGATTGCGGGATAGCCCTTATCTAACCAATCGGCTTTAATATTTTTAGGTATATCCAGCAACCTGGCGTTTTTAAATCCCATTTGATTTAACACCCGGAACGCCGGTCGTACATTAGGGCAACGGGAAAAAGGACAACACCCGCAGTAAATAACCACCTCTTTATCTTTTGGAACATCTTTCAGATACTTCCTCAGTTTGTCAACATTCTCCTTCTCCCCTGCAGGGCCGATATCAACTGAACCTTTTATCACTGCATCCGGGCCGACCGTCAGGATGAGCATGTCCTTTGTTTTGTTATTCCGGATCGCGGACGCAAGGTCAGCCGCGGGCATCAATTGACCGGGGCTCCAGGGCTCCTTGCTGAGCTGTGCGCAGGATTGATTCATAAACAACCACAGCGTCAGCGCTATTAAAGAAAAAAACGATCTCATATGATTTTAATTAGGCCGCAAAGATAAACCCATATTTCTAATGAAGCTAAGATGGCGGACACATTCAATCAGCCGGGCAGTCACATTTGTGCAAAACAGCTTGCTTAAATCAATTACAATAGGACATGCAAATAATCTGCGGTATCTCTAAGTCCCGCATTGGGGGGTATAGCATAAAAACAAACGCCGCAGGGATGCACCTGATATTTTCAGAAAACGGTCTCATCCTATTTCCTGCCTCTCCCCATCGCCTCCTTCCCGATTATACTCCAGTCCTGCTGACCAAAACCATCCGCAATCAACCGGTCCATCTCGGCCGCCACCGCGGGAATAACCGTCAGCTTTACCCCCACAGCCCGGGTGGCCTCCACCATCAGGCGGGCATCCTTTCTGGCCATACGCAGTTCCCAGGACGGATGGGTAAAATCTCCTTCCTCTAATTTTTTCAACCTGCCCGACAGAGCTGAACCCGGGTTCCAGATACCGAATAAGTCAAGTAATTCATCGGTGGATATGCCGTACGATTTGGCCAGTGATAACATATCGCCTATTCCTCCGTTCAGCGCAATCAGAAAAAGATTACTGGTCAGCTTCATTGAAGCCGCTTTTCCTACGGGACCGCCGCAATTCAACAACTTACCGGTCATTGGAGAAAGCGCCGGCGTCAACTGTTCAACCAGGTCCTGATCACCGGAAACCAACATTACGCCCGTACTTTTCCGGGCGTCCGAAGGGCCCATCAATACCGGGGCATGCTGATATTTAATTCCTTTTTTTGCCCAGGCTTCTGTTCGCTGTATGGCGCCTGCTGCCGAAGTAGTAGTATGGTCTGCGATGACCGCTCCAGGCTTCAAACCCGGAAAAGCCATTTCCAATACTTCATCTACAGACACATCGTCTTTCAGGGTCAGATGGATCAAATCCGCATTCTTCACTGCCTCCGACGGGGTTTCAAACGCTTTAGCGCCATCCTTTTCCAAAATTTTTGCTTTTGCAGGCGTCCGGTTCCATACCTGCACCTGCTCCCCGTTTTCCAATAGCTTTAATACAAAATTGGAACCTAATAGTCCCATCCCTAAAAATGCTCTCATTGTTTTTTTGTAAAAATAATCAATTTAGCGCATCAATACTACCCGCAAACCCGGCGGCGGTTAACATCCACTATCTCGTCTATGTCGTGCCGTTCAAACAAATCCAGCAGCTTGTCTGTTCCATACTTCAATTTAAATTCCCGTTCTTCTTTGTAAATAGGAAAGGCCGAATAAAAATGGATTTCCTTCTCCCCTTTTTCGGTGTAAGTAAAATCCTCGGAGAGATGAATGGATTCCAACAGAAGAAGGCTGTCAAACCGGTGACCGGGATTACGGGAATGATCCAGCGGAACCGTATGTCCGAATCCCAGCCAGGTATTGTTCAATCGCGGATATTTAGAAAGCTGCAGGATGGCCCTGACCGGCCAATAACAGGCTTCATCGGAGAGCGCCTTGTAATCCAAAGGCCAATTTCGCGGCAAAAGCATCATGATCTCCGCATGCTTCAGGTAATCAAAATATGCCGGCACTTTCATAGGGGAGTTACTCATCCCGCAGGTAAGCAGCAGATGATAGTTCCGGTCTTCATTGGGCTGAACGATAAACAGATCCGACGGATTAGCTGCATTATCCTTTTCATGCAACACCATAATTTCATTCAGATCGAAAAATTGCGCCAGGTGTCGGTCAATAATTTCAACTGAATCTTTTGCTTCTTCCGGATTGATCATAAACGGGTGTCGGTTTTTTATACCTCCTGCAAAAATACCCGATTCATGTAATATTAACGCCGTAAGCTGTGAGCAGCTTTCAGCCGTGAGCTTTCAGCTTGCGGTGTATCAGGGTGCAGGTCTCAGGGTGCAGGTCTCAGGGTGCAGGTTGCAGGTTTTAGGAGGATGAGCTTTCAGCTTTCAGCTTTGAGCCGTGGGGTATGAGGAGTTAGGTATCGGCTCTGCAACCTGGAACTTGCCTCCGCAACCTGCCCGCCCTGAAACTCCCCACTTTCCTAACTCCCAACCCTAAACTAAAAACAAAAAAACTTCCCACACTCCCCCGCTGTTATTTATCTAAATCTCTTTCTTCCTGTTCTCCTTTATCGCTCCTGCAACAATATCCGTACCGGACCCAGTAAACCGGAAGGTAATAACGGAGCATCTGCTTGATAAAAAGGCATTGTGGTGTAGGTGATCTTTTTATCAACGCCAGGCTGTTGATCACCAATCAACCGGTTTACCCACAGGTTCGTTACTTTAACCTCAATTTTGTTTTTACCGGGTTTTAAAAGGCTGGTTACGTCAACCTTAAACGGCTTTTTCCAAACAATGCCGGCTGATTTTCCATTGATAAAAACTTCCGCTATATTTTTCACATCGCCAAGGTCTATCCATAATCCGGCATCTTTCTTAAACCACAGATCATCTGCATTAATAGCCCGAGTGTACGTAGCTGTTCCGGAAAAATATTTAACGCCGTTGTTCGGGTTTTCGGTCCAGGAACTCAGTTGGTTTACCATAATACTTGCAGGAGCGCCCCGGTCTTTTTGAAAATTTATTTTCCAGGGTTCGTCAAGCGCTGCAAGCACGGTTTCTTTTATGGGTGGAATAGTTACGGAAAGCTCGGTCGTGTTTCTTCTAAAAACCACAAATATCGCGTCATTCGGCTCCAGGGATAATGAAATTTTAGTTCTCCCGTTTTCTGTTGCATAAGAAACGGCTTCTCTTCTGCCGGTTTCAGGATGCCATATTTCAACCGCTTTCCCTTTTACCCTGAAGCTGAGGTTGGTTTGTCTTTCTTTATCGCTTCTACTGTTCACCCAATAAAATTCCAGTCCGGGCAATTTGCGGTGTACAAATAAAATTTGGGATTCGGGAACCGATTTTTCGTATTCAAAATCCGGCTCAATGTCCAGTTCGCTCAACACGTACTGAATATCCTGCGTGGCAAATACTTTTCCCATGCCTGTTTTTTGAGAGCTGTTGGGTTCGCCCCAGAGTTCACCGGCTAACCCGTTAAAAGTGTTTTTATCATCCTTCAAGCCGGTGGTGGTTATAGGTTTTGCCCCTGCTATGACCGCTCCGGATGTTACCAGGTCGTGGAGTTTTTGTAACACCTGCAATGGCAGATGTGTACAGTTTGAATCCAGCACCAATAGTTTGTATTGCATACCGCCGGGCGTTATAAGTTCACCGTTTTTTACCGAAATCAGGTTAAGCAAAGCGTCCGTGTTGATGAAATCATAGTTATACCCTTCGGGAATATCGGGCAGCTTTTTCCCAAACAAAGAAGTGATATTATTGTCTTCTCCATAGTAATATACAATGTCGGCGACAAACTTTCCCTGTTGCAGCATATATGAACTTCTCGCGAGATAACCGGTCCATGCTTTTGCCTGTTCGGCCCAGGTTTCATGACGGTTAAACCATTGACCGAAAGGACCGAGCCCCAATCCGGGAATTTTATCGTCAACAGGTTGATGAACAGAAGTGTGAATGACGAAACGGTTAAGTCCGCTTGCTAATTCAAGGTCTGCAGTGGGTTTAAGTTTTTCCGGAGAATATGACCAGGCGTTTCCAGCTGTGCCGATTGCAGTGAATGACTCCGCGGCCACAAGGTTTTGTCCATAAATATGCGCTACCGATGCAGACTCGCGGATATCGGCTTTATAACCTGTTCCATCTCCACCGATAGGCCCGGGCGTCCACATCGCCGACATGGGAATCGCGGCCTTTCGTTTTACCTCCATACCGTCACCTATCAGCGCCCGGCCACTTTCATGGGATTCGGAATAACGTTGCATCCCTCTTTCTTTTAGCAAACCGGTCAACTGGTCGTAATGATTTTCAACCACCAGCTCACTCAGCGTTTTGCGAAAGTCCCAAAGAAACCTTTCGCTTGCATCGGCGCTGTTCACAATTTTTCCGGTAAGCACAGGCAGCCATTGCATTAAATGGTATCCACGTCGTTTTAAAAATTCTGCAGGCAGGTTGTGAGTCCAGTTTTGTGTTCCTGCTTCCCAACTGTCGGTTACCATAAATTGTAATCCCCTGTTGCCCATCAGGTTCCCGGTAGCACTTTTATATTGGTCAAGATAATTGGTAAAATAGGCTTCTACAGCGGCTGCGTCCAGCTTATCCACTTCCAAACCTGTTGCTTCGGCTGAAGCAGGATGATTTTGTTTTCCGGTTAGTGAATATCCGTAGCGGATGATATTCCAGTTGCCAGCCGGTGCGTCCCACTGAATAATGCCACTGGATGAAAGCTTGCCGGTAATATCAATAACCTCCTCTTCTTTTATAATATCACCGGTTGCCGGAGTTGGTTCGTTGTAAAAATTGGCGCCGGTAGCGAAAGCGGCTTTTTCTTCAAAGTGATGTATCCTTGACGCCGGGTGCAATACCAATTCCGCGATTTCAGTTCCTTTGGGGGCCTGCGGTTGGCTGTTATTATGGAGCGAAATAAAACTGAACGGCGGTGGGGGATTTTTAACGGTAACCCTGAAATACTTAGCAGTGGTGGGTGGAATAGAAATAGTTTGCTGTAAAACATTCCCTGCGGGGATATAACAAACCCAATTATAATGCTGCCCATCCCGGCTGATTTCCAGGCTCCGGGTGTCACTAAAATCTCCGAACAATCCAAATGGTCCTTTGTCTCCTCCACCCACCATAGTAACAGCTTTAATGGTCTGAGGCTGGTTAAAAGCAAACTGGATCCATGCGAATCCTTTAACAGTGTCTGAAGGCAAGAGATTAGTTGTAGCGAGGTCGCCATCGGTTAGCTGCTCAACAGTAAAATGTCCTCCGCTTGAAGTTACTACAGGGTTCAAAATGCTGATGGGGATATCTGAATCCGGCAACCTATAAGCTATTACCGCAATATCTTCATAGTATTCGGGAGGCGCTGCTACCGGGGCACTCAATCCTATCTGAGCGGTTAAAGGAAGGTTTTGAAACGTACCGGTGGCGGTGGGTGGCGGGATTAATTGCCCGGAGAAAGATTTCCCTCCTTTTATCCTGGTTTCGCTCCAAACCAGTTTTTTCATACCATCACGAGGCTTAACCCAGGGTCCGCCGCTTTCACTCCATCCCGGTGAGCCGGCAATGGCCATTTCCAGTTCCAATGAGTCCGCAAGCTTGGCAGTAAAACCGAAGGCATCTTTCCATTCGGGTGTCATATAGGTAAGCCGCCTCTCCACGATCTGAGGCGTCATCAGCGCCGCATCAAAATTTTGAAACCCGCCAATTCCGGAACGTTTCATCCATTTTAAATCTTTTGCAATCCCGTCTTTTGTGATATTACCATTCATCCAGTGCCACCATACCCTGGGTTTGGCGGACTCGGGTGGCGCAACAAAATTGTTGTAAAGAGCATCACCCGTATCCTGATCTTTTTGTTGTGCAGAGGAAGAAAGAATTAATAGTGTTGCCGCAATAGTAACGATGAACCTTTTCATTTGTAGCAGTTTAAAGATGATAATTGCGCCCGTTCAAAAGCGTGATTTATGAGTAAATATAATCGTCCATATTGTAAATACTGTCATGGGCCATCATGCAGTAACTTTAACTGGCGCCAGTTTAATTAAAAAAATAGGCGCATTCCACATTTTTGCGGGTAAGTGTAGAACGAACTCCCTATCCGTGGGTATCGCACCAACCGGTGTTATCGCAGGTGAAACGAAAACCCGGGATACATCCAAAAATGATTTAATCTTTATACTCTAATAAACTAAATTTATACCCTGTTATCATTTCAAAAGACCATCATTATGGGCACTTCTTTTTTTGATCGTCGCCGGTTTTTAACCCAATCTTCAAAAGCCGCTGCAGGTTTAGCTTTGTTTTCTTCTTTACCCCGGCAAACGGGCGCTGTTACAGGTCGCCAGGTGCGGATCAGGTTTTCGGTCATCAATATCAACCATTCTCATATCTACGGGATGGTAGATGCGGTAACCAGGGGTGGAGGTGAGTTGGTTTCTTTTTATGCAAAGGAGCCTGATCTTGCGTCTTCCTTTGCTAAGAGATACCCGCAGGTGAAAGCTGCCCGCGATCAAAAGGAGATCCTTGAAGACCATACGATCCAACTCATTTTAAGTTCCGGGATACCGGTTGAACGCGCTCCACTGGGAATAGAAGTGATGCGCCACGGAAAGGATTACCTCGTAGATAAACCCGGCATCATTACGCTGAAGCAACTGGAGGAAGTGCGCCGCGTGCAGAGGGAGACGAAGAAAATGTACACCATCATGTACAGCGAGCGGTTAGAAAACCGGGCAACCGTCAAAGCCGGCAAACTCGTGAAGGCCGGAGCTATAGGAAATGTTATTCAAACCATTGGTATGGGACCGCACCGTATGGGCGCGTCTTCCCGGCCGCAGTGGTTTTTCGATAAAAAATATTATGGTGGCATCATTACCGATATCGGATCCCACCAGTTTGATCAGTTTTTATTTTTTACCGGTTCCACCAAAGCGGAGATTGTGGCTTCGCAGTCCGGAAATGTGCATCATCCGCAATACCCGGAGTTTGAAGATTTTGGCGATGTCATGCTAAAAGGGAACAACGGTACAGGTTATATCCGGGTGGATTGGTTTACGCCCGGCGGGTTAGACTCCTGGGGCGACGGACGGCTCACTATTCTCGGTACGGATGGATATATCGAGATCCGGAAAAATATTGATATCGCAGGTCCCGCCGGCGGCAATCACCTGTATCTCGTTGATCAGAAAGAAACACGGTTTATGGATTGCAGTAAAGAGCCGCTTCCCTTCGGCGAATTATTTGTAAACGATGTTGTCAACCGTACGGATACCGCCATGACACAGGAACATTGTTTTCTGGCTACCGAACTGGCTTTGAAAGCCCAGAAGATGGCAAAGCCGTTGGATTACAAAAAATAGATCACCTCTCCATTTTGTTTCACCGGGTTCCATCCGTAGTCAACGCAGTAAGCAGCCGCATACGAATACAGCACACTACAGGATGCAACATGGAAGTACGGCACGGTACGGGATGGTGCAGGACGGGAATACCAAAAATAGTTACCATATTTGATAGCTGTATTGAAAGTATTTATTTTATCACTCCAAAAACAATTGCAATGCCAAAACAAAGATCCCCGGTTGACAATTCAGACTTTTATTAGTTATTTCCTGAAACAGATAGCCCTGTTTTACATACCTGCCTGCAGGGTGTTGTAGTAAGATGCTGCTCCGTGTTTTTACAAGAATCGTAAAAAGAGAGGTGTTTTACAAACGGGATTCTATTGCCGTATATGAGCTGCCAATCAAATCAAGACAAGTTCCAGTTTACTTCACTTCAAAAAATTGCTATGCAACAAAAAATGTGTTCTTACATCAAATGCTTTTCAACTTTGCTGGTGTTGACGCTGTTTTCACCGGGAGCGTTTTCACAACAGCGAATCGTTACGGGTATGGTAACGGATGCCGGTACGGCAACGGGTTTGCCGGGTGTAACCGTAGCCGTAAAGGGTACCACCACCAGTACGCAAACCGGTGCAGATGGAAGATTTTCCATCAACGCAGGTACCGGGAAAACGCTTGTTTTTACTTTCGTTGGGTACGAAAGTAAAGAAGCCGATATCAGTAACACCCAAACCATAGCTATCAGTCTTACTGCCAGTGCCAGGGGTTTGGAAGAAGTGGTGGTGGTAGGCTATGGCAGCCAGACTAAAAGGAATGTTACCGGTGCGGTTCAGAATATAGACGCTAAAGAGATAAAAGATATTCCGGTTTCGCAAATGACGCAAAAGCTCCAGGGTAAATTAGCGGGGGTACAGATCAATCAAACAACGGGTAAGCCGGGTCAGGGAATGTCTGTAAGAGTACGGGGACAGCTTTCCGTTTCCGCAGGTAGCGATCCGCTGTATGTTGTTGATGGATTCCCGATCACGGGAAATATTTCCAATTTGAATCCTGATGAAATAGAAGACATATCTGTGTTGAAAGATGCTGCATCAACTTCATTGTATGGTTCAAGAGCCGCTAATGGTGTTGTACTTATTACAACCAAAAAAGGAGTCAAAGGAAAAACTTCTGTTGGATTAAATGTTTACACCGGTATCCAGGAAGTACCAAAGAAAGGAAGGATAAAAATGATGAACGCGGAAGAATTCGCTCAGTTTAAAAAAGAGTATTATGAAGATGCCGGGCAGGAAGTTCCTGTGGAGTTTCAGAATCCGGCAGAATACAGGGATAAGAACAATGACTGGTACGATGCATTGCTCAGAAAAGCCCCTTTACAAAGCTATACGCTCTCCATCAATTCTAATACAGATAAACTGAGCACTTCCATTGTTGCGGGTGTATTTAATCAACAGGGGGTTGTTTTAAATAATGAATACAAAAGATTTTCATTCAGGATGAATACAGAGTATGCCATAGCGGATAATCTAAAAATAGGTTTTAACATAGCGCCATCTTATGTATTTGACAATACGCCAAGAACGGATGGCGACAGGGGAACCGGTATTTTATTCAACGCATTGCACACCTGGCCGGTTATGCCCATCCGTGATGCTAACGGAGAGTTGACTTTATATAATAATTTTCCTGGTAGCACGGGTAATATCTTTAATTATCCTAACTGGGTAAGAGCCGCTGACGAACTCGTCAACGAAACAAGGTACAACTACCTCGTGGGTAATGCGTATGTGCAATACAATCCCATCGCGGGCTTAACATTGAAATCTACATTTAACGTAGAAAATTTTGCTGCTAAATTTTTCTTCTTTAATCCCTCTACGGCAACAAGCGCAATAAACGTACCTGTGCCTACAACGGCGGTCTCTATCAGGCAGAATTTTGAAGGGCGTTCTTTGTTAAACGAAAATCTTGCCACTTATAGCAAAAGCTTTGGGGAGCATAACTTTGAATTGTTAGCCGGGTTTACGAATCAAAAGTTTTACGCGGAGCAAACACGCATCCAGGCAGATACATATACCGATGACAGGCTCCCGACAATACAGGGTGCGATTAATATTAACAGGTCGGGATCAAATACCGCCAATCAATATAATGAATGGTCCCTTGTATCCTACCTTTCCCGGTTAACATACAACTTTAAAGGAAAGTATTTATTAACCGCCGCGATACGTAGCGATGGTTCGTCACGTTTTGGTAATGATAATAAATGGGGCACATTCCCGTCAGCATCCTTAGGATGGATAATGTCAGATGAGAATTTCTTCCAGAATATTAAAGCAATCAATTTTGCCAAATTTCGTGCAAGCTATGGGGTAATCGGTAATAATAATATCGGTAACTATACACAATATGCGTTGGTGAATAATACCATTAATGCCGTATTTGGTTCTACGGTGGCCACGGGAGCAGCGGTTACATCTCTTGCTAATCCCAAACTTACCTGGGAAACCACGAAGCAGTTTGATATGGGCTTGGACCTGGGATTGTTTAATAACAGGATCCAGTTTACTTATGATTATTACCTGAAAAACACGACTAATCTTTTATATAGTGTTCAAATTGCGCAGGAATCCGGGTTTACCAATTACAATGATAATATCGGGCAGATAAGATTCTGGGGACATGAGTTTGCAATAAATACGATTAATATTGACGCAAGTAAATTCCGTTGGACAACCAATGCGAATATTTCTTTCAACCGAAACAAAGTTATTGCGCTCGCAGAAGGTCTTGACAGGGTTTATGGTACGTTTCATATTACCCAGGTAGGCAAACCGTTTGGACAATTTTACGGTTTGATTGCCGACGGGGTTTATATGAATCAGCAGGATCTTGACAATTCTCCACAGGTGCCGGGACGATCAAATGTAGGAACCATTAAGCTGTTGGACTTGAATAAAGACGGGATCATTACCTACGGAGGAGACAATGACGACCGTACCATTATAGGCAGTCCATTCCCCAAGTTCATTTACGGCATTACCAATACCATCCAGTATAACAAATTTGATTTTAGTATTGTAGGATCGGGTTCATACGGCAATAAACTGTTGATCCGTCACTTATATAGTACCGCCAATCTCGATGGTGTTTTTAATATGGTGGAAGAAGCAAAATACCGTTTCAGGTCTCCTGAGAATCCAGGCAAAGGATTTTTTGGAACAACTGTAGGTGGCGGTAACTATACCGGTGTAGAAAGGGATTGGATGAACAGCCGCTTTATTGATGGCGCTTCATTCTTTACCATCAAAAATATTACGCTCGGATATAGTATTGGAATAAAGAGCAAGGCAATTAAATCTGCAAGGGTATATGCTTCGGTTCAGCAAGCTTATGTATTTACGAACTACTGGGGTGGTCCTAATCCTGAAACAAGCGCACAGGGCGATGGTAATGGCGATGGAGGTAACCTGAGCCAGGGTATTGATCTTTCCAACTATCCCGTTCCACGTACATACACATTGGGACTTAATATTAATTTCTAAGCGGATTGAGGTAAATGGTATTCTTTAAAATTAAACTAAGAGCAATGAAATCGCAGATAGCAATATTGATATTTTCAGCAGTAATGTTTACCGGGTGTAAAAAGTTCCTGGATCTTAAGCCGGAAACCGCGCTCACGTCGGAAACATTCTTTAAAAATGAATCAGATTTTAAACAGGCGGTTAACGCGGCCTATGTACCTCTCCGGTCTATTTTTAACGACAGGTCGTGGGTGTTGGGTGAAATGCATTCTGATAATACTTATTATCCACGTAATATTTTGTTCGGTGCTGTAGATGCTACAGAAAATGTGGCCGATTTTGCAATGCCGAATTCAGCCAGTTCAGTTTCGGGAATCACGCTTACGACCAATGGGCATGTATTGAATCAATACAGGTTGGATTACCAGATCATAGCCCGTGCCAACCAGATACTGGCAACTATTGATGACGTGGATTTCGATGCTACATCAAAAGCTAATTTGAAGGGGCAGGCTTTATTCCTGAGAGCATTTGCATATTTTGAATTGGTACGGTATTTTGGTACAGTTCCTTTACATCTCACGGTTGTCGCAAACAGATTAGAGGCTGCAGCAGAATTGGCCAGTAAAGAACAATTATATGCGCAGGTGGAAACTGATGCAAAAGATGCTGCCGGTTTGTTATTATCAAAATCTTCACAGGAGCCGGGCAGGGTAACAAAAGGTAGTGCCAAAATGTTGTTAGGCGATTTATACTTGTGGCAGAAAAAATATCCCGAAGCTGAAACAGTTTTAAAAGAGATTGTAACAAGCGGGGAGTATGATCTGATGCCGACGTATGAACAGGCTTTTTCCAATACTTCTGATAATAAGAATAATATTGAATCTGTATTTGAGATACAATATATGGAGGGTTCGGCAGGATATAACGGAAGTTTCATCTACAACTTTTTACCGCGCCCCATGACAAAAGAGGAATTGGCACCCATCACCCAAACTTCTAACCCGCAAGATCTTTCGGGAGAGGGGAATAATATCCCTACGCCCGATATTATAGCAGCTTACGAAACCGGAGACGAAAGGAAGGACGCTTCTATTGCTTATGTTACTTTGAGCCAGAGCCTGAGAGCAAATAAAGTATATCCTTATATAAAGAAATTTGCAAAGCCTCATGCGGTACATGGCAATACAGGTAATAACTGGCCGGTATACAGGTATGCAGAAGTGTTGTTAGCGTTAGCAGAAGCCATTAACGAACAAAACAGACCAGGCGATGCCGATGATTATCTCAACGAGGTACGGCACAGAGCAGGGCTACCAAACACAACCGCTACCTCGCAGACAGATATGCGGGAAGCGATCTTAAAAGAAAGAAGGGTAGAACTGGCATTTGAAAACAAGCGGTGGTTTGATATTGTGAGAACCAACAGGATACAGGAGATAATTGTTCCATACGGCGAAAGGATTAAGGCTAACCCCAAGGATTATTATTTTCCGGATGACGCCGTGCCGCCTAATAACGCGTTTACCGTGTTAGATCCATATTATGGATTGCCCGCAGACGAATCGTCATTGACACCTTATTTTTAAACACTCAATATATCCGACGCAGTCCATTGGAAATTAAATTTTGAGTTATAGTTGATTTTGAGCCCGGTGAAGATAACCGCTATCTCACCGGGCTTTTTTATTTCATAATACAGCCATTCTTTCGGGCGGAAACATGCAACGGATTTCAATCCGTTGGTATAATACACTACCGGGCCGATGGCTCTTGTCGTTCCAGGTTCCAGAACCGTAAGCCCGATCACATGTTCTTGCGTGGGATTTCAATCCCATGCGAAAAATTGAAATGCGACCACAACGAGCTGAAAGCGCTGTTGGAATTTTGTACCCGGAATCAACTGTTTTCCGCTGTTGTTACTTCTGTTGACAAAGAAATCAATGTACAATATAAAGGCGTTCAGCTCTGCTTTTGCCCGGCTTCGGTGTATGCGTTTGCGACAGGCGCCTATACGCTAAGCAGGTAATACAATAATGTATGTATCGTGCCTACGACACCCGGCGCCCTCCGGGTACTCTCGTCCCGGGAATAAATTCCGTAGTTATAAAATACGGCCGGTTCTCCGGACTTTATAGATAGCGGTGCCATTTCGGACAGTTAAAAAGAGAGGCACAGCCTCGATTCCCGTGTTGTAACAACGGACTTTGGTCCGGCAGATCAGGCAAAAGGTAAAACAGAGAGAGAGCCGTAGGCTCGGTTCGTGTCTGGAATGAGAGGTCTGGCTAAAGGTGTCAGTGTCGCGACTGCCCTAACAAATGGAAGGGGCATCCATGGCATAAAGAAAAATTTTCGGCTAAGAATATTATCTTGTGAAGCATAATCAAGCCATTTTTGCAACGATGAATTTCCCATACCTGCTGAGCGCAGTGAACATATCAAAATCTTTTCCCGGGGTGAAGGCGCTGGATGGCGTTGATCTGAACATTGAAAAAGGAAAGGTGCATGCGCTGATGGGAGAAAACGGGGCGGGAAAATCTACCCTGATGAAAATACTGATGGGGATGCTGGCGCCTGATTCCGGCCAGATAATTTTTAAAGGTCAACCGGTTCATTTCAATTCGGTACACGACGCCCGCAATGCCGGCTTTGCTATGATCCACCAGGAATTACAACCGTTTCCGGAGTTAAGCGTTGCCGAAAATATTTTTATGGGTAACGAGCCTTCCTTCTTTTTCGGGGAATGGATCAACCGGAAGAAAAGAAATAAAGACGCACAGTTGCTGCTGGCTGCCCTGGGCGTGAAAATAGACATAACCCGGCAAATGAAAACCCTGAGTGTGGCTGAAATGCAGATGATAGAGATTGCCAAAGCGCTGTCTTATCATGCAGAAGTGGTGATCATGGATGAGCCTACATCCGCTATTTCGGATAAGGAAACAGCCCGGCTTTTCCGGATCATCAGCGATTTGAAGCAACGCGGAATTGCCGTGATCTATATTTCACATAAGATGGACGAAATTTCCCGAATTGCAGATACCGTTTCGGTGATGCGCGATGGCAGGTATATCGGTACTTATCCTGTGGAGGCGATCGGCAAAGAAGATCTGATCTCCCTGATCGTTGGGAGAGCATTGAAATCCGTATTTGAAAAGAGACAGGTGGCGCGGGGGCGGGTAGCTTTGTCGGTTAACGGGCTTAGCGGAGAGAAATTTGATGGGATCAGTTTTGAAGTGCACAGCGGTGAAATATTAGGAATAGCGGGTTTAATGGGCGCCGGCAGAACCGACGTGGTGAATGCCATCTTCGGTCTGGAGAAATTATCATCGGGGGTGATCTCGGTGGGAGGGAAAAAAGCGGTCATCCGTTCTCCGAAGGAGGCCATACAATACGGGATAGGATTGATCACGGAAGACAGGAAGCATACCGGCCTGGTGCTTCCGATGAACGTTGCCCATAATATTACCTTAGCGGCCCTGAAAAAGTTTTGCCGGGGGCCATTCATTGACCGGCGGAAAGAATGGGCGGCAGCCGCGCAGCAAATACAGCGGTTTGCGGTTAAAACCCCTTCGGGGAAGCAACCGGTGAACTTCCTGAGCGGCGGTAACCAGCAAAAAATTGTGATCGCAAAGGTATTGCTCAATGATCCCGATATCATTATCCTTGATGAACCTACGCGGGGTATTGATATTGGCGCCAAGGCAGAAATCTATAAGCTGGTGAATGAACTGGCGGAGCAGGGTAAAGCCATTATTATGATCTCTTCCGAATTGCCGGAAATACTGGGAATGTGCGATCGCATACTGGTCATGCACAATGGAAAAATCACGGCGGAACTGGAGGGAGAGAAAACAAACCAGGAAGAAATCATGCATTATGCCATGGGATAACCGGCATGGAAAAATCAATGAAGTTCAGGATCAGAAAATAACAACACAAAACCCTACAATGAATCGTTTGAAAATAAAGCTTCCTTTCAGCTATTTATCCAAATACGGCATCTTCATAGCTTTTTTGTTTATATGCGTGCTGCTGACTATTGCTACACCTTATTTTCTTACCGCTCAAAATATCCTGATCGTTTTACGGCAGGTTTCCATTAACGGGATACTGGCTATCGGGGTAACCTTTGTTATCATTACCGGGGGAATTGATCTCTCCCTGGGTTCCGTATTGGCTTTGACCGGGGTGGTGGCTGCGGGTTTTGCCCATCCGGGAGCCTTTCCATTGATCGTTCCCATAGTTGCGGGTTTATTGACCGGGGTGTTGATCGGGCTGATAAACGGGCTGACGATCACGCTGGGGAAAGTGGCGCCGTTTATTGTTACCTTAGGAATGATGACGATAGCGAGAGGGTTGGCACTGGTGTGGAGCGATGGACGACCGGTGACCAACCTTTCACCCTCGTTTAATTATATTGGCGGCGGTGACTGGCTGCATATCCCCGTTCCCATTCTCCTGTTTGTATTGGTAATTGTTGTTTCCTCTGTGATTTTGAAATATATGCGCATGGGGCGATACCTATACGCCGTGGGGGGAAATGAAAATGCCGCCAGGGCTTCCGGTATAAGGGTAAACCGGGTGAAAATGTTTGCTTACATCCTTTGCGGAGGACTGGCAGGACTGGCGGGGATCGTGCTGGCAGCCCGGATCAACACCGGTCAGCCCAATGCCGGTATCGCCTATGAACTGGACGCTATTGCGGCGGTGGTCATTGGCGGTACCAGCCTGTTTGGAGGAAGAGGCAGCATCGCCGGAACAGTGGTGGGCGTTTTGATCATCGGGGTGATCAACAACGGGCTGGACCTGCTGGGTGTAACCTCTTATTACCAACAGATCATCAAGGGTGTCATTATTATCAGCGCCGTGCTGCTCGACCGGAAAAATTCGCAATAGACCTGTTTCTATCTAAAAATACATATCTTCCTGCCCTAAAAAAGCAATAACGGGTAATATGAAATCCAATACTATTTTTTCAGTGATCCTTGCGGGGTTGGTTTTTACGGGCTGCAACCGGGGTGGCAATAAAAGCGGAGAGGACCGTTTGGTGATAGGCGCTTCCATGCTCAGTCTGCAATCCGAATTTGTGGTGAATGTAAAAGATGCCATGGTGGCGCATGCGAAAGAAAAGGGTGTGGAGCTGATCGTTAATGATGCGCAACGGACTGCCGACAAACAGGTGCAGCAGATTGAGACTTTTATCTCCCAGAAAGTGGACGCCATTATCTTAAACCCCTGTGAGGTAGAAGCCAGTTCGCCGGCAGTGGAAAAAGCCAGAGCTGCGGGCATACCCATCATTAATGTTAATTCGGAAACAGCCGCTGCTCCCGACGGGTTTGTAGGTTCGCGCGATGAAGAATCCGCTGAAATAGCCATGACGGAGATTGCCAGGCTGCTAAACGGAAAAGGAAACGTGTTGATGATGGAGGGCTATATGGGCCAGGCGGCGCAGATCAAAAGATCGGCTGGTGCAGAAAATATTCTTTCTGAATATCCGGATATAAAGATCCTTGCCCGTCAAACTGCGGAATGGGATCGCGCCAAAGCCATGAGCCTGATGGAAAACTGGATCCAGAGTTATGGCGGTCAGGTGAATGCCGTTTTCGCCCAAAACGATGAGATGGGAATGGGCGCTTTGCAGGCGCTGGAACAGGCAAAGATGAAAGATAAAGTAGTGGTGGTGAGTATTGATGCCATTGCCGACGCTTTGCAGGCAGTGAAGGATGGCCGGTTGGATGCCACCGTTTACCAGGATGCAAAAGGCCAGGGCGCCGGCGCGGTGGATATGGCAATACAACTGGCAAAAAAGGAATCCCTGAACAAGAAAGAAATATTTATTCCCTTCCAGCTAGTGACGAGGGAAAATGTGCATGAGTTTTTGAAATAATCCCGTCTCCCATACCCGGACTATATCTTCCTGACTTTCTTCCCAGACGAGTCTCTGCTCCCGGTTCTGCGCAGGGGAAGAGCAGGACTCGGCGCATTATGCAAGAATCTGCCGGACCCATCCCCATACAAAACTCTGCGGGAAGCCCGGGGTAAAATTGATTTATCCTTTTTTCCCGCTACCATCTTCCCAGCGAAGCCTCCGCCAATATTGAAGAGGCGGGCAGGACCCGGCATACTATACCGCCGCCGCCGAGTCCACCCCACGCGCAATTCTCTGCTGTGAGACTCGGCTACGAAAAAAGGTCTGTATCTTTTTTCGGGCAGATCCGGGATAACAGGAAGCGAAAAGCCCCGGCGTCACCGGGGCTATAATAATATTTGGATCGGGATCGGCTATTATTCGTTACCGCCACCGAAAGTGTAAGATAAACCAATATGGAATCCTCCGGTTTTAACGTTGGAGCCATCATCTATTATATTCATAAGCCCAAGGTTATACCTGGCACCTATTCCGATCCCATTGGATAATTTATACCCGGCGCCTATTCCCCATGAAAAATTGATGCTTTTGAATTGGTCTTTCACATCATAGGAGTGGTTCTCACCGCCGCCACTCACCGAATATTTAGCGCTTGCCAAAATACCTAGCTGGGGTCCTGTTTCAGCGTAAAACCCGGATGAATGGTTATACTGCACCAGTATGGGGATATTAATATAGCCTGCTTTTATTTTGGCCTTAACATTAAAATCTTCTTCTTCGAACTTGTTGCTAACCCCTTCCAGTGAATACAGAACTTCACCCTGAAGACTAACCACGTCAGCCAGTTTATAGTTAACAAAGCCACCGCCTGCATACCCCAGCAGGAAGTCGTTGTCTTCGGCATCAGAACCGGAAAATTTTGTTAGGTTGGCGCCTGCTTTAACGCCGAAGTTTACCTGCGCCTGAATAGTAAATCCGATAAGTGTAAACACGGATAAAACAAAGATCCTTTTCATAATAATATTAGGTTTAGCATATAACGCATTCCCATAAATATATTGTGGCGATATCTGTAAATAATTTCCGCGGTCAGATCTTAAATGTTAAATCTCGAATGAAACAATGGTTTTTATACACATGCTGTTAATTACTTTTTTAAAAAAAAGTGTAATTAATAATGAACTTTATCGGCCGTCTTACGACGAAATAATCCAGAAAATTGTTTGATTCCCTATTCTTTTCATAGCGGTGTGAAGAGCGGGAATCTTTGACGTATAAAAATTTAATGCTATGAGTTTGTTTGATAAGAGGGTCCAGTATAAACCTTTTGAATACCCGGAAGTGTTGCAGTTTACCAATGCTATTAATAAATCATTTTGGGTGCATTCTGAAGTGGATTTTACCGCCGATGTCCAGGATTTTCACGCTCATCTGAGCCTGCCCGAGCAGGAAGCAATCAAAAACAGCCTCCTCGCTATTGCCCAGGTAGAAGTGGCGGTGAAATCATTCTGGGGCAATCTGTACCAGCATTTCCCCAAGCCCGAGCTGAACGGGCTGGGTGCTACTTTTGCGGAGTGCGAGTTCCGGCATTCGGAAGCCTATTCCCGTTTGGTGGAAGTGCTGGGCTATAATAACCAGTTTGAAAACCTGGTGGAAGTGCCTGTGATCAAAGAGCGGATACAATATCTCTCTTCGGCTTTGCAGAATGCCAAATCAGCCGATAAGAAAGAATACACCATTTCGCTCATCCTGTTCAGTTTATTGATCGAGAATGTAAGCCTGTTCAGCCAGTTTGCAATTATCCTTTCTTTTACGAGGTTCAAAGGGCTGATGAAAAACGTGAGTAATATCATTGCCTGGACTTCAGTGGACGAACAGGTGCATGCCAATGCGGGCATCTACCTGATTAATAAACTGAAAGAGGAATATCCTGCAATGTTTTCCTCCGAAATGACCGGCCATATACGCGAGGTGGTAGCACAATCCATTGCCACCGAATCACGCATCCTGGACTGGATTTTCAATACCGGAGAAATTGAGATCATTAATAAGAGGGACCTCGTTAATTTCATGAAGAAGAGAGCCGATGACAGTCTGCAACAGATTAGTATCCCGGCTATTTTTAATGTTACCGCAAAAGAAAGTGCCGCTATGCTTTGGTTTGAGGAGGAAGTGTTTTCCAACAGCCTGGATGATTTTTTTGCCAAACGCCCGGTGGAATACACCAAATTCGATAAAAGTATTTCCGCAAGCGACCTGTTTTAATTATCACAATAGATATCTGTCCACAACCTGTAAAATAAAATTTGTATGACAACTTTATTTACGTCTGCCCCGGAAGCAGAACAACTTTTTGACATAGAAGGAAAATATGAGCAGGAAAAATTATGGTGGAAAAATGAGGAGAGCGAGCAGATCCTGAACAGAGGATACCTGCTGAAAGGAGAAACGGTTGAGGGAGCCATAGAACGTATTTGTTCGGCTGCGGCACAACGCCTGTATAAGCCGGAATTGAAGGATGCCTTCAAAGAGATGGTGGAACGGGGATGGATGAGCTTGAGTTCACCCGTATGGGCCAACATGGGCACGGAGCGGGGATTGCCCATCTCCTGCTTTAACGTGCATGTTCCGGATTATATCGAAGGAATCACCCATAAATTAGGAGAAGTGATCATGCAAACCAAATTGGGCGGGGGTACTTCCGCTTACTTTGGCGCCTTAAGGGAACGGGGAAGCGCCGTAACCGATAACGGTAAAAGCAGTGGAGCGGTTAGCTTTATGCGTTTGTTTGATACCGCTATGGACACGATCTCCCAGGGAGGCGTACGCCGGGGCGCCTTTGCCGCCTATATGGACATTGATCACGGCGATATTGAAGAATTCCTGTCCATTAAAGATATAGGTCACCCTATCCAGAATCTTTTTTATGGAGTATGTGTGCCGGACTACTGGATGCAGGATATGATTGACGGGGATATTAAAAAGCGGGAGATATGGGCGAAGGTGTTGGAAAGCCGGCAACAAAAGGGGCTGCCTTATATTTTCTTTTCTGATAACGTGAACCGGAATAAACCACAGGTATATAAGGACAACAACCTCACGATCCATGCCAGCAACCTGTGTTCGGAGATCATGCTGCCTTCCACGGAAGACGAATCATTCATCTGCTGCCTGTCTTCCATGAACCTGGAGTTGTATGACGAGTGGAAAGATACCAACGCGGTGAAGCTGGCAATTTTCTTCCTGGATGCCGTGTTGCAGGAATTCATTGCCAAATCGGAAGATAATTATTATTTGAAATCAGCCAATACTTTCGCAAAACGCCACCGGGCGCTGGGATTGGGCGTACTGGGCTGGCATTCTTACCTGCAGAAAAACAGGATTCCTTTTGAGGGGCTGAGAGCCAAACAGCTTACCACTGCTATCTTCCAGGATATCCAGGAAAAAGCCGCAAAGGCCAGCAGGGACCTGGCCTGGATCTATGGCGAGCCGGAACTGTTGAAAGGGTATGGAAGAAGAAATACCACGCTGCTGGCCATCGCGCCCACCACCTCATCTTCCGCTATCTTAGGACAAACTTCGCCGGGGATCGAGCCCTTTAGCAGCAACTATTATAAGGCCGGGCTGTCGAAGGGAAATTTCATGCGAAAAAATAAATACCTGAAAGAGTTGTTGATACAAAGGGGTATTGACAACGAGGATACCTGGCGCAGCATCATGCTGCATCACGGCAGCGTACAACACTTAAAAGAATTGACCCCGGAAGAAAAAGAAGTATTCAAAACTTTTAAAGAGATCAGCCAGTTGGAGATCATCCAACAGGCTTCTATCCGCCAGAAATATGTAGATCAGTCGCAGAGTCTTAACCTTAATATTCCGGCCGAATTGCCGATAAGAGAAGTAAATAAATTACTGATAGAAGCATGGAAACTGGGCGTTAAGACACTGTATTACCAACGCAGCCAGAGCGTAGCCAAGGAAATGGTAACCAACCTGGTGAGTTGCAAAAGCTGTGAGGCCTAGCAGGGATCGCTAAAAAAGAGGCGACCGGAAAGAACCTTGTTGCTGAAACGCTTCACAACACGGCATTCAATGCCCATGCCGTTATGGCGCCCACTGCCGTGTTCAACAAATTCACCCGGTTATTGGTAAGCAGTCCCCTGTTCTCAAGCGTGAGGCCCAAAACAGAATCCGCCATATTCCCAAGCGTTCCGGCTATAACAATGATCAGCATATTTCGGGTACTCCATCCTGTTAGTGAAACATATATCAGCGAGAGAGTCAGGCTTCCGGCTATTCCCGCAAGTGTACCTTCCGGGCTAACAGCCCCGTTATCGCCGCGCCTCATTCTTTGAAACGAGAGCAGATGGATATATCTTTTACCATACAGGTTCCCTAATTCAGACGACAGGGTATCTGCGGTAGCTGCCGAAAAGCCGGCAGCCAGCATCAGTTGCAGCAAACCGGCATCCCCGTTAAGCAGCTTTGCCGATATCGCCAGCAAGCCTGCCACGCCAGCATTACCCAACACCTGCCCTGTATTTCTTCTCCCGTTTTGTGCTTCGGCCACTCCCGCTTGTTTTTTAACGCTTAGCTTCCAGGTGGTGGCCCCGATACCTAAAACGGAAAAAACCACTATCATCGAAAGCCCGGGGAGACCCGTACCCCAAAAAATAATGCCGCTTAGAACAACGCCGGTAATGGTAGCTTCCAGGGTGAGTTTTCGATTGAGCCAGCTAAACAGAGCGCCAGCCGAAATGATGATGAAAGCAATCCAGTAATCCTTGCTCATTATATTCAAAATGTAAGTTGGTAAATTAAAAACAATTTGTGCTTTTTCGCAATTTCCGGACTTAATGTTTTTAAGATCGAAGCAAAACTGGGAATTTGAATTAAATTAGCCCCTATAAGGCGTTGAGATCTCCTTGTTTTATTTTTATTGCTGATCATTACTTCGGGTTAATGCCATCGGGCTGCACTAAAGAGATATAGACATTCAATGCGGCCACATCGTTGTGTACTGAAAAAACAGCTTTTTATATAAAGTAAATTACAATAACAAACAGACATGAGTTATTACAATTTTCTATTGACTTTATTTATAGTCATTGCGCTGCTTATTATGTTGGTATTTTATGGGGTTTATCGCTCCTCGATGCGGAAAGGAACGGACACGGAAGGAATGGCCTCGCCTACAAAAAAGAGGTTCATATTTTTTCTGTCGCTGACGGTAGTCGTGATCGTTCTGTTGTCGGTTACGATACCCAAATCTCCATATTATAGGTATGCAGACGCTGTGCCTTCCAAAGTGATCTATGCCACTGCGTCCCAGTTCAGCTTTAATTTATCATCGCAGCCACCCGGGCAAAAGAGAAGCGGGCCCAAAGAAAAGATCGAACTGGCTGCAAATGAATTGGTGGAATTCCGCGTTGGCAGCGCTGATGTCAATCATGGCTTTGCGATATACAATGATAAGGCCGAACTCATAGCGCAAACGCAGGCTATGCCGGGGTATATCAACAAATTGAGATGGAAATTCAATCAACCCGGAACGTATAATATTTTATGTATAGAGTATTGCGGTATGTTTCATGAAATCATGAGAACTTCCTTCAATGTAAAATAACAAATTATTAAAAATGGCTACATCATCACTAAAAAAGACGACTGCAGTTTGGATCATTCTTATTCTGGCATTATTTGTAATTGCCATTATTTTTGGTATAATCATGCGTTTCAACCAGGGTAATAACATTACCATGAACTCCGTTACCTTTTATTCCATCATGACCACGCATGGACTCACAATGGTTGGAATATGGTTTGCAGCGGGAATGGTCAGTACCAACTATTTGCTTTCCCGCTATGTAAAAGTTTCTACCCGGATCAATATTTTTGCCATGATACTAACTGTGATTGGCGTACTTCTTTTATGGGGCAGCACTTTTATCGGAAAGTTTCATGCCGCATGGACGTTCTTATATCCCTTGCCCTTCAAGCTTCCCGGAAACACTAATTGGTCCACACCGCTTTTCTTTCTGGCTTTGACCATCCTTACCATAGGATGGTTGGTGTGGACCATTGATCTTCTTGCACGGATCCTTAAAAATTATTCTGTTAAGCAGGCGTTTGGCTGGCAGCATCTGAAAAAGAATCCTGCTTCGGAAACGCCTCCGTTTATTATGATTTCAATGGTAACGCTGATTGGGATCCTTGCCTGTTTGATTTCTGCTGTCATCCTGGTCGTTCTGTTTTTTGCAGAATATTTTTCGGGAGGTAGTTTTAAGAATGATCCCCTGCTTGTTAAAAATATTACGTATTTCTTCGGCCATACTATAATTAATGAAGCGTTATATCTGGGCTTAGCGGCTTTATATGAATTGTTTCCGGAGATCAGCGGCCGCCCCCGGTTTAAAAATACATGGTATGTGGCGCTGGCCTGGAATTGTACCATGGTGTTTGTGTTGACCGCTTTCTTCCATCATTTGTACATGGATTTTGTGCAGCCGCAAGGGTTTCAATTAGTAGGACAGTTGGCCTCTTACTTTTCAAGTCTTCCTGCTGCTGCGGTCAGCGCCTTTAGTGTTATCGTGGTGGTGTATCGAAACCGGATCCAATGGTCTATGCCCAACCTGTTGTTTTTCCTTGGGGTGATGGGTTGGCTGATCGGAGGCATAGGAGCTGTTATAGACGCTACGATTTCCAATAACTTTATTTTACATAATACGCTTTGGGTTCCCGCACATTTCCACACCTACAATGCTTTGGGAAATGTTTTCTTCAGTTTAGCCTTTTTTATATGGGTTGCCAATGAGTTTTCCAATCAACACGGGAAAGGTAAAGCCGATGCTATTAAACTGCTGTTATTGCTGTTGGGCGGTTTGGGTTTGGTGATGATGTTTTATATTGCAGGCGCCGACTCGGTGCCCAGAAGATTTGCGGTGTATCCGAAAGAGTTTACTTCGGCAGCCGTATTGGCTTCGGCAGGCGCCTGGTTTGCAATTGTGTATCTTTTAGGCGTATTGTGGTTATTGATCAATATCGTAAAAAAATGTACAAAAGCATTTTCACCGGCGTCTTAGTTTTACTGGTGAACGGCGCTTTTGCGCAGTCCGGAACAGGGGATTATAATTTGTCGGAAGAAACCGCTTTGTACAGGAAGGTCGCTCCGGTTAAAATCATCACGCGGGAGGGGGAGCGGCAACTTCCGGATCTTTACCGGGAATCGCCACTCATCCTGGCGATGATCTACACCCGGTGTACCGGTATATGCAGCCCCTTGTTGTTGAAACTGGCCGAAAACACCAGGGATGTTTCCGAAAAGGAAAACTACAGGATTGCGGTGGTCAGTTTTGACCCGGTTGACAGTTTGCAGGATATGCTCCGTTTGGAAAAATATTTTGGAGACGAGAAAAACAACCGCTGGACTTTCGCCGTCACCCCGCAAATTGATTCCCTTATTCAATCAATAGCATTTACTGCCGCCTGGGACAGTATTACCCGGCAGTTTGATCACGAAGCTCTCCTGGTGGGCATCAACCAGGAGGGCTATGTAGTGAAGAAGCTGACCGGCTTACGGGATAAAAAGGAAGTGGTCTCTTTGATCAGAGAGATCAACGGCGCTTTCGTTCCCTCGTATCCTTTGCCGGGCAGTGAAACGTTTTTCTCTTGTTTCACTTACAATCCTGCAACTCAGAAAAGACAACCCGCCTGGGGATTGCTGATCCTGGTAGCGCCGGCGGTACTTACCTTTTTCGTAATAGGCGCCGTGGCGCTGAAATACCGCCGGAAACGGCAGGTTGGCTAAGGTATAAACGCCGTTTGAGAGCGATATCCCCGGCGTATGCACCTGTAAACTAAAGGTATAGGACGGACCTTCTGTAAAACAAAATGTTCACAAAGTGTAAAATGAATATTGAATTTGCATTCAAAAAAGTCACCGAATGCCATATAAACAACGAATCACAGACTCGGAATCAGGTAGGAAATTAAACGCTTCCGGCGCAGTTCTTGTTTACCGATGGCTGTTTTGGGCTTAGATGAAAAAGCCTTATTAAATGACTTAAACTATACCGGGTTTGTTTTTGAATCGCAGGTTATTCACGACCCGCGTATTTATGCCCGGGCCAATGATGCCAAAGTATTTCATTATCGTGATTCAAATAACCTGGAAATAGATGCTATTGTTCAGAAATACAATGGTGAATGGATGGCTTTTGAAGTAAAATTGGGAACCGGACAGATAGAAGAAGCATCTCCCTTTTTGGTGATTTGTGAAAATTGAATTAATTTATACCCGTGTTGCTACCTATGGTTCCGATATGGAAACAAGCGCCGTTCATACGTTTGCTCATCCCCCTGATAGCGGGGATCGTGTTGCAATGGTATTTCCCGCTCCCGGTAAAGACGATCATCGCAATTTCCTGTCTGGGCTGTTTTCTTTTTCTACTGACCGCGCTTCTGCGGGGCTATTCATTTTTCCGGTATAAATGGCTTCTGGGTGTTATCATTATGACCTGGACCCTCCTATTGGGAATGGCGCTCACCCATTTTAAAAACATTACTCATCAGCAGGATTGGGTTGGACATTATGATGATGACAGCACCATAGTGGCAGCCGTTTTGACCGAATCGCTAATGGAGAAAAACAAATCCTATAAAGCCAATGCCCGGCTTCATACGCTTATCAGCAACAACAACAGGACACCGGTCCGGGGTAATATCATCATCTATTTTGAAAAGGCAGGCGACTGGATCAACCGGTTGGATGTGGGATCAATTCTCGTTTTCAGAAAACCATTGCAGATCATCAAAAACCCGGGTAACCCCGGCGCATTCGATTACCGGCGCTATTGTTTGTTCCGGGGCATTACCCACCAGGTATATCTGAAGGAAGCTGATTGCGCGGTACACCCTTCTGTATCCGGTTCCCGCTATGAAAGATGGGTGCAAGGTTCCCGCCGCGAAATAATGAATATACTGCAGACTTATATACAGGGGCGCTCCGAAGCGGCTGTTGCGGAGGCTTTACTTATCGGCTACCGGGGAGACCTGGATCAGGAACAGCTCCAGTCTTTTGCCAACGCCGGGGTGATCCATGTGATTGCTATTTCCGGTATGCATTTGGGCATTATTTACGGGCTGCTGGTTGTATTATTGAAACCATTGCAACGAAAAGCCGGAACCAAATGGCTGCGGGGACTTATCCTATTAATGACCATGTGGCTCTTTGCGGTGCTCACCGGGTCGGGGGCTTCGATTTTAAGAAGCGCGGTTATGTTTTCTTTTATTGTGGTCGGGGAAAGCATGCGAAAGAAAGTGTCGGTATATCATACGCTGAGCGCTTCCGCGTTCTTTCTTTTATGTTGGGATCCTTTTCTTCTCTGGGATGTTGGCTTCCAATTATCGTATATGGCGGTATTAAGCATTGTGATCTTTTCCAGGGCTATCACCTGCTGGTTTTACTTCAAGTCGGGGATAATGAATTATATCTGGAAACTGATGGCTGTAACCCTGGCCGCCCAGATACTGACTACGCCGCTGAGCATTTATTATTTTCATCAAATGTCTAATTTGTTTCTTCCCGCCAACCTGGTTATTGTTCCGCTTTCCGGTATTATTCTGTATGGAGAGATCCTGTTGTGCCTGTGCTCCCCCTTTCCCCTGGCGGCGGCCATTTTAGGAAAGCTGCTGAGCTTTATGCTGGCAGCGATGAACGGTTACGTTATGCTAATAGACAGCGTTCCTTTTGCCGTTAGTAATAATTTTTCGGTCACTGTTTTTCAAACCGGCTTGTTTTTCCTGTTGATCATAACAGCCGGTAGCTGGCTGATGAAAAAGAAAGCAAGGATGCTGATATGGACGCTTGGGGTATTGATAGCGCTTGAGGTTTGCCGGATGGACAATAGGTTATCCGGTCAGGCGCAACAAAAATTGGTGGTGTATAATACCCCGGGCTATAAAGCGGTTGATTTCGTTCAGGGACGAAGTTGCCGTTTTGCGGGAGACAGCCGGTTGTTGAACGACCCCGCTCAATACAACTATCATCTGCGGCCTGCCCGGCTTGCCCTGGGTGTAGAAGCGGTTGACAGCATCAATGGACTGAGAGCGGCGCCACCTTTTTATTATTTCCAAACCGGGTCGGTACTGCTGCTGGATTCGGCTTTAGTATTGCCACCCGCACCGGGAAGTTTGCGCATAGACGTGGTGGTGCTTTCCCGTGGCGCCGATATCAGTATCAGCCGTTTGTACCGGGCGTCCGGTTGCCGGCAATATGTTTTCGATGCTTCCTGCCCGTTGTGGAAAATCCGTCAATGGAAAAATGAATGTGATAGTTTACATTTGCGGCGCCATTCCGTAGTGGAAGAAGGCGCTTATGTATTAGATTTTTAACTTCACTCCCCGGGGTAGCCGAAATACCTGTAGAGGGTGCATACCAATAAATATATCATGCAAAAGAAGATCCGTTCTGCGCTTGTTTCCGTTTACTATAAAGACGGACTTGAGCCCGTAGTTAAAGAACTCCATCGTCTTGGAGTAACGCTTTATTCCACCGGGGGCACACAGCAATTTATTGAAAAACTGCAGATCCCCTGCGTGCCGGTAGAAAAGCTGACTTCTTATCCTTCTATTTTAGGAGGCAGGGTGAAAACGCTTCACCCCGGCGTTTTCGGAGGCCTACTCGCCCGGCGCGATGTACCTCAGGATATGACCGAGATGAAGCAATACAATATCCCGGAAATAGACCTGGTGATCGTGGATCTTTATCCTTTTGAAGAAACCCTGGCACAGGCACAATCCGGTACTTTTAAAGGCAGTCCCGGAGAAGCTGAGAAAATGATCATCGAAAAAATAGACATCGGCGGCCCTTCCATGATCCGCGCGGCGGCGAAAAATTTCAGGGATTTACTGGTGATAGCCGCGAAAGAGGATTATGAGCCCCTGGTAAAGCTTCTTTCAGACCAGAACGGGGAAACAGATCACGACCAGCGCCGCGCGTTTGCCGCAAAGGCATTTGAAGTGGTAACGCTTTATGACATCGCAATCAACAATTATTTCAATCCTTCCCGGAGTATGCCAGATTACGGAGGACAGGAACAGGTATTGAGGTATGGCGAAAATCCACACCAAAAAGGGATTTTCTATGGTGATTTAAATAACGTGGTTGAAAAGCTCCACGGTAAAGAACTTTCTTACAACAACCTGGTGGACGTGGACGCGGCTGTTCAGCTTATCGGGGAATTTCCTTCTTTTAACAGCGACGCCTCCGGAGATGCGGTGTTTGCCATTATCAAACACACCAATGTATGCGGCATTGCCGGGAGGAAAAGTATTAAAGAAGCCTGGGAAGCCGCATTGGCGGGCGACCCCGAAAGCGCTTTTGGCGGAGTGCTGATATGTAATGGAACAATAGATAAATCCACGGCCGAAGCTATCCGGGAAATATTTTTTGAAGTGCTGATCGCCGAAGATTTTGACGCCGATGCGCGGACTGTTTTAGAAAGTAAAAAGAACCGGATACTGCTGAAGCTGAAGAGCCGGCAACCGGCATCCCGTCAATATAAAACCGTTTTGAATGGTGTGTTGTCGCAGGATACCGACCAGGGCAATTACACCGAATGGAAAGAAACCGGAGGCAGAACCACTACCGCTGCAGAAAAAGAAGACCTGGTTTTTGCAAATATTGTGTGCAAGCATTTGAAATCCAATGCCATTGCTTTGGTAAAAAACAAGCAATTATTAGGCAAGGGTTGCGGACAAACCAGCCGGATTGACGCTCTGCGGCAGGCGGTGGAAAAAGCGGGGCAATTTAAATTTGACCTGCATGGCGCTGTGCTTGCATCGGATGCTTTCTTCCCCTTCAACGATTGTGTGCAATTGGGTCATGAAGCGGGGATCACTGCATTTATTCAACCGGGTGGCTCAATACGGGACAAAGATTCGATTGACTATTGTGTACAGAAGGGGCTGGCCATGGTCATTACCGGTTTAAGGCATTTCAGGCATTGATAGTACCTTTGCAGCCGGTTAGAGAATTCTCTGACCTGTAATGATAAGCCTGCCATTGAACTACCTCATAAAAATTTGAATGCGCTACAGGGATAGCGTTGTATATGAAGCATTATATTTATGATGTTTACGGCAGGGCAAAAAGCCTGATAGAGCCGGTTTACCTGCGTAATCAAAGCGACAGGACCAAGGCTATCCTTGCGGTGATAGTCGTATGCTTTTTCTGGGGCACTACCTGGCTGGCTTCAAAAAAGGGTGTTCAGTATATGCCTGCGCTGCAACTGGCAGGCCTGCGCCAGTTTATGGCGGGAACTTTATTCCTGGGATATTTTTTTATTAAAGGATTTAAGCTGCCTACCCGGCAGCAGTTTATCCAGTTCGGATGGATGAGTTTGCTGATGATTGTCATCAACAACGGGTTCAGCACCTGGTCAATGAAATACATACCCAGTGGATTAGGGGCGGTGATTGGCGCGGCTTCCCCTCTTTGGATAGCAGTGATCAGCACTTTTGTTTTCAAGGAAACCAGGCTCAATACCATGACTATAATAGGATTATTGCTGGGTATCGGCGGTATCCTGATCATTTTCTCAGACTATCTTCATGATCTCCTTAACGCCTCGTTTTCCATTGGATTATTACTGAACCTTATAGCATCCATTGTTTGGGCCTTTGGTACCATTTTTACGGTGAAGCAGGCCACCCGGGTAAATCCCTATTTCAGCATCGGCTGGCAGATGTTCCTGGGAGGCGCGGTATTATTAACGGTAGCGCGTTTCAGCGGGCAGTACACGCCCCTGTCGGGTACGGGAAGCCAGGTTTGGTACGCCATTCTCTACCTGGTATTTGTAGGCAGCCTGATCACTTATTCTGCTTTTGTGTATGCTTTAAAAAGACTGCCTGCACAACAGGTGTCCATATATGCTTATGTTAACCCCATCGTAGCCGTCATCATCGGCGCTTTACTGAATCATGAAAAACTGACCCTGGTCATTGCTATGGGAACAGCAGTGACCCTGCTCGGAATCTATTTGGTGAACACGGGATTTAAGAGAAAAGCAGGGCTGGGGTAATGCAAAGCGGGTTGATCTTTTTAGAATATATTTTTAATACTGAATTAAGAATCAACACATTGCAGCAATATAGGAATACGCCTGTATAAGTTGTTAATTCTTTTTGCTTTTTAGAGAATACCTTGTCCCTGCTAAATATCTGAAAATGTATATCACTCATACGATGTTAACAACGGCCAGCCCGGAAAATATCTGGGAAATTTGGACCGATGTCAAAAACTGGAATCAGTGGGATGTTAGATTAAGAGGTTCCCGGTTGAAGGGAGATTTTCAGAAAAATGTTCATGGCGTCTTCTTTCCCGAAAAAGGTCCGAGGGCAGGATTTACGGTTACTTCCTGCGATCCTAATTTTTCCTATACGGTTACTACCCGCCTCCCGTTAGCACAAATTCATATCCGGCGTTTCTTAGGATATAACAACATGAAAACCACCTTTACGCACGAATTATGGGTGGAAGGTCCCCTGAGCTGGATGTGGCGGGGATTCATCGGGCGGAATGCGTCAAACGCCCTTTCGCAGGCTATGCGAAACGTTAAACAACTCGCCGAGGGCAAAGAAGTTGTCCCGCAGATTTCGCAGAAAACCGCAGAAAATATTCTACCTCGTCTGCGTGGATAAACGCCATCAGCGGGAGAAATCCTGTTGTTTGCTGAGCAAAGAAGTTGTCCCGCAGATTTCGCAGATGACCGCAGAAAATATGCTACCTCCTCTGCGTGGATAAACGCCATCAGCGAGAGAAATCCTGTTGTTTGCTGCGCAAAGAAGTTGTCCCGCAGATTTCGCAGATGACCGCAGAAAATATGCTACCTCGTCTGCGTGGATCAGCGCCATCAGCGGGAGAAATTCCTTTCTTCCAGGAATAATTCATAAACTTCTCTCCAGCCTTTAAACTTCTCATCCTTGCCGAGTACATGGTTGTGCCAGATGCCGATCATGGTACCGTTGACCTTCCTGATCGTATCGTGGTAAGTTCGCATCTCCCTGAACGCCTCTGCAGGAGACAGGTTTTGTTTAAAAAAAGCGGTGGTATCCATAAAGCAAAAAGGATGTATCCGTAAGGAGGTCATTTCTTCCCGGGGCAGATCATACCAGTAAAAAGAAGAGGCTATAGAAGCCCGAAAGCCGTTAATGGCGCCATAGCCCATAGAAAATTCATTGAGGATACCCAGGCTGATCAACTGCCGGTAGGTATTGGGCAGGCTGAACCGGAGATAATGCTGCCGGCTGTGAATCACCTTTTGCCCGGTAATATCTTCCAGCGTTTGGATTTCCTGCTGCAGTAATTGGTGTTTATCACCGCTTTGCCAGGAGGGATGGACCCCCACCTGATATCCCATAGCATGATGCCGGATCAATTGTTTCAATACCTTGTGGCGGGGATGGATATGTTTGTCGTACTTTCCGGAAGTAGCACCCACCGGGAAAAAATAATAGGGCTTCAGACCGTACTTCAAATGGAGGGCATGCAACCATTCGTAGATGTCGAACGGATCGTTTTTTCTTGTGGCAAGCACGGCAATTCGTTCTTTAACAGCGGTAAAATTTCTTTTTACAAGAGAACGTGCCATTCCTCCGGCATTCCTTCTCCATCCTTTGCAGAGATAGGAGAATGCGATGTCAATATCATAGGTAGGAACAAACCTGAATTCCTGATTTGAAAACAGGAGCGCCGGAAACCTGGAGCGAAGTATGTTTTGAAAATCAGTCAGCCAGTAATTGATCAGCGGTTCCTGCAGGAAGCCTTCTTTATAAGCAATACTTCCGGTGAAGGGAAAGCGCTCATATTCGTCGGGCTGGTGGGGCAAATATTCTTCATACCTGCTCAACAAATAAAAGGAAGCTGCAAACAGGTCAAAGGGCAGGTCGCCTTCTTCCGTTGTAAAGAAAATTTTGTATTTGCGCGTTTCTTCGCAGGATATTTCCTTTGGGGTAATACCGGTTTCAAATAGTAAAGAAACCGGCTGGATCCTCAGCTCTCCGAAGGTTAACGATTGCCCGGAATAATTGATTTTGGGTCCTTCGAACCGGGTAAATTCGTCCGGATCGGTAGTAAAAGCCAGGTGCAGTCCGCTCAGGTCCGACAGCAAAACCCGGGCGATGTATTGCAGCCTCGGGGTTATATTTGATGAATAGATCAGGAGCATACTTGTTGCTTAATTCGATTTTGGATGGACCGCGAGGTACCGGGCGGGAAAGCCGTCTGTAAAGCCCAAAACTGACATGTACCCCGTTATCCCGGCTGGTGGTAATATTTCTTTGCAATCTCATCCAGTGCCTTATAAAAAGGCTCCCCGAATTTCCGGATCAGCGCCTCCTTTAAAAAAACATACACCGGCACCTTTAATTTTTCTCCGAGACGGCAGGCAGGTTTGCACAGCAATTCCCGGGGTTCGTAGTTCACCAGTTCATAGGTTGCCGTTTTCCTGGTTTTAATCGGAAAGAGATGGCAACTGACAGGTTTTCTCCATGATATTTTCCCATCAAGATAAGCCTGCTCAATCCCGCATTTTATGATCCCTTTACTATCGCGATGTCCATACGCGCACATCTTCCCGTTGATGGTCGGCGTTACCCATCCAAAATCTTTGTTATAGTAATAGCGTCCTGTTTTCTCAATCTCTTTTTTCCCTTCGGGAGTGAGGTAGGGCTTCACCTCCTCAAAAACTTCATTCAACCGGTCTGTTTCTTCACCGGTCAGGGGAGCGCCGGCATCCCCGTCTTCGCAACATCCTCCTTTACATTTAATAAGATCACATACAAACCGGGCGGCTACCACCTCATCGCTGATCAGCACGTTATCAATTTCTATCACCTTTTTTTTGTAAAAATAAAAATATTTCGAATAGGTAAACTAACTGTAATTTTATCGGCCGGGCAGGAGGGTGCAGCCCAAATTTTCGCTGGCGGGTGGGGACACCCGCCAGTAGAACTCGCTACCGGTCGGTGTCACCACCGACCGGAATCTCACAGGAAAGCGAAAATTTGGAATGCGGCCGGGCAGGAAGAGATTTATTGTTAGAATGCCTGATTAGATTTGAGAACAGAGTATGAAATTAGACCGATTTGTACTGGCCCTGTTTGTTGCAGTCGCTATTGCCTGGTTTTTTCCGCAGTTGGGTACGCCCGGGAGTGCAATTCCGCTTAAAACGATTACCAGCATTGGGATAGCGTTGATCTTCTTTTTTTACGGGTTAAAATTAAGTCCCGAAAAAATAAAAGCAGGCGTAAGTAACTGGAGACTACACCTGGTGATCCAGGCTACTTCCTTCGTCATTTGCCCGCTGATAGTGCTCATTTTTTACCCTTTCATACAAAACGAGCACCAGGAAATGGTTTGGTTGTCGGTGTTTTTTATGGCCGTTTTGCCGTCCACCGTTTCGTCTTCCGTGATAATGGTATCCCTGGCAAAGGGTAACCTGCCGGCCGCTATATTCAATGCCAGCATTTCAGGGCTCATCGGGATCGTATTAACGCCCTTATGGATGGGTTTTTTCTTACAGCAGCAGCAGAGCGACTTTGATTTCTTACCGGTTTATACAAAATTACTGTTGGAAATAGTGCTCCCGGTAATTGTAGGACTGTTGTTGCAGCGGGTACTCGGTCGCTGGGCCGCGAAGCACAGCCGCCAATTATCTTTTTTCGACAAAAGCGTGATCGTGCTAATCGTATATAAGAGTTTTGCAGAGTCTTTTTCCAACGGCACTTTCCTGGGCCTGGGCTGGGAAGGATTCGCCTGGTTGTGTTTGATAATAGCAGCTTTGTTTTTAGCCTTATATGGTATTGTTTATGTGATCAGCCTGTTGCTTGGGTTCAACAGGGAGGATAAGATCACGGCGTTGTTCTGTGGTTCCAAAAAGTCGCTGATCCACGGAACGGTTTTTTCAAAAGTATTGTTCAGCAATGCCGCGTTTGCCGGGTTTATGCTTTTGCCGCTGATGCTTTTTCACGCCTTTCAGTTGTTTGTGGTGAGCTATATTGCTACGTATTTTGCCAGACAACATCCGGAATAACCGAAACGTTTAACTATCCTCTTCCGGTTACCCGGTACATCAGGCTCCCGATGATCTCCCTCAAATACATTTCCCATTCCCTAAGCGCCTTTGCCGATGGAAGTATATAATCTGTAGGCACTTTACTGTCGGAAGGCGTTACAAAAAAAGCTGCGGGGTAAGCCGTGGTTTCCACGCCTGCCCTTGTAAAAGTTCGCTGAGCACGTGGCATATGAATGGCCGAGGTGATCAACAGGCAGGGGGGTAGAAGCTGCAGGGAATCTATGATCTTTCTTGCGTTTGCGGCATTTTCCGCGGTATTGCGGGAGTTGCGGTCCAGCAGCACGTCCTCTGCCGGAACGCCGAGCGCCAGCAATTGTTCCCGGATAAAATCCCCTTCACGAAAAGTATCGTCTTTGAAAACAAATCCTGATCCGGCAGCTACGATGATCTTTTTGATATGACCGGTTTTGTATAAAAGCGCCGTTTGTATAAACCGGTCGCTCTGATCATAAAAATAGGTTTGTTTGTCTGCCTCATTTTTTCCTGCAAAGCCCCCCAACAAAATGCCGGCGCTGAAGTTTTGATCTGCGCCCAGGGTTATTTTCTTTGGCTGATAGCCGAGGATCAGCTGGTTGATGATAAAAGGATTGGAAAAGAACAGCAGCATGATGATGCCTGCCATAAAGCGTCTTTTCTTCCGAACTGCATTCTTACTCAGCCAGCCGAATATGAAAATCGCGGCGATCCATATAACGGGATTCAACAGCTCAATGACCAGTTTTGAAATAACAAACATTCCAACAAAATTATACGACCCTCACCGAATATCAACATATGGTTTTCTGACCTTTCATTCCACCGCGGTCTGACCCTCCTTCGTCGGGTACTGACCGCTCCATCAGGGCAGGCCTCTTCTATGCATCAGGGCAGGCATTTTTACATTTTAAATCTCTCCGCCGGGATCATCTGTTTATTTCCCCCGGTGTAGCGGTAAAATCCTTCCCCGCTTTTTACCCCGGTTTTACCCGCAGCCACCATATTTACCAGCAGCGGGCAGGGCGCATATTTGGGATTACCGAATCCTTCGTGCATTACTTTTAAGATACTCAAACAAACATCCAGCCCGATGAAGTCGGCTAATTGCAACGGTCCCATGGGATGGGCCATACCTGTTTTCATGATGGTATCAATTGCTTCAACGCCCGCCACTCCTTCCTGCAAACTGTAAATAGCTTCGTTGATCATCGGCATCAGGATCCGGTTGGCAATAAAGCCGGGATAGTCATTTACGATACAGGGAATCTTTTGCAGTTCTTTACTGATCCGTACGATTTCATGGGTAACTTCCGGCGCCGTGTCGTAGCCGTTGATCACTTCCACCAGTTTCATTACCGGTACCGGATTCATAAAATGCATGCCGATCACTTTTTCGGCGCGCCGTGTTGCGGAAGCGATAGCGGTTATGGAAATAGACGAGGTGTTGGAAGCTAAAATAGCCGAAGGAGGGGTCCACTGATCCAACTGACTGAATATTTTTGACTTCAGCTCCTTGTTTTCTGTAACGGCCTCTATTACCAGGTCTGCATGGGCCACGCCTTTTTCCATGCTCGTGGTGGTTTGCAGCAGGGAAAGCATCTCGTCTTTTTTTGCAGGAGTTATTGTGCCTTTATTGATTTGCCGGTCGGCATTTTGAGAGATCGTTTGAATGGCTTTTTCAAGTGTAGCCGGGTGGATATCTGTCAGGGTTACGTTATATCCGAATTGGGCAAATACATGTGCAATACCATTCCCCATGGCGCCGGCGCCTATGACTGCAATATTTTTTACCATTTAATTTTTCTTCTTAAAATCCCCGCGTTTCCAGGCTTTTATGAATTCACTCCAGGCGAAGGGGTTAAAGATATTCATTGGCGGCGCCTGCCCGTTGTAATAGTATCCCTGGGCGTTTTTGCTCAGGGCATAATTGGTGGCTTCGCCGCCATCATAAGGGAGGGAACGGGCCAGTATCCTTCTTTTTGCTTCACTGGTGTTTTGGCGGGCTATTTCAATATCGTCCGTAGGCACTTCATTGTTAACAAAATCCCGTTCAAACTGCTCCCGGGTGGGTCGGGCTTTGATGATAGCAACAGGCAGATATACCGTGTCTTCAGACATCAGCTTCACCATGTTGAATTGATTTCCCGGCAGATTGGTAGGGATCCTGGCAGATTCCGGCCGGTAGGATACGTGTGTAAACTGCACCTCATCTCCTTTTAACACCACGATTGAAAAAACACCCTGCTCGTTGGTAATGGTTCCCCGGTTTTGACCCTTCACCATTACGGTTACTCCCGGTATGCCTTTCAGGCTGTCGTGCGTCATAACGATGCCGTACAGTTGAACAACAGAGTCTTTGAGGGCTTCAAACTGCGCTTTGACTGCAGACGGAACGAATAACAATAAAACTAATAAGTATCGTAAAAAATATTTCATTTACGCTGGTTATAACAAACTGCAATAATACCTCAAAATCATTACTTCAAAACCAAAACTGTAATTTAAAGTAAACCCATCAAAAAAACAAAGTAAGCATATATGGGCTTACCTTTGCGGGATATTATTTTTTTAACAAAAAGTTCGGTTCATGAAAGAAGAAGATATTCTAAAAGCGCTGGGGAACGTAATTGAGCCTGATTTAGGAAGAGATATAGTAACCCTTAATATGGTAAAAGATATTGTAATAGAAGGAAACCGGGTTTCTTTTACCGTAGTGCTCACCACCCCTGCCTGCCCCCTGAAGGATGTTATAAAAAACGGCTGCGTTAATGCGATCCACATATTTGTGGGCAAGGATGTGGAGGTGGATATAAAACTTACCGCTAATACCATGAGCAGCAGGAGAGACAATAAGAAATTGCTGCCGGGGGTAAAAAACATTATCGCTGTGGTGAGTGGAAAGGGCGGTGTGGGAAAATCCACCGTGGCCGCCAACCTGGCGCTGGCGCTGGCGGAAGACGGGGCAAAAGTGGGGTTAATGGATGCGGATATATACGGCCCCAGCGTACCCATCATGTTTGGCGTACGCGGAGAACGTCCCCGGATAAAAAAAGTGGGAGAAAAAGGGATCATCATCCCCCTGGAAAAGTATGGGATAAAGTTGATAAGTATCGGTATGCTGGTGGAGGAAAGGCAGGCTATCGTGTGGCGCGGCCCTATGGCCAGCAGCGCCATCCGGCAGTTTATCGCCGATGTGGATTGGGGCGAGCTGGATTACCTGGTGATTGACATGCCTCCCGGAACAGGCGATATACATCTTACCCTGGTACAAACAGTGCCTGTAACCGGGGCGGTGATCGTAACTACTCCCCAGCCGGTGGCCCTGGCAGATGCGCAAAAGGCCATCGCCATGTTTGCCCAGGCGCAGATAAAAGTTCCGGTTTTAGGCTTAGTGGAAAATATGAGTTGGTTCACCCCCGCCGAATTACCCGAAAACAAATACTACATCTTTGGGAAAGACGGCGGTAAACGACTGGCTGAGGAATTTGAGGTGCTGTTCTTAGGCCAGGTACCGTTGGTGCAGAGTATAAGAGAAGGAGGCGATTTAGGGATTCCGGCCATGGTCAGCGATGATGAAATTACGCGGAATGCGTTCATGGAACTGGCGGGAAGCACGGCGAGAAGCGTCTCCATGCGAAATGCCAACATAGAAGCCACAAAAATCGTGGAAATCGTGGTATAAAAATAAGACGTCTGTTACTCAAAGACCGGGCGCATTTTCAGGTCCATTCGCTTACCATGATGTGTGATGAATGATTTGAGATGCGCCCTTAAATTTTTTGTTTGATCCCAAAAATATATCTTCGGAGATACAACAACAAAGATGATCATGAAAAAAACCATCATTCTCAGCTATGCCGGTGGCTTTATGATCGGCTGGCCTATAGGAACAGCCATTGGCGGTGGTAAACCTGCATGGGCGCTTGCGGGAATTGGGGGCGGTCTGGTGGCTGTTGCTATTCCCCTTTCAATAAGTTCGAATAAGAAAATGAAAACCGCCGTTCGTCAATATAACGCCGGACTTTAATAAGTTTATAGTTATGGTGATAATACTTCTCCCGTTATTCAGCCATACCCAATCTTTCAAGGTATTTATCAATATAGTCCTGCATAAACTTTGATTTGTACTGCATGATAAAGCGGGGGTGTTCGAGTGGAATTATCTTTTTAAAAAACCTATGTTTTTCATTCAACGCACGTAGTATTTTTTCATTTTTCCCGCTGCCGAGACAAAAGCAAACTTCTGTATCAACGCCAAAGCCGATTTGTTTTTTTATACTACGGACCATAAAATCGTATGCCGCCTCGAAGAGTGCTTTATCGTCGTAAAAGTTGTAATTCACATCTTTGCCCAGCTTATTTTTAATAGTAAAGCCGAGGGGACAGATGGAGTTGATATAGAACTTTCCGTAAAACCGGTCTGTCCCTCCGTAGGCTTCTATCATATTGTAAACAAATACGGAGGATGGTTCGTGGGCTAAAGCCCCCGGATAAGGGATACCGCATTTTTCCCTTAGCCGTTTCGGATCGGTAAAAGGTACGCCCGTAAGACCTGCGCCGAAGCGGCCGGGGTTAATGCCCAAAATGATATGCCGGTGATTGGCATCATTGTAATATTTTTTGTAGAAGACGGATGAAACCCGGAGGCTCTCCTTATTTTCCCTGAACGGGTTCATTACACTAACGCCCTCTGGTAGCTGGGCGTTGAACCGAAGCGACTTATTAAAAGCAATTACCTTATCTGCAAAAGTGGTCATTCGATATTATACTGTAAAATCGTTTAATTCAGGTTTGGTACACCTATGCTGGCGTTGCCACTATCTTCCCTACGGTGTGCCCGGTTTCTATTTGTGCGTGAGCCGCAGCGATATGGGCAAAATCGTAAATCCTTGAAATATGGGAACGGATCATTCCCTGTTCCAGCAGGGAGGCGAGAATTTTCATATCCTTTCCGTCGGACTGTACTTTGAAGGTATGCCCCAGCATTCCGGCCGCTTCGGCTTTTCGGGCAACTGCTTCATTTCGCCCCGAAGGGATACTTACGATAATCGCTCCTTTTTTCATCACTTTCAGCGAATGGTCAATCGTATCGCCGCCAATGGTGTCCAGCACAATATCTATATCAGCAATTTGATCTTCCAGTGTACCGGCAGTGTAATCAATAAACTGATGGGCGCCGGTTTCCAGTACAAATCCGCGATTTGCTGTTGAAGCCGTGCCTGCCACCCAGGCTCCAGCACGCCGCGCTATCTGCACCGCAAAATGTCCTACACCGCCGGCAGCCGCGTGAATCAAGACCCGCTGCCCCTTTTTTAGCGTGGTGAATGCATGCAATGACTGCCATGCCGTTAATGCGGCCAGGGAGGCGGCAGCAGCCTCATGGTGCGAGATGTTTGCCGGCTTCCCGGTAAGATGGGCGGCAGGCGCCGCCACGTATTCCGCATAGGCTTTTCCGTGGCCCGGAAAATTAATCATGCCGAAAACTTCATCATCTTTTTTGAAGGCAGATACCTTGCTGCCAGCCTCCACTACCCGGCCCGAAATGTCCCAGCCGGGGATCAACGGGTCTTCATATTTCAAAACAGGATACAATCCTTTACCGGAGCGGGTTTTTGCATCAATAGGATTGATACTCACAGATTGTACTGCTACTAATACCTCCTCCGGCCCGACGGCCGGAACCGGTAATTCCTCCAAAACCAGGTTTTCCGGACCTCCTGCCTCCTTTAACACTATTGCTTTCATTAATAAAATATACTTCTTATTCTTATTCGGGTAATACCGGTCCGTAATGCAATTTTTTCCCTGTCTGCGTTCTGTCGGGGAAAAGAACATCATGTGCCGTCTCATACCCTTCGGCTGCTATCCTGTCGAGTACCCGTTGTTCTTCCGATTTCTTCAGCATATATACTACCAGTCCGGCCACCACCCCGGCTGCGAGGGCAATTAGAATTTTATCTGTGGATTTCATTCGCGTGTCTTTTTGCAAAGATAACCTTGTAAAAGTATATCCTATGAAAGCGCTGCTGTTGAAAACGATGATTTTACTATTTTTTACACTATTGCCCGGTTTCCTGCAGCGGCACCAGCAGTTGCTCATCCCGGATATGGTGCGCGCATTTGAAATGTCCCATAGGACATTTTTTGTGTCCGTGCAGCCCGCAGGGACGGCAATCGAGGGCCTCCTCTGTTTCAACTATGAAGCGCCTGTCGGATAAAGGCCCGTAACCATATACCGGGGCTGTGGAGCAAAAAATCACCGTTACGGGGGCGTTCATGGCAGATGCGAAATGCATGGGGCCGGAATCATTCACATAATTCATAGCCGCGCCCTTCATGAGTGAGGCGGATTGTAAGAAACTCAGCTTTCCCGCAAGAGAGATCACTTCCCGGTTGGTTTTTTGCCGGATGCGCTCGCACAGTGCCGCATCACCTGCAGCCCCCAGGAGATAGATGGTAAATGGGTAGGGTATCTTATTGATAAAACTGATCCATTTATAAGCGGGGTATTGTTTTGTAAACCAAACGGAAGCCGGCGCGATGCAGAGATAGGGGGAGGATTTTAGCGACCGTACGGCGTTATCGTCTTGTTGCGAAGGATACAGCCGGGGCTTATATATGGAAGCGTCGGTAAACGATTGTACCAGGTTCAGATTGCGTTCAATTTCATGCGTTATCCCTTTTGCTTTATGAAGATCGTGTTTTACAGCAATGTCAAACAAAGGGCTGAGCGGGTTTTTATCAAATCCTATTCTTTTCCGTGCTCCCGAGAAGGCAGTGAGCAAACCGGTAGCGCTGTATCGCTGAACATTGATAACTGTATCGTATTTATTTTTCCTGATCTGCCGCAGCAGTTGCCAGAGGTTCCGGTATTTTCCGTTTTTTTTATCCCAGACCAGTACCTCGTTTAAATGTGGATGAGACTTCAGCAGGTCTTCGTTGCCTTTGCGCAGCAGAAAATCTATTCGCGCATCGGGAAAAAACGCCTGCAATTTCTCAATCAGACAGGTGGATAGTACCACATCCCCGATGAAAGCGGTTTGTATAATCAGTATTTTTTCCATTTCGCCGCTCATTTATTTTCTCAGAGTAGTGATTGATCCATCCTTATTCCAACGGATGATTACGGAGGGTTGTGCGGGAGTAATGTCATTCTGCCTGTACTGCACGATATAATCTACCCCCCCGGAGATGTATGGGTCAATGGCCTGGAAATTGGGGGGCGCCGGCTGTCCCGAAATATTTGCCGAGGTGGATACCAAAGGCTTTTTCAGCCTTTTGATGAGGTTCCTGCAAAATTCATCCTGCACGATCCTTATGGCGATACTGCCATCGGGGGCGATCAAATTATCAGCCATTCCGAGAGCGCCGTTATAAATGACGGTAGTAGGACGGGTGGTGTTTGCCAGGTAATTAAAAACGCTCAGATCGGCTTCAGCCACATATTTAAGGATTTCCCTTTCCTCCGCCAGCAGTACGATCATGGATTTGGACTCCTGCCGTTGTTTCAGCATATATATTTTTTGCACCGCCTGCGGGTTGGTAGCGTCGCAGCCCAGCCCCCAAACGGTATCGGTAGGATAGAGGATGATACCGCCGGATAGCAATACCGCCAGGCAATTCCCGATGTCTTTTTGAAAATCCATGCTGCAAAAATAACGAGGCTTTGTAAAGCAGATGGAAATTGTTTCAAAAACGGGAGAGGGTTTGTAGAATTGGAATCATTATTCCCCTTATATTTGCACCCCGTAGATTTTTGCCCGGGTGGCGAAACTGGTAGACGCACTGTCTTCAGGTGGCAGCGTTCGCAAGGACGTGCTGGTTCGAATCCAGTCCCGGGCACTTAACCACATTTTTAATGTGGTTTTTTTATGCTTTAAAACCGATGCCAATAAAGGGTTACATCGTTTCGCCTTTTCTATGTAATTAAATTTAAAGATTGCCGTTAAATAGTAACCCATGACAAGACGGCAAAAAACACAATACTTCTCTGCTACTATACGAACTGAACGGCAGCCAGTTCCCTGCCAACCTGCTGAACACCCTTTAAAATGCGTTTAGTTTGTGCTGGTGAAGGTTTTTTAACTCCCTTAATGTATTGTGCCAAAAGACTTTGATTAATGCCTATGCGTTCAGAAAGGGCCTTTGCATTAATTACTTTATAAAATTCAAAGAAGCTGGGCAATTCCAGTTCAAACTGTATTTCATCAATAGTGTATGACAGCCCTTTATCTCCTGCATACAGATTTACAGCATCCAGAACATTGATTTTAAGTTCTTCAAAATTGTTACCCTGTGTACCTATAAAATCTGCCCCAATATTTACAAAAGCGGAATACCCTTTATCCTCTTTCAGTATCTGCATTTTTATTTTAGGTTTTCTCATCTTTTTGTTGTTTTAATTTTTGCCTGTTTTAAAATTGCGATAAGCAACCCTTTTTTTACTTCACTTGAAGCATGGTAAGGAACAATAAGTTTACCTTCCTTGCTTTGATGTTCCATAATCATGTGACTGCCTGTTTGCCTCACCACAAACCACCCGTCTTTCTTAAGCAGTCGTACCAGTTCACTGGATTTCATCTAATACAAATGTAGCATTTTAACCATAAAGGTAATAAATATATTACTTTCAAGTATTAAGTTCTTTTCAGAATAAAACCAAACGTAATAACAAGATCATGTACCTCTAATGTTGTACCCCAAAATCTTATAAATAAGGATAATTAATTGATAATCATATTATAATACAAAATAATTTTGTCCCAGCCCCGGGCACGAAAAAAGCCTGTAAATCAATAAATTGCAGGCTTTTTTTAATTGACAATACATTCGAACAACTTGCATTCCCGGGATTAAAAATTTTTAAGCCAGGGCATCCATCAATTCCTCCATCATCTCCCGCGACCCCACAAAAAATGGGCTGCGCTGGTGAATATGGGCCGGCGACAATTCCAGTATCCTTTTCTTTCCGTTGGTGGCGGCGCCGCCGGCAGCTTCGGCTATAAAAGCCATGGGATTACATTCATAACAAAGCCGCAACTTTCCATTGGGCTTCCCTTCCACCTGCGAATAAAAATAAATGCCGCCTTTCAGCAAATTGCGGTGCATATCCGCCACTAAACATCCATAATACCGGTTGGAATAAGGCCCGTTTTTGTTGTCCTTAACCGACATACAAAAATCTACATAGCGCTTCAGCCCGGGATCCACCCGGTTGTAATAACTGTTGTCAAAAGAATAATACCGCCCCCGCGGAGGAATCCGTATTTGGGGATGGGTCAGAAAAAAATCATTTGCAGAACGATCCAGCGTAAAACCATTGACGCCGGCCCCGGTTGCATACACCAACATCGTGGAGGTACTGTAAATGATATAGCCGGCAACGACCAGGTTTGCACCCGGTTGCAGAAAATCTTCAGGTTTGGCCGGTTTCCCTCTGCCCGAAACACGTGGATAGACGCTGAAAATACTGCCGATAGACATGTTCAGATCAATATTTTCCGAACCGTCTATCGGATCTATCAGCACCACATACCCCGAATTATTATTTGCTTCATCATTAAAAATAACCGCCTGTTCCGTTTCCTCCGACACCAGGCCCGCGCAGTGGCCACCGGTACGCAACGCATTTATAAAAATTTCGTTCGCATACTGATCCATCTTCTGCACCTCTTCCCCCTGCACATTAACCCGTCCTTCTGCACCCAATTTTCCGTCTAAGGCCGCCCTGCCTGCTTCATCGGCTATCCTTTTGGCTACCCCGCCGATATCCTGTATCAGCGCCGGCAGACCGCTGTTGCCATCCCGAAACTGCCGCCTTGTAAAATCACCTAATGAAATGTTGCCCTCTTCTTTTGCCATATTCCCGCTCCTTATATTATTTAGCTGCAGCCTGTTTCAAAAATTTCACTCCTTCAATAGCTATGCTCTCGCGGGAAGGTTCCGTTTCTCTCCATATACAGGCGGCACGGGCAATGATCTCTATAGCTGGAGTAAACGATTCAATCACCACATCGGCATTATAACCCACCTGCTTTAAGGCCGCGAATATCGCCGTCCAGTTTATATGATCGTTTCCCGGTGTTCCCCGGTCGCAGCCACAGGCATGGAAATGAGCGAGCTTATCGCCTGCCTTTATTATCGCCTTCGCGGAATCTTTTTCTTCAATATTCATGTGAAAAGAATCGAGGTGCACATATAATGCGGATTCGTTTACATCATTTACCATCTTTAATGCCTGGTCGCAGGTGTTGATGAAATCCGTTTCGAAGCGGTTCAGCGGCTCAATTGCCAGTTTAACGCCCAGGCTGCCGGCATGTGCCGCCAGGGTACGCAGGTGCCCAACAACGGTATCCCATTGTTTTTTGTATTCTTCCTCAGGAACCAGTTCCGCTCTTCCTACGGCCGAATACAGGGGACCGATCAATGCAGGATGCCCCAATACCGGAGAAAGATCCACGATGGCTTTCAGATAGTCCATAGCCCCTTTCTGCTCTTCCGCCGTTCCCCTGAAATCACGGCCTCCCCCCATTGCCGCACAAATAGAACCACAAATCAGCCCGTTGTCATCAAGGGCTTTCTTTACCGTCACCGGATCAATATGGGAAGCGTCTTCCAAAGCTATTTCAACGGTGTCGAAACCCCATTTTTTAAACTGCGGGAACAATGAAATGCTCTCAGTAGTAAAAGGAGAAGTAAATAAAAATGTGTTGATACCAAATCTCATGAATCAGATATTTTATAGTTTAAAATTGAAAGATCACTCCCGACGCCGGTACGTGAGACACCCGCCAGGGCAACCATATTGTTGCTCCGTCTGCCTGGTTCAGTGGATACCAACCGGTAGCGGGTATGCGCCTCACATAAACGAATGTAGGATATTCAGCCATACTTTTCTAATCCTATTTTATCACTTTCATTACACCTCTCATCGTTTGCCAGTGACCGGGAAAACTGCAGAGGAAAGGGTATGTGCCTTCGCGTTCGGGCACCTTCATATCGAGGCTGAAATCTTTCCCTGCATTAATTAAAGGGGTAGCAAACAAAACTTCGGGAATATCAGGAACAAAGTTCTTTTGATATCCGTCGGGCAAAGCCGCCATACCATCCGCGTATTTACCTACCTTTTCAAGCGTGCCGGGTTTACTGATGACCAGATTATGCGGCATATTATCATTATTTTGAAAGATCAGCGTTATGTTGCTGCCTGCCTTTACCGTGATCTCCGGCCGATCAAATTGCATCTTGCCCGGAAGTGCCGATAACCTAAGGATCACCTTTTCGGAAAGACGGCTGGTTGCTTCTAAATCCTTTTCTCCATTTTTTTCAGCAAGCGTTTTTCTGAATCGCGCCACCGCTGGCGCCTCATTAAATGCTTCATAGAACAACGAATCCAGCGCCGGGTAACTATATTTTCCTTTTTCGGGATCACCGGAAAAGAAGCCCGGCATTTTCAACTCCTCCGGATCTGAAAGCGAGCCTAACAACCAGGCAGCCTTTGCGGCATCATCCGCCAGGAAACTTTTATTTTTTCTGAACATAGACAACCAAACCGGTTGTAAATGACGAAAAGATGCTTTCAATGCATAACGGGTATAATAATCCACCGGTAAAGAAGTTGTTGCCAGCAACGCTATCACCGAACGCTCCGTATTAAAATGGCTCAACGCAATAATGGCCTGCAAACGAACTTTGGGAGACGAGTCAAGGGATAAGGCGATCAGTTTTTCTTCGGCTCCTTTGATATACGCGCTCCAATAAAACAACACCCGGGTTGCCGCAGTGCGAACATACTCATCTTCGCTTTGCAATAACGATTCGAGCAATTCCTCATCGGGATGGTTAAACTGCTGATAAACCCATAAACCTTCCAAACGGTACTGATCAAAATCCGGGTCATTGCGGTCCAGGGAAGCGATCCATTTCTTCAAGGCGGGGATAACTGTTTTTTCGTCTGATTGTCTCAACCGGGTTCTTACCCGGTAATGAAGTCGCGCTTCCTTTTCCTTCAACTGATCCAGCAATGCTTCCATGGAAAGCGTTGTGAGATCAATCCTTTTCAGCAACTCTTTATTTTTGCAGGTTATCCGCCATATTCGTCCGTGTACATGATCTCTTAACGGGTCCCGTAAAGCCCGCTCTCCGTGATTGATGATGGGATTATACCAGTCAACAACATATAAGGCGCCGTCCGGACCAAACTGCAAATCAACCGGTCTGAAATTGGGGTCTTTTGACTGCAGCAGGGGCGTGGTTTCCTGCGCGGTGATTCCGCTGCCCTCTTCCTGCAACCGATGCTGTCTTATACCCTGGAACCCGATGAAAGTGTTGAATAAAATATTGCCCTGCATACTATCGGGAAACTGCCTGCTGGAAATAATTTCGAGGCCGCAGGTCTTGGGTTTCACCTGCGAGGTTAGAAAATCCTTCATTTCGGTAAGCTTCCGGGGGTAACTAACGGCTACGGTCAGGGGCGGAGCAAAATAATTCATCCCGGTGGAAACATCACCGATAATTTCAGTTCCGTTTTTCAGGAAAACATGCCCCCAGGGATTCGCGTAAGGATAAGAAACATAAGGCTCCAGTTTTTGTGTAGCCGGTTCAAAACGCCAGGTAATGCCATAGTCTCCCCGTTGCGGACCAAAGGGCGTTTCAATCTGCGAATGCAAAAAAGTCCCGGTATGCCAGTACAAAGCCCCATCTGGGCCCCAGGTATAAGTGTCCAGGGTATGATGCACATCTTCCGTTCCAAAACCATGCAGGACGATCTCTTTTTCATCCGCTTTATCATCTCCATCCGTATCTTTCATAAACCAGACATTGGGTGGCTGAGATACATAAATACCTCCCTTACCCAATTCAAAACCTGTTGGCAGGTACAAACTATCGGCGAAGATGGTTTCTTTGTCGGCACTGCCATCCCCATCCGTATCTTCTAATATTATTATTTTATCATTGGGCTGCGCCCCTGGAAGATACTGCGGGTACGATTCCATATTTGCCACCCAAAGCCTGCCTTTAGGATCAAAGGTGATCTTTACAGGATTACTGATGGAAAAATCCACCTCCGAAGCAAAGAGATTGATCTCAAAACCTTCGGGCAAAATAAACTGATCAACAGACGGCGGGTCCAGTAAATCTTTCTTTAAGGGAAGATACTGGATCGTATCATTCAGAATTTTACCGGCGGCTTCAAAATTTTCAACGCTATTTTTCCTGCTTTCTTTCCATACCACACTATCCATGCGGACAACCATATCACTCAGTTTAGCCAATTCGGACGGGAAGGACACCGGTCCTCCGGGCGGTTGCACCCAGGGCTCCTTTCTTCGCCCCCTGATGTATTCACTGTTTACCGCACGGTATAAATAATAAAACTGTTGGTTCTTCTGATCAATGATCTTTTTTAAGTTGAGGAAGGATTCGTCCTGCTCCCGGTTTGCTACCGGTAAGCCCAAAGATCCGGCCATCCATTCACTCACCAGCCTGTAGCCTTTTTCATTGAGGTGGATCCCATTGATGGTGATAGGACTTTCCGTGTTTTGCAGTTTTTTAGTAAAAGCAAAAAGATCCAGGAAAGGGATCTTCAGCTCTTTGGCAACATCGCGCATGGTGCGGGTATAAAGCGCGATATTTTTATTATTCGTATCCGCTTCGGGCAAAGCGCCATCCAGCGCCTCATAAGCAACCGGGGAAACCAGGATAATTTCAGGATGGTTTTTCCCGTTATATTTTTGCTGCCGGATATGCTGCAGGTGCGCGGAAAGGTTTTCTTTAAACGAAGCAAGACTGTCAGTGCCCTTAAAAGATTCGTTTAAACCATAGCAGGCGAAAATAATATCCGCTTTCTGTTCCCGCAGGAGACTGTCCTGCGAAGGAAAATTGAGCGGGCGGGAGCGAAGATTAATCTCGTCCGCACTCCATCCCAGGTTTCGGATCACCAGGTTTTTTCCCGGATAGCTTTTATATATAAGCGGCTCAAAATAATTGTAAAACTGTAATCTTTCCGCAAAAGTATTTCCAATAAAAACAAGATGGCTCTGTGGTTCGGGGTTAAGGCGGTATTCAATTTTGTTACTGCCCGAACATGAAAATAATATTAGGGGAAGCGCCAAAGCAGCACAAACAGGCTGCCGCAGGACCACAGGGATCCACGTCATAACCTTACTCCTTCTCATCTTTCTCCTGTAAAAAAACATGCAGTCCTTTCTTGTTCGACACCACGATGTCGGGCAGGCTGTCACCATTGATATCTTCTACCACCAGGTTCAACCCCGAGCCGGAATCATTATCCACCTCGTGTTTTATCCACGACGGCGTTTTACCCGGCTTGTATTCAAACCAGTACAATACTGCCGGTTCGTGTGCCCCGGGGTCTCCTCCATTATGTGCGAAATAACGCTTCCCGGTGATGAAATCGGGGTAGCCGTCGCCGTTTATATCTGCCAGCGCCAGGCTATGACTTTGCGAAAAGCTCGAATCAATCAAATGGTGAACAAATAAAATCTCACCATTGGCGTCTTTTTTCTGTTCATGCCACCAGATACCATAATGATGCGCTGAAGAACTGAGAACATCCACCAGTCCGTCCGCATTTAAATCCATCACATACATTTGAGCGCATTCTTCTCCCAGATCCACCGGGTGAAATTTCCAATTGGGTTGTGCGGGATCAGCGGGACCTTCCCACCAGCCTTTGGTGATCAATACATCTTTCTTACCGTCGCCATTGATATCCGCGTATCCCAATCCATGCGTATATTGATGGGTGCCGGGAATTCCTTCTGCACCATCTATCACCGTTACCGTCCAGGCGGTATCGCCTTTTACTGAAGGGGATTTTAACCAGATGATCTGCTTCTTTTCAGAATCGTTGCACAAAATATCATTTCTGCCATCGCCGTCTATATCTACAAAAAGGGGCGCTTCATTGCCTACCGACTGATGAATAACATGAACCGGCCAATGCCCCGCCTGATTCTGCGGGTTTTCATGCCAAACGGCTGTCTTCCCAGGCCAGTCAATACGCACCTGGTCAATCCAGCCATCCTGGTTTACATCCATACTGAAATTCAGGAACGAATTGCTGTAACCCTCTCCCACCACATATTTCACCGGCCTGGCGATTTCATGCTTTTCCCAGTCCGGCGCCTCAAACCAGAAAGCGCCGGCAATGATATCCAGCTTCCCGTCGTGGTTTACGTCCCCCACGGCCACACCTTCGCTGATAAAATCTTTGGTGATCGCCTGTTTGCTGAAGGTTACATTGCGGGCAGGTTTCTGTTGGCTCTGTACATTGCACCCTGCAAATACGAGTAACGATACCGCGCAATAAAAAACAACTTTATTCATAATTTATCCTTTTAAATAATATAAATTTAATGTAAGTTGCTTTCCGGCCCAAAACGGATTGGGCTATTCGAATATTCCGGCTTTATGGTATCAGCAGTGCGCTTACTACCTGCGCATACCTGCGGGCAAGATAGTCGTTGGGGTGAAGAACAGTTCATCATTTGTAAAATAAGGAATGGCAGAGGCGGCGGTAAGCACAATCTTCCCGTTCCTGTATTTCCAGTCCCGCCCCTATACACATTACGAACGAAATTATAAAACAATATAAACAATTGTCGAATGGTATTGTCTCTTCCCGGCTATCATTTGGGTGTATTTCAAATTTTCGCAGGTGGGTGGTGACACCCACCGGTAGAACAGGTTTGCCTCGATTCCTGTCAGTGTTATTTTTTTGCCGGCACGTATCCCAGGTCGAAACCTTTGAATTCAAATCCCGCGTCAAAAGTACCCGGAACCTCCCAGCCGAGGTTCATACCACTGATACGGATATCATCTATATAAGCACCTTTTAAATATCCACGCTCTTTTGCAATATCAAACGCCTTTACCATCAATGGCTTCAAATCCTTCTCAATCTTTATCCAGTTGCCATCGTGAAAGCTACCCTGCATATAATCGGTGGTGCCAATACTGTATATGAACATACCTGTAGCATCGTCTTTCCCTATATCCTTCGCTGCGTACACTTCCTGCTGGCGGTGGCGGTAGTCGTAAAAAGGTACGCCAAACCATACCAGCTCGCCATAGCTGGGTGATTGCGGATTGAGATTCTGCAGGGTGATGAATAACTGAAACTGTGCGGTATGCAATCCGCCATCAAAACTGCCGTCCGGCATTTTAGAAACACAATCCACCAGGCGCCCTTCAAAGTGCAGTATCAGTTCATCTATATATTTAAGAAAAGGCTTTGTTACGAATTCCTGCTCTATTAATAAATGCGGCCAGTCTTCCCCGCTTTTACGGGGGTGATCATATTCTGCCGAGGCTTTCACATCCATACGTACCTTCGTTGTGTTATCTTCATGAACAAACGAAACCAACTTACCCCTGTTCTCATACAGCTTAGCCCCGTCTTTTTCTACCATATCGCTTTGATGCAATAAATATTTACTGGCCCATTCAGCTAAATGCCAGGCAGGTTTATCGTTCTTTTTACCAAAGGGGTACAACACTTCTCCTGCTGACGGTGCGCCGCTTACATCCCCTTTTAAATACAGCCCTGCTTCAAAATTATTATCACCCAATAAAGAAACCAGAGTCACTACAGGGTCATCTGTATCGGGATCAATCGGCTGAGTAGTTGAATTTATTTTCTTACAGCAGGCCGCCAGTATTATACAACTGGCAAGTATAGAAGCAAAAGATTTCATACCGATATTTTAAAATAACAACAGCGCCTGTAAGTGAAGCAGGCGTTGTTGATGTTTATAAAAAAATTATTGCAGTTCAAGCGAAAAATTATCAAAATAAATATTGGTAGGGTTGGCAAGCCCAAAATAATATAAGCCGGGAACCCCGCCAACATAAGGGTCACTATCAGTAAAGCTGCGATCCATAATGGTACCGTTGCTATCCGGGTCTGTAATTTTAATGGTAAATTTCCCGACAGCAGAAGATATAATTTCCACATGATATTTTTTATCATCGCTAAGCCCCGCAAAATTTTCGCTCATCATCACAGCAGCCCAATCGCCCAGCCCGTTAGCACCTGTTTTCAACATCTGCACTAAGCTGCCTGCTGTTCTTAACAGATAAAATCTTTTATTGTCCTCCTGGGCGTTGAATATTATGCCGCCAAAAGAACCGCCACCGGAAACCATTATATCTCCGCCAAGTTTAAAATAATTATCATTTCCGGCTTTCATATCCACCTCTGGTGCACGATATAGCATGTAACTCTCCAGGCCACCCACGTGCGTGGCCAACCGGTTATCTTCCAAAGCAAATTTTCCTGCCACAATTTCCCAGTCATCGCCAATTGGATTAGGCACAACGGATTGATCAACCAAATCTATATCTGCACGATCAAAATCGTCCCGGAACTTTTTTATCCTAACCAGGCTGAGATTCTTCTTGTTGGAAATCTTACCGTTGCTTCTTACTGTTACGCCTGCAGATTTTACAGCGAGGTCAGGAACGATTACAAGAATCGCCGTATCGCTCACTGATTCGGCGACAACAACAGTCTGATTAAATTTGATAATATTCTTTTCTGGGTCGGGAGAAAAATTCATGCCTTTAATCGTGAGAGGATCCCCCGGACCCGCATTTTCAGGGACAAATGCCAATATTCTTGGAATTGGTGCATTGTTAACAGGCAGGCTATTATCATCTTTATTACAGCCGCCCACACCTGCAGTTACGACCGCCAGCAATGCAATAATTATATATTTTTTGACAGACATATGTTTTTGTTTCAAAAAAATGAACAATAAATAATACCACCATGCTATATTTACCAACCCGGGTTTTGTTGCCATAAGGGCATCAGGGTGAGTTCACTCAGCGGAATGGGGATGATCAAATAATTATCTGTTGCCGTTTTTCTTCTGGCGGTAACAATTCTTTTGCCGGTAAACTGTCCTTCGCCGGTTTTTGTCCATTCAATACCGGTAGTCAGCTTATCGGTTTGCCCGATAATTTTCCAGCGTCTCACATCCCAGATCCTATGCTCTTCAAAAGCGAGTTCCACCCTGCGCTCCCTGTGGATGCGTTCTCTCATCTCGTCTTTGCTTAACCCTGTGGGCAACTGTGGCATATTTACGCGGGCCCGCACTGTATTGACAGCGTTGTAAACATCAGCCGTAGGTCCGTAGGCTTCATTAGCGGCTTCGGCATAGTTCAGGTATAGCTCACCCAGCCTGTATTTTTTAAATAAAGCTGTGCCGGTATTGGGATCCAATTGCTTTGGATCCCGGAACTTACGGAGGTAATACCCGTTATGCGTTCTTTGCATGAGGTTTGAAATACCATCTGCTCCGCCTACATAAGACTGAATGTAGTATGGATTGCCATTAATTTCCCCATAATAGGCATTATTATACCAAACCGTTGCGTAAAAGCGGGGATCACGGTTTAAATAAGGGTGGGCATCGTCATAACCGGAAGCTGCGTTGATAATGGGCTGAAGATGATCTTCATCCTGGTAACCGAGAACAGGTATTTCACCATCGGCCATGTCATAAGCATCTACCAGCTCCTGTGAAGGGCTGCACCCTGCTTTATCGCCGCCTAATGTGGGAATGGCATGCATCCTGAACATAAGGTGACTGAATTCCGGCGTACCGTTAAAAGTTTTAATCTCATAAATGGTTTCCTTATCACCAGGATTGGGACTGAGATCAGATCGTCCAAAAAAGTACGCCTCGTATTGTGGATATAACTGGTAACCGGCTCCTGTAAGGGCTTCCAGCGACTGTTTGGAATAATCAGCAGCCAGTGTCCAGCGGTTTTCGTCTCCCTCCGGGTTCCATAAAGGGCTTGCACTGAACAGCAGCGCCTGAGAGCGAACAGCATGCGCAACAGCTTTGGTAAATCGTCCTCTTTCGGGCTCCGTTACAATTCGCCAGGGAAATTGGGCTTCCGCTATTGCTTCATCACAATCCTGTTTTATAAAATCAACACATTCTTTGAACGATTGACGGGGTAGTTCCTCAAATTTAAACTGCTCAGTAAACGGCTTGTCCACCACAGGCATGCCGCCATACATTTTTATCAGCTCCAGGTAAAAAAAGGCACGCAACGTTTTAACTTCTGCAATCAGCCGCAGCCTGGTATTGGGGTTGGCGTACACTGTTTTTTCAATATTTGCCAGAAAGACATTAGCCAAACGAATGGCTTTCCATGCATTACGATAATAATAGCCATTGGAAGCCGCGTCGTTTCTACCTACTGTTCCGGGTATATCCATAGGGTTCCAGTTGGGCCTCAGCTCACCGGCATACCAGCGCGACGGAGCACGACCCATATCCTGCGGGTAGTCATTATCGTGAGCCTCATCCGAATAGCCGGCCAGCAGGGTCCAATAATCGTAAGCCGTACCATAATGCTGCATATTGGAATAAATGGAATTCACATATTCCGATGCCATCATTTCATCTTTAAAAACCTGGTCTATGGTGATGCGTCCATCAGGCATAAGGTCCAGCGGATCTCTTTTGCAGGCGCCGATCAACAATACCGCCATCAGCCATATATAAAGCGTTATATTTCTCATTCTTGTGTTTGTAAGAGGGTTAATCAAAATGTTATGTTCACTCCGGTGTTAAATACCCGGTAAACCGGGTAGCTGAGCGAGTTATTTATTTCGGGGTCGAAATCTTTTGTACGCATCTTATCCCAGGTGATCAGGTTAAAGCCGTTGGCATAAAAACGCACTTCATTGCTACCGATCTTACGCACCCATTTTGCCGGTAAACGATACCCTATTTCAGCATTCTTTAAACGTACAAAACCACGGTTTTCTATAAAAAATTCGTTGAAGTCGTTCTCGCTTGAGCTACCTCCTGTTGTTAACCGGGGATACAGTATCTTTTCACCTTTTGCAGCCCGTTCCGCCGTCCAGGCATATAAATGCCGTTGCCTGAAATCGGAAGTGCTCATCGTGCCATAACCCGACAGGGGCTGAGATACATTGAAGTTGCCCTGGAATAAAAAGGAAACATCAAAGTTTTTATATGTTATACTGAAGGCCGCGCCCAGTGTATATTCAGGAATGGCAGAATACCCTACGGGAACCATATCGCGCTCGTCAATCACCTTATCGCCGTTGGTATCCACATATTTAAAATCACCGGGCCTTACCGTATATCCTACATAGTTTAAACCCTCTGCGGCAATTTCGTCGTAACTTGAATAATACCCATCGCGCAGCTTATAGCCAAATACCTGCCCCAGGCGGAAACCGGTTTGGCGATGCCTGTACGCATAGTCTTCGGGATATTGAAGTTCATCGGAAAACAATACTTTATTACGGGCAAAATTAAAATTGAGCTTCGAAAGCACCGACCAGTCCCTGTTAATGGACTTACGATAGTTCAGCTCTATCTCGTATCCTTTGTTTTCCACTATGCCCATATTTACGGGCGCCATGCGGCCGGGCTCAATACCATATACCATAGGAATGGTTTGGCGGCTGATCAGAATATTATCCCTTCTTTCTTTAAAGAGATCAACCATCAGGCTAAGGTCGTTTTGCAGAAAGCCAAGTTCGATACCGAGGTTTGCTTTTTTAGCAACTTCCCATTGAATATAAGGGTTACCTATATAGTTTTCTGCTATATAACCACCTCGCCCTAATGATGAGCTGAAGCCGCCGCCGCCGATACGTTGTATATCATCTAAATATAAAAAGCGTCTGCCACCCAGGCGGTCGCTTCCCACTTTCCCATAAGAGGCCCTGATCTTGAGCAATGAAATGATATTGCTGTTTTTTAAGAAATCTTCATTAGATATCACCCAGCCACCGGATATAGTAGGGAAGAAACCATAACGCCTGCCTTTGGCAAATTGCTCCGACCCGTTATAACCTGCATTAAATTCCAGCAAATATTTACTATCATAAGCATAAGCTGCTCTTGCAGAGATACCTCTGAGGTTATAAGGCAACCTGTCGTTGGGTAATACCCTTGTTTCCTGCTGCGCCAGCAATAGCCCGGTAAACGAATGCTTTTGCCTGAATACCCTGTTGTAGTCAACAGACATCTGGAAATTGAAGAAAGACTGGAAGTTAGACCCGCTGCCGATACTTAGGGGTGTGTTTTCTGTTTCCAGAAATACCCGCTGGTACTGCACACTGTCCATGCCTTCGTGGTTGGGGGTGTTGGGATCTATGATCTGTATCCAGCGCTGGTAGTTTTTGGCGGCTGTTAAGCTGTATATCGTCCTCGTATCAAAGGAAGCCATAAATTTGGCGGAAAGTCCTTCGGTGATAAAGCTGAAATCCTGCTTTAACCCCCATGATGCAGTGATATTATTCCGCGTTTCCTGGCGGTAGCCGCTCCTGTTGATCATTGCCCAGGGCGATTCGTTGTAATTACCGGCACCGATCAATACTTCACCGGAGGGAGTAAGCGGGCCGGGCAATACTACCGGGAAAAAAGCGTATGTTCTGCGGAATATCTCATCCGTATTGGCATTGGGCGAGTTTACCCTTTCAAAATAACCTGCTGCATTTAAAAAGGTGCTCAATGTACCCGCCCTATTTAATCTGGCGTCAATATTTGAACGGAAATTATACCTTCTTAAAAAACTGGAAGGATCATAATCTGTAACACCGGGGTCAACCTTCCATTGCCCACCCTGGTCTAAAAAGCCTACGTTCACAAAATACTGCACATATTCACTCCCGCCCGACAGATTAAGATTGTAACGTTTCTGCGCTACATAATCATTGATCAGCATTTTTTGCCAATTATTATTGGGGTAGGCTTCAGGATACTCCTGATACATAAAACGGTCTAATGCATATTCCGAATAGGGCGGCTGATTCACCGGATCGTCAGGATCAACACCCGGATTATCATTAGCCCAGGCTTCATTCTTCAATCGCGCCCAATCGTAAGAATTAAGCATGGATGGAGTGCGTGTGAATCCCTGCAGTCCATATTCATATGTTAACCCAATAGACGGCTTGCCGCTCGCCCCTCTTTTTGTGGTAACCAATATTACTCCGTTAGCACCACGCACGCCAAACAGGGCTGTTGACGAAGCATCTTTTAAAATAGTTACATTTTCTACTTCATTAGGGTCTATGTAAGTCATTTCACGTTCCACGCCATCCACAAGAATAATGGGCGCGGTTCCGTTGAGAGTGCCGATTCCTCTTAAAAATAATGCTGTAGCGTCCCGTCCCGGTTCACCGCTTCTTTGCAATGCTGTCAACCCCGGTAAACGACCGGCTAAAGTAACTGCAAGATTAGCGGCAGGGCTTTGCTTGATCTCCCTGGTTGAAATAGAGGCGATAGCACCCGTAACCGTTATCTTCTTTTGCGAACCGTAAGCCACCACCACCACATCATCCATCGCGTTAACAACGGGGTTTAATACGACGTCTATCGTTCCGCTTTCTGGTATGACAACTTCTTTTACTTCCATCCCCACATAAGAAAATACCAGCACCCCGTTCCGGCTGGGTACGCTGATGCTAAAAGTGCCATCCGCTGAAGAAGAAACTCCTTTTGTTGAACCTTTTATCACAATGCTCACATTTGCAAGCGGATTGCCGTTATCATCAAATACCCTTCCGACAACGATAATATCCTGCTGTTCAATCACTGGCAGGGACCGCGGGGGAGTCTCAATTTTTTTGATAACAATTGTCTTACTGATCAACTCATACGTAAGCGGCTGATCTTTAAAACAGGCGTCAAGCGCTTCGGTTACAGATACATTGGTAAGCGTCAGGCTCACTTTCTCCGCCAGACGTATCCATTCCTCCCGGTATACGAGATGGTATCCTGTCTGCTTCGTAATCTTCCTTAAAACACGCTCAAGTGATACATTTTGTACGGAGAGGCTGATATCTTGCCCGTACCCTTTGGCCTGCACCTGCAGGCATAACGCAATCAATAAAACAATGGTCAATTTCATAACCAGCCATGTTTTGGAGTGAAAAAGCTTGGCTTCCTGAATAATACAGGATAATGCTTTGCGAAAAGCAATCAATCGCATAGTTTTGCTTGGTTTAGGTTAAAAAATAAAATGATCCGTCACGATTATTATTATGAGGTTAACCTGAATCTTTGCCGGAGTTCCGTTACCGCGGAACTTTGGCTTTTTAGGCTAACCTGTTGTCCTAAAACGAGGGCCTTTCATGGGTTAACAATTATTTTCCTGTTGTCAATTTTAAAATGAACGCCGCTCAGCTCCATTATCTTCAAGGCCTCCGATAAATGTATCTCCCTGGGAATATCTCCCGTAATACGTCCTTCGGGGATGCCTTTTCCATATATAATATCCACGTCGTACCAACGCGCCAGTTGCCGTAGCACGGCAGCAACAGGCGTACTATTCATCAGAAATAACCCGTTTTTCCAGGCTACAGCCTCCTCCAGGTCAACCTCCTTCATCACCCGGAGCGAACCATCTCTTTCCAACCTCACCTGCTGCCCCGCCTTCATTTGCACGGCTTCTGCCCCCGCTGCCCCATACCGACCGGGCCATAACTTTATACTTCCTTCCAGCAAGGTGGTGCTCACCACCTCTTCATCGGTATAAGCGTTAATGTTGAAATGAGTGCCCAGCACTTCCACCTCGCCACCGGACGGCATTATCTTTACAGTAAAGGGTACTTTCTTTGCCGGAACGCTTCCTGAAGGTTCCGCCGTCATTCGATTTATTTCAAAATATACCTCCCCTGTTATTTCCACGGTTCGTTCATTTCCGGCAAATGAAGAAGGGTAACGGATAGAGGAAGAGGCATTGAGCCACACTTTACTCCCATCCGATAAAACCAATTTATATTGCCCGCCGCGAGGGGTGGACAGCGTGTTGTAAACCACCGGCGCATGCTTTCCACTACTATGAGCGGTATTGTAAACGACTCCTTCCCCTTGCTTGCTGATCTCCGCTCCTCCTTGCTTTGTCAGTATACCTTCCTGCGAATCATCAAGCAATATTCGATCACCATTGCCCAGCGTGAGCACCGCTTTATTGGTACCCGGCAATACATCTTCTTCCTGTTGTTCCGTGCTAACACTCACCGGTACATCTGCACTTTGCCGGGGAAGTAAAAAATAAAATAAACTTACGCCTACCGCTACAACAAACATCGCTGCCACTGAAAGTCCGAACCTGCCGTACCACCACCTATGCGACGACACAGTTACATTTACATTGTCATTCTCTTTCTCAACACGTTTATCACTAATACTATGTTCAATGGACTTATAAAGCTCGGCCATCCAGGCTGCACGCTCCCTGCTATCCATACGATGCCACTCCGTGTTTTGCTGATCATTTTCTTCCAGCCACTGCTCCACAAGCCGCTGTTCGCGCGGAGTAGCGCTTCCTGCCAGATAACGGTCCAATAAACTTTTAATCTCCGAAGTGTACATCAGTTTAATAATATTGTAAGCATGAACCGGACTTCTTTCTGAAAGGAAGTCGGATCAAAAAGGGAATGGTACTATAAAAAATAAAAAATTATTTATGAGAGGATCGGCCATATTAATAACAACACGGCAATTCTTTCTATAGAAATTCGAAGATAACTTAACGCGGTAGTAAGCTGATTCTTTACCGTTTGTTCGGAAAGATGGAGCAGGGAGGCGATTTCTTTCACCGCAAGCTGCCGGTGCCGGCTTAAACGGTATATTTCTTTTGTGCGGGAAGGAAGATCATTGACCGCCAGCTCCAGCATTCGGCTGATATCTTTGGCCACCAGCTCATCCTCGGCGCTGGCCATATAATCGGCAACAAGACGCAGCGTCATCTCCGCATATTTGCGGCGCGTAATATTCTTACGGATATGATCAATAATACGATATCGCAACGCCGCAAAAAGGAATGACTTAAGGGAGGTGGTTATTACTATATTTTCCCGCTCCTCCCACAGATAGACAAAAAGATCCTGGATAATGTCTTTCGCTTCATCTAATGAAGACAACCTGGAAACGGCATAACCTGTCAGGGAAGCTGCATGCAACTCATACAACTCGCTGAATGCAGACTGGTCGCCGTCTTTCAGGGATTGCAGCAGCTTTGTTTCGATTTGTACATTATGGGCAGGCATAATAACCCGACAGATTGGTAATAATATTATAAATTAATAATGTTATAAAGATAAATAACTTCTTATGTACCACCATCCTGCACTGTAGCGGCACAGTAAGCCATCGCTTTGATGATGTGGAAATCCATCACCTGTGATAATGGAAGTAATTGCAGGATACTTCAATCGTCGGCTATATATTCCCCTTCTTCATTTCTTTCACCGCATAGTCGGCTGCCCGCGCGGAGAAAGCCATATAGGTAAGCGAGGGATTTTGTGTAGACGTTGAAGTCATGCAGGCGCCGTCGGTTACAAACACATTTTTACAGGCATGTATCTGGTTCCATTTGTTGAGCATGGAAGTTTTGGGATCATGGCCCATACGAACGCCACCCATTTCATGGATATCCAGTCCCGGCGCTCCTTCGCGCTTACTCGCCATAATATCCTTAAATCCTGCCGCTGAAAACATCTCGCTGTACTGCTCGAAATAATCTTCCAGCATTCTTCTATCATTCTCATCGAAATCTACGGATATTCTTAACTGTGGAATTCCCCAGTCGTCTTTCATTTCTTTGTCAAGTGTAACCTGACTTTCTTTTTTGGGAATGGTTTCCCCCATCATAAAAGAGTTCACATTCCAGGGGCTCAATTTCCGGTGGACCAAATTCTCTTTCAGCGGTTCGCCAATATCGCCGGTGTCGCTATAAAAATTACGACTGGCCACAAACCCGGCGGCATATCCGCGGAGAAAATTCATCTCCTGCTTATGCAGATTCCGAAATCTGGGTACATAACCATAACCCGGTTTTCTGCCGTCCGTACGGTATTTGTCTAAAGGTCCCTCATACCTCGCTTTCACTTCCCCGCCGTAATGATGAAATGCGATATACCTTCCCAACACCCCGCTGTCATTTCCTAACCCTTCAGGGAATCTATTGGATTGGGAGTTGAGCAAGATCAGATTCGTATTAATCGCCGAAGCATTAACGAAAATAATCTTTGCAAAAAACTCTATTTCTTCTTTAGAATTCGTATCAATCACCTTTACGCCGGTGGCTCTTCCTTTTTGTTCATCATAAAGAATGGAATGCACTACGGAAAAAGGGCGCAGCGTGAGATTACCGGTTTTTTGAGCCCAGGGGATCGTGGATGCATTGCTGCTGAAATAACCCCCGTAAGGGCATCCCCGCTGGCACAAGGTTCTCATCTGGCACTGCCCGCGCCCTTGTTCTAAATGAATCGGCTGAGGTTGCGACAAATGCGCCATCCGGGTACTGATGACGTGGCGTCCGGGGTATTTAAGTTTTACCTGCTCCCTAAAGTAATCTTCGACGGCATTTAACGGGAAAGCCGGAAGAAATTCTCCATCAGGTAGTTCAGGAAGACCGTCCCTATTTCCAACAATACCCGCAAACTTCTCCACATGACTGTACCAGGGTGCAAGATCATCATACCGGATGGGCCAATCTACGGCAAACCCGTCTCTTTTAGGACCTTCAAAATCAAAATCACTCCAGCGCTGGGTCTGACGGGCCCAGGTTAAAGATTTTCCGCCAACCTGATAACCTCTGATCCAGTCAAATGGTTTTTCCTGGATATAGGGGTGTTCCTTATCTTTTACAAAAAAGTGCATGGTGTCTTCCCGGAAGGCATAACACTTACTGACTATAGGCGCCTCTTCTTTAATAGCCAAAGGCACCTCCATCCGGTGATCAAACTCATACGGCATCTTGCTGGTTGTAGGGTAATCCCTGATGTGCTGAACATCCCGTCCCCGCTCCAACAATAATGTTTTCAATCCTCTTTCGGTCAATTCCTTGGCAGACCACCCGCCACTGATTCCGGAGCCGATAACAATGGCGTCAAACGTGCGGTCTTTAATACTATCCGTATTTAAATTGGGCATAATAAATTAAAATAGGCGTTAAACATTTTCAACCGGGAAATATCCGTTGTATCTTCCCGGAACTAATTCGTATTGTTTCAGATCGGTCATTGCGAATTTTGAGTTTGTAAATCCCTGGATCACCCGCTGTTTGGTTATTTTCATCATTATTCGCAATTCTTCGGGGGCCTTTTTATCTTCCAATAATTCCTCAATGAATTCCTTCCGTTGGGCACTCTCTAATCCTATAAACAATTTCTCTTTCTCCATTACACGCAGGGCAGCAACAAACTTCTGCTGCTCGTCTCCGGAATGACAATCGTCCACCATTTTCATCGTAAACAGATGAAGATTCATCTCTTTGGCGCCGGGCGCACCGTTCGTCCGGGGGATAATGGTTTCGGCTATTTCCGCCAGGAGCGACTCCTGCCCGGAGGAAACATCTATATTAGTAAGTTCTATGGAGGCCTTTGCCGGATCCCCGGAACAGGAAGGAAGCAGGTATATTCCTCCCGCAAAGATCATCATGTTTTTAATGGCAGTGCGTCGTTTCATTATTCGTGTATTTAAAAATACCGGAGATCTTTTTGTAAATGTCGAATTTAAAGAATAAAGAGGTCTTTGATTGAAATTTTTATTTTTTGTTGGGGCATGTCTGCAACCGGTAAATCGGTATCACATCACGGGATCAGCAACGCACTGATCACCTGGGCATACCAGCGGGCCAGGTAATCATTGGGGTGATTGATATTATTGCCGGTCATGTCCTGGTAGGCTTTATGACGCAACAGTTCTTCGTGTATTGAAGTCATATCTGCAACCGCCACTCCTTCCGTTTTCAAATTCAAAACAGGTTGCCGATATTCTTTTTGTATCCCGCTATGCACGGCATCCGCGTTGGCCAACATCGTGGCAATTACAATGAATTCACAGGAAGGGTTTGCTTGTTTTACGGTTCGCATGATCCCTTTTATTTGTTCAATAAAGATATCGGGAGTCACTTTTGCAGTACCATCGTTCATTCCAAAACCAATGATCACCAGGTCCGGGTTCCCGGGATTCACCAGAGCCGCGGTATTTTCCATTCCCCATTTGGCAGACATTCCTCCCTTAGAAACATTTTTATACGCAATGGCGCGGGTATAATGGCGCTTTAAATTATAAACGATCATCTCCGGCCAGGTAGGCAAGAAAGGCGGCTGATTGAGCGTAATACTTGAGTTGGCGCCGGTTTCAATACTGTTGCCGTAAAACACGATTTTCAGGGGTTGACCCGATTTCAACCTATCCACGGTAGCCGGTAATAATTTTTCATCAAAGACAGGTAAAGGTCCGCTCCAGTTACTCCCTTTCTCTTTCACATAGGTAACCGCCAGTTGCCGGGATTGCAGCAAGCCTGCTTCACTGAACAACACATAGTACCCTTCTTTTTTAGCCCGCAGAGAAGTACCCTCTTTTTTTCCCTCAAACAATAACTCTTCTGCTGTAAAACAAGGTATAGCGCTTCTTTTTGTCAATATTATTTTACCATCGCGGTATTTCCAGTCTTTGCCCTTTCTGTACACTTTCTTGAGATAAGTATCCTTAACCGACAGTATCCTTTGGGCCTTAAATAATAATTTTCCTTCCGGAACACCGTCATTATTTTTTATGGGCTGAACGGCCTCCTGGTATATCGTATCCGCTTTCCAAAATGGCAGGAGAGAGGAATCTAAATCCACATAGGCGCTCCAGGCGGGAGTCAATTCCTGTCCGAAACAGCATTGAACTGAAAACATAAAAAGCAATCCGAATGAAAAAACAAAACGAAACATAAATTTGTTTTATATAGTAAGAACGATTTTACTCCTGATTGGCTTAAAAACCGTTTTCATTCATCCATTTCACACGGAGGTCCATTCACTCGCCCACAGGTGTTTCAATTCCGAAGCCGTGATCACTCTTAGGATCAATGACCATTTTCCACCGGATGTACGGAATTGTTGTAAAATAAGACCGAAAATAACACAAACCTATTTTTAACAGGAAATAAACCGGAATTAACCGGTATTTGCGTTATTATTACATTGCATGGGAGAAAACAGAAACACTGATTTTTTTGCAAGAAGCCTTGTTCTGAATACCATCGGATTATTGACCATACTTCCTTTGGCGCCTTTGATCAACCGCTTTATTCCCCCGGTTATCGTAGGTTACTGGAACATAGATTTATTACTTTCCATCATAGCGGCTTTCGCTATAATAAGATTTGTATTATGGATATTCCGGCCGCTTATCATCCCGGCTTTCCTGTTGGTTGCCGGGTTTGTGCTCTATAACCAGTTTACCGATGGATATAATCTCGGCAATATGATCCTCGATTATAAAAACATGGTGGTGAAAAGCTGGGATGTGAGAGACAATAAGGAAAAAGATCTGTACCTGATCAAACCGGATATTTTTGACAGCGGGGTGGAAAAAGCGGTGAAAGGGTTAAAGTCAAAGATCAATCCCAAAGATTCCGTCACCCGGAATTTTGCCGTTACCCACGCTATTGAATTTTTTGACGATTATCATAAAAAATACGGCCCCAAAGTGCGGTATCTGTCTTTGTTCAAATACATCAACAACAATTTCAAATACGTTGCCGATCCTGACCGCGATGAATATTTTGCTTCTCCCAGAGAAACCATCGAAAACGGATTAGGCGGAGATTGTGACGATCATACTATTTTAATGATCTCCGCCTTAAAAGCTATTGGCGCCAGATGCAGAATGGTACTCACAGAAAATCACGTATATCCCGAACTTTTCTGTGGTAATGAGAAAAGCTTTGTTGAATACCAGGAAGCGGTCACCCATTTATTTGCTTCAGAAAATTTTTCGGGATTGTACTACCGGGAAGAATCGGGACTCTACTGGCTTAACCTGGACTACACAGCCCGGTATCCCGGCGGCCCTTATGTTGACAATAAAGCTTATGCGGTGGTAGAATTCTAATCTCCTGACAGCACGATCAGCTATCCTGGCGTTCCAGTTTCCGGATGGCCTTTTCTGCCCTGTTATGCGCTTCTTTAACTTTGTAGTTGTACCACTTGTCTTTCAACAATTTTCTCATAGCATTGTCAAAGTTGCGGGTAATAACAAGATTGCTGAACCCTTTCACCCTGTCCATAGCAGATGATAAAGCGCGAACACTTACCGAATAGCCACCGGTGAGGTACTGAATGTAATGCCAGTAGCCGGCCGGCATGAAAATAGTCTCCCCAAAACGGATGGTGCCCTCCCAGCCGCTGGCATACTGAAGCGCCGGGAATTTATCAAAATCCATATTCTTCATATCCCCGATACCATGAAAATTATAGGGTAACTTGTATAACAGCGGAGCGCTGCTGTTGGGAAATATCGTCACTTTCTTCTCCCCATGAAACTGGGTAAGAAACACATGCGACATATCAATATCAAAATGATTGCGTGTGCTGGAACCTCCGCCTCCAAAAAACATAAGCGGAAGCCAGGAAAGTAAATTGTCCACGATCTTGTTGAAGACCAGTTGCTTCCTGATCTCCGGCTTCTCAAGCAGGAGATTAAAAAGGAACAAACGCGACTCAGTGGGTTCCCGTTGAATCAGGTCGAGGTATTCGGCAAACTTCATTTTTGCAATAGGCGCACTATGTACCATATCGGGATGGGCATCCTCACTCCCATGCACCGGTACCATAAGATCGCCCGCTACCGACTTGAAATAATCATAGTTCCACAAATCCAGGGCAGGACTGTCTTTCACAAAATCTGTGAGAATGACAGGCGTTCTGGTTTTTACGAATTCCTCAGTAAACTCCTTTTTGGTTAAACCTTGTACTCGTTGAATGGACTTTAAATTCATATAATAGAGTTGAGTTTATCTTACTAAAGCAGGCAATGATAAAAAAAAAATTTTGAAAAAATGTTTTCCATTCCGGATGTATCCCATATTTTCACTTCCTCCACAACTGACCGGAGCAGTATATCATGCGCGGTGCCTCACCGCCCGCAAACGGTATCAATGCAAAAACCTGGCCTGCGTCTCTCTTTTAGGTGAAAATTACAAAAAATAAATATAAATACTAATTTTGGAAAGAAAAGAGTCAACTATGCCGGAAGGGGGAACATCAACTGCTGAAGAACGTGAAACTCTTGTGATAACTGAAAAGCCGTTCCATCTGATCGTCTGGAATGATGAAGTAAATACTTTTGAATGGGTGATCGAAACACTGCAGCAGGTCTGCGGGCATTCTTATGAACAGGCAGAGCAATGTGCTTATATCATCCATTTTAAGGGGAAATATGCCGTGAAACAGGGTGAATACGAAGCATTGAAACCTCAATGTGATGCTATTACCGAACGGGGAATAGGAGCAACGATTGAGATAATAGCCGGTTAAGTCCTGCTTTCGGGACTCCGGCCGCAATTAAAGCCTATCCCGATGTGTAAGTTCTTGTTTTTCAGTGTCATAACGCGTCCACGTTGGAGATAACAACCACACTGCGCAGCGTCTTTACCTGGTGGAGTTCCGCAATACATTGATTTATGAAGGTCTTGCAGCGATTGATCAGCGTCATGTCTTTAGGCAGCTTCAGCAACAGTTCCATGAGGTACTGGTTACGGATCCTGTTGATGACGGGCTCTGCCGGACCTATCACATATTCTCCAAAACCCGGCTGTAATTTCCGGGCTAAAAATTGTGCGGCTTCTGCAGCCCGTTCCTTCATTTTATGCCGGAAGGTAACGAGGATGATCCGCGAAAAGGGAGGATAAAAGAACCGCTCCCGGCTTTCTATTTCAAACCTGAAAAAAGCCGGATAGTCGTGCTGCTGTACAAAGTGAAGCACAGGATGTTTGGTATTGGACACCTGTATCATCACCAATCCCCTTTCACCTTTCCTTCCGGCTCTTCCACTAACCTGTTCCATCAACTGAAACGCTCTTTCATTGACCCTGAAATCTGCAAAGCTCAATAGGCTGTCTGCATCCAGTATTCCCACTACACTAACGTACTCAAAGTCCAATCCTTTCACCACCATCTGTGTGCCCACCAAAATATCAATCCGCTTCTGCTCGAAGAGTTGAATCAAACTGTCATGCGCGTGTTTTCCCCTTATGCTGTCAATATCCATTCGTGCAACTTTCGCGGAAGGAAAGGTCTCGTCCAGCAACTCTTCAATTTTTTCGGTTCCAAAATTGCGTTGCTCAAAAACATGACTTCCACAGGCAGCACAGGTGGTAGCATAGGGATAACTGGCGCCGCAATAGTGACAAACGAGCCGGTTGCTGAGCTTATGATAGGTAAGGTTAACGGCACAATGCTCACACTGCGGTATCCAACCACAGGCTGCACATACCTGGTAAGGAGAATAACCTCTCCGGTTTTGAAACAATATCGCCTGGGCTCCTCTCTCCAGAGCCCTTTCAACAGCAGCTTTCAGTTGAGGAGACAGGATCACCCTGGATTTATCTTTCCGGACAATCTGTTTTGTGTCAATAATTTCAATGGCCGGCAATTGAATGCCGCCATAGCGTTCCCCAATTTCCACCAGGCCGTACTTACCCTGCAATGCGTTATAATAACTTTCGAGGGAAGGTGTTGCACTACCCAACAGCACCTTCGCTTCAAAAAGTGTTGCATAATAAACAGCGCTGTCCCTGGCATGGTATCTTGGTGCAGGATCATATTGCTTGTAAGAGGTGTCGTGCTCTTCATCTACTACGATCAGGCCCAGGTTATTGAAAGGAAGGAAAAGCGAAGACCGGGCGCCTAAAATAATTTTCATTTCGCCGGTTTTGATCTTATTCCAGATTTCTATCCGTTCATTTTGATTAAACTTACTGTGATAGATGCCAATATATCCGCCAAAATGTTTTTGCAAACGACGGATTATCTGGGAGGTCAGAGCAATTTCGGGTAAAAGATAGAGCACTTGTTTTCCCTGGTTGATATACAGTTCGATCAGCTTGATATATACCTGCGTTTTTCCGCTGGAGGTAATTCCGTTTAACAGGCAAACCGATTTTTCCTTAAAAAGTTCGTTAATTCCTGCAAAGGCGTCCTGTTGGGCAGGGGTTAAATCAAAATCCACGTTTACATACCGTGGAAGATAATGAAGCCGGTCAATACTCCGCCTTTCAAGCCAAAGGATATCCTTTTCCACCAGTCCTTTTAACTGGGCTTCGGATGCCCCGGACTTTTTTAGGAGTGATGGTTTGGTTACTTCTCCTTCTGTTTTCATCAGGTGCAGATAGCCAAGCAGCAGTTCCAACTGCCTGGGTGCCCTTTGCCAGTTGTTCATCAAGGTAGCCAGTTCGGCTTCATTTGCATATTGGGGATTAAGTACGACATAGGTCTGCTTCTTCGCCCGATAAGTTTCTTTGAGCTTTTCCCATACAAAACATACCTTTTTTTCTATCAATCTTTTTATAACCGGATATACGTTAGAGGAATCCGTCAACTGCTGGATTTCCGTGAGTTTCAATTCCTTCTTTATATGAAGCGCCTCAGCAATAATATATTCATTATCATCAAGGGATGCAAAATCATCGCCATACTCCCCATTGAATATCAAAATAGTTTCGCTGCTCAATTTAAAATGAGCGGGCAGTGCCGCAGCCATTACTTCTCCCTCGCTGCACATATAATACCGGGCTATCCATTCCCATAGTTTCATTTGTCGCTCAAACACGATGGGTTCCGCATCCAGCACATTCAGGATGTCTTTGGGTTCGAAGGCAGCGGGCTTACTTTGATGCAAACGTTTAATAATCCCGGCATATTTCTTATTCTTCCCCAACACCACTTCCACCCTGCAACCGGGCACCACTTTTCCCTGGAAATGAGGCGGTATCCTCCAGGTATAGTTTTTAGGGAGCGCCAGGGGGATGATGATCTCCGCAAAAAGCGGCGACAAAGTTTCTGCAACACGCTTACCGGCATCAAAGTCAGACATAAGGATAAAGGTAGGGCGGAAAGAGCATCGTATAAAATATGGAGCGGAAAATTGTGAAAAGGAATTGCAATACGTTCTGTTTTCTTCCGGCCCCCTTGTATGCCAATATTTCTACCTGCTACCTAATTTCAGCCGGAGATAGTTCTTTTGCCAGCTCGTTAATAATTACCCGGCCAAGTTTAATACTCCCTGTCTTATTTAAATGAGCAGTATTTGCATAATAATCAGGGCATTTATGATAATCGCTGCAAACCTTGTCAAAGTCAACAAGGATAATACTGTCCTTTAAATTTTCAGCATCCAATTCGTCAGACAACATTCTCCTGTAGTCCTGGATATTATAAATTTCTCCGTGGTTATTAAAATAGGCGGAAACAATATTCCTGTACTTACTGAAAACATTCATATCCTCAATGGTTTCCCTAACACCAAATTCGGGGCAGGTAACAATTACCGGTTTGATTCCGTAATGCAATAAAGTTCTGATGATCAAGATCATGTGATATGAATAGAAACGGCTCCCCATTTGGGATGCAGCGTCATTAACGCCTGCCAGCACAATACAATAATCCGGATCCTTCTCAACAATAAATTTTGACGAACGATCTTCTCCGTCTTCTTTAAATATGTTTTGGTATATCAATCTACTTTTTGCCCCCGGAGAGCCGGAGGATAAAACCTTGTTTTCAAATCCTTTCTCCAAAAGCTCAAAATGTAAGATCGAATCTAACTTCCCGCCTGCCACCCAGCTATCTCCAATGACTCCAATTGTCAAAGTATCATGATTGCCAGCCTCAACTGAATAAAAAGGCAATTCTTTTGAATAAGAAAACCTGTTTGTAAAATACCAGGACAGCGTCAAAACCGCAATGGCAATCATTCCTATACCTATAATTCTGTTTTTTTTCATTTAATTTTTTTGTATCAATTCTTTTTCTTTGTTCGCAAAGAATTTTTTTAACCGAAGAAAGGGACTCTCTAGATATTTATAACTTAATACACTGATTGGTATAGAGATCACAAATGTCAGCATCCCGCTAAGGAACAAAGCTATGTTTTTCCCCCCTACCGCGGCTGAGAATTCCGGCACAATACTGTATTTAAAAAAATTATAGATCAAATAATGGTATATATACAATCCGTAAGAATATTTACCTAAAAAAGAAAATACCGGATGGTAAAAAGGTCGCAAAAGCATGAATCTTTCCCGATTCAACATAAACAATAAAAGACACCCAAATATTATATCAATAAATGTAAATGCAGGCGCCAGGTGAGTGAACAGAAAGGATTTTTTAAGGAATACAAAAAACAAAAGAATGAACGATGAAACTAAAAATACAGGGTAAGTAAACTTTTCAAGCCAGGCTATTCTTTTCCTGATCAGAATCGCAATGACAGCTCCCACAATCAGTGCATCCATCCTCGACAAGGTAGCCATATAATCATACGGATGAACAAGCCCCAATTGTGCTCCCCAGGAAAGCCGGAAAGCGTTACTGAACAAAACGATAATTAAGCAAAAAATGAATAATCTTTTTTCATTAAAAAGCCGTACGATCAAAGGCCAGAAAATATAAAACTGTTCTTCAACCGCCAATGACCACAAATGCACCAAAGAATGATTTTCCGGAAAGCCGGTCCTGGAGTACAGCCAATTTTGTATATAGAACCAAAACCATAGCTGGTTATCCCTATAATATTCAAATCCGGCACCAAAAAAAGATGTCGGCACCACTACAAAACAAATCAAAAGAACAAAATAATACAGCGGAAATATTCTCAACAGCCTGCGGGCAATGAAGTTTTTATAGTAATACGGCGCAGTCCTTGAATCTAATAGAATACCCGTGATTAAAAAGCCGGATAATACGAAGAACATATCAACTCCGGCCCAACCAAACTTAAAAACATCATAGTAAAAACAGTGAAAGAGCATTACCAACAAAACAGCAAGACCTCTGAGGTTATCTAACGGTGGAATGTGACTTTTGGATGAATACTCGATTCTTAATCTTAGCATAATAAAAAATGTTGAAAAGGCTGGTTTACCAGAGTAAATCAGCCTTTTCTTAAATGTAAAACAGTAGTAAATTATTTTATGATCTTAACAACTCTTAAATTTCCGTCTCTCCATCCAGAAACCCGTATAAAGTAAATTCCGGACACCAATTTATTCCCGTTAAAATTGAGTTTCCGATCATTTCTTCCGGAACGTAAATCCCTCAATTCCTGTGAATATACCGGGCGACCATTGTTATCAAGTATCGAAACATTTAACTTGTCCGCCGGTTTGTCCAACGAAAATCTCAGCACTATTTCATTATCAACCGGAACAGGATATGCCGTGATATCAATTTTGCCCTCAGTTTTTGCTGCTTCCGGGTAATTGCTGGCTACCATTTGACCAACCGAAGTACCGGCTTCTCGCATTGACCCTTGTTGACCGGCATTTGAGGTCATTGGAATAGCCTGAATACTTATGCTGTTTACAAAGCCATAGCCAAAAGATTGTGCTTCAATTGAAATATGCACACGTCCAAAAGCATCAGGGGATACATCATTGATCTGGACAGTGTTTTGAATATTATTTTTTGCATCTAATTGTACCGTCACTCCATTGATTGTATAAAGGCCGACTAACGACCCCAATGCCCTGTTGTCACAATTTCCATAGAATACAAAGTTATAGTGGTAACCTAGGTTTAATCCATCTATCATCAACCGGGTCGTTTCTCCATACTGAACATAGTAAAACTCCTGCATTACATTGTCTGAAACAAAGCCTGAATTATTACCCGTAGTCTTCCCCCAATTGTTAAAGCCACTAAAGTTATCTACTACCGTGAGATTGATTCCCGTATATTGGTTTTTATCATCCACCATGTTAGATAGTTTATAACCATTATACAACAGATCAGTGTTATTCCATGGAAGAGGTTCCTGCCCAATTCCATCATTGAAATTAATATTAACGGAGTATTGAATCGTAGCTCCGGATGCGTAATCACTATAATCGGAATAGCTGCTTCCCGAAACCGCCCGTATCTTGTAATAATAAATAGTACTGGCAGCTAATCCCTCATCGGTATAGTTGAATACATTCCCGGGAATGACCGCCGGTAGTTTGGAATAGGTGCCTTCAGGCGTGTCTGACCTCCATATTTCAAATCCGGTAACATTTGCAGCACTACTTTTCCAGGAAAGGGTAATGCTGTTTTTCGTACTTTTTGACATCACGAAATTATAAGGAGGAAGAACAATGGCATCATCGAATTCCTGAATGACCATGGCATTGATGACAGCATATTTATTTACATCAGCTTTAACAATCACATCAATAACACCATTCACAGGCTGTAATGCATCAAGCTCCACTGTTGTAGAACTGTTACCAGTTGCATCCAATAAAACAGTTTGATCTCCAACCGTAAAATAAGTTTTTTGTGCAGATGCATATGCCCTGCTGCCAAAAAAAATAAGATTGTATTTTTTACTGCCGCTTAGCCCCGAGATCCTTATTGTTTTTTGAGGGGCTGAAGCCTGCGTGTAAAAATAATATCCGCTCATCATTATGCTGTCCGGGTATATGCCCGAATTATTACCGGTAACGACCCCCCCATAATGCTGTGGCCATGGTTCCAACAACTCAACACTGATGGTGGTGGCTTCCCCGGTTTCCTTCTTAAGATCAGAAACTTTAGTATTCTTAACTACGGCCGTACTTCCTGTCTGAGCTGCATTAAAACTATTCCAGGGTTCAAAACTAACCGGATAGTCTTTGTTATTGAAGTTTATATAAACAGAAGATATATACTTATCCGTAACCGTAATCTTAACCGTTTTAGAACTCACTGCCCCATAATTATCGGTTGCTTTAACCGTAAAATTATAGTTACCAATATGTGTACCGGTCGGAGTTAGATGAATAACACCTTGTCCGTTTCCATTATCGGTAAATTTGGCAAAAGAAGGAAGTCCGGAGATATTCAATGAAATAATATTCCCCGGATCATCCGTAGCAGAGACAGTCAGATCTGCTACACTCCCTCCTTTCATCACCGCGTCTTCCGCAGCGATAACCGGCGCCTTATTAGGTACATCCACTTTTATAATTACCGAGTTGGATCCTCCATTGACATTCACGGCACGAACCAGGTAATAGGTTTTGGTATTTCCCGTAACTGTATAATCCACATAAGAGGTTTCTGTACTACCAGCGGTATCTAACAAAGTATAGCCGCCGGAGATACTGAAAGAACGATATATTTCGTTCTTTTGCGCATTATAAGCCGCATTGGTCCAGGTAAGCTTCACACCGTTTAACTCATTCACAAATACTCCTGTTGCATTTTTCGGATTCAAGGGAATAGTGCCGTCATTGGGATCCGGGGCACTCCCACCGGTTACTGATAGTGTAAAAGAGGTAGTGTCTTTACCATTTTTTCCGTCACTCACTATAACCTTAATATGATATTCTCCAACATCTTTGTTTTGGGGCTGGAATGTCAAAACTGCAGTCTGGTTTGAAGCAGCGGCACTGGTAAATCCCGGAAGTCCCGCATAAGACCAAATCAACTGGTCAGCCACATCATTATCCGTTGCCGATAAACTAACTTGTCCAGTTCCCCCTGCCGGAACACTTATATCCGATACCGGATTAATCGAGGGTACATAATTATCGTTTACAACCAGGTTAAACTGTCGTCCGGTAAAATCTCCCTGGGGATTAGTGGCGGTGATTGTGATCTTATATGTTCCGGCATCACTAACCGTTGGCGTGAACGTGATTAACCCCTGCCCATTGCCTGTTTGACTGAATGTGGCAAATGCCGGCAAATCGGTAACCTGCAAATTTATAACGACGGGAGAGCCGGAGGTGGCCTCCACAGGCAGAATTACCGTGCTACCGTACCTGATGTAAATGTCTTCAATTGGCGTTACAACAGGAACAACACTTAGCGTTCGTGCGTCTTTCTCATTACTGTAATCTGAACTTCCACCCTCGCCTATGGCCCGCACCTTATAATAAAACAATGAACTGGGATATAATTCCTTGTCTTCATACAAAGTTGTGTTAGGCGGCAATTCTGTCACAAGCAAATAGTCCGCGTTATCTTCATACGAACGATATAATTCAATTCCTGTCGCATCACTGGCATGGTTCTCCCATTGTATCCTGATGGCCGATCTGCTGATTCCGACAGCAGTAAGGGCCCCCGGAGCAGCGGGAGCAGGAGGAGCCGCGAGCGTGGTAGCGTTGGCCAGTACATCTCCCAGCACATTACCGGGAATTTCCTGTTTAGCTATACCCGGCCCCTGGTATCTGGCTATGAGAGCTTCGTTTCCTCCAATTTCGAAATAAGTTACACGAATGGCATGCGCGCCGATGCTTAGATATATTGGGTTACCCGGCTTTTCGGTGCTGCCGTGTGCGCCATCGTGATCCACAACCAGTTGATCATCAATATAAAGTTGTGATCCATCGTCTGATTGCAAATAAAACGTATAATCGCCCGCCTGCGTTATATTGATAAATCCATCAAATTTAAGCGCAAAATAATTTTCCCGCATCTGCATCCCAAGTCCGAAACCGGCAACCCTACCAGTTTTCACCGGTGTCATATTATTAAAATTGGGCAAATATTGCAGATTATTGGGTGTTTCGTAATAGGCATAGTTCACCCCCGGGCCAACTTTATCAAAATCAGATTCTCCAAATTGATTAATCGCCCGGATCTTATAGTAATAGGTAGTAGCAGGCTCCAGCAGGGTATCCGCAAAACCTGTGGTGTTGGCGGGTACTATTCCAATAGTATTAAAGTGGTCCAGTGGATCGGTGGAACGGTATAACTCAAAAGATTTTTCATTATTACTGTTATCCGTCCAACTCAAATTAATCCTCTTATAAGAAATTGCTGTAGCCGTAAGATCAGTTGGCTTTGCAGGAGCCGTACCGGCAGGAGGCGCAGGAGCATCCACAAAGGCAGAATCCGGAATGGCCCCCGACCAGTAAGTGGTACTTCCATTTTGATTTACTCTTTTCCAGGCTATACTCATCTCTGCGCCACCCCCTTGTTGAAAGAAAGTGATGGCTATCGGATAAACGCCCTCATTTAGGTTTATCCTTGAACTCTCCACCGTTTTTGTACCATGTAATCCATCATTACTCACCGCGGGGGTAGCAGTATGATTATAGGGAGAGGTTCTATGATTGAAATCGGTGTCAAGGTATAACTTACTACCGTCATCTGAGGTTGTTGAAAATACGTAGTAACCATTTTGTGGAATATGAATAAATCCCTCCCACAAAAAACCATAGTTTTCCGACTGGCTTGCATTACCAAGCGTAACATTGGGCACTGTACCTGTGGAAATCGGCGAAAGCAGATTAAAATCAGGCAGGAAATCCCAGGTACCGGTATAATGCTTAAAGGTTAAGCCTTTTGCAAGGGGTTGCGCAGTTACCTGATTGCTTGGCGCAGATTTATTACCGGCAATATCCACCGCTTCAATACTAAAATTATATGTCTTACCAAATTCTAAACCATATATTGTATATTCAATGTCAGAAGTAACATAGGACTTAACGCCATTGACGTAAATTTCATAATAGTCCATACCCACATCATCGGTTGACTCTTCCCAGGTCAAACTGACTGCATTTCTGGTAGTGCCGGTTATCTGAAGGTTACCTGGAGCTGTCGGAGGATTGACATCTTTTTGCGTAGCGGCGGTTGCTTCATTGGAAACAGGGGCAGCCGCAGTATTATTGACAGCCCTGACAATGTAATAGTACTTAACTCCCGGAGTCAATCCTTCTTTTATAAAAGAAAATATATCCCCATTCACCAGGCTTACAAACTGGTACGGTCCGCCGGAACGGGTAGCCTGGTATATTTCAAAGTGTGTTTGAGGATAAACCGGGTTGGGATTAGCGCTCCAATTCAATTTTATGGAAGTAAAAGAGAGCGGAATGGCGATCAACCCGCTTGCCGCATCCGGCTTGTTGGGCCCGTTGGCATCAATAACCGTAAATGGATCTGTAAACATACTGGTGCACCCAAACTGTTCTTTCACTTGTACCTTGTATTGCCCTACAGTAGCTCCATTTACCTTATTATTTGTACTCAGTGGAGGAGCATTAGGAGGATCTCCAACTTTCTGCCAGTTATATTCACTATACCCGGCAGGCACCTCAAGGGCTACCGTTGTTTTTCCATCCGGCGCAGGTAAAACCCTGCTTGATAATCCGCTTACTTTTATATCGGGAGGCGTAGCTTCAGTTTCATACGCAATAACAACCGGTATTGGAGACCATTCCGACCATTCGGAAGATGGCCCGATTCTGATACGGCAGGAGTAGGTACCAATATCTGTAACCGTAAGTGTATTGGCCGTGGTTCCGTTCGGATTAAGAATTTCATCGTTTTTTCGCCACTGGTAAGCGCTGAATCCAGCCGTAACCCCGATCGTGGTGCTAATTGATCCGGGGCCCGTGTTGCAAAATTGAGTTCGTCCATTTAACGGCCATGGATTCGCTTTGTGGGCTCTGGTCAAAAACGGGAAATAATCCGGCTCCCCCCAGGCAGAGTACCAGCAACCATGTCCCAGGTTCGGGTATTCTGTATATCTGAAGTTGGCTCCTGCATTATCCGCAACTCCCTGCAAATACCGGGAGGACGATGGACTGGGGCTTTGATCCAGTGCACCCTGGAAAAGCCAGATTGGAGTAAATTTATTATTTACAATGATACTATTATAAGCAGAACTGGCATTGCTGATGGGCAGGCAGCCCGCCACTAATTTTGGATAGGATTCAAAGAATCTCCAGCTACTAAGCCCACCCGCAGAAAGTCCATCAACTGTTATTCGCAAAGGATTGACATTAGTCTGTGGGACAAGAAAATTATTAATCAATTCCATCATATATTGCCTTTGCTGACCAGTCCAATTGCCATCTGCATCCGAAGTCTGCGGATACAGGAGGAAGCCATTAAAATCCCCATTATCTACAGCATTTTTGTGCAATTCTCCGCCATGGTACAACTGGTATTCGTTGTCATAAATACTACCTCTTTCCCCTTTTCCATGGAAAAAGAGAAACAACGGGTACTTGGTCTGGCCCGTTGCATCGTAATTCTTGGGCCATTTAAGCCGAAAAGCTATGCCTTTATATATATAGGCTTTATAAGAATCCGTATTCCAGGAAACCCGCCTCGTTCTCACCCATTTACCAACCTGCCCGAAAGCAGGCTCCGCCGGGGGATTATTTCTATTATAGGTGGTAATCCCGTCATTCGGATCAAACACTTGAGCTTTTGCTGAGGTGAGGCCAACGATTACAAAAAACGCGGGTAACGACAACCAGATCAAATTGCGTACAAATCGGTTCATATTTGTTTTTTTCTGAAATAATAATAACCGTTTCAGGAAGGAGATTGGCTTTGAACATCTGACAGGCTTCCTGTCAAGGGATAAGTATTTCCTAATCTATTATAATATATATCTACGATCTAAAACTTCTGGAGGTTTGTCAAAAGACAATTGGAAGGAAAGTTGGATATCAGGACACAAGTTCCTAATAATCATAAGGGAGTGCAAGTTATAAAAGTATTTTTGATTACACAACAGTATTAACCAAAGAAAAACACTAAAAAACAAATACGATTGATAACCAATACATCCGGGCAATCATAATTTATCATTTATCAACCCCATCCAACTCCTCTACCCTGATGAACAATGCCGGCTTACCCCAACCTTTGCTCTTACCGTATAGTATATGAACCCTATAACAGGGGATTTGTTACCCCAATTTGAAACATAAATATTACGCTATGTAATAAACTTGTTATTTTTCGCTCATGAGCTGGAAGCCTGTCCTGATTTTTTATTTTTCTCTTTTCTCACTCCCCGGTGTCTATGCGCAATCCTGCTCCAGCCTGGGGCAGACTCCGGCAACGGCCTTTCCCGTTTGTGGCACTTCCTCATTTACCCAACAAACCGTTCCTGCCTGCGGGGGGCGTTCCATTCCCGTTCCGGGCTGCGGAAATGACGGAGCGGCTTATGGCGACCTTAATCCCTTCTGGTATAAATTCACCTGCTTTGCCGGCGGCACCCTCGGATTTACCATCACCCCGCTTACTTACTCCGATGATTACGACTGGCAGTTATTTGATATTACGGGGCATGAACCAGCCGAAGTGTACACCAACCATGCGCTGTACGTTACCAGCAACTGGTCGGCTAACCCGGGCGCAACAGGCACCGCTTCAAATGCCACATCATTTACCAATTGCGCCGGCTACAATTACCCCAATAAGAGTAAAATGCCAACCTTAGTGGAAGGGCACCAATACCTCCTTTTAATCAGCCATTTCACCTCCACCAACCAGAGCGGATATACGCTGAATTTTGGAGGTGGCACAGCAGATATTACCGATCCTAAGGAACCTCATCTCCAAAAAGTAAGAGCCTTCTGTGATGGAAAATCTATAGTTGTAAAACTGAACAAAAAGATGAGGTGCGGCTCTCTTGCACCGGACGGAAGCGATTTTGTGATTTCTGATCCCGCAAATTCAGTTATCGGCGCTACTGCCCAAGCCTGCCTTTCCGGTTTTGATATGGATTCCGTAACGGTTACCCTAAAGAACGCCCTCCCTCCGGGAAACTACACACTTGCCATGGCAAAAGGTTCAGATGGGAATACCCTGCTGGATTACTGCGACCGGAATATCCAGGAGGGCGAGTTGCTTCCCTTTGAGGTGCTGCCCGTTGCCCCCACGCCGATGGATAGCCTGGTTACTCCCGGCTGTATGCCGCAATCACTCCAACTGGTGTTTAAAAGGCCCGTCCGATGCGGTTCAATCGCCCCGGATGGAAGCGATTTTATGTTGACGGGACAGCCGGGCATTACGATCGTGTCGGCCGCAGGCAGTTGTAATGACGGTAATACCAGCGAGGTAATCAATCTTCAACTGAATCAACCCATCGTTCAAAAAGGGGCTTTCACCATCACCCTTCGCAGCGGAAATGACGGTAATACCATCATTGACGAATGTGGAGCAGAAACCCCACCAGGAGCCGTATTGAATTTTGTCTCAAAGGATACGGTCTCGGCAAGATTTGATTTTACGATCCGTTACGGATGCAAATCGGATACCGTTTTTTATACCCATCCGGGAGACAATGAAGTAAATGAATGGGTCTGGACGTTTGACGACCATAGTCTTGCATACAGCAGCAACCCCGAAAAAATTTATACCGAATTTGGATTGAAAAATACCCGGCTCAAAGTCTCAAATGGATTATGTTCGGATTCGATAACCACTGATGTCTTTCTGGATAACGTGCTGGAGGCAGGTTTTGAAGCGCCTGATTTTATTTGCCCACAAGACCGGGTCCATTTTATAAACACAAGCAAGGGAAATATTATCAGCTGGAACTGGTTCTTAGGCGATGGAACGGAAAGTACACTTGAATCTCCGCCACTTCAATTATATGCCACCCCATTAACAGACCGGGAACTCAATATCCGTTTAAGCGTTACCAACAACCTGCATTGCTCAGACACAGCAGAAAAACAAATAAAGCTGGTCAGCAGTTGCTATATTGATATCCCTTCGGCTTTTACGCCCAACGGAGACCAGATCAACGATTACCTTTACCCTTTAAACGCTTATAAAGCCCGTAATTTGATATTCAGGGTATATAACATTTATGGTCAGAAACTATTTGAAACCACCGGTTCCTCAAAAAAATGGGACGGCACATATAAAGGAAAGCCACAGGGCACGGGCACGTATATCTGGACGCTGGAATATACGCATACCGATACGGGAAGAAAATTTGAGCTCAGGGGCACCACCACGCTTATCCGCTAAACTCCTGCCTCGTGGAATTCTGTTAATCCCGGTGTCCCTGTCATCTTTGGCATGAAATATGAATACCTAATAAACGAATGTAAATTTTATCCTCCGACACGGGTAAAAAATTAAACCTTGTACAACATCCCGGCAAACATGCCGTTTGTTTCTATTATAAAATAAACCAATAAATATATCCTATTGTAAACCTCAAAACAGAATGGTATGAAAAATGCAGATAAAATTTTTTTTATCTTTGTTGCGCTAAGTTACTTTGTTCTTTATGGAACGATCGCTCTTTTGAGTTAGCCCCCGGGTACGCCACCGGTATTTCCTTCTCCAGCGATCTGGAATGATTATTCACTTCACTTAAAACCTATTTGTATATGAAAAAGAATATTTTATTCGGAAAATTCATGCTCCTTTTTCTTTTACTGTCAACATTTACCGCCTGTAAAAAAGACAAAGCTGATGAAGAACAGAATCCGCCCACAAAAACAGAATTGTTATCCAATACCTGGAGGGTATCCGATGTAAAAGATCAATCCGGAAACAGTATTATTGCGCTCCCCATTCCAATGATCGTGTGCCTTAAAGACAATGTTTTTACCATGGAAACGGATAACACTTATACCATTGACGAAGGAGAGGTGGAATGCGATCCTTCCACGGCAGGCTCGGGCAATTGGGAGTTGACGGACGATGACACTAAAATAAAATTCACACCCGAATCGGGTGAACCCCTGATCTTTAATCTGATCAGCGTAAATACCACCACGTTGGAGATCGGCTACGAAATCACCGGCACCGGCAATCCCGATTACGACGGTGTGTACACCATCGTGCTGACGAAAAATCAGGAGGTTTAATAAACTCTCTAAAAAATCTGTTCAGCCCGGTATTACCTCATACACCGGGCTGAACAGATAGATCTTATTGGTTTTCATTTCTATACACCGAATGCGCTTGCGCAATTGATTCCCCCGTTTGAAAACCCGGCCGTCATCCGTTCTGAATAACTGGTTAATTTCAAGTTCCTCCACCAATTTTTTATGTCCTTCTCCCGGATCGTATCTCCTGAGTACCCTCATCAACCCATCTTCAGCGCAACTGCCTGCAGCGGGGCGGTGCATAGTGGATTTTATTTCGGCGGCAATATCTTCCGGGAAAATGCCCGCCAGGAGGAACCGGTGTAAAATCTCGCCATATACCGCCTTCCACTCTTTACCATGCGCGGCCACCCGGTTTCCGAATCTGACAAAAGTTACCAAATGCGCCAATTCATGTAACAGGGTAATGAGAAAAGCGAAGGGGTTCAGATTTCCATTCACGCTTATCCGGTGATTTTTTTCATGGATACCAAACCGGTAATCACCCAGGATGCTCTTTCTTTCCCGGGTGATGGTGAGGTGCACTTTGTATTGCTGAAGGTACTCCATTACCATTTGCTCCGTCCCTTCGGGTATATAAGCCTGCAAAGCGGAAAGAGGCGCCTCCTGTTTTTTATGCATTTTTTTGCTTCCCTGCTTTTAAGAGTATGCCTAATTCGATAAAAGTATAAATCAAATAAATAAGCATGCAGCCTATTACAGATATCCTGTTGACGCCGGAGGCAACCTTAACATATATTAAAGCCACCACAGCCACCAAAACGAGCTTTACCAGAAGGGAAATATAGAAATAACGCACAAACACCTGCGATGAAGCCGAGCCCAGCGCTCTTTGATGCAGCAACAATGACACCAGGCTTAAACCAAACAAAAACAAATTGCCGATCACCAGCACCTGCATACTGAAACCCCAACCCACCCATATTTTCTGCAATGATAAGAACAAGCCATTGAGGATCAGGAACAAAAGAACCGTTGGCAGAAAAGTTCTAAAACCGCGCATAAGGTATATTGAACAGCAAATTTACAATAAATCATGGGCATTTCATTCCGTTTCATTACCTTTGCAACCCTTAAACAAAAGGCATGGCAAACCGGCATGAATATGAGATTGCTTTTGTAGGACTGAAACCGGGCAGGCATGAATATGTTTATGAAATTGATAGCCGGTTTTTTGAAGATCGCCAACCGCAGGATTTTACCAATCCCCGGGTTACCGTGAAGGTTGTCCTGGATAAAAAAAACTCCTTTCTCATGCTTACCTTTGAGATCGGAGGAACGGTTGAACTGGTTTGTGACCTGTGTGGCAACACGCTCGAAAAGAGCCTGTGGGACGATTTTGAAATGCTGGTAAAAATGGTGGATAACCCGGACGAGATGAACGCATCAGAAGAAGATCCGGATATTTACTATATTTCAAGGACAGAAAGTCATATCCATATTGCAGACTGGATTTATGAATTTATAAACCTGAGCATCCCTTTGCAGCGAACCTGTGGTGAAAACCCCGATGGCGGTTCAAAATGCAACCAGGAAGCTTTGGAGATGCTCCGGAAACTTAACGAGCGCAATTCAGAAAATGAAAATCCAATCTGGAGGGATCTGGATAAATTCAGAAACAATTAAAATTTGGTGTTATGCCCAATCCAAAAAGAAGGCACTCTCAGCAGCGCAGCGCAAAAAGAAGGACCCATTATACGGCAGAGCCTGTAACACTGAGCAAAGACAGTGTTACGGGTGAGTTGCATGTACGTCACCGTGCTCATGTAAGCGAAGGAAAACTCTATTACAAAGGAAAAGTAGTGGCTGAAAAGTCGCCCGTCAAATAGTGCTTCCTTCCCTGCTTAAAACGATATTCCCAACTCCGGATAATTAATATTATTTGGATTGGGGATTTGTATTTTCCGGATTTTTTCAATTTTGCTGCATGAACATCGCCTTAGACATGATGGGTGGCGACTATGCGCCAGCGGAAGCCGTTAACGGAGTGGCTTCCTATTTAGCCGAAACGCCTGATCCCGCTCACCTCTTCCTGATCGGAGATGAAGCTCAGTTACAACCCCTGTTACTGCAACTTCCCTTAAAGCCCAACAGCTATTCTCTCGTACATGCTTCCCAGGAAATTGATATGCATGAGCACCCAACAAAGGCGTTGAAGGAAAAACAGGATTCCTCTATTAACAAAGGTTTTAATTTACTGTCTGAAGACAAAGTGGATGCCTTCATCAGCGCCGGAAATACAGGAGCGATGCTCGTAGGCGCGCTTTACAGCATCAAACCCATAGAAGGCGTTAGCCGGCCTACCATAGGCGCTTATATGCCGAGGGAAGACGGCTCACTAGGACTTTTGCTGGATGCCGGTATCAATGCGGACTGTAAACCCGAAAACCTGTCGCAGTTTGCCGTTTTGGGTTCCCTGTTCGTACAGCAGGTATGGAACGTAAAAACGCCCTCCGTTGGTCTGCTGAATATAGGGGAGGAAGAAGGGAAAGGCAACCTGCTTGCACAGGCCGCTTATCCCCTGCTAAAAAACAACCCGCTCATTCATTTTGTTGGAAACATTGAAGGCCGAGATGTGTTCCTCAATAAAGCGGACGTAATTGTTTGTGAAGGCTTCACGGGGAATGTAATGCTTAAAATGGCCGAAAGCTTTTTTGACATTATCAAACGTCGCCGTATCAAAGATGAATATTTTGAACGTTTTGATTTTGAACAATACGGCGGAGTACCTGTTTTGGGAGTAAACAAACCGGTTGTGATCGGGCACGGCATTTCCCACGGTCCGTCTTTTAAGAATATGATCCTGCTGGCTCAGAAAATGGTGCATACAGATCTCACGGAAAAAATCAAACAGAGTTTTAAACTCCCGGTTACCTAATATATTCCTTCGCTCAGAAAGCCCACTTAACCAGTGTAGCACCCCAGGTGAAGCCGCCCCCAAACGCAGATATTACTATATTATCTCCCTTTTTTAGCCGGTCCTGCCACTCCCACAGGCAAAGAGGAATTGTACCTGCCGTGGTATTTCCGAATTTCTGGATATTCAGCATTACCTTTTCATGAGGAAGCCCCATCCTGTTGGCGGTGGCATCAATGATGCGCTTGTTGGCCTGGTGGGGAACCAGCCAGGCTATATCATCCGCGCTCAGGTGATTTCGTTGCATCAGTTCATAGCTGACATCAGCCATGTCCCTGACCGCATGTTTAAAAACAGGTTGTCCTTCCTGATAAATATAATGCTCTTTGTTGGCAACCGTTTCTACGGAAGCCGGTCTTAAAGACCCTCCCGCTTTCATGTGCAAATGATGAGCGCCGGATCCGTCGCTCCTCAAAATACTATCCAGCACCCCGTACCCCTGGTTATCCGGCTCAAGCAATACTGCCCCGGCGCCATCTCCAAAAATAATACAGGTCGTGCGGTCGCTGTAATCCACTATGGCGCTCATTTTATCCCCTCCGGCTACAATCACTTTTTTACATCTCCCGCTTTCTATCAGGGCCGCTCCGGTGGTTAAGGCATACAAAAAGCCCGAACAGGCGGCTGCCAGATCAAATCCCCAGGCATTCACCGCTCCAAGCTTATGACAGGCCAGGTTAGCCGTAGAAGGGAAGATCATATCCGGCGTAACGGTGCCCACTACCAAACAGTCTATTTCCTCGGCGCCTATATTCCGTTTTTCCAATATTTGTTTTACTGCAGGCACTATCATGTCGGAAGTGGCAAGATCCTTACCTTTTAATATCCTTCTTTCGGTTATCCCGGTACGCGTACGGATCCATTCGTCATTCGTGTCCACCATCTTTTCCAGCTCGCTATTGGTCAAACGATACTCGGGTACATACCCGCCAACAGCAGTGATAGCGGCAGTGATCTTTGAACTCATATATTAGTTAACTTTCAAAATTGGGCACGAAAATACAATTATCATCATAAACCCATTACAGGGGATGCGTTTTTCAGGTAAATAAACCTTTTTGGGCTTTCGGGAAAAACGGCTTGATAATTGATGGGGCTTAGCGGTAGGGTTGAAAAGTTTTTATTAATAACACACAAGACTCAATAAGAGGTAAATTTTTCCGAAAGGACAATCCATTATCTTTGCCTCCTTTAAACACGAGATGATAGCTTTTCTTTCAGGCAGATATGTATATAAATCTCCTGCAGTAGTGCATGTAGAAGTAAACGGGGTGGGCTACGAGGTGCAGGTCAGTTTAAATACCTATTCAAAAATCCAGTCGCTCGAAAAAGGTACATTGTACACCTGGCTCCATATTAAGGAAGATGCGCATACTTTATACGGCTTTTTTGATATTGCGGAAAAAAATATCTTCCTTCAGCTCATCAGCGTAAACGGGGTAGGTACATCCACGGCAAGGATGATGCTTTCTGCCATGCAACCCAACGAACTGGCTCAGTGCATAGCCAACGGCAATGCCATCCAACTGGAGAAGATCAAGGGCATCGGCAAGAAAACCGCGGAAAGGATCATTCTTGAGCTCAGGGAAAAAATGAGTAAAACCTTCGTTGGCGCTTCCGGTTCTTCCTTAATAAACAATACTTTGGAGCAAGATGCGTTAAATGCATTGGTAGCTTTGGGCATCGCCCGCAACCTGGCGGAAAATGCCATAAAGAAAGCCGCCTCATCCGCTTCCCCCGTCGAAAATCTGGAATCTTTAATTAAAAAAGCATTACAGCTTATTTGAAAAAAATTCTACCTATAAAACAAGAAGGGAAAATTGGCTTTAAGAATCCGCTACATACTTTGGATGGTAGGATGTGCCGCCGCGTTATCCGTAACCGGTATAACCGCGCGCGCTATGCCCATGCATGCCGGAACTACCTTCCAGATCCGGGATACCCTGCCGGTATCTTCCGATTCGCTGTCTTTCCGGGATTCATTGAAATATCCCATAACAGACAGGCGCAACGACCCGTTCAGCTCCTTACACTACCGGGGATTCGATCTTAAGGACCCGGCGAACCTCACCGATTCCATTATTTACGATCCTAAAGAAAAAAAATATTATATCATCGAAAAAATCGGCGACCGTTACTTTCGGAAACCTACCTCGCTGACCTTCGAAGAATTTAACCGCATTCAATCCAGGAAACAGGAGAACGACTATTTCCGCAAGCGGGCAAACACCATCAGCCTGTTAAACCAGAGCTTGTTAAGGCCGGAACTGAAAGCTACCGATGATCTTTTTAACCGCCTTTTCGGAAACGGGAAAATAGACATCCGCCCCCAGGGCAACGTTACCATTACCGCCGGTTACCAGGGACAAAATATCAAAAACCCGACCCTACCTGAAAGAGCCAGGAAAAACGGGGGACTGGACTTCGATATGGCGGCCAATCTTAACGTAATAGCAAACATCGGCAGTAAAGTCAAACTCCCCATCTCCTACAACACCCAATCTACTTTTGACTGGGAGAATCAATTGAAATTAGAATATACCGGCAACGCGGATGAAATCATTAAGAAAATTGAACTGGGTAATACCAGTTTTGCGTCAAAGGGTACCCTGATACCCGGCGCACAGTCTCTTTTCGGTATAAAAACACAGTTGCAGTTTGGAAAGCTTTGGGTAACCGGGGTCTTCGCCACCCAAAAATCACAGCGGCAGTCGAGGGCGCTTGAAGGCGGCGCTTCTACCTCGCAGATTACGGTTACCGGCGACGACTACGATGAAAACCGTCACTTTCTGCTGGCACAATATTTCAACCGGAAATACAACGATGCCATGAAAACACTGCCGGTGGTTACTTCCCAGGTGCAGGTGATGCGCCTGGAAGTATGGGTAACCAACCGGATGGGAGGAGCCACCACCGATACCAGGGATGTGGTAGGATTGATGGATATGGGAGAACCACATCCTTACGGCGCCTGGGGTGGCTCGGGAAACGACCTGGAATTGCCCCGCAACGACGCCAACAACCTTTATCGCCAGATCACCGGCAACCCGTCTAACAGAAATCCCTCCACCGTGGTGGGCAACCTTACGGGTATGGGATTGCGCCAGGTACAGGATTTTGAAAAGACCTTCGCCAGGAAGCTCGACTCCAGCCAATATATTTACAATCCGCAACTGGGTTTTTTGTCGTTGAACGGGGCGCTTCAGCCCAATGAAGTACTGGCGGTAGCCTTTCAGTACTCCTACAACGGCCGGGTGTATCAGGTGGGGGAGTTTTCCCAGGATGTGCCGGTAGATTCTACTTCGGGCGTTCAAAAAGTGCTGTTCCTTAAATTATTGAAAGCCACCTCCGCCCGTACTCAATTGCCGATATGGGATCTGATGATGAAAAACATCTACACACTGAAAAGCGATAACGGGGATTATCTTTCTTCTTTGGACCGGACAGATTTTCAATTAAATGTATTGTATAATGAACCCGGCGGCGGTCAGAAAAGGTACCTCCCCGAGGGCGACCAGGCAGGGGTGCCGCTGCTGACCCTGCTGAACTTAGATCGGCTCAATAACCAGAACGACCCGCAGCCCGACGGGGTTTTCGATTTCATAGAGGGATATACCGTGATGTCGCAAAGAGCCCAGATCATTTTCCCGGTGCTGGAGCCTTTTGGACGCGACCTTGCCTTTGCCTTCAGCGATCCGGCGCTGCAGAACAAATATCTTTACCAGCCCCTTTACGACACCATTAAGGCCATAGCGCAAACTTATGCCAACCTGAACCGGTTTGTTATGAAAGGGGTGGCAAAAGCCTCCGCGATGGGGCAATCTGAAATTTCTTTAAACGCTTTTAATGTACCGCAAGGCTCAGTTACCGTTACCGCCGGCGGCCGCGTTTTGCAGGAAGGAGCGGACTATGAAGTCAATTATAGCCTGGGCACGGTAAAAATCCTCAACCAGGCTATCCTGAGTTCGGGTATACCGGTGGATGTACAATTTGAAAACCAGGCCGCTTTTGGGATGCAGCAGCGCAATTACATGGGATTGCGCCTGGACTATCTGGCCAATAAAAACCTGACCATCGGCGCCAGCATGGTGAGGCTGAGTGAACGGCCCTATTTTACCAAAATGGGCTATGGAGAAGATCCGATCCGGAATACCATGTTGGGGGTGGATTTCAGCTACCACAACGAAGTTCCCCGGCTGAACCGGCTGCTTGGGAAGCTGCCCTTCTATACCCCGGATGGACCTTCGGCTATTACGGCCTTTGGAGAGGCCGCCCAACTCTTTCCCGGGCATTCCCCTCAAATCGGTAAAGGGAAAAGCGGCTTAATATATATAGACGATTTCGAAGGAACGAGAGCAAGCATAGACCTGAGGTTTCCTTTGATCAGTTGGGCGCTGGCAAGTACGCCCCTCGGCGCCACAGATAAAAATGGAAATATCCTCTTCCCGGAAGCGGGTCTTTACAATAATTACGATTACGGTAAAAACAGAGCTAAGCTGGCCTGGTACAATATCGAACCCATCCTGCAGGAAAGAAGAAATGCCAGCAATCCTGTTCAAAACAACGTGGAAGAATTGTCCGACCCCAGGGTGAGGGCGGTATCCCAATCTGAGATTTTCCCCCTGCGCACTCCAGATTTCGGGCAGAATCAACTGGTAACCTTCGATTTGGCTTATTATCCCAAAGACAGGGGACCTTACAACTACGATGCCACCGGGATAGACGCCAACGGGAAATTGATCAATCCATCCAGGAGGTGGGGCGGAATGATGCGCGCTATTGACCAAACCGATTTTGAAACCAATAACGTAGAGTTCATAGAGTTCTGGATCCTGGATCCGTTTATCAAAAACACCAACCCGGCCGGCGGACAATTGTATTTCAATTTAGGGAACGTATCGGAAGATATTCTGAAAGACGGTAAAAGATCTTACGAAAACGGGCTTCCCACCCCAAAGATCCCCGCCCAAACGGATGAATCCATCTGGGGAAAAGTACCTGTTAATCCCATACAGGTAACCCAGTCGTTCAGCAATGACCCGGACGACCGTCCTTACCAGGATGTGGGATTCGACGGTCATACCGATGATGATGAGCGCACGGCTCACCAAACTTATTTACAATCCCTGCAGGGCACCTTAGGCGGCAATTCTCCCGCCTATCAGCAGGCGCAGGACGATCCGGCGTCAGATAATTTCCGCTATTACCGCGATGCCGCCTACGATCAATCCAACACCGGTATCCTTGGCCGTTATAAAAATTTCAACGGCCCACAGGGCAATTCCCCGGTATCTTCAGAAAGTTCCCAATTCTCCTCCGCGGCCACCATGTATCCCGATGCAGAAGACCTGAACAAGGACAATACGTTAAATGAAAATGAGGAGTATTTTCAATACCGGATAGAGATCAAACCCACTACGGATCCCGAAATGCAGATCGGGAACAACTTTATCGTGGATAAAAAAGAGGTGGCGGTGCAACTGGCCAACGGCGCTAAAGAAAACCAGATCTGGTATCAATTCCGGGTGCCCATTAACGCCTACGATAAAAAGATCGGCAATATTCCCGACTTCAAATCCATCCAGTTCATCAGGATGTTCCTTACGGGGTTTGAAGATTCAACCGTGTTGCGCTTTGCCAAGCTGGAACTGGTAAGAAATCAATGGCGGAAGTTTACCTTTGAACTGGATACCGCAGGCGTTTATAAACCCATCAGTTCCACAGATCCGGTTGACTTCAATGTAGGCGCTGTAAATATTGAGGAGAACGACCGCCGGCAACCCATCCCCTACCGCATGCCTCCGGGGATTGAAAGGGTGCAATCCCTCAGCAATGGTGGCATCAACATCCTGCAGAACGAACAATCCATGAACCTGCAGATCTGCAACCTGCCCAACGGTGAATCGAGAAGCGTGTTTAAAACCATGAACCTCGACATCCGGCAATACCGCCGTTTGATGATGTTCATCCACGCCGAAAGCGTAACCGGGAAACCTGCCCTAAGCGATGGCAGGATAAACGCCGTGATAAGGATCGGCAACGACTTTATCAACAACTTCTATGAAATAAAAATCCCGCTCAAAATAACACAACCCGGGGCAACTGCAGAAGACGATATATGGCCGGAAGACAACAATCTCGATTTTGACCTGTCAGTATTAGAGCAGCTAAAAGCGGAAAGAAACCTGCAATTAACAGACCCGAATGTGATCTTCAGAAAAACCATTGACGACCGGTTGTACTCTGTGATCGGCAATCCCAATTTCGGGGAAGTGAAAGGATTTTTGATCGGTATCGAAAATCCGGGCAACGGCACCGGGTCTCCGGTATGCACCGAAGTGTGGATCAATGAATTGCGACTCTCCCAGATTGATGAAAAAGGAGGATGGGCGGCACTGGGCCGGGTTGATCTGGCACTGGCAGACCTGGGCACGGTTACCTTTTCGGGCAACACCCATACCGTGGGCTTTGGTGCGCTTGAACAAAGGGTTAATGAAAGAGCCCGGGAAAATTTTGCCCAGTTTGACGCCGCGGCAAACCTGCAGCTGGGCAAACTTTTGCCCCGGGGCGCCGGGATGGAGATCCCCTTTTATGCCAGCATTTCCCAAACCATAAGTACCCCGGAATATGATCCCTACGACATGGATATAAAGCTGAAAGATAAGCTGGACGCCGCTCAGGGAACAAAGAAAGACTCTATCCGAAGCGCGGCCATTGACATTACCACCATTAAAACTTTCAATTTTACCAACGTCAGAAAAGTATTGCCCGAGGGGAAAAGACAAAGGATATGGAGCATCTCCAATTTTGATCTCAGCTATTCCTATACGTCTATCAAACACCACAGCCCTTTGATCGAAAACAACGAAATAAAAAAATACCGGGCCGGCATAGGTTACAATTATACCGGCCAGGCAAAATCATGGGAACCTTTTAAAAACATGTTCAAAAGCAAATCGGCGTGGTTGGCGCTGGTGCGTGATTTCAATCTCAATTTTACGCCATCGCTTATCGGGATCCGCTGGGATGTGAACCGCCAATTTGGTGCTTTGCGCCCCCGTGAAGTGTATGTTCCGGGCACCGCCCCCAGCCCCTTCAAAATTCCGGAGACCTATGATAAATTCTTCACCTTCGACAGGCATTACAATTACCGTTGGGATATTACAAAATCTCTGAATTTTGATTACGAAGCGCTTAACAATTCCCGGATAGATGAGCCTTCGGGCAGGCTGGATAATAAAGCAAAAAGAGATACCGTATTCAGAAATCTGTTTAAGGGAGGAAGAAACGTATTATATAATCAGAAAGCCGATCTGACATATTCTCTGCCTACTTCCAAATTGCCCCTGACAGACTGGATGAACGCCAATCTTGCTTATAAAACCACCTATAGCTGGATCGGCGCTTCGAGATTGGCCATTGACCTGGGCAACACCATTCAAAACAGCAATGCCAAGGCCGCTACCATTGACCTGGATTTCAACAGGCTCTATGGTAAATTCAGGATCCTGCGGGCACTGGAACAACAAGGTAATAATACGCCTAAACCACCGCCGGTGAGCCGTAATCCCCAGGCCGACACCGCTAAAAATATAAAAAAGAAACGGGATCCGAATGAACTTCCGGAGTTGAGCAATTTTGTTAAAGGTATAGGCAGGATCATAACTTCCCTGAAGCGGATCAATTTTACTTATAGCGAAGGAGCTACCTCTTTTATCCCGGGGTATATTGACAGCACAAAATTCCTGGGACAAAACTGGGGAAGCATGGCGCCCGGCCTCGGCTTTATTTTCGGCAATCAACCGGATAGCAAATGGCTCGACAAAGTGGCGCGGAAAGGATGGCTGTCAAATGACAGCCTGCAAAACAATCTTATGCGCCAGACCTTCGACCAGCAATTTGCAGCTACCGCACAACTGGAACCGGTTCGCGACCTCCGTATTGATCTTGATATACAAAAAACCTTTAACCGAACCTATAGTGAATTGTTTAAAGATACCATCGGAAATGGCCAGTTCGGCCACCTGAATCCTTATGCCGGCGGAGGTTTCAGCATCAGTTACATTGCCTTCCGGACGATGTTTCAAAAATCGGATCCCAATGTCATCAGCGAGACCTTTCAAAAATTCCAGGACTACCGGCTGATCCTCTCTGAAAGAATGGGCGTAAAAAACCCATACAGCCAGGTAAAGGGATCAGACGGTTATTACCTGGGGTATAGCCGGTATGCGCAGGATGTACTTATACCTTCATTTATAGCCGCTTATACCAAAAAAGATCCTTACCAGATATCCCTGCTGAAAACGGGTGGTACCAATGTTCGCTCTAACCCGTTTTCGGGCTATCTGCCCAAACCCAACTGGCATATTGAATACACCGGGCTTAGCCGTATTGAATCCCTCAGCAAGATATTTAACGATTTTACGCTTACCCACGACTATAAAAGTACCCTGGGGATGAATGCTTTTAACTCAAACCTTCTGTTCCAGGACAGGTGGAGATTAGGCTTTCCCTCTTTCCTGGATACCACTTCTAACAATTTCATCCCTTATTTCCTGGTTCCGAATATCACTATCGAGGAAAAATTCGCACCGCTTTTAGGGGTTTCCTTCTCTTTGAAAAACCAGTTTTCCATACGATTTGAATATATTAAAAGCCGCACGCTCAGCCTCAGCCTGATTGACTATCAGCTTAGTGAAATGCGCTCATCGGGCATCAACTTCAACGGGTCATGGAGAATCCGGGGATTTTCTCTTCCTTTTAATATTAACTTATTTGACAAAACCTCCGATACCACCAGTAAAAGGGCCGAAAGCGATGTAAAATTTACACTCGACTTCAGCATTACCGATAATATTACTTCCAACAGCCGGCTCGATCAGCCCAATGCCTTCCCCACCCAGGGGCAGAAAATGATCATCATCAATCCTTCTATTGATTATGTTTTGAGCAACCGCATCCAATTGAAATTCTATTTCGACCAGCAACGGTCCATCCCCTATATTTCCTCCTCCGCCCCCATGGTAAATACCCGGGCGGGAGTGCAGGTGAATATTGCCCTGGCGCCATAGTGAAAAACAATTAAAATATTCGTAGCTTTATTGTTCAAGCTATTCATTCATGCGTTATTTTTTTCTGCTCGTCCTGTTTTTTTCCATGTCCTCAGCGCGGGCGCAAACCAGCCCCCCGGTGAACCCGGAAAAAAATGAACATACCGGGAGCCGTAATATCCGGCAGGGAAAGAGTATCACGGATAAAAAATGGTTTGTCAGCAAATACAGCAGTATTTCCGCAGGATATGGTTTTCTTTACGGTGGACGAGGTGTATCTTATGTTTCAACTCCAATAGGACTGCAATTAAACCGCAGATTAAACAACAACCTGTATGCTTTTGCGGGTGTATCCGCTGCGCCTGTGTTCTTTAGTCCTGATCATCCCTATTCCCATAATAGTCTAAATAAAACCTACCCGGTAAACGGCATTTTCAGAAGCAATAATTTAGGGCTCTATCAAAGGGCGGAGATGGGGCTGATGTATATGAATGATACAAAAACGTTTTCTATCTCCGGCAGCATAGGCGTTCAAAGGGGTAACTATCCGGTATTTCCTTACCCGCAGATGAACACGATGAGACAAACGCCTGTTCTTCTACCTGGCAATTAATATACCTGTACGTTATAACATACAGGAATATACGAATAATAGGATGCTGTACAGGGCGCCCCTTCACTTTCAGGCTCTGAAAAATTAGGTTATTTTTGTTATAACAGGGAGAACAACAAATAGCATATGGTCAGTGTAATAATACCCGCATTAAACGAAGGGGCTACGATAGGGAAAGTGATCCAGCGCATCAAACAGGCGGCGCTACCGATGGAGATCATTGTGGTGGATGATAATTCTTCCGACAATACGGTAAGCGAAGCGTTGAAAGAAGAAGCAAGGGTGATTACAAGCGCTGCAAAAGGCAAGGGGATATCTATGCATGAAGGCATGCTGGCTGCATCGTTTGATACCATCGTTTATCTTGACGCCGACATCCTCACTTATCCCAAAAATATTGTGTCGCTTCTTGCCGGCCCGATAGTGGATGGAGAAGCCGATTTTGTAAAATCATTTTTCGACCGGCAGGGAGGCAGGGTAACCCAACTGGTTGCCAAACCGCTTTTAAGTATTTTCTTTCCCGAACTCGAAAAATTCAACCAACCGCTGAGCGGGATGATCGCCGCCAGGAAAGATTTTTTGCAACAGGTAGAATTCGAAAACGACTACGGTGTGGATATTGCCTTACTGATAGACGCCTTCAATAAAAACCTGCGGATAAAAGAAGTAAATATCGGTTATGTTAAAAACGATATGCAAACGCTTGAGGCATTGGGAACCATGTCACGCCAGGTTTCGAGGACCATATTACAGAAAGCCGACCAGTTTTCGGGCGGTACCCTGGAAACCCTGTCCGACATCCATACCATTAATGATGAAATGGATTTTGTAATCAAAGAATCTATCCGGAAGCTGAAAAAAATGGTGATCATTGATATCAACGTCATCCTCGGATCCTTTAATGCTGCCGCCGCTTATTATTATAACCTTGAACAGCAGTTACACCAGATCAGCGAGCGCTACACCGATTGGGCAATCCGCCTGAAAGAAACGGCCCTGCTTTTTAAAGGCAGATCACTGCCTGAACTGCAGGCCATAGCAGATAATATCCCGGTTGCCGCTCATTCGAGGGATGCCATCCAGCTTATGAAGCAAAATGGTTATATCTGTGTGTTGCTTTCCGATGGATTTGATATTGTGGCAAATCATATCAAAAACAAACTGGGATTTGATTATGCTTTCGCCAACAATCTTAAGATGGACAAAAGCATCGCAACCGGAGAATTGGAATTTCCTGAATATTTCACCGAATCGGAGGAGGGCAATGTGCAATATGACAAAAGCGCGGTGCTGAATTACCTCACCGAAAAATTTGGCATTCCCCAAAAGAATATCGTTTTCGTAAGCAACACAACTGAGGACATTCACATGCTGCAACTCTGCGGGATGGGGATCGTTACCGCCGATGCACCCCAGGCATTAAAACTATGGGCCGATAAAACATTGGCGCCCGGATCATTAAGGCTGCTCCCGGATCTGATCAGCGGCGATGAAAAAAACCGGCACATGAAGTTGGGCTCCGCAAAATATCTTACAGGAATAGGGCTGCTCGCCGCCACCGCGGCTTTTGCAGGATTTTATTTGTATGCCAGAAGCAGGAGAAAAGCAAGATCGGCCAATCGTTCAACTGAAGTCTAAAAGGGCTCCCGCCCCGCTTAAAACCCGTATCAGTTGAAAATCAGCAAACCTTATCTTTGCTCATTAAATTAACTTCCATGCTTAAAATTGGCATTTTCGGGGTTGGGCATCTCGGTAAATTTCATATCAACAACTGGCAAAAAATCAAAGACGTTGAGCTTACAGGTTTTTTTGACCCCAACGAAGAAGCGGCTGCTGCGGCCATAGCCCAATACCAGCTAACCCGGTTTACCAATCCCGGAGTCCTTATGGATGCCGTAGATGCCGTAGATATTGTGACGCCTACCACCTTACATTTTGAACTTTGTGAAATGGCAATCCGGAAAAGCAAACACGTCTTTGTGGAAAAACCGCTTGCCAACAACATGGAGCAGGCCCATAAGATTGTAAAATTAGCCAAAGAAGCCAATGTAAAAGTGCAGGTGGGACACGTTGAAAGGTTTAACCCCGCTTTCCTGGCCCTGAAGGGACACACGCTAAATCCGATGTTCATAGAAGTACACCGGTTGGCCCAGTTCAATCCCCGTGGTACGGAGGTAAGCGTTATCCTTGATTTGATGATCCACGACATTGATATTATTCTGAGCATCGTAAAAAGCGATGTAAAAAATATTTTTGCCAGCGGCGTAGCCGTGTTAACCGATACACCCGATATTGCCAACGTGCGTATTGAATTTAACAACGGCTGCGTTGCCAATCTCACTTCCTCCAGGATATCCATGAAAAAAATGCGCAAGATGCGGCTGTTTCAAAAAGAAGCCTATATAGGAATTGATTTCCTCGAAAAGAAAACCGAGATCATTAAACTAAAAGATAAGGACGATCCGGATGCCTTTACCTTTGACATTGACACCCCAACCGGGAAAAAGATAATTGCTATCTCGAACCCCGCTATTCCCGGATCCAATGCTATTTTACTGGAGCTGGAGTCCTTTACCCGGTCTATCCTACAGAATACCGCCACCGTGGTGTCGGAGGTAGACGGGATGATGGCAATGGATGTAGCACACCATATCTTACAAAAGATCCAGGCAGCCAATTCACCTGTCTAACCATGAAAATGCAGAGGATATCCTGATGAACGACCGGCATAAGATAAATACTTTCTGGTACGCAATAAGCGATTATATTACCGCCTGCCTGGCCTGGACGATTGCTTTCTTTGTACGGAAATATTTAACCGGCTTCGACCTGAACGTTTCCGGGGAGCTGGCATCTAACACCACTCTTCAACTCAGTATTTTTTTGATCCCGCTGGGATGGCCCGCTTTGTTTCTGCTTACAGGGAGTTATCACCGGTCGCTGTATGTTAAATCTTTTCTTGGAGAATTTACGGTTACTTTCATCTGCGTCCTTGCCGGCTGCCTGGTATTATTCTTTGTATTGGTACTGGATGACAAGCATGTAAATTACCCATACTATTACAGGGCTTTTCTTTCTCTTTTCCTCTCGCATTTCATCCTGATCTGGAGCGGCCGCAATCTGCTGCTGAGCATCGCCAGAAAACAATTGCTCAACGGCCGAATATGGTTCAACGCTATTATTATCGGCAACAATCCTACCGCCCTGAATCTGTACAATGAGATCAAAAAAAATCAGAACCGGCTGGGTTACAAATTCGCCGGCTTTATCAATACCGATAATACCGGACAGGCATTAAACCCCTATTTAACCGCATTAGGCAATATGAATCACCTGGAAGAAATATTGGAAAAGGTAAAGCCGGAACAGGTAGTCATTGCCGTGGAAAATTTTGCGCCGCAGGAAATCACCGCTATCATCAACCGGATCAGTGAGAAAGACGTGGAAATAAAAATCACCCCCAGCAACCTGGATATCCTTGCCGGCTCCGTGCGCACGCGCGATGTACTGGATGCCCCCCTTATCGAAATCAAAACCGGCATTATGCCCGAATGGGAATTGTATTTCATACGATTAACCGATGTGGTGGTATCTGTTCTGTCCCTTATATTTTTATCTCCACTCATGCTGTACGCGGCTATCAGAGTGCGGCTTTCTTCACCGGGGGCGGTTGTTTTTTCCCAGTTCCGCACCGGCTACAAAGGAAAAACCTTCCGGATCTATAAGTTCCGTTCTATGTATGCAGACGCCGAAAAAGACGGACCGGCACTATCTTCCCGCAACGATCCGCGGATTACCGCCTGGGGAAGGATCATGCGCAAATGGCGCATAGACGAACTCCCCCAGTTCTGGAATGTACTGAAAGGAGAAATGAGCCTGGTGGGCCCCCGCCCCGAAAGGAAATTTTATATAGACCAGATCAATTTAAAAACGCCTTATTACAAGTATTTGCTGAAGGTGAAGCCCGGGATTACCAGTTGGGGGATGGTGAAATTCGGTTATGCTGAAAACGTGGAAGAAATGATTCAACGGATGCAATACGACCTGGTGTATATTGAAAATATTTCCCTGGCGCTTAATTTTAAAATCATGGTGCATACGTTGCGCATTATCTTAAAAGGTAAAGGGCGTTAATGCCGGAGGTTCAAAAAATCAGCATTATTAGCGATTTCCGTTATTTTTGAAAAAACCAATCATCGTTTTGAAAAAGTATCTGTTGCTTATTCTGATCTCCGGGTTTGCGCTAAGCGGCGCCACCCAGGAAACCCATTGGCAGCAGCAGGTGGATTACACAATTCGGGTAACCCTCAACGATAGCCTCCATACCCTCAACGGCTTCATCAGCATACAATATCAAAATCGTTCACCCGATACCTTGTACTATATCTGGTTTCATTTGTGGGCAAATGCTTTTAAAAGCGACAAAACAGCCTATAGCGATCAATTGCTTGAAAACGGACAACTAAGTTTTTACTTTTCTTCTTCCGAAGAAAAAGGATACATCAACCAACTTGATTTCAGGGTAAACGATACCAGGATCGAACCGGAGGATCACCCGACACACCTCGATATTGTGAAATTACCGCTGCCATCGCCCTTACTGCCGGATAGCCAGGTTACCGTCACTACGCCTTTTCATGTAAAGCTACCACGGAATTTTTCAGATGGAGGACATACAGGACAATCCTACGAAATATTGCAATGGTTTCCCAAACCGGCAGTGTACGACCAAAAAGGCTGGCATCCCATGCCCTTTCTGCAGCAGGGAGCTCCCTACTGCGAAACCGGTAATTTTAACGTAGCGCTTACCCTACCCCGGAATTATGTGGTGGCTGCCACAGGCATCTTACAGGAAGAAGATGAGAAAGAATGGCTGAGAGGCAGGTCTTCTTTTACCTGGACGGAGACCCGTTACAGGAAAAAAACGAAGGGAGGAAGCTTTAAAACCATCCGCGAAATTTTTCCGGCTTCCGATCCTGTAACCAAAACCCTTCATTATGTGGCACGCAATGCGCAGGATTTTGTGTGGTGTGCCGATAAAAGGTTCATTGTGCAACACGATACCTGTTCACTGGTATCCGGCAAAACAATAGATGTCTATGTGTACTATACGCAGAAATCAAAAGCGCTATGGATTAACGGTATGGATTACGCGAAAAAAGCAGTGCATTATTACGCCTCCGTTATCAACACCCCACCCTTTTCTTCCCTGAGTATTGTAGCAGCTTCAGCGAAAATGTATGGGGCATCTGCACACCCTGCTCTGGCTGTCATTGCCAACAACAAGAAAACGCCCCTAAAGGAAGAAACGGTTTCTCGGGCAATAGGACAAACCTGGATGAACAATCTGTTGTCTGCTAATGCCCGTGTCCACCCCTGGATGAATAATAGCATAAGCACCTTTTTCGAAAGACAACCTCTCCTCCAAAAGCCGGTAAAAATCAATAATATACACTCCATACACAATTACGAAAAGACTGCGTTTGAAACGATGGTATCTGTAAAAAAAGATCAGCCGGTTGAAACTCCGGCAGGTGAGCTTTCAACGCTCAATTACTGGCTTTCATCGGGCTATAAGGGCTCGGAGTGGCTGCACATCTTAAAAAGTTTTCTTGGAAAAGACACGTTCGACTCCTGCATACAAGTCTATCACCAACAATGGCAGTTTGGGCATCCCTACCCGGAAGATTTTAAGCAGATTTTTTCAACGGTAAGCAACAAAAACACAGACAGTATCTTCCGCTTACTTAATATAAAAGGTGATTTTTTGCCCCGGCGTCCAACCCAAATCCGGCCTGTTTGGTTGGCCAAAGCCGACCCCGAAAGATCCTACCATTACATTGGAATATTACCGGCATTGGGTTTCAACCTGTACGACAAGTTAATGACCGGAGTGGTTATTCATAATTATAATCTGCCGTTCAACCGTTTTAAATTTGTGGTTGCGCCCTTATACGCCACCGGCAGCAGGCAAATCAGCGGCATCGGCAGGGCCTCCTACACCTGGTATCCAAAAAGCAGGTTTTATGCTATTGAAGCGGGCTCGGGCTGGGAAAAATTTACGGGCAACACCTATGTGGATGAAGAACATACCGCCAATTATTTAGGGTTTAACAAACTCAGTCCCTATATCCGCTTCACCTTTAACAACCACAATCCCCGCAGCCGGCTCCATAAGTTTATACAATTCAAAACCTATTTTTTAAATACCGATGTTTTGAAGTTCACCTGGGATACGGTAACGATGAAGAGCGACTATTCCATTGCAAAACAATACAGCAGCCTGGGTCAGTTACGATGGGTAACCGATAACAGCCGGGCGCTCTATCCCTATCGGACCGAGTGGCAATTTGAAGTTTCAAAAGATTTCGGAAGACTGGTTTATACCGGAAACTATTACTTTAATTATCCGGAAAACGGCGGAATGAATGTCCGCTGGTTTGCCGGAAAGTTTTTCTATTTTGGCGGGCAAACCAGCCTGAAACGATCCCGTACCGATCCCTATCATTTGAACATGAGCACGCCCAAAGGAGATGAAGATTATACCTATAACAATTATTTTATGGGACGGAATGAATTCAACGGCTTCTTCTCACAACAGGTGATGATGCGCGACGGAGGATTTAAAACCCGGACCGATTTACTGAACAGCAAAGTTGGCAAAACGGATAACTGGCTTCTGGCGCTGAATTTCACTTCTTCCCTCCATCGGCATCTGCCTGTAAAATTGTTCTTCGATCTGGGTTCCTACAGCGAGGGGTGGGACGACAAAACCGGCATACCGAAAATCCTGTTTGATGCCGGCTTCCAGGTATCGCTATGCAAAGACATAGTAAACATATATGTGCCTTTGATCTATAGTAAAATTTACCAGGACTATTACAAAACCATCCCCGGTAATAATTTCTGGCAGCGGATATCCTTCAGTATGGATATACAAAATATCAGTTTTAGAAAATTAAATCTTCCACTTCCGTTTTAGATAACCCGGCTCATGACATTCTCCATTCAATACCTTGAAAGAAATAATACAGACACCGCGAAGTGGGATGATTGTATCCGTTCCGCCGATAATGAATTGATATACGGCTATTCATGGTACCTGGATCGCATGGCAGAAAACTGGAGCGCCCTGGTGATCAACAATTATGACGCCGTGATGCCTCTCACCTGGAAAAGAAAATATGGTATCCGGTATTTATATCAGCCTCCATTTTGCCAGCAATTGGGTATTTTCGGTAAAAGAGCGGTCTATGGTAAAATGATTCCGGATTTATTGTCCGCGGCTCGGAAAAGGTTTCCCTTTGCCGAAATATTTCTGAACCATGATAATAACCACCCGGATACGATATTAAAAAACAACTTCATTCTGGCTTTAAATAAAAGCTATGATCGGCTTCATGAAAATTTTAAACACGATCTGAAATATAATATTTCCAGGGCCGCAAAAGAAGCGCTGCATTACACCTCCTCTGCCGATTACACTGCAGTCATAAGCCGGTACAGGAAGGAATACGGCCAACGTTTTCCCCATGTGAAAAATGACGACTATAAAAAACTCCATCATGTATGCAGATATTTGGATAGCGAAGAAAATCTCATTGTCCGTGAAGTTCGCAAGGAGGAAGCATCGCTTGCCGCATCACTTCTTTTGAAAATGAATAAACGACTGTACCTGATCGTTTCAGTTACCACGGCGAAGGGGAGACAACTTCGCGCCAATCATTTCCTGATCAGTGAGATTATAAAAGAGTTTTCAAACCAGGATCTGATCCTCGATTTTGAAGGTTCGGATCTCCCGGGGGTAGCGCATTTCTATAAAGATTTCGGTTGTGCGAACCAGCCTTACTCCTTCTTCAGATACAACCGGCTTCCATTCTTCATCAAATGGTTGAAGGGCTGATCTTTCCTTTTATAAAAACAAACCGGGATGGGCAGTTTTCAACAGTTGTTCCGCCATCGCCAGGTCGGCAGGTAAGGTGATCTTAATGTTTTCCTTTTCTCCTTCTATTATATATACTTCATGGCCCGCTGTTTCCACTACCGTGGCTTCATCGGTAAAAGCTTCGCTAAAGGGTTGCTGAAATGCCGGCAGAATAATTTCACTCCGGAAGGTTTGCGGGGTTTGAACAGCAAGCAGCTTACTGCGGTCCACTACCTTCGTCTTTTCCCCCTCCCGGATACGTACACTGTCACTCACCGTCACCGCCGGGATGGCGCTTCCTTTTTCAAGTGCCTGGTGATAACACCGGCGGATTAAACTTTCACTCACCAGGCACCGCACTCCATCATGCACAAATATCACCGACTGCTCCTTTATATATTTTAGTCCATTCTGCACTGAATAAAAACGTGCGGCACCCCCAAAAGCCAATCGAATCCGTTCCGGTGAAGATGTCTCGCAGACGATCTGCTCCCCTTCAGTTAAGAAATCTTCCGGAACAACCAGGAGGATCTGTACATCAGAGAAAGCGCCTAAAAAGGCTTCCAGGGTATACCAGATCACAGGCTTCCCCATCAGGTTAAGAAATTGCTTGGGCAGGCTGCTACCCATCCTGCTTCCTTTTCCACCGGCTACTATCACGGCATATTTTTTCATCTGAATGGTTTAGCTTACGAATTTAAACCTTCCCGGTCGCTCTGATCGTTGCCTGGCGGTTTATTTTTCCGGAGGCGGTGGTGATAAAATTCCTGACAAAAATAATTTCTCTCGGCTTTTCGTATTTATGCACAACTTTAGATATCTCATCTGACAGAAGCTCAGTTTCATCTTTTCCATAGGCTTCACCGTCTACAAACAAAACAAGCTTTTCTCCCAACCGGTTGTCGGGCAATCCGGCTATAAAATACTGTCCGATAATTAAGGGAAAGATTTTCTTTTCAATCTCTTCGGGAAATAATTTTATACCGCCACTATTTATCACATGGTCGGCTCTGCCCTTCCAAATAAATCGTTGATTACCGATCAGCTCGGCCACATCGTTGGTATAGACTTTTTCACTCAAAAAAGGTGCCTGAATTACCAGACAATTCCTGTCGTCTGTTTCTAATACAATTCCCGGCAACGCGGTATAAATATCTGATCTCCCGGGTCCGTTCACCCTGCGGATAGCCACATGACTCAGGGTTTCCGTCATCCCATACCCCTGATATACTTCCGACCCAAACAATTGGAGTTTTTCTTCCACCGCGAGAGGAACGGGAGAGCCGCCTAATAATATTTTCCGGACAGATGGAGTGTTTTCAATGCCAACCAACTGCATAGGCGTGAGGGGGGCAAAATCAATGACCACACCCTCGGGCAAGCCGGACAAAGGTGCGCTGCCCGGCTCAATGCAATACAAGTTTAATCCACTGTACAAAGCCCTGACCACCATCATCTTCCCGGCTATATAAGAAATAGGGAGACAGAGCAGGGCGGTTTGCCCCGCCGCAAAGCCGAAGAATGTTGCTGTCATGGCGGCGCTTTGCAGCATCTGGCTTTTTCTTACCCGTATAGCTTTCGGAGTTCCTGTAGAACCACTGGTATTCAATTCGATCACAGTTTCATCATTGAGCCATTCCCTCACGAATTCACCTAAATATTTTAGATTGGCGTGATGGCTTTCCTGGCAATAGGTTATGATCTCCGATCCTTCCAATCGCTGTCCATTAATAAAAAGCGTTTTGTAATCCGCGTAATTCATATGAGTAAACTAAAATCCCAGTTCCGGTTTTTGTGATAATGAAGTCCCCGGGCGTCAACCGTATAAGGAGATGGGAAATTGTTGGTAAACAATTGCCCGGTACCCAATCCCTGCGGCGTCCCGGGTATATCCAAAGCCGTGTATTGCGCAATAGCATTCAAACCGATATTGCTTTCCAAAGCGGAGGTAACGACCCAACTTCCTCCCTTTGCTCCGATAAGAGCCTTCCACTCATCACAGGACCTAAATCCGCCCGCTAATGCGGGTTTCAAAATCAATACCTGCGGACAAATAGTTTCTATAAGTTTTTCCTTTTCAATAAGCGATCGTATTCCTGTTAACTCTTCATCGAGGGCGATCTTAACCGGCATCTCTTCAACAAGCCGGGCCATTTCATGCCATTGACCGGGGCGAATAGGCTGTTCTATATAGTGAACTCCGTAATCCGACATCCTTTTGATCTTCTCCCTGGCCTCTTCATAACTGAAAGCTCCGTTGGCATCAACGCGGATTTCTACCTCCTCCCGGGTAAACTGTCTGCGAATGAATGCCAGCAATGCTAATTCCGTTGCAAAATCAATAGCCCCGATCTTCAGCTTTACGGAAGCATATCCATTTTCTAATTTCTGCACGATCTGCTGTTTCATCTCTTCCTTACTGCCCATCCATATCAACCCGTTAATGGGAATAGTGAATCCATCCTCCCTGATCCCCCCGGGAAAAACAATTTGTTTTCCACCATTTTCCCAATCCTTTAAAACAGTTTCTACTCCAAAATAGATAGAGGGCCATGCAGCCAATTCATTTAAAAGCCCGGTTTTTTCTTCCGGCAGGCGCCGGCATACTTCCGTCAACTTTGCCTCGTAGCCGCCACGATCATCATAGGAAAGCCCTTTAAAGAGATTACACTCGCCATAGGCTGTTTTATCGTCATCCTGCAGTATCAATATATACGTTTCCTTCTCGTAGAGTACGCCACGGGAAGTGCCTCCTGGTTTTTTGAAATGAAGAGAATATTTTTTGAAATAACTGTTCACCTGCTATCCGGATTTAAAAAACACCCGCCTTTCCCGGGAAGATCATTTCAATACCAAACCTACTCCAAATAAAATACTAAACAAAAGTGTAGTCATCGCCAGCGCTCTGAGTTCGGGATCCAGCAGCGCACTATCTCTATTTTTTTGAACCACAAAAATACTTCTTATAAAAAACGGAAAGGACAATAAATATATCCACTTCCACCCTGTAGCATCCATTAAAAAACTAAACATTACCGCCAATGCCATTCCTGCCGCCAGTAAAAAAACATGGTATCTCTTTGCAGGGCGTACACCCAACTGCACTACCAGGGTTCGTTTACCGCACGCCGCATCATTCTCCTTATCTCTGAGATTATTCAGATTCAAAACACCGGCGCTGAAAAAGCCAATGGACATGGCGGGAAGAACAATCAACACCTCCAACCTTTGGGTATGTAAAAAATAAGATCCCATTACCCCAACGATACCAAAAAACAAAAAAACCGCTGCATCTCCTAATCCTGCATACCCATACGGATTTTTTCCCATGGTGTATTTCAGCGCAGCGCCAATGGCAGCGATCCCAACCCCAAACATTACCAGTCCGGAAGAAAGTTTTAATCCCCTCGTTCCTTCCGTCAACAATACAACACCCGATATAAGCGACAGGATAACAAAAAGGAGGATCGCATTTCTCATCTCGCGAAGCGTGATCGCTCCGGTTTGAAGACTTCTTTTGGGTCCTACTCTTCCCTGGTTGTCCACGCCATGAACCGCATCGCCGTAATCATTTGCCAGGTTACTGAGGATCTGCAAAAACAACGTGGTAAGCACCGCCCATACAAAAACGCCCCAATAGAATTCCTTCCTGTAAGCGGCGAGGAAACTTCCGAGTATAATCGTTGATAGGGCCAACGGCAGCGTACGCAGTCTAAAAGCAACCATCCAGGCAGATACAGAAGCCATTTTTTATCGGTTAGGGAAATTTTGGAAATTGTTGAAAATCTGGGTTTCTTTTTTCAAGGAAAGCATTCCGGCCTTCTTCAGCCTCCCGGGTCATATAAAGCAACCGGGTAGCCTCTCCCGCATATACCTGCTGCCCCACGAGGCCGTCATCAATCAGGTTGAAAGCAAATTTTGCCATTTTTATGGCTGTCGGGCTCTTGCCCAGGATTTCCCGGCCCCATTCATAGGCCGTTTGCTCCAGTACTTCATGGGGTACAACGGCATTCACCATCCCCATATCATACGCTTCCTGAGCTGAATAGGTTTTCCCCAAAAAGAAAATCTCCCGGGCACGTTTTTGCCCCACCTGCCTGGCCAGGTACGCCGATCCAAATCCGCCATCCACACTGGCCACATCCACATCCGTTTGCTTGAAAAGCGCATTTTCTTTACTCGCCAGGGTCAAGTCGCACACCACGTGCAAACTATGTCCGCCGCCAACCGCCCATCCCGGCACCACGGCAATCACTATCTTATTCATAAAGCGGATCTGCCGTTGCACATCCAGGATGTTGAACCGGTTAACGCCGTCCTTTCCTTTATAACCCGTGGCGGAACGCACCCGCTGATCGCCTCCCGAACAAAAAGCCCAAACCCCGTCTTTGGGAGAGGGGCCTTCCCCGCTCAGCAACACCACCCCTATCTCCTCCGATTCATGAGCAATGATCAGCGCTTCCAGCATCTCGGACACCGTTTCCGGACGGAATGCATTCCGTACTTCGGGGCGGTTGAAGGCAATCCGCGCGACGCCGTTGCACTGCTTAAAAGTAATATCCTGATAGGCTTTAATGTTCGCCCAGTCAATTTTATTCATAGCTCACAAAGTTTTCTTTTAAAAATTCCCAGTATTGTTCCAATATCACCGGGTTTTTCTTTGCATCCGTAAAAATTTCCAGGATGGTTCTCCCGGCGACTTTCTTAAAAAAGGATTGCAGGGATTCTTCAAGAACGTTTTCATGACGCACCGGCAAATAATCCCATCCAAAATGCGCGGCTAATTTTTCTGCATTCGTTGTCATAGAAGTTTCAAGAAACGCCTCCATTTCATCCAGCTCGTGCGGAGCGGCAATAATCCTGAAGATACCGCCTCCGCCATTATTGATCACCAGTATCTTTAAATTATCAACCGTTGTATTATTCCATAAGGCATTGATATCATAGTGAAAAGCCACGTCTCCTGTAATCAACAGGAAACTCTTTTGGGGAGCGGCTGTCGCAGCCCCTACGGCGGTACTGGTGCAACCATCAATGCCACTGGTACCACGATTGCTGAAAGAGCCGGCTATCTCCTGGTTATCAAACAACTGTGCATACCGGATGGGCGAACTGTTGGACAGATGCACAAAAGTATTTGCCGGGATATGCTGATACAATTTATAAAAAACCAACAGGTCACTATAGGCGCATTGATCAAAAAACGCCTCGTGCAATATTGCCAGCCGATCTTTTCTTTTGAGCCATTTTTCACGATAGCCGGAGACTACCTGCGGCAAAACAGGCTGAAGTTGTTGAAAAAAAACTGCCGGGTCCATAGGAATGGCCCGCGTTAGCGACTGGTAGGTATCCTGCATCGCGTCGAAAGAATCTATATGCCAATGATGGGTGATGGACTGCTCCCTTAAAAAAGCTTTGATTCTTTTGGATACCACCGCTCCGCCAACCGTTATTAACAACTCCGGCGCCCATTCCTCCGCCTCTGTTTTACTGAAATTGGTGATGCACCGGTCTATGTTTTCAATGAACCGGGAATGATGCGTGTTGGACAACGATTCGGTAAGAACAATTACATTTTCGAACCCCGCCATCCTGACCAACTCCTCCCGGAAAACCGGATCTACCCGATGCTGTCCCGTCAGGATCATCACCTTAGTACAGCCCGCAAATTCTTCTTTCAGGACTGAAAGAGACGTTGCGGTGAGCTTTTTTTCCGTTTCGGTTTCCTTAAAAATCCCCGGATGGATATCCGCTGTTTCAGCAACCTGGTAGAGCGGCTCACTTAAGGGAACATTAAAATGAACCGGGCCGGGATCTGAAAGCGTAGCTATGTTATAGCCCTCGCTGAGGCAACGCCGGTTGTACCAAAAATCCGTGGGGGTGGACGCATCCCCCCGCAGCGTATAACTACCCCGGATAAAATTCCGATAAAGGCAGGTTTGATTTATCGTCTGACCGTCTCCCTGGCCTATCCATTCCCCGGGCCGGTCGGCAGTGAGTATCATCAGGGGTACCCTTTGGTAATACGCCTCCGATACGGCAGGCGCAAAATTGAGGGTTGCCGACCCGCTCGTACATACGAGCGCCACAGGTTTTTGAAGTTCCAATGCTTTTCCCAATGCAAAAAAAGCCGCCGACCGTTCGTCGCGGATGCTGGTACATCTGAAAGCCGGATGCCGGTTGAAGGAGATCATGAGCGGTACGTTGCGCGATCCCGGGCACAAAACTACCTCCTCCAAACCCAACGCCGCCAGCGACATCACGATGTGCTGAATACCTTTTTTGCCTGAAAGTTTCATCCGTATGGTTTTGATGTTCGCTTTTCTGCCGGAGGGAACGATCTCTTCGTCCTCCTTCTATGCGAAAAAAAATTACACCCGCGTTTAATGTCAATATAATTCCTTCACCGTTTTTATTTTTTCCACCATAGTCTTACTCTTCAAAACCGTCTCCTCCCATTCTTCCTGTGGATCAGAAGCGCCGGTGATGCCTGCCCCTGCATAAATGGCTATCTTTTCCTCTCCCACCTGCATACAGCGCAAATTGATATAGATATCTGCTTTTTGAGAAAAATCGGTTTCTCCGATAAAGCCGCAGTAATACCGCCGGTCGTATCGTTCGTTTTTGAGAATACAATCCATCCCTTTATCAACCGGCACCCCCCCAACAGCGGGTGTTGGATGCAGTTCAGCCAAAAGATCTTTTAAAGGTATCCCGGCGTTTTCACGGTAAATATAATCCGTTTTCAAATGCGCCACCCTGCCCGATTCAGCGGTTTGCGGGCCTTCTTTTCTAATTAACGTATAGCCGTATTTTTTAAAAATGGTTTCAATATGCACACTTACCATTTCCTGCTCCTCTTCTTCCTTTTTCCGCCAAAGATAATCTCCTTCCGCTTTTCTTATCTGTGTACCGGCAAGCGCCATAACAGACAGCAATGCATTTCTTTTTCTTAATAATAATTCCGGGGTTGCACCCATCCACATACCTGATTTGGGATGATGGAACAGATGAACAAAGGTTTGTGGATAATCTGCAACCAGGCGCCTGAAACAATTCAACGGATCAAAATCGTGGGGTTTATCTACATTAAACACCCTGGATAAAACTGCTTTTTTAATTTTGTTTGACCGGATATCCTTTAAAACAGCGTTCACACCGTTAAGATATTCCTCTTTGGACGTTTCCAGGGGTAATGGAGCCGATATCCTTTTTTTAAAAGGGAAAGACCGGGTTTGCTGAAAAAAAGCTTCATTCAAAAACTCATCTTTTACAACGGAAAGAAAAATATTCTCCGTCCCGGAGCGGAAGGTAAAAGGAGCTATCCAGAAGGATAAGTCTTCATCGTGGGGCAGAAACTGCGAATCAATTGCCAGCCGGTACCTGCCCCCTCCTGGAAGATGATATATACAAAAAGCAATGTTCTTTAAAAGCAAAGTCCGCGCAATAGAAATAGCAATCTCCTTCAATATTCAGGTTTTGATTGGCAAAATTAGGAATAATGAGGCGAAGGGTAGAAGGTGTATTTATAATTGTCGCAGCCCTATGCTTCCCGCGGGCGGAAGGACACCAACCGGCGATAATTATATGTACCCCCCGGAGCAGACGTAAAAGATTACCCGACCCGTCAGTACATTAATTTTATCACCATTTTTGAGTATGGGGCCTGGCTTCGCTTCTCTGGCTCTTAATGAGCGTCGGAAAGCGCTGGCAGAAAGACCTTGTCCGAAAAATCTTTAGCCGTTATACAAAACTGTGATCCCGGAACGAGGTTATCAAACCGTTAATCGGCTCAAATTTTATCCATTCCTGTAAAAAAAATGTAGAAAAATCTAAAGTCAACCGTATTTTTGCATAGCTCAGATACGAAAAGACCAATAAACGGTTCCACTTGCCATTCCCGGGTTGAATACCCATACCATTCTTTAAGATGCACAGATTAAAACCTGATGTTGATATTGTAGGCAATTTGCTGGAGACTGTTTTAGAAGCCAGGCCGGATTCTACTTTTATTCAAAGTCTTCTTTTCCAATACCGCGAACGCGGAGGACTCAGCAAGAAGCAATTAGAAGGCCTGTACCATAAGGCAACGAGGATAGATACCATTCCCCCCAATAAACTCAGTACTTTAGAAGCCATCATAAAAAGAAAACCTACCCGGTATAAGTCTGCACTACCCCAGGCAACACCGCTGTATAAAAAAGACGGAGATACCGGGCACATGCTGGAAGCCCTGTTGGTAAAATATCCGCAACATAAAAGAATTTTATTTTTAAAAGCAAAATACGACAACAATGAAACCCTTTCTGTAACGGAATCAGAGGAGCTTAAAAAATTTTATAAGATGCTTCATTAAAATATTTCAGTAATTTTCCAAACAATTATTCCCCAAAAACTCACTTATTTTTATTGTTTATGAATGATGTGCTCACGCAGTTTCTGGAAAAAATACAGCGCCGGAACCCAGCAGAACCCGAATTTTTACAGGCCGTAACCGAAGTGGCGGAATCCCTGCTTCCATTCATTGATCAACACCTCATTTACAGGGATCAAAAAATCCTGGAACGCATTGTTGAGCCGGAGCGGGTTATCATCTTCAGGGTACCCTGGTTAAATGATAAAGGAGAGGTAGAAGTAAACAGAGGCTTCAGGGTACAAATGAACAGCGCCATCGGACCCTATAAAGGCGGATTACGGTTTCATCCGTCGGTAACGCTGAGCGTACTTAAATTTCTCGCCTTTGAACAGGTATTCAAAAACAGCCTTACCGGTTTGCCTATGGGCGGGGGTAAAGGAGGATCTGATTTTGATCCTAAGAACCGATCGGATAACGAAGTAATGAAATTCTGCCAGAGTTTTATGACGGAGCTCTACCGGCATGTGGGTGCTGATATTGATATTCCTGCGGGAGATATTGGGGTGGGTAAACGGGAGATCGGTTATCTTTTCGGACAGTACAAGCGCATCAAAGGAGAGTTCAGCGGCGTGCTTACGGGGAAAGGATACGAGTGGGGCGGCAGCCTTATTCGTCCCGAAGCAACCGGATACGGATTGGTTTATTTTGTTGAAGAAATTTTGAAAACGCGGGGAGATTCCCTGTCCGGGAAAAAAGTGCTTATTTCCGGCTCCGGGAACGTGGCGCAATATACCGCTGAAAAATGTATCGCCAAAGGCGCCAAGGTGCTGACCATGTCGGATTCCGACGGTTTTATATACGATCCCGACGGACTGAACGTAGAAAAGCTACAGTTCATTATCAATCTCAAAGAGAAGGAAAGAGGAAGGATCAGTGAATACGCCAATAAATTCAAATGCGGGTATTTCAAAGGAGAACGCCCCTGGAAAATCAAATGCGACATCGCGCTGCCCAATGCAACTCAAAATGAACTGGATGGCAATGATGCAGCTACGCTCATAGACAACGGTTGTTTTTGTGTCGCTGAAGGCGCCAATATGCCGTGTACCCGTGAAGCAGTAGCCGCCTTTCACAAGGCAGAGATCTTTTATGCTCCCGGTAAAGCGGCAAACGCAGGTGGGGTGGCAGTATCCGGACTTGAAATGTCGCAAAACTCGCTCCGCTTTTCCTGGACCCGCGACGAGGTGGACAACAAATTGAGGGAAATCATGAAGCAGATCCACCGGATATGCCTGAAATACGGAAAAGAGAAAAACGGCCACGTTAATTATGAAAAAGGCGCCAATATCGGGGGCTTTGTGAAGATTGCAGAATCTATGCTGGCACAGGGATTGGTATAAATCCGGCAGGCGCCGGCCGGGCTTATTTCCCCTAAACATTCGTTTGTCTGTTTCTCTAAAACGGGATAAAAATGCGTGTTGCCGGGTATTACGGCCTCACTCAAAAACAAAAGCAACAAACCTGTTTAAAAATAATAAATTCTGCCTTCCAACTCCTATCTTTGCGGCAAATTTCAGGTCAGTATGTCGTCAAAATGGCTAAAATCCTTATTGGTAGCGGCTTTCAGTATATGTATTTTATTTTTCTATAATATATCATTGGCGCAGGAAGCGCACAGCAGCCATCCTGCAGAACAGCAACCGAATACAAAACAGGACAAAGAAGACGAGTTAGACGTTGCGGGAACCATCCTGGAACATATCCGGGATGATCACAGTTGGCACCTTTGGGGGCATACATCCATTCCACTGCCCGTTATATTAAAAACCGACAAAGGACTGGAAGTTTTCTCTTCCGCCCGGCTATCTGACGAACACCATAATCCCGTAGTTTACAACGGCAACTATCCTTATCAACAGATTGAGGGCAGGATCAAAGTGGTGAATGAAGATGGCAGTATCAATGCAGAAGCATCCAAAAAACTGTATGACTTCTCCATCACCAAAAATGTGCTTTCAATGCTGATCTCCGTTGCGCTGCTAATCATCGTCTTTTTAGGCGTTGCCCGGGCTTATAAAAAAACCGGGGTCAGTTCCGCACCCAAAGGTTTTCAATCGTTTATTGAGCCGGTCATCATCTTCATCCGCGATGAGGTGGCGCGTCCCTGCCTGGGACACCAGACGGACCGGTTTATGCCTTTCATACTCAATATCTTCTTTTTTATCTGGATCAACAACCTATTGGGCATCGTTCCTTTTTTTCCGGGAGGGGCAAACTTAAGCGGCAATATCGCTTTTACTTTTACCCTCGCTTTATTCACATTTGTAATTACCAATGTAAACGGAAAAGGAGATTACTGGAAACACATCTTCTGGATGCCGGGACTACCGGTTCCCCTGAAAATATTTTTGATGCCCATTGAATTATTGGGTGTTTTCATAAAAGCCATATCATTAACCATCCGGTTGTTTGCCAATATAACTGCCGGGCACATCCTGGTACTGAGCCTGGTATCCCTGATTTTCATCTTTAAAGCCATATCGGCATCTGTGGTGGTGGTACCGTTTACCGTTTTTATCGGACTGATTGAATTGCTGGTAGGTTTTATCCAGGCTTTTATTTTTGCCATGTTGTCGGCTTTATATATAGGAATGGCTATAGAAGAAAATCACGAACAGGATTTGGTATTGTAATCGTTTTTTATTCACATTTAAATATAAAACAATGGTAGTAGGTAGTGTTGCCGCAATTGGTGCAGGTTTAGCAGCCATAGGCGCAGGTATTGGTATCGGTCAGATCGGTAAGGGCGCTGTTGAAGGTATTGCCCGTCAGCCTGAAGCAGCCAACGAGATCCGCACAAATATGATCATTGCCGCGGCGTTGGTTGAATCCGTATCATTATTTGCAGTGGTTGTGGCCTTGCTTGGCAATGGCTAACAACAACGTTTTCGTACAAGTCTTTAGCACAGGGCGAAAAGACTTGTACATTTTTTGATTCATTATTTTTATCGTAAAGCATATCTATATGTTATTAGAAGTAAATCCACTGGTACTTCCTGATCTGGGACTGGTAGTATGGTCCACATTGGCTTTCCTGATCCTGATGTGGGTGCTGGGGAAATTCGGATGGAAGCCCATCATGAAAGCTATCAGCGAAAGAGAGCAGGGCATCAGCGACTCCCTGGCTACAGCGGAAAAAGTGAGGGCTGAAATGGCGCAGTTGAAAAGTGATAATGAGATCCTGTTGGTACAGGCAAGGGAAGAAAGAGCCCAGATTTTGAAAGAAGCCAAGGAGATCAAAGACAAAATGATCAACGAGGCAAAAGACCAGGCCAAAGATGCGGCTGCTAAAATCATGCAGGATACCCAACAGGCAATTGAAAACCAGAAGATGGCTGCCATCATTGATCTCAAAAACCAGATCGGGCACATGGTAGTAGAAGTTTCGGAAAAAATATTACGTCGCGAACTGGCCGATAAAGCTGAGCAGGAGCATTACATTAAACAGTTAACCGACGAAATTAAAATGAACTAATGTTTGAGGTCCGGACATATCGTTCAAAATCTCAAATCTCAAATCTCAAATCATTATAATGCTCCACCCACGTTTAGCAGGAAGATATGCCAAAGGGCTGATTGATCTGGCAAAAGAGCACCACCAACTGGAACAGGTGCAGACCGACATGTTGTTGCTGCAATCGGTTTGCAAACAAAGCCGCGAATTTGTACTGCTTTTGCGCAGTCCGGTTATTCATGGCGACAAGAAAAGCGATATTATTGACGCCATTACAAAAAACAACATCAGCTCTGTTACCACCGCGTTTACAAAATTACTGATCAAAAAAGGGAGAGAGAATATATTGCCCGAGATCATTCACGCATTTATTGAGCAGTATTACCATTTAAAAGGCATCCATAAAGTAAAACTGACGACAGCGGAACCGGTAAGCGATACCTTAAAAAAAGCGATTGAAGAAAAGGTGAAGAAAGACGCCGGGTTACCGGAAGTGGAGCTGGAAACCATGGTAAAGAAAGAATTGATCGGAGGATTTGTACTGGAATTTGATAATAAGCTGGTTGACGCCAGTATTCTCAGGGACCTGAAAGATATTCAGAAACAATTCAGGAGCAATATTTATATTAGAAATATCAGGTAGCCTTTGTTCCCGGTTGAAGAGAAGGCTGTTTATTTTTAAAAAATTGATTAACAACACATAAAAAAAAGAATATGGCAGAAATTAAGCCCGACGAAATAAGTGCGATACTGCGGCAGCAGCTAAGCAATTTTGATGCAGGCGCCGAACTGGAAGAGGTAGGCACGGTATTACAGGTGGGTGATGGTATTGCCCGTATTTATGGCTTAAACAATGTGCGTGCCGGCGAACTCGTGGAATTTGATAACGGGGTGAAGGCCGTGGCATTAAACCTGGAGGAAGACAATGTGGGCGTGGTATTGATGGGGGAATCGTCTGAGATCAAGGAAGGAGATAAAGTAAAAAGAACCGGGAGCATTGCATCACTGAAAGTAGGTGAAGGGCTTGTAGGCCGCGTGATCAATGTATTGGGAGAACCGATTGATGGCAAGGGACCCATCACCGGCGAGTTGTTTGAAATGCCATTTGAAAGAAAAGCGCCGGGTGTTATTTACCGTGAGCCGGTAAAAGAACCTTTACAAACCGGGATCAAGGCCATTGACGCCATGATTCCCGTTGGCCGTGGCCAGCGCGAGCTGATCATTGGCGACCGCCAAACGGGTAAAACCGCTATTGCCGTTGATACCATTATTAATCAAAGGGAATTTTACCAGGCAGGTAAGCCGGTATATTGCATATATGTTGCGTGCGGACAAAAAGCTTCCACCATCGCCAACGTTATGAAAACGCTGGAAGATAACGGCGCTTTAGAATACACGGTGATCGTAGCTGCTTCTGCTTCAGACCCTGCTCCACAGCAATTTTTCGCGCCGTATGCGGGCGCTGCCATCGGAGAATATTTCCGCGACACCGGCCGTCCTGCCCTGATCGTTTACGATGATTTGAGCAAACAGGCCGTGGCTTACCGTGAAGTGTCGCTGCTGTTGCGCCGCCCTCCCGGCCGTGAAGCATACCCCGGGGATGTGTTCTACCTGCACAGCCGTCTTTTGGAACGCGCCGCCAAAATAATCAGTGCAGACAGCGTAGCCAAAAACATGAACGATGTGCCGGACAGTATCAAACACCTGGTAAAAGGCGGAGGATCATTAACCGCCTTACCCATCATCGAAACCCAGGCAGGCGATGTATCGGCATATATTCCTACCAATGTGATCTCCATCACCGATGGGCAGATATTCCTTGAGTCGAACCTGTTTAATGCCGGCATCCGTCCCGCCATTAACGTAGGGATATCCGTAAGCCGTGTGGGTGGTAATGCCCAGATCAAATCCATGAAAAAAGTGGCCGGGACGCTTAAACTCGACCAGGCGTTGTACCGGGAGATGGAAGCATTTTCAAAATTCGGAGGCGATCTGGATGCCGCAACAAAATTAGTACTGGATAAAGGCGCCCGCAACGTGGAAATCCTCAAACAACCGCAATACACTCCTTATGCAGTGGAGAAGCAGGTGGCCATCATTTACCTGGGAACACAAGGTTTATTAAGCAGGGTGCCGGTGAATAAAGTAAAAGAGTTTGAAGACCTGTTCCTCCTCGAAATGGAAAACAAACTACCCGATGTTCTCAATGAATTTAAGAGAGGGAACCTGCCCGAAGAAGGTCTTAAAAAGATGACAGAAATAGCCAACGCACTGATGTCGCGATACAAATAAGCTTATCACTTTCCGGTTAAAGCCCTGATATCCAATATCAGGGCTTTTGCGTTTTAGGGGGCAGGCGTAGCTTCCCTTCATATACTTTATACCATATAAAAACGTTATAGATAGCAAAAAAATAAGTGTATTCTTTTAATTCGTTAACAAATGATAACCGGGAAAGATTTTAGTCGAAGAAAAATGCGACTGTGTCGAAAACACAAAATATAAGGGAATACACCTATTAGTTTTGTTGCTGAAAAAGTCAGCGTTCGTGAATCCATACGTATGAAAGCCGTAAACCCTGGCAATATGAAAATACTTTTACACGACTTACGAAAAATATTGTTTTACATTTTCGGCTTGCTGCTACTGTCGGCCCTGTATACCAGAGTAAACGCCCAAGCCACTTATGCGGTGCCCGTAAGCATTGGAAACGAGCCCTGCAATAGTGCTAAGAGAGGCTTTGTTCAGTTTCAGTATCAGTCCGATCTTTTGAAATTAAGCCAGCTACCGCCCAGCGGCTGTAATCTGGCTAATTTAACCTATTCCGGGTATCCAGGATTCAGCGAATACAGTTCGGGCATCTCTTTCAATCCCAAAGATACCAGTCTTTATTATACTTCGTACATCAGCAGCCAAAAGGCCACTTATGTGTTTAAATGGACCCCCGGTTCCGTTTGTCCGCCTACTACAGTGCTGGTAAAAAAATATAATAACACTTATGTTATTGGAATAACTTTTGACGCGAATGGAATAGGATACCAGCTAAATTATACAGGCAGTTCAGGTGGAAGCGGGTATGGATTAGAATTACAAACGGTAGATTTCGTAACAGGCACATTTGGTCCTTCTCTTCCTGTTTCCCTTCCTGCAGGAAGGAATCCGCTTCAGGGAAATGGTGATTTTGTAATTACTCCGGATGGGCAGTTCCTGGCCATATTAGATAACAATTACATGGTTATCAACTATAAGGATTATAATGTCAATCCACTCAAAGCAACCATGATCAAAAAATTAACCGGGGATGTTATCATCGGTTTGTCTTATTCGGACGGCAAACTGGTGGCATCCGATTACTACAACTGGTCGGGCAAATACCGTAGCAAATATTATGAAATCGGTATCCTGGACGGCTCTAAAACTGAGATCACTACGGCTCCCTGCTATTTCAGCACGGATATGACGGATATCAATACCGCCATTGGCGTTTCCAAAGAACTGGTTTCCGCTATCCCCACCGGCACCCCGGGCACTTATAATTTATGCTATGATATTACCGTAAGAAATTATGGGAACTGGCCTCTGACAAATGTAAAATTGACAGATAATTTAGCCGCAGTTTTCGGAGGAGGGAATATTTCAAATGTATCTACAACATTAATTGATAACCCGGCGGGCGTCGTATTAAACCCGTCATATAATGGAGGTAAACCACAACTGCCGCTTTTACCTTCAGGTAATATAGATATTTTAAAGTCAGCAAATTCCAAAATTCCGGCTTCACCAATAGCCAACAACTATTTTATTGTAAGAGTATGCTTAACAGTAAAAAATATAGAAATCGGAAAGGTGTACAACAACAACGCAAATGTTGAAGCGAACGGGTATTTGGCAGCACTGGTTAAAGATAAATCCACTAATGGTCCAAACCCCGATTTAAACCACAACGCCAAGCCCGATGATCCCGGCGAAGACCAGCCTACGCCATTTGTAGTATTAGCCACCGCCGAAATGCCTCCTTGTGATGCGCTGAACAAAATATTATATAAACAGGATTTCACCAGTAATAACAGTAACCTGACAACAGGTTTACCCACGCCTGTAACCCCCGGTTCGGGTACGCCGTCAACTGATTATACCGGTAGCACCACTCAACCCCTGGGTGTGGAACAGTACGCACTTGCCCGGAATGCCAGTTACGGTAATACGGGTCAATGGATCAGCCTTTCTGATCATACAGGTAATTCAAGAGGAAGGATGATGGTCGTAAATGCGGATGTTAAATCATCTAAAATCTATACAGATAAAATACCCATTTCCTGCGGCAACCTGAAGTATTCGCTGTTCGCCTTCGTGTCCAACATTCCGAACGACAACTACAATGATTTTTGTGATGCCTTTGGAGGAACCGTAAAACCCAAACTCACATTTACCGTGAAGGATGTAACCTCGGGGTATATAATTACCACGTTGACCACGCCGGAAATCACCAGTCGTAACTGGACGCAGTACGGAATGAAATTCGTAATGCCGGCAAGCATCAATGGCAATCCGATCAACGAAATCATCATAGAGATCACGAACGCGGCGCCCGGTGGCTGCGGCAACGACCTGGCTATTGACGACATCCAGTTCGGGCTGTGCGACCCGACGCCAACGGTATCCGTCAACAATTCCGCCGGTTGTACGAATGGTATAACCACGTTCAGCGCGGCGCTCAATGATCCTACCATTATCTCCGGCCCGCTGGAATACCAGTGGCAGAGGAGCAACAACGGCACCAGCGGATGGTCGAATATCAGCGGGGCAACCGGTGTGGATTATACCATTAATCCATTGCAGGCTTCCGACATCGGCAAATACTACCGGGTAATAGTAGCCGCAGCGGGCAATATCAACAACGCCAACTGTAATTATACCTCCACCGCGTTTATGCTGACAGCTAAAACCTCCTCTACCGCACCAACAGGTATTGACGCATCCCCCGCAGTAACCACCTGCCCGGGCAATGCCGTAAATCTTACGGTACAAGGGGGCGCATTAGGCACAAATGCGGTATGGAAATGGTATAGAAACAGTTGCGGCGACACCCTGATCGGTACAGGCACTATGATTTCCGTATTACCTTCTGAAACCACTACCTATTATGTTAGAGCGGAGGGAGATTGTAACATAACCAGCTGCGCTCAGGTAACCATAACCGTTAATCCCTGTGTTATATTACCGGTTGAATTCCTGCAGTTCAGCGCTGTACAGCACGCCTATACGATTGATCTGGATTGGAAGATCGTTACTACCGAACAGATCAGTCACTTTGAAGTGGAACGGGCGGATGACGGCGCTCATTTCAACAAGATCGGTACGGTCAAAGAACAGGTTGCTTTGAATACTGCCGCTAAATTTTCTTACCAGGACGCAGACCTGAGCCAGAATGGTAATATAATCTATTACCGCATAAAAGTGGTGAGCATAGACGGCGTGATCAAATACAGCAATGTTCTGACGGTTAGAACTTCCGCGTTGAATAACGGGAAAATGAAGATAAGTCCCAACCCGGCGTCTTCTTCAGTGAAGATTGAATTCTATTCCGCTTTGCGTGGCATGATGGAACTTCAACTACTGGATATGACCGGCAAAATTGTATTGCGGGAGCAAAGAACGGTGGAGCCCGGACAAAATAACATTACGCTGAATCAATTGAATACCATCAGCGAAGGCATGTATTCCATCTTTATCCGGATAGGAGACCGGCTGGAAAGAGAGCGGATCGTAATCAAGCGATAACTATGATCACTATCTTCGCTCCATGACAAGAAAACAGCTTATCGAACAAATCCGGTTAAAAAGAACTTACCTGTGCATAGGACTGGACACGGATATTGAGAAGATCCCGCAACACCTTTTATCCTTTGCCGATCCGGTATTTGAGTTCAACAGGCAAATCATAGATGCCACCAAAGACCTTTGTGTGAGCTATAAGATCAATACGGCCTTCTATGAAAGCAGGGGTATCAGGGGATGGGAATCGCTTGAAAAAACGGTAGATTATATTCCCTCCTCCCACCTCACCATAGCCGATGCCAAAAGGGGGGATATCGGTAATACTTCTTTACAATATGCGAAAGCCTTTTTTGAAACGCTCGATTTCGACGCCCTTACTGTGGCGCCCTATATGGGAGAGGACAGCATCCGGCCTTTCCTTCAATATAAGAACAAATGGACGATCGTACTGGGCCTTACCTCTAATCCGGGTTCCCGGGATTTCGAACTTCAGCAAACGGGGGATGAAAGATTGTATGAGAAGGTATTAAAAACAGTAGCGAAATGGGGTTCAACCGAGAACCTGATGTTTGTGATAGGCGCCACCCGGGCTGAAGAGTTGGTAAATATCCGGAACCTGCTGCCCGATCATTTTTTCCTGGTGCCGGGTGTGGGCGCGCAGGGAGGAGATCTGAAAGAAATTTCTGAGAAAGCGATGAACAAAGATTATGGTTTACTGGTTAACGTTTCCCGGTCTGTTATTTATGCCGGCAAAAACGAAGATTTTGCTTCTGCCGCAAAGTCCATGGCATCCCGTTTCCGGGAAGAGATGAGCGCTTATATAAAATAAAAAGAGGCGCCTCAAAAATGTCATAATTTTATTTCATCACTAAAGCGAGGAGACTATCGGATTCATAAAACCAATACGTTATGAAACATGGTGTCCTGACATCTTAGTGGCAAAAGACTTTTTCGCGACCGCCTCTTTACAATCCTGTTGCACTGCCTATTGCAAAGAAAAGATTGGCCTAACTGAAAAACCCGCCGTCATTGTCTTCCGGGGAAGAAGACAGATCCTCCGGAAACGATGTAACCGGAGCAATCGGCTCAACCGATGGTGCGACTACCGGCACCTTTGAAGGAGCCTTTTTTACGGGTCTCTTTCTTGTTAATTTTTTTGTAGCAGCCTTTTTCACCGGTGCTGCTTTTTTTGCCGCTTTTTTAGCAGCGGCTTTCTTTGCGGGGGCTTTTTTCACGGGGGCAGCCTTTTTAGCTCCTTTTTTAACGGCGGCTTTCTTTACAGGTGCCGCCTTCTTTACAGCTTTTTTTGCAGGCGCTTTTTTCGCGGGCGCAGCCTTTTTGGCTACTTTTTTAGAAGCGGCTTTCTTTGCCGGCGCAGCCTTCTTTGCGGCTTTTTTTACAGGCGCTTTTTTTGCAGGCGCAGCTTTCTTTGAGGCGCTTTTTTTCTTTGCTTTTGCCATGGTTTTTTGGAATTGATTGTGTTTGAAGAAGTGATTTTTAATGGTAGAAAATTAGGTAATAAAATTAATAATATTTAGAAACCGAATATATTTTTTTAAATAAAAAAAGTGTGTTGCCGGATAAGCAACACACTTTTCACAAATAAGATCCGGCGTTTATAAATCCGGCTGGGGCGTATAGCGCAGGTAGGGCTTCACCACCTTCACGCCTTTCGGGAACTTCTTTTCCGCATCTTCATTTGAAAGAGCTGTGGACACAATCACGTCTTCAGTTGGTTTCCAGTCAGCAGGGGTAGATACACTATAATTTGCCGTCAGTTGCAGGGAGTCAATAACCCGTAATACCTCGTTGAAATTCCTTCCTGTTGATGCCGGATAAGTAATCATAAGTTTCACCTTTTTATCCGGACCTATCACAAACAGAGAACGAACGGTAAAATTTTCCGAAGCATTCGGATGGATCATACCATAAGCCGTAGCTACCTTCCTGTCTTCATCGGCAATGATAGGAAACTGCACATCCGTATTTTGTGTTTCATTGATATCCTTCACCCAGCCTTTATGCTTTTCCAAAGGATCCACGCTTACCGCCAACACCTTTACGTTCCGTTTATCAAATTCGTCTTTTAACAAAGCGGTTTTTCCCAATTCAGTGGTACAAACCGGTGTAAAATCAGCAGGATGGGAAAATAAAACGCCCCAGCTATTACCAAGGAATTCATAAAAATTAATCCTGCCAGAGGTAGTTTCTGCCGTAAAATCTGGTGCAATATCACCTAAACGCAAACTCATAATAAAACATTTAAAAGATTATAATAGGATTACAAAATTATGCTTTTCCTACAAAATTAGTAGACTAACTGAAAAAATAAATTACCATCTCCCTGCCGGAGCCGGTTCGGGCAAAAATCCACCTCTTTTCAAACCATATCTTCTTCCTGCGGTATTTTAACCGATACGTAACAAGACGGCCGCGGCCACCCCCGCGGTTTCCGTTCGTAACCGGGTATCGCCCAGGCTTACCGGAACGAAGCGGTGCTGTAGTGCCCACTCTGTTTCAGTAACAGAAAAATCGCCTTCCGGACCAATACAAATTGCCGTTTCCCCCGGAGAGCCGGCAGCCCGGCTCAGTTTCATTTTTTCACCCTGGATACAATGTGCGATATATCTATGCGGAACGCCGGTTTGAACAACCCATTCATTAAAAGGTGTTGGCATAGCTATCTCCGGCAGCCAGCATTGCTGACTCTGTAGCATTGCGCTCACCAGGATATGCTGCATCCTTTCCATTCTAAAATGGACCCGTTCGGTTCTTTCACAAATCAAAGGCACAATGGCGTTAATGCCTGTTTCGGCGGCCTTCTCCAGGAACCATTCGAATCTGGAGGCATTTTTAAGCAAGGAAATGGCTATCGTAAGCCGGGGCTTCAGTGGGGGGATATCCAACACCTCCCGGTCTATATCAACCACGCATTCCTTTTTTGTTTGTTCCTGTAAAACGGCCCTGCATCTTTTCCCTTTTCCGTCCGTCAGAATAATCGAATCTCCTTTTTTCATACGCAATACCTGGCTTATATGCCTGGAGGTAGCCCCATCCAACGCCAACCGGCCACCGGTTTGAGATAATTTCTCCGTGTAAAAAAAAGGGAGCGCCAAGATTGAAGGATTTGATGCAAATAAAACAAAGATTACAGTCATTCCAACAAAAAAAGCTCCCCATTTTGGAAAGCCTTTTGAAGGATCCGGAATCCAACCTCAAAACGGTAAATAATATTCTATTTTTTTATTTCAATTAAAAGGGCGCTTCATCGTCAAACTGCCCGTCATTCATCCTGCTGCCTTTCTGAATAAACAGACGGGCACCGTTACCTCCATCATCGCCGGCAACCGGTTTCCATCCTCCCGGCGGCAACCCCAATCCTCCAAAATCGTCATTTTCCATTTCTACAAATTTCTGAATATGCAGCAAAGCCCTGAGCTTGATCGTTTCAAGCGAGCCGTTACGATGTTTGGCAATGCGCACATGGGTTTCTCCTTTATTACTTTCTCCCAGCTCGTTGGCAGTGATGTTGTAGTATTCCGGACGGTATAAAAACATTACCATGTCCGCATCCTGCTCAATGGCACCCGATTCGCGTAAGTCGCTTAGCTGGGGCATCTTGTCACCTTCCTTGCGCTTCTCCACTTCACGGCTCAACTGGCTGAGCGCTATAATAGGTATGCCTAATTCTTTTGCCAGTCCTTTCAGATTTCTTGAAATGGTACTGATCTCCTGCTCACGGTTGCTGCTGCGCTTGTCGGCAGAACCGCTCATCAGCTGCAGGTAGTCTATTATGATAAGTCCTACATTGTGCTTATTTTTCAACCGCCTGCATTTAGCCCGCAATTCAAAAATATTAAGGGCAGGGGTATCGTCTATAAAAACCGGGGCGCTCTGCAGGCGCTGGATCCCGTTGCGATACAACTGCTGCATTTCATGCTCTTCCATCTTACCCCTGGCTATTTTTTCCAGCCAGATTTCACTCTCGGCGCTTAAAATACGCTGAACCAACTGGCCGGCGCTCATTTCAAGACTAAAGAATGCAACCGGGGTAGGTTTAACGGCATGCAGGGCTGCATTGCGGGCCAGGTTAAGGGCGAAGGCGGTTTTACCCACAGACGGGCGGGCTGCCAGGATAACCAGGTCGGTAGGCTGCCATCCATAAGTTACCCGGTCCAGGGAAGCGAAACCGCTGGGCACACCGGTGATATCTTCCTGGCGGTTGCGCATATCCTCGATCCGCTGGATCGTTTTCACCAAAACGGTATCTATGCTGTCAAAATTTTTACGCAGATGGTTATTGGTGATCTCAAAAAGCTTGCTTTCAGCTTCATCCAGGAGATCAAACACGTCGGTAGCGTCTTCATAGGCATCACTGATGATCTCCCCGCTGATACGGATAAGATCGCGCTGGATGAATTTCTGAAGAATGATCCGGGAATGTGTTTCCAGGTTTGCCGAGGACACCACCGAATTGGTAAGCCGGGTTACATAATAAGGACCGCCAATCAGTTCCAGTTCTTCTTTGATCCTCAATTCTTCCACCACGGTCAGCAGGTCTATGGGCATACTCTTTTGGGCCAGGCTCTGCATGGCTTTATAAATACGTTGATGAGCATCTACATAAAAACATTCCGGCTTCAAGATCTCTACCACCGTATCAAAAGCCGATTTTTCCAGCATAATGGCTCCCAACACAGCCTCTTCAAGGTCCCGGGCCTGGGGAGGCACTTTTCCATACACCATGGAGCCCAGATCCAAAGTAGTTTTCCTTCGGGTTTTACGGTCTTTATTAAGATTAGTAAGATGATCCATTCATTTTTTATAATAATGTGACGCAGGAAAGCGAATTTAAGACCAATGATTTCTGATAACCAAATTACTGATATCTTTTTTTTTATTCACATCTGTTAACACAATGTTCCATTTTCAGGAACGGTTTTTCTACATTATTTTCCTGCTTATTCACAATTTATCAAAAAATCGCCACCTTTATTTTAAATAATTCACAAACCGGGTGCATAACAATACACATTGGTTTTCTTGGCTATCTTAATAAAACAACAGTATGGACTTTTCGCTATTTTCTATGCGCCGGTCAATTTAATTATCTTTGCTCGCGCTAAAAACAACCGGCGTCAAAACCCAAACAGAAGTAATCATTTTTTATGACCATTAGTTACAACTGGCTTTGCGAATACCTCCCCGAAGTTATTGCCCCCGAAGAGTTGGCGGTTATTTTAACATCGTTAGGCTTAGAGGTGGAAAACTTTGAACAAGCAGAAGAAGTAAAGGGGGGATTAAAGGGCCTGGTGATTGGAGAGGTACTGGAAACAGAAAAACATCCCAATGCAGATAAACTTCGCGTTACCAGGGTGAATACCGGAGGAGAGCAACCTTTGCAGATCGTATGTGGCGCCCCGAATGTGGCCGCGGGGCAAAAGGTGCTGGTAGCGCCCGTCGGCGCCATTGTATACCCTGTTAAAGGCGATCCCATAGCCATAAAAACCGCTACCATAAGGGGCGTGGAAAGCCAGGGGATGATCTGTGCCGAAGATGAAGTGGGTCTTGGCAATTCGCACGACGGGATATTGATCTTACGGCGGGATGCCAGGACCGGAACCGCCGCCGCCGAATATTTTCAACTGCAAAGCGACTGGATCTACGAGATCGGATTAACGCCTAACCGGATGGATGCCATGAGCCATCTGGGAGTTGCCAGGGATGTTTGCGCCTACCTGAATGTACACCGAAAAGGAAATCACTCCGTTAAGTATCCCTATACCAGCGATTTCAGGAAGGACCGGCGGGGAAAGAACATTGAAGTGATCCTTGAAAACCGGGATGCCTGCGAACGATACAGTGGCGTACGCATAGATAATGTCAGCATCAAAGAAAGCCCCGAATGGCTGAAGCAAAGGATCCGGTCTGTTGGACTGCGTCCCATTAATAATATAGTGGACATCACCAATTTTATACTGCATGAAACCGGTCAACCCCTGCACGCTTTTGATGCCGACCAGGTAAAAAGAGATACCATAATTATAAGAACTCTTCCGGAGGGCACACTTTTTACCACCCTGGATGAAAAAGAAAGAAAGCTGCATGCGGATGATCTTATGATCTGCAACGGGGAAGGAGAACCGATGTGTTTTGGAGGTGTATTCGGCGGATTGCACAGCAGTGTAACCGATACAACGAAAAGCATCTTCCTGGAAAGCGCCTGGTTTAACCCGGTGAGCATACGAAAAACATCATTCCGCCATAATTTAAGAACAGATGCCGCCGCACGGTTTGAAAAGGGAACGGATATCAGTAACACCGTAACCGTTTTAAAAAGAGCCGCTCTCCTGATAAAGCAACTGGCGGCAGGAGAAATAACATCCGACATCATTGACGTTTATCCTTTTCCAAAAGAGAAAAAACGCATTACACTGAACTGGCAGTATCTTAAGAAACTGAGCGGCAAAGTTTATCTGCCGGACACTGTAAAAAAAATACTGGTTTCTTCCGGGTTTGAGATCCTCAGCGAAGAACCCGAACAAATACATATTTTAGCTCCCTACAGTAAACCCGACATCGAATTACCGGCGGACATTGTGGAGGAAATCATGCGGATTGACGGGTATGACAATGTTGCCATTCCCAACCAGATCACCATCAGCCCCTCCGTGGAAACGATCGGCTTCCAGTTGGCGCTCCGGGAAAAAACAGCTCATTTTCTGGCCGCTAACGGCTTCCATGAAATCTTCACCAATTCCATCACCAACAGCGCCTATTTTGACGATGTCACCCTGCAAACTTCAGTAAAGATGCTGAACAGCCTTAGCGCCGGTCTAAACATCCTGCGCCCCTCCATGCTCGAAACCGGGCTGGAATGCGTGGTGTATAATCTCAACCGGAAAAACAATGATCTCCGCCTGTTTGAATTTGGTAAAACCTACCATGCAACAGGCGTTGGACAATATGAGGAAAAGGAAAAGCTATGCCTTTATATTACGGGATTGACCCGCAACGCTTCCTGGAAATCCAAAGAAAGCAAAAGCGATTTTTATTATTTAAAAGGCATAGTGGAAAGTATCCTGAAGCAGGCGGGCTTATCGAACTATCAGATGCAGAAGACCGGGGTTGACCATCTTCAATACGGATTACAGGCCATAGCCAATAAGGATCCGTTAATGACATTCGGCTTAGCAGCTGCATCCGCAACGAAGCGATTTGATATCAAACAACCGGTTTGGTACGCCGAACTGGAATGGGAGAATATCTGCCACTACGCATTGCGGCAAAAACAGGTGTACCATGAAATACCCCGTTTCCCCGCGGTACAACGCGATCTTGCAATAGTGGTTGATAAAGATCTGCCCTACGCCACAGTAGAAAAAACCGTGAAAAAAGCAGGACTAAAAAAACTACAGTCTGTAGCATTGTTTGACGTGTTTGAAAGTGATAAACTGGGTAATGGGAAAAAATCTTTGGCCATAAGTTTTACTTTCCTGGATAAAGAAAAAACACTCACGGATAAGGAAACGGATGAAATGATGTTAAAGATCATGCAGCTTTTTGAGCAGGAATTGCCTGCTGAAATCAGGAAATAAGGCAGTTAATTTTTATGAACCTCCTCAACGAACATATTGACCGGGTAAATGAAAAACTGCAACTATTGGTGAAGCAATACCAAGCCTTACAAAAAGAAAACGAACGGCTTAAGCAGGAATTAGAACAAAGGGGGCTCCGGGAGCAGGAAATGACTGAAAAAATAACCCGGCTGCAGCAACAGATGGAAATAGCCCGCGTTTATTCCGGACAGACGGAGGGGGACAATACGCATAAAGAACTGGAAAAACGGATTAATGCTTATATTAAAGAAATTGATCAATGCATCGCCCTATTATCAGGACAATAATCAAACTCTCTTTACCAGCCGCATTTGTTGTTCTTCATCCCCCCCTGAGAGTTCAAGCGTATATACCCCGTATGGAAGATCGTTTAGCCCTTTCCAGCAAAACGATTTTTGAGCAGGTGTTAGCTCGGTTTCAAAGATGCTGCACACTTTTCCTTTTTCGTCCCTCAGCACTACTTTCAGTGGAGAAGGGGTGCTTTCACTTAAATCAAAGGTCAGGGTATCTATAAAAATCGGGGATTTGAGTTTCGCAAGCATTCGGGAGATTTTCAGTTTTACGTAATAGGGATTATCTTTATTTCAAAGGCTTATATTTTATTAGGAAAGAAGAGCATTGATTTGTTGAAAAAATGTGAATAAATTTAAGATTAATATTTATAATATGCAAGCCCTTATTGCCATAAATATTGGGATCGGCGACAGGACCTACCGGATAAAGATAGCCCCAGAGGACGAGGAGCAGGTCAGAAAGACGCTCCGGATCATCAATGAAAAGATCATCGAATTTAAAACCGAGTTTGCGGGAAAGGATATGCAGGATTATATAGCGATGGTGCTGATGTGGTATGCAACGCAGCCCCAGAGCGGCAAAACAACCGTTTTAGAAAACGATCTCGCGGAATGGCTTTCCCGGATGGAGGGGCAGATTGATAAAACACTCGGTCTGTAAAACCTGCCGCCCCGCCGAACAGATGCCGGGTTGATCCGCTGCCCGTTCCCGATCCAGCCTGTTTTTCCGTTGCCACAGGCGTCATTATTTTACCCTATATTAATACAAAAAACCGGCTTTTTCTCAACAGAAAACCGGAAAAGCTTTGGAATTTGACTCAGATAAGTGAAATTCGCCGGGGAATACAAATTTGTTACCAGGTCATTGGTTTCCGGAACAGGGTACTGTCCATAACGAAAAACCTTTATTTTTTTCCAAAATTACGGTTATGATAAATTCCATTATGCGGATATTTTTACCAAAAGACAGGATTTTTTATCAGCTTTTTGAGGATGTTGCCGTGCAGGTGCTGGAAATGGCTAAAAAATTAAAGGATACCGTTTATGAACCGGACTTTAACAGGAGAGCGGAAATTGCTAACCAAATTGAGGAACTGGAACATGTAAATGACGATCTTACCCATAAAATCTTCACTGAATTAGGAAGGAATTTTATCACTCCCTTTGATCGCGAGGACATTCATTACCTGGCATCGGCTCTGGACGATATTGCAGATTATATTTTCGCATCTTCCAAAAAAATTAAATTTTACAGGGTCAACCCGAATGACCCGGGCATGCAAAAATTTGCCGAACTGATCGTGGAAGCCTGTGAACATGTGAAGGTAGCGGTACACGAACTGCGCGATATGAAAAATCTTCGCAAGATCACCGAATCCCTGGTTAAAATAAACAGTATTGAAAACCAGGCAGATGATATTTTTGATATGAGTATTGAACACCTGTTCGCAACCGAATCAGACGCTAAAGAGGTAATCAAGAAAAGAGAAATTTTCCAGGCAATGGAGATCACCACGGATAAATGTGAGGATGCCGCCAATGTAATTGAATCCATCATTGTCAAATATGCCTGAAGTCCGGGCTACCCCCTTTCTTCTATTATTACCTGATTTTCAAACCAGGACGTATGACATTATTAATTATAATTATCATTTTAGCGCTGCTGTTTGACTACATTAACGGATTTCACGACGCGGCTAATTCGATCGCTACTATTGTCTCTACCAAGGGACTTACCCCTTTCCAGGCCGTTTTGTGGGCGGCCATGTTCAATTTTGCCGCTTATTTTATTTTTAAAGATCACGGCGTAGCCAACACCATCGCGAATACCGTAAAGGAGAGTTTTATCACGCTCCCGGTAGTTTTGTCCGGTTTGCTGGCAGCCATTACCTGGAACCTGATCACCTGGTGGTTTGGTATTCCTTCCTCGTCATCGCACACGCTTATCGGCGGATTTGCCGGAGCCGCTATTGCTCATGCCGGTTTTTACGCCATAAACCTGACCCCGGTGTTACAGATCGTGATCTTTATTTTCTTAGCCCCCCTCCTGGGGATGATCATGGCGCTGGTTATTTCCTTATGGTTCATAAACGCCTTCCGGAAAAGCATTTGGCCAAAAGTGTTTTCGATCGGCTTAATGGCTTTCACCATTTTTGCGCTCATCCATACAATGGAATTCGATCCCGTGCACCTAAAATCCCATTATTCATCTTACATGATGAAAGTGATCTTCCATCCCCACAATTTTAAGCTGGAGCTGATCGCCCTGCTCTCCCTGATCATGTGCATCTTCACGCTTTTCCTGAGCAGTTTGAACGCGCACCGGTCGGCCTTTTGGTTCAAAAGAATTCAACTGGTTTCCTCCGCGGCGCTGAGTATCGGTCACGGGGGGAACGATGCGCAGAAAGTAATGGGAATCATTACCGTGGCGCTCATTTCCCACGGCAGCATCTCCACTTTCGATGAAATGCCTTACTGGGTGCCCATCGCCTGTTATACCGCCATCGCCCTGGGAACACTGAGCGGCGGATGGAAAATTGTAAAAACCATGGGCAGCCGCATCACCAAGGTAACGCCGTTTGAAGGTGTTGCCGCTGAAATGGCCGGCGCCGTTACACTTTTTGTTACCGAACACTTAAAAATCCCCGTAAGCACCACCCATACCATTGCGGGGGCGATAATGGGTGTGGGCGCCACCAAGCGACTATCGGCAGTGCGCTGGGGCGTAACCGTAAACCTGCTGTGGGCATGGATCATTACCATCCCTGTGAGCGCCCTGATGGCCGGGATATTTTACTGGGCATTTCATTTCTTATTTTAATAATCCAAAATACCGTAGTATGAACCGAAGTGATTACCTTCGCCCCAAGAGCCTACAGGCATTATTTTGATGATTAAACAGCGCCTATTTTTTTAATGAAAGGAATTATTCTGGCAGGTGGATCAGGTACCAGATTGCATCCTATCACCTTCGCTATCAGTAAACAAATGATGCCGGTTTACGACAAACCCATGATTTATTATCCTTTGTCAACGCTGATGCTGGCGGGCATAAGAGATATACTGATCATCTCCACCCCTTACGACCTGCCCGGTTTTAAAAAGTTGTTGGGCGATGGGCGTCATCTCGGACTTCAAATTTCTTATGCAGAGCAGGCAGTTCCTAACGGGCTTGCGCAGGCCTTTGTAATTGGCGCATCTTTCATAGGTAAAGAAAAAGTGGCATTGGTGCTGGGAGACAATATCTTTTATGGCAGCAGGATGGGAAGGATCCTGAGCCACAACATTGATCCCGATGGCGGGTTGGTATATGCTTACCAGGTTAGTGACCCGGAACGATACGGCGTAGTGGAATTTGATGACCAGATGAATGTGCTGTCCATAGAAGAGAAACCGGCGAAGCCTAAAAGCAATTACGCGGTACCGGGGCTGTATTTTTATGATAACGAGGTAATACAGATCGCTAAAAACCTGCAACCTTCCGCAAGAGGGGAATACGAAATTACGGATGTCAACAAAGAATACCTCCGAAGAGGCCGGCTTAAGGTATCTGTACTCGACCGGGGAACGGCCTGGCTTGATACCGGCACCTTTGACTCTCTCATGCAGGCCTCCCTGTTTGTGCAGGTGATAGAACAAAGACAGGGTATTAAAATAGCCTGTATTGAAGAAATAGCTTATAGAAAAGGATTTATTGATAAGGCGCAACTGCTGGAGGCTGCCCGGCCTCTGATGAAAAGCGGATATGGTGAATATCTGCTGAACTTAGTATCTTGAATTAATTTTTTACCAAAACACTATGCAGATGAAAAAAATTCTGGTTACAGGCGGATGTGGTTATATCGGATCACATACTATCGTAGATCTGATCGAAAACGGATTTGAGATTATTTCAGTGGATAATAATTCGAGGTCTTCCGAACACCTGTTGGAAGGTATTGAAAAGATCACGGGCAAAAAGGTGAAGAATTACAAAGTGGACCTCTGTGATTTTAACGATACCAATGCCATCTTTGAAGAAAACAACGATATTGGCGGGATCATCCACTTTGCAGCCTACAAAGCCGTTGGAGAATCGGTTGAAAAACCGCTGCTTTATTTTGAGAACAATCTGGTGGCGCTGATCAACCTGCTGAAATGTGTGGACTTTTTTAAGATTCCTTATTTTGTTTTTTCCTCTTCCTGTACCGTTTACGGTAATCCAGACCAGATACCGGTAACCGAAAATACGCCTATCAAACCGGCAGAATCGCCCTATGGTATGACCAAACAAATGGGGGAACAAATAATCACGGAATTTTCCCGCGTCAGCGACAGCGCCTGCGCTTTGCTCCGTTATTTCAACCCGGCCGGCGCTCATCCATCGGCTTTGATAGGCGAACTGCCCATTGACAAACCGCAGAATCTGGTGCCGGTTATAACGCAGTCGGCAATAGGAAAGCTACCGGGCATTACGGTTTTCGGAGATCAGTATCCTACGCGGGATGGTTCCTGTATCAGGGATTTTATTCATGTAAGTGATTTGGCCCACGCCCATACCTTAGCACTCAAATACCTGATGGAAAAAAAACCGGCCACCAACCCCGAAGTATTTAATTTAGGTACCGGTTCGGGGATCACGGTTCTTGAAACGCTTCAAACCTTTGAAAAAGTAACCGGGGTTCCCCTGAATTATACCATCGGAGCAAACCGCCCCGGCGATGTGATTGCGATATATGCCAACAATGATAAAGCTAAAAATGAATTGGGGTGGGATCCAAAATATTCACTGGACGATATCCTGAGCACCGCGTGGAAATGGGAACAAAAACTGAAAGAAGATGAAAAATTGTTCACCGGGAAAAATATACAGTTAAATTAATCCCTTTTATATTAAATAAATAATAGTAGAATTCAATGATGTTAAAGGAAATACAAGTAACCGGGAAAAAAGATACCAGGAGTGGATTTGGCGATGGTATTCATGAATTAGGCAAAAGCAACCCGAATGTGGTGGCGCTCACGGCCGACCTCGCGGGATCTATGAAATTAAATGCGTTCATCAAAGATTTTCCGGACCGGTTTATACAATGCGGCATTGCGGAAGCGAATATGATCGGTATAGCCGCGGGATTAACCATAGGCGGAAAAATTCCCTTCACCACCACCTTTGCAAATTTTTCCACAGGCAGGGTGTACGACCAGATCCGGCAGTCGGTGGCTTACTCAGGCAAAAATGTAAAAATATGTGCTTCCCATGCCGGCTTAACCTTAGGGGAAGACGGTGCTACGCATCAAATACTGGAAGATATCGGGATGATGAAGATGCTCCCCGGAATGACAGTAGTGGTACCCTGCGATTATAACCAGACAAAAGCGGCAACCCTTGCCGTTGCCAGCCACGAAGGCCCAGTATATCTCCGTTTCGGACGACCTACCTGGCCCATCTTCACCAAGGCAGACGAGTTGTTTGAGATTGGTAAAGTGCAGCATTTTTCAAAGGGCCACGATGTGGCTATCTTTGCCTGCGGGCATATGGTATGGAAAGCAATAGAAGCCGGTATCGAACTGGAAAACAAAGGGATCAGTGTGGAAGTAGTGAACGTACATACCATAAAACCGCTGGACGAAGAGGCTATTTTAGCCACGCTGCATAAAACAAAATGCGCGGTAACCGCCGAAGAACACAATATAATAGGCGGACTGGGCGATGCTATCAGCCAGGTAGCGGCAAAAAATTTCCCGGTTCCCATTGAATACATTGGCACCAAAGATACCTTTGGAGAAAGTGGAAAACCCACGGATCTTTTGAAAAAATACGGACTTGACACCCCGGATATTATCGCTGCGGCAGAAAAAGTGATGGCGCGGAAATAATTATAAAAATTCATTCAAGGTATGGCAACCCAGTATGCTGATGACATTTCGCTGTTGCAGGAATTCCGGGTTCCGGCTACCAGGGAAAAGGCTTTTACCGATATTATAAAAAAATACCAGGAAAAACTCTACTGGCATATCCGGCGTTTGGTTATTCAGCACGAAGATGCCAACGATGTACTGCAGAATGTTTTCATTAAGATATGGAAGGGGCTCGATAATTTCCGCGAAGACGCGCAGTTATACACCTGGATGTACCGGGTGGCTACCAATGAGTCGCTTTCCTATCTGGAACAACAAAAACGAAAGCAATCGGTTTCTTTGGATAGTGAAAACAGCGGCGTCAGCCAGTTGAAAGCGGAAAAAAATTTCGATGCCTCCAAAATTGAATGGAAACTGCAGTTAGCCATTCAACAACTTCCTGAAAAGCAAAGAATTGTATTTAACCTCCGTTATTACGATGAAATGCCTTACGAGCAAATGAGCCGGGTACTGAATACTTCAGAAGGCGCTTTAAAAGCCAGTTATCATCACGCAGTAAAAAAAATTGAAGACTTTATACTGAATCATTAAACTTTCTGCCTATAACGTAGTCTTAACATTTAATGAAAGTTAAATCTTGGCGATGAAACGCAATTCAGCTATAGAAAACGAGCTGACGGACCTGAGTCCCGTAGTGTCTGGCATCAGCAACGCAAACATCTTCCGCACACCGCCCGGCTTTTTTGAAGAACTACCGGCTAAGGTAATGAGCCGGCTGAAAGCGGAAGAGATTGAAGCAGCAGCAGGAGAAGAGATCGGGCAAATATCGCCACTCCTTGCGTCACTGAGAGACAGGCCAACCCTCGCCGTCCCCGTTGATTATTTTAACAACCTGCCGCAGTCCATTACAGCCCAGCTTCATGACAACGCCGCAGAAGTACCCGTCATTCACCTTAATAGAAAAAACAGGGGGCTATGGACCAGGTACGCGGCCGCGGCATTGGTAACCGGACTAATAGCAACCGGGTCCCTGTTTTTATTTAATAAACAGCAGGGCAAAGAAATGGACGGCGGTATGTCCGATAAGGGCGACATGGCGTTCATATCGGCCGGCTTGCCGGCTATTCCCGACCTGGACCTGGCAAATTACCTTTCCTCGGTATCCGAAAGTTCTGAATGGGTTTCCGAAAATTCGGATAGTGAATTTGACGATACCGGCTTTTTTGCGATGGACGATGCGGCAATAAAAAGTATGCTTAAGGATATTGGTTATGATGTGCTTCAGAATTATGAAGAAGAACTCACGGGCAATCCATCCCTGTGATCCCCTTTCATGACCTGTTGAATAATATGAAAGTTATTATTAATTATTATAAATATTATTCTTTAAAAAATATATTTTATTAAAATAATTCTATTGGAAGCATAAAATTTAAAATATTTTTTCGTGAAAAAGATTTTTTTACTTTTTGGATTGATTACATTTGCAACCTTGCTAACCAATGCTCAGCAGCTTGTAAAGCCCGAAAACGGCAGAGAAAAAATAAAAATGCTTGAGATTGGGTATTTCACCAGGCAATTGAGGCTCTCTCCTAATGAAGCGGAAAAATTCTGGCCTTTGTTCAATCAATACCGACAGGAGTTAAAACGCACGGTTAGGGATGGGAGCATTTCCGATGAGCTTGAAAGACAACAAAGAATATTAGATCTTAGAAAAAAATACCGGAAGGATTTCGGGAATGTTTTAGATACGGAACGGGGAGCGCAGGTATTCCGGACGGAAGACAATTTTAAGGCGATCGTGAGAAGAGAGATGCAACAAAGGGGCAAAATGAGGCAAAATGAAGTTCCGCATCAGAAATAAACACAAATGATTTTTTAAATACAGAATAATTACCTAATTTTAACTTGGTGTTTTTCATAGGTTAGCAACGGCTGGCTCTTTCTAGAGCTGGCCTTTTTTATTTTTACACGAAAGAACTTACGGCGATATGGGAATCCGTTGTGAAAGAATAGAAAAATACATACTAAGAACCTAAGTATTGCTGTATCTTGTTTCGCCATTTAGATACACCCTGAAAATCTCATTATGCTATTGCTTGGTATTGATATAGGTACGTCTGCCGTGAAAGTATCGGTAGTGAATGCAGCGGATACGAAGTTCATTGCATCAGCACAATTTCCCGAGGCAGAGGCCGCAATTGTTTCACTCCATCCCGGATGGGCCGAACAGGACCCTGAAAGCTGGTGGCAATATACCTGCTCGGCTATGCAAAAACTCAAAGCCTCTAACCGGTTTGATCTTCATGATATTGGGGCCATCGGTATTGCTTACCAGATGCACGGTTTGGTAATTACCGACAAAAATCAAAAAGTTTTACGTTCCTCTATTATCTGGTGCGACAGTCGGGCGGTGGAAACCGGCAACAAAGCATTTGAAGCATTGGGTACTTCTTATTGCCAGAGCCATCTTTTAAATTCGCCGGGCAATTTTACTGCTTCCAAGCTGGCATGGGTAAAAGAACACGAACCTGCTGTTTTTGAAAAAGCCGATAAGATAATGTTGCCGGGAGATTATATTGCCATGAAACTTACGGGAGAAATAACCACTTCTCCCGCCGCCCTCTCGGAAGGAATTTTATGGGATTTCAAGTCGGAGACAATAGCGCAACCGGTTATGGACTATTATGGTATCCCCGAAAGCCTGATACCCGGGATACAGCCGGTATTTTCCATACACGGGCGGGTCAGTTCCGCGGCCGCAAACGCCATGGGTATTAAACCGGGGATCCCGGTAGCCTACAAAGCAGGGGATCAGCCCAATAATGCCCTTTCCCTGAACGTGATGCAGCCGGGTGAGATTGCCGCCACCGCCGGTACCTCAGGGGTTATTTATGCGGTCAGCGATCAACTGACGGGTGACCCGCAATCAAGGGTAAACAGCTTCGCCCACGTTAACCACAGTGCGCAAAAAAAAAGCGTGGGGGTATTGTTGTGCATTAACGGTACCGGTATCATGAACCGGTGGATCAAAGACATGGCGGGCGGGCAGTTTACTTATGCACAAATGAATCAACAGGCAGCCGGCATTCCTTTGGGAAGCGAAGGCTTAACCGTAACGCCCTTCGGCAACGGCGCCGAGCGGATGCTCAACAACCGGCTGATGGGCGCCCAGATCCATAACCTGCAACTAACCACCCACCAGCCCGCTCATCTGTTCAGGGCCACCCAGGAAGGCATCGCCTGCGCTTTTCGTTATGGATTGGATATCCTGAAAGAAAACGGGGTACGCCCTGCCGTTATCCGGGCAGGAAAAGCCAACCTGTTTTTAAGTGAATTGTTTACGGAGCTTTTCGTCAACTTTACCAATACGCCTGTGGAACTGTATGAAAACGACGGCGCTGCAGGGGCAGCTATAGGCGCCGGTATTGGAGCCGGTTTCTATGCCGGTTCCCGCGAGGCTTTTCGTAATCAGAAGCCCGTTGTGTTTGCAGAACCCGGCGTCAGCCAAAAAGCATACCTGAATATATATGAAAGATGGAAGGGCATATTGGAAAAGACATTGTCGTAATCTGCGGTTCTGCGCCTGCCTGCTTGTAATCTCCAGCATTTCTTTGGTATCTGCATCGTTGGCACAGGCACAGGAAGTACAGGGGACGATATATGATATTACCCAAAAAATTCCGTTGCCCGGCGTGAGCGTACTCAGTTCGGCCGGAACGGGTACCCAAACGGACTCTCTGGGATTTTACAGGATAAGGGTGCGTTCAACCGACACCATTTGGTTTTCCTACCTGGGAAAAGCCACTCCCAAATACCCGGTAAAAACGGTTCAAAACCCGGCTGCGTTTGATATCTCCATACAATTATCCGCGGTTGAATTGCCGGGCGTCACGGTAAGAAAGCCCAGTTACCATTTCGACTCTCTTCAAAACCGGAGAGAATATGAAAAAGCGTTCAATTACCGGAAACCCGGTTTACGTTTATCTACCCTCTCTCCCAACTATCCTTATGGCGGTGTGGGAGTTGATCTTGACGAACTGGTAAATGTATTTCGCTTCCGCCGTAACAGAAACATGAAATTTTTACAGGGATGGCTGATCAGGGAAGAAAAAGATAAATATATTGACCATCGTTTCAGCAAGCTGTTTGTCAAAAAACTCACCTTTCTTGAGGGGGAAGAATTAGAAAGTTTTATGAAATATTACAGACCAGAATATGAATACGTTGTTTTGATGAATGACGCCGAATTAGGACTCTATATCCTGGAATGTTATGATGATTACAGGAATATAAGAAGAAGAAAATGATACCGGCAAATTTACCGGGGTTCACCTGTACTTTACCCCTGACCCTTTTCTTCAATTACCCTCAGGGCACCTGGAAAAAATCAGTTTTATAAGGGTACCTTATTTTATATAATTCCCTTATTTTTTCCAGCAGGAACTTCCGCAATTCGTCTATATTTTGCTTACCGGTAGCCGAAATAAAAATACAATTTCCCCCGGTGTCGTTCAACCATCTCTGTTTCATCTCCGCCAAAAGCTGAAGTTTAGCAGCCTCTTCCAGCCATTCATCAAAAGTATTTTTTACATACAGATCCATCTTGTTAAAAACAGTGATCACCGGTTTTTCGTGACAGCCCAGCTCCAATAATGTTTTGTTCACCACTTTCATCTGGTCTTCATACTGCGGGTGGGAAATATCCACCACATGCAATAAAATATCACTCTCCTTAACTTCATCCAGCGTGCTTTTGAAGCTTTCCACCAAATGATGCGGCAGCTTCCGGATAAAACCTACGGTGTCGCTGAGCAGGAAGGGGGTGTTTTCCAAAACCACTTTACGGGTAGTGGTATCCAGGGTAGCAAACAGCTTGTTTTCAGCAAATACTTCACTCTTACTTAACACATTCATAATCGTTGACTTACCTACATTGGTATAGCCCACTAAAGTAACCCGTATGAATTCTCCACGGTCCTTGCGCTGCGTAGAAGCCTGCTTATCTATTTCCGCCAGTCTTTTTCGCAATAATGAAATTTTATCCCTTACGATCCGGCGATCCGTTTCAATTTCCGTTTCTCCCGGCCCCCTGGTTCCAATGCCGCCACCCAAACGTTCGAGGTGCTTCCACATACCTCTGAGCCGGGGCAACAGGTATTGGTATTGCGCTAACTCTACCTGTGTCTTTGCCTGCGCTGTTTTTGCACGACCGGCAAAAATATCAAGGATGAGATCGCTGCGATCTATGACTTTTATACCCAATACCTTTTCAATATTGGAGATCTGGGCCCCTGTGAGCTCATCGTCAAAAATTGCTACCTGGATATTTCCATGGTGCTCAATATAACGTTTGATCTCCTCCAGTTTCCCTTTGCCAATAAAGGTCCTGGTATCCGGGTGAGGCAGTTTCTGATAAAATTTCCTTACAGCCTTCGCGCCGGCCGTTTCGGCCAAAAAAGCCAGTTCATCGAGGTATTCCTTCAGTTGATGCTCTGTTTGGAGCGCATACACCAACCCCACCAACACCGCATTTTCCTGCTCTAAAAAAATATTCTTTTTTTCTATCAATCCGTACCAGTTTTAGAACTGCAAAAATAACCCGGGCGCCATAAAAAACGGGCACTTTAGTATATCAAACCAAAGTTTTTCTTCAACCGCGATTTGTCATAAATAACTTACAATAAACCAGTGCGAAGTTAATTCCAATAATGCCATTTGAATGCACCCATACCCGGGATGCCCGGGAAGACTTCTTATAAACCACTGATGGTTAATCCTATGCTGTAGGGTTTCACATTCGGCCCGGCCCCTTCCCGGATAAATTCATTAAGCTGGTAGGTTCCGAAAATTGAAAATACGCCATAACCCACCCGGAGAGTGGCAGCCAGACGGGTAGTATTAAAATTTCTTTTATCCCTGATCTTTTGTGTATATCCTCCATATCCTTCGCGATCCTTTGAAATCTTTGCCTTTGTATGGGCATCCACCATAGTACCTACTTTCATACCCAGTGCCACCTTAAACGACTTGTTAAAATGAATTGGGTTACTGGCAAACCTAAGTTCAACGGGAACCTCGAGATAGCCCGTAGCTATTTTATATTTCTTATAGGTACTAACGGTATCGTGCACAAAATTTAAGGGATATTTTCTCAGGTCAACAGAAGTTTTCTTAAAGAACATATTGTCTGTTCCTATTCCTGCACCGATAGCCGCGCTGAACCTCGAATCCGATTTAAAAGGGAAATCAAACATAAAATACATATTAAAGGTTCTGTTCAACCCCCCGGTTCTAAAAGAATCCGGGGCGCTGGCCCAGCCATTATAACCCAATTGCAGCATAAAATGATCTGCAGCGCGGCCTGAAAGCTGGCTGTGTTTCACTTCGGCGGTACCCGGGGAAGTTTCTGTGTCGGTTTGAGCTAATAAAAAATTACTACAGGCTAATAATGAAAAGACCAATAAGAAACGCTTCATATATTAATTTGATTGACAAATGTATCCTGCAACAGGTTAATAAAAGGTTAAAGGGGGCAAATTTAAAAGACATTTTTCCAATCTGAAAACGGCAAATAAACAGGTAAAAAGAGAACTGTAGTCACCAGTTACAATAAAAAGCCCCCGTGTGATTGCAGCTTTTGTGGACCCTGCTGGGCTCGAACCAGCGACCCTCTGATTATGAGTCAGATGCTCTAACCACCTGAGCTAAGGGTCCTGCTTTCTTCCATCATCGAGGAAGAAAAAAAATCTATTTTAAAAAGAACTTCCGGTATGGTTATCTACGCCAAATCTCCTTTCGTCAGCGGTCGGCAAAGGTAAATAAAAACGCGGTTTAGAATAATTTTTCTTGCGGAGCTATCTGAAAAATATCGTGCATTAATTTCAGCTATGAAGATACCCCAATCATATGCGATACCAGGCGTATCCCAAACAATTTTAGCTCCGCATAGTAAGTTCTATATCGCCGCGGAAATCTGAAAATGCACGGCCGATACCCAATAACAAGATTCTTGCAGATGATTTGTTACAAATAATGCGTCAAAATTACATAACATATTATTTAATATTAATTTGATTATTTTTTTACGTCAAAATGACACAATTTCAGGTTGAATTTTTACTATTTAACATAAATCATGGCATAGTTTTAGCTTTATGCTATGCGGTTCCAAAATGAAAAATTATTTTTGCCGAATACTACTCCAATTCCTCAGCTAAGTTTTGCAATTCTTTAGGACTTTTTAATCCCCTGTGAATCAACCAATTATTTTGTAACCCCCTTTTTTGGAACAGTATTTGTTTGTCGGGGGGAAACCAAAAAATTGAGTTATATGAAGATGTTTTTTAAAGGTTTTGGTTATTTTTTTATCGTTCTTTTAATTTCTGTTTCGCTTCGGGCGAACGAATTACCGGTTAAATCTGAGTCATTAAACAACGATACCAGTATTGCTGCAACGGAGGTAGCAACTTCCACGATCAATACCGGGAAAGATGATGATGAAGCGAGCATTCCTGAATCAACAAAAAAAGCAGACCCGGCAATACCTGATCTTTCGAAGACTTTAATAAGCGCCCTGCATACCGACCGGACATTGCACCCGTTGGCGGTTTCTTTTGTAACAGTATATCAGAAAAAACATGAAAAACGGCTGGAGCTGATAGCCTCAAAATATCAGCGACAACTGGAAACCATTGAAAAGATACTGGATCATTACGAACTCCCGGCTGATTTAAAATACCTGGCATTCATTGAGTCGGAACTTAAAAGCAGCGCTGTTTCCAGGAAGGGAGCCGTAGGACCCTGGCAGTTTATGCCTGTCACCGGCAGGCTGATGGGCTTAACGATCAATCAGCATCGGGACGACCGGCGCGACCTTGTTAAAAGCACCCATGCCGCCGCAAAGTATCTTAAGGTTTTACATCGCCAGTTTGACGACTGGTTGCTGGTGATCGCCGCCTACAACGCCGGGGCTTCCAGGGTGGAATCCGCGATCAGGCAAAGCAAGAGCAGGGATTTCTGGAAACTTCAATATTTTCTGCCGGCAGAATCGAAGGGGCACGTTAAAAAGTTTATTGCTGCCAGATATATACTGGAAAAACAACAGGAAGAAGCATTTCCCCTGATAGACATGGAAAAACTGGTGGCAAAATATCTCAACAACCTGAGCGTACTTCACATTTCGGGAAAATATAACGCCATTGTTATCTCCCGGAAACTGAATATGGACATAGCCGAATTCAATCAATATAATCCGGGTTTTGAGGAGGAAGTAGCAAGCCGGGGATATGACCTGACACTTCCGGAAGATAAGATGAAGGAATTTAACAAAAAACGACAGGATATCCTCAGGGAATCGGTAGATCTGCTGCTGAAAAACAACAGTACCGTTTTCAGCGGTGACAGGAATCACTATCCTGAAGCCATCAGTCTCCCTACTACCAGTGCCATTGTTTCCACGGCCGGTCAACAAAAAAATATAAAAAGAAAATAAAAAGACGTTTCCTGAAGAAAAGCGTTGGATCACCCGTTCAACGCTTTTTTTATAGCCGCTGCTTTCAACAGGCACTCTTCATATTCATCTTCGGCCCGGCTATAATAAGTGATCGCCGACCCGGTTTGAAAAGAAAGATAGCGGTTTGCGGCATTATACAACAGGCTCCTGATCACTACATTAAAATCCATGTCTTTGTCCGGTGAAATATAGCCCACGGCACCCGAAAACAAACCTCTTTTGGTTTGCTCATATTGTTCGATCAACTGCATTACCCGTTTTTTGGGGGCGCCCGTCATGCTGCCCATAGGAAAAGCCGCCCTCAATATATCCGTTATCTTCGTTTCATTCTCCACTTCCCCGGCTATTGTAGAGATCATTTGAAACACCTGCGGGAAGGTATAAATACCCATCAATTCTTCCACCCGCACACTACCTTTCCTACAGACCTTTGCCAGGTCGTTCCGCACCAGGTCCACCACCATAATATTTTCTGACCGTTCTTTGGCGCTCTGTATCAAAGCGGCTTTATTACAGGCATCCGTTTCAGCGTCCCTACCCCTCCCCGCTGTACCCTTTATGGGTTGTGAGAAAAGCCTGCTCCCACGCTTGCACAGGAAACGTTCGGGACTGGCGCAAAGGAGGTACCTGTCGTGAACCCGGTAATAGCAGGAAAAAGGATTGGGCGATTCGCCGCTTAAGCTTTTATATACCCGCAGGGGATTGATAACCGCATCCTCATTATAAAATTCCTGGCAAAAATTAATTTCATAGCAATCGCCCCGTAAAATGTGCTGTTGTAATTCACGGACAGTTTTGACATAGGCCTCTTTCGTAAACCGGCTTCTTATATTAACCGGTGGGGATACGGAAGAAGCTATGCTTGTACCATCGAAAACGGCGCCGGCAATGGCCTCATGTTGCCGGTTTTTAACACCCACCAGTAACTCCTGCCGTCGGAGTACCAAAATGATTTCAGGAACAAAAAAAACCAGGTCGTCAAACCCTACGAAATCGGCATTGCAGGAATGCAGGTCTTCGGTCTCATTCTTCAGGTCGTATCCTATGTGTCCAAAACACCAATCGTTATTTTCATCAACAAATGCCTGTAGTTGCTCAAATGCCCTACCGGATGTCGTTTGAAGCATTGCTTCCGCATTCACTGCCAGCATGCATTCAAAACCGCCCGCCCGCCCGGGGTATAGGTGGTTGTCTAAAAAACAACAAATGCCAAACCGGTCGGCCCAGTTCAGCATTCGCTCTTTAATCTGTATAAAATCATCTACCGGGAAGGAACGAAATGTTCTTTTCACCGTTTATGGTTAAAAATCATCATCGTCGTCGTCAAATCCGCCGCCGGCGTCATCAAAAAGTCCCATATTCCTGAACTCATCATCTAAACCTAAATCATCGTCATCATCCCGTCCTTTTTTACCACCTGTTTTTTTTGTCTTTGATTTAGGAATATCAAATTCATCAAAATCGGGATCCCAATCATCTTCTTCCTCCGTTTGTTCCCAATCATCTTTTTCCTCTTCTACATCATTTTCATCATCATCATCCTCCTCTTCATACTTGGAGGATTTTGAATCCGGTGCAGACTTTTTTCCCTTTGCAGAGGAACGCTCTTCAAATTCCAGATCCTCATCCTCCTCATCCTCTTCTTCTTTTCTTTTTGATTTGGACGATGGTTTCAAAGGCCTTTCTTTTCCGCCATCAGCGGAAGGTTTCCCACCTGCATTTTTTTTACCTCTTTCAGATTTTGCCATAGCTTGACTAAATTAACAACGTAAAATTTCTACGAGATTTTGAGATAGCCAAATAATTTCAAAAATAATTTTTATTGTAATACAATATTACTAATAATTATATTACAGAGATGATCTGCTCTCTGCCGGCGCCGTTGGAAATATATTTTACTTCCACACCCAGGTAATTATTAATATGCCCGATATAGGTCTTCATCGCTTCCGGAACCGCATCAAAAGAAGATATCCGCGTTATATCCTTATTCCATCCTTTAAACGAGGTGTAAACAGGTGCAATAGCCAGTTTTGTCATTTGATAAGGCACCTGCTTTTCAATATTACCGTCAATCTCATAAGCTTCGCACACTTTCAGTTCCGGAAAAGCATCCAGCACATCGGCTTTGGTCATTACCAGTTGGGTAACGCCGTTCACCATACAGGCAAACTTCAGCGCCACCAGGTCAATCCAGCCGCACCGGCGGGGACGGCCCGTTGTAGCGCCAAATTCATTTCCTGTTTTGCGCAATTCTTCTCCCACCTCATCGTGCAATTCCGTAGGAAAAGGTCCGCTCCCCACCCGCGTACAATAGGCCTTGGTTACACCAATCACTTCCCTGATCTTTTGCGGGGCAACGCCAAGCCCGGTGCATACGCCCGCCGAGATGGTGTTGGACGAGGTTACAAAAGGAAAAGTACCGAAATCCACATCCAGCATGCTTCCCTGCGCGCCTTCCGCCAGCACGGTTTTACCTTCGCCGATCCTTTCATTAATAAAATATTCTCCATTAATGATCTTAAACTGCCGCATAAATTCAATCCCTTCAAAAAATTCATCTTCCCAGGCGGATATGTCTTCATGAAACTGCATACTATCCAGCAATTTCTGATGCTTAAGCCGCAACCTGATATATTGGGAAATAAAATTTTTGTCGAGAATATCGCCAACGCGTAAAGCATTCCTGCCGGTTTTGTCCATATAAGCCGGGCCGATCCCTTTAAGTGTTGAACCGATCTTATCATTCCCCTTCAGCGCTTCAGATGCTTTATCAAGCGCCCGGTGGGTAGGAAGGATCAGGTTTGTTCTTTCCGAGATATACAGGTTTTTTTTATAGTCCACGCCAAAAGCAGCCACGGTTTCACATTCCTTCTTAAATATCACCGGGTCCAGCACCACCCCGCTCCCGATGAGGTTAAGGGTATGATCGTGAAAAATTCCGGAAGGGATTTGGTGTAATACAATTTTCTTATCTTTTACATAAAGGGTATGTCCCGCATTAGGACCTCCCTGGAAACGTGCAATTACATCATAAGAAGGGGCAAAATAATCCACGATCTTTCCTTTCCCCTCATCGCCCCACTGAAGTCCTAATAATACATCAACCATTTGAATCATTCATTTATAGACGGGCAAAAATAGCCGAAAGCCTGCAATAAGGGAAATAAAATCTGCCGATAGCTACGGTCAGCACCCGGGGCACGAGGGTCGGCACCGCAGCTTTGTGAAAATGTGGAAATGTGAGAATGTGAAAATATGGAAATGTGAGAATGTGGGAATGTCTCCCCGGCTAATGGAGGGGTGGAAATGTGTTGACAAACACAGGGGCCTGCCCTGAGCTTGTCGAAGAAAAGGGCCTGCCCTGATGTATAGAAGGGCGCTATTCTTCAACAAATTTACCGGCATCGAAAATAGCCGCTTATCTTTGAACGAAATTACCGGGCTGAATGACTCCTACACAAATATCATATCTCACCTTCGGGATCGTGCTGCTGTTGGCGCTGATCTTTGATCTGGGGCTGCTGAGTAAAAAACATACTACCATTTCCATCAAAAGAGCTCTTTTTCAAACCATCTTCTGGGTAGGTTTATCTGTTTTATTTTGCGTCTTCCTTTTTTTTGAAGAAGGCTCAAAGATCGCTACCAAATTCTTCACCGCTTACCTGATCGAATGGTCGTTAAGTATTGACAATATTTTTGTTTTCATCCTCATTTTCACTTCATTTAAAATACAGGAATCCGAAACAGGCAGGGCTTTGCTGATCGGTATCCTGCTGGCGATTATTTTCCGGATGGCCTTCATAGCCGCGGGGATCGGGCTGATTGAACGATTCCACTGGATACTTTATATTTTTGGCGTCTTCCTTATCTATACCGGCATTAAGCTGTTTTATAAAAAAGAGGAAGAAGCATTTAACCCCCGGGAATCAAAATTGTACCGGATCATCCGGAAATACTTCCGGCTGACAACCATTGAACCCAATGGCAGGTACATCATCAACCGCAATGGAAAAATATATTTCACCACGCTGTCCATTGTTGTTTTTATGCTGGCCGCCATTGATATTGTATTTGCCCTCGATTCCATCCCAACCGTAGTATCCATCGTTCGCGAACAAGCCGATATACCTTTTTCGCCTGACGATATCCTGGTGATCTATTCTTCCAATATTTTCGCGCTTTTAGGCCTGCGATCCCTGTTTTTCCTGCTGAAAGGAGCCGTCAACAGGTTCAACTTCCTGCAACAGGGCATAGCCGCGGTATTGTGTTTCATCGGGGTGAAAATGCTGATCGAAATTTTCAATATTCATATTTCGATCTATCTTTCACTGTCTGTCATCGTACTTTGTTTGCTGGCGTCCATTATATATTCTATTTTTCATGACCGCAGAAAAAAGAGAACAACTGAAGCGCTCTAAAACCCTTATTGCATGACGGGGAATTACACTATCCGAGATATTTCAATCATTGTCGGGGGCGAACTGCAGGGAAAAAATAACCACGACACGGTGATCCGGTATTTGTTAATTGACAGCCGGAAAATAGTACATGCAGGTTCCTCTCTGTTCTTTGCATTAGCAGGTCCCCGGCGCAGCGGACAACATTTCATTCCGGAATTATATGCACGCGGAGTCAGAAATTTTGTAACGCTTCCATCTTTTGATACCACCAACTTTCCTGAAGGTAATTTTATTTTCGTTGGCAATGTGCGGGCGGCTTTACAACAACTGGCTGCCTTTCATCGCTCGGGGTTCCACATCCCCGTAATCGGCATCACCGGAAGCAATGGTAAAACCATCGTAAAAGAATGGCTGAACATGCTGCTGGAAAAAGAATACAACATCGTAAGAAGTCCCAAAAGTTACAATTCCCAGATTGGGGTACCGCTCAGCGTTTGGCAGATGAACGCCACCCACACACTCGGGATATTTGAAGCCGGCATTTCGGAACCGGGAGAGATGCAGGCGCTTCAAAATATTATCCGCCCTACCATCGGGGCGCTTACCCATATCGGCGAGGCACACAGTGAGAATTTTGAAACCCTCGGGCAGAAGATAGAAGAGAAACTCAAATTGTTTGAAAACGTGGAGTGGATGGTTGCCAACGGGGATGATGAAAGAGTAAAAAGCCTGATCCTTCGTGCAGGATTGCCCTGCCTGTTTTTTGGGGAAGCGGAAAACAACGAAGTGCGGATAACGGGTATAGAAAAAAAGAAAGAAACAACCATTATACAGATAGAGGTTGTAGCGCCACCCGGCGATGGCCAACCGGCGGAGAGAACCACTAAAGGCGCGGCAGAAGAAGGGGTAAAAGAACGAATCCGTGTTGAATTGCCTTTTACGGATAAGGCCGCCATTGAAAATGCCATCACTTGTTGCTGTATTTTATGGCGTCTCGGGCTTCCCGCTCCTGTTATCGCCGAAAGGATCCGCCGGCTGAAGCCCGTGAGTATGCGCCTTGAAATGAAAACCGGCATCAACCATTGCTCGGTGATCAACGACAGTTATATTGCCGACCTCAGTTCGCTGAGCATTGCGCTTGATTTTCTTCAGCAACAGCAGCAACACAGCCGGCACACTGTAATCCTCTCCGATGTTTATGAAACAGGATTACCAAAAGACCAGCTCTACCGTGAAATAGCCAATGCCCTGCAGCAAAAGAAAACAGACCGTTTTATTGGCATCGGACCTGAGATACTGCAGCGCCAACCCCTGTTTCGCCAGGCCTGTGCGGATACAGCTTTTTTCCCTTCCACGGAAGATTTCCTGCAGCAATTCCGCAGCAGCGGTTTTCACAATGAAACCATTCTGGTAAAGGGCGCCCGGTCTTTCGGCTTCGAACGCATCAGCGCCCTGCTGGAACAAAAAGCCCACCAAACGGCCCTGGAGGTCAATTTATCTGCCCTCATTCACAATCTCAAACAATACCAGCAACGGTTGGGTCCTTCCACCAAAATAATGGCCATGGTAAAAGCTTTTTCCTATGGCAGCGGAAGTTTTGAAATAGCGAATATCCTGCAGTTCCACGGGGTGGATTACCTGGCGGTGGCGTATGCAGATGAGGGGGTGGAACTACGGAAAGCCGGTATCAGCCTTCCTATTATGGTGATGAACCCCGAAGAAAGAGGCTACCCTGCTATCACGGAATACAACCTGGAGCCCGAGCTTTTCTCTTTCAGCCTGTTGTCTTCCTTCAAAACCTTTTTGCAGCAACAGGGCTTGCAGCACTACCCCGTGCACCTGAAGATAGACACGGGGATGCACAGGCTGGGATTTGAATTGGGTGAAATAGCCGCTCTTGCCCAACAACTGTCTGAAAACAACCTGATGGTCATTCAATCCGTATTCAGCCATCTCGCGGGGAGCGAAGACCCCGCGCTGGATGATTTCACCCGGATCCAGGCCGAACGATACCTGGAAGCCTGTTCTGCTTTGCAATCCGCATTAAATTATCCCTTTATCCGTCATCTTGCCAATTCGGCGGCGATCATCCGCCACCCCGGTTTACATTTTGATATGGTACGCCTTGGCATAGGATTATACGGCGTTGACAGCAGCGCCTCGGGAAAGCTTGACCTCAGAGAGGCGGCAACATTAAAAACCACTATTGCGCAGATCAAAACTTTAAAAGCGGGTGAAACGGTTGGCTACAATCGCAGGGGCATGATTAACAAAGAAAGCCGGATCGCCACCATTCGCCTGGGTTACGCCGATGGCTACCGGCGTAACTTAAGCAATGGCGTGGGAAAGGTAATGGTGAACGGCCGCATGGCGCCGGTAGTGGGAAGTATAGCAATGGATATGACCATGATTGATATTACCGGCATTCCCGGCGTAAAAGAAGAAGATGAAGTGATCATTTTTGGGGAGGAACTACCGGTAACGCAACTTGCACTCTGGGCAAAAACCATCCCTTACGAAATTATGACAGGCATCTCCCAACGGGTTCAGCGAACGTATTTCGAGGAATGAGTTTCCAAAAAACTAAATTTCCCTTTTTTCATGCTTTCAAACTTCGCTACCTTAACATCCTGTATCTGAAAAAAATATAGTTATAGTATGAACAAGCGTTTTTCTTCTCTGTCAGGTGTATCATTATTAATCCTTTTGGCAATGGCTTGTAATGCTCCTCAATCACCCGACACTCCGGCATCTCCGGAATTTCAAAAAGGCAGTTACGGATATGATGTTGCTTTTTTAAAAAAACATCTGGATCATCCTATTGAATTATGGAACGAAGACGGAGCCAGGATATTGGTTTCGGCCAACTACCAGGGACGGGTGATGACCAGCAGCACCAACGGCGACACCGGCAACAGTGCGGGCTGGATCAACTACGACCTGATCGCCTCAGGGCAATTGAAACAACAGTTCAACCCGGTGGGAGGTGAAGAACGTTTCTGGATAGGCCCCGAAGGCGGGCAATATTCTTTTTATTTTAAAAAAGGAGACTCCTTCAATATCCGGCACTGGCAGGTGCCCCCCGTTATAGATACCGTTCCCTACCAGGTAACCCATTCGGACAGTACCAGTGTAGAGTTTTCACAAGCAGCCACGCTCACAAATTACAGTGGAACGGAATTCAATATGTTCATCAACCGGAATATCAGGCTGCTGACCAAAGACGATGTAAACCGGCGTTTACAAAATACAACGATTCCGGATGGGGTGAAATGGGTGGCTTACGAATCTGAAAACATTATAAAAAACACGGGAGAAAATTCCTGGACCAAAGAAAACGGGTTAATCTCCATCTGGCTGCTGGGCATGTTTACCCCGTCAGATGAAACCGTGGCCATCATTCCTTTTCATCAGCAACCCCATCTGAGGAATTATATTACCGACAATTATTTTGGGAAGATACCGGCAGATCGCCTGATCGCGAAAGACAGCGTATTGTTGTTGAAATGCGACGGAAAACATCGCAGCAAACTGGGCTTGTCGCCTGTTATCGCCAAACCGCTGGCAGCCAGTTTTGATTTCAAAAGAAACATGCTCACCATTATCTTCTTTGACATTGATCCCGAAGGAGATTATGTAAATGCCAAATGGGAACTTCAAAAGGAGCCGTATAAAGGAGATGTTGTAAACGCTTATAACGACGGACCCCTCGAAGACGGCTCCCAGTTAGGTCCTTTTTACGAACTGGAATCCTCTTCCGCGGCAAAAGCCCTGCAGCCCGGAGAAACCCAGGTTTACCGCCAGGCCACCTGTCATTTTGAAGGCGATTATGCGGCCTTGAAATCGTTGGCGCAAAACCTGCTGGGAGTGGATCTGGACCAGGCTAAGATGCCCTGATCCAAAGAAAAATGAACACCCTGACAACCGGATGATTTTAAAATAATATAAAAAAAATACGGATGAAACTTTACAAAACACGGAAAGGAAACATACTGGAACACGAAGGAGCATATTACAATACCAATGCAGATTTTGACGCTTTAATAAACAGGGATGGTCTTTATGAACACCTCTTGCAATCGCTTCCGAACTTTTCGAGATTGTCAGAGAACGAAGCGGCAGCGTTTAAAAACGATCCGGCGCTGGCGCCTATCGGCAACCAGGAAGTATGGGCGGCAGGCGTAACATATATGCGTAGCCGCGATGCCAGGATGGAAGAGTCGAAAGAATCGGGCGGCGCCACTTTTTACGATAAAGTATATGTAGCGGAACGTCCCGAACTGTTCTTTAAATCGCTTCCGCACCGGGTAGCCGGACATGCGGAAGACTTGTATATCCGCCGGGACTCCACCTGGAACGTACCGGAGCCCGAACTTACTTTATACATCAACAGCGCCGGCAACATCCAGGCCTATACCGCAGGCAATGATATGAGCTCAAGAAGTATCGAAGGTGAAAACCCGTTATATCTCCCCCAGGCAAAAACCTATGAAAGAAGCGCCGCCCTGGGGCCCTGCCTCTATATCCCAAAAAATCCCATTGATCCTGCTACTTCCATCAGCATGAGTATCCTCCGCAGCGATGAACCGGTGTTCGAAGGAACCATCAGCATCAACATGATGAAAAGGACGCTTCCGGAACTGGCTGAATTTCTATTCAGGGCAACGGATTTTCCGCATGGTTGCTTCTTAATGACCGGTACCTGCCTGGTTCCCGAAAACGATTTCACCCTTCATGAAAACGATATCGTAAACATCCGTATAGACGCTATCGGTACGCTGTCTAACCGGATCATTTACAAGCCGGCGAAGAAGTAAAATATTTTCAGCCTTATTCAAAAGAATGCCGGCGCTCTCAGATCGCTGCGGTACCGACCCTCATACTTCGGGTGCTGACCGCAGCGATTTTCAACACTCCTTCAACCCCAGCGGGATGTTTATGGCCAGCCCTCCTTCTGAAGTTTCTTTATATTTCTGGTTCATATCAATAGCCGTGTTCCACATGGTTTTAATTACCGCGTCCAAAGAAACCTTTGCGAAATCGGGGGTGCTTTGCAGCGCCAGTTGGGAAGCCGTAATGGCTTTTATGGCGCCCATGGTATTTCTTTCAATACAGGGAATTTGCACCAGCCCTTTAATCGGGTCGCAGGTCAACCCGAGATGATGTTCCATGGCTATCTCCGCAGCCATCAGCGCCTGTTTCTGGGTTCCGCCCATCACTTCGGTCAGCGCAGCAGCAGCCATTGCAGAGGAAACGCCGATCTCGGCCTGGCAGCCACCCATAGCCGCCGAAATGGTAGCGCCTTTTTTGAAGAGGCTTCCTATCTCCGAAGCCGTTAACATAAACCGGATGACATTGTCTTCGGAATCGCCCTCACAAAAAACAATGAAATACAGTAGTACCGCGGGAATCACGCCCGCAGCGCCATTGGTGGGAGCCGTAACCACCCTGCCAAAAGAAGCATTCACCTCGTTCACGGAAAGCGCCCAACAACTTACCCAGTCGAGGATATAATTAAACGCTGCTCCTCCTTCTTTTATAGCTTCCACCCATGAAGCGTAATCCCGGTAGGTTCTCCCCTGCAAGAGCCGCTTGTTTAAAGCAGCGGCTCTGCGTTTTACATTCAATCCACCCGGCAGCACACCGCTTTCCCCGCATCCCCTGTAAACACATTCCTTTATCACTTCATAAATCCGCAAGATTCTTCCACGCGTTTCCTCCTCCGGTCGCCAGGCATTTTCATTTTCCATCACCACCTCGTAAATACTCAGTCCCTTCATGCACCAATGCAGGAGATCGGAAGCCGTATTAATAGGAAAGGGCAATTGCACTTCATCGCGATGCACTACCTCCCCTCCTTCCTGCTTTACAAATCCGCCTCCTATTGAATAATAGGTTTCCCTGTGCGCTTCCCCGTTCAGCAGGCTTGCCGAAAAAGTAAGCGCGTTGGGGTGAAAAGGAAGACTTTCCTTCATCAGAAATACAATATCCTCATCAGGGTTAAAGGAAACTTCACGCCTACCCCCTAAGTTTATTTTATTTTTAAGGGCGATGGTATGGATGTAGGAATCAATCTGATCCACGGCAAAAGTCTCCGGATCTTGGCCGCTTAGCCCCAGTTGCACGGCGATATCGGTACCGTGCCCTTTACCGGTTTTGGCCAAAGAACCATACAGCAGCACCTGCAGCGATGCCACCTGGCCCAGGAGTTTCAATTCAGCCAGCCTGGCCGTAAAAAGCTGAGCAGCCCGCCAGGGGCCCAAAGTATGAGAGCTGGACGGACCGACGCCTATTTTAAACATGTCAAAAATGGAAATGGCTTCGTGGGGCAAGTCAATTAATTTCCTATAAAGATAAAGGCTTTGAGCCGGAAAGCGGCGTTGGAATATCTAACCCCCGGATAGCTTTCCGGTACCCTGATGCCGGTTTTTATGCAATCACTCCACTCCCACAAGATCGAGAACAAATACCAGGATGGAGTTGGCAGGAATAACCACATTCCCGTTTTCATCTGTGCGGTTTTTATTGCCATAAGCCAGACTGGGGGGAATAAACAATTGAATGCGCCCTCCTTCATTAATGTATTTAAGCCCTTTCTGCCATCCCGTAATCAATCCGCCCAAATAAAAAGTAACAGGATCTCCTTCCGTTTCGTCAAAAACTACGCCATTAACCAGAGAACCCGTATAATGGACGGTGATCTGCGAACAAACATCCGGTGTTTTACCCGACCCTTCATTATCAATTACGTAATATACGCCGGAGGCATCTTTCTGCGCTGTTATTCCTTTGTTGCTGAGGTATTGTTCCACCAGCGCCGTTTCACTTTCCGGAGCTTCTATATTTGATTCCCGGTAGGGGCACTCCGCTTCTTTTTTTGAACAGGAACTCAGGGCAAAAACAAAGGCAATAATAACACTAAAAACATACATTTTTCTCATACTATCTTTCTTTAGCAGCTATAACTTAAACATTTCCAAAATATTATCACTCAATGATCCGCCGTGTCTTTTTCCGACTCCCGCTTCAATTCGAGATAATGTTGCTCATTCATTTCCCATTTGTGCCGTTTGTTGAAGATGGAGAAGAAAACGGCTATGGCAAGTACGGCGATAAGCAGCACCAGGGGGCTGGATTGCGCATTGCCCACCATAACGGCTCTTTTGTGCCAGCCCGAGAAATAATTCAGAAGGATGGGCAAAGCGAGTACCAGCCCCAGCGGCAAACCCATCATCAACTGGTAAAGGGTCTTTTTCTGCCGAAGGCGATTGTGTTCCCAATACTCCATAAAAGCCCTGTCTTTTTCACTCAGCATATACAACAGATTTGAGGAGGCAAATATACGAAGGTTAACAACCCCGTGAAAAACAGAAACGCCATTTTCCTTTTCACGTCCCACTTCAAATCGCAAATGACATTCTTTAATCCCGATATTTTTGTAACTTGTGATTCTGTACTTGCACATTATTCCTTACTCTAAAACGGCCAGGATCTTGAAGATTGCACAATTATTAGGACAATACCTGCTCCAAAACAAAAAAATGCAACTGGAGGGGATTGGAGAATTCGTATTGGATAATTTTTATGAAAACCCTTTTGAGCATGAAAAAGGGAAAATCCGGCTTCCTGATAACGCTATTCATTTTGTACCCGACAAAAAAACACCTGAAGATGCAGGGCTGATTGCCTTTATTGCCGGCCAGACGGGGAAATTAAAATCTCTCGCTTCATCCGACCTTGAAGATTACCTTGATATAGGGAAACAATTACTAAATGTAAGTAAGCAGTTTTACATTGAGGGGCTGGGCACTTTGTTCCTGGATGATCACAACGAATATGATTTTGTGCAAGGCAATGCCTTAATAGCTGCATCTCCTGCAGAAGAAGCCCATCACAAGAAATACACTTTTAAAAAGGAAGAGCGACCGGACGATATCTCTTTTGAGGGCGGTTATCAAAAGCGGGCTAAGTCCACTGTCAATACCTTACGAAGAGCGCTCATCATTTTCGCATTGGTTTTAGGTCTTACCATCCTCGGAGGGGTAGTCTATTATTTCACCCGGGAATGGCAGTTCAACAAGAGCCAGCCAACCAATGTGCTGGAAAACATCCGGCCTGTGATCCCCGAGCAGAAGTCCGCCAATGCCGATTCTTCAGCATCGGGCGCGGATAGTTTGAATACGTTCCTCCAAACCGGCAACAGCTACAAGGTGATCATAGAAACTTCCAAACGGCAAAGAGCGCTGAGCAGGTACGAAGAAATATTGAAAATGGGGCACGACGTGCACCTCAGCACGACGGATTCCCTCACTTTTAAGCTGTACACCATAATAACGGGGCCCTTAGCCGACACCGCACGCAGCCGTGATTCCATCAGTATCTTTTTCGGACGTCCGGCAAGAATTGAGTTGGAATAAATCCGGCGGAAGCCGGCCCGTCACAATCAAAACCTGTCTGGTTTCGGTTAGAAAATCAGGGGTTTATGAGCGCGCAGGCCGGCTGACCAATTGGGTTTTCCCACTCCAAACTTTATTTATTCCCGGGTTTGAAGAAATAGGCTACCGGATCGGTTGGGTTCTATTCGCTGAAAGAATACGACTGTATGAAATCCACAAAAGATGTAAATTCGCTTTTAAGCGCTTATAAACGATTGTAAGTGTTTATAAGCGTTTGAGTAACAGAAATCGGTGAGCAAGCGCAAAGGTTATCGACACCCTACTAAAGAAATTAATCGAATTTATAAAGTGAGATGGACAACATTTCAATTCTGTGCTTCTTTATTGCGTAAATGTACTTTAGCATTGCTTATCCAATTTTATTAGAGGTGATTTCACGGCTCGACGAAAAAATACCTTCACAAATAATTGCTGACTCATTTATAAAGAAAAGGAAAACAACTTCTTTACTTTTCAATAAGGATTTCACTTATCTTCCTTTAGTCTCGACGCTGAAACTTCTCCATCATTAAGATTGATGGGTTAAATAATTTGATTTGTACTTTTATATATTCTTATTATTTCGACAATTGTATTAGCGTAGCTACTTTGTAAAAAGGTTTCAGTCCACACGCCGAGCGCGATTAATATACCCAATTGAAATACATCAATGCCGAAATACTAACAATTGGAAATGAAATACAATGGGCAAACTGAAGCAAATGAATTTGAGTTTTTTCGCATGCAATAGCTGATGTCTATACTTTTCAATTAAGAATCAAAACGAAAAGATTTCAAAAACGGTATCTGATTTTATGTATGGAGCGTTCAAAATATTCATATGGCCAATCAGAATAAAGAGGTAGTTTATCCTTCCAACTTATTATGACCTGTTTATAAAACAATTGAGGTGACCTTGCATTTCAAAAAAAAATAAAAGATTGACTTTTTTGAGCATCAACAGCTGTAGCGTTTGGCTCGGATAATTTGAAATACAAAAGTTTCAGAAGAAACTTATGTTTGGATTTGAGAATATTCTGCTTGCAAATAAAATACGAAAGAGAAGACTACATAATATATCACTGGGAAAAATACTTAGTCATCAATATATCCACAATCCTTAGATTACATTCAACCAAACTATTCAACAAAACTTCTTGAAATAACGAATCAAGGCGAAATAGACAAAAGACGGATAGACAAAGGTTCTTGAATTTCATTATGCTTTAGGAGGATTGCTTCTATACAAAAAAAGCACTATAACTGTCTAAAAAGAGTCAAAGTTACAGACTCAAAGTATCCCACTGCAATATGAGTTTACCTGACACAATGGATGAAGTCTTTGGCTTATACTTCAATTTTAGAGACCCCTATGAAATGAAGCAACTCTTGGGGACATTCAAGATATGCAGGTCTGCAGATTTAGGAGGACTAAATTGATTAAATTATACAGCATCAGTAAATACATTGCTCTATTATTTATAAGACAATATTCTATAGTGCCTCATTTAATTACAATGAAGCCTTTAAAACTATCTAAGAATCCCACTCACCAAGGAGAAAGACAATGGATTGACAACCAGATTATTTCAAGAAACTAAAGAAGAAGTTCGTAAATAACAAAGAATTATTAATCACGAGAGATTGCTCAGTCAGATGAATGGTGGAAAAATAGAATCAGCCATTTTTACTGAGTTTATAGAAAAAGGTCAAACAAATGTAATTGATTCTTTTGAAGGAACGGAGATTGAACAACCAGTTTCGCCTTTCTATGCCAAAACTAAAGGTTTAGGGATACCACCGCCTGATATTAAAAAGCTGATTTTCGAAGAATATAAATAATTGACAATGAATTTGAACTTGATGGAGATTTAAATAAATGGTATGTAAATTTGGTCAATCGCATATAATCGATAAAAGCGGTTTTGCCGAGGAATCAAGATGCAGAGCATTTAAACTTTTAATTCTTTTTATCAGAAAAGTTTTTAACAAGTATAGAGATGCGATATCAGAAATATTTGTACTTGCTTCTTCTGCAAAGCATTTACTTAACTCTTACAAGATATTGTTCAGGAATACCCGTCTTGGCATTGTAGCTAAAGACTACATGATAGTATCTTTTGAATTAACATTCAAGAGTTAGCTAATAAATGAATAATAGCCAATAAAGACTTTAAAATAATATAAGCTAACTGTTATGAAATTATCATTTAGTCGGAGACTCCTTGTTTGAAGCGAAATCAAAAGACTACTCAAATTAAAGAATTATAAAGAAATTAAGTCTGAAGAAATTGAAAAGTACTCATTAGTCAAACCATTGATGAATATAACTTATATACAACTGTCGTTGATTTAAATTTTTCACCCGATTTAAGACAAGAATTTGCAGAGAACTCAAACAGTAAGACTTACGTGTAAATCTGCATATATGGCAATATTTATGAGTTTAGAGGTGCAATGGAAAAAAAGTATCCACTGATCAGAAATTAAATAGGCATCCTACAGAGAAAGAGGCATAATAAATACCGGTTGATATTATGGGGCAATAGTTGAAAAGCTCAGCTAACATTGCATTGGCAATATGGCGGGGAGACGAATATATTCTTTATTTTTGTTCGCCATCGGCTTCGGTTTCGGCAGACGAATTACGCCGAACAGAATAAATAATGAACTTTTGTATCTTTAATCGGCAGCGGCACCAGGCAGACGTAACACAGAATGCCGCCATCGCCAATGTCAACGTTAGCGGTCAGCATAAAAAGACCCTACACTAAAATGGGAAACGCTTAACGGAGTTTATAAAAATGAAAAACAAAATTTATCACATTGATTTTTTGTACTATTTGCAACTAATTTCATTTTTCAAAAGTACATCAGAAGCTCCTCGCCAAAATATTTCTACAGATAGTGCAGTTAGCAGGCTCTTTTCTACACAAAACATGTACACTTTTATCAAATTAGACACCCGAAATGGAAAAATGTCGCAAGTTCAGTGGAGTACAAAAGGAAGCGAATATAGATTTGAGACGACCCTGTCGGATATTTCTAGAGTAGATAAAGTTGATGAGAGAGTTGGCAGGTTTTTTCTTTACCCAACAACTAACATATATAATTTCATTCTGCTTGACCAAATAGATGGTAGAACATGGCAGGTGCAATGGGGAAAGGAAGGAGAACGAATGGTAATCCCGATATATTAAATAGCTACTATGAGTGTTGGTGTTGAAGATTTTAATCAAGAAATTGAATGTGCTTACAAAGGCGAAAATTACTCTGTTCGTGACAATGGAGCAGTATTACGTCATTCGTTAAAAGAAAAACGACCACGGCCAACCGACAACAACTGGACATTTGGCAAACTAAACAACAAGACAGGTTATTTAGAAATTGCTTCGGTTCGTATTCACAGAATAGTTGCGACCGCATTTCACGGAGAGCCACCAACAAAAGAGCACGTTGTTGACCATATTGACACAAATAAACAAAATAACCGTCCTGACAATCTGCGTTGGGTAACACGATTAGAAAACATATTGCTTAATCCAATCACAGCAAGACGTATTGAAATTGTTTGTGGAAGTGTTGAAGCGTTTCTTGCCGACCCTTCAAAATTTCGGGACAATTTTCCAGACCCAAACTATGAGTGGATGTGTGCTGTTAGCCGTGAAGAAGCACAAGCAAGTAAAGAAAAATTGTTGGCTTGGGCAGAAAGTGACAAACCCTTGCAAGGTGGTTCTTTAGGAGAATGGATTTATAATCGAAGCGTATCAAGTCGAGTTACAGAGAATGTTGAAAGAGAATTAGAGTTTATCAATTCCCTAACTCGGAATGCTGTTCAAAAAGTTCAAAATTGGAAAACGCCTAGTGAATTTCCTTGTTGTCCACAAGAAGACACTTCTAAACCAATAGCTAACTATGTCGCAAACTTAGAAGTAGGAAAAGTGTTTTCTCGAAACCAATATACGAATTCAATTATTGAACGATTTGCAATGTCCAGTGATGAAAACACATTGTGGATTATGTGCAAAAGTGGAGACGAAAACCCTATTAAACCTTATTCTTTAGCAGAGGTAACCTATCAAAACGATGTTTTCGTTCATAATAGTCTTGGCACTTTTTTTCAAAAAGACGGAGTAGAAAAACAATTTACACTTGTGCAGGGACTTGAATGGACAGGAGGAGATTCGATAGATGATTATTGTTAGAAAAAAGCATAAACAAAATGCCGAACCGCTAACATGCAGTTTGGCAATATGGCGGGTGAAGTGCTACTATTGGGCGGAAGTGCAAGGTTGAACGGTAGTAATTCTATGGAACTTTTGTGCCTAAATTGCCGCCACATCGCCAAGCTGCCGGACGTTAGTGGCAAGGCTATGACGACACAACCGAAAGAGAAAATTATGACAATAAAATTCAGGGAATGGGAACTAATCGTGGACAGAGACTTAACAAAACTGACTTACGACAAAGTTACAATGGGAAGTCCTGAAAGTTGTGGTTGTAATGACTGTAAGAACTTTGCAGACAACAGAGAAAATATTTACCCAGAAGAAATTAAGAAACTGTTTTATGACATAGGAATTGATTACAAAAAAGAAAGTGAAATCTGCCATTACTGCCGACAATCGGACGGACTTCATTATTATGGCGGTTGGTTTCACTTTAAAGGACATTTTAAGGGCAAAGACTGCACCGTGCCGACAGGAAAAAATGGTTATACATTTGATTTAACACCATTAAGTGACAAGTTTAGTATTGGATTTCGTTACGACAGTGCATTGACTTTCTTTGATGATAAAGAAAATCTTGTTCAAATTGAGTTTGACACTAAAACGTCTTGGACGATTGAAAAAGAATTGGAAAGTGAATGAGCATCATAGACATATTACAGAATTAAAGCAACAGTTCAAGCAAGACTTTGACAAGGCTCAAAGTTTCGTAAATGAATTTGACCCTTGTAGACTTATTTACACAGAAGCACCAATTGACGAATACTACTGCTTGACAACTCAACTTTTAAGTGCGGTTTACAATAGGAAAACAAGGACGGAAATTAAAGACTTGATTTTACACGAAATCGAACACCACTTTGAAACACCCGACCTTGAAACATTGACCGAACCTTACAAGACGAAGTTTATAACGACATAGAAAAGTTAATTGACAAACTTGAACAACATATTGAAAAGAAGCCCAGCCACTAACAGGCAGTTTGGCGTTATGGCGGCTGACTGAACTCTATTGAAAATTTTTGCTTTATTCAATAGGAGTTCTTCTATTAAACTTTTGTGCTAAAAATCCCCGCATTCGGCAATACCCAAACCGTAAGCTGCCATACTACACCAACACTTTCAAATTCTTAGCAAACGACGTGACGATACACGGAACTATAATCCTGGTTCCGGCAATTAATTTATATCGCAAAGTGGGATTCAAACAAATAGCTCGTCCTTCGTCACTTTACGATCGCGTGAATATTCAAATGGAATTAATTTTATAAAGTAACCTTATTAGGCGCTAATAATATATATGTTGTTCCGCTGATGCAGTCACATCAAATGCTATAGATTCTTTTCACAGCGGTCTGATCGCCGATACCGACCGCGGTCATCCTCACCTCCGGCACGACAAAACCTGTCTGGTTATCGTTAGAATAACATAAGTTCATGAGCGCCTAAACCAGACAGGTTAAGGGCCTATAAAAAATATTAAGTAAAAAGATTTTACGAAAAGGCTTGGCTTTTAGGTAAATTTGTAATTACTTTGTAATTATAATATAGTTTTCCATGGAAGTTCAGGTGATCAAAATCGGTAATTCAAAGGGTATCAGGCTACCAAAATCCATCTTAGAACAGTATAATATCAGTGATGTACTTGAACTAATTTTGGAGAAAGGAAGAATTATCCTGAAGCCAAAATCGGTTCCAAGAAAAGATTGGGAAAAGTCATTTAAGCAAATGCATGAAAGCGGAGACGATAAAATGCTGATTGATGATATTTTTGAAGACGAAGCTTTTGAAGAATGGAAATAAAACAATACGAATTGGTTTTGGTAAATCTTGATCCCACCGTAGGAAGCGAGATAAAGAAAACCCGGCCCTGTGCGGTCATTTCGCCGGACGAAATGAATAAATATCTTCAAACGATAGTCGTTGCACCACTTACAAGCAGTTCAAAACCTTATCCGACGAGAGTTGAAATTACACAAACAAAAACTAAAGGGTGGGTAGTCTTAGACCAGATAAGAACGGTTGACAGAACAAGGATTATCAAAAAATTAGGCGCCCTTACAAAATCAGAAATTGAAACTGTAAAAGCAGTAATAAAGGAGACCTACGTGGAATAGGATCCCTGCGAACACTGTCCCATCCATTGCTATAGATCCTTTTCACAGCGGTCTGATCGCCGATACCGGCCGCGGTCATCCTCACCTCCGGCACGACAAAACCTGTCTGGTTATCGTTGGAATAACATAAAGTTCATGAGCGCCTAAACCAGACAGGTCAGTGCCTTATGATTGAGTCCAAAATGTAAAAGGCGGGACGGCGCTGGGCCTCCCGCCTGCATCATAGCTTTTATTAAAGCACAGGTTCCAGGGTTAATATTTTGATACTCCCGGCAACTGGATTTTGATCTATATCATCTGTCATTATCCACCCGGATCATTCGTCCCACCAAACACGGGTTTTCAATTCATCGGTGCCCAGCCAGCTTACCGCCTGCTTGTAATTGGCTTCGTTAATGCGGGTTTCGTCCGCCGGATACAGGCATCTCCTGGCAACATACCCGGGTCCATCGGTACCTACTACAATATCGGGGAAACCAACCCTTCTCCACTCAAACCAGGCTTCATACCCCACCATATAAAGTGATAACCACTTTTGTAAAGCGATCTTCTCCAGCTTTTCGGCGGCGGTACCGGTATATGCAACTTCAGACTGGGTATAATAACTGCCATCCGGAATCACGTCTTCTCCTTTAAGCTGCTGGTCTGAATTGGCAAACCTGTTGCCCACCCTTCCGGCATAATAGGCAAACTGATCTTTGATCCCATTGAGATAATAGGCTTCCGCGGCAGCCGAACCTCCGGCAATATATCCTTTTTCGGCGGCTTCAGCCAGGTTGAACTGCTCCTCCGAATAACTGATAATAATCCCCTGGGCCGCATCCATAGAAGCAAATGCCGGGCTGTACTGTTCAGGCGCCCACAACATTCCCGGAGCTGAATAATTTCTGGGGTCGGCAAGCGGGCCCGTGCTGTTTACGCCACCCTCGTATTCAAAATCTGCCGGATCGGGGTTTGACCCGACAACGCTTGTTTGTATAGGCAGCGCATAAACCGGAAGGCGCGGATCATGCAACAGCTTCAGGTAATCCACCAGGTTTTTTGACACCCTGGTGCTGGTTGCATAATCACTGTTGCTTTTTAAATACATCGGCATGGGATTCACCCGGTCGTTCACATACTGCAAAGCAGCCTGATCGGCATTAGAAGTAAACAATGGGTATTTCCCGGGATTATTCAAAATATTGGAGAGGGCGGCAGAAGGATCCACTTTTTTCGACTGTCGCATCAGCAAACGGATCATCAATGCTGTAGAAAACTTTTGCCATCTTGAGATATCGCTGTTGAAAAGAATATCTCCCAACACATTTTCATCCGACGTTCCTAACAGGGAATTTGCTTCTTCCAGATCGGCCAGCAAGCCCGCATACACCGCTTCCTGCTGTTCATAAGCCGGGCGGTTAATACCTTCTAATTTTGCGTTGGCCGCCTCCCGGAAAGGAATAGGACCATACATATCGGTAAGATTCTGAAACATCCAGGACCTGAAAATGAGGGCAACCGCTTTAAAGTTGCTGAACCCTCCGGCTTCTGAAATAGTGATCACTTCGTTCAGATCGCGGATGTAGTCGTAATAATTCCAAAGAAAATAACCGGAAGCATCGGCTCTTGCCCAGTTGTCAAAATTTCCGCCAAAATTATTATAAAGCAGATCTCCGGCAATGGACCCACGATTAAAGGAATTTCCAAAGCTGGTGTTGACTGCTCCCCTGATCACATTGGTCAGCAACACTCCGGGATTACTGATCTTATCCGGATTGTTAGGGTTGCTGTTGATCTCGTCAAAATTTTTGGTACAGCCGGCCAAAAAGAACAGGGCTGCAAACAATATTAATTTATTTTTTGTCATAAGTTTCAAATTTGGATATTTAAAAATTCAGGTTGAGACTTACCCCTATCTCTCTCATGGAAGGCACACTCATATTCTCAAAACCCGGGATCAAACCATTGCCGGCTGTAGCCACTGCCACCTCGGGATCGAAATGATGGTTGCTGTCCGGACGGAATAACAACAGGTTTCTACCTGTAAGGGATATCTTTGCATTTTTAATAAATGTACTTCCAATCAATTTATGCGGCAGGCTGTAACCTAATGACAATTCGCGCAGTTTAAAATAGGTGGCGCTGAACAACTGGGCTTCGGAAATATGATCCATCAAACCTTTAACCATACTCCTGATATCTGTGCCATACACGCCTGCATCCAGTTTAGCTCCGTCGCCGGTGGAGTTGGGCTGATAGGAGCCATCAGGCATGAGCGCGGCGCCCTCGGCATAATAGAGCGCATCGTATTCCGTTCCCGGGGCCCTTTCACCACGTCCCATGGCGCTTTCGATCAACTGGCCGGAACCATTTGCCTTATTGTAAAAACGTGAGATGAACTTTCCGCCAAACTGCCCTGCAAAAAGGAAATGAAGCTGGAAACTTTTATAGGAAAGCTGGTTGTAGAAACCGCCGATCCAGTCGGGATTCACATTCCCCAGGTACATTTCTTCCGGCGCTATCACAGCCTTTCCGTTAGAGCCGATAACGATCTGCCCTTTTAAAGGACCATCCGGCACTCTGGCGTAACCCGGTCCCCAGATATCGCCCATTTTTCCGCCTACTCTTGCCTGGATGGAAGCGTCCTCTCCGGGAGCGGCCTGTACAATCTTATCGGCTTCGGGATCTAAAGCAATTACTTTACCCACGTTATGCGACCAGTTGATATTGAAGTCCCACTTAAAGCCACCCGGGGTGCTCACCGGCGTAGCGGAAAACATCACTTCCACACCGGAATTTTTAATCAACCCGGCATTAATGATCCGGGAAGCCTGCCCCGAACTCTGTACCATCGGCAGGCTCAATACCTGGTTCCGGGTACGGATGTCGTAATAGGTAACATCTATACCCAACCGGTTATTAAAGAAACCCAAAGAAGTTCCTACCTCATAAGTAGAAGAAATTTCCGGCTTTAAATTGGCATTCATCAACGTGCTGTTCCCGATCAGGGAATAATTGTTGCCCCAGGGAGTGCCATATCCATAGGTGTTTATGATGGAATAAACCGGGGCGTCATTACCCATTTGCGCCCAGCTAAACCGCAATTGTGCCTGGCTGATAGCCGCAGGTAAGCCCAAAATATCTTTCATATTGCCATTCAAGCCTACGGAAGGATAGAAATACGAATTATTATTGGATGGCAGCGTGCTTGACCAGTCGTTGCGCGCGGTCAGGTCCATATATACCAACCCCCTGTAATTTAGATTGGCCATGCCATATACGCTGTTGATCCTCTTCCGGTAGCTGCTATTGCTGGCGTTTAATAATTGCGAGGTATTTCCTAAATTATAGATCCCCGGCACCAGCAAGCCGTTATTGGTTGAAGTGATATTGTTCCCGTTTTGATCAAAGCGGTTGGCGCCGGCTGACAAGGTGTAGCCAAAATCATCATCGGCGGCAGACCCGTTATAGGTCAACAACAAATCCGTATTTCTCTCTTCATATTTGATATGCGTTTCCTGATAGCTTCCCAAAGGCTTATCTACCGTACTTACTGCCCATTTCATGGGCCGGAAATCGTAATAAAGGTCTTCAGCCGTCCGGACTTTCAATTTGAGCTTATCGGTAAAAGCATATTCCAGGGCTATATTGCCATACAACCTGTCTTTATCCTGCGCCTTGGTATCTTCATACATCAGGAAAAAGGGATTGTTGTGATTTTCACCATAGTTGAACTGAAACTGACGTAGTCCTTCATAACCGGCCTGCCAGTAATTGCGCAGGCTGTTGATGTCCACCTGCCTGGTCATCCAGGTAAAAATATACATGAAGGTATTGCGGCCATACCCGTTATCAGGGCGGTTGGTGCTTTTCTGCTTCATGTAGTTGAAGTTTATAGAAGAAGTAAGTTTGTCGGTGAGCTTATAGCTGCTGTTGAGCCCTACCTGGTAGCGATCAAGATTATTATTGGGTATAACCCCATCATCATTAAGTGAGGTAAGCGAGAGCCTGTAGGTGCCCCGGTCGTTACCGCCCGATAAGGCCAGGTTATTATAAAACTTGCTGCCTGTATTAAAGAAGTCCTTGATATTATCCGGATGAGATACCCAGGGAGTGGCAATGACATCGCCCCGGTTGTTGATAGCAACATCTCCTCCGCGGAATCCGTTAGATGTGGGCGAATCAAATTGCTTTTCCGAGGTTCCGTTGTCCAGGCGCGGGCCCCAGCTTTCATCATAGGAATCCCGGTTTCCATTAGGATAGATAGACCAGGAGGCACCAAAATTAGATCCTTCATATATGCCGTTCAGTCCCTGCCCAAACTGGTTTTGAAATTTAGGAAGCCAGGCCACTTCCTGGGCGAAGTAATAAGTATTAAAACTTACGTCCATTCCCTTGCGGGCGCTGCCTTTTTTGGTAGTGATCACGATAGCGCCGTTGGCTGCCCTGGAACCGTACAGCGCAGCCGCGGCCGGGCCTTTGAGCACGTTCATGGATTCGATATCGGCAGGATTGATCTCCGCGGAGCTGTTGCCATAATCGGCGTTAGCATTGGTATTGCTCACCCCGTCATTACCGATGGGCACGCCATCTATAACAAACAGCGGCTGATTGTTTTGCATACTCAACGAAGATTCACCCCGAATGACCATTTTAGAGGACGACCCTACAGCACCGGAGCCTGAAATCTGCACCCCCGCCACTTTCCCCGCGATGCCATTAACAAAATTGGTTGCCGGCGACTCGTTAAGCATCGCGCCGTCCACCTTTTGTGTGGCATAACCCAGGGATTTCTTTTCTCTCGAAATACCCAGGGCAGTAACCACCACCTCCGTCAATCCCTTTTTTTCCGTTACCAGCCGGACGTTGGTGATGGCATTGCTGCTTGCAGCAATCTCCCGCGTTACGAATCCAACATAGGAAAAGACCAGAACGGCATTGTTCGCTGCCTCTATGCTAAATTCACCGTTATCATTGGTAACAGCGGAAGCAGCGGCGCCCTTCACCTGTATGGTCACGCCCGGCAACGGGTTCCCCTCTTCATCCGTAACCCTGCCCCTGATGACCGCCTGCTCCGGGGACGGCTCAAAACGCAATACCACCAGTTCGTTGTTATTGATCGTGTAGCTTAAGCCTGTTCCTTCCAATATGCGCCCCATTACCTCTTCAAAAGCCGCTTTTTGTACTTTGAGAGTGATCCTACTCTTTTCAAAAACAGGATCATCCGTATATAAAAAACGATAATCCGAATGCTTTTCAATGAGCGTCAGCACATTTCTTAAAGATTCCTTCTTCACGGAAAGCGTGATCTCCTTTTGGGCGTTCGCCAAAAGTGCAATTTGTAAACTAAGTAACGTGGTAACAATGAAAGAAACTTTCATAATGAACTTCCATTTCAGGGAAAAAAGCAGTTCATGCCTGTCCCGGGTAGTTTTGGAAAAATACATACCTTTAATTGTTGAGTTTAATAATGTGGGAACAACACCATGTTCCCGTTTACTTAACAAGGGGGATGTTGGCGCATCTCCCTTATTTTTATTTCAGATTATAAATACTTCATTTTCATTAATAACTATTTTATGGTTAAAGATCGTCATCCGTTTTTTCCTGTCAATGACGGATCGCATTCTTCACCGGATATTAACCGCATACTTTTCAGCGATCAGTGATGCATGGCTTCCATGATCATTACTTTCCCGTCTTTAATTTTATATTTAAAAGATGCTATTTGCCTGAGGGCGTCCAGCGCTTCGGTGATGCTTTCCTTTTCAAAAGAACCCGTGAAAGTGATTTCCATAAGTCGTTTATCTTCAAACTGTATGGATACTTTATACCAACGCTCCATCTTTTGGGCCAGGCTGTAAAAAGGTTCCCGGCTGAAGGCTAATTTGTTATCTATCCATGCAATTTCGCTGATATTGCTATCGGCAGGATTAGGGCTCAGTTTCCCGAGAATAAAAACCTCTTCTTTTTCCGGTTGACCGGAAATCTCTTTCCTGGCAGTTTTAACAGCCGGTATTTTCCCGATCACTATCTTTTCATTCGGACGTAATAATATTTTTCTTTCCTGGTCATTTTTTGAAAACACTTCTATGGCGCCTCTTATCAGGGATGCCTCCACTGTAGAATCCTCCACATATGCCCTTACATTAAAGGCCGTTCCCTTTACCCTGATATCCACATTGCCGGCATGCACCGTCAGGGGGACTTTAGGATTCTTTGCAATATCAAAATAGGCCTCGCCACTCAGCGATATTTCACGGGTATTGACACCAAAATCTTTATTATACGCCAGGCGGCTGCCGGAATTAAGGATAACATAAGAACCATCGGGAAGGTATATTGTGCTTTTAGAATCCGGGTTTGTAACCACTTCATTAAGCGTAGCAATTTCAGGCTTTATCATTCCATGGCTGTCAAACCATAGCCACCAGGCGGAAATAATCACTGCCAGCACGGCCGCAGTTGACAGCAAAACCGATATCATCCTTTTCTTTCCATTCTTGAAGGGCGATTCTCCCGGAACACCCGTAAACGACTCTTTTTGTATCAGCAACCGTAATTTATCGGCGCTTTTTGCCTCTTCTGCTTCTGAAGTCATCGGACGAAGCGGTATAGAATGCAATTCATCCAGGAGTTCATTTAATTGAACCACCTCTCCCGGCTGCCGCAACAAATTATTGAGTTCCAGGAGTTCTTCCTCCGATATTTCCCCATTATATTTCAGGGCCAATAATTCCCATATCCTCGAATCGGGCATATTATACTACAGCGTTTATAATGAGAAGGATACCTCCGGCGGGCTTTTACCCCCAAAAGGAATATAAATTAAGATGAAAGAGTGAGTTGAATAGTCTGGCTCAACTTCTTTAAGGCTATTCCCATCTGGTTTTCAACCGTTTTTAATGAAAGCCCGAGCAATTCAGCCACTTCCCGGTACCGGAGGTTGTTTTCTTTTACCAGGCTAAATATAAGCTTACACCGGGGAGGCAGTGAGTTGATAGCTTCATTAATACGCCGGTGGATCTCCGAGGTGATCATAATATCATGAGGCGTTCTTTCCAAAACGCAATCGAAGTCTTTGATTTCACTCAGCGGCCGAGTTTGTAATTGTTGTTTTTTCAGATGCTTAAGCGCCTGGTTTTTGGCGCATATAAACAAATACATCTCCGGCTTGGTCACATCTGGCAACAGGTGTCTCTTCTGCCAGATGGCAAGGAATACATCGTTTACAATCTCTTCCGTTGATTCTTTAAGACCGGTAAATGTGTAAACAAAACGATACAAACGATGAAAATAAGCCTTATGTAAGGCCCATAAAGCAGACTCATCGGCAATGGCAATACGTTGATATAGAACCCCGATATCTGTTATAAGCTCATGCATCGTTAATTTCCCCGGTTGGTTTGGATTGAGAACAAATGGCTGATTATTACCTAACAAGTTTACAGCTTTTTTATTAAACACGGAGAAAATATAGGCGGCTATCGTTGAATATTCTTCGTTTGGCACCCCGCACCCCGATAAAAAGGCATCTTCCTATCACCGGGGATAGTATATTTGAACTTCTTTACAAAGTTCTTCTTTAACACATATTCGCGGGATAATAGTATTATATATGGCAAAAGTATTTTTAAGTAAGTTATTTCTCAATCCCCTGCAGCGAATGGTGAATGACAGCCGCTCCGTAGGCGTTATTCTCTTTCTTTGCAGTGCATTATCCATTATTATTGCCAATACTTCCGCAGGCGCGGGTTATACTGCATTGTGGACGGGCTCCCTGCCATCGCCTTCAACCGTTCATTTACCCCATTCAATACTGCACTGGCTCAACGACGGCCTAATGGCCGCCTTTTTCTTTTTGGTGGGGATGGAAATAAAGAGGGAATTGCTGATCGGGGAGCTGTCTTCGATTAAAAAATCCTTATTGCCGCTGTCTGCCGCCATCGGAGGCATGCTGGCACCGGCAGCTATTTACCTGCTGTTTAATAAGGCCACCGGTTTTCAGCATGGCTGGGGCATTCCTATGGCTACCGATATCGCTTTTTCCTTAGGAGTGGCATCTATGCTTGGGAAAAGAGTACCGACGGCATTAAAAACCTTTTTGATGGCGCTGGCTATTATAGACGACCTGGGCGCCATACTGGTGATCGCCTTGTTTTACGGCAACGCTGTTCAATGGCTTTACCTTTTGGCGGGGATGGCTATCTTTGTTGTCCTGCTGTTGTTTCCACGCTTCAATATCCGGTTTGGATGGTGGAACTTTATACTTGCGCTGCTGCTCTGGTACTGTTTCTTTAACTCAGGTATCCATGCCACCATTGCAGGGGTGTTGTTTGCCATTACCATCCCGTTGAAAAACATCGAAAAACTGGAACGTGGATTTCATACACCGGTCAATTTTATCATTCTTCCCCTTTTCGCATTAGCAAACACCGCCATCATCCTACCCGCCGGATTCGCAGCGTCCCTCAATAGTTCCTTAGGCTATGGTATTGCTGGAGGACTGATCATCGGGAAACCGGCAGGTATATTGGCAGCTTGTTGGATACTCATTAAACTCAATTGGGGTGAGCTGCCCCGTGGCGTAAGCTGGATGCAACTCACAGGCATAGGTCTGCTCGCAGGGATTGGTTTCACCATGTCTATCTTTATCGCCATGCTTGCCTTTGCAGACACGGCCACGCAGGATATTGCCAAATCGGTGGTATTGATTGCATCCGTGATCGCCATGATTGCAGGATATCTGTGGCTATATTTTCTCCCGCAGAAAACAAAAGGGTAACTTTGAAAATCAAGAAAGCATTATAATTACCGATCATGGCAGAAAAGAAATATGAAGTTTGGCTGCGCGGGCCGGTAGAAGATATCCCGGCTTTGTTGCAACCCGTAGCACATGCATTGATGCAGGCAAGAGAAGAAATCAACACGCTGATGGAAGGCTTTCCGGGAGCCCTGCTGTGGGAAAAGCCGGCCGGGGTAGCATCGCCGGGCTTCCACCTGCAACATATCGGGGGAGTGATCAACCGGTTGTTCACTTATGCAAGGGGAGAGAAACTAAGCGAGGATCAGATGGCAGCCCTGAAACAGGAAGGAACCCCGACGGCGCCGGGCGATGCAGGCGCATTCGTGGAACAACTGAACCGCGAGGTGGACGAGGCCCTGTTGCAATTAGCCGCCACCGATGAAACCTCGCTTACCGCTTTCCGTGGGGTAGGTCGCGCTCAATTGCCCTCTACCGTGCTGGGAATACTGGTACATGCCGCCGAACATACGATGAGGCACACCGGCCAGTTGCTGGTAACGGTAAGGGTGTTAAAAAACAGATCCCTGAACAGCGAAACATAGAGCTATATTATTATAAAAGCACGCGGTAATGAAAACGCATTTTTTGCTGCCATCTACTGTCCAGTTGCTGCGGTTTCATTTCTCGCTGTTCCTGATGCCTGTATATTGGTTCGCTTTAAGTGAGCCTGCCGGGATACACCCGCCCCGCGCCATCCTCGTTTTTGTTATCCTCCACCTGTTGGTATATCCTGCAAGTAATGGTTATAACAGCTATATGGACAGGGATACCGGTAGCATCGGCGGCATAAAACGTCCGCTGCAGCCTACCCGGGAGTTGCTTTATATAACGGTACTGATGAACGCTGCTGCATTGGTTGCTGGTTGTTTTGTGAGCTTGTATTTCGCTGTGGGAATATTGTTCTACATATTTGCTTCCATGGCTTACAGCTACAGGGGTATCCGTTTAAAAAAATATCCGGTATGGGGTTACCTGACTGTTGTTTTTTTTCAGGGTGCCTTCACCTTTGCTCTCGTGTATCATGGATGCAGCGCTCCCCTGTCATTGCAGCCACCTGTTACGGCCATGCTGTTGGCCAGTTTGCTGATCGGGGGCTTCTATCCGATGACCCAGATCTATCAGTATGACGCAGACCTGAAAGACGGGGTGGAAACCATCAGTTACCGCCTGGGTTACCGGGGAACTTTTATTTACAGCGGGATCCTTTATCTGATCGCAATGCTTGTATCAGGTATCTATTTCTTTGAGGCTTCCAGGGAAAAAGCATTTTACATTTTGGGCGCCGGTTTATTGCCGGTGGGATTGTACTTTTTATTTTGGGCACGAAAAGTGTGGCAGGATCCTGCAAAGGCGGATTACCAGCATACCATGCGGATGAATACCATTGCCGCAACCTGTGCCAATTTCGCCTTTATTGTTATTTTCATTGCAAACCGGTATGAGTAAGATCGTCAATATAGGAACCGCGTTGCCACTGTATAAACACAGCCAGGAAGATATCCTCCGGTTTATGCAGCGGGTATATGCAGGCGATACCGTGGAGCAACGGAAGATGAAGTTCCTGTATCACCAGAGCGGTATAAAAAGCAGGTATTCGGTGATCGGTGATTACAGTTGGCCGGCGAATACCTGGAAATTTTACCCGCGATCGGAGAACCTGGAACCTTTTCCTTCTTTGGAGCAGCGAATGTCCGTGTATCATAAATATGCAGCACCGCTTTCCGTAGATGCCATAAGAAATTGTATCGTACAGTTCATACCGGCTCATCAGATCACCCACCTGATCACCGTTAGTTGCACCGGCATGAGCGCGCCGGGGCTGGATCTGCAGGTCGTAGAACTGATGAACCTCGCCCCTACTCTGTACCGGAGCTCCGTCAACTTCATGGGCTGTTATGCAGCCGTTCATGCATTAAAAATCGCCGACAGCATTTGTAAAAACGACCCCGCCGCCAGGGTGATCGTTGTTTGTACAGAACTCTGTACCCTGCATTTCCAAAAAGAACCCACTGCGGATAATATTACTTCCGGAATGCTTTTCGCGGATGGTTCGGCCGCCGCACTGATCACCCACGATGAGTTTCCTTCCCCCGGTTTCACCTTGCAACATTTCTATTCCGAAATTGTGACCAAAGGGAAAAAAGATATGGCCTGGGAATTGTCTTCTTCCGGTTTTCTGATGACGCTGAGCGGTTATATTCCCGACCTGATCAAAGAAGATTTTGAACCGCTGATCATGCGAGCGTTGCACAAGGCTGGAATTTCTAAAACAGAAATTACCGGCTGGTGCATTCATCCCGGGGGCAAACGCATTCTTGAGGCAGTAACCAAATGCCTTGAGCTTGAGGAGGCATCGCTGACATACAGCTACCGCGTCCTGGAACAATACGGGAACATGTCTTCCCCTACTATTTTATTTGTACTGAAAGAGATGCTGCAAAAGGAACCCGGTGACAATGACAAAATCCTGGGGGCCGCCTTCGGTCCCGGACTTACCATGGAAACTTTTATAGCGGTAAAAAATCGTTAGCTATGCGCGGCGTTCCCGCCGATCGCAGGATTTCCAATCTTTTGAAGGTTGGTTCCGAATCCTCGGAACCCTTTTCCGCTGGATATATATAATTTTCTCAGGTGGGCGTTACACCGGCCGGAATGTAAATATGGAGCGAAGATCCGGGCTACACCGGGTAGATTGGGGTGCATTTCAATTTTTCGCATGGGATTGAAATCTCACGCAAGAATATATAACCGAGCCTACGGCTCCGGAACCCGGAGTGGCAAGAGCCATCGGCCCGGTTGCATATTGTACCAATGGATTTCTATCCGTTGCATGTTTTCGCCTGTGAAAATTTGAATTACGCCCAGATTGGGCTCCTGTTTAACCAATTGAAATAAATTCGTAATTTAGTTTCAGCTTTTTAGATAAATGGAAAATCTTATACCATGATCTGTTAAAAGCAATCGCAAGGCCTCATTAATCCTCAGAACACGGTAATTGTATTATGCACCGTTCCACAGATACCGAACTACTGGATCGCGATGATATTTCTTTTGAAGATATCAAACGAAACATGCAGGAGCTCAACTTCATTAATGCCCGTCTGGGCGGGCACGCCGTTACCATCGCAGGGATCAAAAAGTGCTTACCGCGATCCGCAAAAGCCGGCAACCCAGTCCGGGTTTGCGAAATCGGTTGCGGCGGTGGCGACAATTTGCTGGCAATAAATAACTGGAGTGTAGAAAATAATATCCCCGTTCACCTGACGGGTATAGATATTAAACAGGAATGTATCGCATACGCAAAACAAAGGATACCCCTCAGCAACTTTTCGTGGTTGATCTCGGATTATGCGCGGGTTGACTTCGCCGGTCAAAGACCCGATATTATTTTCTCTTCTCTTTTTTGCCACCATTTTAATCCGGGGCAGCTGACAGGCATGATGCGATGGATGCAACACAACAGCCGGATGGGATTTTTCATCAACGATCTGCACCGGAACCGGCTGGCTTATCACGCCATTAAATTACTTACAACATGGTTTTCGAAAAGCTACCTCGTTAAGCACGATGCACCGCTTTCCGTTCAACGAGGATTTGTCAGAAAAGACTGGCAGCAGATCATGCAACAGTCAGGGATACACCGGTACAGCATTGAATGGAAATGGGCTTTTCGCTGGCTTGTAACCGTAACCGCATGACCGCCGCCACCACATATGATGTTGCAATAACAGGTGGAGGCCTGGCCGGTCTTTGCCTGTCTATCCAATTAGCAAAAGAAGGATCCCGGGTAGTGGTATTTGAAAAAGAAAAATATCCTTTTCACAAAGTATGCGGAGAATATATAAGCATGGAAAGCCGGGACTTCCTGGAGGAACTGGGCGTGCCGCTGCATAGCTGGAACCTGCCTAAGATCAGCAGGCTGATGGTATCTTCACCCTCAGGTACGGCTATCCATCACCGGTTGCCATTGGGAGGATTTGGTATCAGCCGGTATAAGCTGGATGCTTTCCTGGCCGGGCTTGCCCGAAGCGTGGGTGTAGATGTGATGGAGGGGACAAAGGTGGATAATGTGCAGTTCAACGACCCGTATTCTGTCATTCAGTGCGGAGCAATAATATACCATGCCCGCCTGGCATGCGGGGCCTTCGGTAAGCGGAGCAACCTCGATATTAAATTGAAAAGGGATTTTATTCGGCAAAAACCCCGGAAGCGAGCTAATTACGTGGCGGTGAAATACCATATCAAAACCGATTTTCCAACAGATTGTATTGCTTTGCACAATTTTAAAAATGGCTACTGCGGACTATCGCGTATAGAAGAGGAAAAGTATTGTCTTTGCTATATGACCACGGCCCAAAACCTGGAAAACTGCAATCATTCGATCAGTCGCCTGGAACAGGAAATAGTGCGCCGTAATTCATATTTAGATAAAATATTCGGAGCCGCTACTTTTCTTTATCGTTCACCGCTCACCATATCACAGGTAAATTTTCAACCCAAAACCCAAATAGAAGATCATATACTATTGACGGGGGACGCCGCCGGGATGATCCCCCCGCTGAGTGGCAACGGGATGAGCATGGCCATGCACGGCAGCAGGATCGCTTTTCAGCAGATACGGCCTTTTCTTGAAGGAAAGATCAGCAGACAGGAAATGGAGGAAACTTACCAGTCAAAATGGAACGCAGCATTCCGGCAAAGACTGAAAACCGGAAGATTTATTCAACAACTGTTTGGAAGAGATTGGGTAACCAATGGTTTTATTAAAATAATGCAACCCTTCCCCGCCCTTATTGACCGGCTGATCAGGGGAACGCATGGGGATTCGTTTTAATGGATCTTTGCCGGTCCGCAAAACGCCATAAAACATTAGCTGACCGCTCTTTTCCGTACCGCCTTTCTTGTATATAACAGGGCAAACAAACCCAGCACAAAAAACACGATCAATACGATCACCGAATTGCGTATGCTGCCGGTAAGGTCTTCCAGCAGGCCAAAGGAAAACAAACCAATCACCAACGCAATCTTTTCGGTAACATCATAAAAGCTGAAAAAAGAAGTGGTGTCTTTAGTTTCGGGAAGAAATTTAGAGTAGGTACTCCGGCTCATGGATTGAATACCGCCCATCACCAGTCCGACTCCTGCGGCCAGGAAATAAAACGCTAATTGCGATTGTATGAAATAGGCGAAGAAACAAATGACAATCCATAATGCCACAGCCGTAATAAGCACATTTAAATTGCCTATCCATTTAGAAAGCCTGCTCATCATAACAGCCCCGACAATTGCCACCAATTGGATCAAAATAAGGGTGAACAACAATTTGGGTTCATCCTCCGCTTTGGGAAAGATCTCTTTCTTGCTAAAACCGGCCGCCACCAGCATCACCGTTTGCACTCCCACACTGTACAGGAAAAAGGAAAATAGAAAACGCCGCAGCACCGGCAATTGTTTCAACTGGCGGAATACAACAGACAATTCATGAAAGCCGTTGATAAGTACATTTTTTTTGGAACGTCTTTCCTTCAGGCTGGGCAGCGGTAAAACGCGCAGGGTAAGCTGGGCGAAGCCAAACCACCACAACCCGGTCAACAGGAACGAGATCCGTACACCCAGGGTTTTATCCTCTTCCCCTAACCCAAACCATTCCGGCTTTACAATAATAGCAAAGCAAATGATCTGTAATAAAACGCTGCCAATATATCCCAGGGAATATCCTTTGGCGCTCACCCGGTCCTGGTCTTCGGGCGCTGCGATATCCGGTAAATAGGAATTGTAAAACACCAGGCTGGACCAATAACCAATAGCAGCCAAAGAAAATAAAATGACGCCTAATTCTATTCGTTCGGGAGTGAAAAAGAACATGCCGCAGCAGGCTGCAGACCCCAAAAAGCAAAACCAACGCAGGTACACTTTTTTATTTCGCCGGTAGTCGGCAATGGAAGATAACACCGGGGAAGATAAAGCCACCAATAAAAAAACCAGCGACAATGCATAATCGAGCAAAGAAGTATTAACAAACTGTTTTCCAAAAAAATTGACATAATGTTTCCCATTGCCATTGCCTGCACTGGTAATGCCAACATAATAGGCGGGGAAAATGGTAGTGGTGATAACGAGGTTATATACGCTGTTGGCCCAGTCGTACATCGCCCATCCGTTAATAACCTTTTTGGGGGCAGTTTGCATGCAAATGGAAATGGTTTTGAGTTGGTACTATTTCAGATACCCTGCATAGATCATCACCAGCAATAATACCCCCACAATAATACGGTAAATGCCGAACAATTTAAACCCGTGTTTTTGTAAATAGCTGATAAAAAATTTAATGGCCAGGATCGCCACAATAAATGCCACTATATTACCTACGATAAAAGCGGCTGTATTAGAGGAGCTGTTAAACACCAGTTCATAACCCCTGATTTCACCGCCTGAGGCGGGATATTTTTTCAGGAAAAGTTTATAGGCCGTAGCCGCAAGCATGGTAGGCACCGCCAGGTAAAAAGAAAATTCCGCTGCGAGCGTGCGGGTGAGTTTTTGCTGCATCCCGCCGATGATGCTGGAGGCGCTGCGGCTTACCCCGGGGATCATAGCCAGACATTGCCAGACACCAATGATAAAGGCGCTGCCATAACTGATATCTTTTTCTTCTGCAACGGTATGCGATTTAAAAAGCCGGTCAATAAAAAGCAGGACGATCCCCCCTGCCAACAAGGCGACAGCAACCGTTGTGGGACTCTCCAGCAGATCGTCAATAGCATCCGAAAACAGCTTGCCTAACAACAGCGCGGGAATAACGGCGATGAGCAGTTTTACATAGAACTGCCATTTGGCGAAGTCAAAGAATTTTCTCCAATACAGAACCACTACCGACAGGATAGCGCCGAGCTGTATAGCGATCTCGAATATCTTGGTAAAATCATCTCCCGATATCCCCATCAGGGAACTGGCAATGATCATGTGCCCGGTGGAGGAAACGGGGAGGAACTCGGTGATTCCTTCAATAATTGCAATAATAATAGCCTGGATAATACTCATGGGAATGAAATAGAAAATAATTATTTACCGTTAACGCCCCGATGGCAAAATAAGTACGGAGCTGTCTTTCTTTTCTTCAAAAAAAGGCTGTTCCAAAACCGGTATTTGCCACTATTACCCCGGGACACAAAGTTCCACCAGGTGCCGACTTCGGGGACCTCAGCGCTCTTGCGCATAAGGTATAGTCACCACCGAATATTTTGCGTATTATTCGGGCAGTCGTGGCGGCTTTACATTGTATTCATAAATCACTTATCTCAACACACTTATTTATCTGCAGACCGTGGCGGGCGCATAATGGCGTACATTTCTATAACCAACCCGATCACCAGCAAAATAGGTGCAATGGTAATGCGGCGGGTACTGTACACTTCATCAGCATTGAATACTTTGGGGTCCGGGCTCCCGCCGCCAGCCATCAGGAGCAGCGAGATCACAATAACCACCGCACCGATAGCCATCCATTTATAATTATCTTTTCCAAATTGTAAACCATGAGGTTTTTTAGCAGACATATTCCTGAATTAAGTTTGCAAGATACAAGAAATGTGGAAATGTGGGGAATTTGACGAGCTACGATTGGTGCCCGGGGTACGGGGATCAGACCGGCGTAGAACAGGTTGCAGGGTCCAGGTTACAGGTTGCAGGCACAGACACAGACACAGGTTGCACAGGGGCAGCGATCAGTCAACAATGTTTAACATCCATGCACCCTTGCTCCCTGTACCCTGCAACTTGCGACCAGCCCGCCTTACCTGAATTTGATCATCGAAGTCAGCGGATAACGGAGGTTGCGATAGCCCATCATATCGGCTTTAACGTTGCCTACCACAATAGGACTTTCTATACGAAGGGGGAGCCGGTTGGCGTCATCGCTTACCCACACTGTCATTTTTTCGCCGCCTTCAAATACGGTACCCTTGATCAGGAAGGGTTTGAATTTGATGGCATGGAACTTACCGTAGCGGGTTTTTATAATTTCTTTCCCTATATAGCGGATATAAATATTATGAAACTCATCGTCCAGGAAAACACTTAGATTAATTTTATCATTGGGCTTGTATCTGGAAAAATCAATGTTGCGGGCGTAATATACGGCGCTGATGATGTCCTGGACACAATCCGGCATTTTAAAAACGCCCGTGGTGGTAACCACGCTTTTTGCTTCATGATTGAAACTGGCGTTCTCATATTTTTTATAACTCCCTTCCTCTATATTACGGATAAAGCGATAAGGTCTGAGCGTTGCGGTATCCATGTAGGTTTCATAGCGGTCGCGCACTTTAAATATCCAGTCATACGAAGCATTGGACCAGCCTTCTCCCACCGCATGATATACCGGTTTGCCATTATAATTTTCCAATTGCACATTAAAAGAAGCTGTTCCTGCATCCACATATAGTCCGATAACATTATAAAACACCTTCAGGGTAATTCTTTCTCCCGAAGAGAAGCTACTGTTATCTATCCCACAAAAATCATTGTCGGCATTAAGCCGGGCAACTACCAGGAACATCAAAAGCGTGCTGAATAATTTTCGCTTCATCGCTTTACATTAAAAAATTTATGCCTTACAACAACCCAACTCCCTATCAGCGCCGGCAGGGCAAGGTTGATCATCCAGATACCGACAGACGCAGCATAGATCCCCGCTGTATTTGCGCTCACCGTATGGAACAATAAAATCCCGGCTTTACCCCTTATGCCCAATTCAAGCAAGGCCATTGTCGGAACAAGAGCCAATATAAGATATAAAATACTTATCAGCCAGAAGCCGTTCCACCATCCAACGCTCACCTCTACCAGCTCAAGCAGCAATATATATTGAGCCAGGAAGATTATATAACGAATTACGGAAAGCGCCAGCACTCTTAACAAAATTGTAACATTGACCGTTTTAATAACAGCCCAGGGCCGGATGAATTTTTCCGGAAGCCGGCAGACGTTCGCAATCCTTACAATCCACTCTAAACGAAAATACAAACAAAAGAAAAGAAGGGTCGTTATTACTATACATACCGATGCGGCTGCAGACCAGCCGGGAAATTCCGGTTGAATAATAAAAATGCCCATACTTCCAAAAAACAAAGTAGTCAGCAATTGTCCTAAACTTCCAATCATGGTGAACGATAAAGCGCTCATTCTTTTGCCTTCGCTCATATAGAAAGCTCTTCCGCCAAACTCTCCGACCCGGTTGGGGGTGCCCATTCCGAAAGCCACTCCTACCATCACCGCTTTTAAGGAGCGGGCCAGAGAAATAGGCTCCAAAGGTTCCACTAAAATTTTCCACTTGCAGGCTTCTATCAGCCAATTCAGCCCCATCAGGAGAATAACAAGCCCGCATTTCCAGGCCCCTGGACCGATGGCTGCCGATTTAATATGTTGCAAAGACTGAGAAAGATCCGGCTGTTCCAGGATTTGCCGGTATATGGTATAGCTGAGCCATACAAATAACACCGGGCCTATTACCCTGTTGAAGATTATTTTGATATTTTTGTTTTGAATAACCATCTTAAGCGGTTCATTTTGCAAACAAAAGGCCAGATTATTTTAGGTATTGATCCCGGTACGCTCATTATGGGATATGGGGTCATTCTTGTAAACGACAGAGCTATCCAATTATTGGATATGAACGTGGTAAAGCTACCGGCACAAAAAGACCATTACGAAAGACTGCATATCATTCAGCAAAGAATGGTTCATATCATCACTTCTTTCCATCCCCACCATTTTGCAATTGAAGCGCCATTCTACGGCAAAAATGTGCAGAGCATGCTCAAGCTCGGACGGGCGCAGGGCGTTGCTATTGCGGTGGCTATGCAGGCGGGCATTCCTGTAACCGAATACTCACCCCGGAAGGTGAAGCAATCCATCACCGGCAACGGTAATGCGGATAAAGAACAGGTGTGGAGAATGCTGCAAAGAATTGCCAATATCACTTCCTCCTCTCCTTCTTTTTTTGATGCTTCGGATGCCCTGGCGGTAGCGGTATGTCATCAGTTCCAAATGACTTCCCCAACAAGGGATATACAAACTAAAGGGGGGAGGAAAATGAAGAGCAACTGGGAACATTTTGCCATCGAAAACCCAGGGCGTATCCGCAACAGGTAAACCAGCAGGGTTTAAGCACTTGTCAGGTTCGATAATATCTTATCCTGCGTTTCCTTTAGTTCTTCCGGCGACAGGGTTAATTTGCCCCTGGTGAAATTCAGATCATCCATACTGTTGATAGGGATCAGATGAACATGCGCGTGCGGCACTTCCAGCCCAACAACACTCATACCACAACGATTGCAGGGAAAGGATCTTTCAATGGCCTTGGCAATGGGTTGGGCAAACAAAAACAGCTCACTCAGGTAGTCTTTAGGGAGATCAAAGAGATTGTCCACTTCAATCTTTGGGATCACCAAAGTATGTCCTTTTACCAATGGAAAGATATCAAGAAAAGCAAAACATTTATCGTTCTCCGCAATCCTGTAGGAAGGTATTTCGCCTGCGATGATCTTTGAAAAAATAGTCATACCGCAAAATTAGAAAATTAAGGGTAATGTATTCGTTCGGATGTATCCCATATTTTCGCTGGCGGGCGACACCCGCCTGTAGAACCCGCTACCGGTTGGTGTCCACCACCAACCGGAATGCCACCGATGGAGCGAAAATTAGAGATACACCCATTTGTTCTGGTGATTTTCTTTATCTTCAAACTCAAAGTTTTAATTATGTCCACATACATACTATCGTTAGACCAGGGTACCACGAGCTCAAGAGCCATTATATTTGACCAAAGCGGATCGGTTATTGCTGTTGCACAAAAAGAGTTCCGGCAGATCTTTCCCCAGCCGGGATGGGTAGAGCACGACCCGGGCGAGATATGGAGCACCCAATTAGGGGTAGCGGCGGAAGCGATCAGCAAAGCGGGACTGAGTACCGAAAATATTGCTGCCATCGGCATAACCAACCAAAGAGAAACGACCGTAGTTTGGGAAAGAGCCACCGGGAAGCCGATATACAATGCGATTGTATGGCAGGACAGGCGTACAGCCGCTTTTTGCGATGAGTTGAAGGCGCAGGGAAAAGCGCAACTGATCAAAGAAAAGACAGGATTGATTTTGGATGCTTATTTTTCGGCCACCAAGGTAAAATGGATATTGGATAACGTAGCCGGCGCACGGGAAAGAGCAAACCGGGGAGAACTTTGTTTCGGTACGATTGATACCTGGCTGGTCTGGAATCTCACCCGGGGAAAGGTGCATATCACAGACGTATCTAACGCCTCCCGTACGATGTTGCTTAATATTCACACTTTGCAGTGGGATGGCGAACTGGAGAAAATTTTTGACGTGCCGGGTAATATGCTTCCGGAAGTAAGAAGCAGCAGCGAAATATACGGGGAAACGCAAAATATCCTGACAGCCCATAATATTCCCATTGCAGGTATAGCCGGAGATCAGCAGTCGGCGCTTTTCGGGCAGATGTGCACCCGGCCCGGCATGGTCAAAAACACCTATGGCACCGGGTGTTTCATGCTGATGAATACGGGTGAAAAGGCGGTGCCTTCACAGAATAACCTACTGACTACCGTAGCCTGGAAGGTGAATGGTATAACTCATTATGCACTGGAGGGCAGTGTATTTATTGCCGGCGCGGTAGTACAATGGTTGCGCGATGGTTTAAACCTTATCAAAACCGCCACCGAGGTGGAATCGCTGGCGCTTAAGGTCAGTAGCAGTGAAGGCGTTTATGTTGTTCCCGCCTTTGCCGGGCTGGGAGCGCCGTATTGGAACCAGCATGCAAGGGGCACCATAGTGGGCATGACCAGGGGCACCACGGCCGCTCATATCGCACGCGCTTCCTTAGAGAGTATCGCCTTTCAAACCATGGATGTGCTTAAAGCCATGGAAGCCGATTCGGCGATTGCCATAAAAGAATTGCGGGTGGATGGAGGCGCAACCGCCAACAACCTGCTCATGCAGTTTCAAAGCGACATGCTCAATACCCGCGTAATACGCCCCCGGATTATCGAGACAACCGCTTTGGGCGCAGCTTATCTGGCAGGGCTGGCAACAGGCTATTGGAAAAATATGGAAGAGATTCAGGAACAGTGGCAGGTACAACAAATATTTGAACCGGCTATAAATGAAGAGGAAAGAGAAAACCTGGCTGCGGGATGGAAAAGAGCTGTTGGTGCCGCTGAGGTATGGGCGGGAGGGTAATTGGTAATTTGAAAATGTGAGAAATGTGAGAATGTGAGAAATGCATGCGTGTTAACCTGACAGGTTGTTTAATGACGAGGATAGTAATAAAAAGATTATGCAAAGAGATGAATTATTGAAGAGGCTGGAGAGTGAAACTGAATGGGATGTTATCATAATTGGGGGAGGAGCAACGGGTTTGGGGGCTGCAGTGGATGCTTCTTCACGAGGGTATAAAACCCTGTTATTGGAAAAATTTGATTTTGCCAAGGCTACTTCAAGCCGTTCCACCAAACTGGTGCATGGCGGGGTCCGTTATCTTGCGCAGGGAAATATTAAATTGGTAATGGAAGCCCTGAGAGAAAGAGGGCTGCTGCTGAAAAACGCGCCTCATCTCACCCGTACCCAGCCCTTTGTATTACCCACTTATTCGTGGTGGAAAAAATGGTATTATGCCCTCGGGTTAAAAATATATGACCTGATGTCGGGGAAACTAAGCATTGGCAAAACCCGGGTCTTGTCTTCAAAAAAAATACTGGCTTATTCGCCGGCGGTTTCCCGTAAAAAACTGTCCGGGGGCATTTTATATTACGACGGGCAGTTTGACGACGCCCGTCTTGCGGTTAACCTGGCCCAAACAACGGTGGAAAATGGCAGCGTGGTATTAAACTATATGGAGGTGGTGGATGTAGTAAAGAAAAACGGCCTGGTTAACGGAGTACACGCAAAAGACCGCCTTTCGGGAAAAGAATACGAAATCAGGAGCCGGGCGGTGATCAATGCAACCGGCGTATTTACCGATGATATTCTGCGAATGGATGATCACCTGCACCACCATGTGATCTCTCCTTCACAGGGGATACACCTGGTGATAGATAAAGCGTTCTTCCCCGGCGATTACGCCATGATGATTCCAAAAACAGACGATGGAAGGGTATTGTTTGCCGTGCCCTGGCACAACAAAGTGATCGTTGGCACTACCGATACGCCGGTTAAAGAGTCATTGTTTGAACCACGCCCGCTGGAAAAAGAAATCGCATTTGTTCTCAGGAACATAAACCGCTACCTGAGTTCGGATATTAAAAGAGAAGATGTGAAAGCCGTTTTTGCGGGGCTGCGACCATTGGTGAGCGTACCGGGACAGAAAAACACCTCCCTGATGCCCAGGGATCACACTATTATGGTATCTAAAACTAACCTGGTTACCATTACCGGGGGCAAATGGACCACCTACCGGAAAATGGCTAAGGTGGCAGTGGATAATGTTTTGTTTGTCGCCAGGCTGGAACGGAAAGTCTGCGTAACCGAATCATTGCCTGTCCACGGCTGGTGCAACCCTGTAGATCCTGCCGATCATTTGCACTATTATGGTTCGGATGCGGCAGCTATCAGGGAATTGGCAAAGCAAAATGAGGAATGGCAGGAAACGCTGCACCCGGATTTTCCTTTTATAAAGGCCCAGGTAATATGGGCGGTCCGGGAGGAAATGGCCATGACCGTGGAAGATGTGTTGGCAAGAAGGATCAGGCTGCTGTTTCTGGACGCACGGGCAGCTATCGCGGTGGCGCCCGGGGTGGCGAAGCTGATGGCTGCGGAAATGAAAAAAGATGAAGCCTGGCAGGCGGAACAGTTGCAAAAATTCAATCCATTGGCGGAAGGATACCTGCTGCACTGAACGAAATCAAATCCAACCCGGACTGACAGATCGGGCGGGCGGGTAACGGAGTTGCATCTCAACAACACTATAGCGGGCGCCCCGGAAGGTCATTGCCATTCGAAGTTGGCTGAACGGGGAATTTTGTTAAATACTTCGGCAAAAAAATCAGGGGGCGTTGCCAGGCGGCGTCTTTGCGTGTTGATCCAGGCGCCGTCCACGGTAATCACCGCAGCCAGGGTGTTTTCATTGATGGTGATATGGTGCTGCATGCTCCAGCGAGAGCCGTCCTTCCTCGATTTACACATTTCCAGGTTTATTTCCACCCGGTCGCCGAATTTAATTTCCCTCTTAAAAATACATTCTTCCCTGAAGAGAACCGGACCCAGGTTGTGTTCCATCATCACTGCAGGCGTCAGCTCATGTTCTGTAAGGAAACACATCCGCACATACGCCCCTAAATCATAATACCGCGAATGCAGCATGTGAAAGTTGGGGTCCAGGTCGGCCCATCTCACTTCGGGATTTTTTTTATACACTTCCATGATTTGCATGAATTTACCCAGCCGTTTCACCAGGCGGCGATCCCGTTCATCCCGGAGTCTTTATGATGAAATAACCGGTTTACGCCACACCCCTTCCTCCGGCAGCAGTACTACACGTTGTAAAGCAACCGGTAATATTCATCGGCCATCCTGTCGGAGTCGAACCTGAAACGGGTATCGTCCATCCCGTTTTTCATCACCTGCCGCCATAAGTCCGGGTGATCATAATAAAGGGGTAAGATCTCTTTTTCCAGGATCTCATATATTTTCTCAAGATCATATTCGTCCTGCTCCTGGACGCTCATATTGGCATAATCTGCTTTGGGTACCACAAAACCGTTGTGTCCATGCTGAATAAACTCCGGGATCCATCCGTCGTCGGTTGAAAAGTTCACCGCTCCGTTCATTGCCGCCGTCATTCCGCTGGTACCCGATGCTTCCCGGGGCACACGGGGATTGTTCAGCCAGATATCAGCCGCCTGCTTCAGCCGCTTGCTGAGCGATAATTCGTAACCGATACAAACGGCCACATTTTTGTAGGATTTACTCAAATTAACCAGGTGGTTAAAATCACCGATAGCGGGGTAGTCAACCGGGTAGGGTTTTCCTGCCCAGACGATCTGCACCGGATATTTCGTACTGGAGAGCAGGGCTTCGAAACGCGCTTTATCGCGGGTAATAAGCTCTGCCCTCTTATACCCGGCAAAACGCCGCGCCCACACAATGGTTAAAACGTTGGGATCAAACAATTTACCACTTTGATCCGCAACAATCTCAAACGCTCTCTTTTTCAAAAACCATTTACGGTCTATGAAATTGGTTTCATCCTTTTCCTCGGCAGCGTAATACAATTGTTTATCAGCCCAATAGCGCCAATTTTGCGAATTAGTGATGTGGATAATAGGGCAGATACCGGAATATTTACTCCACATCGCCCGGCTAACCCTTCCATGTAGTTCGCTCACACCATTAGCCAGCCGTGCAAATCGCAATGCCGCCAGCGAATGGTTGAACTGATCGTCTGTAATGCCTGTGATTTTCCTCACCTCTTCCAGCGGAACGCCACAGAAATAGCTCATTTTTTCACATAGATGAATATCGTGCTTCTCGTTCCCCGCTTCTTCGGGCGTATGTGTGGTAAATACCAGCCGTTTTCTTACTGCTCCAACTTCCCCGAATTTCTTATATAAATAAAACGCTGCGGAAAGCCCATGCGCCTCATTTAAATGGTACACTTCCGGTTGGAAGCCTAAAACATCCATCAGTCTGGCGCCACCTACGCCCAACAAAATAAACTGCGCCACTTTGGTGGCTACATTGGCGTCATACAGGCGATGAGTTATGGTTTGTGAGATATAGTCATTTTCCGGCAGGTCCGTACTCAGCAGAAACATGGGTGCGCTCTTAAAGGTTTCCGGATTCAGGTAATAGGCTTTTACCCACACCGGGTGGTCGTGGATATTAATCTGAAATTTAATATCATGGTCCTCCAGGAAGTTGTATATTTTTTCATTCCACTGCACCATCAGGGTCTGGTCCTGGTTGCGCGCCTGGTCGTAATAACCGTATTTCCATAAAATACCTACCCCTACCAGGTTTTGTTTCAATGCATAGGCGCTGCGCATGTGAGAGCCCGCCAGGAATCCCAAACCGCCGCTGTAAATCTTAAGCGGCTGATGAATAGCGAATTCCATAGAAAAGTAAGCAACACTGCGGGAGCACCTGTTATCTATAGCAGCATAAGGTACCTTGAAGTTTTTAAACGATGTCATATATGAATCTTTCCTTAAAAATCCGGCGCAATATAACCTGATTTTTTTAAATGGTATTTGATTTAAAAATATGGGGCTACGAAATCTCTTCCCTTTTTGTCTTCATCCTGATATCCGGAAACAACGCCGCTACCAGCATCAACACAGAACCCAGCAATACCAGGTACAGCCCGTATTTCCTTTCCGGGCAGATGCCCATTTCGCAACGGGCATAGATCAGAAAGTTCCGGAATGCCCAGGCCAGCCCCAGAGCGCAAAGCAACCAGTTGGTTCTCTTTGCCCACACCTTATGGAGCGGAAATAAGATCAGCGCCGGGATACAAAAGATAATGTGGAGTTTGCCCGGCCTGCCGAAATTGGTGCCCTGACCGTCCATACCCGTAAGCGTTTTGGCAATGGAGGGAATTTCGATCCAGGGCAGGTAACAACTGATAATCACTGCCAGAGCTGCCGCCAATCCAACCCAGTGCGCATATTTCATCCAATAAATTTTTCTGTTAAACCTGCAAGTTTACTATATTTCATACGAAGAAGCAGGATAAAATACAGGCTATGCATACGATTTCTATTTTGGACAATGATTTTTATAAGTTCACTATGCAAAATGCCGTAGTGAATTTGTTTCCCCGGGCCCGGGCCAGATACACTTTTATTAACCGGGGGAAGCATGTTTTCCCCGGGGGATTCGGAGCCGCTTTGGAAAGGGCAGTGGCGAAGCTGGCTCAATTGAAGCTAAGCACGGCTGAAAAAGAATTTCTCTCGAAAAACTGCCCTTATCTCAGCCCGGTTTACCTCGATTTTTTACAGGGATACCAATACGACCCCGCGGAAGTAACGATCCAACAAACCGGTTCCACCCTGTCTGTTGCCATAGAAGGCTATTGGTACCGTACCATTCTATGGGAAGTGCCGCTGATGTACCTGATTTGTGCCCTGTATTACGAAATGACCGGTCAGGAAAGGGCCGGCGATGAAAAAGTGGCGATGACCGCCAGGAATAAAATAGAGAAATATCGTTCCTTAGGAGTTACCATTGCCGATTTCGGCACCCGGAGAAGACATTCCTATGAAGTGCAGAAGATCACGGTGGAGGGCTTGAAGAAATACGGCGGGCAAAGCTTTACCGGCACCAGTAATGTGCATCTGGCGATGCTTTGCGGCGCCAAACCCATTGGCACGCATGCGCATGAATGGTTTATGTTTCACGCAGCTAAATTCGGTTTTAAAATGTCCAACCGGTTGGCCCTGGAAAACTGGGTGCAGATATACCGGGGCGACCTGGGTATTGCGCTTTCCGATACCTACACCAGTGAAGTTTTTTTTCAGCAATTTGATAAGAAATTCAGCAAGCTTTTTGACGGCGTGAGGCACGATAGCGGGGATCCTATTGAATTTGCAGATAAAACGATAGCGCATTACCGGCGGTTGGGCATCAATCCGCTGTCTAAAACCATCATTTTTTCTGATGGGTTGAATTATGAGAAGGTAGAAAGTATCGCCGCTTACTGCAGGGGGAAGATCGGGATTTCGTTTGGCATAGGCACCAACTTCACCAATGATGTGGGCTTAACGCCGCTTAATATTGTGATCAAAATGACCGATGCGCTTCCCGATGAGGGCATCTGGAATCCTGTGGTAAAGCTCTCGGATGATAAGGGGAAATATACCGGTGCCCCTGAAACCATCCACCTGGCAAAAGTGATTTTGGGATTACCGGAATAATTAAAAAATATGCAGGTTTAAGGAAGATTCATTTTTTTTAATCCAAAAAGAGTGTATATTTTTATCGTATTGTTAAATAGTTTTGAGCTTCTTTTAAAAAATATTTTCCATCACACACTAAACCAGAAATTAATGAACGAGAACGTTAACAAAAATGCTCTTTTTTACGGGAGCTGCTTTGCGCTGATCACAACAGCCTTTACTTTCAGCATCAGGGCGGGCATTTTACCACAACTGGGAGAGTCTTTTAACCTCACAGCGGAAGAACTTGGGTTTATCAACCTGATGTTCTTTTTAGGATTTCCCATTTCCATGATCCTGGGCGGATTGTTTTACTACTCGGTTGGTCCCAAAAACATTATGAGGATCGCTTTTGTGGCGCATACCTTAGGAATCATCTTCACCATTTACTCCGGGGGGTATGCTTTGTTATTGATCTCAACCCTGTTCAATGGCTTTGGAAACGGATGTACGGAAGCCGCTTGTAACCCCATGATCGCCGATATGTACCCACGGGAGAAGGTAAACAAGATGCTAAACCGCTTTCACATGTGGTTTCCCGGAGGGATCGTTATCGGTAGCCTGATCTCTAAGTTCATGACGGATGCGGGGATGAGCTGGCAGGCACAGATGTGGGTTACAATGATCCCCACTGTTTTGTACGCCATTTTGTTTTATGGCAAAGTATTTCCCAAGCCCAAATACGAGGGATCTGCTCACCTGGGTAAAAATTTCAAGGCAATGCTTACCCCCACTTATATATTTTTGTTTTGCTGTATGGCACTCACAGCTATCAGCGAATTCGGTCCGCAGCAGTGGGTAGGGCTGATCATGAGTAAGAGCGGCGCCAGCCCGATGCTGATCTTAGCCCTCGTTACCGGGTTGATGGCGGTAGGCCGGTTTTTTGGCGGGCAGGTTACCCAGGCTTTAGGGCAAACCGGAGTTCTGCTCGGCGGTTCCATTTTTGCAGCCATCGGCATTTATTTATTTAGTACGGTAACGGGGCCCATGGCTTATTTTGCAGCTATTTTCTTCGCTATCGGGGTTTGCTTCTTCTGGCCTACCATGGTGGGTGCGGTAGCGCAGCGGGTTCCGCTCAGTGGCGCCCTGGGCATGTCTATCATCGGCGGCATAGGTATGTTTTCCACCGCTATCTTCCAACCCATTATCGGCGCCTGGATAGACAAAGCGAGGGTAGTACAGGCAGCAACCGGGCTAACCGGCGATGAACTGGAGCTTGCAGCGGGGCAGGCAACGCTGGGAAGGATGGTAACTTTCCCTGGTATCCTCATTGTATTGTTCCTGATCTTCTATTTCTGGCAGAAAAAAGCGAATCCACGCGCCGCAGCGCCTGCAGCGGCCGCCCATTAGGATTAAACGGCACGCTGCCCGGAGAAAGAATACGAACAGTATGCCTGCGTCAAAAATATAGAACAAGTAGTTGCCTTCATTAAGGCAGCTACTTTTTTTTATTGGGTACTGGTCAATATTTTAAAAGGAAAAATTCAGACGAATACAAACAAAGGAAGCGAAGAGGTTATGATTTATCCGGCTCGTTGAACAGGTTCATGAGCATGAGCGCTTTGTTCTCATTATCAGCTTCTTCCAGCATTGTACCCAGGCGGGCTGCCTCATCCCGGGTCAGCAAAATGAAAGTACCCGGGGCGGGTGTGGGCAGCACTACGCATTTGCTGGTTTCGGAGGCCGCCGTCTCATACGCCGAATCACATTTGTATTCTACCAGATCACAAAAAGACCGGTACTCGTTTTTTGTAAGCGTCAGCATAATACTGGCAAAAGCAAGCTGGTAGTTTCCGCAATAATGGCAACGCACCACGTAGCCGTCTTCGCCGTTATATAGATACTGAAACCTGCACATGATATTGATGATTTAACAACAATGATACATTTCTTTCGGAGGGAAACAGGCTTCTGCCGGGAAAATGACTTTCGAAATAGGGAACTAATGAATGCAGGCGCTTCTGGCCAGGCCTGCCATCGGCGCAGTCGTATATCCGGGGAGCTATTGACTTTATATAAGGAGGGAAGAGGCTGTCCCGCACCCTTCGCTTCATGTACGCGGTGGACACCAACCGGCGACAACTTTAAAAGCACCCTCTCAGCGCCTTTGTACCTTTGTGGCGATTTTTTTTTGAGACAGCCTCTCCTATAACCTCTAATTATCTTTCCGGTTCTGTTATTCGCCGCTTTTCAATAAAGCATATTCAAATGCCGGATACCCTCTTTCTCCGTTATTGGTCATGCCGGTAAACCTGAGTTTGTAATAATTGTTATCGCCGTCTTTAACAATATAATAGCGGTTGTCGTAAACATAGGGGCTCGAACCCGGGCCGCCGCCGGAACGCCAACCGGCGCCAATGTTGTTCTGGAGCCCGGAAAAATTAAGGGGGGCAATATCCGCTTCGGAAAAGTCTTCATAAGCTTTGTCACTGGTGAGCACTCTCACCGTTTCCACATTCCTGTTTTGCAGGATAAAATCCTGATAAGTGAAAGGAACCTCCACGCCGCCGTAGTCAAATGAATTGGAAAAATAGGTCCAGGCTATATCCCATTTGTTTTTTTCGGGCTCAATCTCAACCGCGCCGTTTTCAAAGGAAATGTAGTTGAAAAAATAGCCGGTGTTTTTGGCGATATCAATGGAATTAAAGGTGGTAGCGCCAATGTCAGCATGCTGAAGCGTATAGCCGCCGTTTCCATTGCGGACAATTCTTATCTTCTTCCATCCCCTGTCAGGAGCGGGATCGCCGATACCTGTTCCCCTGTTAATAATATAAACTTTGTTTTCTGAAGCAGTAGCAGAAATTTCAGCAATAGCTGTTTTGCTGAGATCGCCATCCGGATAGTCAATGTATGCAAGCGCGTCCGGGCTGGGATCGTCAAATAAGTCGAAAAAAACTTCTTTCGAGAAACCTACCGTATCCTCAGCAGACACTTCATTCAGATCATTCTTGTCAATTTGTTTTGCCATCATGGCTGTTGAAGAATTAAGGATCACTCTCCAGTCATCACCACTGTAAAAGCCCAGATCCCATTTGGTACGCTGAACGGCTGTCTGACTATTAGCACTTAAATCAAAAAATACTTTGTTGCCAAAAGTGGCTCCGCCGCCATCGCCCATTATACCGGACCCCTGGGAAATGATCTCAGCAAACTGCAGGGTAAAAATCTTTGTTGTTCCTATGATAACCGGCGCTCCGGAGGACTCAATCTTAAACACTATATTTTCATCGCCATCCAGCAAAAGTCCGGGAGTCCTGGTCAGTTTGAAGCTGGCTTCACTGTTACCGCTGGGGATGGTTAACGATATGGTTCCCGAGCTTCCATCCGGAGTAGTGGTAAAATCATCGGTATAGGAAACGCCTGTAGCGGCGAGGCTAATCGTAACGGGTATATCCCTGTCCGCTGCTCTCGATAATTTAACCTTTATGGTTATTTCCCGGGTATCTGCAGGCAGTCCCTGGTTATCTGATTCAAATTGCACCAGGTTGTCGGGTAAAGGCGCTTCCTTTTTTCGGCAGCCAACAGTCAGGAGGAATAATCCGAAAACCAATGCCCAACTAATCAATTGTATTTTTTGTTTCACCATGCTGTTTAAAATTTAAAATTGATAGGATGATTATTTTTTGTTCCAGTTAAACGACAGCCCTGCAAACCAGGAGCGGCCGTAAGCGATGGGGTACTTTGTATCCGGGATATTCATATTTTTATCAACAACAGCATTCTTTACATCCGTAACGTTAAACAGATTCCGAACGCCGGCATTTAGTATCAGCCACCTGAACAGTTTTTTATTAACGGTTAAATCGGCCCAATGATAATTGCCGGTTTGCACGAGCACCACATCATTCCCTCCGCCGGTTACCGTCTCCTGATAGCGGGGCAGCTTCCCGGTGAGCTTATAATAGAAATTGATATCCATTCCCGCTTTAGGGAAGGAATACCCAATAACCGCATTGGATTCCAACGACCAGTTGAAAGCTGCAAGAGAGGGATCATCCGGCTTATATTGATTATACCTGCCTATATAAGCGAAACCCGCCGAGGCCGTGAGATTCCCATGCTCCATATGGCCATTGACGGCGCCTCCGCCGGTTTTGTATTTATTTATATTTCCATAAGTGGTAATCCGGGTGTCGGCAGCGCTTTGTATATAATCAATCATATTACTTACATCGTTGTAGAAACCACTCAGGGAGCCTGTTAATTTCAACGATTCCTTTTTTACAGCGGTAAAGGTTACCGACCCGGTAAAGCTATTGGAATACTCTGCCTGCAGATCCGCATTTCCCATAATATTATGGCTGGCATCATGAAAATCAAAATACAACTCACGGATAGACGGAGAGCGGAAGCCCCTGGCATAGGCTGCCCTCAGGTCGAGCCTTTCCGTTAGCCCATACTTAATATTCAGCGATGGGATAACAGGCGGTGCATCATATACCGAGTTGCTGATAAAACGCAATCCCGGGCGGATATTGAGCTTTTTGGCGGGTGTGATTTCCGAGGTAATAAAAAATGCATAATCGTTGATCTGCTGAATCCCGGCCTTCATCTTTTCTCCGCCGCCATTTTCAATATTAATATCCACCCCGGGTTGAAAAGTCAGCACCGGAGAGGCTTTATACAATACCGTACCCCTGAAAGAAAACCCGTTGAAAGTAGATAAGCTATGTACGCCGGGCGCCGTAGCCACTCTGACGTCCCCGTTGGGATAAAACAAGGTAGAATATACCTGGCGGGTGAAATGCGTATAGGAGGTTTGCAGATTTGCCGACCAACCCGGACTAAAGTGATATGAAGCCTGTAATTGCTGCATGAGCCGGTCTGTAATGTATTCCTGGTCAAGAGCAGGTTGATCCCCCACTATATTAGCAGGATTCGTGATGATCTCATCCAGCCCGTCGAACCTGTAATAGATATTCAATTTTTGGGCACGATAGCCGATAGTGCCGTTTCCCGTGATCTGATCCTTTTTATGCCACAGCAATTCCCGGCCTACGGCAGCGTCTTTCCATCCGCCAAATAAATTCCGCCCGACACCACCACCGATATACCAGTTTTTGTAGGCGGCCGAACCGCCAATATATTGATTATGGATCCCCTGGTGCAATCCATATTCTTTGCCTGCGGTTTCTTCCTGGATTCTTGCATTAACGTTAAACTTATCTTTACCGGGTTTCCGGGTAATAATATTAATAACACCGGCCAGCGCATCTGCGCCATAGATTACCGACATGGGACCTTCAATAATTTCTATCCGCTCAATAGTATTTACCTCTATCTGGTTAACGTTGATTTCGTTCGAAGTGCCCTGTCTTCCCGTCACCGGTATGCCGTCAATCAATATCTTAACATTCTGACCCGACAGCCCCAGCATATTTATATTTGAGCCCCCCGTAGCCGGATCCTGGGAGAAGCGGATGTTCAACTGGTTGCCCAGCACATCCTGCAATTTGGAGGCGGCCTGCTTTTGTATCTGTTCTTTTGAAATAACCCGCACCTGGTAAACCGAATTTTTTACGGATTGCGGTTTGTATTGCCCCGTAACCACTACCTCGCTAAGCTCTTTCGCGACCGTAGTGTCCTCCTGGGTAAACCCACCAAGAGACCCTATAAGGAGAATAACAATAAAATACGTTTTTATCATGATATATGAACCCCTCGAAATCAACTCTATTTAGAAGACGGTATTGATGGTTGATGAAACTCCGGTTTCCGGATAAAGCTATACTATCCGAAGCCGTTTACAAAATTGTAACAGAATTGTCATGTAACCTAATGCGAATAGAAAATTTCTTCCCGAAATGACAAATCTGACTTTTCCATGACAAATAAGGGGCGGCGCCTGGTGTAACCGCGCATAAAAAAGGCCTCCTGGAAAGGAAGCCTATTGCGCTTTGAGCGCAAACATGAGAAAACTAAGTTTGAAATGACGTTATTCGGCAACCACCCGGTATATTTCATCAGCATGATGGGAACCGGCGAACAGCAAACGAATTTGTTCCACATAATCCTGGTGGTCTTTCCGGTAGGCTTCCTGCAAATCGCGCTGTTTTTTAAAAGCTTTGCCCAGGTCATCCAGATCCTTCAGCTCGTACATAATGATCACCTCCCGGCTGTCGTGCCCCCACCAATGCGTTATAATTTTGGAGCCGGTTACGTAACTATTGGGATCTATGAAATTCTGTTTATAAACTATTAATATGGAGTCAAGATTGAGGTGAGGAGTTACCATGGAAGCATTGAGATACAAGGTTTGTACTACACAGGGTTTCGGGTGGGCAGTGCTTTGCGCATTTGCCATAACAGCGAAAGCGATAAATACGCCGGCCATTAAGCATACTTTTTTTATTTGCATGATGTTTGGTTTTCTATTTTTATAAAAAGTTCGAAAGTAAGGAAGACACACCGGTCAGGAACCTCACAACGGTTCCTCCGGGAGTTTTAGCGCCTGCCATATCTGCCGTTCCAAAAGTAGGGTGATTGGGCCTCTTTCCCCTTATACTTTTCCCGCAAAAGGTTGGATAAATGACGCGCTTGGTTATATAGAGGGTGCTGAATGACTGGGGCACTTCATGGATGTGGGGTGAAATGCCACGAATGCACGAATATTTAATTGGAATTCGTAAAAATTTTTATGAGGATGGTAGGTTTTTGACGATAAGATTTGATCTGACAGCCTTGTTGCTGCAAGACTTCTGTTAGAGTTATCTGAAAATGCCTGTAGCGATCAGCCATAAAATACGATAATACTAATTTGATATGCGAATATGCCACAGGCACATTCGTGCATTCGTGGCATAGAGAAAAATACGAGGCAGTTAAACAGCAGCCGCTATATATTCCGGGGGTCCCCGGTAGAAGGAAATCGCTGCGCGCTTCTTTTTTTTAAAATAATAAACGGGGATCTTGAAAAGAGCGCAACGGAGCTTTTCACCAAATGTGTACCCTCTCCTCCCGGGGGCGATACATTTTGTCTCCCGGCTGCACATTGAAGGTATTATAGAAGGGTGCAAAATTCATCAAAGGTGCAAGTACCCGCCAGACAGGAGGGGAGTGAGGGTCGGTGTTGATCCTCACCCTGGTGATCTCATCGGCATTTTTAATTCTCCAGATCTGCGCGAGGGACATGAAGAACCTTTGTTCCGGAGTATAGCCGTCAATCCTGGCGGTATCCTGTCCCTGCGGCGTCATTTTAAAAGCATCGTAAGCAATGGCGATCCCGCCAAAATCCGCAATGTTTTCGCCGGTGGTCAGTTTACCGTTGACGTGCATGGTGTCCAGCACAGTAAAACCGTCGTAAAGCCGTTGTATTTGTAATACTTTTTTATCAAACCTCGTCTTGTCTTCTTTGGTCCACCAATCGTGCATATTGCCCGCCTTATCAAACTGGGCGCCCTGGTCGTCGAAGCCGTGCGTCATTTCGTGGCCGATCACCATGCCAATACCGCCATAGTTAACGGCGTCATCAGCATCCTTGTCGAAGAAGGGAAATTGCAGAATTGCCGCCGGGAAATTAATATCGTTGACTGTTGGATTGTAGTAGGCATTAACGGTTTGCGGCGTCATATACCAAAGCGACTGATCAACGGGATTGCCCAATTGTGATAAATTGAAGTCGAAATTGTTTCGCCTGCCGGCCACCGTATTTTCAAAATATTTTGATTTATCAATGATCACTTTGCTGTAATCACGCCACTTATCCGGATAGCCTATTTTCCTGCGGAAAGCTTTTAACTTGTCTTGCGCCACCGCCTGGGTGGAATCGCTCATCCAGTCGAGGTTTTGTATGCGTTTGGAAAACGCAATTACAAGATTATCCACCAGTGCATTCATTCTTTGTTTGGCTTCGGGCGGAAAATATTTTTGCACATACAACTGTCCCAATGCCTCGCCAAGCTCTCTATCTACGGCGATACTCAGCGTTTCCCAACGTGGTTTCTGAACCTTTTGACCGTTTAATGTTTTTGCATAACCAAATGCCGCATCCTGGAAAGTCCGGCTCAAAACAGTGGCGTAGGACTTTAACGTATGCGCTTTAAAATACAATTTCCAGTCTGTAAGGGGTACGGTTTGCAGCAGGGCATTCAGTTTAACATAATAAGCAGGCTGTCCCATGTTTACAGAGTCAACCTTTGCACCAAGATTGTTGAAAAACGCGGCCCAACCTATTTTCGGTTGTTCTTTAACAATAGTGGACAGCGCTAATTTGTGATAGTTGGCCGGGATATCCCGCATCTGCACCTGGGTTTTGTGCGAAGCAGCCAGGCTTTTTTCTATCGCGTAAACGATCTCCGTATGCTTTGAGGCGGTGGCAGCGTCAGTACCGGTAAGCTCAAATAAAGCTGCCAGGTAATTTTTGTATGCCTCCTGAATGGCAAGGGTTGCGCTGTCTGTTTTGAAATAATAATCCCGGTCGGGCAGGCCAAGGCCTGTTTGTTCCAGGTTGGCGATATTCATCGAGCTGTTTTTCAGATCGGCAAACACCTCAAACCCAAAGATCGTTTCATTGCCGGCTTTTTCTTCGGATGCAGCAAACGCCAGCAGCGCCGGTATGTCTGTGGTGGCATCTATCTGTGCAAGCAGAGGTTTTACAGGATCGTACCCACGCTGGTTAATAGTGGCGGTATCCATCCCCGAAATATAAAAACCTCCTACCTTTTGTTCGATGCTTCCCGTATCGTTATTATTTTTTGCCGCTTCTTCCAAAAGAAGCCTCATCCTTTCTCTTGTGGTTTTGGCAAGATCGTAAAAACTTCCCACACCGGATTGATCGTCCGGTATTTTTACGGTATCCAGCCATTTGCCGTTCACAAACCGGTAGAAATTGTCTGCCGGCTTTACAGAACTGTCGAAAAACTGTGTTTCAATAAAATGTTCACGGACCTTTTCTGAAGCCGGACGGCTATCGTTGTTTTTACAGGCGGTTATGCTGATGATAGCGGCGCTGACAATGATAAATGGAAAGAGTTTCTTATTCATTCCCTGCTTTTTATGGGTATACATATCAAAATTAATACAGGTAATTCCTTTTCTTCTATATTTTTCGGATAAAATATTGGATGAATCACGCATTTCAACCGGGGTAGGCTGTTATAGAATGTGAAGGAAGAAAGTTTAGGGTTCCTTCGGCTTCTTTACCTCCGAAGGAGCATATCCGAAATAGCTTTTAAAAACCCGGGAGAAATAAGCGGGTTCTCTAAACCCGGTTTCGTAGGCGATCTCCGCGATCCCACCCTGGTTGTTTTTCAGCAATTCCATTGCCCGCTCCATGCGTACAGAGCGAATAAATGCACCTGCCGACTGGTTGATAATGGCTTTTAGCTTCCGGTTTATCTGCGAGGGGCTCATGGCAAATTCCCTACCCAATTGCGCTACAGAAAACTGCTCATCGGAAATATGATTTTCTACGATACCCAGCAACTGTTTCATAAAGCGGCTATCCTGCGAAGTAACCGTTATTTCCTCCGGCTTTACCACCAGCTTACCGCTGAATTTTTTACGCAGCTTATTGCGCAGCTCAATCAGGTTGTGTACTCTTATCAACAATTCCCTTGAATTGAAAGGCTTGATGAGATAGGCGTCTGCGCCGGTCTCCAGCCCTGCTATCTTATCCGCATCTTCCGCGCGGGCGGTGAGTAATATGACGGGGATATGGCTGGTAAGGACATCATCTTTTAATAAAGCACATAATTCAAACCCATCTGTAACGGGCATCATCACATCGCTGATCACCAGGTCGGGCATTTCTTTTTTCGCGGTCTCAAATCCCTCCCGCCCGTCTTTGGCTTCTGTTACCGTATAGGTGTCCGCCAGTTTGCTGCGGATATAATTGCGAACATCCTGCTGGTCTTCTACCACCAGGATGACCGGTCTGCCGGTACCGGTTGCTTTTCCCACCCCGGTATCATTGGATATTGCCACCGGCAGCACGATGTTTTTATTTGAAGCCGTGGCTGCGGCGGTATCTGTAGGAATGATTTTTTTGTCGAACTCAAAATAACAACTGAAGACGGTTCCCTTGTTGACATTGCTCACCACCGTTATTTTACCCTGGTGCAACTCCACCAATTCTTTTACCAGCGCCAGCCCGATCCCTGTGCCTTCATATTGCTTCTTATGAGAATCGTCTGCCTGGTAAAAACGGTCGAAAATAAAAGAAAGCTTATCCGCAGGAATGCCCATTCCGCTGTCTTCCACTTTTAATGCCAGCAGGTTGTTGTCTGCCATTGAAATACCAACGGTAATGTTCCCTCCTTCACTTGTAAATTTAAAAGCGTTGGACAGCAGGTTATAGAGTATCTTTTCAAAAATATCTTCGTCAAAATAAAATGCCGGAGCGCCATCTCCCAACGCATGTTTTAAGCGGGGATCCACTTCCACCTCCAGTAAAATATTCTTACGATGCGCCATAGAAGAAAAAGAATGCACAATTTGCTTTACAAAAGGGATGATATCGCTGCGATTGGTATTCACCCGGTAACTCCCCACATCCAGTTTGGACAGGTCCAACAGTTGGTTGATCAGTTGTAAAAGACGTTTTGAATTGCGGTGAATATATTGTAGCGGCTCCGTGAACTTTTGGGCGTCCTTATCCCGGAGCAGGTCTTCAACCGGGCCGATGATAAGGGTAAGCGGCGTTCTGAACTCATGCGAAATATTGGCAAAGAAGCGCGACTTGAGATGATCCAGCGATGATTGCCTGGCCAGTTTTTTCCTGACCTCGGAAAACCTCAGGAAAAGAACCCACGTAAAGATGATCATCATCCACAAATAGCAAAGTATCAGTATAAAAAAAGCCATGCTGTTAAACCCTGATTCATAGCCTGAAATGTCCGGCGCTCCAAATCTCGGATAATACAGCCCGTTCATAACCGCTAACGCGTATGCCGTAACCTGCAAAAAAAGAATAGGAATGAGGGCCGACAGCATTAACCTGATCATCCTGTCTTTGTTACGTATATAGAGAAAAAGAGTGATCAAAAGCAGGACACCATGCAGCAGTTTGATAGTGTTTTCAGAAACACGGGCCGGTTGTGAAAAATTCATCCGGAGAAGAGCCGATGAAAATCCTGAAAATAAAAGAACAAGCACCTGGAGCACTCCAAACCCCAAAAGGTATTTATCCCATCGGGGAAAGTGCTGGAACGTTTTTAAAAAATAACGTACAAACTGAATCAAAAGGAAGCCTGAACAACTGTTAGAAATAATATACAGATGCAACAGCAGTCCGGGATCCTCTTTTAGGAAAATATCGTTCAGGCTGCACAAAGCCATCACGGAGAATGTCAGCAGGAACAGGCAGAAGTACAGAAATTCTTTTTCACGTACTACTATGAAAAAATAAAGATTAATAACGATAGACAGGATAAACATTCCTAACAGGAAGGCATCCTGTACCGCCGTTCTGTAATGCGATTCATCATTTACGTAATTATGCAGCAGCAGTTTTTCCATGGAGATGAAAGTAACCTGCATCTTATTCGGTTGGGCATCTGTATAATTCCAATAGCTCCTTTTATACAATGTAAGTGTATCCCCCGCGGGAATGGAAAGCGTAAATCCCGGCATTCTTTTCAGCCCGTCGCGGCGGCTCCAGGGTACGCCGGTGCCGGTGGTATAATGCGCCCAGTGGCCTCGATTCATTTTCACGTACAGGTCTGCATGAAAAGAAGGCTCGGGCAGGACGATATTCAACGCTTTGTTCATATTATTGGCAAGCCGGAAACGCTGCCAGTAAACGTGGATTTTATAATCGGGCTTTTGATCATCAGGCCGGAAGAGCGGAGACGTTATTATCTCTGTGAGCTGCATTTTCTCTCCCGGGTCGGCCATCATCTGCCAGTGAGTATACGGCAGAGCCTGGTATCCGGCAGTATCGGTATCAATTATATAAACCGGTGGTAAGGTGGGTTGTGCCCTTGTTGTGGTGAGCAGTAATAAATAAAAAACAAAACAAACAATTCCTCTGCTCTTTAAACTTGCTATTGCAACCATTTTGTTAAGATCAAACTTTGTGCTTCTGCGGTATTAACGGCCACAGCAACTTATTGGCGGAGGTTCTTAGCAAAATGTATTCAAAGGAAGGGGTAGGTAAAAGTAGGATTTAATTCTGATTTTGCTGTAATGAAAATAGGTGCAGCCCAAATTTTCGCTGGCGGGTGGGGACACCCGCCAGTAGAGCTCGCTACCGGTCGGTGTCACCACCGACCGGAATCTCACAGGAAAGCGAAAATTTGGAACGCACCCATGAAAATAGTTCCCATCGAAGATCAAAACGCCCGGGAGCCATTTCAGAATATGCATGGCCGGCGTTTGCGGGCGATGAAAAAGGCGCTGTTCCGGTGGATGTGCCAACCGGGACAGCGCCTTCGGGGCTGCAAGCCTGTTTCGTTTAACCGCTTGCGTCGGTTATCCAACTTTTTCACTTACCGATAACCGCAAAGCGTGGGCGGCGTCCACCATTGCTTCCAACGCCTTTTTGGTTTCTTCCCAATGCCTGGTTTTTAACCCGCAATCCGGATTTACCCAAAGCTGCCCTGCCGGGATAACGGCTATCGCCTTTTCCATCAGCGCTACCATTTCGTCTTTTGAAGGCACCCTGGGCGAATGGATGTCATACACGCCGGGGCCGATATCGTTGGGATATTTAAAGTCTGAAAAAGCGTTGAGCAGTTCCATCTGCGAACGCGAACATTCAATGGTGATCACGTCGGCATCCATCTCCGCGATGTTTTGGATGATATCATTAAACTCGGAATAGCACATGTGGGTATGGATCTGCGTTTCATCTTTTACCCCCCCGGCGGCAATACGGAAGGCCCGAACGGCCCATTGCAGGTACTGTTGCCATTTGTCTTTCCGTAATGGCAACCCTTCCCGGATGGCAGGCTCATCAATCTGGATAATACTGATCCCCGCTTTTTCCAGGTCGGTCACCTCATCGCGTATGGCCAAGGCAATTTGCATGCAGGTTGCACTCCGCGGCTGATCGTTGCGTACGAAGCTCCACTGTAAAATAGTAACCGGGCCTGTGAGCATCCCCTTTACCTTTTTATCCGTCAAAGATTGCGCATAGGCAGTCCATTTTACGGTCATGGGCGCCGGCCGGCTCACATCGCCATAAATGATGGGTGGCTTAACGCAACGGCTGCCATAGCTTTGCACCCATCCGTTTTGAGTGAACGCAAAGCCGTTCAGTTGTTCACCAAAATACTCCACCATATCATTGCGTTCAAATTCGCCGTGCACCAAAACGTCTATGCCTGCGGCTTCCTGCCAGCGGATAGCTTCTGCCGTTTCTTTTGCAATGAGCGCATCGTAAGCCTCTTGCGTGAGAGCGCCTTTCTTAAGCCGGGCTCTCCAACTTCTTACTTCGGGAGTCTGCGGAAAGGATCCGATGGTAGTAGTGGGGAACAAAGGCAACTGCAATGCTTCCTGTTGTTTTATTTTGCGTACGGTATGGCTGTTTTCCCGGCGGTCATCCCGGGCAGTGATCCCGGCAACCCGCTGCTTTACCTCAGGGTTGTGGATCAGTGATGAGCTGCTCCGGCTTTTATTGGCATTGATATTTTCCTGTAACCGTGTGTTTACTTCTGCCGTATTTTCATCGTTTGCCAGTTGCTTCAGCGTAACCACTTCTCCTGTTTTTTGCTTCGCAAAAGCCAGCCATTGTTTTATCCCGGGCGTTAATACCTGCTCATTGGTTTCCAGGTCAAGGTCGCAGGGAACGTGCAGCAAAGAGCAGGATGGCGCTATCCATATCCGTTCATTCCCGATCTTTTCCGCTGCCTTGCGGATCAGGTTGAGCGACTGCTGAAAATTGTTTTTCCAGATATTCCGGCCATCTACCACACCTAAGGACAGCATTGTCTTTGTTTTTACAAAATCCGTTGCCAGGATATCGTCCAACTGCAGGGGGCAGCGTACCAGGTCGAGGTGAATGGTTTGTACCGGTAAGCCCAGCGCGGTTTGCAGGTTTGACCCGTAGCATTCAAAATAGCTTGCCAGGATAAGGTGCAGATTGGGAACCGCCCGTTTTATTTCTTCATACGTTTTTATTAACACCTGCCGCTCTTTTTCTGAAAGATCCAGGGAGAGGCAGGGCTCATCCAACTGCACATAATGCGCATTGCTTTCATCTAATTGCTTTAGCACTTCAATATAAACAGGCAGCAAACGGCCGATCAGTTCCAGCCGGTGGAAACCCTCTTCTTTTTCTTTGCCCAACAGCAAATACGATACCGGCCCCAACAGTACGGGCTTTGCATTAAAGCCGGACTGTTTCGCTTCCCTGAATTCACTGAGCGCTTTGTGGCAGTACAGGCTGAATTTTTGATTGGCGGTAAACTCCGGAACAATGTAATGGTAATTGGTGTCAAACCATTTCGTCATTTCCATCGCTGTAATGTCGAAGCCGTCCTGCTGGTATCCTCTTGCCATAGCAAAAAGCAGATCAATATCCGGCAGTTGCTCCTTCTCCATCAGCGTATGGTATCTTTCGGGGATAGCGCCCACCATAAGGCTGGTATCCAGCACCTGGTCGTAGAAAGAAAAATCGTTGCAGGGAACCAGGTCTATACCTGCGTCTTTTTGCAGTTGCCAGTTTTGCAGGCGGATGGTTTTTCCCGTTTGCAGGAGTTGCTCCACAGGCAGCTTCCCCGCCCAGTATTGCTCGGAAGCTTTTTTGAGTTCACGCCGGCTGCCTATCCTCGGGTAGCCTAAGTTGTGCGTTTGCATGTTTGTTGCTTTTTAATTGATAAAAGATCCGTTAAAAGCTCTTGCCAGACTTCCGGTACTTAGGGTGGTAAAAAGAACAGTGCATACGGCGTTACCTGTACAGACAGCGAACTGACTGCATACATTAACATGTAACACCAACTGACTGCGGCTTTATACCACGAAAGCACTGTCAATACAAGAAGGCAGGTCTCCTGGCTTGTAACATTTTTACCATCCTTCCCATGGCGCCAAGACGCTACAGTGGATATCCGCGGTAAAAACGCTGGCGTTACTTACAGTTGCGGGACAGCTTGTGATTTGCACACAATTCCCTATTAATCCCGCCATCGGCGGGAACCTTTTTGTTTGATGAAGAAATGGAGTAAAGAACTTATGAACTGCAAATATACAACAGGAACCGATATTACACCCGGAGCAGGAAAGCAGGCGCAAATTTAGGTGGTTGCCGGAGTTCCTGGTCAGGTATATAACCTTTGTGCAAAAGCCGGCATAACCCTATTTTATGCAAACGCCTTCGTTGCGCCGGCAGCAAAAAATTATTAACCGGACATTTGGTTTACCGCTTTAACAGCCACACATCCGAAATGCGGGAATGTAGTCGCCAGTTCAGGTTAGATTCTTCCGGCTCATCAAAGGTTACAGTTATTTTTCCATCGCCTGTAAGCGATAACGGAACGATCCATTCTTTAAAACCATCTGCTTCTTTATGGTATAATACGGGCGAAAGTCTTACCCCATCCACACGAAGCAGCGCGTCGCCGTAGCCGCAAACCCTGATCATATACCTTACACCGGGTTCCAGGTTGCCATACTCCAGCACAGGGCTTCCCTGGAACAATTGCGAAGAAAGCCGCTTACGACTGAAGCCATTGTCCCACCAGGCCACATCGGTAGCGTCGTAAGAAGTCGTTTTCACCCGGGGGCCTTTGCTCACGCTGGACACATCATCATAATAACTGCCGTTGCCGGGATTTTCCCAGTTGGCGATCGTTCGCAGGGCGGCGATCTGTTCTTTAGCGGTTTTCACGGTGTCTATCTTCTTAAACTCATCAGACAGCCACCAGCGGTTATTCAACGGGTAATCCACATGGTCGAGCACCGCGCCTCTCTCATAATTTTTCGCCTTGTATTTGGGCACACTGGTTTGCAATCCTATAGAGGCAAAAAGATCCGCGCACAAGTCTTCGATCCTTTTTCTTAATTCCGGTGCCACCGGTTGCAGGTCGGCTTTATTTACCGTTGCCAGCGCTTTATCCATGGTTTCTTTTATATTCCCTGGCTCTGTCACGGCAAGTAATTGATTGGCCTTTTTTTCCAGGGATTGTTCATACAGCAGTCTCCGGCGGGTATAGGTGTCGTAATAAGCGCGCAACAGCAGCATCTGCCAGCGCCAGTTTCCTTTTAGTCCGGGATGTCCCGACTCTAATTGCCTCCAGAAGGAAAAAGTGGCTTCCACGCCGCCATTTTCGGCTAAAGGGCCGTTCCAGTTGCGCTCCAGCGCGGTGATGCCATCGGCTGCCGGCGCTTCAACTGCATCACTAAAAAAGAACTTGCTATACTGTTTCAAAATTTCATCCACATCCATCTGCGGATCCCAGCTCCGCATGCTCCAGATTACCTTGTTGACGTCATCGTGACAACCGTCGGAGTAGGATACAAAGCCATCTGTAAAGGGGGCATAAGTTTGTTGGATCTTGGCAAACGCATAAGGCCGCGGGTTTACTGGTTCACGGCCTAACGTTAACGCGTAGGCCTGGTCGAACTGTTCAACCGGGAACTCACAGCGTACGGAGTGGGTGATATCGGGATATTGCCGGTGCTTGTATGACGCGGGCAGCCGGTACCGGGTTTCGGCAATCGGCGGACTACCCGGGCCCGATACCACGCCTTCCAGCCACGCAGGTTTTTCCTGGTTGAGGTAACGATAAAAATAATCGGTCTCTTCCACATTGAAGCCCTGCAGGGAAATCCATATTTTAGCGTTGGGATGATATTTGATCAGCCGGTCATGTAAGTCTTTGAGAAAAGGCAACACTTCCGAAGGATGATTGTTTCCCGGATCGCCTCCGGGGAAAAAGATATGATCCAGGCGTGGGCACTCCCTGTAAAACTTCTCGTGCTTGTCCAGTTCTGCGTTTCGCTTAACCTTGTCTGTGAGGTCAAATGTTGCCGGCGTCCATACCCAATAATCCATATCGTATTTCCGGCAGATCTCGCTGATGCGGATGTTCATCGCGGCTGCCGGTATGGTAAAAAGCGGACTGGGCTTTTCTTCTTCGTGGAAAGGAATTCCCTCCACGGCATTGGAACCGAAAATGGCCAGGTCGCGGATGTATTGATCGTATTGCGCTACCGTCCAGGCATCGTAAGAGTTGGCAGTGGTACGGTAGCCCAACTGGTGCCCCCTGACAGGATACGCCGGTGAAGTGGCAATGTCTGTTCCTCCGAGGATAGCCAGGCTGTTTTTACCCATCTTCAGGTGCCTCAGCAGCCAGCCAACGCCAAATAATACACCGCGGTTATCGGCTCCGATGATCCAAACAGTGGGGGTATTTGCAGTCATGCTGCTTACTACGCGAAACCCTTCTTTTTTATATTCAGCGCCATTTTTATCATACCTTACGGGAATAGCGGCACCCGTCAATTGCTCATCGGTTGATAATACCAGGGCAATGACCGGTGTATTTTTTTTTGGCCAACTACCGACTTGTTTTAGATTCACCCCTGTCCGTTTGGCAATTTCTTCAGAGAGCACCTGGGAAACTGTGGTGCGCATTTCTGTGGAAATGGAGGGGGAGGTGATAATAACAGCATTTTTGAGCTGTACCGTTTGTGCCACCGAGGGGCGGGTAAACGCAAGGAATGTTATAACAACAGATACGACCTGTCCTCTAACCGGGAAGCAGGCTGAATAAAGTGATCGAAGCATTTGTAAAGGAGAAAATGAAGGAGCGTTTATACTCATTACAGAACGTTTATAGTGCGCCGGGGTGGTATTGCGGCCCGCAGATGATCGTTGTAAAATACGGTGTCCGGGGTCAGGCAATTCGTTTCTGGCTGTCGCCGTCCCGGGTTATGCCGACTCCTGCAACCAGAGACCTGAAACAGGGAGTAAGATGTTTGAGAGTTAGGAATACTCAACTGAAAAAACTCCTGATCAAAAGCTCAGGACGGACCCTCCTATTCATTCGGGCAGCCCATCCATCCGTCAGGGCAAGCCTTCTCACATTTTCACCGCCATCCATTTCAAATCGTACATTTCAAATCTGGCATCCTACAGACTCTCCAGCTTAAAGACCTCTTTCATCCGGATTCCCCTGTCAGTCATATGGAGGGTGCAACATTCATACAACGGATCGTGCTCAAAAAATAATACAAAATTATTCTGCAGCGCTTCCTGCAAAAAAGCCTTCTTTTCCCGGAGAGTGGTTAGCGGGAACATATCATACGACATAACATAAGGAATGGGAATATGCCCAACAGAAGGAAGCAGGTCTGCTACATACACCAGTGTTTTGCCTTTGTAATTATTGATCTGCGGCAGCATCATGGCGTGGGTATGCCCGTTTACAAAGCGGATAGATACATGCTCCGAAAAAGGGATATCCTCGATTACCTCTATGAATTTCAATTTCCCGCTGTCCCGGATAGGTTGAATATTTTCTTTCAGGAAGGAAGCTTTTTCCCTGTCATTGGGTTTAATAGCCCATTGCCAGTGTTGTTCATTACTCCAATACACGGCATTTTTGAAAGCCGGGGCCATTTTATTTTTTTCAATCACAATAGCGCCTCCCACATGGTCAAAATGCAGATGAGTGAGCAACACATCGGTAATATCGTTGCGATGAAAACCATAACGGGCCAATGATCTGTCCAGCGTATCTTCTCCATGCAGATAGTAATGGCTGAAGAATTTTGCATCCTGCTTATCGCCAATACCGGTATCCACAAGAATCAGCCGGTCGCCATCGCGGATGAGCAAACACCGCATAGCCCAGGTGCACAGATTATTTTCATCTGCTGGGTTTAGTTTATTCCATATGCTTTTAGGCACCACCCCAAACATAGCGCCGCCATCTAATTTAAAAAGCCCGGTATTGATGGAATACAGTTCCATACTTCAATATTAATGAATTTTGAAACACAAATATCAATGGGTGCGTTCCAGATCAGCACTCCTCCCGCAACTTTCCGGTTGGTTAAGACATGTAACCGGCAGCGGGATACCGGCCGGGTTATGTGAGACACCTGTCGGGGCGATCGGCCCGGCGGCTGGTGCTGCAAATACCTCAACCTGCCAAAATATTCTCATCGCCTTCAATTATTCCCATCTTCCTCATCAGGAATGAAGCGTTTTTATTTCTTGCTACCCCACGACGCAAAGTATAGTCGAAATGTAAGACCCCATCCCGGATCACACTTTCAAAACAATAATTGCCGATCACGCCTTTATGCGAATCTTCAAGCGAAGCCAGCACCAGGTCGTGCGTTGCAAAAAGGGTCAGGCAGTTGTATTGCAATAGTTGTTTGATAAACTGCTCCGAGCCGCTGGTCTTATCTCCCGAATTGGTGCCGCGAAGGATCTCGTCTATCAACACGAGCGCGGGCTTACCGTTTTTAAGGCGAAGAATGATCTGCTGCAACCGCTTCAGCTCGGCCATAAAATAAGAAGTTTGTTCATGCAGGGAATCGCTTATCCGGATGGAGGTGAATATCTCCATAGGCGTAAAAACAAACCTTTCGGCACAAACCGGCGCTCCGCTTTGTGCAAGGATAAGATTAACGCCCAACGTTCTCAAAAAAGTGGTCTTCCCCGACATATTGGAACCGGTGATCAGCAGCAGCCTGCCGCTTTTTCCCAATTCGAGGTCATTGCCAATACGGCTGGTTTCAGAAATTAACGGGTGCGCCATCTGCCTGGCCTCGATAAAAGGCGCGCTGCCTTCGGCGACCGAAGGGTATGCAAACCGGGGATTGTTGAATGCAAAACCCGCTAATGCATTCAAACATTCAATATGCCCTGCGGTATGCAGCCAGTCTTCAAACTGATCCTGGTATTTCTCCTTCCATTGATCAAGGGTCAATATACATTGAAGATCATAGACAATCAGGGTATTCAGAAAAAAGTTCACCAGCAGGTTTAACCGCTGATCCAAAAGCGAGGAGATTTTTGCCAGCTTGTGAATGGCGCGATGGGCATCCAATGCCTTCAGCCGTAATTGCTGAAGCAGCGATGACGTCCCGGCGTCCACGGCGGCATAATCTTTCAAAATAGAAGCATATTGCTTCAGAATCTGTTGCTTTTTTCCTATTAGCTGATGCTGCCGGGTGATGTACTTCGAATATCGCCCGGTAATGATCCACGCAACAGCCGCTCCCAGCGCTATATACAAAATTTCACCGGTAGCGATATAATATAAAAAAGCGGGAATATTATACAGGGGCAGCAACCACCGTAATCCCCGGAGCAGTTTTTTTCTATGCAAACTTTTTCCCGGCTCCGACCAGGCTTCAATGCCATGCAGGTGGCTCTCCTTATCCTTATTCATCAATCCCCCTGCCGTAATCAACTGTCTCCGCTCCGGTTGCCCGGCAAACACCTGTACCGCCTGCTGCCGCTGTTCTATTGCTTCAGCCGCCGGCAGCGTTTGCAACAGCAGGGATGATAATGCCGATTTTCCGTGCGAAGTGGTGCAGCGATTGATGAGATGGAAAAGAGACCCGGGTCCAAAAATATCCAGATCATCTGCGTAATCTCCATCCTTTAAGAAGCTCCTGCCATCATCCATTTGATTAGGCTCGCCATGCAGCATTCCTGACTCATTGTTATTGACAAACAAAAGGTTCTCCTCCAGGGCTTTTTTTTCTTTCAATTGCCAGGCATATGCCACTAAGAAAAAGAAAATCAGTAAAAACAGCAGGGAAAGCAGGAGCAGCCCAATGGAAAACTGCTTAAAGACGTAATAACCGGAAAAACAAAAGACCAGGAAAGTGAGCGTCCGCAGGAAAGCCGACAGCCTTATCTTTTTCTGTGATGACCGGACAGCCTGCGTATAATACGCCGTCTTCTGCTCATAAAATGATCCTGCAGTCATTTGCCTGACTGAAGATTATATGATATCCAACGATTTAGCAAAGAAATACACAACAAAGGGAAGCGTAACCGTAATGAAGTTTCCCGCATATACATATACCAGGAAAAAAACGACAACGGAAAGCAGAAAAAGCAACCAGTAAAGACCGCGGGATTTTTTATTGGCAGTATCCATGTCTGATGATTAGTTTGCAGCAAATATAACAAGGATTTACTTGCGGGAGAAGGGAAGGAGAAAATTTATGCCCCGAAAGTATTTTTGTTCTCTTTACATTTACAGCAGGGGTTTTATAAAAATTTCCCAAAGCCAATCCTAACCACATATATGATCAAAATTCATTTTTTCATACGATACGGCACCCAATTCGGAGAATCCCTGCTGCTGTCGGGCAATATTCCCCAGTTAGGCGCGGATACTCCTGAAGCGGCGGTTGTTATGAACTATCTCAACGATACTTACTGGAGCTATGACCTGGAATTAGATTCTTTTTCTTCGGAATTACCCGACAGTATTCAATATAAATATCTTTTTAAAGATAAAAGCGGAAGGATAACCGAAGAATGGGATGACAGCAAACGAATTGAACTTAAAAAGATCACTGCCGAAGAAATTTATGCCATAGACACCTGGAACTTCCCGGGGCAGTATGAAAATGCCTATTTAACTTCTCCGTTCCAGGAGGTACTGTTATCACCTCCCCGGTTGCCGGAAAAAGATTCTCCTTACCGGGGTAATACCCATATTTTTAAGGTAAAAGCCCCGTTGCTGCAAAAAGGCGAGACAATGGCACTGTTGGGAAGCGGATCCATTTCCGGGGAGTGGAATATCAATCATCCCGTATGGATGAAAAAAGAAGGCAACTGGTGGGTGGCCAAGATCAATCTTACCGGTTCCTCCTTTCCTGTCGCCTACAAATACGCGGTATATCACCGGAAAAGTAAAACGTTTCTAAGATACGAAGACGGCGACAACCGGCTTCTGCTGCACGATGCCGGCCGGAAAAAAGTAACCCTGCTGCACGATGGATTTATACATTTCACCAACAACTATTGGCGCGGCGCGGGTGTAGTGGTTCCCGTTTTCAGTCTTCGCAGCCGGCAAGGTGTGGGCACAGGCGAGTTTGCCGATATCAAATTATTAGTGGATTGGGCAAAGAAAACCGGGCTGCAAATGATACAGGTGCTGCCGGTGAACGATACCACCGACAGTCATACCTGGAGGGACTCTTACCCCTATAATGCCATCTCGGCCTTTGCCCTGCACCCGCTGTACCTCAACCTGGAAGACGTAGCCCGGCCGGAGGATGCAGCTATCATTAAGGCGCTTCCGCATAAAAGGAAGCAGCTCAATGCCCTTAAGGAAATGGATTATGAAAAAGTGATGCACTTTAAATGGAAGATCATTACCCGTTTGTACCAGGCCCAGAAGAAAGATTTTTTTGAAAACGCCACCTTCAGGCAGTTCCGGGAAGCCAACGACCACTGGCTGGCGCCCTATGCCGCTTATTGCTATCTGCGTGACAAATACCAAACCACCCGGTTTACCGAATGGGGAGCGTTCAGCGCCTGCGACAAAACAGAAATAGAAAAACTAACCCAACCCAACAATAAAGGTATTAACGAAACCGGGCTGTATTACTTTGTTCAGTTTCATCTGCACCTGCAACTAAAAGCTGCTTCCGACTACGCCCATGCAAATGGGATCATACTGAAGGGCGACCTGCCCATAGGGGTAAACCGGTGGGCCTGCGATGTGTGGATGGAACCCGAACTGTTCCACATACACCGGCAAGCCGGGGCACCACCAGATGCCTTTGCCACCAAAGGGCAAAACTGGGGCTTCCCCACCTACAACTGGGAACGCATGCAAACCGACGGATACAATTGGTGGCAGAGACGGTTTAATTACATGAGCCATTATTTCGATGCCTTCCGTATAGATCATATTCTTGGGTTTTTCCGGATATGGAGCATCCCGGATCATGCGGTGGAAGGCGTGATGGGACATTTTGTGCCGGCCCTGCCGGTGGATATTGCCGCCTTCTCCGAAAGAGAGATCGCCTTTCATCCCCAGCGATATTGCGAACCTTATATTACGGATGATATCCTGGCGGAATTAGCCGGCGAAAACAAGGACTTACTAATGGCATTCCTCAACCGGCGGGAAGACGGGGCGTACAGTCTTAAACCGGAGTTCTCTACCCAACGCGGAGTAGAGCGATATTTTTCATCGCTTGAAATAAACGAAACCAATTCCGTTTTGCAAAACACCCTGTACGATCTTATTTCGAATGTTATTTTATTTGAAGCGCAGGGATCGGGCCAACAGCAGTTCCATTTCAGGATAGATATGGAACGAACTACTTCCTTCCGGCGATTAGACAGCCACACCCGGGAACAATTGAAGCGATTGTATATTGATTACTTCTTTCACAAGCAAGAAGATATTTGGGCTACAGAAGCCATACATAAATTACCGGCATTGAAAAAATCCACCAATATGCTGATCTGCGGCGAGGATCTCGGCATGGTACCCCGTTGTGTGCCTGAAATAATGAGACAAACCGGTATCCTGGGTCTTGAGATTCAGCGGATGCCTAAGCAGGAAGGGCTTGAGTTTTCCGATCCTGCCCGGGCACCCTATCTGTCGGTTATTACGCCTTCAACGCACGACATGAGCACCATCCGCGGCTGGTGGGAGGAAAACCGGGAAAAAACACAGCGTTTCTTTAACCAGGTAATGCAACACCCGGGGCTGGCGCCTTATTATTGCGAACCCTGGATCAATAAAGCCATTGTAATACAGCATCTTTATTCTCCCGCCATGTGGAGCGTCTTCCTGCTGCAGGACCTCATGGGGATTGACGGGAAGCTGCGCCGGGAGATTCCGCAGGAGGAACGGATAAATGTACCCGCTTTCCCCAGGTATTATTGGCGCTATCGCATGCACGTAACCCTCGAACAACTTTTAAAAGAGGACGACCTTAACAATGAACTGATCAGCTATATACACTCCAGTGGGAGAGGACCAGGGTATATCCTCTGTTAACAGGGCAGGCGCGCCTGCAAAACAAGGGATATCGGTCTTTCTATGGTGGCAGTGAGTGACTTCTATTGACCAACCAGGATTAAATAACAAAACCTTATTCCTACATTTGTTGAAAATATGCATGTAATTTAAAATATGAACATTGCACTTTTAGGTCAAGGATTTGAAGCGACATTACACAATTCGGTCGGTAGTAAGCTAATTAAGTTTTTTGCGAACAAGGACTTTCACACATTTACAGGTATTTCAGCTTTCGCAAGTCAGGCGGGCATTAGAGGAATTTCTAAGCATATCAAGACAGCTAAGAATCATCTCAATACTATTACCATCGTTACAGGTGTTGACCAAAAAGGGACTTCAATGGAAGCGCTCCAAGAATTATTGGCACTTGACATTGGCGCTTATGTGTTCTACCAACCTTCAATTACAATTTTTCACCCTAAGGTTTATCTGTTTGAAGGACCAGACAAATCAGAACTGATTATCGGCTCATCGAACCTGACAACACAAGGATTGTTCACAAATGTGGAAGCATCTCTACTTGTTTCCATTGACAACAGTGTAGAAGCCGACAGAAAAATTGTTAAGCAACTCAAAGACCATTTCAGGAGTATTTTTGAGTTCACTGACCCTAACCTTAAAAAACTCAACAAGAAAATTATTGCCGACTTAGTAAAAGCTAAAGTTGTTCCGACAGAGGCAGAACGTAAAGCGGCGCAAGATAAAGCGGAGAAAGCCGAGAGAAAGGAAACAGAAAACATCATTTCAAAAATTTTCCCGAAAAGAGCAACTGCAAAAATTCCAAGCGAATTCAGAGGAACAAAAAAACCAACAACCAAAACAGCCGCAGCTACCGCTGGAACTGATGGTAGCGCTTCTGCTAAAGGAAAGTTGGTTTGGACAAGAAAGAAACTTCCTTCATCAAGTGTTCAGGGAGGCAGTTCTGGAACTAATCCTACAGGCGGACTTCGTTTGGTCCAAGACGATTTTATTTCAGGGGGTAGCAAGATTGACCAAACAAGCTATTTCAAAAATCTGTTTAGCAAATACGCTTGGAAACAGGTTAAGACAACCCCCTATGTTGAAACCGCCAAAGTGCCTTTTGAGGTTACAATTAAAGGAGTTTATCACGGACAGTTTGATCTTGAAGTGCGACACAAACCAAGTGGTGAAGCTGGACAGCATAACTACACGACTTCCATTTCTTGGGGAAGCGTTGGTAGCATAATACGCAAAGTCAATCTTACAGGTTCACGGCTCGACCTCTATGCACCAAAGGGAAAAGACAAGCCATTTCAAATCGTAATCAGTTAATTCCGTCTGGACTGAGAGTTGTTGAAAACTCTTTTTCAAAAAGATATTGTTGATAAAGTATAAGTGTCTACCTTTGGACTGAAGCAGTCCAAAATGAAATTAGAGAAAACATTTGGTGAAACAGTAAAAAAACTTCGTAAGGAGAAGCAACTTCCCTTGCGTGAAGTTGCAGAGGCATTAAAGATTGATACTTCAATGTTGGGAAAGATTGAGAAGAATAATCGCAAGCCGACTAAGCAACTGATTGAAAAGTTTGCCAAGTATTTTAATGTAAGCGATAAAGATTTGATGATTGCCTTTATCAGCGACACAGTCGCTTATCAGGTAATGGACGAAGAAGATTTTGCCAGTGAGGTTTTAAAAGTGGCAGAGGAAAAAGTGAAGTATTTAAAAACCAAAAAATCAGACCAATGAAATTAATCACTGAAGCATCAGCCGAAAAATTAAGAGGTGGTTTTTATACACCTGAACCGATTGCAGAATTTGTTTTGCGTTGGGGCATCAATGGTAGCAGCGACTTTGACATACTTGAGCCAAGTTGCGGTGATGGAGTTTTTTTGGAGCAACTTTCAAAACATAAATTTAAATACAATTCGATTACAGCAGTTGAACTTGACCAAGCAGAAGCAGAAAAAGCAGACCAAATAAATTTGAAGAACAAAGAAATTATCAATACTGACTTTCACACATACTGTAATAACACTCACAAGCGATTCGATTTAGTTATAGGAAATCCGCCTTATATCCGCTACCAGTTTTTTGACAGAATGCAGCAGGTAGAAGCGGAAGACATTTTTATTAAAGCGGGTTTAACTTATTCCAAACTCACAAACGCCTGGGTTTCTTTTGTCGTTGGTTCATCGCTTCTGCTTAAAGACAAAGGAGGCAGAATTGGTTTCGTGTTGCCTGCTGAAATTTTGCAAGTTTCATTTGCACAGCAATTAAGAAATTTCCTTGCACACTTTTACAACAAAATTAACATCATTTCTTTTGAGAAGCTTGTTTTCCCAGACATTCAGCAAGAAGTTGTTTTGCTTCTCTGCGAGAAGAACGAAACCCAAACCCACAACATTGAACATATCGAGTTAATAGATGCAAGCGAGTTAGTAAGTTTGGATGTTACAAGATTAAGAAGTCCAAAAAAGAAAATTGATTTCAAGAATAATAAATGGACATTTTACTTTTTGGAACAAGAGGAAATTGATTTCTTGGAGAACATCGCCAAAGAAAGAAATATTCCGACACTCGGGAAATTTGCAAATGTTGAAGTTGGAATCACAACAGGTTCAAATGATTTTTTTACTGTTTCGCTTTCAACAGTTGAGGAATACGACTTGCATGATTACGCAAGACCAATGGTTGGGAGAAGTGTTCAGGTGAACAGTGTCATTTTCACGGACAAGGATTGGGGGAAAAACAGAAACTCACCTGCTAAAGCACACCTACTTGTTTTCCCTGACCGAAAGAACTTAAACAAAAAAAACGGTGCAGTGAGATACATTACTCACGGCGAAAGTTTAGGCATTCACAAAGGATATAAAACTAGAATTCGTGATAATTGGTTTGTAGTTCCTTCTTTGAAAATTTCTGATGCTCTTTTCATTCGCAGAAATCATCTGTATCCGAGATTGATAATAAACCAAGCCGAAGCATACACAACAGACACAATGCACAGAGTTTTTGTTCATCAAGGAACAAACGTCAAAGCATTGACGGCGAGTTATTACAATTCACTTTCATTGGCGTTCACAGAAGTTTCAGGCAGAAGTCATGGAGGTGGCGTTTTAGAATTAATGCCAAACGAAGCGGAAAGAGTTTTACTTCCTTATCACAAAGACAACAGTGCTTTGCTTCTGCAAATTGACAAACTCATTCGCAACAAAAGCGACATTGAGGAAATTTTGAAAATCACGAATCAAATAATTTTGAAAGAGCGCTATGGTTTGACACAAAAAGAAATAAAGTTGGCTCATAGTATTTGGAAAAAGCTTTCATACAGACGATTGAATAGAGGAAAATAAACTTTGCAAACTTAAAAGAGTGCCATCTGCACGATACGTAATAAACCGAGCCTACGGCTATCAACGGGTTTTTCACTTTTTCAAACGGGTTGAAACCCGTTTTTACAATATTTTCCTGGGCTACGCCACTCCTCCTTTAGCACTTCAAATTTTAATGCATCTGCTCCGGTGCGGATGAGTAAATATCCGGGGAGGAACCGGTATGCACACGATCCATACAAATCAGTAACTTGCAAATTCCGCAGTGGAACCAAATACGGATTTTATCATGGCCATCAAAATACAGTACCGTCAAAATAATCTAAAATTCAAATATCCCTTTACTATTTCCAAAGGAACCAAAACACACCAGCCTTCTCTTTTGGTAGAACTGGATTTCAATGGTATAAAGGGCTACGGTGAAGCACCGGCTATCAGCTATTACAACATAACGGTTGAGAAGATGATTGCCGATATTGAAAAGAAAAGAGCCTTCCTGGAAAACTATTCCTTCACCCATCCCGACCGGTATTGGCATTACCTGTATCATCTTTTTCCGTTTAATACGTTTCTGACAGCCGCTCTGGACATCGCCACCTGGGATATCCACGGCAAATTAAAAAACCAACCTCTTTTTGAACTGTGGGATACAGATATGACCAGGGCGCCTTTGACCGATTATACAATTGGCATTGATGGGATTGAAAGAATGGTGGAGAAAATGGAAGAGAAACCCTGGCCCATTTATAAGATAAAACTGGGTACCAGAGAAGATATAACGATCATGGAGGCTTTGCGAAAACATTCCGATGCCGTATTCAGGGTGGACGCCAATGCCGGGTGGACTTTGGAAGAAGCGCTGGAAATTTTACCGGTACTAAAGCAACTGAATGTAGAACTGGTGGAACAGCCGCTGGCTAAAGGCGACTGGGACGGGATGAAAATACTGTACGAAAAATCTCCGCTTCCATTGATCGCGGATGAGAGTTGTGTATGGGAAACGGATGTAAAAAAATGCCTGCATCATTTTCACGGTATCAATATCAAGCTCACCAAATGCGGAGGCATTACCCCCGCGCTCCGCATGATAGCCGAGGCGCGGCAACTGGGGTTGAAAATAATGATAGGCAGTATGAACGAAAGTTCGCTGGGAAGCGCCGCTATTGTTCATTTGTCTCCCCAGGCAGATTATATAGATGCGGATGGACCTTTGCTGTTGGAAGAAGATATTGCAACAGGATTACATTACGATGCCGGCAGGATCACTTTAGAAAACAAACCCGGACTGGGAGTGGAGCTGAAAAATTAATCCATTCACAATACCGGGTAATCGCCTGTAAACTGCTCTCCTGTTTACAGTTCCTTTATTTTAATATTTTTCCAGTTTACTTTGATGCCTCCGCCGTCGTGGATCTGCAGTGCAATGAAACCGTTTCCTTCCCCTATCTTTTCATCTTTCAGATGGATCATTTCGTGCCCGTTGAGCCAGGTAGTAACTTCGTCGCCCACCACTTTGATCCGGTAAGTATTCCACTTACCATACTTCAGAAATTTGTCCTTTTCGGGAGCCGGTTTGATCAGCCAGCCGCGGCCGTAAGATTCGTAGATCCCTCCCGTGTTATGCCCCGGAGGCGCTACTTCAGCCTGCCACCCGCTGATCTTAACGCCGTCAATGGAGGAACGGAAAAAAACACCGCTGTTACCATCGGCCGACTGTTTGAACTCCAGGGTAAGATCAAAATTTTTATACGCTTTGTCGGTTGACAGATAACCGTATTGCTTGTCGGGACCACTTTCGCAAACCAATTCTCCTTTGTTATCCACATACCATTTTTCGGTACCATGGATCGTCCAGCCGGCGAGGTCTTTACCGTTAAAAATAGAAACCGCTTTTTGTGCGAATAGGGCGGTGGCGCTGAACAACATCGCTATCAGAAAAGAAAATATCTTTTTCAATTTAAAATCAGTTTTATGGTGATGATTAAGTTACAAAATCCGTTTAATATCCGCACAGCCCACTTTTTCCTGAACTCCCAGTGCCCCATTTTCAATTTCAGATCTTAAATTTCAAATCTCAAATCTTTGCCTCTCACACTAACATGGTAACCGGGTTTTCCAGGTATTTCTTAAAGGTCTGCAAAAAGGCGGCACCTACCGCTCCGTCCACACTCCTGTGGTCGCAGCTCAGGGTTATTTTCATGATATTGCTTACGCCAAATCCATCGCCCTTTTTAACCACCGTTTCCCTGATCCTGCCTACCGCCATAATAGCGCTGTCCGGGGGATTGATAATAGCTGTAAACTCATCAATATCCATCATTCCCAGATTGGAGATGGTAAAGGTATTACCGGTAAATTCATTCGGCTGCAATTTTTTGTTACGGGCTTTACCACTCAACTCTTTACTTTCCGCCGCTATCTGGCTCAATGATTTCTGATCGGCGAAACGAACTACCGGTACGATCAACCCTTCATCTACGGCAACTGCAATCCCTATATGGATATGATGCCATTGCCGGATACTTTCATTCATCCAGCTGCTGTTCACTGCCGGGTGTTTTCTCAGCGCCATGGCAGCAGCTTTTACTACCATGTCGTTGAAACTGATCTTAACCGGGCTTACCTCGTTCATTTGTGCACGGGCGGCCATGGCGTTGTCCATCACGATCTCCATGGTCAGGTAAAAATGCGGCGCCCCGAATTTGCTTTCGCTCAGACGACGTGCAATGGTTTTACGCATCTGGCTCAAACTTACATCGGTATAACCTTCTGTTCCCGGGGCAGGGGCAAACGCCGGCACTGCGGCAGCCGCCGGAGCAGTGGCAGATCTGGCGGCAGGCACATATTCATCCACATCCTTCTTGATGATCCGGCCTCCGTCGCCGGTGCCTTGTACTAATTTCAGATCTATTCCTTTCTCCTGCGCAATCTTTTTAGCCAGGGGAGATGCTTTTATCCTTCCATCATCACTGCTATCGCTTACGGGCGTCCCGGTGGACGCCGAAGAAGTATCGGCAGTTGTTGCCTGCTGTGTTTCCTGCACTGCCGAAGCCGGCCGGGCCTCCTGCTCACTGCTGAGAGACGCCACCAGGGCGCTCACGTCTGTTCCTTCTTTTCCCACAATGGCTATTATATCGTTTACTTTTGCCGCTTCTCCTTCGGGGGTGCCTACATATAACAAGGTACCGTCCGCATATCCCACTACTTCCATCGTGGCTTTGTCTGTTTCCACATCCGCAAGACTGTCGTCGCTTTTCACCTTGTCGCCTACCTGCTTATTCCATTTCAGAATCTTTCCCTCAGTCATGGTATCACTTAGCAGCGGCATACGGATAACCGTTACGCCTAATTGTTCCGGTGTAACGGCAGGCGCCGTTTTTTTTGCTGCCGGCGCTGTTGTTGCAGCATCAGGGGCGTTTTCAGCTTTGGGAGCCGCATCCGCTCCGGCACCGCCGAGCAACGATTTATAATCTTCTCCCTCCTTTCCTACGATAGCCAGTACGCCATCCACTTTAACACTTTTGCCTTTTTCCACGCCAATATATAACAGGGTTCCTTCATTATAGCTCTCCAGCTCCATAGTGGCTTTGTCCGTCTCCACATCGGCGAGCAGATCGCCCGGCTTTACTTTATCCCCCACTTTTTTATGCCATTCCACGATCACCCCCTCGGTCATGGTATCGCTCATTCTTGGCATTTTAATAACCTCAGCCATACTATATATAAAATTTAAGTTTAAGACGTATTTGGAAGGTCGAAATTAAGGCAAAAAGCGCAAATGAAAACTTCCGCCCGGGTGTATTTCAATTTTTAGCAGTCAGATGCCTCCTCTACAACAAAAAAGAGATCGCCACCAATTCCGCCCGAATGTTTCAGGTATTATTCGTGCCTCCGTGGCCGGGTTTTGGAATGGTTTAATAATCCAGTTCCAGTTTCAGTCTTTCCTTCAGCTCCTTCACCATCGGGTATTGTTCAATCATCTTCTGGTATTGTTCCCGGCTGGTCAGCGGTCTGTCCTGCGGCAGAGCATCAGCCTGCGTTTCCTCCACCAGGATGGTATAAGACAAAGACCGGTTATTAAAGAAGGATTGAAGGTGCTCTACCAGCGCTCCGCGTTCCTGTTCAATAAATTTTTGCTGGATGTTACTTTCCACTACGATATCAAAATTATTGTTGTCGGTGATCCTGATACGGGCCGATTTGAAATTGGTAACCGCCGAGTGGTTTTTCTGCCCGTGCAGCTTGTCTATATAGCCGTTCCATGCTTCCTGTAAATGGTCCATTGTAAGCGTCACCGGTGTGGAATCCGCCTGGGCCTGTTTCCGGGCGATCTGTTTTCGTATTTTGATCAGGGCTCCTAATGTGGGCGTGGTTGCGGCATTGGATCCGGAAGGATTTTCAGGCTGAACAGCAGCGCCATCGGAAACCGCTTGCTGCTTTTTCTCCACGGGCGATGCTGCCTCGGGTACCGCCTGATCCCTGCCGGAACCGGTTTTATTTTTTTGAGAAGGCAATGGATCTTCCGATGCCGCCGGGCTTAAAACCGGGGGGTTAATGCGTTTAAAAGCTACCGGCCTGACCGTATCAGTGGACTTTTTTTTTACCACGCCGCCTTCATCTACCAATGCTATTGCCTGGCTGAGATAGGTAAGTTTGATCAGCGTAAGCTCAACATGCAGTTTTTTATTGCGGGCACCCTTATAAGTGATTTCCGCTTCGCTCAAAATATTCAGCGCGCTGATCAGCCATGCCGGGGAAGTTTTTTGGGCAGCCGCTATATACCGGTCTTTAAAACTATCCACCACTTCCAGCAGCAGGGCGGTTTTTTCGTCCCCGCATACCAGGAGGTTCCGTATAAATTCCGCAAAGCCATTAAGCACCAGGTCGCCTTCAAATCCTTTTTGGTTGATGTCATCGTATAACAACAAAGCGGTTGGCAGGTCCTGGTTGAACATAGCATCCACCAGTTTAAAATAGTAATCATCATCCAAAATGTTCAGATGTTCCAGGGTATTCCGGTAGCTCAGTTCTCCATTGGTAAAGCTCACTATTTTATCCAGGATGCTCAGGGCATCCCTCATACAGCCTTCACTTTTTTGTGCAATCACCTGGAGAGCCGGCTTTTCCGCTTTTATTGCTTCTTTATCACAAATTTCCTGCAAATGATGAACCGTATCTTCCGGGTTGATCCTTTTAAAATCAAAAATCTGGCAACGCGACAAAATAGTAGGCAGGATCTTATGCTTTTCGGTAGTGGCTAAAATGAAAATGGCATAAGGAGGCGGCTCTTCCAGCGTTTTCAGGAAAGCGTTAAAAGCAGCCGAGCTCAGCATGTGTACTTCGTCAATGATATATACCTTGTACCTGCCCGCCTGCGGGGCATAACGTACCTGTTCCGTAAGGGTTCTAATATCCTCTACGGAATTATTACTTGCCGCATCCAGCTCATGAATATTCAGGGACGCGCCATCGTTGAAGGACCTGCAGGAAGTGCATTCATTGCAGGCCTCACCATCGGGTTGCATGTTCTCGCAGTTGATGGTTTTTGCCAGAATCCGCGCGCAGGTGGTTTTACCCACCCCCCGGGGACCGCAAAAAAGGAAGGCGTGCGCCAGTTGCCTGTTTTTTATAGCGTTCTTTAAAGTAGTGGTGATATGCGATTGCCCCACCACGGTATTAAAGGTTTGAGGACGATATTTGCGTGCCGACACAATAAAATGATCCATAGTATCTCCTGTTGTGTTTCTGCAAATGTAAGGGAATGGGCAGAACGTTTAACGGGGAGTTGCCTGCAGGATTTTGGTATGGGCGCTATTGGTGGTCAGTGAGACGCTGATCGCGGCGTTCAACGCAATTCGCGGCTGCCGGCTTCCGGGGCTATATTTTACGGGCAATAATAACAATGCCGGTCATATGACCGCTGTACCGGCGAAAGACGCTGCGCATTGCGAGGATACGCTTTCTGGCTGCGGGATAGATCAGTATATTGAAAGCGATCCTGAGGCTTCTCCAAAATCCTTCGTCATCAATAACGCGCTTCGTTTCCAGTAAACTCATGGAATTGGTAAACACATTCATCACCTCGAATCCCTCTTTTTCCAACAGGATTTTCCATTCCACTTCCGTTAATGGACGGGCATTGACCTGGATGGTTTGTGCCAGTTTTTTCTGGATCTCCGCTTTCACCGCTTCCCCCAGGGAATCGGGAGTCAGTCCCAACTCATGGATTGCATACAATCCTCCTTTTTTCAGGATACGGTGCGCTTCCCGGATGATCTCCGCCTTGCGATGGTCTGCCTGCATCGTCAGCATAGCCTCTCCATATACTTTGTCTTTACCGTCGTCCGGCAAATCGGTATGAGCCGCCGTGCCCTGGATAAACCGTATATGATCCCCTTTTATCTTTTCCTGCAGGGCTTCTATTGCATCGTTATCCGCGTCAACGCCAACATAAGAACGGGGGTTATTTCCCAGGGCCAGCGAAGCAGTGAAACCCAAACCCGGGGCAAATTCTACAATATCGTCCGTGCCGGCAATCTGTAACCCGTCAATTAGCTTTGCCGTAAGCTCTTTTCCGCCCGGGCGAAGTACTTTCTTCCCCATTTTTGCCAACAGCCAATGCCCCTGGGCTTTTTTAAAATCAGTAACGATCATCTGTGTTCTTTTATCTCCTCTTTTTTCGGAAGCCGGGTTTACCGGATCAGTGTCTCCGGAGTAAATATCAGCTGCAGGAATTTATTACAATTTACCCCAAAGCTAAATACATCAGGAGAATAAAAGACCAGTCCGTCTTTTATTTTTCGGAAAACGAAAATCGGTTATTGAATGTCTGCATAATCTGTAAAGGAAATGAAAAGGGCGCTTGTTTTTAAATTTCTATATTCTCAATCTTAAACTTCAACAAACCGGCAGGCGCTTTTACTTCGGCAATTTCGCCTACCTGCTTTCCTAAAATTCCCTGGCCGATAGGAGAGGTAACCGATATTTTACCTGCCTTAAGGTCGGCCTCTTTCTCCGAAACCACCTGGTAAGTAACGGTTTTTTTTGTTTTAACGTTGGTCATCGTTACTTTGGTAAGAATACTTACTTTGCTGGTGTCAATCCGGTCTATTTCAATAATACGTGCATTGGCAATTTCTCCCTCCAGTTTAGCGATCCTCGCTTCCAGCAATCCCTGGGCCTCCTTAGCCGCATCGTATTCTGCATTTTCTTTCAGGTCGCCCTTCTCACGGGCTTCGGCGATAGCTCTTGAAGCGGCAGGCCGGTCCACACCTTTCATTTTCTGTAATTCACTTCTCAGTTGTTCCAGTGTTTCCTGGGTGACGTACATAACTTCACTCATAACTGACTCCTTTATTCAATTTTCAAAAAATAAAAAAATAACAACGCCTCAAACGATTGTCTGAAGCGTTGCAATTAGGTAGATTACAAATATAGAAAAAATAATCAAAAAATTTCCCGGGATTTTCCCCGGGTAGCCCTGCAAAAATGATCCCATACAACTCCTCCGCGTCTCGTGGTGACATTTTTGTTGACTCTACACTTTGGTTACACTTCAGGATGGAACCCGACGCGATGCAAGGCTTCGCAGAAAAGTAAAAGCACGCTCTATATTGTAAGCTTTTTCAATATCACTTCCGACATCTTAAAAAAGGCCTCGTGGCTATAGCCGGCAATATGGGGCGTTAAAATAACATTGGGTTGTTCCGAAAGCCAGGCTAATTGTTCTTTTTCCTCCGGAGAATAGGTATTTAATTTCTCATTTTCCAGTACGTCAAGCCCGGCCCCGGCTATTTTTCCGTTCTTAAGCGCTTCCATAACCGCACGGGTATCGTGTACTTTGCCCCGGCAGGCGTTCAAAAACCAGGGTTTTCTCTGAAGAGCGGAAAAGAAAGCATCATTCGCCAGGTGAAAAGTTTCTTCCGTTAAAGGCACATGCAGGCTGATCACATCGGCATACCGGGCTATCTGTTCCGGGCCGGCCTCATGGATCTTCCCCCGGGCAAACCCAAACTTATATTTATCATAGGCCAGGATCTCCACATCAAAGGAAGACAGCAGCCGGGCAAACGCACCTCCCGCATTCCCAAACCCTATAATACCCACCGTTTTCCCGGTAAGCTCCGTGCCCCTGTTGGCTTCTCTTATCCACTCTCCCCGGGCTACTTCCCGGCTACTGGTACAAATCTTATTCATCAGCGAAAGCAACACCCCCAGCACATGCTCTCCCACTGCATTGCGATTGCCTTCGGGGCTGCTTTCACACTGGATCCCCCGGCTTTCCGCGTAAGCCACATCAATCAGCTCCATTCCGCTTCCCAATCGCCCTATCCATTTCAGGCGAGGCGCTTTCTCCAATATCGCCCGGTCAATTTTCAGGCGGGTGGTAACAATTAATCCTTCGATGTCCTCTATCTTCCCGGCCAGTTCCTCGTAAGTGATCTGTGGCGCGTATTCTACCGAATATTTTTTTTGTTGGAGCGTTTCTAACAGATACGGATGCACTTTGGCGGTAACTATCACCTTTCTCATAATATTTATTTCATCGTACAAACGAGGTTCACAAAATCGCTTACACTCAATTGCTCGGCTCTTTTGTCAAAAATCGGTTTTTTCAACGTTTCTTCGTCAAACAAATTTCTTACCGCGTTACGCAAAGTTTTGCGCCTTTGATTGAATGCCATTTTCACCAACCGGAAAAATTGCTTTTCATCTTCCACCTGAAACGGTTCGGTCTTAGGCGTTAACCGGATCACGGCGCTTTTCACTTTAGGCGGCGGCGTAAAACAGCGCTCATGCACTTCAAACAGGTATTCCACTTCAAAAAAAGCCTGCACCAGCACACTCAGGATGCCATATATTTTATTGCCCGGCCGGGAAGCTACCCGTTGTGCCACTTCTTTCTGAAACATCCCCACCATCCCTTCCACTCCCTCTTTCCATTCCAGTATCTTAAAAAGGATCTGGGAAGAAATATTGTAGGGAAAATTGCCAATGACGGTAAACCTGCCCTCAAAGGGAAGCCCGGCTTTCAGAATATCCTGATGGCTGACCTTTCCTTTGATGGCGGGTAATGTTGCTTCCAGGAAACGGATCTTTTCCTCATCTATTTCAATTGCCCTGAATGCCACGCCCGGTATGTCCAGGAGATACCGGGTAAGCGCACCTCCCCCGGGGCCGATCTCGAGCAACTGGTGGAAACTTCGCTCCCTGAGCGTCGCAATTATCCTGAGCACCATATTCTGATCGTGGAGAAAATGCTGTCCTAATGATTTCTTAAGCGTAAACATGGAAAGGCCTAAAAATACAAAAACCAGTTACAATCCCGTAAATTCGCAACTCAACATAATAAAAAACATGTCGGGTCAAAATATTAAACCGGTAATCGGGATTTCCTGCGGCGATATCAACGGGATAGGCGTTGAATTGATCATTAAGACTTTTTCTGACAGCCGGATGCTGGATTTATGCACCCCGGTTATTTTCGGCTCCAACAAGCTGGTCAATTTTTACCGGAAAACCTTACCGGATATCAATTTCAGTTTTCAAAATCTAAAAGACCCGTCGAGGCCCTTTGCCCGGCAGATCAACCTGTTCAACTGCTGGGAAGAGGAGATCGCCATCACGCCCGGCCAGCTTACGGAAGCGGGTGGAAAATACGCGGTGAAGTCGCTCCTGGCCGCTGCGCAGGCACTGAAATCCAAACAGGTACAGGCGCTTGTTACAGCTCCTATCCACAAAAAGAACGTTCAGTCAGCAACCTTCAATTTCAGCGGGCATACCCCTTTCCTGAAAAGCTTTTTTGAAGTGGAGGATGTGGTCATGCTGATGTGTGCGGAAAATATGCGCGTGGGACTGGTTACCGAACACGTGCCTGTAAAAGATATCGCAGGGTTGATAACCCGGCAGGCAATCATTAAAAAGCTGGCGATCATGAAAGCAAGCCTGCAGAAGGATTTCGGTATAGATAAACCCAAAATTGCAGTTTTGGGACTGAACCCGCATGCCGGGGATGAAGGACTGGTAGGCAAAGAAGAGGAAGAGCAGATCAAGCCGGCTATAAAGGAAATAAGGCACAGCAACCTGCTTGCTTTTGGACCTTATAGCGCGGACGCGTTTTTTGCAAGGGGCAGCTATGAAAAATTTGACGCCGTACTGGCCATGTACCACGATCAGGGACTCATTCCCTTTAAATCACTGGCTATCGGGAAAGAGGTCAATTATACGGCCGGTTTGCCCGCCGTAAGAACCTCCCCCGATCATGGCACCGCCTTCGATATTGCCGGAAAAAACAGGGCGGATGAAACTTCTTTCCGGCAGGCCATCTATGCGGCAGTAGATATCCTGCATCAGCAGGAGGAATATGCAACCAACCGTTCCAACCCGATGAAACGGATGTCGAATGTGGTTTTAACCAACGCCGAAGATGAAAGAATAGAAGAAACGGGGGAAACGGAAAAATAAAACTTCCCTTTTACCGGAAGCTATCGCTTTCGCGGTAGGCTTTTATAACCGCCAGTTCTCCTTCTTTCCCCGGCTTTGAATTACCGTGTTCCATGCCCATAACGCCACGGTATCCTCTTTCATAGATGTATTTGAATACATTCTTATAATTGATCTCTCCCGTGGTGGGTTCGTTTCTTCCGGGATTATCGCCAATCTGGAAATAAGCGATCTCGTTCCAGGTCAACTCAATATGTTTGATCAGGTTACCTTCATTTTTCTGCATATGATAGATATCGTATAATATTTTGCAGGACGGGCTGTTCACGCCTCTGCAGATCTCATAGGTTTGGGTGGAAGTGCGTAAAAACAGATCCGGGGTATCGCTCAGGGGTTCCAGCACCATAATAATGCCATGTGGTTCCAGTATCTCAGCTCCCCGTTTCAGGGCGTCTATTACATTGCCTGTTTGAATGCCTATCGGTAAATGCCGCTCAAAGTTGCCGGGTACCACCGTCACCCATTTCGCATTCACCCGCTTGGCCACTTCTACTGACTGCCGGCATCCTTTTAAGAAGACGTCCAGATGTTCCGGCTTCCCTGCCGCAAGGGTATTGGCCCCGTTGCCGCCCTTGGGTACCACAAACACCCCCATCGTCATTCCCAGCTTAGCCAGCGTTTGTCCTATTTTATTTTGTTGCTCCACGCTCCTTCCGGTCATCCCATTGTCTTCAATGGAACGGAATCCCTGGTCGTACATGTATTTGATCTGATCAATGAAATCACTGCCGCCGTTATTTTTAAACATACCATCGTGGGGGGCATAATCCAGGTTAAACGTTTTTTCAGCCCGGGGTATATGTCTTTTTTCTTCATTTTTATTACCGGCAAAAACAGCGGCTCCTGTGAGCGTGGAGGCGCCGGCCAAAAGTCCTTTTTGTAAAAAATTTCTGCGTTGCATGATCGTCTTTGATTTAAAAAACTAAAAATAAGACAAACGGCCGCAATAATTAAATCAATTTTCCTCCGGGCTTCGCCGGAAGGCCTATGACTTCCCTCCTATGGAAAACGGGATAAAAAAACAGCACCGGATTTGAAGATCAATGCTATGCTAAATTTGAATCTCCGGTAAGAAATCCCGTTGCGGTATCAATACTTTTCTTAACTTTCAGCCCTTTAAAATGTATTCTTATTGTGAGAAAGATCGGACTTCTCTGCACTTTGATCGGTTTGACATTTATAGTTTGCGGACAAAACAACAGCAAAGGAACTTTAACGGCCTACGATCAAAAGATTCCCGGCACCTCATTGAATCTGAAAATGGTTCCCATAAAGGGCGGCTCCTTTACGATGGGAAGCAGCGCTTCAGACAGGTTGAAACACCCCGATGAAACGCCGGCACGGAAAGTTACGGTGTCTTCATTCTGGATGGGCGCCTATGAAGTAACCCACGACATTTTCGATGCTTTTTTTCGCGATGAAACTACGCCTGTTGGTACGGAAGTAGATGCGCTAACCCGGCCTACGCCGCAGTACATTGACCTTAGCTGGGGAATGGGTAAAACCGGCGGCTACCCGGTCAACAGTATGAGCCAGGACGGCGCATTGATGTTTTGCAGGTGGCTGTATAAAAAAACCGGTATCTTTTACCGCCTGCCAACCGAAGCCGAATGGGAATATGCCTGCCGGGCGGGGAGTGCTTCCGTTTATCCCTTCGGGGATAATGCAAAGGACCTGGGCAAATATGCCTGGTTCAAAGGCAACAGCAAAAAGAAATATCATAAAGTAGGTGAAAAGCTGCCCAATGCATTTGGGCTATACGACATGCTGGGCAATGTATCCGAATGGACGCTGGATCAATACGATGAAAAATATTTTGAAACCATTGGCGACCACGCAACCGACCCGGTCATTCCACCGGGAAAACGGTATCCGAGAAGCGTCAGAGGCGGAAGCTTTGCGGACGATGCCGGAGCGCTCCGCAGCGCTGATCGTCAGCACTCCGATCCCTCCTGGAACAAAAGAGACCCCCAGATCCCCAGAAGCCGCTGGTGGCTGACAGACGCTGAGTTTGTAGGCTTCCGGGTGGTTCGCCCGGAAAAGCAGCCTACTGCAAAAGAGGCTGAAGCCTTTTACAATAAATATCTGAATATAGATTAAGCTATCAACTGAACGTTTGCTAAATAAAATAAAACAAGTTGTATGAATAAGAATAATTCTTCTACAAATCAAACGAGAAGATCTTTTGTAAAAAACTCTTCTCTCCTGGCAGGGGGGCTGCTGGCCGCTCCTCTCTTATCTAAAGCCAACTATTTTTCCGGCGCAGATGACACTATAAAAATAGCGCTTATCGGGTGCGGCGGCAGGGGAACAGGCGCTGCTACCCAGGCCTTGTCCACCAAACAAAACGTGAAACTGGTAGCTATGGCGGATGCTTTCCGCGACCGGCTGGACAAATCATACAAGTCTATCTCCGGAGAAATTGACGCCAAACGGATAGACGTACCGGAAGACCGGAAATTTGTTGGATTTGACGCCTACGCACAGGCGATTCCCCTGGCGGACGTAGTAATACTTGCCACCCCGCCGGGCTTTCGTCCCATACATTTTGCGGAAGCGGTTAAATGGGGGAAACACGTCTTCATGGAGAAGCCGGTAGCTACAGACCCGGCCGGCGTTCAGAAAGTATTGGCAGTTGCCGCCGTTGCCAAACAAAGGAAGCTGAACGTGGTGGTGGGATTGCAACGTCATTATCAAAACTCTTATCGTGAATTACTCAAGCGCAAAGATCTCATCGGAGATATTACCTCTGCTCAGGCCTGGTGGGACGGCGATGGCGTGTGGGTGCATCCCCGCAAGGAAGGACAAACGGAGATGGAATACCAGATGCGTAACTGGTATTATTTTAACTGGCTTTGCGGCGATCATATCACCGAACAGCATATTCATAATATTGACGTGATCAACTGGTTCAAAGGCGCCTACCCCGTTAAAGCACAAGGCATGGGCGGCAGGGAAGTAAGGACGGGGAAGGATTATGGAGAAATTTTTGATCACCACTACGTTGAATTTCATTACGCCGACGGATCTATCCTGAACAGCCAGTGCAGGCACCAGCCCAAGACCATGAGCAAGGTGGATGAACTAATCGTAGGCACTAAAGGAAAAATATTTGCCGGCGCAGCTAACATTGTGGACCACAAAGGAAAAGTATTGTACCAGTTTGACCGGAAAACAGAAAATAATCCTTATCAGACGGAGCACGATGAACTGTTTGCCGCTGTTGCTAAAGGAGAATTCAGGTTTTCGAATGCGGAATATGGTGCTAAAAGCACTATGACCTCCATTCTCGGACGCATGGCTACTTACAGCGGGGAAGTGATTGAGTGGGACAAGGCCCTTAATTCCGGAATTGACATCCATCCAAAAGAATATGGCTGGGATGTTACGCCCCCGATCGTGCCGAATGCAGACGGCTTCTATCCTGTGGCGGTACCCGGCGTAACCCGCTATTTTTCATAATCACAACACCAACCCATCGCCAATGCCCGAATATTTTACTTATTATCCGTGCATTGGCGATGATATCTTATTCTGTTGTACAGAAGGGTTTTCTTTTTACCACATATCAATTAAAAACACACAATAATTTTACACTTCCTGCATTACTTGCGCTATTTTTGTGAATACAAATCCACCAACTACAGCGGATCCTATATTAACGCTGCAATAGCCCTTCCTTCTTAAAGCCACAGGTCCCCCATCTGAAGAATTACCGTATCAGCAAGCTGATAACAGGTTGCTGCTTTTGTTACAATCATTAACCTGATGAAGTATCCGTCCGCTTTTCCATTCACGGAAAAGAATGTGGCGACACGGCATCCGGTGAAAATGCTGAAATAAAAATTGATACGGATGAAAAAATTACTACTATTAACATGTATTGCCGGCGGTCTTACTTTGAGTGAGCCGGTGAACGCCGGGCCGGCGCATTCTACGGACCGGCAGTGCGCCGCAATCCCAATCCGGGAAAGAGCAACGCATTTCCCGGTGAGATTCGAGGATTTGAAGGTGAAATATGAAGACGGCAGGATGATGATCAGCTGGTCGGCCCTGACCGGGAAAAATAACAAACAATTTGAGATACAAAGAAGCGCCGACGGCATCGGTTTTAAAACGATCGCTATTATATTTACGTTAAACGATGAAAAGGAAGTAAAAAGCTACCGGTTTAATGACGAGTTGAAAGGCGTGCAGGGAAACAAAATAACGTATCGGATCAAACAGGTGGATATCACTGAAAAATATACTTTCAGCCAAACCATATCTCCTGTCATTTAATATTATTGTATTTAGAAAGCGTTTACAGAGGTTGTGAAATTCCTAATCAGAAAAGGCCCCTTGTCGAAGGGGCCTTTAGAAAACATGCTTTAGTCCTTACCCGAAACCCAATGAGCCTGATCTCTATCTCCTTTGAGTGAAACCGTCTGCAGGAAATATTCCTGTAACCATTTCTCATTCACCAACTAAAACAAGAGATCATGAAACGTTTTACCAGCTTCACTTTCCTTCTTGCCGGCTGCAGTTTGCTGTTAACCCTTATTTCCTTTCCCGCAAATGCGGAAGGTGGGAAAAAGGAGAAAAACAACCATGAAAACGCCACGGCTGTACCGGCCGTGGAAGTGGTGAGCTTCCTTGGTCAATCCACCAACAACAACAGGATTGAACTGTATTGCAAAGTAAAAAGTAATTGCTGTTATAATATTATTGTAGAGCGCAGCAGCAACGGAAAGCGTTATCATGCCATTACCACCTTATCCGATAACAAGCAATTAGCGGAATTCAGGTTTCCTGACAGCAGCCCTCTGCGTTATACCAATTACTACCGGCTGAAGATAGCGGATAACCGGGGAAACGTTAGCTACTCAAAAACGATGGTGGTGCAATTGTACCGGTCAAAAAGTGTGGAGATGGTAAGCGTTACACCCAACACGCCATTGCAGGATCTGCGCATTAATGTACAACTGAAAAACCGGGCTTATATCGCCATGAAAATAACAGACAATAAAGGCCGGGAGATCATAAAAAGAAGAAATACCGGCAATGAAGGCGTCAACACTTTTGAACTTGAGGGAACCGGAAAGATGGCTGCAGGCAGCTATACACTGGAGGTACTGGTAAATAGTAAAGACCTCCTGCTGCTGCCCCTGGTAAAGGGATAGCCGCCGATAATCCGCAGGGATGCAGGGATCAATCCAGGATCCCTGCCAATTCCAGGCTTTTCTTCTTCAACTTCCGGATTTCAATGTCCTCGATAATCGCATCGGGCATTAATATCAACGATACCTGGTTTTCTTTCCACCAGGAATCGTTTTTCAGATGCTCAAAATGTAATACGCCCGAAAGGTACTTCCGGTCGCCGGCATGCCATTCTTCGATCCATTCAAATTTATCGCGTGGAATATTTTTCCAGTCATCAAAGCTCAGGTAAGCCCGTACATAAAAATCGTTGGTCAACACGGGAGGCGTGTGGTAATACAATTTTTTATACTCGTAACGATAGCCGTACCTAAGCGCCGAGATATCGCTCAGCACCGCGGAAGCGGTAGGGAAACTGCCGGCGCCTTTCCCGTAAAAAAATTGCTTATCGGCAAAACTGCTTTCAATAACCACCCCATTGAATTCATTTTTCACGAAAGCCAGCGGGTCTTCGTGCAATACAAACTGGGGCAACACAAAAGCCGCTACTTTACCATTATTCAGCTTCTTTGCCTGCGCCACCAGCTTTATCTCGTAATTTTTTTCCCTGGCCACCACTGCGTCCGACAGGTTGATATTCTGAATGCCGTTGAATACGATATGCTCCGTTTTTTCTACGATACCATAGGCATGCGTAAGCAAAAAAGTCCATTTATTTACAGCGTCCCATCCTTCCACGTCCAGCGAAGGGTCTGCCTCAGCAAATCCCAATTGCTGCGCCAGCATCACCGCCTGTTTGAAATCCAGCTTGTCTTCAAACATCCTGGTGAGGATGAAATTGGTAGAGCCGTTTACAATGGCTCTTATGGAATGTAAAAGATCGTTGTCGTAATATTCTTCCAGGTTCCTGATCACGGGAATCGAAGCACAGGCCGCCGATTCACACAAAAACGGCTGGTTGTATATCTTCTGCATTTCCAGTATTTCGGGGAGGTGTTCCGCGATCATTTTTTTACTGGCGCTCACTACTGCCTTACCGTTTTTCAGGGCGGTGGACACGATCTCAAATGCCGGGCCCGATTCATTGATCACCTCCACGATTACATTGATGCCGGGATCATTCAGCAGTTCATCTCTGTCGGTGGTAAACAGAGTTGCCGGCGCATTCCTTTTTTTACCGGGATTTTTTATACAAACTTTTTTAATGGTTGCCCTGAGGGAGGGGGTTTGCTCCAGCACCTTATATAAGCCTTCGCCTACCACCCCAAAGCCAAACAAACCTATAGTCAACTGCCGGGAGTTCATATGCTTTACTGATTTACTATTTTTAAATAACTCACTTTTTCTTCTTGCAGGAATGGTTTAAGCAGCCGTTCTATTTTTTCGTATTCCAGCAAAAATCCGTCATGCCCGTAGGGGGATTCAATCAATTGGTATTCGGCTCCCGGGATATGATCGGCAATCCGTTTTTGCTCCTCCGGCGGAAAAAGCAGGTCGTTGGTAATGCCGATTACCAGCGTTTTAGCGCGTATCCGGGACAAAGCCTCTTCCACCGAATTTCTCCCCCTGCCCACATCATGCGCATCCATGGCCTGGCTCAGGCGATAATAGCTGAATGCATTGAAACGCTTCGCCAGCTTCTCGCCCTGGTAACGCTGATAACTTTCAGCCGCTTCTCCGCCAAACGGATGAGGAACCGGCCAGGCGGTTTTTTTATCCCTGGGCTGGGTAAGATTATAGGTGGTATGATTGCGATAGCTGAGCAATGCCACGCTCCTGGCGGCTTTCATGCCCTGCAATCCCGCTTCCGGCTGGTTTTCCAGCCAGGTTGCATCCGCCTCAATACACATCCGTTGAGAAGCATTAAAAGCGATCCCCCACGGCGAATGCTGGGCGTTGGTGGCCATGGCCACTACGTACTCAAACAGATCCGGTTCTTCAATGGTCCATTCCAGTAATTGTTGCCCTCCCATCGAACCGCCAATACCTACATGGATCTTTTCAATGCCCAGGTGGGCCCGCAAAGAACGATAGGTACGCACCATATCTCTTGTGGTAAACAAAGGAAAATCATGATACCAGCGTTCCCCGCTTTCGGGGTTGATCTCCAGCGGACCGATACTACCATAGCAGCTCCCCGGCATATTCACGCAGATAATAAAGCGGTTGGCAGGATCAAACAACTTCCCTTCCCCCACCAGGCCCGGCCACCAGTCTGCCGGGTTACTGTTGGCCGTAAGCGCGTGAAAAATCCATATTACATTATCTTTCCGCGCATTCAACCTGCCCAGGGTAGTATAGGCCAAATGGTAGCCCGAAATGGTTTTACCACTTTCCAATGTAAAAGGTGCGTTATGTGTGTACACCTGTGTGGACATATTCTTTGCTATTCCCGTTGTCTTTTCTTTTTTTTATATTCGAAAAAGAGGCGTGAAGCGATTTTCCCACGCCTCTTTACCGGCTTTCGTTTTAAGCAAACACTTTCCCGAATGCCTGTTCAAAATCGGCTTTTATATCGTCAATATGTTCTGTTCCCACGCTGATCCTTATCAGGTTGGGCAAAACACCTGCCGATTTTTGTTCCTCGTCCGTCAACTGTTCATGCGTGGTGGAAGCGGGATGAATAGCCAGCGTTTTAGAATCTCCCATATTCGCAAGATGGCTGACCAGTTTTAAGGAGTTAATGAATTTAGTGCCGCTTTCTTTACCTCCCTTGATGCCAAAGTTCAGGATACCGCCAAACCCTTTTTTCAGGTATTTTTTGGCGCGTTCGTGATAAGGGCTGCTTTCCAGTCCCGGATACCATACAAATTCAACCTGCGGATGAGATTCCAGCCATTTGGCCAGTTCCAAAGTATTCTGAACATGACGATCCATACGAAGGGAAAGCGTTTCTAATCCTACCAGCCCGAGAAAAGCATTGAAAGGGCTTTGGCAAACACCTAAGTCTCTCAATCCTTCCACCCTTGCACGAATGGCAAAAGCGATATTCGGTAAACCCAACGGGTTACCCTCACCGAAGGTTGCCCAGAAGTTCAACCCGTGATAACCTTCACTGGGTTCGCTGAACTGCGGATATTTTCCGTTGTTCCAATTATAGTTTCCGCCATCCACTACTATCCCGCCGATGGTGGTGCCATGCCCGGCAGCCCATTTGGTGGTAGCCTGTACCACCACATTTGCGCCCCATTCAAAAGGACGGAAAAGATAGCCCGCGGCGCCGTAGGTGTTATCCACAATCAACGGGAGATCGTATGTTTTAGCCAAAATGGCCAGCTTCTCAAAATCGGGAATATTCAGCCTGGGGTTACCGATGGTTTCCAGGTAAATAGCCCTGGTTTTGTCGTCAATTTGTTTTTCGAAACTTTCTAAATTATCCGCATCGGCAAAGCGGGCTTCTATGCCAAAACGTTTGAAAGCCACTTTAAACTGGTTATAAGTACCGCCATACAGGTAGGAACTGGTAACAAAATTTTCTCCGGCCTGCACGATATTATGAATAGCCAATAACTGTGCTGCCTGACCCGATGCGGTGGCCACGGCCGCAACGCCACCCTCCAGCGCCGCCACCCTTTTTTCAAAAACGTCTGTGGTAGGGTTCATGATACGGGTGTAAATATTGCCAAACTCTCTTAAACCGAAGAGATTGGCGGCATGATCGGTATTATCAAACAAATAGGAAGTGGTTTGATATATGGGCACCGCCCTGGATTTGGTAGTGGCGTCCACTTCCTGGCCGGCATGTACCTGCAAAGTCTCAAAATGTAAATTACTCATGAAAAATGATTTTTTAGCGTTATGATAAAATGTGATTACTCAAAAGAATCTTGTGAAAAAAGGAAAGAAACAGATAATAAACCTGTAGCAGGTGGAATAAAATATAGTATGCCTTACGGCATACAACAGACCATACAAAGAGAGAACTGATTATGTGCTTTAGACGACAACATGCATTTTTGTAATCCGGTAAAAATAAGCGTCTTCTCCATTAATCCCAGGTTTTTATTTGTTAAAATCAATAATCCTCAAATGTATCCCTTTCAAAACTATCCTGCCGTAAGGCCCGATGACCTGTAAACCACAGCATTCACTTTAAACAAACAACACACACGTTCTGTATAAATATTATCCATAAAAATTTGGGGGAAACACTTCGTTGGGTAAGATTCCACCGGAAGTTGAAAAACGCTCCGGCAGCAGCGGGAAGAAGTTCACTGATAGGATCTGTTCAGGAATCATCCGACTTATCTGCTCCGCTTAGCGGAAATGGAATTGGCACCTTTTTTCATACGGCTGCAATGAGCGATGAAAGAGGTTGTCAAGGCTTCCCCGGGCCAGTCCCTCAGCCTTTCTTGATAAGTATTTATAAGAACTGGCGCAAAGATAATAGCAAAAGAATCATAAATTCAAAAAAATTAATTTGATGAAGAAATTAGAGCCCTATCCTTTTCCTCCTTATCTTTGTCTATCAATTCAGTAGGGTAATAAAGCAGCCTGACCTGCAATAAAATCCGGGCAGGTTATTACACGGGTAACCCGCCAAACAAAACAAGGAAAATTTTTGACGGATTACTTTCTGTCGTCTATTAAAAATAAATGGTATGGCTTATCCGGTTCCTGAAAACGAAATCCAGAAAATCTCCGGGATCATTCAGTCTCAGGATCTTATCGGAAACTTTCGTGCCTTATCTGAGTTTTATCCCGGGGAGGTTGTGTTTTCCACCAGCTTTGGACTGGAGGATCAGGCGATCTATTATCTTATCTATAAAGGCCAAGTAAACATTCAGGTATTTACACTGGATACCGGGCGATTGTTTTACGAAACGTATTCCACCTGGAGCCAGACGCTGGAAAAATACAAGGTACCCATTACTGCCTATTATCCCGACACGGAAAACATACAGAAACTGGTAAGTGAAAAAGGACCCAACAGCTTTTATGAATCAGTGGAAAACAGGAAGGAATGCTGTTTTATCCGGAAAGTGGAACCTTTAAAAAGAGCGTTGAAAAACAAAAAATTGTGGATCACCGGGATACGCGCCGAACAGTCGCCTAACCGAAGTAATATGGAGGCCATAGAATGGGACGAAACAAATCGAATTATTAAATACCACCCCTTACTGCACTGGTCAAACGAAGAACTGCATGCATTTATCCATGACAACAATATCATTTACAACCCTTTGCACGACAAGGGCTTTGTAAGCATCGGCTGTGCCCCCTGTACCAGGGCTATTAAACCGGGAGAGGATTTCAGGGCAGGAAGATGGTGGTGGGAAGACCCATCAAAAAAAGAATGCGGGCTTCATGTGCATGGATAGAAATAGGGTTCAACCTGAAAGCATAACCTGTCAGGTTGGGGAGCAAAGGATATAACCTGACAGGTTGTGCAGGAGGATACAGGAGAGCTTAACCTCTCAGGTTTTTATATATGTAGTTAAATTAACTAAAATAAATGAGCGAATATAATTGGGACTATTTAGATGAGCTGGAGTCGGAATCCATCCATATTTTCCGGGAGGTAGCGGGACAATTTGAAAAACCGGCCCTGCTGTTCAGCGGAGGGAAGGACTCTATCACCCTGGTTCACCTGGCGCTGAAAGCTTTCCGACCCGGCAAATTGCCTTTCCCGCTGGTGCATATTGATACGGGGCATAATTTTCCGGAAGCCCTGGCATTTCGTGACCAACTGGTGGAGCAGATCGGTGAACAGTTGATCGTTCGCCAGGTGGAAGATACCATTAAGGCAAAGCACCTTACGGAACAAACGGGAAAATTTGCCACCCGGAACCAATTGCAAACCTACACCTTACTGGATACGATCGAGGAATTTGGTTTTGATGCCTGCATCGGGGGCGCCCGCCGCGACGAAGAAAAAGCCAGGGCAAAAGAAAGGATCTTCTCCATCCGCGATGAATTCGGCCAATGGGATCCGAAACGCCAACGCCCCGAACTCTGGAATACCTATAACGGGAAAATCAATAAGGGAGAGAATGTAAGAGTGTTTCCTATCAGCAACTGGACCGAACTGGACATATGGAACTACATTCATCGTGAGAAAATAGCCCTGCCCTCTATCTATTTTTCCCATAGCCGGGAAGTACTTGAGTACAAGGGACAATATGTGGCAGTATCGGATTTTATACGCATTGACGCGTCGGACACGATCTTAGAAAAAAGAGTGCGCTACCGCACCGTCGGCGACATGACCTGCACCGCAGCGGTGGAATCCGATGCGGCTACCATTGAAGACATCATCCATGAGATCATTACAACAAAAACAAGCGAACGCGGGCAAACCCGCATTGATGACAGGTTTTCAGAAGCGGCTATGGAAGACAGGAAGAAGAACGGATACTTTTAGGTGCAGGTTGCAAGTTGCATGATATTTGAGAACAGCAACTACAAACCAAAAACTATAAACTACAAATAACATTAATGGATATTTTACGATTTATAACTGCGGGTAGTGTGGACGATGGCAAAAGCACCCTAACAGGCCGCTTGCTGTACGACAGTAAGAACATTATGGCCGACACGCTGGAGGCTATCGAAAAACAAAGTAAAAATAAAGAGGAAGGAGACCTTGATCTTGCCCTGATCACCGACGGGCTGCGTGCTGAACGCGAGCAAGGAATCACCATTGATGTAGCCTATAAATATTTCACCACGCCCAAACGCAAGTTCATCATCGCCGACGCGCCGGGGCATATTCAATATACCCGGAACATGATTACCGGGGCCTCCAATTCCGACCTGATCATCATTCTCATTGATGCCCGGAACGGAGTGGTGGAACAAACCCGCCGCCATTCTATTATCGCCTCGCTGCTCAATCTTCCCGGGGTAATTGTGGCGGTGAACAAAATGGACTTAGTGGATTATTCGCAGGATGTATATAACAACATCGTGATCGAATACGCCAACATGGCCAAAACACTCGAATTACATAATGTAACTTATATCCCCATCAGCGCTTTAAACGGAGATAATATCGTCAGGAAGTCTGAAGTGATGCCCTGGTACGAGGGGAAATCACTGATGGAGATACTGGAAACGATTGAAGTACAAAAAGTCATCAACCATCATAGGTCAAGGTCACGCTTCCCCGTACAATACGTGATCCGTCCGCAAACCGGTGCGCTGCACGATTACCGGGGCTATGCCGGCAAGATCATCAGCGGCGTTTACAGGAAAGGAGAAGCGGTAACGGTTTTACCTTCGGGGCTCACCAGCCGGATCCAAACGATAGAAAAAGACGGTGGAACACCGGTGGAGCAGGCCTATGCGCCACAGTCGGTGGTACTGCATCTTGAAGACGATATAGATATCAGCCGTGGCGACCTGGTGGTTCCTTCAGACGATCTGCCGCAAACCGCGCAGGAACTGGAAGTATTGCTGTGCTGGATGGATCACAAACCCTTGTTTGCCGGTAATAAATATCTTTTTCAGATCAACAGCACCCGGGTAAGAAGTGTAATAAAAAATATCCTGTATAAGGTGGATGTAAACTCATTAGAAAAGAAGGAAGCGCCGGGGAAAGCCGAGCTGAATGATGTGGTAAAATTGATCCTTAAAACTTCGCAGCCGGTTGCATTCGACCGCCACAGGGACTTGCGCGTTAACGGCAGCGCGATCTTAATTGATGAAACCAGTAACGCTACGGTAGGCGCCTGCATGATCCAATAAAAAACGTATTTCCCTTAATCATCCGTTAGTTTATATATATATCCCTTCTATCCGTTTCAAAATCAAACTATGATGTGTAGCCTCCAAAAATATTGTAAGAACGGGTTTCAACCCGTTTGAAAAAAGGAAAGACCTGTTGAGAGCCGTGGGCCCGGTTCATCATGTACCACCCCTAATTTTATCAAGCCGTTTAATAAAAACTCCTGATTCGTATCTTCGCAGGAAAATATGAAATAACATGGCCTTAATGCAATTGCACCGAACCGGAAATGATTACAAGTTTACTGCTACGGATTCAAAGGGCAACCAGCTTCCTATTGATATTCCTTCCGAAAAGGGAGGGGAAGGGCAGGGTTTCCGGCCCATGCAACTTTTGTTAGCCGGGTTGGGCGGCTGTAGCGCGGTTGATATTGTCAGCATCTTAAAGAAGCAGAAACAACAAATTGAAGACTTTTCCATTGCTGTTGACGGAGAGCGGCAAAAAGGCAAGGAGCCTTCTCTCTGGGAAACAATACAGATCACTTTTCAATTATCAGGAGAAATTGATCCCGCAAAAGCCCAGCGTGCCGTTGAACTATCCATGAATAAATATTGCTCCGTTGCGGAAACATTGCGTCTTGCAGGAGGAGCAATCAACTGGAAAGTGATCGTTAACGGAACGGAAGTGAAACTGCCATAGACGATTTTTGCGGGTAATTCCCGATGAGGGCGTAACAGCATTTATAATAACTGACAGCGCCGTAACTATTGCCTTGTTCCTATACACAATACCAATTTAAACATCTACTTAATGAAGCAAGACCCGATTACGCAAGCCGTGCGTATTCAAACGCCCCGTACCAATGAAATGGAACACAGTACGCCCCTGTTCTTAACCTCCAGCTTTTGTTTTGAAAGCGCGGAAGAAATGCGGGCAGCTTTTGCCGGAGAAAACACCAATAATATTTACAGCCGTTACAGCAATCCTACCGTTCAGGAATTTATTGATAAGATGTGCGTCCTGGAAGAAACGGAAACCGGCTTTGCCACCGCTTCCGGGATGAGCGCTATTTTCGGCTGCTTTATGACCTTCCTGGGCAGCGGAGACCATCTCCTGAGTTGTAAATCTATTTTTGGTTCCACCCATACGATTATTACCAAATACCTCAAAAAATGGAATATAGACCACAGTTACGCTGAAATTGACCGGCCGGAAACCTGGGAAGCGCTGATCCGCCCGAACACCAGATTGATCTATGTGGAAACGCCTACCAATCCCGGGCTGGACATCGTGGATATGGAGTGGCTGGGTAAACTGGCCAAAAAACACGGCATCATCCTGCTGGTGGATAATTGTTTCGCCACCCCCATCTTACAAAAGCCCGCCCGTTATGGCGCCGATCTGGTATTACATTCGGCCACCAAATGGCTTGACGGACAAGGGCGGGTTTTAGGCGGCGTGGTAGTAGGGAAAAAAGAGCTGATTGAGGAGATCTACCTGTTCTGCAGAAATACCGGCCCGGCATTGTCGCCATTCAATGCCTGGCTGTTAAGTAAAAGCCTGGAAACCCTCGATGTAAGAATACAACGCCATTGCGACAATGCCGAGGCGTTGGTTAAAGCCCTGGACAATCATCCCAAACTGAACTGGATAAAATACCCCTTCCATCCTTCCCACCCCATGTATGCAATCGCTAAAAAACAAATGTTGCGCGGCGGCGGCCTGGTTACCTTCGACCTGAAAGGCGGAATTGAAGCCGGTAAAAAATTCATGGATGCACTTCAGATGCTCACGCTCACTTCCAACCTCGGAGATACCCGAAGCATCGCTTCTCATCCTGCCTCCACCACTCATTCCAAACTGAGCCGGGAGGAACAGGAATCGGTGGGCATAACGCCGGGGCTTATACGTATTTCCGTGGGTCTTGAGCACAGGGATGATATTATAAACGACATCACCCGGGCGTTGGAAAGCTGTTAAACAACCCATAAAACCTTTCGCCGGAGAGCTTGATTTTATTTTGGCAGAGAAGCAATACATTTTTTACCTTCATACCTGATCAATTTTCATTTAGCATAAGGTATGGAAAAGCAGAAACGATTGCTCTCTGTAGATGCCCTGAGAGGTTTTGATATGTTACTGATTTCGGGAGGCGGTGGCGCCCTCATCCATCTGAAAGGCGCCACCGGCTTGGCCTGGGTGGATTGGGTTTCAGACCAGCTTCATCACCCCGCATGGAACGGCTTCACTTTTTATGATTTTATCTTCCCGCTCTTTTTATTTACGGCAGGTATCGCCTTGTCTTATTCCCTTACTTCAGGACTGAACCGGGGACTGGATAAAAAGACTTTGTATAAAAAAGCATTCCGCCGGATGATCGTGCTGGTAATATTAGGTATTTGGGATAAGAATATTCCTCTCAATATTTTTGACCCCGGCAATATCCGTTACGGTACGGTATTGGGACGTATCGGACTCGCCACTTTTATAACCACTCTTTTATACCTGAATTTTTCCTCAAAACAGCGACTGTACTGGGTAGCGGGAATGCTGATCGCCTATTGTGCCATGCTGTTTTTGATCCCTGTGCCGGGGTATGGCGCCGGCGACCTTTCTTTTGAAGGGAACCTGGTGGGCTGGTTCGACCGCACCTTTATGCCCGGCAGGTTGCTGCAAAAAACCTATGACGAAAACGCATTGCTCACGCAAATACCTGCCCATTGCCTTACGGTGCTGGGCGCTTTTGCAGGCGATATCATCCGCACCAACAAAACGGATTACCAGAAATTAGGGCGATTGTCTGTCATGGGAATAATAGGTATAGGACTGGGGCTGTTGTGGAGCATTTTCTTCCCGATCAACAAACACCTGTGGTCCAGTTCCTTCATCCTGCTCACGGGCGGCATGGCGTTCCTGTTTCTTGCCTTATTCTATTGGGTGATTGATGTGCTGGGTTACCGCAAATGGGCATTCTTCTTTAAAGTGATCGGGATGAATTCCCTGGTAATCTACCTTGGGATGCGGTTTATTGATTTTAATTACAGTTCCAAACTGCTTTTTGAAGGATGGTATATGCACCTGGATGATAAATGGCATCCGTCTATGAATTCTTTGGGCGCCCTGATACTGGTGTGGCTGCTCCTGTACTTCCTGTACCGGAAAAAAATATTTATTAAAATTTAGTGTACAGATAAAAATCATGATCATCATGCGACCGCTCTCTTCCGATTACGATCCTCATTTTGAACCCTATGTTTCCCTGGTAAAAAACGAGGATATCCGGGAAGCGTTTACGGACTCCCTGCCTGCACTGGAGCACTTCCTGAAGACCATACCCGAAAACAAAGCCGGCTATGCTTATGCAGAACATAAATGGACGGTGAAGCAGGTTTTGCAGCATGGCATTGATGCGGAAAGGGTTTTCACCTACCGCGCCATGTGCATCGCGCGGGGAGAAACCCAAAGTCTGCCGTCCTTTGATGATAAACTGTATGCCGGCAATGCCACGGTGCAACACCGCAGCTTAAAAGACCTGACGGATGAATTGACGCTGGTAAGAAAATCCTCTGTTTTATTATTTGCTTCTTTTACGCCGGAGATGCTAAACGCGAGGGGGATTGCCGGTGGAAAGCCAATTACAGCTAACAGCCTGGGATATATCACCGTCGGACATTGGACCCATCATCAAAATTTATTGAGAGAACGATACGGAATATAGAAGTAAGGTGTGAAGCAAATACAGACCGGCGGTTCGTTATCCTTCTTTATCACTTACATATTCAAGGATATCACCCGGTTGACAATCTAACGCTTTACAAATTGCGTCCAGGGTGCTGAAACGAACGGCTTTCGCCTTCCCTGTTTTTAAGATGGAAAGATTGGATAATGTCAGATCCACCCTCGTGGAAAGCTCATTCAGGGAAATTTTTCGCTTCGCCATCATCACATCTAAGTTTACAACAATCGGCATAGCTTAAATGGTTAAGTCATTTTCAGATTTCATATCTATGGCATTCTGTAATATCTTTTCGAAGACCGCCGCCGCCGTTGCAACCACAAGAGAAGCAAAAGTAGTGACGATACAAATGGCCAGAAAACCTGCCGGGTCGTCCTCTTTATTGTGGAATATCTTTATGTATAGTCCTGCCGCCGCAATTAAAATGCCGGTGAGGATGGCGCAATACTTTATGCTCTTTAATGCACCAACGGAGCCCGGGGAGAATACTTTATTTTGCCCGATGTATCCAAGTAATCTGAACGCCTTATACAACGCCACAAAAAAAGCGATGGATGTTGCATATCCATACAGAATGAACGGGTCAGAATAAATACTGAACAGGTCTAAGTTTACGGCTCTTCCTTCGGTTAGGGGAAGCCGGATCAAAATGGCAAGCGCCACAATGCCGATAAGCACGATTACGGCCTGAAGGAACGCCGTTGGTATTCTTTTCATAAATAATTTGTTGAACTTTATATCGTGCTACAAATATAATAAATATTTCTTGATAAACAATAAATATACACCTTTTATCAATGTATTGTATCGTATCCATAACCCCAAAAAACACCTTGTTTTTTCACAACCGGTTTCCGGTTCCGGAGAATAGCTGGCAAAGGCATCTGCAAACGCTCCCCGCGTTTCGTGGTTCCTTCTTGCATCATATACAGGAATGCGGTTGGCAGACAAACTCACCGCGGTATCCATAAATCTGCGGCCGGATACCTGCTTTTCATTATTCCATCAGCTTATACAGTTCATCTAAGTTGGGCGAAAGAATGATCTCTGTTCTGCGGTTAAGCGCCCTGCCTTCCGGGGTGGCGTTGGTGTCGCGGGGATCGAAATAACTATGTCCCGCTGCAATTACGCGGGCAGGGTCCACACCGTAATCTTTGGTTAAGATACGAACTATAGCCACCGCGCGGGCGGAGCTTAAAGCCCAATTGTCTTCAAAAGTCCGCCGGATAGGAATACTATCCGTATGGCCTTCTACCACTATCTGTATTTTGGGATCCACATTCAATACCTGGGCAATTTTACCCAAAGCCTCCTGGCCTTCTTTCCCAACTACGGCGCTCCCCGATTTGAAGAGCAATTTCTCCTGCAGCGAAACATACACCTTCCCGTTTTTTACGTAAACGTCCAGGTCTTCGGCTTTATACTGTCCTAAAGCGTTATTGATCGTTTTGCGGAGATTTTCCACTACGCTGCGCTGCTGGTCAATCAGCTTTTGCAGCGCTTCCATTCTCTTTTGCTGCTGTTCTACAGTAAGCGAGGTGCTGCTCAGTTGATCCTGGGTACTGCTCAACTGCTGCTCCGTGCTGCTCAGTAATTGGCGGGCTTTTTCCAGTTCCTGTTCTTTTAAGCTTTTAGCAGAAGCCAATTCACCAAGTTCTTTTTTTAAACTTTCATATTGGGATTTACTTTCTGCCAGATTTTTGCGGAGAAGCGCCAGATCATCTTCAAACCGTGCGCTATCGCGCTGTAAGGCGTTGACCAGATTGGTGGCGTCAACAAATTTTTTCTTGGAAACGCAGGAACTGAACAGGGAGAAAACAAAGAATACACTGCAAATAAGCCAAAAATGCTTCATACAATAAAAGGATTTTTTTGCCTTTATAACAGGCATTTGATGGTAAATACAAAACGGATATCCCTTCAAAAATAGGGAATTTAACAGTATGGATGGATAGAGGGGCGAGGTAAAACAAGTCAGCCGCATAAAAATCTCAGCAAGAGCGATGAATTTGCCGGAATTTGAAAAAGGCTGCATTCCCAGGGTTTTTATAACTTAGAGGAGTATAAAAATGAATGAAGCATGCCAACCAATGAGAACACCGGAGGATTCATACCCAAGCATGGAGGTTACCGCAATCTGATCACTTTTCAGAAAGCAGAGATCATTTATGATGGCACCGTCTGTTTTTGTAGTAGGTAGCTATATTTAGCTACTCAAAGAGAGCATCCATTGTTAGCTCATTTTCTACAAGATTTGTTTTATAAGCATTTTCTTTAACTCCGTAAGTGGTTATCATTGTAAGGAAAAGTGTTTTTTTTGGATTGACCTCCCGCCTGAATACGGAAACTTTCTTTTCTAAATTTGTGGCGTATGCTTTGGTGATCTCAAATATTTCTCCCGAAAATTTCATTTCACAAATATTGATGCACCTGTCCGACCTGTCAATCAAAAGATCAATCTGGGCGCCATCCGTCAATTTCGTTCCACGGCGATACCAGGCGGAAGTTACAGTATATACGCCTTCAATTCCCAATGCCCGCTTGACGGATCCCACATGTTTAAGACAAATGCTCTCAAAGGCATACCCGCTCCAGCTTTTCCACGAAGCGGATTCAACCAGTCTGTTCCATGTGCCTTTACCGGTTTCTTTCCGGTTCGGCAAAATAAATTTTATATAGAATAGTGAATACTCATCGCTTAGCCTGTACACGCTATCCTTATTCTTTTTATCATAGGGAATAGTGGACGTTATAAAGCCGGATTCTTCTAATTCTGTAAGCAGTTGCGTGGCGGTGCCCCCTGTTTTTAGTGTTGCCTGCCGGATGATCTCATTTCGCATTAAACCGGTAGGTTTATTCGCAAGCACTTTTACGATGTCAATATGTCTCCCGGCTTTCTCAAATAAAGCATGAAACAGATCGTCAAATTCTGTCTTCAACAAGCCGTCTTTGGAAAAACAGATCCGGTCAATATTCTGTATCGAACTCCGCCCCGGCTGTATTTCTTTAAGATATTGCGGAATTCCGCCCATAACCATGTAAAGCTGAAGTACCTGGAACCTGTCCAGTTTCACGCCCCTGCTTTTTAAGTATTTTTCTGTTTCCTGTAAAGTAAACGGCAATAAACGAATACGCCTTGTAATACGGTTATGTAACCCTCCTTTATTCCTTACAATCCGGTCAAGCATCCACGATGCAGCGGAGCCGCAAATAACCACTGCAATATTTTTTTGCCGGCATGCCCAGCTATTCCAGAAATTTTCAAATGCCGGCAGAAAGCCGGATTTCCTGGTATGCATCCAGGGAAGCTCATCAAAAAAAATAACCATCTTTTTTTTGTTAATCTGCGGGGCAATACATGCTGTTAAAGCATCAAATGCCTGTAGCCAGCTCTGGAAGATTAATGGCAATACCACATCAGGGAAGTATTTTCTGAGTACCAGGCTGAAATTCTCCAGTTGTTGCTGTAGCGTTCCATTATGGAGGCCGGTGATTTCCATAAGAAACCTTGATCCCAATACCTGTCTAACCAGGAAGGTTTTGCCAACACGCCGTCGTCCATAAACAGCTATTAATTCCGCATCAGTGGATTGCATGGCGTCATTAAGTATCCTAATTTCCGGTTCCCGTCCCACAACAGATTCCATAATATAATATTTATATTTAGCCAAAAGTAGGTGAAAAGAGGTGGATTTGGCTGAATATAATATTTATATTTAGCCAAAAGTAGGTAAGAAAGAACAGATATGGCGGGGTACACCCTTAAATATTGGGCGCTACCAAAAGCTATAATTATTACAAAAATAATGTAAGAAATATTATTATATTAGTGTTATAAAACTTACGAGATGACCAACATTATTGACAAATATAAAATACTCCTCGACTCCATTCCCAGACTCATTGAAATATCGGGGTATAAGAATGAATACATCGCACAGAAACTGGAAATGACACCCACTCACTTTTCTTCAAAAAAATCTAAGGGTAACTGGACTATTGAGGAAATTGAAAAAATATTAAAAACCATATCAAATGAAGATGTGGAAGATTATTTAGATGATATGGTTTTTGAAACATGTTTTCCAGGAAAGCTCATTGATTCAAAGCATTTTGAAAAACGGATGGGATGGAAATAATGCAGGAAGAACGATTCATAAACGAACTTCTATTTTGTCCCAAAGCATTTCAGCAGGACTTCCGAAAAATATATCAGCAGCTCAAAGCAGTTGATAACCCCTTAGAAATAAGAGGGATCAGGAAATATAAAACCGGCAGGTTCAAAATATATATCTGGAAAAGCAGGATATCATTAAAGGTAAAAGGGCACCAGGCGTATATCGGTATGTTCCTTTACAATGAGTTTTATACGCCGGAATAAAACAGACTGTACCAGGACTGATTAAACTTAATGACCTGCCGGCGGACATCTTCCCGGCTGGATAATCTATCCTCAATTGGGTTTTTTTATCCCACCCGATCCTTTCACCTTTACACTCCTCAGGGTAACATCCGCAAATACCTTTTAAGAGGCAGCATCCGCAAACTGCCTATACTCAATTCATTTAAAAATATTTTTCATGTACACAAAACTGGTTATTGAGTTACACTATCTTTCTGAAAGGGAGGTTTGACGGACTTCCCTCGGGCAACCGCTTGCACCGGGCGGGCGATACCCTCTATGGCAGGGGCATCACCAATACACCGTTAAAAGACATGTACCTGACAATTGTGCGGGAGATATATCCCCGCTTCGCCGAAAACCGCATCTTGCTGGAAGTTAAAGAGCCTTCTAAATGGACCGTGCCTGCCACAGATTATGAACGGGATGCATGGTATAAAGAAAATATGTACAACCTGGAAGTGATTGTGCCGATGCAGCAGGCGCCTCACCTGTACAGCGAAATGCTGCAGGAACTGAACCGCAGTTCGGGCTATTATGGCAAAATGGAGCATAAAAACACCGCCTGCATGGTGCTGTCTGCACCTGCTAAACCAGGAGATTTACATACCAAAGGAGGTAAAACAGAAGTTCAGATTAATAACGAAAAACAATTTCGCTTTAAAAATATACCGATTAAGACGCTCATCGCCTGGTTAAATAATAACTCTGTTATTTCAATTCCTGTAATAGATGAAACAGGTATTGATTTTCCGGTGGATATGGATTTCCCTGAAGGATTTTCGGATATAGAACAGATATCCCGGAGGCTAAAGCGATACGGACTGGTTTTGCAGAAGGCAGAACGGGATATGGAGGTTTTTGTGATAAGGGAGAGAGAATAGCTGGTAGGGAGACACTGAGGAGTTAGAGATATTTTCTGCTACTTTTTTCAATTTACAATACTATGCGTCATCATCTACAAAACTTGGTTTTTTCTGCAGAGGATGGTAATGATAGGCACATTCCAAATGTTTTTATAACTTAGAGAAGTGCACAAATAAAAAATTATGACAACTGATGAAAACACCGGAGGGTTTATACCGAAGCATGGCGGCTATCGTAACCTGATCACTTTTCAGAAAGCAGAAATCATTTATGATGGCACTGTCTGTTTTTGCAAGAGGTTTTTTCAAAAATATGATCGTACCATTGACCAAATGGTACAGGCTGCTCGTTCGGGAAAACAAAATATTGCAGAAGCCAGCATGGCATCTGCAACTTCAAAAGAAACAGAAATCAAGCTCACCAATGTTGCCCGCGCCAGCCTGGAAGAGTTATTGATAGATTATGAGGATTATTTACGGACACATCAGTTAAAGAAGTGGACAAGAAACGACCGGCTTTCTTTACGCTTTGATGAATTGAACAGAACACCGGATGCCAATTACAATACATTTAAAAAAGCGATCGAGCATGAAAACCCGGAGATAAGTGCCAATGTGCTATGCTGTTTAATTAATGTTACTTCATATTTGCTGGGTAAACAACTATCTGCTTTAGAAAGAGCTTTTATAAATGAAGGTGGCATACGGGAAAGAATGACACGGGCCAGGATTAATAACAGAAAAAGAAAATAATCACCGTTCTCAAGGAACATGGGGACATAGGTAACTTTGAAATGTCTCACAATCTTCATGTCCCACAAAACCAGTAAGAAGCATAACTGGTATTACACTTCTATAACCCACAGAATTCGATTTATAATTTTACCGGGGATAAAACTTCTCCATTTTTCTATAATTTTATTCATATTTGATCGTGGCAACTACTACACTAAAAATACTAAGAGAAATAAAAGGTTATACTCAGGAACAAATTGCTGACATATTAGGCATTAGCCAGAATACATATAGTCGTTTAGAGCGCAATCCTAAAAGCCTCATAGCAGAGCAAGCACAAAAATTGGCAGATGTTTATAAAGTTAATATTGAACACTTATTATCCGAAACAACGCCTGTTATTATTTTCCCGGGATCAAAATTTGAGCATTCAAATAACGGTTGTTTAAATCAAGTAGAGAATAAAAGCAATCTGGAAGAAAATATTTCAGAAATTAAATCGCTCAGAGAAGAAATTGAATATTTACGAAAACAGAATTTCGACTCAATAAGTAATACCGTAACCACCATTACCGGCATTACCAGCACCGGCGGGGAGATCATCACCGCCTTACCCGGGGTAATACCACCGGAGAAAACGCAGTCTTCCTTTTAACTCCGGAACCCCTGCTGTTTTCTGCTACTTTTTTGCGAAAAAAGGTAGCGCCCGCCTGAACGGTCTTCAGATCGGGCAGGGATTACGGCCGATTTCGGGAACGCCCTGATTAAGCTTTATTGCTACTGTAAACTCAGCTATAGCACCCTGATAACGTCAAAAAAGACAACAACCATGTCAAGCACCAGCAAACACGTCAAAGACCCGTTCAACACCCAGTGTTGGCTCTGCGAATGCATTACCGATCCTTACCAGGTAATTGCCCACTTCTTTGCCGAAGCCCATGTGCACCACTTTCGCAGGCTCATCAAAAAGCTGGTGTGCCATGCCAGCGGGGCAGGTGTGTACAAAGAACACCCGCCCGGCGATGTGCCTATATACAGCAAACTTATCCGCTCGCTTATAAAAGCCGCCCATGCTTTGAGGCATACAAAGCGTAGCGCGGTTGCTATTAAAAAAGAAGAGCTCTTTAATAAAAAATACTATTGCAGCCATTATGTTAGCGCTGATGTGTGGCAGGAGTTCCCGCGCTGCCTGTCTGAAAAAGAATATAGCGATCCCTACCAGGCATTTCAGCAGTTTTTCAGCTACCTGTCGCTCAGCAACCGGATGCAGCGCTGGGAGCAGGTGGTGGAGAATGCCCTAACAATGACAGTAAAAAAGTGCTGGCAACCGTAGCAGCAACATTATTTGTTTTTACTGATAATTACCCCGGCGCCACCATTATTGCTACAGGCAGCACAGCAGCGAGGACAAGACTGTATAGAATTGGCGTTCCCAACAACCTGGCTCAAATTGAAAACAATTTCTTAATATTTGGTTTAGGAAATGACGGATGGAAGTCTTTTCGCATAAATGTCAACTATACGGCGTTTTTAGTGCGTAGAAAATCGTAAATTTGATTTGCCATGAAACCCAAAAAACAAATAAAATCAGCAAAGCTAAAGCTTCCCACAGGTTTTAGTATTGATAAATCCCTTAACGGGAAATATGATGATCAGCCGCTATTTAAAGATAAAGCTGACAGAGCAAATCGTATTCTGAAAACTGTAGGGCTTCCTAAGTTATAAATTACTTGTCGTTATACGGAAACTGCAACCGTCATTTCGCCGTTCAAAAATATATTTCACCAATGCGGATATACAGTTCCCGGTGTTCTTCCCTGTGATTCATAACTCACTTAGATCATTTCCACAAATTCGCTACCAGGATGGGTCATAAAATTCCCCGGAAATAAATAGCTGTGAAAACGCTTAAAAACAATTAAATCAGGAAATAACAATTAAATTTCCACTATTGTTGATGAATAAAATGAGGAATAGCGAAAGCGGTCTGACCCTCCTTCGTTGGGTACCGGCCGCTTTCGGGGCGCCACCGTCCGACGCAGAGCCGCGGTCGGTACCGAAGGTCAGACCGCTCCCCGGGGGTATAACCGTCTGACGCAGGGCGTACCGACGGTGATACCCCGCTATCCTCAGCGGTCACCAACTGCTCAAACGGATCCCTATCGCATAGGGATACTGATCTACACCATATTGATGCAGGGGGGTGATGGCATGCGAACCATACAACCGGACGGGGCCCAAACCCAACTCGGCTACATAAGCCAGCTTCCATCTTTCAAGATTAAAATCCCCGGAAAATTTCTGTTTGCCGAATTCATCACTTTTTTGTTTGTTCCTGGCGCCGTACAGGTAGCTGACACTGATACCGGCGCTAAGATTTAACCCGCCATTTTTATGACCCTGCCCCGGATTTATATTGAGCATCATGGGCACCGTAACATAATCAAAGGCAAACTTATTCTTTTTGAATGCAGTGGGTTGCCTCTCCACATAAGGATCGGTGCCGTCTATATAGCGGATACCGGATTTATAATAGTATTTATACAGTTCTATCCCGGCACCGTATTTAAGGTTGATCACCCGCTTATACAAATTCATGCGTTGCATAAAAAGCCAGAGATTAAAATTATAGGAACCGGTTTTTATCGAAAAATCCCCGGCGGAAGCAGGGTGGGAAGAGGCGGGATCATGAACAAAGGATTGCGCTTCAGGACTATCATAATGCGTTCTGTCGCTGTAATTGGCAAACCCCAGGTCCACTACAAACCAGTTGGTTGATACTTTGTTTTTCCAACGGCTTCTATAGGGAGCATCCTTGTTCTTTTCCGGGCCGCCGTTTTCGTTGCTTTTTATCACCGTATCTGCACTATTCACTATCACGGTGTCTGCTGCGGTTTCTTTCTGCCGGGAGGAATCTGTTTGAGCCATTCCTTTCAGGGAAAATAATCCCCCCGCCATCATTAACAGATGTACTTTATTCATGATTCTGTATTTTATTATTAAGGTATTATTGGTTTATCGGGATCGCAAAAGCGGCTATCCGCACCACCGATTGTTCATCGCTGACATCCGGCCGGGTAACACGATCAACAAAACGGGTGGCTTTCCCCAACAGCTCCCCCAGCGTTCGTTTGGATTTGCCGGGAACATCGCCGGTATGCTCTTCCGGACCCACCGTGCGGGATTGTATTTCGTTTTCAGATAAGCCAACCGGTTTTGCAACCGGAGGATCGAACGGCGCTAATCTTGTTGGCGGGACAGCTATTTCATTTTGTGTCTCAAGCCCCGGAACTACCCGCCCGGTTTGAACTTTAACCACATCCGGCAAAGCCGTTTCAGCATCTGCGTCTGCCTGTTCCTGATCAATCCTCGCAATTGTTCGGGCACCGGCCGGCAGTCTGTCCCGGGTGGATTTGAGCAGGGGTTTGCGGGTATCCCCTGCAACGGACTGTTCTGCCACTGCTGATTTATTAACGATGTCATTTACGGAATTTTCTTCCGGTTGGGAGAAAAACGTTTCCGCTTCTCCCGGATCATCGGGAACAGACGCTTTTTGAATTTGTTTTTTTTCAACGATCTGTAGCGGATCACCCGGCTGGGGAGACAAATTATTATTCCTGCTCAACCAAAGTAGCAACCCGGCCGCCATAATGGAGGCAGCCGCTGCCATACGCCGCCATGATATGCCGATGACCGGAGCCTTGATTTTATCGGTTTTGTACAGCGAATTTTTACCCGGAAATACGATATCATTATCCGGCTCCAATTTCAGCAACCTCATCCGGGCCAACTCAGCCTTCTTCTGTGGATGCCGGATTAAAAAAGCTTCTACCGCTTTTTGTTCCTGCTCATTTAATTCCCCGTCTATATACGATAAAAAGGATGCTTCGTAATTAAGCGGATGAACAGTAGAAGGAAGGGTCAGGGGTTTAAACAGGTTTTCTTTGTTGGGAAAAGCAATGGTTTCATCTGCAGTAAGCCGGGTTTGCAGCAGGAGGTTCAATTCCTCCCGCAGGTCGGCATGGTTTGCTACAAAAGTTTCCAGCGCTTCTTTTTTTACGGTATCCAGCTCATTGTCTGCATACAGCAAAAAATACATTTCATAATTCTGCCTGTTGATTTCCATCTCAGATTGTTTTTCTAATGTTCCCCAGGCCTATACCCTGGTGTCAAATCAGGTTCTCAATCTTCACCAGGTATTCTTTTAGCTGCAGCCTTGCGCGGTGCAGATATACTTTTACCTGGCTTTCCTTCAACCCGGTGATCTGCCCTATTTCCTCATAACTATACCCTTCATAATCTTTCAGCATCACCAGGGAACGCTGTGTTTCATTTAATCTTTCCAATGCTTGTTCCAGGTCTCTTTTCAGGTGGTGCCCGGGTTGCATAACGCCCGCATCTTCCCTGAACTCCTCTTTTAAACTCACCCTCTTTCCTTTCCTCACCTGGTCTATCATCTGGTTGTAGGCAACCTTAAACAGGAATGATTTGCTTTTCTCAAAAACTATATGGCTTCTGTTTCGCCACATTTTTTCAAATGCGGATTGCACGATATCCCTGGCATCTTCCTCATGTCGCAGATTTTTGAGAATAAACCGATATACATTATCCGCATAGCAGTTAACACATTCATTGTACTCTTTTTCAGTCATACCTTCATTTAAATACCCAAAAATTGTCTTTCCAACCTGCGATCTCAGATATTATACGCATGAGCAGCGAAAAAGTTACACCGGGAAAAAAATTCCCTGCCGGGAATGATATGTCCTGTTTTGAGATTATGCCAGCATCTTTCTTATAACGGCGGTCAACTCTCCTTTGGTGATCGGCACTCCCATGATTTTGTTGAAGCCTTTGGCGTCTACAAGGTATTTGTCGCGAATGATCCTGATCAGTTGGCCGTTATTGATTTCGGGTATAAGCACCTGCCTGAAATTACGGATCAGCGCTCCGAGGTTGCGCGGGAAGGGTCTTAAATAACGGATATGGGCATGCGACACACGGTACCCGGCTAACTGAAGCTCCGCCACCGCGCTTTTAATAACGCCATAAGTGGAGCCCCAGCCTAATACCAGCAGATCTCCCCCGTCGGCGCCGCTGTCCAACTGCTGCTCGGGGATATCACCGGCAATCTTTTCTACTTTTTCCTCCCGGATCTTCACCATCAACTGGTGGTTCTCGGGGTCATAGCTCACATTTCCCGTTATGTCTTCTTTTTCAAGTCCTCCCATGCGGTATTCCAGTCCCGGCGTGCCGGGTACCACCCAGGGACGGACTAGGTTTTCATTCCTTAAGTAGGGTTGGAATGTTTCTTCATTTTCTTCCAGTTCTTTTTTGAAAGGTACCCGCACTTCGGGCAGATCCGAACTTTGCGGAAAACGCCAGGGCTCCGCACCATTGGCTATATAGCCATCGCTGAGCAAAATCACCGGGGTCATGTGCTGAACGGAGATCCGGCAGGCTTCATATACTGCATCAAAACAGTCATGCGGCGAGCAGGCGGCAACCACGGGCATAGGACATTCGCCGTTTCTTCCGTAATAGGCCTGCAGTAAATCGCTTTGTTCGGTTTTGGTGGGCAAGCCGGTAGAGGGACCCCCCCTCTGCACATCCACAATTACCAGCGGAATTTCCAGCATCACCGCCAGCCCCATCGCCTCCGTTTTTAAAGCCATTCCGGGCCCCGAGGTGGCGGTTACACCCAGGCTGCCCCCGTAGGAGGCCCCAATGGCAGCGGAAATACCGGCAATTTCATCTTCGGCCTGGAAAGTACGGATACCGAAAGCTTTGTGACGGCTTAGTTCGTGCAAAATATCCGAAGCCGGGGTTATGGGATAAGTACCCAGGAACAAGGGCAACCCGCTTTTCTGTGAAAAGGCTATCAGTCCGTAAGCCAGCGCCTGGTTGCCCCTGATGGAACGATAAAGGCCCTTTTCCATCCGGGCTTTTGCCACGGTAAAAACAGTGCCGAAAGCCTCTGTGGTATCGCCATAATTATATCCCGCCCTGAGCGCCCTCACATTGCTTTCATATATTTCCGGCCGCTTCCCGAATTTCTCCCTTAAAAATTCGAGAGTGCTCTCCGGGCTGCGGTTGTACATCCAATACAAAAACCCCAGCACAAACATGTTTTTCGCCCTGTCTTTCTCTTTAGTGCCCATGGTGATGTCTTTCAGCGCCTCCCGGGTCATTTTGGTAACGTCCATCCGGATAAGGTTGTAATTCCCGAGACTGCCATCCTCCAGGGGATTAACGCCTTCCGGGTATTTGGCCAGCCGGAGGTTTTTCGCATCAAAGCCGTCTGTATTGGCAATGATCCGTCCGCCTTTTTTCAACGATTTCAGGTTTACTTTCAGCGCCGCGGCGTTCATCGCCACCAACACATCATACTCGTCTCCGGGGGTATATACCTGGTCGCTGGAAAACCTTAACTGGTACCCGCTCACTCCCGGCACCGTACCCTGGGGCGCCCGTATTTCCGCGGGGAAATCAGGAAAAGTAGCCAGGTCTATTCCCAAAAGAGCCGTATTATTGGTAAACTGACTGCCGGTTAATTGCATCCCATCGCCACTATCGCCCGCGAATTTGATCACCACCTCCTGTAAAACTTCTCTATTTATAGTCATTTTTTATAATTGATTGAAACCATGCAAAGTTAGCTCAACCTGCATTGAGCCGGGTCAAAAATAAAATCATTACCTGATCAACATTGTTGAGATCAGGAATTATAATCCGCATCATCCCGGGTGCATTATTTTGTGAACTGCATTAAAATCTCGTAATTCGTTTTTCAACCTGTGCATGGTGGTACTTACCGTAATAATTGTCAGTTATAATGTAAAATACTATCTCCAAAAGTGTTTGGACTCGGTTTATACCGCAGGCAAAAACATAAATCTTGAGGTGATAGTGGTGGACAATTGCTCCGCCGATGGCACAAGGGAGTACCTGGAGCCGTTATTCCCCGGCGTTAAATTTTTCTGGAACCACGAAAACAAAGGTTTTGCCAAAGCCTGTAACCAGGGCTTGCAAACGGCTGCCGGCGACTGTATCCTTTTTTTAAATCCCGACACCGTTGTGGAAGAAGATTGTTTCGTAAAATGCCTCGGGTTTTTTGAGGCCCACCCGGACGCGGGCGCGGTAGGCGTAAGAATGATCAATGGATCGGGACGGTTTTTAAGAGAAAGTAAAAGAGCTTTTCCGCACCCCTTCACCGCGCTTATGAAATTGACCGGTTTGGCACGCCTGTTCCCCCGTTCGGCGGTCTTTGCAAGGTATTACCTCGGGCACCTGGACGAAATGCAAACCCATGAGGTGGACGTGATTGCCGGGGCTTTTATGATGATGAAGAAAGAGATCGCCACGCGTACCGGTGGATTTGATGAAGATTTTTTTATGTACGGCGAAGACATTGACCTCAGTTACCGGATCAGGGAACTGGGCTGTAAAAACTACTATTACCCGGGGGTAACCATCCTGCATTTCAAGGGGAAAAGCACGCCCCAAAAAGACCAGCGGTATATATACATATTTTATAACGCTATGCATATCTTCGTTAATAAGCACTATAAACAGCAGTGGGGGGGCGGCTACAGACTTCTCCTCCAATCTGCCTTATGGTGCCGGGCAGCGGTGGATATTCTCTGGCTGCGGGCAGCGCAGGTATTCCGCCATTTTACCGGCAAATAATATCAAAACACCCTTCCCGTGAGAAAGGATTTAGGCGCATACGAACTTGTGTTATACATTTGTCCGGTAACACATTATTAACCCATCTCTATTCAATGGGGCTTATTGAAATACCTATTCCCAAAACAATCGCAAGAACCTTGAAATTGCATGCCGGTTCGCAGCGGCGGCAACAGGGGAGAGTTTTAAAAAAACTGCTGAAAAAGGCAAAATTCACCGAATTTGGCCAGGCTTATCATTTTGACGAGATCCTGCTTCATAAAGAACCCGAAAAAGCATTCCAGCAACGGGTACCTGTTTTTGATTACGATAGTATTTACCGGCAATGGTGGTATCGTACCCTGGATGGGATACCGGACGTGTGCTGGCCGGGAAAAATAGAATATTTTGCCCTGAGTTCCGGTACATCCGGCTCGGCCAGTAAATACATTCCTGTAACGAACGACCTGATGCGCGGCAACCGGATCGTTATGATCAAACAACTGCTGACTTTGCTGAACTACGAAAATATTCCCGTAAAATCCATCCGCAAGGGCTGGCTGATGCTGGGCGGAAGTACGGATTTACAAAAGGGGCCGGGGTATTATGCCGGCGACCTCAGCGGCATAACGGCTAAGAAAGTACCTTTCTGGTTCTCACCTTTCTATAAACCCGGCAAAAAAATAGCCCGCACCAAAGACTGGAACACCAAGCTGGACGAGATCGTGGAACAGGCGCCCCATTGGGACATCGGCTTTGTGGTGGGCGTGCCTGCCTGGATACAGATGTGCATGGAGATGGTCATAGAAAGGTATCACCTGAAAAATATCCATGAAATTTGGCCCAACCTGGCTTTTTACGTACATGGAGGCGTGGCCTTTGATCCGTATAAAAAAGGATTTGAGAAATTACTGGGAAAACCTCTCACGTATATAGAAACCTACCTGGCTTCCGAAGGCTTTATTGCCTACCAGGATATGCAGCATGGTAAAGGGATGAAGCTGAGTACAAACGAACATATTTTTCTTGAATTCATCCCCTTCAACTCCGGGAATTTTGACCACGATGGCAATATTATTGCCAACGCACAGGCTTTATTGCTGGATGAGGTGGAGGAAGCCACCGATTATGCCATTTTAATCAGCACCTCCGCCGGCGCCTGGAGATACCTCATTGGAGACACCGTTCGGTTCACCAACAAAAAGAGAGCCGAGATCGTGATCACCGGCAGAACCAAACACTTCCTGAACCTGGTGGGCGAGCACCTCAGTGTTGATAATATGAACAAAGCCATACAACTGGCGGGGCAGCAATTGAATATTTCTATTCCTGAATTTACCGTTGCCGGGATCCCCCATGACGCTTTTTTTGCCCATCACTGGTATATAGCCTGCGATGATACGGTGGACACCGCCAGACTTCGCACCGCCATTGACGATTCCCTCAAAGAACTGAACGACGATTATGCCGTGGAACGAAAAAGTGCCCTGAAAGAAGTACTGGTCACTATTTTACCGGAAAGGGCCTTTATGGAATTTATGGAAAGAAAGGGTAAGCTGGGGGGGCAACACAAGTTTCCACGAGTGATGAAGGGGAAGATGCTGGAAGAATGGCAGCAGTTTATCGCTTCGGTGATCCAATGATCCGGAAATCTTTTTTACTTAACGGTTTTTTGCAAATCCTGTTAACCAGGGTTTCTTACATTTATATTTTTAAACTGTAATGTTAAAAGGGAAATTATGATAGAGGCCCTGATAAAAGGATTGGCCTTGGGATTGATTTTAGCTTTGTCGGTGGGCCCGGTTATTTTCACTATTATCAAACAAAGTATCCATAATGGTCATGAGGGCGGTTTTACCTTTGTGGCGGGAGTATGGATCAGCGATATAATCCTGGTGGTATTATGCAATGCTTTTACCGAACTGGTAAAGGAAATGCTGGAATATAAAAAACTGATCGGTTATGCGGGAAGTTCTTTCCTGATGATCATTGGTATCTATTACCTGTTGTTTAAAAAAATTGAGGTAAAGCCCAACGGCAATATGATGGCCGTGAAACTGGGGCGGGGCGACCATACCCAGATCTTTTTTTCAGGACTCCTGATCAATACGCTCAATCCCAGCGTTATTATTTTCTGGCTGGTCAATGCCACAGCCTTTGCGGTGAGTCATACCTTACAGCAAAGGGTTGTCATTTTCACCACCTGCATCCTTTTTAATATGATGGCAGACTCAGCCAAGGTGCTGTTGGCCGGCAGCCTGCGAAAAAGACTAACGATGCATAACATCCTGGTGATCACTAAAATTTCAGGCGGTATCCTCATTGCATTTGCATTAGCCCTCATCTATGGCATTATTTTCTGGAGCGATAAAGTAAACTAAGACGATTCTCCCGGGGGGCTGCCGAATTACCGCTACTTTTGCAGGAACCATATTATGATGTACAGACCCCTGCTACACCTCCTGTTTTTGTGTCTGCCGCTTTACGCTTTAGCGCAGCAAAGCGATTTTATATCCTTCCGGAAGAAAGACCGGACGCTCAAAACCTTCTTCAAAGGCATGCCCATTCAGTTTATTCATACCAGCGGATCGTATGTAAACGGGATCATTGAAAAAATTGATCACGACACCCTTTATATAAAACAATACGATGTAAGAATGATTCCCACCCCCTGGGGGACCCGGGTACAGGATACCATCAGCCATTACGATCTGAGATTTCATTACCGGGAAATAGCGGCGATACCCAGGCCACCCCGGTCGTTTGAATTTATCCGCAACGGCACTCTTTTTATGATTTGCGGCGGCGGGTATGCGTTTCTCCATACATTCAACGGCCTGATACAAAAAGCAAAGATCTCCCCTCCAACGCTCGCTATCTCCGGGGCGGTAGCAGCCGCTGGATTTACCATGCTCAAACTGCGAAAACATTATTACCCCATCGGGGAAAAATATAAAATAGTGTACGTGCCGATGTAGCTTCAAAGGATATTTCCGCTTTGTGAGCTACATTGCATTTTTTTTGACGTCTGATGTGAAAAAGTTCCTGATACGCCTTTGGAAGTTTTGTAAGAGATTGATCCTCGCTCTTGTCATCCTTCAGTTGATTTATATTATTTTGCTGAAATGGGTCAATCCCCCCATAACCCTCACCCAGCTTAGCAGCCTGCTGGAAGGCAACGGACTGAAGAGAGATTATGTCGGTTCCGAAAAAATCTCCCCTAACGCCGGGCTGGCGGTTATTGCGTCTGAAGACCAGTTGTTCGCCGACCACAACGGGTTTGACTGGAAAAGTATTCAGAAAGCCATCGAAAAAAATCAAAAGAAAAAAAACAGGATCGTGGGCGCTTCCACCATCAGTCAGCAAACGGCAAAGAATGTTTTTTTATGGCAACAACGGAGCTGGCTCAGGAAAGGGATGGAGGTGTATTTTACTTTTATGATCGAATGGATCTGGGGAAAAGAAAGGATCCTGGAAGTTTATCTGAATGTGTCGGAAATGGGCAGGGGGATTTTCGGGATTGAAGCGGCCGCGCGGCATTATTTTAAAAAACCTGCCGCGCAACTTACCCGCACTGAAGCCGCCATGATCGCTTCCTCCCTGCCCAATCCCATAAAATATACCGTAAAGCCACGCTCCCGGTATGTGGCCGTGCGCTACCCCTGGGTATTGCAGCAGATGAATAACCTTGAAGGCGACCCGGATATTCAAAAAATAATCACCGGGAAAAAAGAATGACGCCAGACTTACCGCCTCAACAAGGCGCTGCGCCCGGGTGAAACCTATTGCTTTCTATCAACCGGTAATTGTATGGGCAAAACGGCTTTCACATCATCCCAGGCAATCCACAACAGGGCCTCGCCAGGCGCCCCTTCGGTGGTTTCCATAGAAAACACCTCCACCGGGGGCCGGGTAGGAATAGTGGGTATGGTAAACCTGAACAGGTCTTTGGCTGGATCCGTTTTTAACCCCCAGCTATAGAGATCGCTGTTCAGCACCAGCGTCCATTCGGCGGGCGTTGGAATACAATACAGCCGGTAACGGCCTGTGGGAATCTCCTGGTGCTGTATAACCACAGGCTCAAAGAACTCGATCTCGGTGGCTTCATTCGCCCCCAGTCGCCAGGGTTCGTTATACTTTATCAGAGCACCGAATATGGCCCTCCCATTTTTTTGAGGCCGGCTGTAAATGATCCTGAAAACCGGCGGGGAAGATTCTTTCCCGATCATCTTAAGTTTGGGATATTCCGGGGGATAGTAGAGAATATCCAAAGGGGATTGATCCAAAACAGACAGCCCAACCCGTTCATTCTGCGGCGGAACAGCGGCAGCAGCCGATGGCCGTTCTCCGGTGGTGCAGGCGCAACAAAAAATACACAGCAGGATTATACAGAAACGAACTATGTTACATGGTGAAAAAGTCATATACCGACCCTGGCTTATTAAGTCAAAACGACAAATGTACTGGTTTGCGTATATATTCAAAAGCCAATAGTACAGAAGGGTATCCCCTGAATTTTCGCTCCCTTTGTGGCATTCCGGCCGGTGGACACCGACCGGTAGTGAATGCAGCATCGGGCGATGGAGATATCATACACGGAAAATTGCCTGGAAACCAGACCAGGCCATTTGTTCAACATCCGGGAAAAAGGCATCATAACATTCCTGCAACTGTTTATAATGCGATTCAAAGGCTTCAAACGCAGGCGCGCTTTCCGTCATATACGCCGCCCGGCGTACCAGTCCTGCAAAACTGTTTTGAATCCCCCACCGGTATTGATAATTGTACAACCAGTTTTGCGCTTTCATATAGGGCAACATAAAGCTAAACCGCTCCGGCAGCACCGCTTGGTACAGATCAAGCTGAGCATAAGTTTGCCCGGAAAATGCCATTAATTGCTCTCCCGGAAAAGCTTTTGCATCCCTGGCCAGGAAGTGGTCATATACAATATCCACAAATGCCCCGGCGTAAAGGCGGTAATACGGACGGAAATATTGTTTTGCCGTTCGGGTAGCCACGTGCTGATCCGTGAATGTATCAATACTCCGGTGGAGGAGGATGCCCTTTTGAATGAGCGTGGCATAGTTTTCCTTCTTACGGCCTTTCACAAAATCACTGATCATATTCCCCACCAGTACCTCGGGATGACCAAACGACAGATAAGCATGCGCCAGATAGTTCATTATATAGTGTCTTTTAACAATTGAAATTAAAAGAAGTTTTAATTTTGTCTGCCTTAAAAAAATATTTATGCTTTTACAGCCTGTTGATACTATAGACGCCATTTCACCGGAAAAATTTAGAAAAGAATATTACGAACGCCAAAAGCCGCTGGTTATAAAAAACCTGGCAAAAGATTGGCCGGCTTATCACAAATGGTCGTGGGACTATTTTAAGGAAATTGTTGGAGATAAGCAGGTGGGCATCTATAACAACACTAAAAGCGATGCCTATACGCCGGTGAATAAAGCAGATGATTATACGACTTTTGGTGAATATGTGGATATGATCCGGAAGGGGCCGGCAGGATGGCGTATTTTCCTGTTTAATATCTTCGATCATGCTCCCCAATTAACACAGGATTTTACCTGGCCGGATCACCTCATGAAAGGATTTGTCAAACGCTTCCCCATGCTGTTTGTAGGAGGGGCCACCTCTATCACCCACCTGCATTTTGACATTGACCTGTCGCATATCCTGCATACCCAATTTGTTGGCAAAAAGAAGGTGCTGCTTTTTCCTTACGAAGAAAAGGAGAAACTGTACCGGAAGCCGTATGAAGTATTGAGCTACGCGGATTTTTCTCATTATCAGGAACATAACGGCAAGCCTGATCTTGAGAAATTCCCGGCGCTGAGGCTGGCCAAAGGTCTGGAAGTAACCCTGGAGCATGGCGATACGCTTTTTATGCCTGCGGGTTACTGGCATCACATGGAATACCTGGAAAGCGGCTTCGCGATGAGTCTCCGGGCGCTGCAAAAGGGTATTGGCGGCAAAATGAAAGGAGCCTGGAACCTCGTGGGCATGCGTAACATTGATACGCTCATGAAAAAAACCGCCCCCCGGTGGTGGGATCAGTTTAAAAGAGAAAAGGCCATACAGTCTGCCCGGCAGGAAATTGCAAAGGCGGATGTGGCAATAAACTAAACCAGCAACTGATACCGGTAAAATTGAAGACGGGATATTCCCGGAAATCATAGGATATCTTTTTGTTTTGAAATATAAAAGGTATCTCTTAGTTTCGCATAAGTAATAATTCCGGACCCTCCGGATTCAGTACCTTATCTTCCACCTGTTTTTTATTGTCCAATTTCCTCCGCTTATAAAATCCGATATTTTCAGATCAGTTCAGGAGCCCGTTCCCGAAAGGAATAAATTGATTCGCAGCAAAAGTCACGAAGGATCGAAGACTTACGAAATCAATATTTCGCGTCTTTTTTTGTGGTTTCAGAGGTAAGCACAGGCCGGTGATCTCTATCACCGGCATTTTGATTCATTGGACCGCCTTTTATTATCCATGACATAAACGCGCTTTTTGAGCACAGCGATCTCTTTGCTTCTATAACCCGTATAAAATGAGGGCCGGTAATCCTGACAAAGAAGTGAGCAGCAATGATTCTGTAAGATGCTGAAAAATCAATTGCTTTTTTTCTCAGCCAAACACCTTCCGCAACCCCGTTTCTTTAATGCGATATGAGGAAGTGCCGATATTGATATTTACAAAATTGACTATCGCCATGGCAACGATAAATAATACCACTATGGAAAGTTTTGTAATCATTTTTTGCACCGACCCGTTATTGGAGGTCATATAATAATCTTTAACAGCGGCTAACTCCACCGTTAAATTTTCGCTGGTACCGGGCGGAGCATATTTAGCCAATACCTGCTTACCGCTGAAATTACTCAGGTTAAGTACGCGTTCACTTTTTGGCCAATAGCTTTTTTTATGCTTTGCCAGTTTTGTCTTTTCAGGCTGATAGGATCTTCACTTTCTTCTGCATCAGCAAAATAGGTGAGCGCCTGGGGTACGGTTATTAACAAATTTTGTTTTGTATATTTTTCCCTATGGAAATTGATAAAGTCGTCAACGGTATAATGGTTTAGTAATTCAGCGATGTCCCAGAAATCTTTCTTCTTTGCCCGGCCGAGAATAGCTTGGACCTTCATAGCAATAATATCTTCCGGCGAAAACATCCTGATTCCTTCAATAACCGATTCCTTTCTGATCAGGGGATGAGAATGGCGGATAATATCAACCTTAATTTCATCTATAAAGCCAAAAATACCAAAGCGCAAGTTAGTTGTCCTGTTGACAAATGACGCTTTAAACTTTTTTTTAAGGGCAGCAACTACAACATCATTATCAAATGGTTTAGCGGAAAATAAGTCAAGATCTACAGACCTACGGTGACCATATAATAACGATAACGCCGTACCTCCAACTAACGAAGATTCGTTTAGTTCAGGTAATTCCATTAATTGTTTTAATATGGAAAAAGCCCTGGGTTCAACTGTCTCAAGGTGTAGCATCTGAAATCTTTAAGTGGTTTGTCAATTACCGCACTGGCCAGATACATTGTAGTTTCTGACAAGAATTTTGCATTCAACAATGCTTCCGTTATTTTTTTATCACCATAATAGCGCCGGCAATTGCGTATATCTTCCACGTCGCCCCGTTCAAACACCCGTTCAATAACAAAGTTAGCTTTGGCATCGTAGTCAATATTCTCAACTACCACATCCCAAAAAATACGTTTATTAAATATAGGTTTTTCTTTTTTTGCCATAGTGTAAAGATATGAATCGTTGTGCAATACAGCAGCCACTGAATGGGAATGCGGCCGGCAAGGCTTTGCAGTCATTTGTTCACAGTCCGCCACAATGATCCCAATCTTTATTTCCATTTTATTTTCGTAGCTGACGGTTATATACAGTAAACCCATTAATAACCTAAATCTTCTCTTTTCATTGCCCGCGGTCTGACCTTCGGTACCGACCGCTATCCGATGCATTTTCACATCAGCACATTACTCCGTCCTCAAACTTTTCACCGGGTTGGCCATCGCCGCTTTGATTGCCTGGTAGCTTACCGTTAATAACGCAATAATACCTGCGGTAATAGCGGCAATAACAAACATCCACCATTGTATGGTAATGCGATAAGCAAAGTCATGCAGCCATTGATTCATGAAATACCATGCAACAGGTGTAGCAATAGTAAAGGCAATAGCAATAAGCACAACAAATTCTTTTGAAAACAAATAAACGACACCGCCTGCAGTAGCGCCAAGCACTTTACGAATGCCCACTTCCTTTATCCGCTGCACTGCCATAAATGAAGCTAAGCCATACAACCCAAGACAGCTAAGGAGTATTGCAATTGCTGCAAAAATTTTATACAAAGCTGTCAGCTGACTTTCCTGTTTATAAAAGCCCTCAATCTTATCATCCAAAAATTTATATTCTTAAACACGATCAGGAAATGTTTGCTCCCATATTTTTTTGAGAGATTGCATTGAGGAAGTAATATTTTTTGTGGCTGAAAGTTTTATGGAAACCTGGCGGTACATGGTGGCATTAGTGGCAATAAGCAATGGCGCCATATTTTGACGCAATGACCTGTTATTAAAATCTTTCAATACACCCACAACAGGGCATTTCATCAGTCCGTCCATAATACTTATTTCTTTATTCAATATATCTTCCGGTCTCTTAAGCCCTAAGTTTTTTACAAATGATTCGTTCACCAAAAATTCTGTTGTAGGGCCGGAAGGCTGCAAATTCCTTCCTGCTACCAACTGTAATTTATAAGTAGGCACATAATCATTGTCAGCAAATTTGGTAATGGTTTGAAAATCGGCATCCTTCAATGCATGGTCGAATCTGAATCTGGTAAACATATTATTATCTTCTTCTATCGGAGAGTTAGAATTGAAGCTTACTGCCTGCATACCGTTTAACAATAACTGCTGCTTTACATAATCCGCCAGCTTTTCGCCTCTGTTATCCGGACGGAAAGGAACATTTACGATTGCATCTTTATCGAATCCCAACGGTTGATCCATAAAATAATTCATTTGCTGTACAATTACGAGTGTTCCGATAATGAGTCCCTGTGCAATAATGAATTGAAACACCACCAATGCTCTTCTCAATGAAATTCCCCTTGTTGTATTTACGGTTAACCTGGACTTTAAAGCATTAACCGGACTGAAACGTGATAAAACAACAGCCGGATAAAGACCGGCAAGTACAGTTACACCAATTGTTATAACCAACAGAAATAAAACAACAGTAAAGCTGTTTACTATGTTGAATGAAAGTGAAAGCTCTAACAACCGGTTTACATAAGGCAATGTAGAAAATGTAATACCCACTGCAAATATTACAGCGATGGCAACTATCAAAAGAGATTCAAGAATGAACTGGGCCCGCAATTGTGACTTATTGCTGCCCAACACCTTTCTTACACCCACTTCTTTAGCCCGGTTAACAGCCCGGGCAGTAGACAGATTAATAAAGTTTACACAGGCAATTAGCAAAATGAGTGCTGCGATCAGCCACAATACATTGATCAGCGCATGACTGATCGTTTTATTACTGTAATTGCCTGCTGCGGCATCATAGTGTATAGCGCCTACTGATTGTAAAATATAGCTGTCCTTATTTTCGGCAGGCTTTACTTTTCGTGCGTATGCGCTTAACTGTTGATTGAAAATATCAGCAGAAATATCCGGCGGCAATAAAACGTAACAGCCAAAATCAGGCGCTGTTCCATTCCAGCCCGGTTGCTGAAATCCGTATAATTTATCTCCTGTAAAATCTGTTCCGTAAGCCACTACCAATTTTAGCCGGAAGTCTGTATTTGCCGGTATGGTTGCAAGAATACCTGAAACCTTCAGCGCTACCGGCGGAAACTGGAACAACCCTGCACCCATGCTGTAATATCCTGCTATTTTAATGGTTTTGCCCATCGCAGTCTTCCAATCACCAAAATATGTTTCTGCAATTTCTTTTGTAAGCAATACATGGTTTGGCTCATTTAATGATTCGTATGAACCGGCAATCAGCGGAAAATCAAACATCTTAAAGAATGAGGGTGATGTATAGAACACCCCGCTCTGCTCTTTAAAATTTTTTACAGGCATTCCGTTATCATCAAGTACCTGCAACTCATCATTGTGGCTGGCATAAACAGGAGCTATTTGTTCAACCTGAGGAAAAGCGGCTTTTAACCCTTCAGGCATTGGAAAAGGAACGTTCCTTGCATAAGAGATATTCGCCGCATCTGCATGATTAGATATCGTTAATACACGATAAATACGATCCTTTTTTGAATGAAAAGTATCGAAGCTTGTTTGATATTGTATGATCATAAAGATTATCATACAAACAGCAATACCAACAGCAAGGCCTGTGACGTTTATAATAGTGTAATTCCGTTTGCGGATCAAACTTCTGAACGCGGTTTTGAAATAATTTTTAAGCATGATTGTAAGCTTTGATCTGTCAGCTATCAGCCTTCAGCAATGAGCCTTCAGCTACGAGCTTTCAGTAATTTTTAATATGTGTATATTTCCATCCTTCCATTCGTCAGGGTAAAACCCTTCCGTTCTTCAAAACAACCTGTCAGGTTGTGGTTGGAAAACCTCTGGCTTACCAAAGCCCAACCTGACGGGTTAAAGCCGCGGACGCTCCTTCGTCGCGTACCGGCCGCTTCCACGCATCATGTAGTCTTAAAAAATTTTTAACCATAATAAGAAGTTTGTAAATTTGAGTAGTACCAAAATTTATTAAAATGGAACGGATAGTAATTGAGGTGGATGAAGATATTGCAAGGAAATGGCGGTCTTCTTCGCAGAAACGAAAGGACAAAGTTTCCCAACAGGTAAATGCTATCCTGGCAAAAGAATTGGCGGATACAAAGGAAGAATTCCTTCAATATCTGAATGAACTTCGAAATACCATGAAAGAACGTGGTCTTACTGAGGAAATTCTGGAAGAAATCCTGAGAGATGGATAAACTTTTTATCTTTGACACAAATCTCCTGATCAGCGCCTCACTTATTGGAGACACCTCGCCAGCAAAGGCCTTAGACAGATTGGTCCTTTTGGGAAAATTTGCTTTCTCAAACACAACTTTTGATGAATTCGCAGAAGTATTATTCCGAAAGAAGTTTGACAAATACTTTCTGAATGATGATGAAAAGTGGAGGATCGTAACACGCATTTCTTCTAATGCGGTTTTCTTTTCATCAACAGAAGAGATCACTTCATGCCGCGATCCCAAAGACAATAAATTTCTTGAACTGGCGGTTACCGCCAAAGCATCCTGCATCATCACCGGCGATGAAGATTTGCTGGAGCTACATCCTTTCAGAGGTATCCCTATTGTCAATGTACATGATTTTTTAAACATACAATTTTAGTTTTGAGCTATCAGCCTTGAGCCTTCAACCTCACGTCAATCTCATCCAATCTCCCATCAATCTTCTCCCTCTCTCACCCTCACGCTGTTCGCAACGACCGTATAGTCAGAAAACTTTTTATCATGGTATTCGTTTCTATTTAGCAGTCATATATAATACTACTCAAGTATGGTGCCCCGACATAAGCATCTGATTATAAGCACCTTATAAGTGGGCTAATATTATTAGTGTATGATTTTGAAACAGTAGTGTACGGTTATGATACAGTGAATATTTCATTTATGCACTATCCGGGTCGGTATCAGGAATGGCAACTTTATCCCCTGTAAATTAAATCTTATATTTGTGAAACGATGAAATCATTAGAATTGCATAAGACCTATAGTGTTCCTGAATATTTTTCCATAGAAGAATCAGGAGAGGTTCGCCATGAATTTATTAATGGATATTTAATTGAAATGTCAGGAGCATCAAGAGAGCACCATTTTATTTGCCAGAATATTTTTTTGGCACTTTTATATTCTACAAAGCCTTTTGGTTTTAATGTGTTTATTGAAAATATGAAGGTGAAAATCCCTGATGAGAATCAGTATTGTAAATTGTACCACAATCAATACCTTCAGAAACCGAAATTTAATTTCACATTTTGATACCCTCTCGAAGTGCTTACCGGGCTGTTTCGAAAAATATTGCGGGATACAACCGGATAGCAAACACGAAAAAACACAAGCGCACACTACTGCCCCTAACGTATAAATGTTGAGGAGGAAGTGAATATCGGCCCGGACGTTAAGCATCTGCGTAAATCCATCCCAGAGTAAAATCGATGGCACGAACGCCGTAGCGCATGCAATGATAAAATACACAGCGGCTTCACCGAGAAACTGGGCTATCAATTGTTTTCTTTCAGCGCCCAATACTTTTCGCACACCCACTTCTTTTGTCCTTTCCATGCTGCGGGCAACAGCAAGATTAATAAAACTGATACAGCCTATAATCAATATCAGCAGCGCGATGCCGGCGTAGATATAGACGTATTGTAAATTACCAAGATTATATTCATCAGATTGACCTTTTATGTCTGACGAATGCAAATGTATTTGCTGTACAGGCTGTAGTTCCATTGTATAATGGTCCATCTTGTACCTGTGGCAAAACTGTTTTATTTTATTTTCCATATCAGCAAGTGACAGGTTTTTATCTAAAAGAATAAAAGCATTTCCTGCAGCATAAGAATCGGAAATATTAAGTACTTCCAGGCCTTTTGACAGAGGTTGGAAATGGAATGCCTCTGTTTGCAGGAAGCTGTTCTCTGGCATATCCTGAATCACGCCTGAAACGATAAAAGTTTCACTTTTTGTTATAAAAGATTTTCCGACAATATCCAGCGTGTTATAAAACTTTTTTGCAGTGGCAGCGGTAAGCACAATATTGTCGGCGGTGTTTAACGCCTCTTTCGGATTGCCATGAATAAATTTAAAATTGAATATCGAAAAGAAGCTACTATCTACTTTGGTTTGCTTAAAACTAACGAATTGATTGTTGATAAGCACTTGTGATGGCCATGTACTGATCCGTGTTTGTCCCTTTATGCCCGGCACTTCCCGCAGGAGCGTAGGCGCAAATGCGAGCGGTATAGCTTCGTCACGGCCATGATCGTTTCGGTTGTTTGTACCAATAATGCGATAGATGCGGTCTGAATTAGAATAGCTTTTATCAAAAGATGTTTCATAGCGTATATAACCCGCGACCAGCATTACACACGTTAGCCCGATGATTAAGCCTGAAAGGCTTATTAATGAATTTATTTTATCTTTTTTAAAGCTACGGATAGCAATCAGGAAATAGTTTTTTATCACGGTCTTCAGTTAAAAAATTTATCCATTTTTATTTTTTTGATGATTGTAATTTTTGCAGAGACGCAAAGCATTGCGTCTCTGCAAAAATTGATTTACACCAATATATTTTCGGTTACCGTTTGTCCATCCAGCATACGTATGATGCGATGGCTGTAGCGGGCATCGTGTTCACTGTGCGTAACCATCACAATCGTTGTTCCCTGTTCGTTCAGTTCGGTCAACATTTGCATGACCTCGTTACCGTTAGCGGAATCGAGGTTCCCCGTCGGCTCATCCGCCAGGATCAATTTGGGTTTATTGATCACGGCACGCGCCACGGCCACCCGCTGTTGCTGTCCACCGGAAAGCTGCTGCGGGTAGTGGTTTCGCCTGTGCATAATCTGCATTTTCTCCAATACCTCCTCCACCCTGCCTTTCCTGTCCGAACCTTTTACCCCGAGATAAATAAGCGGCAGTTCCACATTTTCAAAAACCGTCAGTTCATCAATCAGGTTGAAACTCTGAAACACAAATCCAATATTTCTCTTGCGCAGGTCTGCTCTTTGCCTTTCTTTAAAATGCGCCACTTCCTGCCCGTTGAACAGGAAACTGCCGGCATCAGGCTCATCCAATAATCCGAGTATATTCAATAAGGTAGATTTGCCACACCCGGAGGGCCCCATCACCGCTACAAATTCTCCCTCTCTTACTTCCAGCGAAAGTTTATTCAGTGCAATGGTTTCCACCTCTTCGGTACGGTAGATCTTTTCTAATTCGGTAATTTTTATCATTGTCTGGTTTGATTTTAGGTTTTCGATATCAGGTATGGGGTATCAGGTTTTAGGTTTGGACTACATTTTGTGTTATTTTTCAAGCATTTCAAGCATTTACTAAAACGATTTATCATGAGAAATTTTCGTGAATTAGCTATCTGGTCAAAGAGTCATTCTTTTACATTAAAAATTTACTCAGTTACTCAACTTTTTCCTAAGGAAGAAACATTTGGTCTTATATCTCAAATGCGTCGTTCAGCTTCATCTGTCCCTACTAATATCGCAGAAGGCGCGGGTCGTAACAGCAATCCGGATTTTAAGCGCTTCCTGATAATGGCTTCCGGCTCGTCTTCAGAATTAGAATATCAGTTGATACTTTCCAAAGATTTGAAATATCTTTCAGAAGACGTATTTAAAGAACTCGAGAAGGATGTTATTCAAATCAGAAAGATGATTTATTCTTTCATAAAAAACATCCCTCCAGATTAATCCCATACCCATACCTCACACCTCATACCTGAAACCTCATACCTGCCCCCCACACCTCACACCCCACTCACTCCCCCTTCAACACCAACTCTCCTACATCTCCAAAATTTTCATAACTGCTGGTCACCACTTTGTCTCCCGGAGACAGTCCTTCCAACACTTCGTAATAATCGGGGTTTTGCCGCCCTAATTGCACATTTACCTTGTAAGCCGTTTTGCCATTCGCCGCCACCTTAAATACCCAGTTGCCCCCGGTTTGCTGGTAAAAACCACCCTTGGGCAATAACAGCGCTTTGGACTGATCGCTCAGGGTGAGCCTGATCTGCAACGACTGACCTCTCCTGATCCCTTCCGGCACTCCGGCGTTCTTTTCAAATTCCATATCTACCTGAAAACGCCCGTTAATTACCTGGCTGTAAACCTTTTTTATGATGAGCCTGTAGGTTCTGTTGCTGAAATCAAATTCGCCTGTAAGGCCGGGAAACACCCGCGAAATGTAATGCTCATCTACATCCACCCGTACCTTGTAACCGCTCAGCACATCTATTTGCCCTAACCTTTCTCCCTTGTTTTTGGATTGCCCTACCTCTGCGTCCAGTGAAGTCAACTGTCCTTCCACCGGCGCTCTTACGATCAGGTCTTCCACTTTCTGACTCATCACGCTCAGCGCATTCTGACTGCCTTCATACGACCTCCTGGCCTGATCTAACTGTTGCAGGGTGCTGACAGAATCCTGGGCGAGAATCTGCCGGCTCAACTTCATCTTCTGCAATAGATATTCGTAATCATTCCGGGACTTCTTATATTCCTGGGAACCAATAGCTTTTTCTGCAAATAATTTTTTATTCAAATCGTAAATCCTTTCCGCCTCCTTCAACTGGCTTTCCACATCGGCGAGCTGATTCAGTTTGGATACGGTATTTTGCTGTGCCGCATTCTTTGAGATCTGCATTTGCGTCAGCAGGTTATAAACATTTGTTTGCTGGGTTACCAGGCCCAACTGCAGATCGGTATTCGATAGTCTTAAAATAGGTTGCCCTTTTTTCATAATGGTTCCATCGTCCACAAACCTTTCTTCCACCCTGCCGCCTTCTACCGCGTCTAAATAAATGGTGGTCAGCGGAAGCACGATGCCGTTTACCGGGATGTATTCCCTAAACACCCCGTTTGCAACTTCGCCCACCGTCAGGCGGTCCATGTCCACATTCAACCTGCTCTTACCCGATGTGAGATAATAACTCAGGAAAATCAGCACGGCTATTGATACAAGACCTAAAATGGTGAGCACTCTTTTTCTGTTCCACTTCTTTTTTTTAATGATTCGATCCATCTATTGAAATTATCGGTTTGGTCGTTATATATTTATACAATCTTATGCCATTTATTTTTTCACTGATTATCAGTCATATACAACAGTTTATAAATTAAAAGGTGTCCGCTTTCGATACAGTGAGGTGCGGTAGCGTTACACTTTTGTTGCTGTGTACATTGTACAGGAAATAAAGAGCGCAGCCGGTGGCTTCGCTTACCGGTAGCGAATTCTGCCGGCGGATGGCTCCACCCAACCGCGAAAATTTTAAATACACCCAAAACAGATTAGCCGAAAGTTTTCCAGCCTTTGGAAGGTTGGTTCCGAACCTTCGGATCCTTTTTTCACCCCCCTTTTTGATGGGCCCGCCATGGACGATGTCTTCACCGCCCACATGAAGCAAAGCAATG
>JAMLHL010000010.1 GCA_023957125.1 Chitinophagaceae bacterium
AAAGCAGGGAGAGGTTAATCCTATATACATTTATTCCAGTGAACTGAGAAAACAGTCCAAAATTGTTTCAGTAAGAACTTATTACAGCTGCATGAGAGACCTGAAGCAATGGGGATATATCAAATTAGAACCTTCTTTCAATGCGGCAAAGGCCAGTGCGCTTTTTTTACAGAGGTTGTAAAGACTTGTTAGCAATTGTCTTTTTGTATTCAGATTTTGTAAAAGGACAAAAAGAGTGATCATGGAGTGGCATAACGAGTATTATTGTTCAAATGTGATATGGCATTGTCTGCAAATGTTGATGGCTGATCCGCGCATTGGGCCAAGCCATGTTTGCTTATTTCTGTCGCTGCTTGTACTATCCGGTCCTGACAACAGGGAGTTCCCTGTTTATAAAGATAGAATCCTGAAAATGACCAGGCTTTCTGCTGCTACATTTCACCGTGGAATATATCATTTACAGCGATGCGGGTACTTGTGTTATAGTCCATCTTTTGATCCCAAAAAGGCCAACAAAGTGATGTTGAATTTTTAAAAAGTGAGGAGACAATGATTAAAGAAGATGAGGCTTTAGTAATGAAGGCGATAGCGCTTTGTTTTAAGCCCTATTTAAAAATAGAAGAGGCTTTGATCTACTGCGATCTTTGCAGGACACAGTTCACAAAACGGTGCGAAGAAATGGGGATATTTAAAACACCCGGTGGGTACTTTAAAAAAGAAGACCTCGACCTGATCTGTGCAGGCGGGTCTTCTAAATATACTGGCAATGCTGAAATTTTACGCCGTGCGACTGTACACCGGAAGTTTGGATGAAGCTGCTTGTAAGTTATGTCTCCTAACCCTTTTTTTGTATCGCTCCAGGATTTGTTTGGCGGTTGTTTGACCCAGGTAGGCGGCTACGGTATGAACGTCCATACCTGCTTCCAGTAAAATATCAGAAACGCCGTGCCGGAGGCAGTGCCAGGTAATATGCTTGTCAATACCTGCATTATCTACCCAGTTCTGTAATATGTCCAGGCAAGTATCATAGCTTGGAAGTTTAAAAACACGCTCGTGGGAATTACCACGGGGACCTAAAATATCGTTCACCATTGGGTGCAAAGGTATTTCCAGTGGTACACCGGTTTTGGTCTGCCTACGTAATACAATCGTTTTTTCCCTGATCTGCCACCATTCAAGGGGATGGACATCACACCATCTGAAGCCCATAAACATGCTTGCAGTAGCAGCTTTTTTGACTTCTTGGTTTAAACATGGGGCATCCAATAGAGCAGGATACTCTTCCTCTTCCAGGGTATCCTTTTCTCCCGTGGGGTGGGCTTTGCACTTCAGTTTTTCCGTAGGGTTGATCCGGAAATACCCCGATTCCTGGGCAACACTGATCATTTTTTTGAATCGCATAAAATAGTCTGCCGGGGTTTCGCCGTTGAGGTTATCCAGCAGGTATTTGCGGAACCGTTCGCAAAAGGTAGGGGTAATATCAAGAGCACAGATAAAAAGGGTATCCGTTTCAGTTACTGGTTTTCCCTGTTCTATGGCTACGAACTTTTTAAAAGCTGCCAGGCAACAGGGCAGGCTCCGGTTGTTTTCGCTCCTGTTTTTTTCGAGGTATTTTTCAAAGAATCGTAGGAAGTTTTCTTTTAGTTTGGCAGGAGATACAAAATTTGTCCCTCTTGTCTGCAGATCAAGTAGTGTTTGAGCTTTCAGGGTTTCGAGGTTGCTTAATGACTGGATATTATAATCTCTTTGAATTTTATTTTTTGGGCGGGTATAAGTATAGATGCCGGTGGAAACTCTTTCACCGGGTTTACGCCCCCATTCGAGCGTATAGAACACTTTGGTTCTGTCTTTAGATGCTCTTTCCACGATATTCATAACATAATTTTTTAAGGTGAATAAAATTAGAGGGATGCATGATTTCTGCCAATACATGAAGCAATTTGAGCAGGGTAAAAAGCCTCACGATGTGTCATTTTCCCGTGTGTCACATTTGGACAGCCAGTGTTTATGAGCCTTTGAAGCTGCTACCAGTTCCGACCACTTTTTACCGGAACTGGTAAGACCAAAGAAAATTCCATGTGTCATGTCATGTGTCATTTATGTGTCATTGAAAGCGGGAAAAAGCGGGAAAAACTGACACCTTAACGACTTGAGAGAGAATAAAAAACCCTGTAAATCAATGATTACAGGGTGTAAATTGTGCCCAGAACAGGAATTCTCTGTTGCTGGTTTTCAGTTACTTAAGATGGTTTTGTGTCAAATAGGAGACACATTTTTTAGAATCCTTGCAAATTCCTTTAACCATCAAGCTGTGCCCGGAACAGGAATCGAACCTGCACATTGTTGCCAATACCAGATTTTGAGTCTGGCGCGTCTACCAATTCCGCCATCCGGGCGACGCTTATGCTGTTATAGAATTACTCCTTTAATAAGGGCTGCAATATTACATTATTCACCACGAAATACAATAACTTTTTTAAGATCGAAGGAGAATCTTTTCCCGCCCCGGCATTAACCATTTAAGGAGATAATAATAATGGATGAGCCTTGCGTTAATGAACCCGTTATAACCGTTTTCACTAACCTGAATTGCCGGGATTCGTTATAAATGCAGGTAATAGGGTCTTAGAAGAGCGCTGAATGCTTCACTGTAGTTGCCGTCTTCTTCTTTAATAACCAGTTCTGATGTGGGGACAAAGGTGGAACTGCATCGGCTGAAAAGCAACAGGCACCGGAAAAACCCATGCCTTCGGGTTTGCCGGAGAAGCAGTTTTTCCTGCGGGAATAAGCCAACTGAAGCGGCAAGCTGTTCAAATTCACCGGTACGGGCATAGGGCAGGAGTATCCCGAAACTTCCGGAGGTGGTGAGTTGATCGTTCACGATCCGGGTAAGCTTGCCCAGCGTTAAACCGGCATCGTGCTTAGCGAAATTGATTCTCTTATTATCCGATTTCAGATCATCTTCATAAAACGGGGGATTGCAGATAATGAAATCATAAGGCCCCGGCAGGGCATAGTTGTTGACATCGCCGTGAAATACGCGGATCCTGTTTTTCCAGGGGCTCTGTCCCACATTCTCCTCCATTTGCAGAAAAGAGGGTTCATCTATTTCGATAGCATGGAAAACAGCTCCCGATTTCTGTGCCAGCATCAGGGTTAGAAGTCCGGAGCCTGCTCCTATATCCAGCGCCTTTCCACCAGTATCCATCCTGTTGGCAAACCAGGCGCCGAAGGTGCAGGAATCGGTGCAAACCTTCATGGCGCATTGATCGTGACGGACGATAAATTGCTTGAATCGAAAACCCGTTCGGGAGGATGCTGCAACAGGAGCCATGATTCGAAGATAGGAAAAGCTTCTGAGGAAACGGGATCTCAAATTAACATTAATTAACGTTCACCGGTAAAGCTGGTGAACATTTCAACTTCAATTTGTATTAGTTTCGCAACCGATGAGAAAGTTATTTTTATATGGTATGGCCTTATCGGGCTTCCTTCTTGCCTGTTCTGATAAAAAACAGGCGGCTACAACCCATCAGCCCAGAGAGCGAAGCCGTACCGTTCTTGCCGATGCCTTTGTTGTGAAAAGCATTCCCTTAAGTGAAAATATTGAAGTGGCGGGATCGCTGATGCCGGCTGAAGGAACCGATATCCGGCCGGAGATTTCCGGACGTCTGGTTGGTATCAATTTTAAGGAAGGAAGTTTTGTAAAAAAGGGCACATTGTTAGCCAAATTATTCGATGACGACCTGCAGGCGCAGCTGAAAAAGCTGGAAGTGCAGTTGGAAATCAATCAAAAGACGGTAGAGCGTTACCGCGAATTATTAAAAATCCAGGGTATCAGCCAGCAGGATGTTGATTTGAGTGAACTGCAGGTCAGCAACAATAAAGCGGATATTGAATTGGTGAAAGTGGCGATCACCAAAACGGAGATAAGAGCCCCCTACGACGGCCGGATAGGGTTGAGAAACATCAGCCTTGGCGCCTATGTTTCGCCCTCCGATGTTATTGCCACCTTACGCCAGGTGGACCAGTTGAAATTAGAGTTTACCGTTCCGGAAAAATATAGCACTAATTTTGTACCGGGTAAAAAGATCAGCTTTAGCGTGGATGGTGTGCGGCAGCGGTTTGAAGCTACGGTGATGGCAAGCGAATATTTTATTGACGCCAATACGCGCAGCCTGAATATTAAAGCGCTTGTAAAAGACAGGCATGCTTCCCTGGTACCCGGAGCATTTGCAAAAGTGGCGCTTGACCTGGCAAAAGACGACCATGCTATTATCGTACCTACCCAGGCCATCATACCGCTTAGCCGTGGAAAACAAATTATAATATATAAAAACGGCGCGCCGGAGTTTTTGGAAGTTACGACAGGCATAAGGGATTCGGTATATGTGCAGGTACTCAATGGGGTAAATTTGGGAGATACGGTACTGATCTCCGGGCTGATGTCGGTTAAACCGGATTCTGAAATACAACTCAGCAAAATACAATAATGAATATTTCCGAAATAAGCCTGAGGCGACCGGTACTGGCAACCGTTGCCAGTATCCTGATCGTTGTATTTGGGGTGATAGGCTTTACTTTCCTGGGCGTGAGAGATTATCCGGCTATAGATCCGCCGATCATTAGCGTGCGCACCAATTATGCAGGCGCCAATGCGGATATTATTGAATCGCAGATCACGGAGCCGCTGGAGAAATCAATTAACGGGATTGCCGGTATTAAAAATATGACCTCATCCAGCAGCCAGGGCGTCAGTAATATTACAGTGGAATTTGACCTGGGTGTTGACCTCGAAGCTGCTGCTAATGATGTAAGAGACAAGGTTTCGCAGGCGCAGCGCAGGCTGCCGCAGGACCTGGATGCGCCTCCCGTGGTTTCAAAAGCCGATGCCAGTTCAGACGTGATCATTTCGATGACGGTGCAGAGCAATACCCGGAACCAGTTGGAGATCACGGAATATGCCACCAATGTACTCCAGGAAAGATTACAAACGATCCCGGGCGTGAGCAGCCTCAATATATGGGGTGAAAAGAAATACGCCATGCGCATCTGGTTCGAGCCTTCCAAGCTGAATGCGTACGGGCTTACTTTCCAGGATGTGCAGGAAGCCTTGTTGAAAGAAAACGTGGAGCTGCCTTCGGGAAAGATCGCGGGGTATAATACGGAACTTACGGTAAGAACCTTCGGCCGTCTTACCACCGAGGAAGAGTTCAACAACATTATTATAAAAAATTTCGGCGGCAGTGTTATCCGGTTGAAGGATATCGGCGAAGCGGTGCTTGGTCCCGAAAATGAAGAAACTATTCTGAAGCTGAACGGCGTGCCGATGATCGCATTGGCTATCGTACCGTTGCCGGGGTCTAATTACGTGGCTATTGCGGATGAGTTTTACAAACGTTTTGAACAGTTAAAAAAAGAAGTGCCCGACGATATCAAGCTGGATATCGTTTTGGATCAGAGCGTTTTTATCGAACGGTCTATATCCGAGGTGGAGGAAACGCTTTTCATAGCCATCGGACTGGTGATCCTGATCGTTTATTTGTTTTTCCGCGATGCGCTTATGGCTATCCGGCCCTTAATAGATATTCCCGTGTCGCTGATCGCCGCCTTCTTTATCATGTATTTGGCCGGCTTCACCATTAATGTACTGAGCCTGCTGGGCATTGTGCTGGCCACCGGGCTGGTGGTGGACGATGGGATTGTGGTAACGGAGAATATATACAAGAAGATAGAGCAGGGAATGAATAAATGGCAGGCCGCGAAGGAGGGGTCCAAGGAAATATACTTTGCCGTTATTTCCACCTCCATCACCCTTGCTGTTATCTTTTTACCCATTATTTTCCTGCAGGGTTTTGTAGGCCGGCTTTTCCGGGAGTTTGGTATTGTGGTGGCCGGCGCTGTGCTGGTATCCGCGTTTGTATCCCTTACGCTTACCGCTGTGCTGAATGTAAAGCTGGCGCGTAAAACGCATAAGCATAGCTGGTTTTACAGGATAACCGAACCTTTTTTCAGGGGTATGGAAAACGGGTATCACCGGTTGCTGGCCGCATTCATGAAAGTGAAATGGGTGGCCCTGATCATTATCCTGGCCTGCGGCGCCATCATTTGGGCTATCGGCGGGCAATTGAAATCCGAATTGGCCCCGATGGAAGACAGGAGCCAGTTTCGTTTGCAGGTAACCATGCCCGAAGGCTCCTCTTTTGAATATACCGATCGCTTCATCGGGAATCTCACCACCCTGATCATGGATTCGGTTCCCGAATTTAAGACCGTGCTCACCGTTACTGCTCCCGGCTATTCGGGAGCGGGAGCGGTAAATACCGGCTTCCTGAGAACGATGCTGATAGACCCCGACCAGCGTTCCCGTTCCCAGCAGGAGATCGTGGATATGGTCAACAGGAACCTGCCGCGCTTTACGGAAGGGAGAGCGTTTGCCATCCAGGAGCAAACCATAGCGGTGAACAGGAGAGGAGGGCTGCCGGTTCAGTTTGTGATACAAAACAACAATTTTGAAAAGCTGGCAGATGTGATCCCCGGGTTCCTCGACGAAGCAAATAAAAATCCCGCATTCCAGGGAGTGGATATTGATCTTAAATTCAATAAACCCGAACTTTCGGTTACGGTTGACCGTTTGAAGGCAAGCGACCTGGGCGTGAGCATTGACGCTATCTCCGAGGCGTTGCAACTGGCTTACAGCAACCGGCGGCTGGGGTATTTTACAAGGGAAGGTAAGCAGTATGAAGTGATAGGCCAGGTGCCCCGGGACGACCGGAACAAGCCTACGGATCTTAAAAATATTTATCTCCGCAACCAGCGTGGTGAAAGTATTTCCTTAGACAACCTGGTAACCGTGCAGGAGAGCACCACGCCCCCTACGATTTATCACTTCAACCGGTATAAATCGGCCACCATTTCTGCCGGACTTGCTCCCGGCGTAGCTTTAGGCGATGGCATCAAGGCGATGCAGGATATCGCGGACAGGCGGCTGGATGATACTTTTGCTACTTCGCTTGCAGGCACTTCCCGTGATTTTGCCGAAAGTTCCGGCAACACCATGTTTGCTTTTATCCTGGCGCTGGCCCTGATCTTCCTGGTGCTGGCGGCGCAGTTTGAAAGTTTTATTGATCCGTTTATCATCATGTTTACCGTGCCGTTGGCCATCGCGGGGGCGGTGCTTACCCTGTGGATCTTTGGCCAAACGCTCAATATTTTTTCGCAGATCGGGATGATCATGCTGATCGGACTGGTTACCAAAAACGGGATCCTGATCGTGGAATTTGCTAACCAGAAGCAAAGAGCGGGAATGCCTAAGGGACAGTCGGTGATTGAGGCGGCAGTGGCCCGTTTAAGACCTATCTTGATGACCAGCCTGGCGATGGCGTTGGGCGCCCTGCCCATCGCTATGTCTATCGGCGCCGCATCTACCAGCCGCATACCGTTGGGACTGGTAATTGTGGGGGGCATTATATTTTCCCTGGTATTGACCTTGTTTGTCATTCCTGCCATGTATAGTTTTCTTTCAGCCAGGAAAGGAGAAAGTCGTATAGACGAATATTTTTCAGAAGAAAAAGAGCCTGAACAGTTATGGACTGGAAAAGAATCATCAGCATCATTACAATAACATGCAGCTTCTATAGCGCGGTAAAGGGACAGCCATTGATCACGCTGCAGGAGGCAATAGCTGCCGGGCTGTATAAGAATTACGATATCTTATTGCTCAACAACGACTCGGTAGCAGCGGCTACAGATCTAAAGTATGTTTACGGAGCCTTTCTGCCCAATATCAATGCGAGTATCGGTAATCTCTGGACCACCTCCGCGCAAAAACAGAAATACGATACCCGCGATGATGTGGAGGGTACGGGTATAAAAACAGACAACCTGAGCGCTGCCCTGAACTTAAACTGGACCTTGTTTGACGGCTTAAAAATGTTTGCTACCAAACAAAAAGTCGAAGAATTGTATAACCTTGGAAGGATAAACCTTAAGAACCAGGTAGTGAATACCACCGCTGAGATCATCAGTAATTATTACCTGATCGTACGGCAGAAGCAGTTGCTGAAAGCCATTGAAGAACAGATGTCTATCAATGAAGAGAGGGTGAAGCTGGCCGACAGGAAATTGTCGGTGGGGCTGGGCACCAAGCCTGAACTGCTGCAGGCTAAAGTAGATCTCAATGCCCAGAAAGCCGCTCACCTGGAGCAGCAAACTACCATGATCCAACTGAGGGATCAGTTGAACCAGCTTACCGGTATGCAACTACCAGCGGTATATGAGGTGGCGGATTCTATCCCGTTGGATATACATATGAATATCGCTGATATTCAGGACCGGGTTGAAACTTCCAATCCCACTATTCTGCAGGCCCTTAAAAATGCGGATATAGCCAGGATCTCGCTGAAAGAAGCAAAGGCGTCCCGGTGGCCTATGGTTTCTTTTATTTCGGCCTATAATTTTACGCGCAATGAGAACCGGAATAATATCAGCCCTTTTGCGTCCACTTTCAGCCGTAATAACGGATATAATTTTGGATTGACCGCCTCCATTCCCATACTTAATAATTTAAACGTTAAACGGAATATACAGCAGGCTAAGCTGGACGTGGAATACCAGGATATTGCCGTATCCAAACAAAAAAGCCTGGTGAACGTATGGGTGAAAGTGGCTTTCAATAGTTACCAATACCAGATCAACGCGTTGAGACTGGAGGAGGAAAATATTGAACTGGCAAAAGAAAATGTGATGATCGCGCTGGAACGTTTCCGGCAGGGCGTATCCACCTATCTTGAACTGCGGGAAGCCCAGAAAAGCCTGCAGGATGCCTACGACCGCCTGATTGCCGCCAGGTACAATACCAAACTTTCTGAAACGGAACTGCTGCGTCTGAAAGGAGAGATCGTAAGGTGATCTGAGATTTGAAAACAGAAGATTCACCACCGACCGGAATGCCACTGATGGAGCGAAAATTTGGACTGCAGCCATATAATCTATAAAAAGTCTGGCCGAAGAGAAATTTCAATTTAACAGGGTTTACAAAATAAACGCAATGGTCAACGCGTCACGGGAGACCTCCGTATTTGATGTTTTTTATCCGATAGCCTGCATTTGCTGAAAGGCTTTCTTAACGATCTTTCCCCAATAAAAATGCTGATAAAAACTTTCCGGGATGCTTTCGTTCATGAGGGATGAATAATCCATCACTTTTTCAACCAGCGCCTTAACGTCTCCATTCTCTATTATCGCCAGCTTTTTACCGGTTATACCCTCCGGTATGCCTATTGCCCCGTTTTGAAAGGAAATAGCCGTGGTGCCGGCTCCTAATGCCTCCACTAACTTGGTTTTAATCCCTCCTCCCTCACCAATAGGATTCAGAAAAATATCGGCTGCTAAAAAATAGCGGTCAATATCTTCTACAAAACCGGCATATATAATATTTTTTTCTTTGAAGGCTTCCGGGTGCCGGTAGCTTTCGGGCAGGTGGCTGCCACAGATCAATACCTTGTAAGCTATCCCGCTTTGCAGCAGCAGGGGATTGATCTCTTTCAGGATGCATTCCAATCCTTTGATATTAGGCCGGTAATTAAAAGCGCCGTTGTACAACAGCAACAGGTTATTGCTATCAATGCCATGAGCGCTGCATACTTCGGCTCGGGCAGTTTTTTTTTCTTCCGGGGCAGGAGGCGCACTTCTGGAAATGCCATAAGTGATAACCGCGCATCCGGCAGGCTTTAATCTGAAATGATCCATTGCATAATCCAGGTCCTCCTGCGAAATGAAGAAATTAAGATCAGCGCAACGGTGAACCGCTTTCTCATACCACCAGAGCAGTTTCCACCACCATTTGCCAAGACTTTTAAAACGCAGGGACTCAATATTGTGCGAATGAACAATTAGTTTAACCCCCGTACGCTTCTGCAGCCAGATACCCAGCCAGCCATAATAAGGATGTTCAACGACAAGATGGGATATTTTTTCCCGGAGAACGATCTTTTTTAGTTTAAAAAAGTAAAACGGATTGACGTAGCGGAGCATATTGTCGGACAGCAGGGGAAGGATTTCATAACCCGGTTGTGCAGGTGTTTTATTTTTTCTTACACCCACACAGTACAAACGTGCCAGCCTTGAAAAATAATGATTGAACAAACCGATAGACTTTGCCCCCCCGGTGGTTGGCGGTAAAAACTGATAAGGAACAATGCTCAATACACGAATCATGAAAGGACTGCTGATTGATTAAATTTTTTCTTTTCTCCTTTTCCAAAAAGAAAACAAACCACCCGCCATTGTCAAATAGAAAAGCACATTGCCCATATAAACCAATTTCTGTCCGTTGGTATAAGATGCCGGCTCAAACCTAAATACAATTTCGTGCTTCCCGGCAGGCACCGGCATACCTCTTAAAACATAATTCACTTTTGCATAATCTGTCTTTTTTCCATCCAGGTAGGCATTCCATCCGGCCGGGTAATACACTTCACTGAATACGGCGAACTGCGGACGGGCAGACTGCGTTGCATATTTGATTTCGTCATTGTCATAGCTCACCAGCGTAATAACTGCCGATGAATCCGGTACCGGGCTATCACCTGCGATTGTTTTGTAGCTGTTTTGAATAATGGCAGTGTCCTGAGGTCCAAACTGATCCAATGCCTTTATTTCCGCTACCGGGTCGTCAACATATTGAATATGCTTAATAAACCAGGCGGCGCCGAGGGCCTGATCGTTTTTATATATCCCTGCCGGTTGCTGTTGTTGCTGGGGAGGCGTTATAATATAGCGGGTATCCAGCATGTTCAGCACATCCATATTGGGCGTTCGTTTTGATAGTTGCGCCTCGATCAGATCCTGGTATATGCGAAGTTTTGCCGGATGATATCCGCCTATATTGCGATGGAAATAACTGGTGATGGCCGCATTCCCCTGGAATGGGTCACCCGTCGAAATATTGTACACCCGGTAATGAGGATCCTTGTCTTCAAGAATTTGTTTATCCGCGGCGGTAGGTGTGAAGTAGTCTGCCACCAGGGCGTTTTCATCTTCCAGGTAATTGTCGGCATTCAGGTATTTGCTATCCACCAGCAACAGGTCAAAAGTATTGACAACAATAAACAGGATCACCACTGTTATCGCCTTCATTTTATTTTTCAGGTAGAGGTACAACAGGCCTAGAACCAGCGCTGCAAACAGGAAGGCCCGGAAGATATTGCCGGTAAACATGGCTTTCCGATCGTCTTTCATTGCATTCACCACCATTCTGCCTATTTCGTTGCTCCCGTCCTGTGACGATCCGAACGCCTGCATCAGTACCGGGTCGAAGGCGCCGGAAAAATCGTTGAAAAAATAGATCAGCAATACTACCAGGAACAGTGCGCCCAGGGTGTATAGTATTTTTTTAAAGGAGGATTTCAATATTTCTGATCCGTTGGGCGTGAACAGTATTTGTTGTAATCCCATAACCGCCAGCAGGGAAAATATCATCTGCGGGATGATCAGAGCGGTATTAGGCGAGCGGAATTTGTTGTACAAAGGCAGGTAGTCAAGCAGCAGGGTATTGAAGCCTGAGAAATTCCTGCCCCAGGCCATGAAAATAGCCAACACAGCTCCCGCAAGGATCCACCATTTGATCCGATCCCGGATTACTACCATCCCAATGAGTGCCAGGAAACAAATAATGGCGCCTATGTAAATAGTGCCTCCCGTTCCTTCCGGCATGCCGCCCCAATATTTAGGCATATTTTGGGCAATCTGTATGGCCTGTGATTCCGGCACGTTTTTTTCCACCAGGTTTTGCACCAGTTTGGCGTTTTCATCAAAATGGGTGCCTGTGCCTTCGCCGAAAACACCAGGCATAAATAAGGTGAGGGTTTCGCTTTTGCCGATACTGTAACTAAACGCATAATCACGGTCAAGTCCTGAAGTATTTACCGTTTTTATTTCTTCTCCCTGCGTTTCAATTGTTTTTCCTCCGCGCATGGTGTATTTCGCATATTCCGAATTGGTCAGCAGCGATACGGCAGAGTTGGCAATACCGATCAGCCCCCCCACAACGGCCAACACAAAGGAAATGACCAGGTGCTTCCATTCTTTTTTGCGGACCCATTGTACCAGGTATCCGATAGAAATAAACAGCGCCGTGAAGAAAAAATAGTAGGTTACCTGCGGGTGATTGAAGCCTATTTCCCAGGTGGCAAAAATGGCCGTAACCGCCAGCCCCGTTAAGTATTTGTGTTGATAGATCAGCAAAAGCCCTGCCAATAGTCCGGGCATATACGACAGGGTCCACATTTTGGTATCGTGCCCTGTTGCTACAAAAAGCACATTAAAACTGGCATAAGCGAAAGCCAGCCCTCCCAATATTCCCAAAACCGGGCGGGCGCCCACCACACAGCTCAACAGGTAAAAGCTTATGCAGGCTAAAAAGAAGAAGCCGATAGGTTTGGGCATCCAAAGTGTAAACACATTGTGCAGGTTGGGCAGGTAGGAATTGGCGTCCATTGCTACCTGGTAGGCGGGCATACCGCTGAACAAATGGGTGGTCCACAGCGGAAAATGACCATGTTGCGCCTTGTATTCAAAGGAATTCTGCGCCATGCCCTTCCAAAAAATAACATCACTCTGCTGCAATACTTTTCCCTGGAGCGCAGGATAACAATAGATGATAGCCACGATCAAAAAAATCCCTATTGCTATCAGGTGAGGCACAGCCGCTTTGTAATTTATTTTTTCCACGGAATCCTGTTTAAATACTGGTTTTAATGTGGCAAATTAACGCTATTTTTATTCCCGGCTTTAAATTAAAGATCAATAATGTCAAAATTCAATGTCAGGGTGTATGGTATCCTTACCAATGAAAAACGGCAGGTTTTGGTGAGTGATGAATACATCCGCGGTAATTTTTACACCAAGTTTCCCGGGGGAGGGCTCGAATTCGGAGAAGGAACAAGAGAATGCCTGAAAAGGGAGTTTCAGGAGGAAATGAAACTAAATATCAGGGTCTCGGCTCATCTTTATACCACCGATTTTTTTCAGATGTCCGCGTTCCGGCCGGAAGATCAGATCATCTCCGTTTATTATTATGTGGAGCCATTGGAGCTGATCCGGGTGCCGTTGCGCCATAAGCCTTTCGATTTTGATGAGCGGCAGATGGCTATTTACCATCAAACCGGTGAAACGGAAAGTTTTCGTTTTATTGACTGGACTGATTTTTCGGAACAAAGCGTTACCCTGCCCATAGACAAGGTGGTTGCGGGTTTGTTAAAAAATGGCGAAGGATAAATGCATTGGACGGACGGCCGCCGGCGATATTAAAATAGCTTTTTGTTCATGAAATAAACGCCCATGATCACAGACACCACGAGCGCCATTATGATAGGTATATAAAATGCGTGGGGCTGATGCTGGAAGGGAATAGGTACGTTCATGCCATAAATGCTGGCAATCAACACCGGAAATTGCAGGATGATGGTGATAGACGTCAGTCGTTTTAACACTGAGTTCTGGTTGTTGGAAATAATGCTTGCGAAGGCATCCAAAGTGGCGCTTAGGATATTGGTATATATATTCGCCATCTCCAGCGCCTGGGAAGTGTCCACTATCACATCTTCCAGTTCCTCTCTTTCTTCCTCGTTCAGGCTTAAAAAATTGGTTCTCGACAATTTCATCAGCAACATTTCATTAGAGCGCAATGCGGTAACAAAATAAACCAGGCTTTTCTGTATCCGCATCAGGTCCAGCAGCTCCTCATTCCTGTTGGAAGCGTATAATTTTTTTTCGAGTATATTTCTACGGTGATTAATTTCTTTGAGGTATTCCATATAGGTTTGGGTGATCTTTTCAAAGATCTTCACCACCATCATATTTTTCTTGTCGGTTTGCCGGTCGGGGAAGGTGTTCAGAAATTTCTTGATAGCGCCGTTTTCGAATGAATTAACCGTTACGATTTGGTTATGCGTGAGTATGATGCAAATAGGAATAGTAATATAAAATGCATCGCTCTCGTTAAAGGAATTGTTTTCTGTGGGCGTTTTAATCACAATCAGTTTCACATTATCTTCCAACTCGTATCTCGGGCGTTCGTCAATGTCCAGGGAATCCTGCAAAAACTCCACCGGGATTTCCAGGTTCTGCGAAACCTCGGCAAACTCCTCATGCTTCAATGGCGGAAGAATATTCACCCAGGTTTCGTCATCCGCCTTATCTATCGCGGTAGTAACCCCTTTGATATTTTTGAAGTATTGGATCATGGCGGCGCAAAGGTAGGGTTATTTGAATTCACGCATTGAAATTTGAAACCACTCCTCCTGGAATGAACAACCGGGTGTAGGGTCTTCTTTCAAGGCCCTTCCGGCGTTGGTGTTACACCGCTATTTTATTTGCCGCCTGATCCCAAAGCCGCGCAATCTTGTCATCTTCCAGGTTCATCTCGCCTTTAAACACCAATTCAGCCGGGCCACAAAGCCAGATATTGCGGTATTGCTGGTCTTCCAACAATTCAAATTCAACACTCAGCCGCCCGCCCCTGGTCTCTGCCACCACTTCATTAAAGCCGTTTACATGGTGCGCCGAAACCAGCGCCGCCGCGGTAACGCCCGTACCACAGCTCAGGGCTTCGCCTTCCAGACCCCGTTCATAAGTACGAACGGCAATCCGGTGATTGTCTAAGGACTCCACAAAATTGACGTTGATCCCTTCCTCAGCAAAATCTTCACTGTATCGTATTCTTTTTCCCTCTTCCGTTACGTCCGTTTTGTTTAGATCCTGCACAAATTGCACATAATTGGGCGTACCTGTATCCAGTATAAAATGATCTTTCAGCCCGGTGGCTTTCGCAACGTCTCTCATTTTCAAACGTACCAATCCCTGCATATCCACTTCCGCCTCATGCAAACCATCAGAGGCCCAAAAACGATATATCGTTTTTTTTATCCCTTTGTCGAATAGATATTTGATCAAACAACGGCCTCCATTGCCGCACATATGACCTTCCCCGCCATTAACGGAATAATAAACCATCTGGTAGTCATACAGCTCGTGTTTATTCAACAGCATCAAACCGTCTGCCCCTATCCCTACCCGGCGACTGCACAAAAATCTTACCTGGTCCGTGGTGAGGGAAGAGTAAGCGTTATCCTGGTTGTCTAAAATAATAAAATCGTTTCCCGTTCCCTGGTATTTGTAAAAATGTATATCCATGCCGTACTAAAGTGCAAAGTTATTGGATGATGGGGTGAATTGACTAAATAAAATTATCCTGCTCTCAATCGCTCCGTTCGGCTTTAACGTCCCGGTTTTCCAAATGTTGTATTGCCGGAGATTATCCGTGCCGGTGCAGGTGATAAATTGCTCCCCGGTGGTTCAGCAAAATCCGGAACCGGGTGCATTTGAAATTGTTGCCGGTTGGTGGACACCGCCCACATGAAGCAAAAGGTGCGACAATTTTAAAAGCAGCCTAAGAATCTGTTTGTTCATAAAAATATCCTATTTTCGCAACCCCGAAAAGACAAAAGGTCCTGTGGCCGAGTGGCTAGGCAGAGCTCTGCAAAAGCTCGTACACCAGTTCGAATCTGGTCGGGACCTCATTTTCACCCCGCTCACTTCTATTACAGGTCTATTACAGGATGCCCGGATCTTCCTGAAATTCTATCCGGATAGAAATCTTAAGCTGCGGATCATTTCAGGAAAGAGGAGGACTCTTTGTCCAGGAACAGATGACAGGCGGGATGATTTTGCAAAATGCTTGCGGGGTGAAGATTACTGATTTCCCCTTCCACACAGTCTTTCACGGCCTTTGCCTTTCTTATACCCGGAACCGAGCAGATAATATGTTTGGACAGCAGGATCTGTTGTATAGACATGCTGATGGCCTGCGCCGGCACCGATTCCACCGTGCTGAACCAATTTTCATTAACCTGTTGCTGCCGGCAGGCCTGGTCTAAATCAACAATGATATAAGGCTGCCGGGTATCGAAATCTGCCGGGGGATCATTAAAGGCCAGGTGTCCGTTTTCTCCTATCCCCACCAGCGCTACGTCAATCGGGCTTTCACGGATCAGTTTGGCCAACCGGTTACATTCTTCCTGCGGATCTGTTTCCCCGTTGATCAAATGTACGTCCCGGAGGGCGGGTACTTTGTTCAGAAACCGTTCTTTTAAATATTTTCTAAAGCTGGCTTTATGCGCCAAAGGCAGGCCAATGTATTCGTCCAGGTGAAACATCGTTACTTTGCTCCATTGGATGTTTTCCGCTTTGATCAGGGCGTTCAGGGTTTCAAACTGGCTGGAACCTGTGGCAAGAATGATATTAGCGCCTCCCTTTTTTTCTATGGCTGCGCTGATCAGGGAGGCGGCCAGTTCGCCGGACCGGCGTCCCAGTTCCTTGTCGTTTTCGGTTACGCATATATTTGTCATCGTCTGTTAATTTATATGATCCGATAAATGAAATCCAGCTTTTACTACCGCAGGTTTTCTGTAAAGTTGAGAAATGATTTTTATACTCCGCCGGATATTTTTTCGCCGGTAACAGATACCGGTTATTTAAAATCCGGGGTACAATTTATGGATGCGCTCCATCCACTCCCTGATCTCGTTATCAGTGATATGACTGATGCTGAAATCAGCCGGACTGAACCGGATGGTCCGGTTTTTTTCGTTGGAAATGAAAACAAAATTGCCTCCCGCATGAATCGTATAATTCTCCAATCCGGTTGGAGAAGGTAATTGTTTGAAGTGGACGGTATTGGTTAGCGCTTCAAAATCGGTTAATACACTGATATTGTTCATGCTGCAAAAATACGTGAAAATCAGAATCTTCGGAAACTCTTCGTCATAACTTACTTAATATACCCCAGTATCTTCAGCATACTTTGCGCGGATTGTTCTTTAGCATACAGCCAATCAGTGAGTTTCCCGCTTTTGTCGTATTCCACAATCACATGCTTGGGCGAGGGGATGAGGCAATGTTTAATGCCGCCGTACCCGCTGATCTGATCCTGGTAAGCGCCGGTATGAAAAAAGCCCAGGTAAAGAGGTTCGCCGTTTACGATCTTTGGGAGAAACACCTCGTTGATATGTTCTTCTGAATCGTAGTAGTCGTGGCTGTCGCAGGTTATTCCTCCCAGCACCACTTTCTGGTATTCTTCGTCCCATTTATTGATAGGCAGCAATAAAAATCTTTCGCCTATTCCCCAGGTATCGGGCAGCGTAGTGATAAATGAAGAATCTATCATATACCAGGTTTCGCGGTCGTTCTGCACTTTTTGCCCGGCAACGCTGTATATATGGGCCATACTCTCGCCAACGGTATAACTGCCGAACTCGGTATAAATGTTGGGCATCGGGACTTTTACTTTTTTACAGGCGTTTTTTATATTACGAACAATTTCATTGATCATGAACTGGTAATCGTAATCAAACCCGAGTGAATGTTTGATCGGGAAGCCACCGCCAATATTGATGGAATCCAGCTCCGGGCAGATCTTTTTCAACTGGCAGTAAAGATGAATGATCTTATTCAATTCGCTCCAGTAATAGATATCGTCTTTGATTCCCTTGTTGAGGAAAATATGCAACATTTTCAACTGGAATTTGTCTTCGTTTCCCTCAATCTTGTCAACATAAAATTCCAGGATATCCCTTACCCTCATCCCCAGCCGGGAGGTATAAAAAGGGAAGGTAGGCTCTTCTTCCGCTGCAACGCGGATGCCTAATTTAAAAGGCACTTTCACCGAACGGCGGTATGCGTCTAACTCCTCTTTGTTGTCTAAAACGGGGATCACGTTTTTGAATCCCGTATTCAACAGGCGGGCTATGCGGGAGGTATAGCTTTTTTGTTTAAATCCATTGCAGATGATATGAATATCTTTGTTGATCTTTTTTCTTTCGTACAGCCGGTTGATGATCTCTATATCATAAGCGTAAGAGGTTTCAAGATGGATATCGTGTTTCAGCGCTTCTTCCACAATAAAAGCGAAGTGGGAACTTTTGGTGCAATAGCAATAAAAGTATTTGCCTTCATAACGGTGTTTTTTCAGCGCCTCTCTGAACATCTTCTTTGCTTTATTGATCTGCATCCCTATTTTGGGCAAATAGGTTAATTTCAGCGGAGTGCCGTACTTGTCAATAAGCGCTTTCAGGTCTATTCCATTAAAACGAAGGTAGCCATCAGTAACTTCAAATCCTTCCTGGGGAAAGTAGAAAGTTTGTTTCACCAGATCGGTGTACGACTTGTTCATTTTTTCTTAACAACTATTCTAAGGGTGAGCAATGGATATGCAAATGTAATTTTTTAGGAGTATTGGCAATAAAAAACCGGTTGTGATTTTTTCACTACCGGTTCTCCTGTTATTTTGAAGGCACTTCAAGGCTGTTATAATTATAACCGGGCTATTTCACCGAAGAAATCAGCCTTTTGAAGCTTTCTGCTTCATTCATGGCCATATCGGCTAAAACCTTCCGGTCCAGTTCTATTCCCTTCTGGCGAAGTTTATAGATGAACTGGGAGTACGTAAGCCCTTCGTCACGAACGGCCGCGTTGATACGGGCGATCCATAAGGCGCGGTATTCCCTTTTCTTTAATTTCCGTCCGACATAGCTGTAAGTAAGTCCTTTTTCAACTACGTTTTTAGCAACGGTTAATACATTTTTGCGTTTTCCGTAATAGCCTTTAGCTGCCTTTAATATTCTTTTTCTGCGGGCTTTTGATGCTACGGAATTGACTGAGCGTGGCATAAACTATCTTGTTTTAAACCGCGGGTACGCAGGTAGCGTACTTTTGGTTGTTTTAATGAAATGATTACTGCTGATCGTTTTTCTTCTCCCGGGAGTTTTTTATTTCAAACGCAGGAGGCGCTTTACAAAATTCAGGTTGGACTCGTGTACCTGTCCAACCAGTCTCATGGCCCGTTTGCGTTTTTTTGATTTGTGCGTCAGCAGGTGGCGACGAAATGCTTTTTGATGCGTGATCTTGCCGGTGGCGGTCACTTTAAATCTTTTCTTTGCGCTGGAATTGGTTTTAACCTTTGGCATTGAAGTATAAATTTGTGTTATACCCGTGGGGCGGCCGGGAACAGACCAGGCGCTTGAGAGCCTTTGGGGCAATCATGCACTTTGTATATAAATACACTAAAGCACACCCGTTTCAGCGGGGTGCAAAGGTAATTAAATAATTAATAACCGCCATTAACCGCCATAAATATTTCGGGGCACTATTTTCAGGCTGTAATGACCGCGAACCTTACAGGCTTGTGATATGAAGTATTTTATCGCGTGGGCAAATATAAATAGGGAAGATTTTTTGCACTTTAATTTCATTCTATTAATTTCGCTTCCTAATGCAACTCAGCACAAAACATTTGTTGGGCATTAGGGACCTCGCTCCATCGGATATTCAGCTTATTTTAGATACCGCCACCCAATTTAAGGAAGTTTTACAGCGTCCTATAAAGAAAGTACCCACGCTGCGGGATGTTACCATTGTCAATCTTTTTTATGAAAGTTCCACCCGTACCCGCATTTCTTTTGAACTGGCGGAAAAGCGGCTCAGCGCTGATACCATCAATTTTACAGCCAGCGGATCTTCCGTATCCAAGGGAGAAACGCTTTTGGATACGGTAAATAATATCCTTTCCATGAAGGTGGATATGGTGGTGATGCGTCACAGCGCCAGCGGGGCGCCTCATTTCCTGGCAAAACACATCCCCGCGGCTATTGTAAACGCCGGCGATGGCATTAATGAGCATCCTACCCAAGCCTTGCTGGATGCCTTTTCCATGCGCGAGCAAAAAGGCAGATTAGAAGGGCTGAAAGTGGCTATTATCGGGGATATCATGCATTCCCGGGTGGCGCTCAGCAATATTTACCTGTTGAAGAAGATGGGGGCGGAGGTAATGGTTGCCGGTCCACCCACACTGATCCCCCCCTTTATTCAAAAAGCATTTGATGTCAGGGTGGAATATAATGTTCGCAAGGCGCTGCAATGGTGTGATATAGCAAACGTATTGAGGATCCAGTTGGAGCGTCAGAACCAGGTGTTATTTTCTTCTCTCCGGGAGTATAACCTGGCTTACGGGATCAGCCGGAAAATGCTGGATGAACTGAACAAAGAGGTCATTATCATGCATCCCGGGCCTATTAACCGTGGGGTGGAATTAAACAGTGATGTGGCCGATTCAAAACAATCTATTATCTTACAACAGGTAGAAAATGGCGTGGCCACCCGGATGGCGGTATTGTATTTGCTTGCCGGCGGAAGAGAAGAAAGCTGAATGATAAAAGAGACAACCCCTGACCCCGTGAATTGATAAAGAAGCGTTGAATTACGGGTGATCAAAGACCCCGGATTAAATTTCAAATTTCAAATCTCAAATCCAAACATGCGTCGTATAGCTCTGTTTCCCGGCACTTTTGATCCTATTACCATAGGGCATCTGGATATTATCAACCGATCCCTGAATTTATTTGATAAGTTATATATAGGAATTGGAAGAAACGCCAACAAGAAGGCGATGTTCTCCGAGTCTCAGCGTCTTCAGTGGATCCAGGAGATATTTAAAGAAGAGGAGAAAGTGGACGCCCTGGTGTATGAGGGACTTACGGTGGATTGTTGCAGAAAAGTGGATGCAAATTTTATTTTAAGAGGTATTCGTTATGTCAATGATTTTGAATATGAAAAGGCAATCGCGGATATGAACAGAACGCTTTCCCCGGAGATCGAGTCCATTTTTTTGACCTGCTTACCGCAATACACTTCGGTGGCTTCCACCCTGGTAAGAGATGTTCTTCACAATGGCGGAGACGCTTCTCCGTTTTTACCGGAACCTGTAATGAAGAGTTTGGGAAAACAGACCCCAAAGATCAGTTATCCGTAAATGAATCTCCCGCAGATGCCACTGGTTTTCGCTGACAGGTTATGGGTGGGCGCTTTCCGGATGGTTTCCGTGAAAACCATTTCAAAGGATCAACGGTTCTCCATTCAAATTAGTGGTGAGCACGGATGACATGTAATCCAAAAAAGGACGAACCGCCTGGAAATAACGATCCACCTTTGAAGCAAAGTCCCGGGTCAATACTTCCTTATCTGTGAAATCGTGATGAAAAAACCACTGTTTATGGTTGATCAGCCCGATGTCGGCATGGGTACGATCGAACCCGGTGGGAGCGCTCTTCAGGCTGTCGCCAATCATTTTGCCCCAATATTTTTTGAAGTGTCTGTCTCTTAATATCTCGTGCAATTCCGTGGCATCCATCTCCCATTCTCTTCTCACCCGGTTCAGATCGTTTTTATTGGGACCCCAAAAGCCCGTTTCAATAAAAGAATGTTCGTCCGGCTCAATATGAATATAATAACCGCCACGCAATGCCGGTTTCCGGCGAACAAATTCCCCGGCAAAATATCTTTTAAAGGGCGTTTTATCTTTCGAAAAATGGATATCCCGGTAGATCCGGTAGGCTCTGTGACTCTCCAGGTCGTCGTGCCGGTTCATTAACCGGGCAACTTCATCGTAGAAAACCTTCATCCGGTTTTCCAATATTTTAAACCGGGGCTTTTCATTATTAAACCATTCCCGGTTGTTGTTTTCCCTCAGTTCCCGTAAAAAGTCAAATGCCTCTGCAGGTACACTTATCATTTTTGCACTAAAGTAAGGATTCCCCACACAAAAAGATTAAGTGAGTAAAGATCAAAAAAATACCGTTGGATGATCGCAGGCACCCTAACGGTATTTTATAAAGGTTTTGATAGCGTCAACTCAAACGCCTTCCAGCCCGTATTGCTTGATCAAATCTTCGGGAACGCCTTCCCATTTATTGGCGACATTTCCCACGTATCCCAGGTCTTTTATACCTATCTGGCTGGTAAAAAATCCGGAGGCAGTCAGATCCCGCATACGGTTAAAGAAGGCCACGCCCTGTTCCATCCCGGGCTTTACATTTTCCGGCCAGGCTATATCGTTCACCATTTCCAATTGCTGTTCCTTTGTGGCGTCTTTGAAAGCCGCATTGTACCGGTTCATACATTGTGAGTCCAGCCATCTCAGTCCGCCCCGCATGGGTAGCTGGTGAGCAGGCATGTCTTTCACAATAAATTCAATGAACTCGGGTACTTTGGCATCGGAGGCGCTTCCGGATTTCTCATCCTTAGGAATAATGATATCAGCAAGGATAGTGATAGTGGCCATTTCATGATCGGTGAAAAATCTCGCTTCCTTCAGCTTTTTGTTTCTTTCAATTTCGAAAGCCTCGCGTCCAACATTTTCACCCTCTGCGGCTGCGGCTTCACCTCCTCCCGTAGCTGCTTTTTTGGTATCTGTTTTGCAGGCTTCTAATAATACGCCCGTTGAAACTGCTGTTAATCCAATGGCTTTAAGTGATTCGCGTCTGTTCATGATAGAAAAGGATTTAGAACCATTAAATATTTTGTTTCTTTCTTTGATCCAGAATATATTCTGCTGTACGCAGCGACAGGGCTAAGATCGTCCAGGTGGCGTTCTTGTCGCCCTGCTGTACAAAAGGAGCTGCATCCACGACAAACAGATTTTTACATTCGTGTGCCTGGCACCATCTGTTCAATGCCGATGTTTTAGGATCATCGCCCATTCTGATCGTGCCCACTTCGTGGATGATCCTCCCCGGTGCTTCTAATCCGTAGCTGTCTTCAGGACCATGATGAGAAGTAACGATGGCGCCCATTTCGTGCATGATACTTTGGAAGGTATCCTGCATGTGCTTGGCCTGGTTGATTTCGTCGTTGCTCCAGGTATAATGGAAGCGCAGCACGGGGATACCGAATTTGTCCACCACATTGGGGTCAATTTCACAATAGTTCTCTTTCCTCGCTATTGCAGTTCCCCTGCCTGCCATGCCGAGATTTGCCCCGTAAAAACGGCGATAATCATCTTTCAGGGAAGCGCCGAAGCCCCCCGCCTGTTTAGGGGTGCCATCCCGTCCGGGCACTTTGCCATTGAGGCGCTGAATACCCGAACCAAATCCATAAGAAGGCATTCTCATTCCTCCCCCGTATTCAATATGGTATCCACGCGGGAAATTCAGTTTTTTATTGTCTAACCACCACGGGGTGTAAATGTGGATACTTCCCGTACCATCTTCGTTAAACCGCTTCCGATCCAACAACTGGGGCAGGAAGCCCGAAAGGCTGGCTCCCGTAGAGTCGTGCAGGTATTTACCCACTACATCGCTGCTGTTCGCCAAACCATTGGGATGGGCTTTGGATCTTGAATTCAGGAAAATACGGGCCGATTCGCAGGCGCTGGCACCCACCACTACTACTTTAGCGCTCACCTGGTATTCCTGCAGATCCTCCCTGTTGATATAAGATACGCCCGTTGCTTCACCCTTTTCATCTGTCAGGATCTCCCGAACCATAGCATTCGTGATCACTTCCAGGTTGCCGGTTTTCATAGCTGGAATAACCAGGCAGGAAGAAGCGGAAAAATCGCCGTAAGTTCTGCAACTGCGGCTGCATTGCCCGCAATAATAACAGGGGGCACGATCCGTATTGCCTTCCAGCGGTTCTGTAATTACAGAACCTCTGCCGGGGTAAACCGGAACACCGGCTTTGGCGGCAAATTTCTTTATAAACAGTTCAGGCAAACGCGGTTTGGGCGGTTTCATAAAGATACCGTCAGGCTCGTTGGGCAGGCCTTCCACACTACCATAAACGCCAATCAGCCGGTCCACTTTATCGTAATAGGGTTTGAGTTCGTCATAGGTAAACGGCCAGTCATCGGTCAGGCCATCCTTGCATTTGAAATCCTCCGGACCCATACGAAGAGAAATTCTTCCCCAGTGATTGGTTTTTCCGCCGAGCATCCTCGACCTGAACCAGTCAAATTCCGTGTTGTCTTTCCTGGTATATGGTTCGCCTTCTATCTCCCATCCGCCATAGGCAGCATCGAAGTCGCCAAAAGGGCGAACGGTTGACGCGCCCCGCCGGGGAGATTCCCATGGCCATTTAAATTGCAAAGAGTCTTTAGCAGGATCAAAAAAAGGACCCGCTTCCAGCATGAGTACTTTAATGCCGGCATTGGCCAAAAAATGACCGGCCATCCCGCCTCCGGCGCCTGATCCTATAATTACAACATCATGAACCTGGGGGGATTTTTTAATTTGAAATTTTCCCATAATTAAGAAACGAATTTAGCAAGCCAAGATAATAAAAATGTGTTATTGAAACAGAGTGGTTTAACTGCATTCGGGAGAGCAGCCAACCGGTATTTTTGATCGGTCAGGTTTTTATAGAGCGTTTGTCGGTTATATTATACCCAATATTACAATAAAAATTCCAGAGCAATCGGGGGGTGCATCCCATATTTTCGCAGGCGGGTGGGACACCCGCCTGTAGAACTCACTACCGGTCGGTGTCGCACCGACCGGAATGCCGCAGATGGAGCGAAAATATGGGATACACCCCAATCGGCCCTATTTTTATTTTTCCGGAGATCACGGGACATCGCACAACTCACCGTATATCAGGTATCCATTACTCTTTTTTCAGGTTACCCAAATAAAACCCCCATCCATGCTGCAACTGATCTACCTTAACCAACACTCCATTATCTCCCTTGTTAAGTGATACGGTAAATGAATTACGATCAGGGCAGCTCGTTTCTCAGATTCAATAGCTTCGTCGGAAACAAAAATTTTATACCCGCCGGAACGTTTTTTATGATGTACCTGCCGCTTGAACAGGAGTCGAAAAAAAAACTTGTGAAAAGGAGGATAAATAATATTCTTGCCATTCTCCCGGGTTTTGTTATTTTGGGTGGAGAACAAAAAAGTGATGAATGTACGGATACAATTAAAAACCGTCGGATTTGGATCGGATGGTTACGTAAAACTAAAAAAACATGGCAGGAATTTGGTTTAATAAAATTTCGCTTAGTGATTTACAAACGGCCTGCGAAGGAACTTTGGCAGGACTTATTGGCATTGAATTTACCGAAGCGGGCGATAATTTTCTGAAGGCTACCATGCCGGTTGACAGCCGGACACAGCAACCTTACGGGATACTCCACGGTGGTGCGTCCGTTGCTTTGGCAGAAACCCTCGGAAGCGTGGCTGCCTCCCTGGTACTGGATCCGGAGGTGTCAATCTGCGTGGGGCTTGAGATCAACGCGAACCATGTTCGTGCCGTCCGCCAGGGGAAAGTTACCGGGATAGCTTCCCCATTGCACATAGGGGCAACTACTCATGTATGGGATATTAAAATATACGATGAAAGAGAAAAACTGGTGTGCGTAAGCCGGATCACGATGGCCATTTTAAAGAAGAAAACCCTGAAGGCGGTATAACAACGGGGCGGTCTTTAATCCCGGATATACACCATCTTTGCACCCCGCTTACAGGGTATGACCCGGTAATCGTTATCGGGTCTTTTCATGGACTGCCGCCAATACATCTTTTATAGAAGGAAAAGTGTTGCTTAATTTTTCGTCGAATCCCGAAGCGCCAACCCATTCAATCCGGTGGATATCCTCCTCCGTTTGTGGTAGTAAAGGTTGATCTGAAGGTGCTTCCATCCGGTACCAATAGGTCTCCTTCAAAATTTCTTTTCCAAACAGGCTATAGGTGTGGTAAGTCATTTTAAGCAAATCTTTTAACCGTACTTTGCTGAGCCCCGTCTCCTCCATTACTTCCCGCACGGCACAGGTTTCGGGGGTTTCTCCCTCTTCTTTTTTTCCTTTTGGCAAATCCCATACCCCTCTCCTGAAGATCATAAGGGTCTCTTCCTTTTCGTTTCTGATCACGCCGCCGGCTGCCTGTATGACCGTGAATTGTTCCCAGAACATTTTCTTTAATTGATCAGGATCAGAACTGTATAGTATTCCGGCATGAAACCCCGGATGGGAAATGTCATGCAACATTGTTTTTATAGCAGAACGGGTCGTCTCATCTATAAAAATCGTATCGGGATGATGCCGGTAAATTTCAATATCAGGCGTGATCTCATCACATAGAAAAACGGGCTTTTCGCCGAAGTAAATTTTCAAAACCATCCCATGCAATTTTATTATTTTCGCAGCATGACAAATGAAAAGGCAGTTGCTGAAAAACTTTTACAAATTAACGCTATTCAACTGAAACCCCGGCAACCTTTTACCTGGGCTTCCGGATGGAAGAGCCCGATTTATTGCGACAACAGAAAAACGCTTTCTTTTCCTTATATCCGCGATTTCGTGAAATCTGAATTATGCAATGTGGTCTTTGAAAAATTTCCTGATGCCGGTATGCTGGCCGGGGTGGCCACTGCAGGTATTGCCTGGGGAGCCATGGTGGCGGATCAACTGAAATTGCCTTTTATTTATGTACGTGCCAAGCCAAAAGAACATGGTCTTGGCAACCAGGTGGAAGGCTATTTTGAACCGGGGCAGAAAGTAGTGGTGGTGGAAGACCTGGTATCTACCGGTAAAAGCAGTTTACAGGTGTGCAAAGTGCTGCAGGAACAGGGATTGCATATTGAGGGAATGGTATCCATTTTTTCGTACGGCTTCGATGTAGCGACTCAGGCTTTTGCGGAAGCAAAGATTGTGCTGAAGCCTTTAACCAACTACCAAACGCTGATCCGGCTGGCTATGGAGAAGGGGGTGATACCGCCCGGTGATGAGGCCACCCTGTTGAACTGGAGACAGGATCCGGCAAATTGGAAAGGTTAACATATTCTTTTACAAAAAACTGCTATCTTTTCGCCCAATCATAAACGTAATCCGTTTTTTTTATGAAAAAAATCATTTTTTTAATAGCCGTTGTTTGTGGCATATCATGGTCGGCCAATGCGCAGGGCAGGAAGCCTGTAACCGTTAAAATTTCTACGCCAACCGTTCAATGCGACCAGTGTAAAAAAAATATAGAAAATTACATGAAGCGGGAAGAAGGCATTGCCAAGGTAGTAGTGGACTACAGGCGAAACACAACGACCGTTACCTATCTTCCCAACCGGACGAATGTCGAAAATGTAAAAACAGGTATTGCCAATGCAGGCTATGATGCAGATGATGTGAAGGCCAATGAAGACTCTTATAAAGCCCTGCCCACCTGTTGTAAGAAGCCGGAGGACCAGTGAAAAAAGATTTGAGATTTCCCGCTTGAGGTAAATGATCTTATTCCGATAATCAAAAACTCATCATGCTATGAGGAGAATTTCTCTTTCATTATTCGTATTGTTTTTTCTTGAGAGCGGTGTGCTTGCCCAATTTCCCCCACCCGCAAAACCGGCTAAAGCGATTGATCCGGTTGTCCAGCAAATGGTTGATGAAGCAACCAACCATTCTCAGTTAAGAACCCTCGCCCATGAATTGTTGGATGAGATCGGCCCCCGGCTGGTGGGTACGCCCAAGATGCAGCAGGCCCATGATTGGGCATTAACAAAGTATAAAAACTGGGGTATAGCGGCCCGCAATGAAAAATGGGGTGAATGGCGTGGCTGGGAAAGAGGGATCACGCATATTGATATGACCTCTCCCTGGACAAAATCCCTGGAAGGTACACAGTTGGCATGGAGCCCTTCTACCAAAAGGAAGACCATTACGGCCGGGGTCATTATTTTACCCGACCTGCCTGACAGCATTGCTTATGCGAAATGGGCGCCGCAGGTAAAAGGGAAGTTCGTTATGATCAGTTTGGCGCAGCCCACCGGGAGACCGGAAGCAAACTGGAAAGAATATGCCACAGCATTGTCTTTTTCCAAAATGAAAAACGAACGTGATTCTCTTACGCAGGCCTGGAACCAACGAATTGAGAAAACGGGATACAATATGCGCACCCTGCCGGTGATGCTCGAAAAAGCCGGCGCCTCCGGAATTGTTACCAATTACTGGAGCCAGGGATTTGGCGTAGATAAAATTTTTGGAGCCCATACAAAAAATATCCCCACGGTTGATATCAGCCTCGAAGATTATGGATTGGTATATCGCCTGGTAGCCGGGGGTACGCCCGTTCAGCTATCCATCCGGGCCGACAGCCGCGAAACCGGTGTACAGCCTACCCTCAATACCATTGCGGAGATAAAAGGCACGGAGAACCCCGACGAATACGTGATCTTATCGGCTCATTTTGATTCGTGGGACGGCGGCACCGGCGCTACGGACAACGGCACCGGCACGCTGGTAATGATGGAAGCGATGCGGATACTGAAGAAATTTTATCCGGATCCCAAAAGAACGATCCTGGTAGGACATTGGGGAAGTGAAGAGCAGGGATTGAATGGCTCCAGGGCCTTCGTGGAAGACCATCCTGAAATTGTGAAAGGGCTTCAGGCCGCCTTCAACCAGGATAATGGCACCGGCAGGGTGGTAGATATTTCAGGGCAGGGTTTTCTATATGCCTACGAATATCTGCAGAGATGGCTTGCTGCTGTGCCCGATAGCATCAGGGGGGAGATCAAAACCAACTTTCCGGGATCTCCGGGCGGCGGAGGTTCCGACTTCGCTTCTTTTGTAGCAGCCGGATCGCCTGCGTTTAATCTTAGCAGCCTGAGCTGGAATTACTGGAATTATACCTGGCACACCAATCGGGATACGTATGATAAGATTGTTTTTGATGATGTGCAGAAGAATGTCATCCTGACTGCAATTTTGGCTTATATGGCAAGTGAAGATCCCTCCTTCTTCAACCGGGAGAAATCTGTTTTGCCCATCAGTCCGCTGACAGGGGATCCTGGTAAATGGCCTTCTATGGTATCTCCAAACCGGAAAGGAGGACTGGATCAGTAAAACCACACGCCAAACTAAAATAGCCGTCAGCTTCCGGGTGTGGGGTATCAGGTATCAGGTTTTAGCCGTGAGCTATCAGCTTTGAGCCGGGTATGAGGAGTTAGGTCATAGGTATCCTAACTCCTAACTTCACACTTCCAAACTAAAAACTGCTCAAAGGGGTCCGAAGCAGTACTTTTCCTGCATCCGCCACACCCTGCGACGTGCAACCTATACCCTGCCACTAACTCCAAACTCCCTAAGTATCCTTTTGTATCAAAGCCTCAAAGCTGTTTATTCCGATCGTCTTTTCGGAAATAAATCCTTCCGCATAAGGCACACCGATCATTTTTCCGAACATCGCATGGCGGCCGATAATAGAGTTGAGGAAACCCGGGGTAGAGATATAGGTTTGCGGTTCATCGCTGGAGTAAGCTTCTGAATGGAACTGTGAGGTATAGGCTTTCACGGCTTCCAGTTTTGTATCAAAAACAGCGCTTACATCATACACAAAATCGGGTGCATAATACCGGTCCTGGATGTAATGAAAGATATATTTGGGGCGCCAGTGTTGCTGTGGCCTCCCCTGGTCGTCGCGGGTTTCTATTTTTCTCAAACCGCTCAGAAAGCAGGCGTCTTTGATCAGGTGACCGGCTCTGCCATGATCGGGGTGGCGGTCATCCAGTGCATTGGCCAACACAATTTCGGGTTGGTATTTCCGGATGGCGTTAATGAGCAGGCGCTGGTGTTCTTCATCGTTTTTAAAAAAACCATCTGCCATGCCTAAGTTGTCACGAACATCAACCTGTAATATTTTTGCAGCGGCGGCCGACTCCTTTGCTCTCAATTCAGCGCTGCCCCTGGTACCCAACTCTCCCCGCGTGAGGTCAATGATCCCTGTTTTTTTACCCGACTGTTTTTCCATCAGTAAAACACCGCCACAACCCAATTCGGCATCATCGGGATGTACGGCAATAGCGAGAACGTCTAATTTCATCCGTATGTTTTTGTTTTTTATTCCGTGTAGGTGAGAATAGGTTGGTAGTTATTCCCGTGCCCGAAAATTCCATCCGGGCGTTTCATCAGGATGCAAAATTAAGGTAAAGAAGAATTGGAGAAGGATTTGAGTTTCAGCCCCTGGAACAGAAGACACGAGGGAAGACAGGAAGGAATTAAAATGCTTATTTTCCTGTAGGTTTGCAAATGCTTATATGTTTGTTCCTGTGAGATCCGGTAACCTCTGATACCGGTTCAGGTGAATTTTATAATAAATGTTATGTCAACATCACTACCTATATCAGCCGGCACCCGTTTCCGGCAGGCGATGAAGGAAGAGCATCCGCTTCAGATCGTGGGTACTATTAATGCCAATCATGCCTTGCTGGCTGCCCGGGCGGGGTTCAAAGCGATCTACCTGTCGGGTGGGGGAGTGGCGGCAGGTTCCTTAGGCATACCCGACTTAGGTATTACCACCCTGGACGATGTGCTGACGGATATTTACCGGATCACCGGGGTTACCGCCACTCCCCTGATGGTGGATGTGGACACCGGTTTCGGACCTTCCGCCTTTAATGTGGCCCGCACCGTAAAATCATTGATAAAAGCCGGTGCCGGAGCTTTACATATCGAAGACCAGGTAGGCGCCAAGCGTTGCGGACATCGCCCGGGAAAGGAACTGGTGAGTTGTGCGGAAATGGCAGACCGGATAAAAGCCGCTACCGACGCCCGCACCGATGAAGCTTTTGTGATCGGCGCCCGCACCGACGCCCTGGCAAGCGAAGGTTTGGAAAAAACCCTGGAAAGAGCGGTTGCCTATAAAAATGCCGGCGCTGATTTTATTTTCGCAGAAGCGGTGAATGACCTGTCACTATACAGAAAATTTATCCAGGCAACCGGGATCCCTGTGCTCGCTAATATTACCGAATTCGGAATGACGCCTTTATGGACGGTAAACGAATTAAAAGACGCCGGCGTGGATATGATCCTTTACCCGCTGAGCGCTTTCAGAGCAGCCAATAAAGCGGCGCAGCGGGTTTTTGAAACCATCCGGGCGGAGGGTTCTCAAAAGAATATGATAGCGGCTATGCAAACCCGTGACGAATTGTACGCGAGTATTGGCTATCACAGTTATGAGGAAAAACTGGACGAACTCTTTTCAAAAAATAAATAAACACGATGTCTGATACACCAACGCCTCAGTTTAAACCTAAGAAAAGTGTAGCCCTTTCCGGAGTGGCTGCCGGCAATACAGCCTTATGTACCGTAGGGAAAAGCGGGAATGATCTGCATTACCGGGGGTATGATATTCTTGATCTGGCGGAAGGCGCAGATTTTGAAGAAGTGGCTTATCTCCTCATTCACGAAAAATTACCTGATGCGGTTCAATTGAGTGCCTATAAAACGAAGCTGATGAGTTTGCGGGGACTGCCGGCAGTGGTTAAGCGCATCCTCGAGGATATCCCGGCATCCGCTCATCCAATGGATGTGCTGCGCACCTATACGTCGGTGTTAGGTACGGTGCATCCCGAAAAGGAAGACCATTCTCATGCAGGAGCAAAGGATATAGCTGATAAGCTCCTGGCTTCCTTCGGTTCTGCCTTATTATACTGGTATCATTATTCTCATCATGGCCGCCGGATAGAGGTGGAGACGGATGATGACACCATTGGCGCTCATTTTTTGCACCTGCTTCATGGTAAGCAGCCTGGAGACTCCTGGCAGAAAGCCATGCAGGTTTCTTTAAACCTGTATGCCGAGCACGAGTTTAACGCTTCCACTTTTACCGCCCGGGTGATTGCAGGAACCGGCTCCGATATGTATGCTGCCGTAACCGGGGCTATCGGGGCTTTGCGGGGCCCCAAACACGGCGGGGCCAACGAGGTGGCATTTGATATACAAAGCCGCTATGCATCGGTGGACGAGGCTGTTGCGGATATCCGGTTCAGACTGGAAAAAAAAGAAGTGATCATTGGTTTCGGGCATCCGGTATATACGGTATCCGATCCGCGGAACCAGGTGATTAAGAAAGTTGCAAAGACTTTGTCAGAAGAGGCAGGCGACAGGCTGTTGTTTGATATTGCCGAAGGCCTGGAAACCCTGATGTGGGAGCAGAAGAAAATGTTTCCCAACCTCGATTGGTTTTCGGCGGTTTCCTATCATCTGATGGGGGTGCCTACTTTGTTCTTCACGCCCTTGTTTGTGATCTCCCGGGTCACGGGCTGGAGCGCTCATGTGATAGAGCAGCGGCAGGATGGAAAGATCATCCGCCCCGGCGCTCATTACACCGGGCCGGAAAACAGGGCGTTTGTACCGATAGAAAAGAGGAAGTAAATGGATTACATTGAAAGAATATCTTTAATGAAGGAGAACCTGGCGAAAATTCAACGATGGTGGCTCAAAGCGATCCCGGGAAAAAGAACCAATGATAAAATTGATCAATCAATTTGATTGCCTGAGTTTATAGTAGATAGAACCGTCTCTTCGTTGCCTGACAAAACATCCCTCATTGCCCCTTATCTTTGCCCCCGTTGTTGTACGAATCCGGAATTCTAAGAAACCAATTTTAAATCTCAAATTTTAAATCTCAAATCTCAAATTTTAAATCTCAAATCTCAAATCTTAAATCTCAAATCTTAACATGTCCGCTTCTTCCAACGAACGTCCGCCGGTAGATAAGGTGATTGCCGATATTGCCGATTATACGCTGAACTATAAAATAGAAAGCGAACCGGCCTGGTCCACCGCTCATTATTGTTTGCTGGATACCCTGGGCTGCGGGCTGGAAGCTTTAACCTACCCGGCCTGTACAAAATTGTTGGGGCCGGTTGTACCAGGCACTATTGTACCGAACGGAGCTAAGGTGCCCGGCACGCCCTACCAGTTAGATCCCGTGCAGGCTGCTTTTAACATCGGTACTATTATTCGCTGGCTTGATTTCAACGACACCTGGCTGGCTGCAGAATGGGGGCATCCCTCTGACAACTTAGGAGGAATCTTAGCGGTTGCCGACTGGCTTTCCAGAACGGCGGTGGCCAATGGTAAGCCTCCGTTGACCATGAAGGCTGTACTGGACGGGATGATCAGGGCGCATGAAATTCAGGGTGTGATGGCGCTGGAAAACTCTTTCAACAAGGTAGGGCTTGATCACGTGTTGCTGGTGAAAATAGCTACCACAGCGGTAGTGGGCAGGCTCATCGGTCTCAACCGAGACGAACTGATCAATGCTGTTTCCCTTGCTTTCGTGGATGGACACTCGCTGCGTACCTATCGCCATTCCCCTAATACCGGCAGCCGTAAGTCATGGGCCGCCGGAGATGCCACATCTCGTGGTGTGCGCCTGGCGCTGATGGCAAAGACCGGAGAGATGGGTTATCCTTCTGTTTTAACTGCCAAAACCTGGGGGTTTTACGACGTGTTGTTCAATGGAAGGGAGTTTACCTTTCAGCGCGATTACGGCTCCTACGTGATGGAAAACGTGCTGTTTAAAATATCCTTTCCTGCTGAATTTCATTCCCAAACAGCGGTAGAAGCTGCAATGCAATTGCATCAGCAGTTACATTCGCTGGGTAAAACAACGGATGATATTCAAAAAATAACCATTCGCACCCATGAGGCGGCCATCCGTATCATTGATAAAAAAGGTCCGCTGCACAATCCTGCCGACCGCGACCATTGTATCCAGTATATGATAGCCGTTCCTTTGCTTTTTGGAAGACTGACTGCGGCGGATTATGAAGATCATATAGCCTCTGATCCGCGTATTGACATATTGCGGGAGACCATGATTGCTACTGAAGATCCTCAATTCACCAAAGATTATCATGATCCTGAAAAGCGCTCTATAGCCAATGGACTAACCATTGTATTAAAAGATGGAACTGTTTTGCCTGAGGTAGTGGTGGAATATCCCATTGGGCATAAAAGAAGGAGGAAGGAGGGAATCCCGCTGTTAGTGGAGAAATATAGAATCAATCTGGCAAGAGTCTTTGCTGCCAAACAACAAAAAATGATATTACAGGCGTCGCTGGATCATAAAAAGCTGGAGGCTTTGCCGGTACACGAATTTGTTGATCTTTTAGTATAAAAACAATTGTATGGAATGGCTTACCAGTCCTGAAGCATGGATTTCACTGCTCACCCTCACTGTCCTGGAAATAGTATTGGGGATAGATAACATCGTATTCATATCTATTCTTACGGGCAAACTACCTGCCCATCAGCAAAAGAAAGCGAGGCGGATAGGGCTGTCGCTGGCAATGATCACCAGGGTGCTGTTGTTGCTTTCCATTGCCTGGATCATGACCCTGACTGCACCCCTTTTTAATATAGCCGACTGGTTTGGAATCACCGATGCGCATTGGGTGGAAAACCTGACGATCTCCGGAAGAGATATCATTTTAATCGGCGGGGGTTTATTTTTGATTTATAAGAGTACCATAGAGATCCATGAAAGGGTGGAAGGGCACGATGAAGACGGGCAAAAGAAGGATCAGAAGCCGATTTCTTTTGGGCGGGCCATCACAGAGATCCTGTTGCTGGATGTGGTGTTTTCCCTTGATTCCGTAATTACGGCGGTAGGAATGGCCGATCACGTGGAAATCATGATAGCCGCTGTGATCATTGCCGTACTTATTATGCTGATCTCTTCAGAAAAGATCAGTGGGTTTGTAAACAATCATCCCACGGTAAAAATGTTGGCCCTCGCTTTTTTATTACTGATCGGGATTTCACTTATAGCGGAAAGCTTTGATCAGCATATTCCCAAAGGTTATATTTATTTTGCCATGGCATTTTCCGTATTTGTGGAAATGCTTAACCTGCGGGTGGCTAAAAAACGCAGGAAAATATAATTTGGGATTTAAGCGGGGCTCTGTTAACTTTGCGCTTCCTTAAAATAGTACGGCACAATCCGTACGACCTTAAAACATTGATTATCATGAAACAAGGTATCCATCCGCAAAGCTACCGGCTGGTAGTATTTAAAGACATGAGTAACGGATCAACGTTCCTTACCAGGTCAACAGCAAATTCCAAAGAGACGATCAAGTGGGAAGACGGGAATGAATATCCGCTGCTCAAACTCGAAATTTCCAATACTTCTCATCCCTTCTTTACGGGTCAGAAGATGTTGGTTGACACAGCGGGACGTATTGATAAATTTAAAAAGAAATACGCAAAAAAATAAACGTTTTGTCCGAACGAATCATCCCTCCGGTAACTACGGGGGGATTTTTGTTTTTGGAATTTCCGGTATTCAATAGAAATTTGAACCTTGTTTTACAACATGCCGATCGTATTATTTGATACGCCACAGCGAAATCTGCTGCATCCTTTCACTTACACCCGGGCCGTTGCGGGTATTCGTTGCGGGATTTTTACCTGCCGGGAAAGATGGGAAAAGCTGACCGGTCAACCGGTATATGTGCTTACGGCATCCTATCTGCAACCTCTATATCCGGCTATTCCCGGCGGGCAAAAGATATGGATAAATGCGGCGGTAATTCCGGACACGTTACTGGTCGGCCGGGTTTCAGGCCTGCGGGCCGGGGAGGCGCTGATGAAGGACGGGGAACTGATCGCGGCTGTTTCGGAGGATACAATCAATTGGGATATCCATATGCTGACGCAGGGAAGATTTAAGAAGCAGTTTTCCTACGATGGGGCAATAAAAAAAATCGTGTATCCCTGGCACCTCTTTCAATGGAACGATCCATTGCTCCGCGATGATTACAGGCTCCTTACAGCCGGTGTAAAAAGTCAGCCGTTTGTCAGCCAACCCGGATGGGCCGCGCCGGAAAATATTTTTATAGAAGAAGGCGCTTCCGTGTTGTCATGTACGATCAATGCTTCGGAAGGCCCGGTGTTTATTGCAAAAAATGCCGTTGTCATGGAAGGTTGCATGATACGCGGACCTTTTGCCATGGGGGAAGGAAGTGTGTTGAAAATGGGCACAAAGATTTATGGCGCCACAACTCTCGGCCCTTACTGTATCGCCGGAGGAGAAATTAAAAATACCGTTATGATGGGCTACAGCAATAAGGCGCATGACGGCTACCTGGGAGATGCGGTGTTGGGTGAATGGTGTAATCTGGGCGCCGGCACTTCCTGTTCCAATATAAAAAATAGTGCGGCTGAGGTATATATGGAAATAGCGGATCACGGCAAGATAGCCGTTGGACTGAAATGCGGATTGCTGATGGGTGATTATAGCCGCAGTGCCATTAATACTTCATTTAATACCGGTACATTTGCGGGCATTTCATCCAATATTTTCGGGCAGGGGTTAACGCCACGCTACCTGCCTAATTTTACCTGGGGTTTTGCGCAACGGTATGTTTTTGACAAAGCGGTTGAACACCTGGCCAGGTGGAAACAATTAAAACAACGGGAACTGACACCCGAAGAAATTCAGGTATTGGCATATCTTTTTAAACAAACCATAGTATGAGACAACAAATTGCAGCAGCCAACTGGAAGATGAATCTGACGCTCCAACAGGCAGAAAATTTATTGGATGAAATTCTGAAAGCACCTTATCACCTGAAAACATACCAGAAGGTAGTGTTGGCCGTTCCTTTCCCTTATCTATTGCTGGCCGGTCAAAAAATAGCCGGCCATAATAATTTTCATGTTTCCGCACAAAACTGTTATCAAAAAGAGAGGGGTGCTTATACCGGGGAAAGCTCGGCGGAGATGTTGCAGTCATTAGGCGTGGAATACGTGATTTTGGGCCATTCTGAAAGAAGGGAATATTTTGGCGAAACGAACAGCATGCTGGGCGAAAAGACAAAACTGGCTTTATCCTGCGGTCTGACGCCAATATTCTGCTGTGGTGAATCCCTGCAGATCCGGGAAGCAGGAACACAGAATGATTATGTGGAAACGCAATTGAAAGAGAGTCTTTTCAGTCTTCCGGAAGAACAGATCCGGAAAATAGTAATTGCCTATGAACCTATCTGGGCCATCGGCACAGGAAAAACGGCCACTTCCGCCCAGGCCCAGGAAATGCACTTCCACCTGCGCCGGGTGCTGGCGAAACAATATGGTGATGCGGTTGCGGAAGAAATTCCGATCCTGTATGGCGGCAGTGTTAAAGGTAGCAATGCAAAAGAGTTGTTTTCCCAGCCCGATGTTGACGGTGGTTTGGTGGGAGGAGCTTCGCTGATTGCAGCGGATTTTTCGAAGATCATTGAGGCCTTGAAGTAAAAATGTCGCTTCGCAAACTCATATTTCAGAGTATCCTGTCCAGAGGCTTGTATTTTTTATCCGCAACGGTGCTGAATATTATGATAGCCCGCTATTATGAAGCCTCCTACAGCGGGCTTCTTTATTTTATGATCAACAGCTACGCTTTAGTGGTGATCGTGGGTAGTTTGAGTATAGAGTCGGGCGTTTCCTATTTTCTTGCTTCCGGCCGGGTGCAGGCAAATGAGGTGGGTTTTTTTTCACTGCTATGGACCATCGGGATCACCGCGGTGATCTCTTTTTTTCTCTACCGGATGATCAGTGCCGGCACATTGTCTGACCTGTACCGCCAGTATTTTACGGTTTCTGTTTTATACATCGGCGGAAATATATTATCTGCATTTTTTCTATCCATGTTTTACGCAAAAAAATCCTTTTTCCTCCCTAATATATTGATGACCTCTGTCAATATACTGCTGATCATACTCTTGCTTTTCACCGACCGTCTTATTTCCCTGAAGGAGTACCTGGATTTTTATTTCGGCGGGTTTTTATTACAGGGAGTGCTGTTGGCCATCGCTTTTTTTATCGTTTACGGATGGAACCGGAAACTGGTTTTACCCCCGAAGGATAGTCTTAAGGGTATCTTCCGGTATGCGATGCAGGCTTTAGCGGCAAACGTTTTATTTTTCCTGCTGTACCGCATAGATTACTGGTTTGTCGAAAAATACTGTTCTGCTTCCGAACTGGGAAACTATATCCAGGTTTCCAAGCTGGGGCAACTGTTCCTCGTCATCCCCGGAATGATGGCCAGCGCCGTCTTCCCCGCTGCCGCCCGGGATCAGGTGGCCGACACTAAAAGAAGCCTGCTGCCGGTGGCGCGGGCATATACGTTCCTGTGCCTGTTTGCATGCATATTGATTGCGGTGTCGGGTTATTGGCTTTTCCCATTCCTGTTTGGTTCCAGTTTTGATCGTATGTACCGGCCCTTTCTTTTTCTCGTTCCGGGAATTTTGTCGTTGAGTATGGTAAAAATTCTGGCGGCATTTTTTTCAGGACGAAACCAGGTTTGGATCAATATCGCTTTTTGTATGACAGGATTGATGATTCTACTTCCGGTTGATTTGATCGTTATTCCGCGCTGGGGCATAGATGCCGCGGCTATAACCAGCAGCTTTGCTTACCTTAGCGGACTTGGGTTGCTGATTTACCTCTTCCTGCGAAACACTTCCTTCTCTATCAGGGATCTGATTCTGATCAACCGGTCGGATATCGCTGAATCGGTTGGATTATTGAAGAGAAGTTTGCGGCGGTGAGGCGATGAGGTTTGACGCTCTGTTACCCAAAGATTTTCTTGCATCATTGGTGTTTTCTAAATAAAATAAAATATGAAAATACTTTGGCTGGCAAGCTGGTACCCTAATTACTTCAGCCCTTTCGAAGGAGATTTCATCCAGCGGCATGCACAAGCTGTATCGGAATATGTTCAGATTACGGTTGTACATATAGTACAGCGTGGTATTGAGGTGGAAGTACCCCGCAAACGTGTTGAAATAAAAGGCGCCGGCAACCTGAAGGAATACATTATTTATTTCCCGTTTAAAAAAACAGGCATTGCCGTTCTGGATAAGATCATCTACAATCTGAAATACTATTCCACCTATGCCAGGTTTATTCAAAAGCATTTTAAAAAATCGGGTAGCCCTGATCTCGTACACGTGCATATCCCCATGAAAAGCGGGCTGATAGCCCAATGGATAAAGAGAAGATGGAAAATACCCTACATCGTTTCCGAGCACTCCAGTTCTTATTACCAGGTTAAAACAGACAATTTTTTCAGGAGGGGATTATTCTTCAGGAAGGCAACGTCCCTGGTTTTTCGGAATGCGATGACGGTTACTACGGTGTCGGACGATCACGGATCGCTCTTAAAGAAAATTTTTCAATTACCGGATTGCATTACGATCCGTAACGCGGTATCCCGGCAATTTTTTTTCAAGCCCCGGCCAGCCCCGGCTGAGTTCTGTTTTTTTCACGCTTCCACAATGGATCACAATAAGAATGTGAAGGGAATGATCAGGGTGCTTGCCCGTCTCAGGCATAAACGCAGGGGATGGAAATGTAAATTTGCCGGCTGGCATACCAAGGAATTAAAACATTATGCGTCTTCGCATGGCGTGAACGATTTTGTGGAATGGCTGGGAGTGATACCCAATGCAAGAGTGGCGATGGAAATGCAGGGCGCGCATGCATTGGTGATGTTCAGCCGCATAGAGAATTTCCCCTGTACGATCATCGAAGCCCTGTCCTGTGGTTTACCGGTGATAGCCACCAACGTTGGCGGTATCCCGGAAGCCGTAAATGCTATCAACGGTTTCCTGGTTCAATCGGAAAATGAAAATGAATTGCTTGAGGCGATGTTAAAAATGATAGATGATTATGACCGGTTTGACAGGCTGAAAATTGCGGAAGACGCAGCGGCGCTTTATCAATACAAAATAATCGGGCAGCAGTTTTATGATCTGTATGAAAGGCTGCTCACTCGTACAGTTCCGAACGGGATTTAGGCCGCCGGTCTGCTTCCCACTTAAAATTCCGGAACCGTCTTCTCTCTTCCGGCACCTGGTTTACAGGATAAAACCCGCCTTTCACTTCATATATCCAACTGATTTTGTCTAATTCCTTTTTTATAAAATAGAGGTTAATAAGATCCGCCTGAGCGTAATTAGCGCCCGTATATGCGCTGTCGTCATCCTGTAGATAATAGAGGCTTTCAGCGCTGCCTTTGGCTACAATATGTTCGATATCCCCGTCTTTAAAGAAACCGTTAATGGTATTCCCTTTTAACTGGTTGTAAAAACTGTCGTTACTGCGACTAATACTGAATGCGTTATCAATCACGGTGACGTGATCGGGCTTCTTGTTTTTGGTATATAGATATATCGTGTCGCCGGTGATCTGGCTGTCTTTAGCCCACAAAACAGGATTGGTAAACAAGCGGAAAACGGAATCCTTTCCCGAAAAAAACAAACTATCGCATACCGCCTGCATGGAATCGGAAAATATACGCACCCGGTGATAGGCTTCAAAAAACCGCACACTGTCCACCCTTTCTATCGCCCGGCTTTGCAGCGCTTCAACGGTATCAATCCTTATGGAAGCAATGGTATCCTCCGGAGCCGGCCGGATCTCCTGCACCATATTATCCTGAATATGGCTGGTGTCGGAATTGATTCCGGCTTGCCCCGTAATGCTATCTCCTGGAGACACCGGGAAAGGAGTCTCCTTATGAACAGCATCTTCCGGGTTGCCTGTTGCCATACTGTCCCTGGTTGCTTCTTTTGGAATGATCTCCGGAACGGCATTTTGTTCTTTTTTATGAATTACCTTTTTTAGTTCCCTGACAGACAGGTCTTTCCCAAACTCTTTCGCCAGACTGTCTTTTTCAGGAACAGCGGCGACCTGCAATGAGTCGGCTTGCCCCGGGCCGCTGCTATCTGCCGCAAAAAGCGTATCTGTCATTATCCCCGAATACAGCGTGTCGGCGCTGACAAAGATGGAATCATTATCCTGCCTGATGATCATCACCGGTTTTAAGGTAGCCAGCACGGTTTTGTTGTCCCGGTTGAAGTCGCTTCGTTCAGAAGAAAGTGTTACGCCCTGCGCGGTATCAATATATATAACGTTTCCTTCCGCATGGCCTATGCCTGTATTCCGATCGAAATTAAGATAGTTTGCAGTAATGTATTGAGAGCTGTCTTCCACTATCGGCCGCTTTCCAAAACTGGCAAACCCGTTTTTCATATCGTAATAACCATCAGAGGTACGGATGATGGATTTTCCATCGTTGATCGTCGTGGGAGAAACAAAACTGGCGATTTGGGTATCCATGTTATACAGCAGTGTGTCGGTAGCTACCGTGTAATCAGGATCAACGAGTTTTACTTTTTGAATGAAGTACGCATCCCTGGTATCGGCGTAATAATATCCTTTTCCGCTGGTGAGCGTGGAAGAAGCGGTTACAATTTTGCCCCCGGTCAGGTAAGTTCCCGTTTTGGTATTGAGGTCATATTCGAGGTCTTCCGAAGTGAGGGTGGCTTTTCCATCCGTCAGCTTTACATTTTTTTTGAGGTGGGCGATCCTTGTGTTGCCGTAATAGATCAGGTATTGAGAATATACGTTTACACTGTCGGCATCATTGATGTGGATGTTGCCGAATGCTTCAATTACATTCAGCGACTTATTCATTACAATACTGTCTCCGTTGAAAAAAGTATTTTTCTGGTTCAGCATCGCGTTGCCTACCAGTATTTGTAATTCCGTACTGTCTTTTTTTTCAAATTTCAGGATATCGGAACGGATAAGATGAACTTCGCGGGTAGTGTCCTGACCGCCCCCCGGCGTATTGGGAGCATTGGGCTGCTGCTGCGACTGAACTAAATGAAGGATCAGCGAAAAACTAATGCACAACACGATCCTCAATCTTATTTTCATCTTCGTTTTTTATCGGTTGCAGGAAGTTCGGTAAGCGAATCGGGCAATGGCGTCATGAGGGGCGCCGATTTGTCTTTTTTCCCAAATACCAGCCCACCGGTATATCTGCGCGGATGAATCCTGATGTCCTGCAAAAGAATGTTCAGGCTGTTGGCCGTGGAGTTCAGATTATTATACAGTTTTTTATCGTTTATTAACAATCCCAGGGAGCCTTCGCTATTATTTAGTTTATCTAATGTAACGTTAAGCGCGGCCACCGCACCATCCAGGTTCGTTAAAGTTTGCTGTAATTCCAGTTCGGACAGTTTTTCAGTAGTGTTTTTCAGATTGGAGAAGATTTGAGTGATGGTGTCGTTGTTTTTTTTGAGGTTATCGGTAAAAGCGCTGGTGTTGGACAATGTTTGCGCGAGCGCCCCGGTTTGCGGGTTCAGCAATATGTTCAGATTGGCAGTTGTAACTGCGAGATTGGAAAGGAGGGACTGAAAATTATCATGGGCCTGTTTATCAAAAAGATTGCCCACTAATTTCAGAACGGAATCGAGGGTTTGCAGGGAAGCGTTTATTCTGATCATAGCAGGATCGAGGCTTCCTTTCACCTGGTCCAGGAGATCCATTTTTACATCGGTTGAGATGGTATCGCCGTTTTTTAAAAAAGAATCCGCGTTCCCCATTTCTATATCCATCGTAGTGTTGCCCAGCAGGCTTCCGGAGATATGGGCCATCGAATTGGCGGGTATGTTGATGCTTTTATTCAGGTTGAGTGTCACCAATATTCCGCTCAGGTCTTTATCGGTTTCATGCATTTCATATACTTTGCCCACCTGTAGCCCGTTGATCATTACTGCGTTGGAAACAGAAAGTCCCTGCACGGATTTGAAAACGGCATATATTTTAAAGTTTTTTTCAAAAATGGGTTTTCCTTTTAAAAAATTAAACCCCAGGATCAATAAGGTGATGGCTATAGCTGTTAAAGCCCCAACCTTTGTTTCATTAGATATTTTCATCCGTGTATTTCTAATTTTTGCGAAAATATTTACTGTTCAACCAGGCGTTGGTTTGTTCAGATGAACGATTATAATCCTTCACTTATTATTCAAAATCAATACTTTCGATGCAAAAATAACGTATTCGCGCCAAGGGTGCCTATTTGTTTGGCAGAAGTCCGGCATTTTTATTCGTTTGCTGAAACTGGTGTATTTGCAGCATTGGCCTGGTTTGTTGGAGCAACCCCGGCATTGGAGGTTTCGATCCCTCCGTTTCTTTGGCTATCCAGCAGGTTCTTGAAATTTACAACCGCTCTTACAATAGCCCTGGACACTTCGCTTTGTCCTTTTTCGCTGTTCAGATAGTCCTCTTCTTCTTTGTTGGTGATGAAACCCGTTTCTATCAGCACTGCGGGCATGTTGGTGGCCTGCAACACCCAAATCCCTTTTTCATTACGCTGCAGCACCCCATCACTCTTACGCCCGTCTTTCTCAAATTCCGATTCGATCATGGAAGCGAGACGCACGCTGTTTTTGAAATATTTTTGTACCCACAACCTGCTGGCGATAGCGCCTTCGGGAGTAGAAGGATCGGGAACATCGGTGAGTTCGCCTTCGGATTCAAACCGTTCGGAAACGGCGTCGGCTTTATGCACATCGCGGTCGGCAGCCCACACATAAGTGCCGGTACCATAACGGGGATTGGGGGTTGTCCATCTCTTATACACCGGTTGCTTTTTTGTATGCTTTTTCCGGTTAGCGCCCTTACCGGTATAATACACGCGGTTTTGATAACCCGTAACCTTTGAATGGCGAATAGGAGGCGCGGCATTTACGTGAATACAAACAAACAGATCTCCCTTGTTTTCATTGGCAAAAGCTGCCTTTTCTCTTACAGACTGCGTGATATCGCTGGTGCGGGTTTGGATTATCTTCGTATCCGGAAGTTCCTGTTGTAGTAGTTCACCCACCTTTATCGCAAATTTCAGGGTCAGTTCCGCTTCCGTAGAATAAGTTCCTTTGGCGCCCTGATCGTTGCCGCCGTGTCCGGCGTCCACAATAATGGTTCTGATCCGGCTTTGGGATTGCGAAAAACAAACCTGCGAAAACAATAATGAAAGGAAAAAGGAGGTAGCAATTACACTTATTTTCTTCATGCCCTTGTTAAAATTTAGTAGGGTTTAGTAATTCAGTTTCTATCTTCACGTTTTCTTACCTGTAATGGCTATTTTTGCTGCCTGTTTATGTATGAAAAATGAACATCGCAAATTTAAGCGAAATTACATATTTACCTTCATCTTGCTGCTGCTTACAGTTGCAATTATGCATCACGGGAGAGCAAAAAACCAGTCTCCGTTCCCTTTTGACAATTATTTAACAGCCTGCAGCGATACGATCATCCCGGTAATTCAAACTGTTTCCATAAGAAAAAGAGACACCAATTTAGTAAAAATCCCGGAGGACTCTTTATCCCGGGATCTGGTGAAGCAGGTAAAAATTGATACGTTTCATGTCCGGATGTCGAAAGACTCAATAGATGCCCCCGTGGAGTATGAAGCAAAAGACTCAATGATCCTCGACGTAACGGGCAGCAAGTTGTACCTCTTCGGGCAAACGAATGTAAATTACAAAGACGTAAACCTCAAGGCGCCGGAAATTGTTTTTGATCAGAAAACCAATCTGGTGAAAGCAAAATTAAAGTACGATACTGCAGGGAATATAATTGGCCCCGCATTTCTGAAACAAGGCGATATCAACACGATGAGCGATAGCCTGGAGTTTAACTTTAAAACTCAAAAAGGACTTACCCATAGCAGTTATTTTCAACAGAATGAACTGTATAACCAGGCGCAGGTTGTCAAAAAAATAGACCAGGAAACCATCTATGCTTTTAAAGGACGTTTTACAACTTGTAACCTCGATACGCCGCATTTTGCTTTTCGTGCCAGAAAAATAAAATATATCAGCAACAAAGTGGCTGTTACCGGCCCCGTGGGTGTGGAGTTTGAAAACGTACCGGTGTTGCCGATCATCCTGCCCTTTGGGATGTTCCCTTTACAACAGGGCCGGCATTCCGGTTTTTTGCCCCCGCAATTTACCGTTACGGATGGTTTTGGACTGGGATTGGAAGGGTTGGGGTATTACAAAGTGATCAACGATAATTTTGATGTTACCACGCGTGCGGATATCTATTCCTACGGTAGCTGGCGCCTGAATTTTACGCCTACTTACAGGGTCAGGTACCGGTATAATGGTTCGTTAAATTTCAGTTACCAGAATACGCACCAGGGTTTTAAGGGAGATGCGGATTACGCTAAAAACAAGAGTTTCTATTTAACCTGGAGCCATCGGATGGACAGCAAGGCCAGGCCGGGAGTGAATTTTTCTGCAAGTGTAAATGCCGGTTCCAGTTCTTATACCAAATACCTGCCCACTAATGCGATCATAGATCAAAGCAACGGGGCGGGCGGTTTTTATAGTCAGCCGCAAAGCTTTGCTAACCATATGAGTTCTTCCATTTCTTTTCAGAAGTCCTGGATAGGAAGGCCTTATAACCTTTCGGTGAACCTGAATCACAGCCAGAACAACAATACCAGCGAGGTGACTCTCAATCTTCCGGATATTAATTTTAACGTAAATACCCTTTATCCTTTTCAGCCACGGGAAATGACCGGCTCGGGAAAATGGTATTATAAATTAGGGATCGGTTATACCGGCAGCGCCCGTGGACGCACCTCGTTTATTGATACGTCCTTCACATTTAAACAAATGATAGACACCTTTCAATGGGGTGCGCAGCATAATATTCCTATTTCATTGGCCCTGCCGCAATTTGGCGCCATACAAATCTCTCCGGGTTTTAGTTACCAGGAAAGATGGTACTCCCAAAAGCTGTTCAGGACATGGAACGATCAGACTAGAAAGGTGGACAGTACTATTACCAAAGGCTTTTATACTGCGCGCGATATTTCCATGTCGGTCTCTTTCAGCACGGCCATGTTTGGCACGCTGAATATGAAAAACAAAAACGCCAAAGTGCAGGCCATCCGGCATGTCATGCGGCCACAGATGAGCGTGGGGTATAAGCCCGACCTTTCGAAGTTGTATTACGCCAATATCCAAACCGACACGATGGGACGGCGACGAATGCTGTCGCTGTATGATGGCGGCGTATATGGTCCCTTCGGGTATGGTGAGTCGGGCAGCATAGGCTTCGGTATTGATAATTTTTTGGAGATGAAGGTGAGGGAAAAGGCAGACACTACGAGAGAACAGGAGGGAGACGGGCTCAAAAAAGTGAAATTGATAGACGGATTCGGGATCACCAGCAGCTATAATTTGTTAGCAGACTCTTTCCAGCTTTCCACCTTTAACCTGTATGCCCGCAGTACGCTGTTTGATAAAATTAATATTACGGCCAGCGCCAATGTGGATCCTTATCTGATTGACAGCATGGGTTTCAGGATCAATAAATACGCCTGGCAGGGCGAAAATTTTTCACTGGGTCGCTTTACCAACGGGAGCCTGTCGGTATCCACCAGTTTTAAAAGCAAGGAGCGGGATAAAGACAAGAAAGCGGCTGACGATCAGTTTGCATACGACAACTATGATAATCTTACAGCAGATGAAATGGAGCAGCAGATGGATTATATCAGGAGAAATCCTTCGGAATTTGTTGACTTTAATATTCCCTGGTCTATCAATCTTTCCTATTCATTAAGTTTCAGTAAAATCCTCCGGAGGGATTACAGCGGCTTCGATACGCGGTTTACTTCCAGCGCGCAGTTCAACGGCGATTTTAGCTTAACCGAAAAATGGAAGATCGGCGCTAATGGTTATTTTGATTTTCAAACCCTGAAGATCCCCTCCTTTTCCATGTTCATCTCCCGCGAGATGCATTGCTGGCAGATGTCTATTAACGTAACGCCTTTTGGGCTCTGGCGCTCCTTCAATATCTCCATTTATCCGAAGTCCGGCATGCTTCGTGATCTCAAAATAAACCGCACCCGCACCTTCAGGAATAATTAGGTGCATTGCGTTGATAATAGTCGTACATAATATGGAATATCTTATCTTTTAACCCGGCAACGGTGTCTTCGGGTTGCACGGATACGGGTTCCAGAAATTGCATATAGATGGTTGCCGGCCGCAGGTAAAACGGTTTGCTGCTTCCCGGCAGCACTTTTTTAGTATTGAATATTAAAACAGGAATGATGGATTTGCCGGTGTCCCTGGCTAATTTAAAAGCGCCGTCGTGAAAGGATTTCAATGGCTCGTTGGTCTTATTCCTGGTACCCTCGGGATAAATACACATATGAAGCCCGGCGTCGAGTACTGCCTTCATTTTCCCCAGGCTTTCCTTACGGCTGCGATCACTTTTCCGGTCCACCAGCACCGAGCCCCTGGAGTAAATCAGTCCGAATAAAGGTATCCTGGCCAGTTCGGCTTTTGCGATCGTTTTGTTGGGGCCGGGGATCTGTGGCGTGGTAAGAGGAATATCCATATATGAATTGTGGTTGCTGACCACGATATAATTCTGTCCTTTTTGAAAATTTTCTTTCCCCTTTACAACGATCCTGCAGCCGATCATCAGCAGGAAAAACTCCATCCAGGGTTTGGAGATTCGACGAAAGATTTCGGTTCCCGCCGGGTCTTTAATGAAATTGGTAAGCCATATAGGAATAACCATAATAAGGAGCGTACTGATAAAAACGATCGCCCCCCATAAAGCCCAGATCCGCCCCAATATGTTTTTAATGATGGTCATGTTGCCTGAAGGATTTAGCCGGTTGCAAAGTTTGGAATATAAAGTGAAAGTTGGGCGTCAAATAATAAATTCCCCGAATCTCAAATTTCAAATTCTAAATCTCAAATTTCAAATTTCAAATCATCCAGTTGATGGGATCTTTTCCCTGCCGCGACAACAATTCATTTGTTTTTGAAAAATGTTTACAATTAAAAAAGCCTTTATCGGCCGAAAAAGGAGAGGGGTGGGCAGCTTTTAGTATAAAATGTTTGGTTTCATCAATGAGCGCTTGCTTCTGCTGGGCAAATCTTCCCCATAAAAGAAAGATCACGCCTGTTTTTTGACCGGATATTTTTTGTATTACTGCGTCCGTAAAAACCGACCAGCCGATCTGGGCATGACTGTTGGGTTCATTCGCCCTTACGGTTAAGGATGCATTTAATAGCAACACCCCCTGCCGGGCCCACGGTGTAAGATTTCCTTTTTTAAAAGACATGCTGATGCCTATATCCGATTGTATCTCCTTATAGATATTGATCAGGGAGGGCGGGGGAGGTACACCATCCTGAACCGAAAAGCATAGTCCGTGGGCCTGTCCCGGCCCATGATAAGGATCCTGTCCTAATATTACTACTTTCAGCTCCCCGAAAGGCGTTTGCTCAAAGGCGTTGAAGATAAGCGGACCGGGAGGATAAATGGTTTTCCCTGCCATTTTCTCCGTTTTCAAAAAAAGAACGATCTGTTCAAAATAAGGCTTTTCAAATTCATCTTTTAATAGGGCCTTCCAACCGGGCTCAATCTTTACCTCCATAACCTGTTTGTTATTAATAAAAACGTAAGCTAAAAAATTATTTTCAATATTATTTATATATAGTAAAATAATATTAAAAATGATTATAAACATTATTATAACTTTATATTAATAAGATTAAAAAATTTAATTAATTAATTTTTTATTTTTATATTATAATTATTTTATTCTATTTTTATCAAATGAAAAATAAGAGGAAAGCCGGAGGGGGGAGGAAGAAGTTGCCACCTGAGTTGTTGAAACAGGCTGTAACCTTATTTATAGAGACAAAATATATTGATGCCGCAGGGGGAATAGAGGCAATGAAAGAGTACCTGTATAAAAAATCCATATCTCTGAAACAACCAGGTAGCAATTCCCCAACCTAAACCCCGATGCCTTTTCGGGGTTTTTTCCTTTTTTTTACGGGATCCTGTGTATAATTCGTTAATAACAATGAGGGTTGTGAAAATTGCCTTCCTTAATTTTCATTTTTATTCAGCTAATTTTGTCCATTCTATAAAAAATATTGAACTGTGCGTTTAAAGAGTCTGGAAATCAAGGGTTTTAAGAGTTTTGCCGACAAAACTACCATCAATTTTGACCAGGGGATAACCGGTATCATTGGCCCCAACGGCTGTGGTAAGAGTAATATTATTGATTCCATTCGCTGGGTTATCGGGGAGCATAAGATCAGCAACCTGAGAAGTGAGAATCTGGAAAGCCTGGTTTTTAACGGGTCGCGTACCCGGAGCGCCAGTGGCTTAGCCGAGGTAAGTCTCACCTTTGAGAACACCCGGAATCTGCTTCCTACCGAATTCAGCACGGTTACCGTTACCCGGAAATTTTATAAAAGCGGGGAAAGTGAATACCGGCTGAATGATGTAAACTGCCGCCTTAAGGATATTCATAACCTGTTTTTAGATACGGGAGTCAGCACCGACAGTTACGCTATTATTGAGTTGGGCATGGTGGACGACATCATCAAGGACAAGGACAACAGCCGCCGCCGCATGTTGGAGCAGGCTGCCGGCATTACGATCTATAAAACCCGAAAGCGCGAGGCTAAACTGAAATTAGATGCTACTGAGCAGGATTTGGCCCGGATAGAAGATTTGTTATTTGAGATCAATAACCAGTTGAAGAGTTTAGAGAGTCAGGCAAAAAAAGCGGAAAAGTATTACGAGATCAAAAAGGAATACCGCGAACTGAGCGTAGAACTGGCAAAGGCGGCGTTGGAAGGTTTTAATATCACTTACAAAGAGCTGAATGAGCAACAGCAGCAGGAAACGGATAAGCGCTTTGAACTGGAAGCCTCAATCGCAGGGGATGAATCCGTCATAGAGCAGGAAAAATTAGGTTTTGTTGAGCAGGAAAAGCAGTTGCAGGAAATGCAGCATGCTTTTAATGATCTGTTGGGCACGGTGCGCAGTAAGGAAAATGAAAAGAGCCTGGGGGAGCAGCGTTTACAGTACCTGAAGGAGCGGGAAAACAGCCTGGGTGATTTTCTCGAAAAATCGGGAGGGCAGTTAAAAGGGTTAGAAGAAAGCATTGCCTTTACAGCAGAACAAATAGCCGATGAAGAAGGCAAACTGGAAGAGTTTAAAGATAAAGTGGACGGTCTGAAGGACGCCGTAGAAGAGAAGCGACATACCTTTGATGAAAAGCGGGCTGCAATAGACATTCTGCGGAGAGACAACCAGGCTTTGCAACGCCGTCAGTTTGACGCCGAAAAGCAGGTAGCGGTGGCCGATACTTCGATTCAGAATATTCAGCGTTCCATTATCCAGTCGGAAGAAGAACAGGCGCAACGCAAAGCCCAGATAGCCGGACTGGAAAAAGAGAAGGAAGATAAAGACGCCGAACTGGAAGAGAAACGTACCGATCTCAGGCAGCTCCAGGAACAGCATGAACATACCAAAGAGCAGATCCTGCATACCCAGGCCGCGCTGGAAACACTGCGCAGTAAATTGGCGGAAGAAAACCGGAAACTGGATGCCCGAAAGAATGAACACGCCTTATTGAAGAGCCTTATTGATTCTATGGAAGGGTATCCCGAAAGTGTAAAGTTTTTGCACAACAACCCGGGGTGGAATCATACGGCGCCGATTTTATCCGATATTATTTATGTGAAGGAAGATTATCGCGCGGCGCTGGAAAATGTATTGGAACCCTATCTTAATTATTATGTGGTAAACAGCCTTGAAGAGGGGTTGCAGGCGGTGAAACTGTTGGATGCCAACCAAAAAGGAAAAGCCAATTTCTTTTTGTTGGACCGGGTAAACGGTTTCAGTGATACGCAACATAACCAACCTGTTGATACCATCCCCGCGATGGAGGTGATAGAGGTAGATTCAAAATACCGAAAGCTGGCCGGATACCTGTTGAGTAATGTATATATAGCCGAAAACGAGGAGGCGCTGCAGAATAGTAACGGTACTGTTATTCTGGAGAAGCATGGAAGGTTTGTAAAAGGTAAATATTCACTCACCGGCGGGAGCGTGGGCCTGTTCGAAGGAAAGAAAATAGGGCGGGCCAAGAACCTGGTGAAATTGCAGGAGGAAATTGATGCGCAGGAATTGGTGGTGATGGATCTGAAATCTGAGATACAGACAAAGCATAACGAGGTGACCGGTTATAGTCAGCAGTTGAAGGAGCAGTCCATACGGCAGACCCAGGAGGCCATCAGCCAATTGACCAACCAGGCCTTTGCTTTGCAGAACAAGATGGAAAACCTGTTGCAGATGGAAGAAAACGGCAGCAGAAGGCTGGAGGCATTCAGGATGCAGTTACAGGACAACCATGATAGTATTGCCGAGGTGAGAGAAGAACTGGAAAAGCTGAATAACCAGTTGCAGGACCTGCAGGATAAATTGCGGGCCGCGGAACAGGATTACGCCACCGCGGAACAGGAATATAATTTTGCCAATGCAGCCTATAATGACAGTAATCTTCAGTTTACCCGCCTGCAAAGCAAGGTGAATGCCTTAAAGCAGGAACATCAGTTTAAAAGCGGGCAGTTGTCTGATCTTAAGGTTCAGATTGAAAACAGTAATAAACAGTTGGAAGAAATAACCGCTGCGATTATCCAGACGGATGACGCATTGAAGAACACGGTTGAAACCCTGCACCATATGCTGCGGAAAAAAGATGAAGAGGAAAAGGAATTGAACGAAGCAGACCAGGCGTATTATAACCGGCGCAACGCGTTGAATGAAATGGAAAGCGCATTACGCGCCAAACAAAAGGAGAAAGAGCAACTGGATCAGTTGATGAATGGAATTAAGGATCAGTTGAGTGAATTGAAGTTGCAGTTGGCCGGGATGAAGGAAAGGCTGCATGTGGAGTTTAAAGTAGATTTGGATAAAATCCTGGATGAACCACGGAACACCCAAACGGCACTGGAGGATTTGCAAAATTCCTGCGACCGGATGAAAAAAAGGCTGGAAAACATGGGAGAAGTGAACCCCACCGCCATTGAAGCGTTCCAGGAAATGAAAAAGAGATATGAATTTATCCTGGAGCAGAAAAACGATTTGGTAACGGCAAAGGATAGCCTGTTGCAGACAATCCAGGAAGTGGAAGCTACGGCCAATCAAAAATTCCTGGAGACTTTCAACAAGGTGAGAGACAATTTTCAAAAGGTATTTAAAGCTTTGTTTACCGAGGAAGATACGGCGGATATATTGCTGGAAAATCCCGAAAACCTGGCGGAAACCGGTATTGATATAGTTGCCAAGCCAAAGGGGAAACGGCCCTCATCTATTACCCAATTAAGCGGAGGGGAGAAAACGCTGACGGCAACAGCTTTGCTGTTCGCTATTTACCTGATCAAGCCTGCTCCGTTTTGTATTCTTGATGAAGTGGACGCGCCTTTGGATGACGCCAATGTGAACAAATTCACGAACATGATCCGCCAGTTTAGTGAAAACTCCCAGTTCATCATCATTACTCATAATAAAATGACGATGTCCACTGTGGATATTATTTATGGGGTAACGATGCAGGAGCCGGGCGTAAGTAAGCTGGTTCCGGTGGATTTCCGGGGATTGAATTAGTCATCGCAAAAGCGGACCGCTATGCGAAGCTCTCTCCGCCTCGCATCACTTTCTTATCGAGTTCCCGGCAATAAACTGACCTTTCATTAAACAGCGTATTCATCGAAAAGCGCACAACCGGATGACGGAATGACGCCGTTGCCGGAGGCAACAGCAAAGTCGTGCGTGATGAAGACGCCACGCGCAGCGGATTTGAATGATATATCTCAAAGATGATATGGCAGGGGGTAAGCAATCAAAAAGCCGGAACCCTTGTTAAGTCTATCTTAAAAACCCACCGCCTGTGGCGGTGGTAATGTTTTTTAGGCTATGCCGAAAGTTTTAGCTTTATGAGATGAGCAAATATAAGAAACTGTCGCATGTAGTCTATAAGTGTGATTATCACATTGTTTGGGTTTCGAAGTATCGATTTCGGATTTTAACTGGTAAGGTTGGTAAGCTGATGTCGGTAGATATAAGGATGTATAGTGAATGGTTGGGTTGCGAGATAGTAGAACTGAACGTTCAAACGGATCATGTGCATGTTGTAGTGAGTATTCCTCCAAAAGTTTCTGTATCAACGTATATGGGAACCGTAAAGGGGAAAACAGCGATCAAGGTGTTTAAGAGTTATCCGATGTTGAAGAAACGTCCTTATTGGGGGAATCATTTTTGGGCAAGGGGTTATTTTGTGAATACGGTAGGCATAAATGAAGATTTGATAAGACGGTATGTGAAGTATCAAGAAGGAGAGGAACGTAAGGAAGAAAGTAACCAATTGGGCTTCGACTTTGACCTTGGAAGTTAGCCTTTGGCTTCAACCATAAATCCACCTGCTTTGCAGGTGGTAGTTTAGTCCCGAAGAAAAATTTGGCTTAGTCCTTATTACTAACGGGTGTAATGCCTTGTTTGAAAATGGCTGGAACCCACTGATCCGGGATGTAGCACGGGTTTTATACAATAATTTTATTAAATAAGTGCTGAGTTCCGCGGACCCTTTGGTTCAGCTCCCATTGGTTCGTGTCCCAGGAACCATAAACGCAATCCATTTATCCTGATAGTTTCAGTATTTTTATTTCCACAATACATAAAAATCACTTTGCCGTATGCGTTCGCTCCGCTTCATCAAAAAACTATTGGGTAGAACCCGTTCTTTCGTGTTGGTATTTCTGGTGGCCGGCTTGGTCTTTTCCTGCAGCCCGCAGGAAAATAAGCAAGCCGGTCAAAAATATGAAGTACGGCAGGGAGAGGTGAAAATGTACCACAATCGCCCCACTGTTTTTATCAATGGCGAGCCGGCGACTCCTTTACTGTATGTCTTGGTTGACCGGCGATTTTCCTGGTTTCCCCTGCCACAGCAAAACATTAAACAGTTTGCCGATATTGCCGGTATTAAACTGTTTCAAATTGATGTGTATCTGGATGATGTCTGGTTTTCGGATGATTCTTTTAAACTGGATACCGCGGTAATGCAGTTGCGGGGCGTATTAGATGTAGTACCCGACGCCGCTATCTTTATGCGCTTACACGTAAATGCCCCGCGTTGGTGGCAGGCAAAGCATCCGGAAGAATCCGTGGAATATGGAGATACCGTTGCCGTCGGGAAAGGTGATCCCACCCAAACCTGGCTGGAAGGCGATGTATACAATGTATCGCGGTTCAGTCTGGCTTCGCAGAAATGGATAAGTTCGGCTTCCGCGATGGTAAGCCGGTTTTGCCGGGAGCTTTCCGCCACGCCGGAAGGAAACGCCCTGGTGGGGATCCAGGTGGCTTCGGGAGTATACGGGGAATGGCATTATTTCGGGTTTATGAACAATGATCCGGACTTAAGTGTACCGATGACCCGTTATTTCAGAGAGTGGCTGAAAAGAAAATATAAAACCGAAGCGGCGCTGCAAAAAGCCTGGGCATCCGGCAGGGTTACCTTCGAAACAGCGGAAGTGCCGGGCAGCCTTGAACGAAACACCACCCGCTACGGCGTTTTCAGAGATCCCGAAAAAGAGCGTAAGGTGATAGATTATTTTGAAGCGCAGCATGTACTGGTGGCAGAGGATATCCTTCATTTCTGTAAGCTGGTAAAGGAAAGCTGGCCAAGACCCATCATTACCGGGTCTTTTTATGGTTACTTTTATTCCCTTTTCGGGCGGGAAGCCGCCGGAGGACATTTGGCCATAGATACCATCCTGAAGTCTCCCTATATTGATTACCTCGCTTCTCCACAGGCTTATTATCCCGATCATGAAGCCACAGGAGACCCCTACCATTCCCGCGCCCTGCTGGAATCTATCCGGCTAAACGGGAAGTTGTTTCTTGAGGAAATGGATCAGGCGCCTCCTTTGACGGAAGAAGACGATCCGGGTTATGCGGCCTCTTTAAAGGAATCCATCTCCCTGGTAAGGCGCAATACCATGCACACGGCTACGAAGGGGATGGGGATGTGGTTTTATGACTTCGGACTTCCGTCAAGCGGTATAGATCCAGAGAAAGAGTGGAGGAAGCAAAAGATTACCGATGGCTTCTGGAACCGTCCGGACATGATGGAAGATATCCGCAAGATAAAGGAAGTTCTGGATGAAAATTTAAACAGCCCCTATGTTTCGGATGCAGATGTACTTATGGTTTATGATACCCGCAGTTTTTATGCTTTGGTAAGTCAGGCCAACAAAACGGTGATCACGGATGTGTTGATCAACTGGACGCTCACCAATGCGATGAAAGCGGGGATTGTGTTTGATGCCGTGTATTTAAGCGATTTGGATAAGGTGGATTTGTCGAGATACAAAGTGGTTGTTTTCAATAACACTTTTGTGCTGAACGAATCACAACGCAATCTTATCCGCGATAAAGTGATGAAGGATAAGCGCGATATTATTTGGTTCTATGCACCCGGATATTCAGACGGAACAAAACTTGATCCCGCATATGTCAGCGAACTTACCGGGATGAACCTGTCCCTTGCAGACAACGCTACCTTACCCGTTATAAAAACAACTGCGCTCACCGGCAAGCCAACGATCCTGGATATCCGGAGGAAACCCGTGAAGGCAGCCGGCAAGCCGCTTTCCGTTCGGATTAATAAAGATTTCCCCTGGCATCCGCTGTTTTATGTCAATGATAAGGATGCCCTTTCATTGGGTGTTTACGCGTCTGATAACAAGACGGCGATAGCTAAAAAAGAGCTGGGAGATTGTACTTCGTGGTATGTGGCGTTACCGTCGTACGATCCGGCGTTGATGCGGGGATTGTTAGAACGTTCCCGGGCGCATATATTTAACAGGGATGGAGTGATCGTTTATTCCGGGAGTGGATTGTTATCGGCGCATACTAAGAACAGAGGGGTAAAAGAGATCACCCTGCGGAACGGCAAGGTAGTGGTGTTGAATATGGATGATAATTCAACCTTTATTTTAAACAACATAACAGGGGAGGTGCTTTTAGGGAATGTGGTATCAGGAAAGAAATAGGATTGGCTTTCGGGGAAGGGTAGGGGCTTCGTGGTACTAAGGTTCGAAAGAAAAAATATTATCTAATAACGTAGAATTGGTTTTACCGTTTTCCGTCGGAATTTTTTCAAATGCAGTGTTTTTTAATGCGTAACCCTGCACAGACAGCGGGTCAGGTGCAACAATCCAGTATTCCTTCACTCCGTGGCGTTCGTAGATGTTTTTTTTCTCTTTTAAATCGTATTGAGCGGTAGTGGGGGACAGGATTTCTATCACAAGGTCGGGAGCGCCGTATAACCCATCTTCCTGAATCGAAGGCAGGCTTTTGTTGCTGATAAAATGATGTCGGGGTGAAAGACGTTTTCCTTATCCAGATGCACGTCATATGCAGCCAGTCTGACTACCCGTAATGGCTTCTTTTTTACGAAAGTTCCAATTAGGAAATGGATTTCTCCCAAGATTCGCTGATGTTGATCAAGAGGCGCTGCAGCCCTGACTAAGTTATTTTTGATAACCTGGGCAAGTGTGCCTTCGGGAAGATTCTTAAACACTTCCAGCATAGTCCACGGGGTAACGGCTCCTGTACTCATAACCATTTCTTTACTTTCGTGAATTTACACATTTAGATGCTCTCCTCAAAATCGTTACTGCTAAAGTGGGAGCACTACTTGCCCCGCAACTAAGCGGGGCGGGTTCGAACCGCGGACCCTCCCGCTCCCGATAGCCATCGGGACGGGATGCTCTGAACCAACCGGGCTTTTGTTTTCAAAAAGCCATGGAAGGAACAAGTCAGGATATTCCCGACCCCTGAAGAATATCTAACCCGATCGTCGCTATAATGAAGACTTTGCACCCTGAAAGAAGAAAAGTGTAGATCAGATTGTATGTGAAAGTATAAAAAGGAAAAGGGCTTCATTTTCATGAAACCCTTTCTGTTATAAAGTGGGAGCACACGGGTTCGAACCGCGGACCCTCTGCTTGTAAGGCAGATGCTCTGAACCAGCTGAGCTATGCTCCCAATATTTTTTAGAACTACATTTTTAACCGCGGACCCTCTGCTTGTAAGGCAGATGCTCTGAACCTCCCGAATCTTCGGGATGAGCTATGCTCCCAATATTTTTTAGAACTACATTTTTAACCGCGGACCCTCCCGCTCCCGATAGCCATCGGGACGGGATGCTCTAAACCTCCCGAACCTTCGGGATGAGCTATGCCCCCGATATTTTATAGAACTGTCAATGATTGTTTTCCAAAGGGAGTGCAAAGATAAGCGTTCGGGAATTATAGCAAAATTTTTTTCCTTTAAAATCATATAAAATAGCCGGCGGATTTTCTATTGTGTTATGGAAAGATGCCCAGCTCCGTATAGCTGGTTGCCACTTTATTGATCGCCACTACATACGCTGCTGTACGCATGTCCGGGATTCGGGGGTTGGCCTTCCAGGTATCAATGATCTCATGGGTGGCGCCGATCATCGTTTCTTCCAGTCCGCTATATACCAGGTCTTCTTCCTCAGGTCCGTGCAGGATTATTTTTCTTTCCTTTCCATCCACAGTTTTGTCAGTCAGTTTTTCTATTTGATAAAGGATGTTCCGGTTTTGATTTTCATTGAATCTTTTTTCCATTCTTCCGTACCTCACATGACTCAGGTTTTTCAACCACTCAAAATAACTGACCGTTACCCCTCCGGCATTGAGATAGATATCCGGCACCACCAGCGTTCCCCTTTCTATAAAAACTTTATCTGCTTCAGGGGTAAGCGGGCCATTGGCTGCTTCCGCTACAATCCTGGCTTTTATCCGGGGAGCATTTTTTCCGTTAATTACATTTTCGAGCGCTGCCGGAATTACAATATCACAATCCAATTCCAATGCCTCGGCAGTACGTGCTATATTGGTGGCACCTGGAAAATGAAGGATGCTCCCTGTTTTCATTCTGTGCTCCCGAACTTCATCCTCGTTTAAACCTTCTTCTTTAAAAATAGCTCCTTCATATTCAGCAAGGGCGATGAGTTTAGCACCTCCCTGGCGGAAAAATTTCGCGGTATGATAGCCTACATTGCCTAATCCCTGTACAATTACCCGCTTTCCTTCAATCCCTACCGGTAGCCCGGCTTTTTCCATCATCTCCGGGATGGAACACATCTCCCGGATGCCGTAAAATATGCCCAAACCGGTGGCTTCTTTTCTGCCGCGAACACCTCCCTGAGAAACCGGCTTGCCTGTAACGCAGCCAAGTGCATCAATCTCACCGGGTTTCATACTCGTATAGGTATCTAATATCCAGGCCATTTCCCTTTCTCCCGTACCGTAATCGGGTGCAGGAACATCAATACCCGGTCCTATGAAATTCTTTTTGATCAGCTCGTGGGTATATCGGCGCGTAATTTTTTCCAACTCGTAAGTGCTGTATTTTTTTGGGTCAATATTAATACCTCCCTTTGCCCCGCCGAAAGGAACATTTACCACGGCACATTTGTAGGTCATCAAAGCGGCAAGCGCCATTACTTCATCCAGATCAACCGTAGTAGAAAAACGGATGCCTCCCTTACAAGGTGTTTTATGGTGAGAGTGCTGTACGCGATAAGCTTCTATTACTTCAATTTTTTCTCCGATCTTAACGGGAAACTGCATCCGGTAAACCGAATTGCATTGTTTGATCTGTTCTAAAATACCGGGATCCCAGGTGGTGAATTTTGCGGCTTTGTCGAAGTTGGCTAAAACAGCACCAAAGAAGCTATATCCCTCTGAGGTAGGCATACGACTGAATTTTTTAAGATTTCAATAATATTAAGGGCGGGTTACAAACCGGATAGTAGTATCATTTTTGATTTTCCTTCTTTTCAAGGCGACTTACTTTTCTATCTATACTGATGAGGAAGAGAAGTAATCCAATAAATGCGATTGCAAGTACGGCAACTACCACGTATATTTTTCCACTGCTGCGTAATCCATCCGCCATCTCCACTTTCTCCTGGGCCTCCCCAAATCGGCCAAACGTAAATAACAAACCGGCTAAGAGTAACTTTTTGGCAAATGAATTATGCATGTAAAAGGTTTTTGTCTTCTATTTTACGAAGCCGGGTGATGACGGTGCTGATCCATACACCCAGCAGGATAAAGCCCGGCACGGCAGCGGGCCAGAAAATCATTCTCATACGCGCATCCATATCCCTGGGATCGGCGCCGGGATTTCCCATACCACCGGGATGCAGGGATTCCATCATACGGGGAATGATCCATAACGCGGGCAGCAGCATTACAAAAGCGAATATATTATAAACCGCTCCAACCCTTGCCCGTTTATCAATATCAGGGATTGAATTTCTCAAAACGAAATACGCTGCATAGATCAATAAGGCAATGGCAGCGCCTATTTGCTTGATATCGTTGCTCCACGCTTTTCCCCAGGTATAGTTGGCCCATACAGCGCCTGTAATGATACCTAAAATTCCGAAAACGATCCCTGTGGAGGCATAAGAGGTGGCCTTTATATCACTCACTAAATCGGGTTTCCGTAAAAAACGGATGGAATGAAAAACCGAGGCGCCGCAGAGCGCCATCATACCGAACCAAAGTGGAACGTGGAAGTATATATTTCTGATGGATTCATTTAGTATGGCTTTCCTGGGCACGTTTATCAGCAATCCGCCGATAATGGTATATAAAAGCATGACAATGCAGAGCGCTTTCCACCATGATTTTTTCATTCTTCGATCTGAAATTTAATAGCACAAACCTACATCAAATTCACGAATGAACCATAAGATTAATCTTTCCATAAAAATGGGAACAGGATAACCGCCATAATAATCACCAGCGCATCCAGTCCGCACAGCAGCCAAATCATATCCGATAAGGCGCCGGTCTGAAAGGCTTCACCCATACCGGCTTTGGAGATACGCATCAGCAGCAGCAATTGCGGAATAATAACGGGAAAACCCATGATCGCCATGAGGGAGGCTTGTTGCTGCGCTTTGGAAGCGATGGCGGCCAGCATCGTAAAAACAAAACTGAGACTTGCTGAGCCAATACATACAATGCCCGTGAACTGCCAGAAATTTACCAATGGGTTTCCCAACAGCAAACGAAACAGCAACAAACTGATCAGGCTCATCAACAGCATGATCAGCGTGTTGTACACTAATTTTGCGATGATAAATTGTTGGGCGCCGGCTATCGCATAAAAATATAACATTCTTCCGTGGGTTTCCTGCAGGAAGCTTTTAGCCACCGCGTTTACACAAATAAACAACTGGATCATCCAGAACAGTCCATTCCATACATGGCTTTCCGGCTGTTCTACCGCGAGGTATAAAAGAAAGATTGAGGAGCTTACGTACAACAGAACGCCGTAAAATGTGTATTGCTGTCGCAGCTCCAGTAAAATATCTTTTTTCAGCAGGGTACGAATATGATGGAAAGTATTCACGACGTAAATTTGTGATTATTTTTTGGCAGGCTGTTTGTACCTTCGCGGGAATTTTGTATCATTCCGTTTTTCATTAATATACGCCCAAAATTACCGTATTCAAATGGAACGTATCGGTGTTTTAATAAATAAACTCGGAGAATTATACCAACAGAATGCCTCTCCTGAACAATTGATCCATGTGGTTCGAATGCTGCAGACAGAGCTTTTATTGCCCGAATATCAGCAACAGAAGCCGAACCGGAAAAAGATAGCGGTGATGATGCCGGGAGGATTTGGTATTTCCTCCGCGCTGGAATCACCGGGTAAGACAGCTACGGAAGATTTGGATTTGCCAGGGGTAACCGCTTCAGAGATCAATTTTGAAAACGATGGTAGGGAGGAAAAGAAACCCCGTTCGGTACCGGTTTTTAATGTGTTGGAGGAAGTACCCACTTTGGCGCATCAGCCTGGGGCGAAAGAGATCAATGAGGTGATAGGAAAAACGGAACCTTCTTTGAATGAAAAATTGTTTGAACAAAAAAAAGAATTAGCCGAGAAACTGACGGAAGAGCCCTTGAAGGATATTAAAAAAGCGATCGGCGTGAACGACCGGTATATTTTTATCACCGAGCTTTTTCGCGGAGATGAAAATATGTATGAGCGATCCTTAAAAACCATCAATCGTTTCTCGATCTATCCCGAAGCTGAATTCTGGATTTCCCGCGAATTGAAGCTAAAATTAGGATGGCAGGAAAGCCATCCGGCGGTGAAGCAATTTGATCAGCTGGTTAGAAGGCGGTTTCTTTGAATATAATCTACAATAATACGGGTGGCCCCCGCATTGTTGTAAACGAATTGCCGGGCGACTTCCCCTCGTTTTTTCAGCAGAGCCGGATCCTTTTCCAGGGTGTATATTTCCTTTTCCAGTTCCAGGGCGTTTTCTATGCTTACCGCACCCCCTGCCGCTATCATTTCCACTGCCTCAAAGTTCTGCTGATATACCGGTCCGAAAAAAACAGGCTTTCCATACACCGCGGCTTCCAGGATATTGTGCAGTCCGGTTTCTCCAAATCCGCCGCCAATATAAGTGATATCGGCATAATGATACAGGCGGGAGAGCATTCCTATATTGTCAATTACGAGGGTATTAATGTTTGCCGGGGTGAGGTCAGATCCGCTGGCTAAAAAACGATCTTTCCCGTTAAATTCTGCCTGCCATTCCGAATAAAGTTTTGACCGGGGAAATCGCTTTTGCACGTCTCTGATATTCTCCTTGTCTGTTTCATGCGGCGCTATGATGAACCTGGTATGGAGGTTCGTTCTCACATAATGGGTCCATTCTTCCTCATCTTCCGGCCAGGTGCTGCCGGCTACTATAATCCTATGCCCTTTACAAAATGCTTCAATGGAAGCAATCGGCGAAAACGCTTCCGCAATCCTGATTACCCGGTCAAAACGCGTATCGCCTGCAACCGTTACGTTATGCTCAAAACCTTCCTCTTTCAAAAACCGCCCGGACGCAGCAGTCTGCACAAAAAAGTGGGTGAAACACTCCAGTAAACTTTTCCGGTATATCCGGTAAAAACGGTTGCCATCCATGATGGTACCCGACAGTAACAGCAGTGGAATATCCCGTTGTTTCAATTCCCTGAGATAGTGCATCCAGAACTCATATCTTACCCAGAGAACCAGGGAAGGATGGATACTTTGAATGAATTTCCGGGCGTTTAACTTGGTGTCCAAAGGAAGATACAGCACCAATTCGGCATCTTTATAGTGCTTCATATTTTCATAGCCCGAAGGGGAGAAGAAGGTGAGCACCACGCTCAGGTGGGGATATTTTTTTTTGATTTCTTCCAAAACGGGTCTGCCCTGCTCAAACTCTCCCAGAGAGGCACAGTGCATCCATACGGTAACCCGGTTATCATTTGGTAACTTCTTCAAACCCTTTCCTAAGTTTTCAAAAAAGTCTCTTCTTCCATCCACCCAGCGCCTGGCTTTGGGATTCCAGAGGGAAGCCAGTTTAATGGCAAAGCCGTAGATGAAAATAAACAGGTTGTACAATAATGTGATCACGTTTGAAAGGATTGAAATATGTTACAAAACTAATACCAATTATTTATCCTCTTTATATTTTACTATTTTTGCACCCGTTTAAAAAACAAAATCATATATGCGACCCCTTCAGATGGTGGATTTGAAGCAACAGTACGAGCACATCAAAAAAGATGTGGATCAGGCGTTGCATGAGGTGCTGGACAGTTGTGCCTTTATCAACGGGAAGCCGGTTCAGGATTTTGCGAACAGCCTTGCCGGTTACCTCGGGGCTAAGTACGTGATTCCCTGTGCCAACGGAACGGACGCGCTTCAGATAGCATTGATGTCGTTGCAGCTTCAGCCGGGCGACGAAGTGATTACGCCTTCCTTTACTTATATTGCCACTACTGAAGTGATTGCCCTGTTGCGGTTGAAGCCGGTTTTTGTGGATGTGGATCCAAAGACCTTTTGCCTGGTGCCGGAGGAGGTGGAAAAAGCCATTACCGCTAAAACAAAAGCCATTATCCCGGTTCACTTATACGGACATGCGGCGCCGATGGAACCGCTTATGCGGATAGCGGAGAAATACGGACTTTTTATAGTGGAAGATAATGCCCAGGCCATTGGCTGCGATTACACTTTTAGTAACGGGGACAAAAGGAAGACCGGAACCATCGGTACTATCGGCTGTACTTCTTTCTTCCCCTCAAAAAACCTGGGGTGTTACGGAGACGGAGGAGCTTTATTTACCGATGATGAAAACCTGGCCGGGCGATTAAAAATGATCGCTAATCACGGACAAAAAGTGAGGTATTATCATGAAATGGTTGGGTGTAACTCAAGGCTGGACACACTACAGGCTGCCGTATTGAATATCAAGTTGAAAAAACTCGATGAATATACCGCCGCCCGGCAGAAGGCGGCTGCCTGTTACACTGAGGCGTTCTCCGGGCTGGAACAGATTACCACTCCGTATATAGCGCCTTATTCAGATCATGTTTTTCATCAATATACGTTGATCTTAAATGGCGTAAGCCGGGATGGATTGCATCAATACCTGGCCGAACAGCAAATTCCTTCCATGATCTATTACCCGGTGCCGGTGCACCGGCAGCAAATGTTTGCTTCTTTCGGAGGCGGGGATTACCGGTTGCCTCAAACCGATTGGTTGACGGAAAGAGTTATTTCCCTGCCTATTCATACCGAACTGGAAACGGATCAGCTTGAATTTATTACCCAACATGTATTAACATATATAAACAAATAAATTTATCCCTAAATGAGAATAGCTGTAGTCGGAACAGGATACGTTGGATTGGTGACCGGCACTTGTTTTGCTGAAACCGGGAATATTGTAACCTGTATTGACATTGATCAAAACAAGGTGGACCGGTTATCATCCGGTGAGATCACTATTTATGAACCCGGGCTTGAAAAGATATTTCTCCGGAATCTCAAAGAGCAAAGACTGACCTTCACCACCCGTTTGGCGGAAGGTGTGAAAGACGCCGAAGTGATTTTCCTGGCTTTACCTACGCCCCCGGGCGAAGATGGTTCGGCCGATTTGAAATACATCCTTGGCGTTGCGAAAGAGTTGGGGAAAATATTAACTACGGACGATTATAGAGTAATTGTAGATAAGAGTACGGTACCCGTGGGAACGGCAGAATTAGTGGAAGAGGCGATCATTAAAAGTTCGGGTGGAGCACTTAGCAGTGGCGAAAAAGAGGAGGAAAAAGGGGTGTTTGACGTGGTATCCAATCCCGAGTTTTTGAGAGAGGGCGTGGCGGTGGATGATTTCATGAAGCCTGACCGTGTAGTGATAGGAACTTCTTCGGAGAAAGCCCGGAAAAAGATGACCAGTTTGTATGCACCATTTGTACGCCAGGGTAATCCCGTTATTTTTATGGACAAACGGTCTGCAGAACTTACCAAGTATGCAGCAAATTCTTTTCTGGCTACCAAGATTTCATTTATGAATGAAATAGCACAATTGTGTGAGAAATTAGGAGCCGATGTGGATATGGTCAGACGCGGTATAGGCAGCGATAACAGGATTGGTAAACGGTTTTTGTTTCCCGGCATAGGGTATGGCGGCAGTTGCTTCCCGAAAGATGTGAAAGCTTTGGTGAAAAGTGCCGAAGATGCGCAGTATTCATTTAAGATACTCCACGCGGTAATGGAGGTGAATCAAAGCCAGAAACGCCACCTTGTAACCAAAATAAAAACCTATTTCAACAATGAACTGAAAGGGAAAAAAATTGCATTGTGGGGGCTGGCATTCAAGCCTAATACGGATGATATTAGAGAAGCACCCGCACTGGAAATCATAGATGCGCTGACGAAAGAAGGCGTAACGGTTGCTGCCTATGATCCGGAAGCTATGGGAAATGTGAGGAAGCTGGTCGGAGATAAGATCATTTTTTCGGAAAATCAGTATGATTGTTTGCAGGGTGCAGATGCGCTGGTAATAGCTACCGAATGGAATGAATTCAGAACGCCTGATTTTTTGAAAATCGTATCTTCCATGAAACGAAAAGTAATCTTTGACGGCAGGAACCTGTTTGACGCCAATGCCATCAGCGAATTGGGTTTTTATTATGAAAGTATAGGTCGTCCAACGGTTACCGGTAAATAAAAGAAAATGCGAAAACGGGTATTGATAACAGGTGCAGCGGGTTTTTTAGGTTCTCATCTTTGTAACCGGTTTATCCGGGATGGATTTCACGTTATCGGGATGGATAACCTGATCACCGGCGACCTCAGGAATATAGAGCAGTTGTTTGCCCTGGAACAATTTGAATTTTACCACCACGACGTTTCCAAATTCATACATGTACCCGGCGCGTTGGATTACGTCCTTCATTTTGCGTCTCCGGCCAGCCCGATTGACTACCTGAAGATCCCGATCCAAACCTTAAAGGTAGGATCTTTGGGAACGCATAACTGCCTGGGTTTGGCAAAAGCCAAGAAAGCCAGGATCCTTGTTGCCTCCACCTCAGAAGTATATGGCGACCCCCTGGTGCATCCCCAGAACGAAGATTATTGGGGGAACGTAAACCCGGTAGGACCCAGGGGGGTATATGATGAGGCGAAGCGCTTCCAGGAGGCCATCACCATGGCCTACCATACTTTTCACGGCGTAGAAACCAGGATCGTGCGCATCTTCAATACCTACGGACCACGTATGCGTCTCAACGACGGACGTGCTTTACCGGCATTCATCGGCCAGGCTTTACGTGGGGAAGACCTGACGGTATTTGGCGACGGGTCGCAAACCCGTTCTTTTTGTTATGTAGATGATCTGATTGAAGGCATCTGCCGGTTGTTGTTCAGCGACTATGCACAACCAGTTAATATTGGTAATCCTGATGAGATCAGCTTGAAGGATTTTGCAGAGGAAATAATAAAATTGACCGCTACACATCAGAAAATTGTATATAAACCGTTACCTATAGACGACCCCAAACAAAGACGCCCGGATATTACACGTGCAAAGAATATACTGGACTGGGAACCCAAAGTGAGCAGGGCCGAGGGCTTGAAATTTACCTACGATTATTTTAAATCTTTACCCAAAGAGGAACTGTACAAATTACCCAAGGAATTTAAAAAATAATAACTTCATGTTGATCTACCAGGATATTGTTGACAAAAAAGCCAAACTTGCCGTAATCGGATTAGGATATGTGGGACTGCCCATCGCGCTCGAATTTGCCAGGAAAGTGAGTGTTATAGGATTCGATATCAATGCCAAACGCGTTGAAATGATGAAACAGGCTATTGATCCGAGTGATGAGCTCGAATCCGCTGCCTTTGAAGGATGCGACATCGAATTCACCAATTCAATAGATGTATTACGGGAGGCAAAGTTTTTTATTGTTGCCGTGCCTACCCCGGTTGACGACCACAATGTGCCCGATCTTTTACCCGTCAAAAAGGCGTCGGAAACCATTGGTAAGGTGCTTAAAAACGGAGATTATGTGGTTTATGAGTCCACGGTATATCCCGGGTGTACGGAAGAAGACTGCTTGCCGGTGATCGAAGAATTAAGCGGATTGAAACTCAATACGGATTTTAAACTGGGCTATTCTCCCGAAAGAATCAACCCGGGTGATAAAGAGCACACGCTTTCAAAGATCATTAAAGTGGTTTCAGGTTCGGACGCAACGGCCCTGGAAGAAATTGCGAAGACCTACGGGTTGGTAGTAAAAGCGGGAGTACACCGGGCTTCTTCGATAAAAGTGGCAGAAGCGGCTAAAATTATTGAAAATACACAGCGCGACCTGAATATTGCCCTGATGAATGAATTGTCTATCATTTTTGATATGGTGGGCATTAATACGTTTGAAGTACTTGAAGCGGCAGGCACCAAATGGAATTTTTTGAAATTTCAGCCGGGCCTGGTGGGCGGACATTGTATAGGGGTGGATCCATATTACCTGACATATAAATCCAGCGAACTGGGCTATGAGTCGCGAGTGATACTGGCGGGGCGGGTTATTAACGATGAGATGCCGGTGTACGTGGCAAAAAAAATTGTTCAGCATATTATTAAACATGCGAAAGACGCTACAGGAGCAAGGGTGTTGGTAATGGGGGCCACTTTTAAGGAGAACGTAAGCGATATCCGCAATTCAAAAATCATAGACCTGGTGAAAGAGCTGAGATCCTTTTCCTTAAATGTGGATATAGTGGATCCCTATGCCGATAATGATGAATTGCAGCATGAATACGGATTCCCGCTATCGCCGGCAATTGGCAGAAATTATGACGCGGTTATTTTGGGCGTTCCTCACAACGAATACAAGAACTTTACTGAAGATTATTTACTGGAAATTACAAACCCGGACGCTATTTTTGCAGACCTGAAGGGATTATATAGAAATAAGTTTTCGCAATTAAAATACTGGAGTTTGTAATGTCAGCATTTTCAAAAACAATTGCGGTAACCGGTGGCGCCGGGTTTATAGGGTCGCACGTGATCCGCTTGTTTGTGAAGAAATATCCGGACTACCGTGTTGTCAATATTGATGCACTTACCTATGCCGGTAACCTGGAAAACCTGGAGGATATTGACCGGCTTCCCAATTATTTTTTTGAGCATGCCGATATTTGCGATGAGCAGGTAATAAACGGGTTATATAAAAAATACGCTTTTGATGCCGTGATTCATCTGGCTGCCGAAAGCCATGTTGACCGCTCCATTATGGATCCCCTGGCTTTTGTAAGAACCAATGTGTTGGGTACGGCTGTGCTGTTGAATCTGAGTCGTGCATATTGGGAAAAAGATCACAGCAACAAGTTGTTTTATCATGTTTCTACAGATGAAGTATATGGTTCGCTGGGCGATACCGGGTATTTTACAGAAAAAACGGCTTACGATCCCCGGTCTCCTTACTCTGCTTCCAAGGCTTCTTCCGATCACTTGGTGAAAGCTTATTTTCATACGTACGGGCTGCCGGTAGTTATTTCCAATTGTTCCAATAACTACGGCTCGCATCAGTTTCCCGAGAAACTGATCCCCCTGATGATCAATAATATCTTAACAGAGAAGCCGCTCCCGGTATATGGAAAAGGAGAAAATGTGAGGGATTGGTTGTGGGTGGAAGATCATGCCAGGGCTATTGATACGATCTTTCATGAGGGGAAAACCGGAGAAACATATAACATCGGGGGGCATAATGAATGGAAAAATATAGACCTCATTCATGTACTATGCTCCATAATGGATAAAAAGCTGGGGCGCTCCGAAGGCAGTTCCACCGGGTTGATCCGTTTCGTTAAAGACCGGTCGGGCCACGATCTGCGTTATGCTATTGACGCTTCCCGGCTCAATAATGAATTGGGCTGGAAACCATCGCTGCAATTTGAAGAAGGGTTGGAAAAAACAGTTGACTGGTACCTTCAGAACCAGGAATGGGTAAATCATGTTACCTCCGGCCAATACCAGCAATTTTATACCGAGCAATATATAAAACGATAAGCGGAACATCCGTATCTTCACTTCCTTTTCCAGGTTGTTTCAGCCGGTTATAATTTATTTCCATGCCGTTTATAAAAACTGATTTTCCCGGGCTTCTTATTTTTCAGCCGGTCGTATATGAAGATGCGAGAGGTTATTTTTTTGAAAGCTACAACCAGCGGCTGTTTGCGGATGAAGGGTTGCATTATCACTGGATACAGGACAACCAGTCCTGCTCCCATTATGGCGTTATCAGGGGATTGCATTATCAGAATCCGCCCAAAGCGCAGACCAAACTGGTGCGTACGCTTGAAGGGAGGATATTGGACGTTGCGGTGGATATCCGGAAAGGGTCGCCTACCTTCGGACAGGTGTTCAGTATTGAACTAACCGCAGAGAATAAGTTGCAGGTGCTGATCCCTGCCGGCTTTGCCCATGGTTTTTCCGTACTCAGTACGCATGCTACCATCCTTTACAAATGTGATAACCTTTATAGTAAGGAGGCGGAAGGCAGCATAGCTTATAATGATCCGGCGCTACAGATTGACTGGAAAATTCCGGCTGAAAAGATTATTTTATCCGACAAAGACCGTTCTCACCCTTCCTTTAAGGATTGTACTAATCATTTTGAATTTGAAGGATAATTTTCGTTGATGGAAAAACCTACCATACTTGTTACCGGTGCAGGTGGACAATTGGCGATGTCTATCAGGAATATTGCGTTACAATACCCGGAATTTGAATTTGTTTTTTTTAACAGGGCAGACCTGCCGATTGAGGACAAGCAAAGGGTGAACGCTGTTTTTGAACAGATACAACCGCGGTTTTGTGTGAATTGTGCCGCCTATACTGCTGTGGATAAAGCTGAAGCCGAGCGGGAGCCGGCTTTCCTGGTCAACGCCGGAGCTGTAAAAAACCTTGCGGAAACCTGTGTAGGGTGGAACACCAGCCTCGTCCATATTTCTACCGATTATGTTTTCAATGGCGCCTCTTCCATTCCGTATAAGGAAACCGACCGGGTAGATCCTTTAAACGTGTATGGCGCCTCCAAAGCTTCCGGCGAAGTCCTGGCAATGTCTCATAATCCCGGTACCATTATCCTGCGCACCTCCTGGGTTTACAGTGAGTACGGAAATAATTTCGTCAAAACGATGATCCGGTTGATGAAAGAAAAGACCCGGTTGAATATTGTTTCCGACCAGTTGGGTTCTCCCACCTATGCCGGAGATCTTGCCCATGCTATTTTGAAAATAATCGGGCATAGCAAATGGCTGCCGGGCATCTATCATTATTGTAATGAAGGCAGTACCAGTCGGTATGAATTTGCGGGAACGATAAAAGCGTTGACGGCAGCCGGGTGTATTCTTTATCCCATTCCATCGGATGCCTATCCCGTTGCTGCCAGGAGGCCTGCTTATTCGCTGCTGGACACTACAAAAATTAAAGCCAGCTTTAATCTCCGGATCCCTTTTTGGAAAGACAGCCTGGAATTGTGCATCTCCAACTTGTTGTCATGATGTTGAACCGGTTATTCTAAGTCTGCTAAAAAATGACTGTGGATATAGGCTGCAACCTCTTTGATATTTTGCGTGTTTTCAAAAACGGCTAATTGCCGGTCGGCGCCTGTACCCTGCTCAATCATTTTGGGAACAAAAGAAAGCCGGGATCTGGAACCGAGATGGTCCACAACATCGTCCACGAAGTCGAGTAGTTCATAAATAAGTACCCGGGTATTTACCTCCTCTTCCTTTCCGAAATCTATCAGGTGCCCGTCCAGTCCGTAACGGCTGGCGCGCCATTTGTTTTCATTTATTAAAGCTCTTGAATACTGTATAAAATTCATGTTTTCCGTTCGCAGCTTATACAGCTTGGCACAGATAGCCTGGAACAACGCCGCGATGGCAATGGTTTCATCCACTGTAAGAGGCACATCACAGATGCGGAATTCAACGGTATTGAAAAACGGGTGCACCCTGAGATCCCACCATATTTTTTTTGCATTGTCAATACAATTGGTTTTGATCAGCAGGTTCACATAATTATCGTACGCTTCAATACTCTCAAAATTATCGGGGATGCCCGTCCGGGGAAACTTATCAAACACTTTGGTACGAAAAGACTTGAACCCGGTGTATCTTCCTTCCCAAAACGGGGAATTGGTGCTTAAAGCAAATACATGAGGTAAAAAATACCGGGCCGAATTGGCAATATGAATGGCCATTCTCCGGTTTTCCATTCCCACGTGTACGTGCAGCCCGAAAATAAGATTACTTCGTGCAGCATCCTGCATTTCATTTACAATTTCATGGTACCGTTGGTTATCGGTGATCAGTTGCCTTTCCCACAAACTGAAAGGATGGGTACCGGAAGCTCCCACGCCAAAACCCAGTTCCCCTGCGATATTAGCGATCGTTTTACGCAGGAGCATTACATCGTTATAGGCAACCTCAATATCCTCGCAAATATCGGTTCCCACTTCCACTACGGCCTGATGCATTTCGGCTTTCACCTTGTCTTTAATGATCTTCTGCCCCTCGGAAACGATCTTTTGTTCATGGCTCTTCAATTCGAGGCTTTCGGGGTCAATCACCATATATTCTTCCTCAACGCCCAGGGTAAATTGTTTATAATTCAGATTAGCCATATTTAAGTTTGTTTTTTCTCAGGCAATAGCGCATATGCATGATAGTGGTATCCTTACTTACACCAGCGAACGTTTTTCCACACTGCGTTTCACAAATTCACCCCAGGTAAGGTTATCCGTTTCATCCACGTGAGCCCGCGCTCTCTCAATGGCATAAGAGGCGGCCGTTTCCACCACCCATTCAAAATTGTCATCTCCAACACTGCTCCTGTCGGCATCCGGCGCCGGGTTACAGAAGTCTATCGCGTAGGGGATACCGTTACGAAGGGCCAGCTCTACGGTGTTAAAATCGTACCCGAGATATTCGTTGATACGTAAAACGATGTCTTCCATCAGCCGGCGCTGTTCGGGAGAGGGGCTGAAATCACTGGCATATCTTAAATGATGTGGATTACGTGGTTCGTAAGGCATGATCCTTACATGTTTGCCACCGATACAGTAGCAGCGGTAATATTCCTCAAACACGATCTCCTCCTGCAGCAACATTACCAGGTCGCCGGTTTCACCGTGTTTGTCAAAAAAGTCTTCCATATTTTCCAGGCGATATACATTTTTCCAGCCTCCCCCGGCAAAAGGTTTCATATAGGCAGGAAAACCCACGTAGTTGAAAATATTTTCCCAGTCTAATGGAAAGGTAAGATTGGCAAACGACTCGCTGGAAGTGTCGGGGGGTAGATCCCTGGAAGGCAGGATGACTGTTTTGGGTACCGGCACGCCGATTTTGGTAGCTAAGGCATTGTTAAAGAACTTTTCATCTGCACTCCACCAAAACGGATTATTGATAACCGCTGTTCCACTGATTGCCTCATTTTTAAGAAAAGCGCGATAAAAAGGAACATCCTGTGAAATGCGGTCTATAATTACCGCGTACCCGCCGGATTCCCCCTGGATCACTTTACTGATAGAAACCGATTCGGCAACAATGCCTTCGGGTTTTTTACTGTTGACCCGCTCTATAAATGCTTCCGGGAAGGACCGTTCTTTACCATGCAGAATTCCAATTTTTTTCATAAAGTTGTTTTCACCGTGCTGACTTGCCCGGAAAGTTTAAAATAGGTTTTATTGCTGGTCGTAAGTTAGTAAAAAGTACATTACGGGATCAAAATTATCTGTACATCTTTTATATTTGAACTTATGAGGAACAAAATGCCGGAGGACGTGTGTACGATCACTTATTCGGTGCCGTCGGAATTTCTTAAACGGGATGTGACCCTTGATTTTTTTCAGCCCTCTGCTACTGACAGGAAAAGTAATACGAGTTTATTGCTGATCAACGACGGGCAGGATATGAGAAAGTTAGGCATGGAAGCCATTCTCAATAATCTGTACCAACGGCGGGAGATACACAACCTGTTATGCGTGGGTATTCATTGCGGGGAAGACCGGAAAAATGAGTATGGCACTGCGGCAACCAGGGATTTCAAAGGCCGCGGTGCGAAAGCCGGTTTGTACAACCGGTTTGTTTTCTCTGAATTGTTGCCGTTTATACAAAATCGTACCGGTGTCTTAGGGTTTAAGGAAAAGGCGTTTGCCGGGTTTTCCCTGGGAGGATTATCGGCGCTTGATATGGTATGGAACCATCCTGAGGAATTCATGAAAGTGGGGGTTTTCAGCGGCTCTTTGTGGTGGAGAAGTAAGGCGCTGGACGACGGATATATAGAATCAAAGGACCGGATCATGCACGCACAGGTGAGACGGGGAGGTTATTATCCCTGGCTGAAGTTCTTCTTTGAAGCCGGAACGCTTGACGAAACGGAAGACCGGAACCATAACGGGATCATTGATTCTATTGATGATACCCTGGGATTAATTGATGAACTGGAACGCAAAGGGTACGACCGGCATAAGGATATCCGGTATCTCGAGCTGAAAGACGGCCGGCATGATGTTGAAACCTGGGCCAAAGCCATGCCGGAGTTTTTAAAATGGGGATGGGGGTAACTTGAAAATATGGAAATTTGAAGATGTGAAGATTTGAAAATGCCTGCCCTGATGGATAGAAGGGCCTGCCCTGAGCCAATCAAAGGAAGAAATGCCTGCGGTCGGTACCCGAGGTACGAGGGTCAGACCGCGTGTAAAGCAAGTGTGGAAACGCTATGCGAGGTATGGAAACGCTATGCGGGGCGTCTTCGCCTCGCATTATTTTCTTGTCGCCTCCTGGCGACTTGAATTCGGGGCGAAACCCTTTTCGAAAGGTACATATATTTTCATATATGAACCGAGCCTGCGGCTCTCTGTTTTACCCTCCGCCGGATCTACCCGACTATAGTCCGTTGTTACAACACAGCAATCGAGGCGACGCCTCATTTTTTAACTATTTGAGAATACCATTATCAATAAAGTTCGTAGAACCCGGGCGCAAGTTGATAGCCGATAGCCCGAAATCTTCGATAGATGCGCAATCGGGTTACGAATTCGTAACTTTGCCAAAACTTTTGAGATGTTTGATACGATAGAAAGTGCAGTTGAAGACATAAAGAATGGCAAACTGGTGATTGTGGTGGATGATGAAGACCGGGAAAATGAGGGGGATTTTATTACTGCTGCCCAGAATGTTACCCCGGAGATAATAAATTTTATGATTAAAAACGGCCGGGGGCTGGTTTGTGCTCCATTGACCGAAGAGCGCTGTATGGAGTTGAATCTTGATTTGATGGTCGTTAGCAATACCTCTCTTCATGAAACGCCTTTTACGGTGTCGGTTGACCTGTTGGGGCACGGATGCACTACAGGAGTTTCCGCGCACGACCGTTCCAAAACGATCCGGGCTTTGGTGGATCCCCGTACACAGCCTTCCGAATTGGGGCGCCCGGGGCATGTGTTTCCGTTGAAGGCGAAAGCGGGCGGCGTTTTGAGACGTGCAGGGCATACCGAGGCGGCGATAGACCTGGCCCGGCTGGCTGGTTTTGATGCGCCTTATGGTGCGGTGCTGGTAGAGATCATGAATGACGATGGCACTATGGCGAGGCTTCACGAGCTTCACGATATAGCCCGGAAATTTGATCTTAAGATGATCACGATCCGGGATCTGATCGAATACAGGTTAAAAACGGATTCGCTGATTGAAGAAATAGTGCGGGTAGATATGCCTACCAAATATGGTCATTTTAAACTGGTGATCTTCCGGGAAAGGCAAAACCCTTACAGCGGAGAACACATGGCTTTGATAAAAGGTACCTGGGAAAAAGATGAACCGGTGCTGGTGCGGGTACATTCCTCCTGTTTTACCGGCGATATATTAGGTTCGCTGCGCTGCGATTGCGGAGAACAATTGCACGAGGCAATGAAGATGGTGGAAAAGGAAGGAAAAGGCGTAGTGCTGTATATGAACCAGGAGGGGAGAGGGATTGGTTTGGTTAACAAATTGAAGGCCTATAAATTACAGGAAGAGGGTATGGACACAGTGGAAGCCAATCTTCACCTCGGTTTTAAAATGGATGAAAGAGATTATGGTGTGGGCGCCCAGATCCTGCGTTACCTGGGAATAAATAACATGAAGTTGATCAGCAATAATCCGCGTAAGCGGGTGGGGCTGATAGGTTACGGACTGAATATTGTGGAAAACGTACCCTTACCCATCTGTCCTAATCCGTATAATGAAAAATACCTCAAAACCAAGAGAGATAAATTGGGGCATGAGATATTGAAGGGAGAGTAGGATGCATTTAAAATCGTCGCGGCCTTTGCTTCATGTGAGCGGTGGACACAGCCCACTACCGGCTGCCCCGGTTGGTGTCCTTCACCAACCGGCTACAATTATATATACACTGTCATTAACTAATTCATTTTCAATAAATTAAAATGGTGTATTCTGCTTTGTTGCACCTGGGTGCAGGAGGAATTTTAAATGCCCCGGAGAGCAGGCAATTTTTTTATATTTGTTTCGTTTGGTAAACTGGTTTATAACAGCCCACAAACGGCCGGCCTTTTTTATTTCCCGCTCTATGATATTCAATTGATGATTTATAACTAAACCGAACAACATGGATTGGCATGTAGGAATGTGTTTTATCCCAAATTCAAAAAGTGTTATGATGAAAAATATCTTTTTGACATTAATGGGAATATATGCCCTGTGCAGTTTCGGGTGCAGGAAAGGGGTAATGGATGTTATTCCCCCTGCTGAGGAGGATGCCATCCCTTCTTTTCAGTTGTTCTCTTTTACGGCAGAAGACAACCGGGGCAATCTCTCAGAATCCATTATCTGCTCTGTTCATAATGATACTATTTCCGGATATTACCCTTTAAATACCGATGCGTCTGCGCTTGTGGCCAGCTTCGATGTCACCGGGGACGCACAGGTAAGTGTAAATGACCATCTCCAGGAGAGCCATCAGACAGCCAATGATTTTTCAGCGCCCGTTACTTATACGCTTACCAGCGACAGCACAACGCGTAGGTACGTCGTGCTGCTCAAAAAGTTTACGGGACTGCCCATTTTGTATATCAATACCGATGGGGGCAAACTCATTAACAGCAAAGAGATTGCGGTAACCGGAACGCTCACCGTTGAACCGGGTTATGATAAAAAATTTGACGCTTTCTCCGGCGAAGCCTCTTTTTATATTCGTGGAAATTCAACGGCCTCCTATCCCAAGAAGCCTTATAAAATAAAGTTCTCTAAAAAAACAGGTCTGCTGGGCATGCCCGCGGCTAAGAAATGGGTATTGCTGGCCAACTACAACGATAAGACTTTGCTGCGTACCCATCTCGCTTTTAAGATCAGTGAAATTTTAGGAATGAAATACACCCCCCGGTCGCAGTTTGCGGAACTGGTGATCAACGGGAAATACGCAGGCAATTACCAGCTTACGGAAAAGATTGATATTAATAAGAACAGGCTTGATATTAAAGAAATGGAGGAAGACGATATAGCCGGCGACGCCCTCACGGGAGGTTATCTCCTGGAGGCTGATAACAAGCGCGAAGAAGAGGATCATTTGAGATTTGATACGCCCAACAACAACAGGTTCGTTTTGCAAGAGCCGTCGGAAGCGACCACGCAACAGTTTGATTATATCAGCAACTATGTCAGCAATGCGGAAACAGCTTTGTATGCAGATAATTTCGCAACGGCGGACGGCTATAAAAAATATCTCGATCCGGTGAGCTTCGCCCAATATTTTTTGGTGAACGAGCTCACCCGGAATAACGATGCGGGCTTCTGGACGAGCACGTATCTTTATAAAGACCGGAACAGTATGTTGAATATGGGTCCTGTTTGGGATTTTGATATAGCGTTTGGAAATACCACCTACAATGATAATCATCTGGCAAAAGGCTGGTGGATGAAAAATCAGGTGTGGTTTGACCGGCTATTTCAGGATGTAAGTTTTGTTGAATTAGTAAAAGAACAGTGGCAGCATGAAAGAAAAGAACTCGATTCGCTGGTTGATATCCTTGATGAAATGGCGGTTTATTTATGTCAATCCCAAATAGAGAATTTTAAAACATGGGATATTATGAATGTCTATCTTCCTCATATTACCAGTGAACTGACCGGCAGCTACGATGGGGAACTTGCTCATCTTAAAGACTGGCTGACGCAGCGTATTGCCTGGATAGATGTTAACCTGGAAGCATTGTAGTTGTTGGCTACAGCGGGTAGTTTAATGACAACTCCCGATAGCAGTCGCCGGGAGGCGACAACAAGGTGATGCGAGGCGAAGACGCCTCGCATAGCGGGAGAAGCGAAGACGCCTCGCTCGCATAGCGGGGCATATCGCCTTCATTTACCTCAAATTTTCGCTCCATCTATGGTGCACATAGACCGGTAGTGAAGTCTGTTTCCAGTCCTCACTCAATCTTCAATCTCAAATTCACTATCGCCGGTTCTTCGCTTTCCGGTAAAAGATCCGGAACATGATCGGGAATACCAGCAGGGTTAATATCGTTGCTGTGATCAGCCCGCCGATAATAACTACTGCCAGGGGCTTCTGACCTTCCGATCCGATGCCGGTTGAAAGCGCAGCGGGTAATAATCCAAGCATCGCCATCAAAGCGGTCATCACCACCGGGCGCGTTCGGATAGCAATTCCCTGTCGAATGGCTTCGTCAAGCGGGATCTTACTTTGCAGGTTCTGGTGAAACACGGAGATCAGGATCACGCCGTTTTGCACACAGATCCCGAAAAGGGCAATAAAACCAACCCCGGCAGAGATCCCAAAGTTTATCCCGGTGAGATGCAGAGCCATTATACCGCCGATTAAAGCAAAGGGTACGTTCACCAGGATCAGCCCCGCATCTTTTGCATTTCCGAAAGTGATAAACAAAAGAATGAAGATTGCGAGCAGGCTCACGGGTACCACCTGTGCCAGCCTACCGGACGCCCGCACCTGGTTTTCAAATTCTCCCGCCCACTGGATGCTGTAACCTTTGGGTAGCTTAACATGATGTGCCACATTATTCATGGCTTCCCGGATCGTGCTGCCCAGGTCTCTTTCCCTGACGGTGAATTTCACACCGATGAAGCGTTTGTTCTCATCCCGGTAGATGAAAGCAGGACCGGTTACTTTTTTCATTTCGGCGATACTGTTCAGCGGTATTTTACTTCCCTTCAATGTGGGTACCATCAACGCCATAAGATCGTTCTCGTCTTTCCGGTATTCGGGGCTGTAACGGATGCGTACGTCAAACTTCTTCTCGCCTTCGTATTTTTGAGTCGCGGTTTTCCCGCCAATGGCCATTTCTATTACCGCTTGTGCGTCTGCTGTAGAAACGCCGTATAAAGCCATTTTTTCTTCATCCAGAATAACACTGATCTCCGGCTGACCGATATTACGCAGGATACCCGCATCTTTGATACCTCTCACAGGAGTGATCTGCTCTAATACCTGGTCGGCAAGACCATTTAATTTCTCAAGGTCGTCTCCAAATATCTTTACCGCGTTATTGGCGTTCATTCCTGCAACCGCCTCGGCCACGTTGTCTATTATAGGCTGGGAATAGTTATAGTTGATCCCCTGGTACGCCTTCAATTTTTGGTCCATTTCCTCAATGAGCGCTTCTGTAGATATCTTTCTTTTCCAGTCTTTTTGGGGTTTCAGGTTTACCTGCATCTGCACATAGTAGAAACCGCTGGGGTCGGTACCGTCATTGCTTCGCCCTGTTTGCGATAAGACGCCGTCCACCTCGGAAAACAGCATCAGCTTTTTCCGGAGTTCGCCGGTGATCCTAACGGTTTCCTGCAGCGACATACTCATCGGCATCTTGGCTTCCACCCATAAAGCGCCTTCATTCAAAGGAGGCAGAAATTCGGAGCCCAGGAACCTGGCGGAAAAAAGAGTACCCGCCAAGACTGCTAACGCAATGACGAGGCTTTTCTTCTTATGACGAAAACACCAGGCAAAGGCGTTTTCTACATTGCGGTTAAAAAAGCGGACTATAATATTATCTTTTTCCCGAACATTTTTGCGGAGCAGGATAGAACACAACACCGGCACCAGGGTGAGGGTATAGATCAACGCGCCTAAAAGAGCAAAGCCCAGTGTCCAGGCTAGGGGAGAAAACATTTTTCCTTCTACTTTCTGGAAAGTAAAGATGGGAAGCAGGGCTGTGATGATGATGATCTTGGAAAAGAAAACGGCTTTGCCCAGGCTGCCGCCGGTTTTTTTCAGTAATCCCAGCTTCGACAATTTGTTGAACTTCTCCATTCCCGTTTTATGCGATAGCTGGGCCAGCGCAACAAACATGCCTTCCACCATCACCACTGCGCCATCTATGATGATACCGAAGTCCACCGCCCCGAGGGAAAGCAGGTTGGCGCTCATGCCCTTGAGCCGGAGGCAGAAGAATGCAAACAATAAAGACAAGGGGATGATGAGGCTGACGATAACCGTAGCCCGCCAGTCGGACATGAAGATCAGCACGATCAGGGTTACCAGCAAAATTCCTTCTATTACATTGTGCGAAATGGTTTCCGTACAATAGTTCATTAAGACGTCCCGGTCGTAAAAGGTTTCCATCTTCACATCTGCGGGCAGTATTTTTTCATTCAGCTCCGTGATTTTTTCCTTCACACGTTTAAGAACTTCCGCCGGGTTTTCGTCTTTTCGCATAATCACGATACCTTCCACCACATCATCATTGTCGTTGAGACCGGCCTGCCCCACCCGTGGTAAGGCGCTTTCTTTTACGGTGGCCACGTGTTTTACCAATACCGGGGCATCCCCGTTTTGCTCAATAATGATGTTTTCGATATCTGAATTGCTGTCCAGCAAGCCGATCCCTCTGACCACATAGGCCTGGTTGTTTTTCTCTATTACATCGCCTCCCACGTTCAGATTGCTTTTGGAAACGGCGTTGTACACTTCCAGCGGGGTGATATCATATTTGTGCAGCAAAGCGGGATTAACCTGTATTTCGTAGATCTTTTCTTCTCCTCCGAAGGCGGCTACATCGGCAACTCCGTTCACGGACCGCAATTGCCGCTCGATGACCCAGTTTTGGATAGTAAGCAGGTCGCGGCTGTTGTGGGTTTCACTGCGAAGTACATAACGGAATATTTCCCCTGTGGGTCCATAAGGCGGCTGCACATCGGGAATGACTCCTTCCGGCATATCCACCGATCTGAGCTGGTTGTTGACCTGTTGCCGGGCAAAAAAATCATCTACCCCGTCTTCAAAAATGATCTTCATAACGCTCAGTCCGAACATGGTAATACTACGTACATTCGTTCGTCGCTGCACGCTGTTCATGGCCACTTCTACCGGACGGGTTACAAACCGCTCCACTTCCTCAGCGCTGCGGCCCGGCCATTGGGTTACGATTACGATCTGCGTATTGGTTACATCAGGAAATGCTTCGATAGGGGTGTGAACAAAGCTGAATATGCCCGCTATGACCATTACCCCGGTAAGAAAGAAAATAAAAAATTTATTTTTTAAGGAAAAAGCTACGATATTTCGGATGAAGCTGTTCATGGTTGTTCTTTTAATCGTTTAGAGCGTCATAAACCAGTAATGCATTTTTTACGATCACCTTTTCCCCTGCAGCCAGTCCGGAGGAAATATAGGTTTTACCGGAAGTGGTGTGAAGCGGCTCCACAACCAGTGTTTCTATGCTGTCTTTTCCGTGAAAGATCATCAGGTAATCCCTGCTCCTGTCAAACACCACGGCTTCCGATGATACGGTTGGAAGCCATTTGTTTTCCAGGTAACGGACATACACCGTAGCCGCCATTTCGGGTTTTAAGGCATAGCCGGGATTAGGCAGGCGGATCCTTATTTTCATGGTTTTGGTTTCCGGATCGAGGATATTCATGATCTTGTCTATTTTCCCGGAAAATTTCTTCCCTGCGTAACTCAGCAAGACTATTTCCGCAGGCATGTTTACCGACACTTTCGCAATGTCTGTTTCATACACGTTGGCGGTAATAAAAACATCGTCTATCTGGGCGATGGTGAAGATGCTCTCGCTAAAGCCGGAGGGCAGCTGCATATCGGGGTTCAGTTTTTTCTCCGTGATAAATCCGCTGATGGGCGCCACTATATTATAGAAGGCGCCGTTATTTACCTGGTAGATATTGAACACTTCCCGTATGCGGTTCAGTTCCGCACCGGCATCATCCACCGCTTTTTGCGCGGCGGCAACGTCTCTCTCGGTGTTGAGCCTGGATTCGAAAAGCTCCTGGGCCGATTTCAGGTTCTTTTTGGCCAGCAGCAGTTCCGTTTCGCCGTCACGGCGTTGTTTCTCAAAATCGGCAATATCGGTGCTTCGGATCACCGCGAGGATCTGGCCTTTCTTAACGTGGTCTCCGAGGGATACGTTCACTTTGGTTACATATCCGGCTACGATGGGGAAAATACTGGCCACTTTATTGTCTTCGGGCGTTACCTTTCCTGAAAACTTCAGTTCCGAACTCACCTGTTCCGTTTGTACCGTGTCGAGGCTGATGCGGTTGAACATGGTATCGGTCAGCGTAAAAGTTACGGGTGCGTCATCCTGGTGGTTCTTGCAGGAGGTTATCAAAAAAAAAGGCAGTAATAACAGGAAAGAAGATATAAGCGGTTTCATATATGACTTATTTTTAAAATTTTAATGTAAACGGGTTTAAAACGCTGCACCCACCGTGTATTCCAGTTCCTCCCAGGCCAGCCGCCTTTGCTTTTGCAATTGATTTACCTGCCGGATGGCTGAATTGTAGTTCTCGAAGAAATCAATGAATTCGAGCAGGGAAATATTCCCTTTATTGAAGTTCTCTATAACGCTCCGGTTCACTTCGGGGAAATCTTTGTCGAAGCTTTGCTGTGAGATGGCATATTCTCTTTCCGCCTCTAAAAGCCTGCTGAAGGCGGATTGTATTTCAGCGGCGATCTCGTTTTGTTTGTAAACTTTATCCGCTTCCGCAGCTTTGACCTGCCAGTCGGCCGACTTTATATTGCCCTGGTTGCGGTTGAAAAAAGGGAGTTCCATACTTGCCCTGAGTGTAAACAGATGCGGTACATAATCCCCGTTCTGGTCGTATCCGGCACCCAGGGTAAGATCCGGGATTGCGAGCGCTTTTTGATAGCGATAATTCAATTCTTCGGTTTTCAGGCGGCTTTCCTGCAATCGCAGATCCGTTCGGTTTTGCTGTGCTTTTTCAAGCAGATCGCTCAATACCAGGTCAACTTTTTCCCGTGGCGGCTCCTTTACGGGAACAATAACCTTACCTGTGTCCGTCAGTAGTTGCAGCATTTGTTGCGCGTTAAGGGATTCCATAACAACGGCATTCCGGTCGGCGCTCAGTTGTATATATTCTGTTTTTAAACGGACCGCGTCTCTTAGCGGAACATTTTTCCTGGCAGCCTGTTCGTCATAAGCATCAATTATTTTTTTCAGTAGTTGTATTTGTTCATCAAATTTTTCTATCAGCTCGTTGGCATACAATACCGTAAAGAAATTCTGCCGGAGCTCATATCTAAGCGTGCGGAGCAACTCATATAATGCCAGCGTTTGATGGTGGGTTTGTTCTTTTGCCAGGAGCGCTCTTTTGTTTCTTTTCCCCGCCAGGGTGATCAACTGGTCAACCCCAAAGGATTTTTGTCCGTAAGCGCCTGCATCCAGCCATTTACGGCTATTGCTGTAGGCGGCCACTTCTGCCGATAGTTCAGGGTTGTTATATAATTGCGCCTGTAATTCTTCAGCCTGTGCTGCCGACACCCGGTAGCGGGCCGAGAGCAGCAGCAGGTTATTTGTTAGAAAGGCCGCCTCTGCCTCCTTCAATGATAAAACAATACTGTCTTTGCTCTGTGCAGGTAAAACAAACGGCGATAGTATGAAGAAAACGATAAACAGGTTCCTTTTCATGTGTATGATTTATTATTTCCAGTTCCTGCTGCGCAGCGGAATAGGGGATCCGGAACCCGGCGTGCTGTGAGGCAAACAGGTTCCTTCACCATGGGGCCAGCGAATAAACGCAGGGATTTATCTCTTTGGCTATGATTTGTTTTGACAATAGTATTAATGCCGTTGGAAAGAACGGTTTCCTTCCCGGTCATTTACGCAAGCAATGCTGCCGGTTGGTCAGGCGATGGTATCGGGTGGGGGAGAAAACAGGGATTTGAATCCCGGGCAAAGTGCTCCGTCATTATAGATGTAAGGAAAAGATTGCTTTCTGAAAAAATTATAGTATTCGGTTAGTTTGCTCTTTTTTTCGGGGAGGGAAAAATCAATGACGATATTCTTTTTCAAAGCCGTGGGATAGTCGTTGCCTTTCTGGTCCGGCAGGGACTGGTCGAAGATGCTGTCCATCAGCAGTTCTACAATGCTTTCAATTTCGAGAAACTGGTCTTTACTAAATGATTGTACCGGATGAGCCATAAAATCCGGAGCGTCAATGCTTGTGTTCAGGATAGACAAGGCAATGATCCAAAGCAGGATATTTTGTAAGACGCGCCGCATGACTTGAAGTGGCAAAGATATAAGATTAATACAGACACCTGTATGCGGTGGCTGTCTCAAGGATTTGTTAAAAAAAGGAATTTGGTTTAAGCTTCAAACTTCTGTTTTTGAATAAAAGCGGTTTTTCACCGTTTCATTTATGAACTGTCTTTATTTTCTTTGTTTTTATTTAATTTAGCTACATGAATAAGTTCAAACACTTTATTGAATGGCAGGTGTTTGGGGTTTGCTCCTATATTGGTGAAAAGATCGGAATAGCCAGCACTACTATCCGCAAACACTTTATTTACGTGTCTTTACTTACGATGGGGTCGCCTATCATTATCTACATGTTTATCGCCTTTTGGGTAAATATCCGGAATTATATCTGGAGCAAACGGCGGAATCCTCTCCGGAACAGTTAACGTATTTTTAGCGGCGAAGCAGCGCGTCATCATTTCTGCGGGTGTTCCTGAACTTGTAATATGTTTGGCGATCGTACAGCGGTACAAGCTACACTACGGGCGGGGATTGCAGTTCCATGGGCCTGGGTTGCCGGGTTCTTCATTGTAAAACTTCGTATTGTTCAATTGCAGTTTACGTATATCTACGTAGTAGATCCATGATTTTCTTTCAAAAACTCAAAAAACACAGGCCGGTACGCAATTTTAGCGCAGTGCTGCGTTATATATCCGACTTAGCAAATAAAGTGTGTTGTTAACTGCATTGTCTTATCAGGAAAAACACATTAGTTCTGTGAAAAACCCAAATCCAACATCCGTTGTAAAAACCAAAAGATCCAATTGTCCATTGAAATCCAAAAATCCAAGCATCGCTATGACTAACCCCAAATCCAGGATCTATTGAAAAACCGAAGTCCAGTTATCCATTGAAAAAACATCCTATGAAAGCTCCTGATCCTCTATCCTAATGATTCGGGAGCTTTTTTTTTCTTATCTGATTATCTGAAATCCAACTTCTCTTTTTGTTCATACCGGATGGGCCGGGTAAAAAACACCCCGGATCTCCCCACCCTGATATTCCCTTCAAGCCGGATCAGCACCGAGTCCTTCATGCTCATTGCGAGCACATTGTTGAGCATATTGCTGAAATTGACCTGCACAGAGAGAGGGATCAGGAAGGTATCCAACTTCCGGATGTGAATGACGGAATCCAGTTCGGTATGTCCTAAAAGACGGTTATCAACATAGATGTCCAGGTCTCCCGATTTAAAAATAAGATTTGATTTGTTGGGATTGTACAGTCGGATGTCCGCTGAAACGGTGGGACGAAGAATGTCTTTTGTTCCGATTTTCAGGTTTTCGGCATTTATAAATTCAGGGGGAGAAAGCTGCTTACAGGAAGAAATTCCTATTCCCAGGAATAGCCCGGAGAGGTGTAATACCCGTTTTATTTTCATCTGCATGTATTATCGGCAATAGGGTGCAAGATAGCTCCCTGGCAGGATTTTGCGAAAAAAAGAGCGTTAAACTATCTGCAAAGGACAACTAAATTTGTTAGTTTTACAGACTGAAATTTTGTCCGGTTTAGAAATATTTATAATCTAATATTTTTAGTAATCAATATTTATTATAACATATTAATTATCAATATATTATAATTGGTTATTTGAATAAGGTATATAAATATATGGATGCTATTTCAGGCTTATATTATGAAATTCATCTGAACCTGAATGGATAACTGATAATTCTCTATATGTCTATATTAATAATTGATTTACAATATCTTGCAAGTATTATCGAATATAAAAATTTAATTAATAGTAGTTATATAAAAATTGAACAATATGAACGCTGGCAAAAAACGGGATTCCGGAACCGCTGCGTCATTGCCGGTGCCAACGGATTGCTGAATCTGAGCGTTCCCATAATGGGTGGACGGCATTCCGGAAAATGGATACGGGAGGTGGGCATTGACAACAGCCGGAATTGGCAAACCATCCATTGGCGATCTATAGTTTCGGCTTATAACCGCTCCCCATGGTTTGAGTTTTACAGGGATGAATTGGCTGTTTTTTTTCATACCCGGTATGAATTATTATGGAACTGGAATCTTGATCTCCTGTTCTGGGTCTTAAAAAAATTGGGGTGCGAAACGGAAATTGGTTTTACTGACGGTTGGCAAAATGAATATCCCGGGGATCAATTCCGGGATTTCCGGAACCGGGTATTGCCGAAAAACTATAGTTCCTTTGCCGCCGATTGTCCCCGGTATCGGCAGGTTTTTGAAGACAGGTTGGGTTTCCAGGCCAATCTGAGCATTCTCGATCTTTTGTTTTGCACGGGCCCGGATGCCGGTCGTTTGTTGAAAGAGTGAGGCAGAATGCGATGCCGGGTGGGTGTATCCCATATTTTCGCAGGCGGGTGAGACACCCGCCTGTAGAACTCACTACCGGTCGGTGTCCCACCGACCGGAATGCCGCAGATGGAGCGAAAATATGGGATGCATTCTGCCGGGTGAGTGTGGCTGTTCTAAAGCCTTCGTTCAACAGCGGGGAACGATGCCAACAGAAGTTTGCACAGCAAGGGGAGCCCGTTCCCCGGAAATATTGTGAACCGAAATTTTAAAAATCACCTACATTTATGGTCTCAAAAACTCCTTTAATCCTATGTTTACCTTTGAGAATGAGGTTTTGCGCATTGTGGTCAGAGAAAAAGGCGCTGAATTGGTGCGACTCTTTCATAAACAACATAATATAGACTATTTATGGAACGGGAACCCCGTTTTTTGGGGACGTCACTCCCCGGTTTTGTTTCCCATAGTGGGAGCCTTAAAAAATGACAGTTTCCATTATAAGGGAAAAACATACCGGATGGGCAGGCACGGGTTTGCCAGGGATATGCCGTTTACGTTGTGTGCTGCCGATAAATCCGCTTTATGTCTGAGATTGGAAAGTACCCCCTCCACTTTGGAAAAATTCCCCTTTCCTTTTGTTTTTGACCTGATTTACCAATTAGATGCAAATGAGTTGACCGTTACTTACCAGATAGAAAACCCCGGCAGGGAAGAGATGTATTTTTCGGTAGGTGGTCATCCGGCTTTTAAGATTCCGCTAACGGCTGATACGGTATATGATGATTATTTCCTGGAGTTTAGTGAGACAGAACGGGCATACCGGTGGCCGATTTCAGCAGCCGGGCTGATAGAAAACCGGCCCGAGCTTCTTTTGGACGAGTCGAAAATCCTGCCGCTGAGCAAGCCCCTGTTTTACCGGGATGCCCTGGTGTTGAAAAACCTGCGGTCGAAGATGGTTCGTTTGCGTTGCACCAAACACAACCAGGAGCTGGAATTTGATTTTCATGAATTTCCCTACCTGGGGATCTGGGCTGCGCGGGATGCTGATTTCGTTTGTATAGAACCCTGGTGCGGCCTGGCGGATAGCATTGACAGCGATCAGCAGTTGAAGGATAAGGAAGGGATCATCCGTTTGAAGCCGGGACAGGTTTTTACAAGAAAATGGTCCTGCCGGGTTTAATTCTCCCGGTACGGAAACGGAGAGCCGCCCGCTGCTTTCCACCCGGTAAAATCTTATCCTTATTTTCTTTCAGCTTTAAGGCTATTACAGTATTTTCGCAGTCTGAATACATTCGGCTTTTAAAGCATAAAACAGTCCGGAAACCTCAAATCTTATGCCGCAAGTTTTAACCCATCAGCAATTACTGGAAACAGCAAAGGAATTTGGTACCCCTTTATATGTGTATCATGCCGAAAGGATCACGGAGCAATATCTTCGCCTGAAAGAAGCTTTCAGGGAAACCAACGCCAGCTTTTTTTATGCATGCAAAGCGCTGACGAATGTGAATATCCTGAGACATATCCGGCAGATCGGGTGCAATGTAGATTGCAGTTCTGTTAATGAAGTAAAGCTCGCTTTATCCGCCGGGTTTGAGCCCGCCCGTATTTTATATACATCCAATAATATTGCTTTCAGCGAAATAACAGAAGCGGTTGGTCTGGGAGTGAACATTAATATTGATAGTCTTTCCAATCTCCGGAAATTTGCCGATCAATACGGGCATAGTTACCCCGTTGGCGTTCGCTTACGCCCGAATATTATGGCGGGAGGAAATATCAAAATTTCCACCGGGCACGGCAAAAGCAAGTTTGGGATACCGGTGGAAGATATAGATAAGGTGATAGATCTGATCAGAGAGAAGGATCTGCAGATACGGACGCTTCATATTCACACCGGAAGCGAAATAAAAGATGTGGAAGTGTTTGTGAAAGGGATTGAAGTGCTGTTTGACCTGGCGCCCCGGTTTCCCGCACTGAAAACGATTGACCTCGGCGGTGGAATTAAGGTGCCCTACAAGCCGGGGGAAGAAGGAACGGATGTGGCATTGCTGGGTAAAAGAGTGAAAGAGGAGTTTGAGGGTTTTGCTGAAAAAACGGGCAGGAGGTTGCAGGTATGGTTCGAGCCCGGCAAGTTTTTGGTGAGTGAAGCCGGTTACCTGATTGTGCAGACCACCGTGTTGAAACAATCGGGCGCGACCTGTTTTGTGGGGGTAGACAGCGGGCTCAATCATTTGATCCGCCCTATGTTTTATGGTTCCTATCATCACATTGAGAATATATCAAACAATTCGGGAGCCTTGCGGCCGTATCATATTGTGGGTAATATCTGTGAAACAGACAGTTTTGCCGAAGATCGCATGGTGGCTGAGATCCGGGAAGGAGATTACCTGGTATTATACAATGCGGGCGCCTACGGATTTGAAATGGCATCCAATTATAATGCAAGATTTAAACCCGCGGAAGTGCTGGTAAAGGACAATAAGGCCCAACTGATCAGAAGGCGTGATACCTTGGATGATTTGTTGGCCACTCAGCTTATTTTAAAAGATTGACGTATCTTCCGGCAAAGCTCCTGACTCTAATGTATGATAGCAATGAGGCGATTCTTTTTTTTATTCCTGTTTATATACCTGGCGGCACCGGCGGATGCCGGAGAAACGGCGGCCACCATCACGTTAAAAGTAAAGAATGGTAAAAAAGCATCCATTGCTTTTACCCTGCCGGTGAATCATACCGTTTTTTGGGGAGCGGTACGGGAAGATACGCTCAACGGAGAAAACTACCATATTGTATTAACCGAAGCACAAACGGGTTTTGTGGATATCCGGATCATGAATTTTACCATCCGGCTTTTTGTGCAAAGAGGAGATAATCTCCGGTTGTACATAGATGAAGACAATACGGAGCGTCCCCTGGCCATAGAGGGCAATAATAAAGCCGGGCAGGAAGCTTTTACTTCCCTGGAACTGCCTTACCCGGGCAACCTGGTGCCGCGTTACAAAGGAGACAGCACTGCTGTTTTGCTGGAGCAACATGTAGCAACGGATAAGAAAGTGCGGCTCAACCTGTTTAAAGTGCTGTACGACGAGAAGAAGATAGATAAGGCTTTTATGGAATTTATGCAGTTGAACCTCGACTATTACCATGCGTCGGTGCTGTCAGAGGTGATATCCGGAAGATATGCTTTAACCTTACTTCCGGAAGATCATCCGGGATACAACCCGGTTTTCCCGGCCGATTTTGCTGTTTTATGGGAAGAACTGTATAAGGAATACCCGGTTAATAATATAGCCGCGCTCAAAACTTTTGGATACAACCCCGGGTTCACCTCCTATGCCGGTAATTATATCGGTAGTTATCTTAGCTGGATCCGGAATAAAAATAAAGTGGTTCATGCGGTGTCCCGTAATGCTTCAACAGAGTTGAACGAAACTTTTGAGTCCATCCGAAACAATCTTTTGCCTGCCGTGGCGGAATATTTAGAAGCCGGTATCTTATTTACAGAGCTGGGCAATGAACAGCATTTTTCGGATTTAGTGAAGTATGCGGATCATTTCAGAAGTCAGTATCCCAAGAGTGGCTATATTGCCTACCTGGAGCCGCTGATTGAAAAAGCCAATACTTATTATGATAAGGTAAAAGGAGAGTTTTTGCCGGAGCAGAAACTGTTACCGGGCTACAGCAGTATCAATTCTTTCGGAGAGCTGATGGCTCCCTTTAAAGGAAAAGTGGTTTTTATTGAGTTCTGGGCAAGTTGGTGTATTACCTGCAAAGATCAGTTTGATCACGAAGATGATCTCAACAGGTTTTTACAATCGAAAGGAGTGGAGCATCTGTTCATTTCTGTGGATAATGACTTACAGGATACGAAATGGAAGGAACTGATCAAATATTATAACCTCCGGGGCAGCCATATAAGGGCTAATGAAAGTTTATTGCGGGATTTGTCACGCATTTTCTGGCAGGGGAAAGGGTATGCATTGCCGTTATATGTAATACTCAATCGTACCGGATACATTGTTGAATCTGACGCTCCCCGGCCATCCGAAAAAAGAAAATTGTATTCGGAGATCGGGAAGTATGCGGATTAGAATGCGGTGGATATGAAGATGGTGAAGAAACGGGGATTTATTTTTATTTTGTGATCGCTAAATATTACTTTTTTGATCCGAAAGGATAAATACCACGATGCACAATTAATTGGGGAACTACGGCAAAATAATGCTGAGGCATTCATTGAATTATATAACAGGTATCATGCAAAGATGTATAGCTGGCTGATCCGTTTTGTTAAACTGCCTGATCTTGCTGAAGATATCATCCAGGATACTTTTTTGAAAATCTGGGAGATCAGGCATCGCCTCAATCCGGCACAATCTTTCCCTGCCTATCTATACCGTATAAGCCGCAATAAAGCCTTTAAATTATTAAAGAAGATATCACTGGATGAAACGCTCAGGAAACAGGTATTGATCCGGTTTGAAATGGAGTCAGACGACCCCGAAAAAAGATTACGGTGGTTGCAATACCAGCGGTTGCTGGAAAATGCGATTAACCGGTTGCCCGCACAACGACGAAAAGTATTTAAGCTGTGCAGACAAAGCAATAAAACATACGATGAAGTGGCGAATGAGTTAGGCATTTCGCGTAATACGGTGAAGGAACACATGATGAAAGCCATGCAGGACATCAGGCAATATTTCTACCGGTACGGTGAGATCAGCCTCATCCTGTTGTTGCTCAGTGAGGTTATTTTTTAAGTGTTTGAAGATAGCTTTCTGCATCCATTACCGGAATGAGTGCATTTTTAAAATCTTTTTCATTTCGCGTAATGATCACATCACAGTTTGTTGCAATGGCGCTGAAATACTGCATAGCATCTTCAAAGTCTTTAAAGCCGGAATTGATCGCTTTTTCAACTACTTCACCATCCATAATTGATAGGCTGCAAATCAGCTTGAATTTCCTGATCTTTTCAAGCGCAACTTTAGCATTTTCATATTTTGAGAGCAGGTAGTAAGCATTTGATACCGAACTTGGAGAAGTATATATTCTAATTTTCTTTTGGTCTGCTAAAGTCAGGACTTTTGCCGCCGGCTCATAGAAGTTTTCTCTTTCTCCAAGAAAGTCAATCACGATATTCGTATCTAAAAAAATCCGCTGCATCCCTATTGATATTTTTTGTCTAGAAAATCAAGATATTTTTCTCTTGCTTTTTTGGCATCAATGTTTGCAGGAATACTTTTTCCACTGGAAATACTCTTTACAAAAGGCGAAATCTCAAAGTCATTATTTTGATCACGTGTTAATGAATCAAGGTAGTTTTCTATTAATCTTGATAAGCTTGTTTTTTTATTTGAAGCGTACTGCTTAGCACGCTCAATCACTCTTTCGCTCAATCTTAATGTCAATTTACTATCCATATCACATACATTTAGTACGGCCAAATATACAAATTTTATACGTACTTTATAGCCTGGTTGATTAATTTTTCAGACTTTTCACTTCTTAAACAGCCTATTCAACCCTTTCAGGGTTATGTTCTTCATCTGCCCTACCCCCGGCCTTGTTGGGGGCTATTGATAGGTATAGCCCTTCGGGCTTTTACCCCCAAACCTGGAACTTGCAACCTGAAACTTTTTCCACCCCCACCCACCCTGTTTTTCTTTTCCGGGATTTATACCTAATAAATCCACAGAATGGAAAAAGATAAAACCTATTATAAGCAATTGATCGCCCGCTATCTCGACGATGAATGCACGGCGGAAGAGCTGGAGGAAGTATTGGATTACATAGGGAAAGACGAAGCGAATCGTTTGATGCTGGAGCAGATGCGGGCAGCCCACGAGCAGTCGTTCAGCCGGGAACTGCCGCTGGAGGAAAATGAATGGAGCGAACGGGTAAGATTAGAATTATTGAAGAGAACCGGCGCTGGTATAGTGGTGCCATTTTATAAAAGAAGATTTGCCAGGGTAGCGGCAGCCATTATTTTAGTACTGGTTTCTGCAGCCGCTTATTATTACCTGAATGATGGAAGCAGATCTGTGGCGCCTGCGGTGGCCTCAGAAAATAAAAATGAAAACATTATTCCCGGAGGGAACAAAGCCACATTAACGCTGGCAGACGGTTCCGTAATAGATCTCAACGAAGCGGAGAACGGAGACGTGGCGCTTCAGGGAAATGCGAAGGTCATTAAGATAGAGGGGCAGCTTAGTTATGCTACGTCCGGTGGGCAAGACAATGGGGTTGCGTATAATACCGTTACCACACCCCGTGGCGGACAGTATGTGATAGTATTAGCCGATGGCAGCAAAGTGTGGCTCAATGCCGCGTCTTCGCTGAAATTCCCAACAACGTTCAAAAATGCCGCCAGGCAGGTAGAGCTGACCGGAGAAGGATACTTTGAAATTGCTAAAAGTGTATTGCCGGGTGGGAAAAAGCAGCCATTCCATGTGAATATAAAATCTGCCACAGGCAATGGCGGCATTATCGAAGTTTTAGGCACCCATTTTAATATAATGGCTTACGATGAAGAAGCAGCAATAAACACCACCCTGCTCGAAGGGTCAGTTAAGGTAAATATGCCGGACAAAACTGTGTTCCTGACCCCTGGCCAACAGGCACATATAACAAAGTCTGACAAAAGAACAGAGGTGCTTACCGGTGTTGATATTGAAACTGTAGTTGCCTGGAAAAACGGGGCGTTCTGGTTTGACAACTTGGATGTGAAAGCCATTATGCGACAAATAGCGCGGTGGTATGATGTTAATATCGTGTATGAAGCGGGGCTTCCGGAAACAGGTCTTTCAGGAAAAATTGAGCGTAAAAAAAATATCGGGCAATTACTGGAAATTCTTGAAACTACACATAAGGTTCAGTTTAATATTAAAGGGAAGAATATAATCGTATCCCCTTATAAAGAATCATAAACCCTTTTTCTTAACCAAAATACATACAATAATGTAATAACCTGCTTTAGCCAAAACAAAAGCCGGAAGTGCTACCAACACTCCCGGCGGATGGGCAATTAAAATTCAAACGATCACACTCAAATTTTCAAAACCCAAACATTCAAAATTATGGATTCACGATTGTTTTACCAAGTTCAGAAGAGTTCTGGTAAATTTTTTATTAAAAAGCTGTTGATTATGAAGCTAACTGCAGTTTTGATCCTTGCGTTCACCTTACAACTTAATGCAAAAACGTATTCACAGGAAATACGTATTTCCGAGAAAAATATTTCTCTTTCAAAAGTTTTCCGGCTTATTGAGAAGCAAACGGGTTATTCGTTCATCTACGAGAACAAGGCCCTGAGGAAGGCTAAACCTGTTTCCCTTGATATAAGGAATACCGACCTCACTGAGGTGCTGAATATGTGCTTCAAAGAACAGCCTCTACCTCTTTATGTCGTATTCCGACCTGTGCTTCTATAAAGCAGAAGCGGCATTGCTTGGGTGGGCAGGTCTTCAGCCCGGCGATGCTGAAGCATTTTACCGGGATGGGATAAAAGCAGCCATGAAGGTTGATCCCTACAACATACCGGATGCCGACATCACTACTTATCTCGACAATGAAGGAACACTTTCAGGAACCGAAGAAGAGCAGCTGGGAAAGATCATGGGCCAGAAATGGATCAGCCTGTTCATGCGGCATTATGAAGCTTATGCTGAGTGGCGCCGTACGGGGTATCCAAAGCTGATCCCCGGTCCAAACCAGGGAGTGACAAATGGTACAATACCCCGCAGAGGGGTCTACTCCGGCACTGAGCGCTTTCGCAACCCGGATGAATACAATGCTGCTGCTGCCCGGATGTCGAATGGCGACAGCTATTTGAGTAAGGTATGGTGGGATAAAAAGTAAAAAGCACGCTGCTGTTATGTCAGACGTGAAACGACAAATGTGAGACCATCACGTTTATCGTCTCACTTCTCTCAAAGAAATAGCGCTACTTTAGCGTATGAAGCGAAGAAATTTCATTAAAAAAAGCGGGCTTGCTACAGGGAGCCTGCTTTTTTCTACCCGTGTATTGTTCTCAAAAACGGAGATACCCGGCTACCCCGTACATAATATCCCGGTGGATAAGGGACTTGACCCGGCATGGATCAGGTCGTTGTATCAAAGGGGAGCCGCAACCACATATCTCAAATCAAAAAATGAATTGAAGTATATCGGCATGCCCGCAGGCGGTCTGCATGCGGGTACGGTTTACCTTGGCGGCGACGGGCGCTTATGGCTCTGGGGTATTTATAACGATGAAAGAGAAGGCATTGATCCTAAAACCATTTTATGGAATGACGGAACAAAAGAAGTGAAAGTCCGCAGCCGCGATGGCGCAAGCTATGTAGAGCCTGCGCTGGCCGATAATAAAAGGGTGCTGGAGCAGGGCTTTGCAGTCAAAATAGAATATGAGGGAAAAACCATTATCAAAATATTAGACGAAAACGGCTTTGAGGAAATAAAATTCGAAGCGGCTTACCCGGTTGCTACCGTGCGTTATATAGATGAAGCGCTCCCTGTAAATATTGCATTGAAAGCAGGAGCCATATTCATTCCCCTCGATGCGGATAATTCGGCTTTGCCTGCTACCGTATTTTCTATCAGCATAGAAAACAAAACCAATAAAAGCATCAATGCTGACATTATCGGCTGGTTGGAAAACGGGGCTAATAAATTAACTGCATCTGATAACGATGGTGTAAAAAGAAATACTGCTATCGTTCAGGAAAACCATTCCGGCATATTAGGTGCTTTTGATGCCACAAATCCGGAGGCTGCTTTACAGCGTGATGCCGGTACTACCTGTATCACGTTTATCGGAAAAGGAGCAACCCTTAATACAAATGCGCAACCATACCCGGTAGATGTTGATTTCTTTCGTCAAAAGAAAGATGAAGCGAGTACAATAAGCGCCGGTAAAAAATTGACCGGCAGCATTGGTATTTCGCAGCACATCGAACCGGGTAATACGATTGAATCAAACTATATCATAAGCTGGCATTTTGATCATCCTCTGTCTAAGAGGCTGGATAAGCTTCCCGAAACAAAAGGCAGCTATTATTATGGTAAACGTTTTAACGACGCCTATGAGGTGGGGGCATATATCGCACAGAATTTTAACCGGTTGTACACTCAAACTTTATTGTGGCAGGAAACATATTATGATTCCACACTGCCCTTCTGGTTCCTGGAGAGAACATTGCTGAACATCGGTACACTTGCCACCGCAAATACCTATCGTTTTGCCAACGATCGTTTCTGGGGCTGGGAAGGGGTAAACGCCTGCGAAGGCACCTGCACGCATGTATGGCAGTATGCACAGGCTATGGGCAGGATTTTCCCATCGCTTGAAAGAGACGCGCGGCAAAGGACAGACCTTGGTATTGCTATGCAGGAAAATGGCGGTATAATATTTCGTGCTGAATATGAAACACGGCCCGCTATTGACGGACAGGCAGGCACTATACTGCGTATTTACCGGGAGCACCAGATGAGCAATGATGATAGATTCCTGCGTAGTAACTGGAGTAATATCAAAAAAGCGGTATCCTTTATGCTGGCGCAGGATAAAAATGGCGATGGCATGACGGATACGCCCATGGAAAATACACTTGATGCAGTATGGGAAGGAGAGATCGCATGGATAGTTGGCTTGTGCATTGCTGCGGCAAAGGCAGCCCAGTTGATGGCAGAGGAGATGCACGATGACGCATTTGCAAAAACCTGTAGGCAGTATGTTGAAAAAGGCAGCAGGAACATGGCTGAAAAATTATTTAACGGGGAATATTTTATTCATCGTCCGGATGCAGTGCAGGGAAGAAAAAGATTAGGCTCCTACAACACCTGTCATATAGACCAGGTGTACGGGCAAAGCTGGGCATGGCAGGTGGGGCTTGGAAGATTATGGGATAAAGAAAAGACCCTGTCGGCGCTGCGCTCGTTGTGGAAATACAATTTCGCACCCGATGTCGGTCCTTACATTAAAACGCATACCGGCGGAAGACCTTATGCATTGCCCGGCGAAGCGGGTTTGATCATGAATACTAACCCGCACAATGAACCCAAACCTTATGGTGATAATGTTACATGGCAGTTGGGTTATTTTCATGAGTGCATGACAGGGTTTGAGCACCAGGTTGCCAGCCACATGATGGCGGAAGGAATGACAGATGAAGCATTGGTGATAACAAGAGCAATACACGACCGCTATCATGCTGCCAAAAGAAATCCCTATAATGAAATTGAGTGCAGCGATCATTATGCCCGTGCCATGGCAAGCTATGGAACATTCATAACAGCCTGTGGTTTTGAGTATCACGGACCAAAGGGGTTTCTGGGGTTTTCTCCGGGATGGGATAAGGAAGATTTTAAATCAGCTTTTACAGCAGCAGAAGGCTGGGGTGCTTATTGCCAGAGCAAAATGGATGGCCGGCAACAACATGCTATCCGGCTTAAATATGGCTCCCTGTTGTTGAGAACGCTTTCCTTTGAAAATCTGCTACAGAAAAAAATAAAAGCGATTTCAGTCACATTGAATGGACAGGCGATTCATGCAAATTACAAAAACGAGGGAGAGCGTATCCTAATCAGCTTCCCCAATAAGGTTTTGATAAACGCCCCTGAGGAAATGTTCATCAGGTTGGGTTGATTACCGCAATTAGGGTCTTTCCCCGTAATGCCAATAAGCTGACGTTGAGCGTGGCCAAGCCCCTCACGCCTGTTCCACCTCAAACAAATGGTTGGGATACCGAAGGGGATCCTGGTTGAGCAGGTCGCACAGCACCTGGTACAGGTCGGGGTAATGCAGGTGCAGCCTGTCGGGGCTTTTGAAATAAATTTCTATGGTTTCCGCCCAGAATTCCTGGAAGTCTTTGATAGCATATTCGGAATACAGTCCGATGGTAAGGATCTTTTCTACATTATAGATCTTGTCGCCGATAGAGTTGAATTTCCGGAAGGAGTCTTTGAAAGTTTTATCAACACTCAATTCGGTCTCAAAATTCTGGTAATACAGAGCATGGGCCATTTCGTGCAGTCCTACGTTCTGCAGATCGTATTTATTTTTGTAACCCTCTAAAAATTGCTTCCAGGCAATATTGATCGTATTGCCCGTTACATTGCCGATGAGGATCCGGAAAGGCTCCAATCCAACAAAAGCTTCGGGAAAAACCTGGATAATGTTGAAATGAGAAAGCAGGTATTTTTTCAAACCGAAGGTCAACTGGATAGCCGCTGCGCTGATGAGGATCGGCATTTCACGGTATCCTTTTTTGTCGTGGATAACAAATATTTTGGTGTTGATAAATCTTTTTAAGCGGCTCAAAAATTTCTCCTGGTCAATATCAAGCAGGCGATTGTAATAAGGAAAATGACGTGTTAAAACGGCGTGCAATACATGGTCTGAAAACTCAAGCTCATTGCCGTTATAAACCAGGGGACATTTGATGGGCGTTTCGTCCTGCGAAACTTTATCATGCCCCTGCTGATCGGTGGAATCGGTGAGCGCATACCTCGAATTGGGTATTAATTTCCAAATTGCAATTACCACTAATATGATTAAAATTATCCAGATAACCATTCCGTCTTCTTGGTAGCCTATAACGTTTTAGCTATCCAATAAATTATCTTCCCTCCCGTCTTCCAGCAAATTAAGGTCTATGGAATCCTGCCCGGCAATGCCTTCAATGGATCCCCGCACATGGGAGGCATTGATTAACACCTTTTCCAGTTGCTTTTCTCTCGCTTTCCATAGTTTTTCCATGGCATCCCTCTCTTTCTGAATGGAAATACGCATAGATAAAAATCCTTCTCTGATGGCTTTCCACTGCTCTGCAAACTCCTGCCCGGTAAGATAATCGTACAATAAATGCATTTTATCGCCCTTGTTTTCCTGCGACCGGGAAGCATTATATACCCTGATAATACTGTCCCGCATAATGTGTGCCAAAGCGTTTACTTCTGCGAAGCTGCAAATCCATACTCCCTGCTTTTCCCCAAAATGGGCCATATCTTTTGGCATAGCCTGGGTAACGATAACGGCTACCTCCGCTCCCCGGGCCCGCATCTCGGCTTTCAGCTTCTCAATCCAGTCGTTGGAAAAATGCTGCGCTCTTTTGCTTTCGTAGATAATTTTTCCACACTCCTGGCCAAACTGGTTCCGGATAGTTTGAATACAATCGGCTCCTCTTACCCCTTTAGCTACTTCTTCAACCAGGTCAAAAGGAAAGCTGTTCCGCAGCAACTCTTCCAACAACAGTTCCTGCACCTCGCCCTGCATCTGCATCGAGCCCTGCTCGGCTTTACGTTTCATCTCATCCACCAACCTTTTCTGGCCTTCCAGTTGCAGCTCCAGTTCCTTCATTTTCATCTGGTATTCGGTTTCTTTGGCGGTAATGCGCTGTTCTTCTAATTTTCGTACATCTTCCGTTATTTTTTTCCGTTCGGCCAGTAATTCCTGTTGTACCCTGATCTCCATCTCCTGCTCTCTATTTTTTAACGTCTGTTCTTTTTTCAGAAATTCCAGTTCCTTTTCACGGGCCTGTTTTAGTTTGATTTCATTGTCGTGGTTGGATTGTTGTAAAAGTTGAAGCCGGTTTTCGAAATCGGATTGTATGCTTTTCCGGAGGTCTTCTTCGAGCGATTTCTGCAGTTTTAACTTTTCATCGGTTAATTTATTGATATAATCCGTGTCTTTTTGTTGCAGTTGTTGTTGCAGCAATTGCTCTTTCCGGAGGAACTCCTCCTGTGCTTTTTTGTGTTCGCCCTCCTTCTGCTTCAGGTATTCCGTCATCTTTTCCCGCAATTCCTTCTTATAGTCTTCCGCTACCGCATCTTCCATCTGGAAGGGGGTGCCGCATTGCGGACATTTTATTTCTGTTGACATAGATTTAAATTTACGCAAGGTTACAAAACCCCCGAAATTACGGCTATTTTTCTACCAGTTGATCCGGTATCCGGTAGGCTGCAATATCGCTGATCAGCGCGTTGCCTTTGGTATCTTCAATAACAATGTCCAGCGAAGTAACGGGCGTGGCTTCAAAGGTGAGCAGCCGTTTATGCCCCATGGTGGTAGCTTCGATGGTTTTTACCACGGCATCACCGTTCTTCAACAAGCATTTAAATTGTTTGATGCTTTGCCCTAACGGGATATATTCCTTCAGCAAAATGCAATTGATGGTTTCTTCCTTAGCTGGCGTAACCGTAATGAGGTTTTTATCGCCGCCGGTGTTGATGAATTGTTTATCAAAACCATTACTGAAGTTTTCTTCAACTGATTCGCCCGCCTTATCGGTATAACGGAGACGGATATTTTTAAAAAGATTGTCAGCAAAACTTTCGTCACGGTATTTTTTGAATCCCACAAGGGCAGCCGAATCGTTGGTGTGTATCAGCCCTCTTCTGTCGGGGGGTACGTTTAGCAAAAAAGAAGAGCCGCGGCCAACGGATTTCAGGTAGAGATCAAATAATTGTTCGGCAGTTTTTACTTGCCCGTCTTCTTCCGGGTGATAGAACCATCCCGGGCGGATGCTCACATCACATTCAGCCGGGATCCAGTTTTTGCCGTTCACGTTTCCCTGGTTCAACGTATCGGATGGCGGTCCTCCCGCTCCCCTGGTAAACCCGGCGGTATCCAACAGGTTCCAGTTGGTTATGCCGGCTATTCCTCTTTCGTTGCCCACCCAGCGGATATCGGGCCCGATATCGCTGAAGACCACCGCATCAGGCGCTAATTCCCGGATCACTTTTTCGAACCGGTGAAAATCGTATGCCTGTTTTTTGCCGTTGGGGCCTTCTCCGTTGGCGCCATCCCACCAGAATTCAAACAAAGGACCATATTGGGTTACCACTTCCGTCATGGTGTTGACATATACATCGTTATAGGCCGGGGTACCGTATTCGGGATGGTTCCGGTCCCAGGGCGAAAGATAAATACCAAAAAGGAGTCCATTGGCCTTGCAGGCTTCGGACAGGGCTTTCACCACGTCGCCTTTACCGTTTTCCCATTTGCTTTCGCGAACGGTATGGGTGGAATATTTGCTTGGCCACAAACAAAAACCATCGTGATGTTTGGCAGTGAGAATAATGCCTTTGGCGCCCGATTGTTTGGCAATAGCCGCCCATTGGTTGCAATCCAGGGCGGTAGGGTTAAACGCATCGGCCGGTTCGTCGCCCAATCCCCATTCTTTGTTAGTAAAGGTATTGGGACCGAAATGAATGAACCAGTAGAACTCCAGATCATGCCAGGCCAGTTGTTGGGCTGTGGGCACCGGCCCAATAGCTTCGGGCGCGGCTTCCTGTCTGGGCGCCGTATTACAGGATATGCCAAAGAACACGCTTATCCACCCGATAAAAAAAATCTTTTTCATAAATGTGTATTCAGGATTTTCTTTGCCTGCAGTATCATTGCCTCTGCCGGAATGGTTTTCAGTTTTTCTATGGAAAAAGTCTGCAATGTGTTGTTCAATCTCTCCAGGGATTTTGTATCTCCTCTTCGGGTGTATTCTTTTTGAAGCCACTTAATCTTTTCATAGTCCTGGATACCTTCAATCAGTTTTTCAAACCGAACCGAACTGCGCGGGCCGGGATAAACCTGGTAAGTGTCTCCGGCGGGCCAACTGCGGAAGCGGGAATCCTGCAGCGGGTTGGCTACCCAACTGTTGTAAGCCCAACGCAGGTACCCGGTGAAGCCTTTGGCGGCAGCATACCAACCCAGCCATACATGCTCGGCAGGAGGGGAGAAGGTAAAGCCGTTGGGATAATTTTCCGTACAGCAGGTATAGAAAGTGCTGGGTTTTCCCTGGGCGATCCGTTCTTTCAAAACGGCTTCATCAAACCGCAGGGAAGAAGCCAGGCAATAATCAAAAATATCTTTTTCTATCTCCGGGTGATAATTACCCGCGAGCGCGATCTTCCATCCCGGGTCAATACTTTTCAGCAAACCGATCACTATCTGCATATCCTTCATGGGTCGCTCATCCATGGCAATGGTAGTGATGTCAAACCATCCCTTGTTTTTCAGGTGCCGCGTGAAATCCTTCAGCATGCCGGTCCAGTGCGCATTATATTCCGGTGAGCCAATAGGCGCCCGGAGGGTAGTGTCTTTCCCGGCGGCTTCATCGTAGTATCGGAACGATAGCGCCCAGGGCACCATGGTATAGCAATTGATCCGTTTCCTGATGCCGCAACTCATCACGAAAGACACGTATTTGTCGAACAAACTGTAATCATAACTCCACGAACCATCCGGGTGTTTGATCCATTTGATCAGCCCGGGAAAGTCGTCATAGGTTTGGTGTCCCCAGGGTTCGTCCATTATACTGGCGGTGATATTTTTCTGGCCCGCGTCTGCCAGCATTTTATAATAGGGTTTCATCAGTTCAAAATGACGATCACTCCAAAGCGGCACATCATGCACCCGTGCTATTGCTGCAGGGTGCTGCCAGAGGTCGAGATCGTAACTCCATTGATCAGGAGCAGGCAAAACCCGATCCGTAACCTTCACGGTATAATATAAAGTGTAGGCTTTATCCGCTTTGATCGTCAAACTCCCCCTGTAATTTCCTGCCGGAGCTTCCTGTGGGATATGAATACTCAGCCATATGGGTTGCACCGTATTGGCAGCAACAGCGATGGCGGGGACGATATCAATAATATCCGCCACTAAGGAAGAATCAAAATCGGCTGGCTTGCGATAACCGCATCCCTCCGCAAACTCGTCCGTTATGAGGTAACGGATAAATCCTGCTTTTATATTTGCCGGAGGAATAGTTTGTTGCTTAGCATTTTCAAGTTTTCCCGTTTCAATGGTCAGTGTTTCAATCGGGGTGGTCGTCCAAACCAATACCTGGGTATGCACTTTTTCTCCTTTCCAGGCAGTGGTCTGCCATGTTTTTTGTGTAGAAATCCCCGGCGCTTTTTCTTTAACGAAACGGGTATTACTGCCCGCAAAGCTCACATTTACCGGTTGCCGGAGTGTTTGCCAGCCGGCATCGGAAGGAGGTGCGGGTTGTAATACGGCCTCTGTAAAATAACGATGGCCTTCGGCGCTGTAACTTTGGTCCTGAGCGGGTAGCATCAGCACATACATCAAAAAAGAACAAATCAGGGAAAAGCGCTTCATGATTTAAGATTTGGGTTGGGTTAAAACTACGGGAATTAAAGGAAAAGAAAACAATCAAACGGTTGCATGATTTGTTTTGATTCCCCAAATTATGCTGTTATCTTAGATAATAATTATGGAAAAGAAAGTACCTACCATAAAAGAGATCGCGAAAAAACTGAATATTTCCGTTTCTACCGTGTCGAGGGCTTTACACGATCATCCCAGTATTGGATTGCGTACCAAAATGCAGGTACAAAAGCTTGCCGCTGAGATGCATTATGAGCCTAACCAGACGGCTATCCGTTTTAAGCAGGGAAAAACTTTTACGCTGGGACTTATCCTGCCTAACCTGCGGGAAGAATATTTCTCTTCGGTCATCAGCGGGATAGAGGATATAGCTTTTAAAAACAATTACAATGTGCTGATCGGGCAGTCGCATGATTCGCTCAGCCGGGAACAGAAAATAGTGGAGACGATGCGCAAGCACCGGGTGGACGGCGTACTGGTTTCCATCTCGAAGGAAACCACCGGAATTGACCATTTTAAGCAATTGGATAAATATAATATCCCGGTGGTCTATTTCGACCGGGTGCCCGATGTGCCCGGCATTCATTCGGTGTGGTGCAGTTTGTATAACAGTACGATAGAAGCCGTGGAGTTTTTGTTTAGCAATGGGCGGCGTAGTGTGGGATTTATCCAGGGTCCTTTATCCCTGAATATTAAGAACGAACGATTGGGAGGTTACCTGGAAGCGCACAGGAAAAACAATATCGCCGTTAACGAGGCGCTGATTGTAACCACCGATCTTTCCAAAGCAGCCACAGAAGAGTCCGCCGAAAAATTATTGTCTCTTATGGAACGCCCTTCTGCGATACTGGCTTTCAATGATCAGGTGGCCCTCGATACGATTCAATTGGCGAAAAAGAAAAACCTGAAAATCGGTAAAGATCTGTGTGTGGTCAGTTATGCCAATTGGCCCATCACCAGCTATCTCGATTCCCCGCCGTTGGCTTCGGTAGAGCAGTTTCCTTATGAGCAGGGAAGCCGGGCAGCAGAACTGTTGTTTAAACTGCTGGATGCAGGAACGTCGGCGGAGGCCATCCCGTTTGAGAACATCGTATTAGAAAGTAAACTGGTGGTGCATTGAGGGGAAAGAAGTTCTCGGTAATCCACACTAAAACCTGTCACGGGAGTTGATTCCCGTCCTCATTTTCCAGTTTTTTTAAAGCGCCGATCATTTGTTGCACTGCGCTGGTATTCAATTCAATGGATGGGAGGGTTTCATTCATGCCGGGGTTGAGGTATTCCATTGCTGAAGGAACAGTGATCCGTGCAGAAGCGTGAAATTCCGTTGCCCCGGTTTTTTGGGCTATTGAGGCGATATTGTCGGCCCGGATGCCTGAACCCGGCATAATAATGATCCGGTCATCGGCCTGTTTGATCAATCGGGCAATGGTATCCCATCCTTCAGCAGCAGCAGGCTTTAGTCCGCTGGTAAGGATCCGTTGGCAACCGCAGCCGATTACATCTTCCAGCGCCTCAAACGGGTTGGCTGTCCGGTCAAACGCCCGGTGAAAGGTAACGCCCAAAGGATAGGCGGTTTCCACCAGGATGGCCGTACGTTTTTTATCAATGCTGCCATCGGCATTCAGTATTCCGATCACCACGCCATCGCAGCCTAATTCTTTACACAGAGCCACATCTCTTTTCATAACCTCAAAGGCCTCATCGGAATATAAAAAGTCTCCGCCCCTCGGGCGGATGATGGGGTAAAGTTGAAGCGTTGTTTTTTCTCTCGCGGTTTTAATGGTACCATAGCTTTGAGTTGTGCCGCCATCCGCAGGATTATCACATAGCTCTATACGCTGTGCGCCGGATTGTTGGGCAAGTAAAACAGACGCTATGTCGAAAGCAATTACCTCAAGTGTATATTTCATAAAATGATCGTGTTTTATGGGATTTTTTATCCTGGTATCATGTATTCTTCGCCCGAAAGATATCGAATCCCCGCGCTGAAATGTAAAGTTATTATCTAAACCGCACCCTGAATTTCAGTCCCCCTTTTTTATTAACCAAAATTGGGGATATTCGTTTAAATATTTGATCATTTAATCAATTCCTTTATGGCATCCAATAGAAGAAATTTTTTACGCAATGTAACTTTAGGTTCCGGTGCTTTGGCGGCCGGGCTTCCGGCATTTGGAAAAGACATCCCTGACCGGGAAGATCATCTGATGCAAGCTTCTCAGAAGCCCCGGTTCAATATGAGCGGCTATGCGGCGCCGAAAATTGAAAAAGTACGGATTGGCATTATCGGGTTAGGAAATCGTGGCTCCGGCGCGGTGGGCCGCCTGTCGTTCATTGAAGACGCCCAAATTGTGGCCCTCTGTGATAACCGCCCCGAAAGGATCCCCTTGGCCCAGGAAAAAATAGCCGCCAGGGGTTGGCCAAAAGCCGGGGAATATACCGGGGAGGAAGGCTGGAAGGCGCTTTGCGAAAGCAACGATATTGACCTGGTGTACATCTGCACGCCGTGGCCCCTGCATACGCCCATGGCCGTTTATGCCATGCAGCATGGAAAACATGCCGTATCTGAAGTACCCATTGCCATTACGGTAGATCAATGCTGGCAGTTGGTGGAGACTTCTGAAAAAACCAGGAAGCATTGCATGATGCTGGAAAATACCTGTTATGATTTCTTTGAACTGCTTACGCTGAATATGGCGCGACAGGGATTGTTCGGGGAGCTGATACACGCTGAGGGCGCTTATATTCACGACCTGCTGGCCTCTAATTTTAGCAAAACGGGGTATTCCGAAATGTGGCGTTTGCGTCAAAATGCCTCCCGTAACGGTAACCTGTACCCTACCCATGGCCTGGGGCCCATTGCCCAATGCTTAAACATCAATCGGGGAGATAAAATGAATTATATGGTGTCTATGGCGTCCAATGATTTTATGATGGGAGAAACGGCCAAGGAAAAAGCGGCGGAGGACCCGGCGTTTTATGGAGAATTTACGGGTAAGCCTTACCGGGGTAATATGAATACCAGCGTCATCCGTACCAGTAAAGGCAGGACGATCATGTTGCAGCATGACGTTACTTCCCCCCGTCCTTATTCTCGTATCCATTTGATCAGCGGCACCAAAGGGGTGGCCCAAAAATATCCGGAGCCGGCAAAAATTGCCTTTGGTCACGAATGGATAAAGGAAGAAGAATTAAAGGAGTTGTATGAAAAGTACACCCCCGAAATTGTAAGGCATGTGGGAGAAATAGCAAAAAAGGTAGGCGGTCATGGTGGAATGGACTTCATGATGGACTGGCGTTTGATTGACTGCCTGCGGAATGGACTTCCGTTGGATCAGGATGTATATGATGGCGTGTTGTGGAGTGTAATAGGACCGTTGAGTGAAAAATCAGTTGCAAAAAATTCCAGGCCGGTGGATATACCCGATTTCAGCCGCGGCAACTGGAAAACCAATCAGCCCGTAAATCTTACGCTGGAAGGCGGAGGTAATACAAGGGTAAGAGGAATACAGAAATGATAATATAAAAGTGGCGGGGAAGTGAGCCTTTTGTACCTGGCTGCGGTGCTGCTATGGATCTTTCGTTGTGTCACTCACTTGTACTGCAACAATTCTATGCAGCTATATAGGCCGTTGTTAGTGTTGGCGTTGGCAGGGCGCGGCTATGGTAGGCGTAGGATCGGAGGTGGTAATTAAACACGCTGCCGTATGAAGATGATAAAGGTTGGGTGAAAACATGCCGGCGCTGATTGGGTCGCCGGGAGGCGACAACAAGAGGATGCGAGGCGAGGACGCCTCGCATAGCGCGTTTTAAAACGTTACATTTCACTACCGGTCGGTGTCCTCACCGACCGGGATGCCACAGATGGGGCAAAAATGTGGGATATATCCTTTTCATTTTAAAACATTACATTTAATTTCTAAATCGGTTTCCGACATGATCACGAGACGTTCGATGATAAAGAAATCTCTGCTGTTGGCATCTCTGGCGCAGGGATATAGAATTCAGGATATTCATGCCGGAATGCGGCAACAAAGGTTTAAGATTGGCGCCTGCGACTGGTCGCTGGGCAAGGGGAGTAATACAGGCGCTTTTGAGGTGGCAAAAGAAATTGGATTAGATGGTCTTATGGTAGATATGGGTAGCGAAGAAAACAACCTGCATCTCCGTCAGGAAGAAGTACAAAAAGCCTACCTGCAGGAATCTGCACGAACCGGAATTGCTATAGCCAGTATGGCTTTGGGTATTTATAACCGGGTGCCTTTTCACGCTGATGCCCGGGTGCAGGAATGGGTCCGCGATTCCATTGACGCCGCCGCTGCTTTAAATGCAAAACTGTTGTTACTGGCGTTTTTCAATGCCAGCGATCTCCGTAATGATCAGTCGCGAAAAGACGCCGCCGTAAAACATTTAAAAACGCTGATGCCTTATGCCGAATCCAAAGGCGTTATTGTAGGAATTGAATCTTATCTGAATGCCCGGGAACATCTTGAGATGATGGATGCGGTAGGGTCAAAGAACCTGAAAGTGTATTTTGATTTTCGCAATACTGCCGATGCGGGATTTGATCCGGTTGCCGAATTCAGGAAATTAGGCAGGAAGAATGTCTGTGAACTGCACATGAAAGAAAACGGCTTTTTGTTAGGTGGGGGCACCGTCAACTGGAACGAGGTGAGTAAGGCCGTATATGACACCGGGTACCACGGCAGCGGCTGGATGCACATTGAAGGCGCCAATCCTAAGGGGGGAAATATCATAGAGAGCTATCGTCATAATCTTTCTTATTTACGCGAACGTTTTAGAAAATGAAACGGAGCAGGATAAATTATTATCGCACAAGGGTAATCATCGTTTGCGAAGTTCCATCAGACCATTAAAAGCATAAAAAATAAACGGATGAAAATTATTCAAACGGTTGTCTTTGCGGTTTTTTTATTCGTTGCCTGTCAGCCTTCCCAACCGGAACTCCGTGCCGACATCCCCTTTAACCTTCCCGGTGATCTGGAGATCAGCCTGTGGGCAGAGACCCCTATGTTTTATAATCCCACCAATATAGATGTTGACGCCCGTGGCAGAGTGTGGGTGACCGAAGCGGTGAATTACCGTAATTTTAATAATGATTCTGCGAAGTTTCTGCATCATGGCGGAGGCGACCGGGTAATGATCCTGGAGGATACCGACCAGGACGGAGTAGCCGATACGGCAAAATTGTTTGTTCAGGATACCAGTTTGGTAGCGCCGATGGGCATTGCCGTGATCGGCAACCAGGTAATGGTTTCCTGTGCACCCAACCTCATTGTATATACAGATGAAGATGGCGACGACCGCCCGGATAAAAAAGATATCTTCCTGACAGGCTTTGGAGGCAGGGACCACGACCATTCCCTCCATGCGCTCTTGGCCGGTCCTGACGGCAACTGGTATTTCAATACCGGTAACGCCGGTCCGCACCGGGTAACCGACAAAAGCGGCTGGCATCTCAGATCGGGTAGTGTTTATACGGGAGGAACCCCTTACAATAAACAGAATGAAGGCAACCAGAAAAGCGATGATGGCAAAGTGTGGGTAGGCGGTTTGGCCTTACGGATCCGCCCCGATGGTACAGGATTGAAAGTGGTGGGACATAATTTCCGGAATGCGTATGAACTTACCGTGGATGCTTACGGCAATTACTGGCAAAACGATAATGATGATGAAGTGGCTGCCTGTAGAGTATCGTGGCTGCCTGAAGGAGGCAATGCCGGTTTTTTCAGTAATGACGGCACCCGGACCTGGCAGGCGGATCAGCGACCGGGACAGGATTTGTTTACTGCCCACTGGCACCAGGAGGATCCGGGTATCATGCCGTATGGCGACAGGAGTGGGGCAGGAGCCCCCACCGGCATTGTTCGTAATGAAGGGGATGGGCTTGGGGAAAAATACCGTGGTTTGCTGCTCAGCGCCGATGCCGGCAGAAACGTTGTGTTTGGCTATTTTCCCAAAAGGGAGCAGTCCGGCTTTCTTCCGGGCGAACGGGAGAATTTCATTACGTCTTTAAGTGATGATAATCCCCTGTATGAATGGAACGACAGCGCCGCTAACGCACAAAAAGAAAAATGGTTCCGTCCGAGTGATGTGGCTATTGGTCCGGATGGGGCTATATATATCGCCGATTGGTACGACCCGGTGGTAGGCGGTCACCAGATGCAGGACAGGAAGGGTTTTGGCAGGATCTACCGGGTTACGCCTAAGAATAAAAAACTGAGTACCCCTAAAACAGATCTCACTACCCTCGCGGGACAAATAGCTGCTTTTTGTAATCCTGCGGTAAATGTACGTTACCTGGGATTCAGGGAACTGCAAAAGCAGGGAGAGCAGGTGGTCCACCCCGTTAGTGAACTGCTGAACCATAAGAATCCTTTCATCCGGGCGAGAGCAATATGGTTGCTGTCACAGCTTGGTCCGAAAGGAGTGGAACAAACCGCGGAACTGTTGAAAAATGAAGATGAGATGACAAGAGCTACTGCTTTTAGAGCCTTGCGCCTGGTAGTGCCCGATATTTTGCCCTATGCCCGGCAGTTGCAGCGTGATCCATCTTCCTTTGTACGGAGAGAGGTGGCTGTAGCTTTACGGGATATACCGTTTGATCAAACCCGCGATATCTTACTGCAACTGGTAAAACAATATGCAACCGGAGACCGCTGGTATCTGAACGCTGTAGCCGATGCCATGAAGGGACATGAAGCGGAAGTGTATCCTGAAATAAAACAAATATTCGCCAAAGACAATACGCCGGCGCAATGGAACAGGAGCATGGCAGAATGGGCCTGGGAATTGCACCCGGCGGATGCGCTGCATGACTTACTGGAAAGAGCCACCAATACACAACTTCCGGCACAGGACAGGAAAATGGCGATAACAGCTATCGCGTTCATCAACGATAAAGCGGCTGCCGAGACTATGGTAAAGCTGTCAAAAGATCCAATGCCCGATGTGGCGGAACAGGCAGCATACTGGTTGGCATTCCGCCAGGGAAATGACTGGTACACGTTGTTGGACTGGAAGAAACTGGGATTGAATACGGCCTATGAAAAAAAGCTGGCTGCCATGAAATCAAGGATGCTGGCAATGCTGGACGAGCACCTTTCTTTGAATGCGCGGAAATCAAGATTAAGGCAGATGGCTAAAGATTCCGTTGGCGGGCAGTTGTTGATAGGGCTTGCTTCGGAGAATAAATTTCCGCAAGAACTGAAAGCCGATATGGAAGAAAACATATTTAATAATCCCGATCTGACCGTAAGGGTACAAGCCGGGAAGTATTTTAAGCAGCCGGGTGCCAGACAGGCATATTCAATACCTGGTATTGCCGGGCTGAAAGGAAATTCAGAGAAAGGGAAGATTGTTTTCGGTGATCATTGTGCTGCCTGTCATAAGATGGGGCAGACGGGCAACAGCATTGGTCCTGAGTTGACGCGTATCGGCAAAAAATTTGATAAGACCGGTTTGCTGGATGCCATTATCCATCCGAGCGCTGCTATTCTTTTAGGTTATGAGCCCTGGCTTATCAATACCAAAGATGGCGGATCGTATTATGGCTTTTTAGTCAGTGAAAACAAGCAAACGATAGTCATCCGGGATGTTGCCGGACAACAGCACAGCATCGCTATTGATAAAATCAGCAGCAGGCAAAAGCAAAACAACAGCCTGATGCCGGAACCGGGTGTTATGGGTTTAACCCCGCAGGATATTGCGGACGTGACCGGATACCTGTTGGCGGGGAAGGAATAGTGTGGGAAATTTGAAAATTTGAAAATGTGGGAATTTGAAAATGTGGGAATGTCGGAATGTGGGAAGGGCGGTACCCGGAGTAGGAGTCTGCTGAATAAGATGCGTTGCCCTGACGAATGGAAGGGTGAAAATGTGAAAATGGATTGCGGTCGGGTCAGCCATATGAGCGTGCGAAAATACCATTTGGTATATACCGGGCATTTGTTCGGTCTCAAATATCAAAGAAAACATAATAATATGTTCCGTTACTTAAAAGCGTCTTTTAACAGAAAAAAAGCCCGCCGGGTAACCCGGGAGTATCCTCCGAGAATTGATCGTTTTCAAATAGACGGAATAGGAGAGGTGGCGTTTGCCAACTGGACCAACCCGCTTACGCCGGAGATCCGGTTACACAACGGGATGGTTGAGTTCTTTAAAAAATTTATAAAGCCCGGCGACCTGGCGATTGATATCGGGGCCAATGTTGGAGACACAACCGTTCCGATGGCCCTTTGTACCGGTTTGGAAGGGTTAACGCTGGGTTTTGATCCCAATCCTTACGTGTTTAAGATCCTCCAAAAGAACGCCGGGCTCAACCCGGATAAAGTACGGTTAGTGCCGGTTCCTTACGCTATTTCAAGCCGGGATGGAGAGGAGTATTATTTCGTATCGTCTGAAGCTTCTTTTGGAAATGGCGCTATCTCTCCCACTAAAGAAAGCCGTCACGGTAAATTTGTATATTCCGGAAAAGTGAGGGGGGTTAACCTGCACGCTTTCCTCAAGCGGGAATATCCCGAATGGTTGAACAAATTCACCTTCATTAAAATTGATACCGAAGGTTACGATAAGGAGATCCTCAAATCCATTGGCAGTCTCATAGATGCCTGCAAACCCGTGATTATAGCAGAGAGTTTCGGAAAAGCAACAGATGCGGAAAAAATGGAATTATACGATGTGATCGCCCGGCATGGGTATAGCGTGTTCTACTTTGCCGATTTTGATGTAGAGGCAAACGTGATCCCGGTGCTTCACAGGGATGATATGTTACGGTGGAAACAGACCATAAATATTTACGCCATCCCCCGCTAAATCAGTGTTTTGTGAAAATTTTTGTTCCCGGAACTCTTTTGAGACCACTTCTTCGGCAGAGTCATTTATGCGTTACCGGGATCTTTCGGAACCGGTCAAAATCATATCTGCTATCACACATTTATAATTTTGTAAAAAAATATTTGTTTTATTAAAAATTATCTATCTTTACTTTGTAATTGTTAAATTACATCAACAAAAAATGTGTATAAACAAAATATTTATTAATTTTAATAAACAATTCGAATGGATACGATATTTTCTGATAAGCCACTTACCAGGTACCCCAAAATGATCATACCTAAGGATTACAGTCCCCGATTGGACGTGATTTCAACCGCCCGGGCTGTTCACCAGTTGAAGCGGCTGGTTGAAGCTAATTTGCAAAAGGAATTACAATTATCCAGGGTAAGCGCCCCACTTTTTGTGCAAAAGGGAACCGGAATTAATGACGACCTGAATGGGGTTGACACTCCGGTAAGTTTTGGTATTAAAGCGATGGACATAGAAGCCGAAGTGGTTCAATCCCTGGCTAAGTGGAAACGGATAGCGCTTGCGGAATACGGGATTCCGGTTCATGAAGGAATTTATACTGACATGCATGCAATTCGTCCGAGTGAAATCCCGGATAACCTGCATTCTGTTCTTGTAGATCAGTGGGATTGGGAAAAAGCTATCCGGGCAGAAGATCGTAACCTGGGGTATCTTAGGGAAACAGTAGAAAAACTCTTTTCTGTTATAAAGGCGGGAGAAGCTTATGTTCACGAGCATTATGGGATTGCTCCCGAATTGCCTGAAAAGATATCTTTCTTCCATTCGGAAGAATTGTTACAAAAGTATCCCGATCTGACCCCTGAGCAGCGGGAATCGGAAATAACACGGGTCTATGGCGCTGTGTTTGTAATGGGTATCGGCGGCGAACTGACCAACGGGCGGAACCACGATGAACGCTCGCCGGATTACGACGATTGGAGCACGCCCAACAGCGATGGTTTTTACGGATTGAATGGCGACATCCTGGTTTGGAGCTCGGTATTGAACCGGGCGCTTGAACTGTCGTCTATGGGGATCCGTGTTGACCGGGAAAGCCTGGTTCGTCAACTGGCGCTGAAGGATAAAAACGAACGTTTGGGTCTGCATTTTCATCAACTTCTTTTGAATGACGAGTTGCCGCTGAGTATTGGCGGTGGTATCGGGCAATCGCGCCTTGGTATGTACCTGCTCAAAAAAGCGCATGTAGGAGAGATCAGTGCAGGGCTATGGCCCGAAGAAATGATCCATGTTTGCAAGGCCAACGGCATCCGGCTGCTGTGAGGGCATTTGAAAATTTTGTAGGGCGGAAAACAGAGAGATCTCTCGGATTTCAAATTGTCAACTTATCAAATTTTCAAAATACCCCGCTTATCGTTTTTTGCATCACATAATCGTTCATAAAGTATCCGTTGCCAATATCTATATCTTCTTCCCGGACGATGCGGAAACCCTGGCGCAGATAAAAATCTTTGGCTTTGTTATGCCGGTTTACGTTTAATTCCAATACGGCTGATCCTTCGGGTTGAATGGTTTGGATAATCCGCTCTATCAATTTTTTGCCTATGCCTTTCCCCTGTCGTGTCGCCGATACATAAATTTTGTGCAGGCGATACGATCCCTTTATTGCCGTTTCCGACCAGGAAGCAAAAGCCACCGGCCGGCCATCGTCCACCGCAAAAAGAAAACGATGTTTTTGCTGGTTGATTTGATGATTTAAGGAAGATATGCTGTACATCATTTCCAGCATATAATTCATTTGTTCCTCCGGGAGGATATCCGGATAAGTCGTCTTCCAGGTTGCATGTGCAAGCTCCCGGATCAGCGGTATATCGGATATCCCTGCTTCTCTGAATTGTATCATGATTTGGAAATTTCAAAAATAATCATTTCAGGAAATTGTTGTTGAATGGTTTGCCGAATGCCACTTCGGCAAATAGACCAATATATTACCGACATTTTCAGAAGGCTGTTAAAAGGATGTTATTTTGAAAGGTTTCGGCTTGCGACAGTCCTGCGTTTTATATTTTACATTCTTTTCTTATATAAAACAAACTTATGAGACGGTCCTCCTTTTTTCTTTTTCTATTGTTTGCGGGTTGCACAACCGTTGTATTCTCCTGTAAAAAAGACTCCAAAAAAAAGGACACCGACGACACCGCCTATTATATGCGATTTAAAATTGACGGGACCCCGGTAGAATATAAGGGACAGGTGGAAGGTATCTTTGATAAAGCAACCTCTCTGCAGTACAACACTTCCCTGGCCGGCTTAAAAGAGGCGTTGAACAGCGCTAAGAACAACATGACCGTTCTTTTGGCAACTGAGGGGGAAACCCAGACCGGAAAAGACTATCTGAGTTATACGCCTGCAGCTTCCGGTAGTATGGAAAAGGCCAAGCTCGCCAGCCTGGTTTATTTTGACGAAAACGGTAAAAAATTTTTTTCCTGGATGGAAGAACTTGCTTCAGCATTGCCTCCCGGTATAGAAACGAAAGTGGTGATCCGGATCACTGAGGCAACGGACGAGTATTTTAAGGGTAGCTTTTCCGGGGTACTTTACACCGAGGACTATTCAACCAAACTCAACGTTACCGATGGCGATTTTTATGCCCGCCGTTATAATTGATCGGGATCAACAATATTAAAAATGCATTAATAAATAGTTAAGCGCTGGTGATTGCCTATATTTGCCGGTCATTTTTATATCTTTAAAAAAAGAATTTTATGAAGAGATTACTAGTTATGCTGAGTGCAACATTTATGCTTGGTTTTAGTTTTTCAACGCTTCAGGCGCAGGATGGAAGCAGCTACAAAAATGGGATTGGGATTCGTTTGGGAGGTGGATATTATGATATGGTTGCCGCTTCATACAAAACTTTTATAACCTCGCCCGGGGCGCTGGAAATAAACCTCGGTTTCCGTCCTTACGGATACATCGGGAACAATTGGTTTAATCTTTCCGGGTCTGCATCCTATCAGCACCATTTTCCGATCGGTCAGATAGAAGGTTTCAGGTGGTTTGTCGGAGGCGGACTTACGGCCTTTAATACGTTTTCTTCTAACGATTACTATACGGGCTTTGGTCTTGGAATATTCCCAACCGGAGGTGTTGATTATAAATTCGGTAATATACCACTAAATGTATCCGCCGACATCCGGCCTACTATTTCTATTGTTAATCCCTACAGTTATTATAATAGTTTTTATATCGGCAATGGCGGTGTTTCCGCCCGCTATACGTTTTAGTACATCCTGATAGAAACTGCATTCCGGCAAAACCGTGGTTTGAAATGGTCTCAAACCACGGTTTCTTATTTTGGGCAGGTGGGTTACAGGATGCCAGGTGCAAGGCCGGCAAAGGTACGGGGAAGGTAAGTTACGGGGCAGGCAGAATGCAGGTTGTATGGTCCGGGGAGTTTGGGAGTTTTTAGTTAGGAGTTAGGTCATTGTCCTATAACCTGAGACCTGTATCAGCTATGAGCCGTGAGTTATCAGTCTATAAGTGATGAATCACGCACACTGCACAACCTGTATCCTCAAGCCTCTTCGTTAGAATAATTTCACGCAGAGACGCAAAGGCGCAAAGGAGTTAAATGGGGCATCAGGTCATAGGTGTTAGGCTGACAGCTCACGGCTGAACGCTGAAACCCCTGCAACCTGAGACCTGTAACTTGAAAACCCGCTCTCCCCGCTGAAACCTGAAACCTGAAACCTGAAACCTGCAACCTGCGACCTGCCTCCTGCAACCTGTACCCGGCATCTCCTCTCCATCATAATTTTTGCTATTTTTTTTATAAGAATTACCATTGCCCAATTTTTAAAATAGAAATAACATTGAACCCTGAAAGAAGCACCTTGTACTGATTATTCCAGTACCAGTTTGTATTTGTATTTGGATCGCTTATTTTATTATTTATGCCTGAATATATCTACCAAAATGATGCTGCCTGCTGGCGACAGTTAAAAGAGGGGAATGCAGACGCCCTTGGGTATTTATATGACTCGTACATTGACAAGTTGTTTCATGCGGCGTTAAAGATCACGGATAACCGGGAACTTGCCAAAGACGCGCTACAGGAGATTTTTATTGAAATCTGGCATTACAGGGCAAGTATCGGGGAAGTGAATCATTCGTACAGCTATCTGCTGAAAGTATTAAAAAGTATAATCCTCAAGAAGGTCAAGCGCAAAGTGGTGGTGAATGAGTTGAACGACAACCAGCAACGATTGCAGGAAGAAGGCAATATTGAAGAGATCATCATCTCTTCCGAACACCTTAATGAGCAAAAAAGCCGGCTGAATATGGCGCTTTCCCGGCTCACTTCGCGTCAGAAGCAGGTGGTGCGGCTCCGGTTCTACGAAGGGCTGAGTTACGAACAAATAGCGGTAAAATTGAGCATGAACTACCAATCGGTCAATAATCTCGCCTTCCGGGCTATGCTCAGTCTCAGAAAACAAATGTGTTAAAATTTTTTTCAAAATCTTAGGGTATCCGGTGCTTACCCCTTTCTCTTATCCAATATAATTAACATTCGTTAGTTTTTAAACGAATGAAGAAATCGGCTCTTGTATTGATTTATGTTAAAAATTTTTGGGTTGAAACACAATATTTTGAACATAATTGACATTTAATAAAATATAAGGGTTAGATATGTTATATAATGATAATTTAAAAACCAGAACCGTCATTTCAATTTACTCACATTAACCGATTACACATGAAAAAAACATTAAAGGTGTTAGCCCTGATACTGCTTATTGCACCGGCGTTATTAATTTCCTCGTGTAAAAAGGAAGAAGCGCCGAAGAAAACCCTTGCTGATTATAAGAAGGAGTGGACAACCGGTACCTGGAAGCAGAAAGATATTACGCTGGCTGTATCCGTTGATCTAACAAAAAAATACGGTGTTGAACTTACTGCCGGCATGAGTATGCTGGATGATCCAACCATCAACATGTTGCTGGGAGCACTTGGAGGTAACCCTTTTTTATATACCAGGGATAACAAATATACTTTCGACGGGGATGGTTCCTATGTTGTTGAGGGGCTAAATGACTTCCCCGGTGGCATTTCACCCATTTTTGCCGGCAAAACCGGTAAATGGGAGTCAGAAATATTTGGTACCGTACTCGCCTTGTTTCCTAATCCTGATGAGAGAGATCCACACTGGATCAATGATATTACAAGTTCCAGGCTGAATCTTTCTATCATGATTACGCTTCCCGGATTAGGCGATGTGCCCATGAATCTTATACTTGAAAAGTAATAAATGGCTTTCCTGAATATAAAAACAAAATTTTTCCCATTAAACCAATCATCAATTGTTATGAGGATGACTAAAATAACCAGGTTATTGCTATGCATTAGCCTGACTCTGTTTATCAGCGCTGCTGTTGCAGCCGATGACTTTACTGTTCGTGGTACGGTTACGGACGAAAACGGACCTGTAGCCGGGGTTACAGTTACGGAAAAAGGTACCACCAACGCCACCACTACTGACAATAATGGGCGATATGCTATTACGGTCAATAATGCCAACAGTGTTCTGGTATTCACGTTTGTAGGATACCAAACTATGGAAACAGCCGTATCAGGACGGCAAACGGTAAATGTAACCATAGAAAATACGGCTCAGGAACTAACGGGAGTGGTGGTTACTGCATTGGGAATTACCCGTGAAAAAAAGTCTTTGGGCTATTCTGTTGAAGAGGTTGCGGGGAAGGAAATGAACCGGGTGGCACAGGAAAACGTGCTGAATGCGATGTCCGGGAAAGTGGCCGGGGTTACCATCAATCAAACCGGGGCGGCCGGTTCTTCTGTTAGTATGATCATCCGTGGCGCCACCTCCCTGAATAATGACAACCAGCCATTGTTTGTGATTGACGGCGTACCCATTGCCAACAGCCTGAATAATATAACCCAGATTGGGGACGACAACCGGGTGGACTATGGAAATGCCATCGGTGGAATCAATCCGGACGATATAGAAAACGTGTCCATCCTCAAAGGTCCGAGCGCTGCTGCCTTATACGGTTCCCGTGCGGGTAATGGCGTGGTTTTGATCACCACCAAATCGGGCAAAGGGTTAAAGAAAACTACGGTAAATGTAATTTCCAATACGGTTTTTGAGAAACCGTATAAATTTTTGAAATGGCAGACAAAATACGCAAGCGGTATCTTTCCGGCAATTCCTGTAGCCATATCCGGTAATTTGTTTACCGACCCTTTGGGTGTGCAAGACCCCCGTTTTAATCCCAATTATGTGATTTTAGATGAATCAGGCGGCGCCGGCGGCCCTGAACTGGATCAGGGATACAATGCGATACAATGGAACAGCCCGTTAGACGAAAATGGTAATCCGATTGCTATTCCCCTTGTGTCACATCCGGATAATGTGAAGAATTTTGTCCAGACCGGAATAACCACCACTAATGGCGTGTCGGTAGCAAGCAGTAACGAAAAAATTGATTACCGCCTTTCCCTTTCTGACATGCGCAATAAGGGGATTGTTCCTAATTCAGACCTTTTCAGAAATACAGTTGATTTTAATACTTCTTTAAAAATAACGGATAAGCTCAGACTAAGTACCAATGTTGATTTTAGCCGGAATCGTTCCAATAATCGCCCTGCGGGTGAAAGAGGCGCCAATCCACTGCAATGGGCTTATGGTATTTCACCCAGTACCGATATCAGGGATCTGGCAGATTACTGGCTTCCGGGTCAGGAAGGCTTGGCAGTACGTACGCCCCATAAAAATATTGACAATCCCTACTTTCTGGCTTATGAAGTAAATAATTCTTTTGTTAGGGACAGGGTGTACGGAAATATTCGCGCCGACTGGCAAATCAACTCTGATTTCAGCCTGATGTTGCGCTATGGACTGGATAATTATAATGAAAAAAGAGAAACAAAAATCTCCAACGGATATAGCAATGAGCCTAACGGAGCCTATGGGATCATAAATATTGCCAACTTTGAAGGAAATGCCGATTTCCTGGCCAACTATAAAAAAGAGTTGGGAAAATTCAATATTTCCGTCTCAGCAGGAGGAAATACCCGTTATCAGTCCGGTGGTTCAAACAGAAACGCATCAAAGAATGGAACAGGGCTTGTTGTACCGGGCGTATTTACCATTCAAAACATTCTCCCTGCTAATCTGGACTATAGCAGTTCTATCTATAAAAGGCAGGTGAACAGTATTTATGAAATGGCTACCCTGGGTTTCAATGATATGATTTTCATTGATGTATCCGGCCGTACCGACTGGTCCAGCACGCTTCCGGGTGCAAAAGGCTATTTCTATCCCTCCGCTTCCATGAGTGTTCTGCTGGATGAGATTTTCGGTGTTCATTCTAATACCATTAATTTGATTAAATTAAGAGGAGGATATGCGGAAGCGGGGAACGACACCGGTCCTTATCAATTAGTGTCCGTATTAGGCAATGCCGGTACCTGGGGCGATGTTCCCAGGCTCGGAACCTCTTCCGTGTTACTGAACGAAAACCTGCTACCCGAAGAAGCTTCTACATACGAAGCGGGTATTGATGTTAATCTCTACCAAAACCGCCTGAGGTTTGCAGGAACCTATTACCGGGTAGATAACAAGAACCAGATTTTCAGCACAGAATTAGCACCCTCCGGTGGCTATACCAATAAAAATATCAATGCCGGACTGTTGCGCAGCACCGGATGGGAATTTACTTTGGGCGGTACGCCGGTTTTGTCGAAGAACTGGCGTTGGGATATCAGTGCGAACCTCACCCGTAACCGTGTAAAAGTAGTGGAACTGGCCAATGAAATGCCTTATTTTACTTATTGGGAAGACGCTAAAGGTGGCGCCTATACTTTCCTCGGAGAAGAAGTGGGAGATATTTACGGACCTAAGATGCGGGTTGTTGAAGACAAATCCTCCCCTTATTATGGATACCCGCTGCTGGACGCCGGCAATGAAGACGGGGCAAAATGGGTAGCGTTGGATGCCATCGCCACGAAAAACAAGATTGGCAACTTCAACCCTAAGTTTATTTTGGGCGGTCAAACCACGCTCTCCTGGAGAAACTGGACATTAAGCGCCACTGTTGACTGGAGAAATGGCGGACAGTTCGTTTCCCAAACCTATCGTTACGGAGTTGAAGATGGCCGAGCCTCTTTGCAGTTTGATAATTTCTGGGATCCGGGTACTTTAAGCGGGAAGGAATTACGGGATTATCTGGTAGCACATGCGGATGAGTTGATTATACCTCATGGAGGAAAGTTCATTCGGGTGGGCTGGCCAACTCCCGAACGTGCCAGTTACCCGGTGAGTATTGCCGGATTTAATCTTCCTTATGGCGGTTTGATTGCGCCGGGCGTATATGCCAGCGGTTATGACGCCAACGGGAATCCAACAGGCTATATAGAAAATCTCGGAGAAAACATCCTGGGGATGGATGACCCGTCCAGCACTACTAAGAAAACCATACCCCTGCTGTATGCGGTAAGTAATGGATGGGATTTTACTGAACCGACTCTTTTTTCCGCTTCTTATATAAAGCTGAGGGAACTTTCCTTAAGTTATACCTTACCTAAGTCGCTGTTAAGCTCCTTAAAAGTACAGGATGTCAGTTTCTCCGTTTACAGCCGGAACATTATCTTGTGGACCCAGGCAAAAATAGGCATTGATCCGGAAAATGCATACCAGCCTACAACGGGTACGCAGGGTGGTATCCAGTTTAAACAGGGCATTGAAAGATACAATGTAACCCCCTGGACTATTCCGGTAGGTATCAAATTAAATGTAACGTTCTAAAGAACCATAAACGCTTTACGATATGAAAAAGATATATATAATCCTGATGGGCGCCTTTCTGGTAGTAACCGGAATTTCCTGCCAAAAGCACCTTGTCGAACTGAATGAAAATCCGAACGGCGCCGACCCTTCAAAAGCTAATCCCAACCTGGTGCTTTCAACCGTGCTGACAAGCTCCGCCCAGGCATTTGTTAACCTCGGTTATCTGGATATTGCGGGCGTTATGCAGCATACGCAAAAAGACGGATGGGCCGGCGGACATAATAATTATGATTGGGGTAACAGCAATAGTTGGTCGGGGTATTACAGCATTTTACGGAATAATAAGTTTGTGCTGGACAAAGCTGTAGAACTTAATTTCCCTTTGCAGGAAGGCATTGCACTGGTGATGAAAAGCCTGGTATTCGGACTGATCACCGATTTATACGGCGACATTCCGTACAGCGATGCTTTAAAAGCAAATGAAGGAACCAACGAGTATACTTTTCCGAAATTTGACAGCCAGCAGAGTGTATATGACAGCATTTTAGCAAACCTTGAAAAGGCAAATGATCTCTTGTCGGAATCATCCTATAACAGTGAAACCGGCCCTGCGGATATTTATTACAACGGAGATGCAAAAAAATGGCGAAAATTCGCCAATTCCCTGGCCTTGCGTTATTATATGCGGCTGTCTGAAAAGCTTCCCAATGTTGCACAGGCAGGAGTTGAAAAAATTGCGGGAAACCAGGATAAATATCCATTGATTCTTTCCGTAGCGGATGAACCGGCGATGGGCTTCCCGGGGAACAGCGATGGAGATTCCTGGCCGGCCTATGCAGTACCCCAGTCAGACAGCACCAATTATATCCGTATTAAAATGTGTAATACGCTTGTTGAAGCTTTATTGGAAAGGAACGATCCAAGAATTGCTGCCTGGGCGGAGCCGGTTACAGAATCTATCTACGTTGATCCCGACCTTTCGGGAAACGTAAGCCGGGTGGTACTTGATACGGTGATTAACGGTGTACTCCGGCCAAGAGTATTGGTGATAACCAGTGATTTTATTTCTGCAAAAGGAATTACCATTAATGATATCAACCAGAATCCATATTACGTAGGTCTGCCGGTGGCCTTAAATGCCCCCCAGACTTATAATCTGAGCCCGGATGTTCAGCAGGCCTCTCATAATACCCATGTGTCCTGGGTAAATAAAAATTTTGCAAAGGGTAATGCAGGAGGTACCAAAGTAAGACTAATTACTGCCGCCGAAGTGCATTTCATTTTAGCAGAGGCTGCGGCAAAAGGTTGGAATGCAGGGGACGCTGAAGAACATTATAATAAGGGTATAGCAGCATCCTTTTCGGTATGGGGCTTCGGACCTCAGGCTGAAGCATATACAGCTCAGCCGGAGGTGGCGTTTGACGGAACGATTGAGCAAATCATTACTCAAAAATGGATAGCCAGTTGGAGCATGGCCGCCGAAGCCTGGTTTGACTGGAGAAGAACGGGCTATCCGGAATTACATGGAGTGTTAAACAGAACCGTTGCTCCCGAACTGCCGTTGCGGTTTTATTATCCCATAGAAGAAAGAAACCTGAATGGTACTAATGTGGAAGCCGCTAATCAAAGCCTGAAATCAACCCAATATTCAAACTTTGGTGGCAATGGGGCAAAAAACAGCCCCTGGTCCCAACCCTGGATTGTACAGGAAACCGGCAAACCCTGGTAAGCGTTTTGCTAAAATCGATCGGATTAAAATCTTACGATGCGAAGCATTTTATATATTTTTTGTTTCTTAAGCTTTTTTAGTTTCAACACTATAGCCCAAACCTTCAAAGCCGGCGCCGCAGTAAGGGTCATTACACCCGACCCTTTACTGCCGGTTTCGGGGGGGATCGGAACGCCTAAGCCTGCCACCGTTAAGCACGGAGACCTGTATGCCAGGGCGTTGGTGCTTGAAAAGGGAAACACCCGGATCGCTATCGTAAATATTGATAACTTAGGGTGGCCTTCGGTGTTAGGAGATAAATCAAGAGCTCTGATCAAAGGCATTGCCCCGGAAAATATTCTCATCGGCGTAACGCATACGCACAGCGCACCGGATGCCTACGGCTTCCCGGATGAAAACGGACAATCGCATGCCGATTTAAAGTACCTTGACTGGTGCGTGCAGCAGATTGCCGACGCAGTCAATGAAGCCGTTAAAAAGCTGGAACCCGCTTCTTTGAAGATCGCTGTGGATGAAGCCAAAGGAAAGATTGCCTATAATTATTACGCACCGGATCTTTATGACCCCCGTTGTGGCATTATCCAGGCCATTGCAACTTCCGGAAAGAATAAAAATAAACCCATAGCCACCCTGGTCAATTATGCCATACACCCGGAGATCATCGGATCGTCAAGGGGAATTTTGAGCCCCGATCTCTGCGGCCCCCTGTACCACAGGATAGAAGCGAAAGCAGGCGGTATCGCCCTCTTTATGAACAGCGCCCAGGGAGGGATGGTTACGGCAGATAACCGGCTTCCAAACGGCGGAGAAGCCAACGACTGGCAGGAATGTATCCGGATCGGGGAATTACTGGCCGATGAAGCATTGCGGATCATTGCTACCGCGCCGGTACAGGCGGATCCCGACCTGTACTGTACCTCAAAAACCATTCATTTGCCCATAGATTCGGAGATCATGAAATATATCCTGAAGAAATCTCCGCTGAATCTTGCGGGAAAAAATACGGATCCGGATTTTGCGGTTACCCGGCTTAACCTCCTGAATATAGGTACTGCCCAGGTACTTACCGTGCCGGGGGAGGCCCTGCCGAATATTGGCTATTATGTAAAGCGGCATATGCCCACAAAACATCCTTTTTTGTTCGGGTTGACCAATGACGCTTTCGGTTATATGCTTACAAAAGTGGATTTTAACAGTTTTAAAAGATACCGGTACGTAAGCCGTACCAGCCTGGGGGAGATGACCGGGGAGATATATATCAAAGAAGCTTTGGATTTGATAAAGAATCATCCTTCGCCGAAGGAACGGTAGGGTCGCAGGGAGCAAGTCTCAGGTTACAGGTATCAGGTATCAGGTATCAGGTATCAGGTATCAGGTATCAGGTGTTAGGTATCAGGTATCAGGTGTTAGGTATTAGTGGCAGAAAGTTGTCAGGCATTGTCATCCAAAAACCTCATACCTGACACCTACCGACTAACCACACTAACAAAATAACTTTTTAAAAAAACAACAGATGAAAAAAATAGTTTTAGCAGGATTGGTCATAATATATAGCCAGTTGGTGGTGGCGCAGTCGGAAATTACACCGGCTACGGCTTTACAACATTATCTGCATAACGGCGATCAAACCTTTAAATGGGAAGTCAGGGATACCTATGATATCAATGATGTAAAAGTGTACGCGCTGTTGCTGACCTCGCAGCAATGGAGAGAGCATGTGTGGACCCATCAGCTTACGATATTGGTTCCTAAGGAAAACAAATACGATGGCGCCCTGTTGTTTGTCACCGGAGGATCTGTAAAAAACGGGATGCCTAACTGGAACGGGCGGGACGACAAGTTCAATACCGGGATGGCCGACATCGCTGCTACCAACAAAGCTACAGTGGCGGTGTTGAGGCAGGTGCCTAATCAACCGCTGTATAACAACCTCACGGAAGACGCGCTGATCTCTTTTACCCTTCATAATTTTAAAAAAGACGGTGATTATTCCTGGCCGCTTTTATTCCCGATGGTAAAAAGTGCGGTAAAAGCGATGGATGCTATCCAGGAATTTTCGAAACAGCAGTTGAACCATCCGGTCAATCGCTTTGTGGTTTCCGGGGCGTCCAAGCGCGGATGGACCACCTGGCTGACCGGCGCCAACGACAACCGGGTGCAGGCCATTGCACCCATGGTCATTGATATTTTAAATATGCCCGTCAGCCTCGATTACCAGATCAAAGCATTGGGAGATTATAGTGTGCAGATCGAGGACTACGTTAAACTGGGAATACCGCAGGGCGCCAAAACGGAAAGCGGTGCGGCAGTAACCACTATGGTTGATCCCTATTCCTACAGAAAAACCCTCACTATGCCCAAAATGATCTTTATGGGCACCAATGACGAATACTGGGTGGTGGACAATATCAAAAATTACCTCGACAGTATCCCGGGATATAACTTATTACATTATGTGCCCAATGCCGGTCACGGTTTAGGCGATGGTAAAAGCGCTTTTTCGGCTTTAAGCTCTTTCTTCGGCACTACCATGACCAATACCGCTTATCCCAAATGCGAATGGAAAACATCGGTTACCAAAAAAGGGGTACAGGTGAAGATAAAAAGCACCAAAGACAAACTTAAGGACGTAATAGTGTGGCAGGCCGGTTCGCAGGATACGGATTTTCGTAATGATACCTGGACCAGCAACGATACCCATCTTGCCCGGAAAGGGAAGGTGAAAATCACGGAACCGCTGCCCCGGTCTGGTTATAAAGCGTTTTATGTAGATTTGAAATATGAAGATGTGCATGGTAACCCCTATACCGTTAGCACCAGGGTGTTTATGACAGATACGAAGAAAGTACTTTAAGGAACAGAAAGTTTATAGTTTTTTGTTGATAGTTTATCCCGCTACCGGTTGGTGTCTCACCAGCCGGTAGCGGGCGGAGCAAAAATCCGGAGTGCATTCAGGTTTATAGTTTTTTTTGTTTATAATTTTGTCCGAACCAAAAACTATAAACTTCCAAACTTAAAATAGTTTCGGTATGCTGTTACCTGTTGGAGATGATAATTCAGACCGGACGATCACGCCCTATATCAACTATCTGCTGATAGCGCTTAATATCCTTGTTTTTATTTTTCTGCAAAGCGCGGGAAATGATCTTAAGTTTACTTACGCCTATTCGGTGGTACCAGCGGAGATCCTTACGGGAAAAGACTTTGTATCTATGCCGCAGATTGTAGTGGATGCCCATACCGGGCAGCAGTTTGAGTTGCCGGGGCTACAGCCCACGCCGGTTTCGGTATATCTGACCCTGTTCACCTCCATGTTCCTACACGGCGGATGGGCGCACCTGTCAGGTAACATGTTGTATCTGTGGATTTTCGGCGATAATATTGAGAACCGGCTGGGGCATGGCCGCTATCTCCTGTTTTACCTTCTTTGCGGAGTCATTGCCTCCCTGAGCCATGTGTTTTCCACTGTCATGCACAGCCATAATTCCCTGTTACCGAGCCTGGGGGCTTCAGGTGCAATTTCAGGCGTTCTCGGCGCTTATCTTTTGCTTTACCCAACAAGGAGGGTACACGCTCTTTTGCTGTGGTATATAGTATCAGTACCCGCTTTGCTCGCATTGGGTTTGTGGATTTTCTTCCAGGTGATCAGTGGTATGGGGATGTTGGGGGGAGAAGAAACCGGAGGCGTGGCCTATGCGGCGCATATCGGAGGATTTATCGCGGGCTTCCTGCTGATCAAATTCTTTGATCCGGGGAAGCAGGTAACCGCCCCTGAGCCGTTCATAAGACGGAGGAGGTGAGGTGGCAGGTTGCAGATATCAGGTTGGAGGAGTGTGGAGTTTTTAGTTTGGAGATGGGGAGCGGGTTGCAGGTTACAGGTTGCAAGACGCAGGGTGCAGGTCTCAGCCAACAGCCTAATACCTATGGCCTGATACCTGATACCCCATTTAACTCCTTTGCGCCTTGGCGTCTTTGCGTGACATTTCTGTAACAATGAGCAATCAAATGGACCCCAAACCCAAAACTAAAAACTTCAAGCTCCTAAGCGAAGACTCTTCGCATAGCCCGGTTCGTACAGCTTTACTTATAAATAAAAACATAGTTTTTTTGATCATAGCCAGAGAATGGATTTTTATGTATAATAAAGAACCCCAAAGACGGCGAGTCAAAATACTACACTATTTATCTGGAACATTGTAATGATACAGTTGTTCAACGTAAGGTTGAGCGGCTGAAAAAAAATCATGACATTTGAGCCCGAAACCACTCTGCACCCGGCTCCCCGAGACCTGCTTCCCCGCTCCTCCCGCCGGATCTTGTTATTTGGTTCCTGCGCCTTATTTTCCGAACTTGTCGCAAATTTTCATAAGTGAGAAAAATATCGGCTTTCTTCTTATTCCTATGCCTTTCTTCTTTCCATAGTGTATTTTCTCAGATTGATTCCTCCCATCTGCGGATTTCGATGCTTACCTGCAGTGCGGGCCAGGAATTATATTCCACTTTTGGTCACAGCGCTATCAGAGTTACCGACAGTGCCACTTATACGGATCATGTATATAATTACGGCACCTTTGATTTTAATCCCGATTTCTATCCTAAGTTCATCAGGGGACAGTTGCTCTACTATCTTTCGGTAGAAACTTTTGACGATTTCCTGTACAGCTACCAGGTGGAGCAACGCAGTATAGAGGAGCAGGTGCTCAACCTGACCGGGGAAGAAAAGATAAAATTGCAACAGGCGCTCCGGCTCAATGCCTCTGGCAGTAATAAATATTATAAATATGATTTTCTTTTCGACAACTGCGCTACCCGCATACGGGATATTATTAGTAACAATCTCTATGAGCCCCCCGTGATAAAGAATATCTTACCTTACCGGGAAATCACGTTCAGGGATCTTATCCATCAATCTCTTAACGCAGGCGGAATGTATTGGAGTAAGCTGGGGATTGATCTGTTGCTGGGAAGCGGACTGGATAAAAAAGCGGGCAATTTACAGACCATGTTTTTGCCGTATTACCTGGCTAAAGGTTTCGACAGCGCGTCGGTCGGGAACATACCTTTGGTGAGTAAAAAACAAGAGATATATAAAGCGCCCCACCCGATCGTAAAACAAACACCGGCGATTACCCCCCTGATTGCTTTCGCCATCTGTTTGGGAATGTTTATTGCTATTTCTTTAATAAAGCAACAGTGGAGCAGGAAACTATTGGCGATACTGGACTTCCTGCTTTTTTTCTGTTCCGGGCTATTGGGTATTTTGCTGGTGTTCATGTGGGTGGGAACCGACCATGTACTTTGCCGTAATAACTACAACCTGCTGTGGGCGCCTCCTTTCCATGCCGTTGCAGCATTTTTCCTGAACAGTAAGAAAAAAATAATGAACCAATACTTCGGTCTGTCTGTTTTATTATACACGATGGTGCTCGCTTTTTGGGTAATATTGCCCCAGGAGCTGAACAAGGATTTAGCGCCATTGATCATTTTATTTATCTGGCGAAGCTGGAAATTATTTAAACGCTCGGAGCATGCCCGGAAACCGGCTAAGATATAAGAATACTGGAGTTTATTATGAGGTGGAAGGGGATGGCTTTCCACTGGTACTGATCCATGGATTTGGGGAAGACGGTTCCGTCTGGCGACATCAGCGTGCCGTATTAAAAAAACAATTTAAATTGATCATACCGGATGTCCCGGGGAGCGGCCGTTCGGCGTTGTTGCCGTTAGCCGGGGATTCTGTTGCTGACGGCATTGAAGTGTATGCGGAATGTATCAAAGCTGTTTTGGAAAAGGAAAGAATTGACCGGTGCACTATGCTGGGGCATAGTATGGGCGGATACATAACCTTAGCCTTTGCCGTGCATTATCCGGCTCTTTTAAACGGGATAGGGTTGATCCATTCCAGCGCTTTTGCAGATAGCGAAGAGAAGATCAGGATCCGTAAGAAGGGTATCCGCTTTATACAGCGATATGGTGCGCAGAAATTTCTGGAGCAGTCCATTCCCAATTTGTTTGGAGCGCAATATTCCGGCAGCCATCCCGATCAAATTCAAATACTTATTAATGCAGCAGAGAAATTCACGGATGCAGCCCTTATCCGGTATTACCAGGCGATGATAGGAAGACCGGATCGGATTGACACATTAAAAAATCTCAGGATCCCGGTTCTGTTTATCATAGGTGAAGAAGATAAGAGTGTGTCTTTAGAAGACAGCCTTCAGCAATGCCATCTTCCTGCAATATCTCTCATCAATATCCTGCCCGGTGTTGCTCACATGGGTATGTGGGAACAGGCAGATGAGGTCAATGACACCCTGTTGAAGTTTCTCGGCTATATACAAGACATGCAGAAAGAAGATTTCAAATCGTAAACTTTTTACATTACTGCTGCTTTTATCTTAACCAATTGCTGTAAAAGCGGCTCCAGCAAATCCAGGCGCAACATATTCGCTCCATCACTTTTGGCAACGGCCGGATTGGGATGGGTTTCAATAAATAAACCGTCGGCGCCCGCTGCTATGGCAGCCTTGGCGATGGTGCCGATCAGTTGCGGGTTACCACCCGTAACCCCACTGGTTTGATTGGGTTGTTGCAATGAATGTGTACAATCCATCACTACCGGCACACCCTGTTCCTGCATCCAGGGAATATTGCGGTAGTCCACCACCAGGTCCTGGTATCCAAAGGTGGTACCCCTTTCCGTTAGTATGATCTTGCGATTTCCGGCCTTCCTCAATTTTTCCACCGCAAACTGCATTGCCGGGCCGCTCAGGAATTGTCCTTTTTTTACGTTCACCACTTTTCCGGTTGCCGCAGCGGCAATCAGCAGGTCCGTCTGTCGGCACAAAAAAGCGGGTATCTGCAACACGTCAATATATTTTGCTGCCGGCGCAGCCTCATCGTGGGCATGGATATCCGAAGTAACGGGAAGCCCCCATTTATCTCCTGTTTTTCTAATCAGGGCCAATGCTTTTTCATCCCCTATACCGGTAAATGAAGAGACGCTCGTTCGGTTGGCTTTCCGGTAGGAAGCTTTAAAAATATACGGTATTCCCAGATTGCGGCATACAGCGGATACCTTTTCCGCGACCTCTGTCACCAATGCCTCGCTTTCCACCACACAGGGCCCCGCTACCAGAAAAAAATTCCGTTCGTTGTAAGACTGACCCTTAAACAGGTCTTTCAAGAATGCTTCCATCGTGCGAAGTTAAGGAAGGATGGGTATGGGAATGTGAAAATGTGGGAAATGCCAGCGGTCGGCACGCGACGAAGGAGAGGTGGAAAAGGCGATAGGTATGAGGTATTGGCACAAGGGAACAAGTCGCAGGTTTCAAGGAACAGGGTGCAGGACGAAGGCTTCAGATTGCGAGACAACAACTGCTGATAGCTCAACTCCTAACTAAAAACTCCACACTCCAAGCTCCGCCCCTGCTCCCTGTTGGGCGTCATGCACTCTGACAATTTTTACCAACTAGATTTTGTAACTTCGTACCTGAAAATAACTTTGTATGCGGACAATTAACATTGACATATCAGACCTAGAATTTCAGAAGTTTGGGCTTAAGGCTGACAGACTTTCTTTTTCAGACTTCGTTGACATTATAAGCCGCGAACTTAGTCGCCAGAATCTGGCTAAGACAGTTGAACTTGCTGAACGTTATGGACTTTCCAACATGACAATGGACGAAATTTCCAATGAAGTAAAAGTCGTAAGAAATAACAATGCGGCTAATTCTTGATACCAACGTACTTGTCTCAGCAAACATTCAGAGAAGTTATCCATACTTCATCGTGGACCGTGTTTTTGCTGACCCCAACCTGGAAATTTGTTTTTCAGCAGAACTTTTTACCGAGTACGTTGAAGTACTAAATCGAGAGAAGTTTGCGAAATTTTCGGATTTTCACTCAAGAGCCCAAACTTTATTGAGCGACATTCAAACGTTTGGGTTTCAATTCACAACGACAATAACGCTGAAACTCATCAAAGACGAGCCGGACAACCGACTATTAGAGCTTGCCGAAGCCTGCCTGGCAGACTATCTTGTAACAGGCAACACTAACGACTTTACGATAAGTGAACATAAAGGAACAAAAATCGTTTCGCCGAAAGAATTCTTTGAGATTATAAACAAATAGCACGAACGCCCAACATTCGTTGCCGATACCTGCTACCCCAAATCCCCTACTTATTTTCCCTGAAATTTTTTGGCGAAGTGCCCATGACCTGTTTGAATGACCTGGAAAAACTGTATTGATCCGTATAGCCCATTTCTTCAGCGATCTGCTTAACAGGGGTCTTGGTGGATTTAAGCATCTGGCTGGCTCTTTGTATTTTCAGGGAGTTGAAAAGTTGAATAGGAGAGTAGTGGGTTTTTTGGCGAAATAAAGCTGAAAGATAAGATGCGGATACACATACTTCCTTGGCCAGTTGATCCAGGGTGATGTTTTCGTGGAGATGCTGTTTCATGATCAGGATGCAACGTTCAATAATATTGTCGGTATCTTTTTTCAGGTAATTAAAAACCGTAAGCCGGAAGGTACCCAGGAAACTATAAAAACGAAAGTTGGCATACAACAGGTTCTCTATATTTTCCATCAGGTTCAGATGGTGCATTATGTCTCGGAACTGTGCGATCCGCCCAACGAGAGGGGGCGTGGTAAAATTATTATTGCTTTTATCACGAAGCAGATAAGTGTACATGTCTTCACCTATCGTTCCATTGAATTTTACAAAATAGAAACTCCATTCTTTTGAATGGTCTGTACCCAGTTCAACCGCTGTTTTTCGCGGCAGCAAAACAAAATGGTTTGACCTGAGCGGTATCTTCTTATTGTTAAACCTGTACCAACCCGTTCCGCTTACGCAATAAATCAGTACATAGTCGGGATTGTTTTTGAGTATTTCCTTATGAAACGTCGTTTGCTCATGAAAAAAAGCTATTTCAGTGATGTACAGATTTTTACCTATGGGATGACTGTCGAGTTTACTTCTTAACCGCTCGGGCAAAACCCAGTCTTTCTCTGCCGCAGGCTGCCCGTTGGGGGTTTTTTGCTTCATTATTACAGTTGTTTAGATCGCGATAAAAATAGGATTATTTACCAGCCGATAATAATTTTTGCTATTCTTTTTATAACAATTAACATTGACCGCGTTTTAATTTTGAATAACCTTTGACCGAATCCTTATTTAAAAGCCCGTTACTGAAATATGCAGCATTTACCCATCATTGACCTGGTTGTAATCTCCATCTATCTCCTCAGTATGGTGATGGTTGGCGTATATTTTTCGCGAAAAAATAAAAATGCCACGCAGTTTACAACCGCTTCGGGTACCATCCCCGGCTGGGCTTTGGGGATATCTTTTTACGCCACTTTTTTAAGCAGCAATACCTTCCTGGGAGTACCGGGCAAAGCTTTTGGCAGCAACTGGAATTCTTTTGTATTCAGCATTTCGATGCCCTTCGCCGCGTATATTGCCAGCCGCTATTTTGTACCTTTTTTCCGAAGCAGGGGAGAGGTAAGCGCTTATACGCACCTGGAAAAAAGATTTGGACCGTGGGCCCGCACCTATGCCATGATCTGTTTTATTCTTACCCAACTGGTGCGTATGGGCTCGATCTTTTTTGGTATTGCCCTCACGTTACAGGCACTTACCGGGGTGGACATGAAAACCATCATGATTGTAACGGGTATATGTATCATCATTTATACCGTGCTGGGAGGCATGGAAGCGGTGATCTGGACGGAAGTGGTTCAGGGGATCGTCAAAACCATAGGGGCTTTTGTGGTCCTTGGCATTATTTTGTACGAGATGAAGGGCGGTATTGGAGAGATATATAGAATTGGCATGCAGGATCAGAAGTTCGGATTGGGCAGCTTAAGCCTGACGGATTTTAACAGTTCCACCTTTTGGGTTATTTTTTTATATGGTTTTTTTATCAACCTGAACAATTTCGGGATGGATCAGAATTATGTGCAACGCTATCATACCGCCAAAAGCCCGAAAGAAGCGGCAAAGAGTATCTGGCTTTGCGTGTACTGGTATGTACCGATGTCTCTTTTGTTCTTTATTATCGGTACGGCTTTGTATGCGTATTTCAGCCAGCATCCGGAATTGCTTGAGGTTGTAAAGCAACAGGCGGCGCTTGAAAAAGGAGTGGATATAAGCACATTAAAGCCGGAAGACTACGGCGACAAAGTGTTGCCCTACTTCATGGTGCTGAAAGTGCCCCATGGTTTGGTTGGTTTGATTATTGCCGCCATACTCAGCGCTGCTATGAGCAGTATCAGCAGCGGAATGAACAGCTCCGCTACTGTTTTTCTGAAAGATATTTACCAGCGTTATTTTAATCCTGATCCCGGACCTAAGAAAGAGATGATCATCTTATATACCGTCACCGGGTTAACAGGAATTGTCGCTATTGTTTTTGGGATCGCCATGATCGGCGTGAAAAGTATCCTCGACTTATGGTGGGAGCTCTCCGGCATTCTATCGGGGGGCATGTTGGGATTATTCTTATTGGGTATGATCGCAAAAAAAGCAGGCAATGCGGAAGCGGTAACCGCAACATTAATAGGCATTCTCGTTATTGTATGGATGTCTTTATCAAAATATTTTCCCGCAGAATGGGCGCATCTTAAAAGTCCGTTCCATGTAAATATGATAGTGGTAGTGGGTACGTTAACCATCTTCCTTTCGGGGTTGTTGCTGTCAAAACTGAAACGTAAGTGAGTATGACGGGGGGACAAACGTCCTCTGTATTAATTGTTAAACGTCTAAAAATAATACAAGTCTATGCCTAAGAAATTTGTTCCCGTAATGATCACGCCTTTCACGCCGGATGCGAGGATTGATTTTGAGATGCTGGAAAAGTTGATTGATTTTTATCTTGCTGCCGGTGTAAAAGGACTGTTTGCTAATTGTCAGTCCAGTGAAATGTTCAGCATTACCAATGAAGAGCGCCTGGCGCTCACCAAAGCAGTGGTAAAGCATGTAAACGGCCGCGTTCCTATTGTGGCCAGCGGGTCTTTTGGTTTGACTGTTAAGGATAAGGCTGAGTTTACCAAAAGAATATATGACACGGGAATAGATGCTGTGGTACTGATCACCAGCCATTTTGCCGCCATAGATGAAGGAGATGATAAGCTGTTGCAGCGGCTCGAAAAACTGCTTTCCATGACGGGAGATGTTCCGCTTGGGCTCTATGAATGCCCCGCACCTTATAAACGGCTGGTTACGCCCGGGATATTAAAAACCCTGATCGCCACCAACCGGATGCGTTATCATAAAGATACCAGTTGCAGCAAAGAGCAGGTGAAGGCAAAGCTGGAGGCCACCAGGGGATCTTCTATGCAGTTTTTTGACGCCCACACGCCCAATGCAATATCCTCCATGCAGGCCGGCGCCGATGGAATGTCGGCTATCTCCGGTAATTTCTATCCGGAAGTGTTGGTCTGGTTGTGTGAGAATGTTGACAATCCATACAAACAAAAAGAAGTGGAATGGCTCCAGTCGGAGTTAATCAGGGTTGATCCGCTTATTCACCAGGCATACCCGATGAGTTCCAAATATTTTCTGAAAGAAAGAGGATTGCCCATTCATCTGATCAGTCGTGCCCAAACCTTCGATCCTACGCCTGAGCAAAAGAACACCTTACAATCTATTTTGAAAACCTTCAGGTCCTGGTGTGAAAAACTCGACATCAGAGAGCTGGCTTATGAAAGCGTAGCTTAGTTACATACAACCGCTCACAGATCACACAGAAAGGAACGGATAGATCTCATGAAAATCCGGGGTATCTGTGAGCTACTTTAGGTCTGACAAAACGCTCCTGTGAATCTTAATCTCAAATTTTAAATCTCAAATCCCCTTTTTGCCATGCCTTTTAAATCAATGATCGCTCTTTGTATGGGTTTTCTTCTTTCCTGCACAGGAAGCCGTCAAAAAGCAGATTCTAACGACACGGAAATGAAAACGGATGATGCAGCTTTTGTAACCGGCCATTTTTTCAAAACGCCGGCACCGTTTGCGGAATGCCATGCCTCCACCATATTACGCCTGCAGAACGGGGAGTATATGGCGGCCTGGTTTGGTGGTGAAAAAGAAGGTACCGATGATGTTGGGATATGGATGGTGAAAGGAACACCGGGCAATTGGTCAGACCCGGTATCAATAGCCAAGATCAGGAATGACGCCCATTGGAACCCGGTGCTTTTTCAATCCCCGGGCGGTCAAATATTTCTGTATTTTAAAGTCGGCAAGAAGATCCCGTCCTGGGAAACCTGGGTGAAGACCTCGGATGATAACGGGCAAACCTGGACTGAAGCCACAGAATTGGTAAAGGACGATAAAGGCGGGCGTGGACCGGTTAGAAACAAACCCATCATCACTTCTGAAGGATTGTGGATTGCCGGAGCGTCTCATGAAGAAGGAAAGTGGGATGCATTTGCAGATATCAGCGCCGATGAGGGCCATACCTGGAAAGCTTCTCCTTACATTGTTTTGGACAGGAAAGAATTTAAAGGTAAGGGCGTTATCCAGCCCACTTTATGGGAATCCGCTCCCGGGAAAGTGCATATGTTGTTACGCAGCTCTGAAGGCGCCATCTATCGCAGTGATTCAGAAGACGGCGGCAGGTCATGGTCGCCGGGATACAAAACCGGCTTACCCAATCCAAACAGCGGAATAGATCTTACCCGGCTTCCGGATGGCACACTGGTATTAGCTTATAACCCGGACTCCACCAACTGGGGTTCCCGCTCGCCCTTGTCGTTAGCGATCTCCTTTGATAATGGCGTAACCTGGCCAAAGATCCTCGACATTGATAGCGGGGATAAAAAAGACGAATTCTCTTATCCGGGTATAATAAGTTTTGGAGATACCATTGCGGTGAGTTATACCTGGAACCGGAAGGATATTGCTTACTGGATAGGTACAAAAGACGCATTGTTACAGGCAGCCAAAGACCGGTAGATGAATTTCTGGTTTTCAGTTTTCTGTTGATGGTTGAAGAAGCGGTCAATGTGCTCCAAAGCCCTAACCTATCCCTGATCTTTAAACCGTATTAAAACAGATCATGAAATTTTCAACCCTTTTCCTGAAGCGCATGCTACCGGTAGGACTTGCGTTTGGAACCGCCTGGGCCGCCCGTGGACAAATTGGTCACGAATACGGTGCCACCTGGGCCGCGGCCATTGGCATTTTAGCTTTGATCGTCTTTTCCGGAAGAAAAGACTGGTTCAACCGCTTGCCGGTTATTGTTGCCCTGGGCGCTATCGCATGGGGCGCCGGCGGGATGATCAGCTACGGAAAAATTGTTGGTTACGCCCATGCCGCCGATTATGCAAATACCGCCTATGGCTTGGGGATGCTCGTAATAATAGGGGCATTATATGGTTTTATGGGAGGAGGCGTAACTGCGCTCAGCTTGTCGTCTTCCCCCGATAAGAAAATAGATTGGGCGGCTTTATTTACCCGGATGTTTGCCGGGGGATTTTTGTTCTGGGGATTTTTCATTTATCAGTTGGAATGGTTGATGACCCCGCCCCGCTCTGAACTTTGGGCGGCGTGTATGGGGGCTTCACTGGCTTTAGGCTGGTATCTGTATCGCAATGGTTTTTCAAACGCCTTACGAACGGCTTTTTTCAGCGCCTTAGGGGCAGGCTTTGGCTTCGGCTTCGGGGCATTTTTGCAAAGAATGGGATGGGCTTCGGGAATCTCTTTCAATTGGTGGAATGTAATGGAATATTCCATCGGGTTCTTTGGGGGATTGGGCATGGCCTATGGTATCTTCTCTACAGGCGGCTGGCCAAAAACAACCGCCATACACAAAGCGTCTAATGTCGCCGGCTGGCTGTTCCTGGTGGTGTTGCTGCCCATGATCAATCTTATTGAGGGGGCTACCGATAAAAGGCTGGCGGCCACCGGAAAAGATATCCGGGTGGCAGACCCGGATGCGTTCGCCGACAACTGGCGGCTCTTTCTCTGGATTTTTTCTGCTGCGCTTATGATTGTACTGACTTACTATTATAAACCTGCCGCAACACAAGGCGCTTCACGTAAAAAAGCAGGATACTTTACCTTACTCTATTTAGCCTGGTATATCGTTCTCAGCAATGTAGTCAGCGCCATTTGGCTAACGCCGAAGTTCAGTTCACAACATTTGTATTGGGTAAACCTGGCAGTAATTGCTCTTTTCCTGCGCAGACTACCTGAACCCATAGATCCAGCGACAAAAGTTTTAAGGCCGGCAACGATGCTGAAATGGTGGGTGGCGGTGATCCTGGTCGTTTTATTATTGAGCTGTGTTGCCGTGTCCCTGAACTATATCCATCCGAATGCACAACTGAGGTTTGAATAATGCCATATTCACAGGTTTATAACAATAACTGTGTTAAATTTGTGTAACCAATCTCCTGAACAAATGTCGTCAGATTTCGAAAAAGCAAAAAATATCAAGGCCGGAACCATCACGGGTATTATATCCGTAGCCTTATTATTATTCTTTTTCCTGGTGTCCTGGTCGGTTCCTGTGATAATACCGCCGCCTGTGGAAGAGGGGCTGGAAGTAAACCTGGGAAACAGCGATGACGGATTAGGGGATATACAGCCGCTTATCCCGGGGGAACCTGCGGCAGCGGAAAAGGATGTGAATTCGCCTCCCAAAGCAGCCAATACCCCGGTACAGGATGCCAGGGCCATAGAAACAGATGACAATGATGAAGAAGCACCGGACGTTACGGTGCCCAAACCCAAAATTTCAAATCCCAGGAGCACGCAGGTACCTACCAAAGAAAATACAACGGTTGTAAAACAAAATAACGCGAAGCCGCAGATTGTTGAGAATCCCACCCCGGCGCCTCCCAAGCCGAGGGCCACTTACAAAGGCGGAGATGGTAGCGGCCCCGGCGGAAACAATGCGGATTCCTGGAACAACAGTCGCAGTGAAGGAAACACAACCGGTACGGGCGACAGGGGGAAAATTAACGGTGATCCTAATGCAAAGAACTACGATGGTTTTGGAGGAAGCGGCGGCAGCGGCTATACCATACAGGGAAATTTAAGAGGCAGGGCCATCATTCGTCAACCATCCTTCCAGGATGATTTTAATGAGAATGCTAAAGTGGCCGTTGACCTTTCAGTAAATGCTTCCGGAGCCGTCACTTCGGCAGCCTATCAGCCCAAAGGCTCCACAACCTCTAATGCTGCCATGAAAGATATTGCATTACGAAAGGCCAAACAGCTAAAGTTTGCTCCCGGAGAAGAACAGCGAGGCACTATCATCTTCAATTTTAAAGTAACCAATTAGTATTGCAATAACCGGCTTCCGGGAACGCCTCGCTCAGCAATTCCGCTTACATTTGCATCCCGTATCATTTGCGGTCATTGTCCATGAATTACGAAGAAACTCTTGCATTTCTTTACTCAGCGCTCCCCATGTTTAGCCGGATCGGAACGGCGGCGTTAAAGAAAGACCTTACCAATACTTTACAGATCTGTAACCGGTTGGGAAACCCTCAAAACAATTTCAGAACCATTCATGTAGCCGGAACCAATGGTAAAGGCTCGGTGAGTCACATGCTGTCCGCGATATTACAATCCGGAGGTTACAAAACGGGTTTATACACTTCTCCCCATCTCCGGGATTTCAGGGAACGCATCCGGGTCAACGGACAGATGGTGAATGAAGATTTTGTAGTATCATTCACGGAGCGGGTGAAGCCCCTGATCAAATCTTTCAATCCCTCGTTCTTTGAGATTACCGTGGCGATGGCATTTGAATACTTTTCAGAGCAGCAGGTGGACGTTGCCGTTATAGAAACCGGTCTGGGCGGGCGGTTAGACAGTACCAATATAATTATCCCCGCGCTATCGGTAATCACCAATATTGGTTGGGATCACATGCATATTTTGGGAAACAGCCTGGAAGCAATTGCCGCTGAAAAAGCCGGGATCATCAAAGAAGGAGTGCCGGTAATAGTGGGGGAAGTATTGCCGGAAACAGAAAAAGTTTTTGCTGCTGCAGCATCGGAAAAAAATGCGGATTTAACAATAGCCTGCAGGAGGAGAAAGGTTGTATCATACCAGACTATTGACGAGAAGCTGTTTGTTGATCTGAAGGATGAACGCAATGCTGATCATCAAAAATACCATCTGGATCTTCCGGGGATCTACCAGTTGAAAAACCTGGTCACAACACTCGCTGCTTTGGATGAATTAAAGAAACAGGGGTGGTTGATTTCGGACGCGGCCATACAAGCCGGTTTAAGCAATGTAAAAAAGCTAACGGGGTTGCATGGACGCTGGGAACGGATCCGTTATTCGCCAACGGTGGTGCTGGACGTGGGGCATAATGAAGACGGCATGCGGAACATAGTAGAGCAATTGAAACTGAGTCGTTATAATACTCTTCATATAATCATAGGAATGGTGAAGGATAAGGAGATCGGTAAAGTGATGCGGTTGCTGCCCCAAAAAGCCTTCTATTATTTTACAAAAGCGCAGACACCCCGTGCATTACCGGAAGACCAACTGGCGGCTGTTGCCATTCAATATGGATTAACCGGGAAGCATTATCCCCAGGTGAATATAGCCCTGAAAGCTGCTTTAAGCCGGGCGGACAAAGATGATCTGATTTTGGTTTGCGGCAGTGTATTCGTGGTGGGGGAAGTGGAGAGGAACATGGAACACTGAGAAAAAACGGATAATTTTGATCCGCAAAATATTTTGTATTGACCGATTTGATGGAATAAAAAATTATTGATGAACAGAAGATCTTTTTTGTTAAATTCTTCGGCGCTTGGCGCGGGATGGTTGCTGAATGGTAGCAGTGAACTACGTGCGTCTGGCCTTGCGAAGGAAAAAAGGGATTGGTATGCCTTGTTCCAAAATCCCGATTCGCAATATCGTCCCTTTGTTCGCTGGTGGTGGAATGGCGATAAGGTAACGGCGGGAGAAATAACCAGGGAGCTTCATTTATTAAAAGAAGCAGGCATCGGCGGAGTGGAAATTAACCCGATTGAGTTTCCGAAATTGGCAGATGATATGGGAATCGGATCGGTGAGATGGCTCAGTGATCAATGGATAGATCTGGTTCAACACGCCTGTAACGAATCAATATCCTTAAACATGACCAGCGACCTGATCGTAGGCTCGGGCTGGCCCTTTGGCTCGGAAGACTTAAAAGAAAATGAAAGAGCGCAGGTGCTGCTTGTGTTTGCTGAAAAGCTGACCGGGCCAATGATCTATGAAACCTCACAATTTAATGTCTGCCAGGCGGTGGATCCCGGAGTAACCGTAAAAAATCCTTTGCGGCAGCCCAAAATTCTGTCTTTGCATCTCGCAAAAGACCCCATGGGTTCTCTGGACGACGCGATTGATATTTCTGATCAAAAAGAAAATGAGAACATACGCGTTGACATTCCTGCCGGAGCCCACGTATTTTATGCCGTAGTAAGGTTTTCATCCTTTGCCCAGGTTATCAACGGCGCCCCGGGCGCATCAGGATCTATTCTTAACCACCTGGACAAACAAGCCGTTGAACGTTACCTGGATAGGATGTCTGACACCATTCAAAACAGGATAGGCGCGCTCGCTGATTATATAAGGGCCATGTTTCACGACAGTATGGAACTGGAAGGCTGCAACTGGACACATGATTTTGCTGAAGAATTTAAAAAACGTTGCGGTTACGACCTCATGCCCTATCTGCCTTTTATCATGTTCAAAGTGGGAAGACTGGGCATGGTAGTAGATGAAAATTACGGAGCTCAAAAATCAGAAACGTTCAGGGAAATCCTCAACAGGGTAAGGTTTGATTTTGAGTTTTTAAAAGCCACCCTTTTGAAAGAAAGATTCACTGAAACCTATGTTGCGTGGTGCAAAAAGCTAAGGGTGAAGTCGAGGGCACAGGCATACGGAAGGGGATTTTTTCCCCTGGAATCAGGCATGGAATACGATATTCCTGAAGGGGAATCCTGGACTACCAATTACCTGCGCCATAAATTAGGAGAGGAAATGCCTGAGTCCGATTACAGGAGAGGGAGAGGATACACAATGATCAACAAGTATGTATCATCCGCTGCTCATTTAACAGGTAAGCGTATGGTGAGTTGCGAGGAGATGACAAATACGTACTCCATGTTTAATGCTACCCCCGAGTTTTTAAAATTGGGCTCCGACCAGGCGGTGATGTCGGGCATTACCCATTCTATCTGGTCCGGCTTTAATTATTCTCCTAAAGAAGCGCCCTTCCCGGGATGGATACAATATGGATCGTTTTACAACGAGAAGTGTAACTGGTGGCCTTATTTCAGGCTGTTAAACGATTATAAAGCTCGGTTATCTTCCCAACTTCTGAATGCGGATCCTTATACCGACATCGCTATCCTACCCGCTAACTATGATCTATGGACCGAATACGGTGTGCAAACGGACCCCTTTCCTGAAAAATTAAACGTACCCTATACTTCCCTGTTATGGGAAGCGATCAATAAAACCGGAGGGGCGGCAGATTACATATCGGAGATCGTTTTGGAGAAAGCTGTGATTAAGTCAGGACAGATCACATTCGGTAAAAAAGCCTATCCTACTTTATTGCTGCCCGGAGTGAAGAGCATCGGGGTACTATCACTCAAAAAAATTCATGAATTTGTGGGGCAGGGAGGCCGCGTGTATTGCATTGACGAAATCCCCCATAAGTCTTTGGGATTGATGGAGAAAGATCTTCGGGATGCAGAAGTGCAGGATTGGATAAAAAAGATACAGGAATTAAAAAACGGCGTTTTTAAACTGTTACAAAAACCGGAGGACGATAAGTTTCTCGAATGGTATGACGAACTGCGAAAACAGGAGGGCCTGCCCCAATATTTAACGATAGAACAGCCTAACCGGTATTTTATGCAAAACAGGTACATGCGGGACGATGGGTCGGAGTTTTATTTTTTTCAAAATGCGCACCGGTATCAGTCCCATACCACCCGCCTTCAATTTGACAGACGGGTGGTCAAAAACAGATATGCCTGGGTGTGGGATTTGGATTCGGGCAGGCGGTTCCGGCTGGCGCTGGATGAGGACGGCGGTTTTGAACACGATTTCGGCCCAACGGAGTCTTTACTGGTAGTGTTTGACAGGCATAGGCGTGGGGAAGTATTTAAACCGCTGCCGGTTACGGGTTCGGGAATTATGGAATTAGATAGGGACTGGAATTTGGAACTGATCCACGGGGTAGAACATACCACATCAAAACGATCTCTGGATACCCTCATTGACCTGAAAGATGATCCGGATTTAAGGAATTTTACGGGAACGGTGGTTTACACCAAAGAGGTGAATGTAAATACGGTCAGGAATACGATATTAAATCTTGGTAATGTACAAGGCGTATCCGAGTTGAGGGTTAATAAGCAGCTGGTAGGTATAAAATGGTATGGAAGACGAGTGTTTGATATCACCAACCGGTTAAAACCCGGCGCCAATGAAGTTGAGGTGCGGGTGGTAACTACTATGGGAAATTACATGAAGACGCTAAAAGATAATAAAGTTGCGCAATACTGGGTAAACCGGCCGGGGAGGGAGCAGGAAATACAATCCATGGGGCTTATCGGCCCGGTTCGGTTATATGAAGTGTAATTGACCTCGCCAGCTAAAACCTTTTTGTATTTTTCCGGTTATCTTTGTTGCCTTTAAAAATCAATAGCAGTTTTTGACATGATGAATAATACTTTTTCAGATTCGTTGTTGAACAGGTTCAGGTTAGTGGCCATATTAGAAGGGATTTCCTATCTGCTTTTATTGGGAATTGCCATGCCGCTGAAATATTATGCCGATTTACCGGTAGTGGTAAAGTACTGCGGATGGGTACATGGAGTGTTGTTTGTTTGGTATATATGGCTTCTTATTAAAATTTGGATGAAATATCGCTGGAGTTTTTCAAAAGTAACGATAGCATTTATTGCGTCCCTTCTTCCCTTCGGTACCTTTGTACTGGAAAATAAATTAAAGAAGGAACAACAGGCAGTCAACGGGTGAGGCAGCAAAACCTGTCAGGTTTTGCTGAAAAGTTGAGCAAAGCACTTTATTTTTTTTCGTTTTTCTTTTTCTTCGGCATTACCAGTTCATACGAGTGGTCTATCCAGTCTCTTAACAAAGTTCCCGGCACTGAGCCATCCACGATCACGGTATTCCAGTGTTTTTTATTCATATGATAGCCGGGTAATACACAGGAATATTGTATTCTCAACTCCTCCGCCCGTTCGGGGTCACATTTTACGTTGAATTGAACCTGTTCTGTATCTAAAGGAAGAAGCAAAAATATTTTTCCATTCACTTTAAAAACAACCGTATCCGGACCAAAAGGGAGAGATTCTCCTGCGTCTTTTTTTCGCAGGCAGTATTCCCTGATTTCTTCAACGTTCATCCACATTTGATTTAGAAGAATAAAATTAATCTTTTTTGCCGGGTGACTTAGATTAATAAGTGCCGGATTTGGAAGCCTGGGCATCTAAGAACCAAAAACTCCTCAACCAAAAACCAGAAATTCCCCCTGTCTAATCCTTATATTTGAATCCCTAAATTCGTTGGTATGTATGGTTCAACCGGTAATAAAGCCAAATCTGCAATGTTGTTTGCATTGTTTCTCATTCCGTCTGCTTTGTTTTCCCAAACCGGCAGTCCGGCTGAGCCTGTCCGTTATATCGGTGGTGTAACTATTGATCCGTCGGTACACGAAGGCAGACTGCGCTGGGCCGTTGGCGCTGAAAGCATCCAGGTGATGCGGGCCAACAGGACGCATGGCGCCATTGATGCAGGCTCCGGCTGGACCTACAATCATGCGCCTAACCTGGCTTATTGGAACGGCAGGTTTTACCTGCAATATCTCAGTAACCCGGTAGATGAACACATTGCACCCGGACGAACTTTGCTTACTACTTCTGCCGATGGCCGTAATTGGGAGGAACCACGGATCCTGTTTCCACCCTACCAGGCGCCTTCCGGAGTTAACATCCCGGAAGGATATAGTGGCTATATGATGCATCAGCGGATGGGCTTCTATATAGCTCCCAATGGGCGGCTATTAACACTGGCGTTCTACGGACATACCGAAGACCCCTTCCAGGAGGGAGGTATCGGAAGAGTGGTACGCGAATTATATAAAAACGGCAGCATGGGCCCGGTGTATTTTATCCGATACGAAACCCATTCCAACTGGAATGAAAGCAATACCGGTTTCCCTTTTTATACCCGTTCAAAAGATACCGGTTTTGTTGCCGCCTGTGAGGCTTTGCTAAAAGATAAGCTGAAGGTATTGCAATGGAAAGATGAAGACGATGGGAACGATCCTTTGTACGCAGATAATAAATTCGGAGATCATCTGTCCGCTCTTTCTTATTTTCATCGCAAAGACGGAAAAGTGGTGATGCTCTGGAAAATGGCAAAAGCTGCTCTTTCCGTAGATGAGGGCGCTACATTCTCGCCGCCCGTTAAAGTTCCAACCTTATTGATGTCGGGTGGTAAAAACTGGGGACAAAAAACAGATGACGGCAGGTATGCCATGCTGTATAATCCCATTGAATCATCGGAATACCGTTATCCGCTGATCATGGTAACCAGCGACGACGGGATCATTTTTGACGATATGCTGCTGGTGCAGGGAGAAGTGCCTCCCCGGAGATTTTATGGAAGATGGAAGGATTTCGGGCCCTGCTATACAAGGGGGATAGTAGAAGGTAACGGCAACCCCCCGGGGAATGATCTATGGGTTACCTACAGCATGAACAAGGAAGACATGTGGGTAACGAGGGTACCCGTTCCCGTTATTTATAGTGTTGCAGGGCTGGTAAACGATAACTTTAATGCCCTGCAGCCTGGAGGAACCATCCGGGGTTGGAATACTTATTCGCCTCAATGGGCTAAGGTAAGCCTAACCGATTTTCCTGACGTAAAAAATAAAAGTCTGCAACTTTCGGACGAAGATCCTTACGATTATGCCAGGGCTATTCGTGTTTTTAAAGAAACTGTCAATGCCGACCTGCAGTTCAGGGTATTCCCGCAACAGAATGATCACGGTGAATTATCGGTGGACGTAACCGATCGTTACGGCAATCGTCCGGTGCGGATCACCTTTAACAGCAGGGGAGAGGTGGAGGTGATGAATGGCAGCAGACCGGTTGTTGCGGGTTGGTACAAACCGGGTACCTGGTACGATTTCAGGATCGTGGTCAATGTTGCTCCGGAGGGGTCATTCGACTGTTATCTGGATGGTAAAAAAGTATTGTCGGGAGCCGCGCTTGCAGAAGCCGTGAAATCTGTGGAACGGATTTCTTTCAGAACAGGCGCTTACCGGGATATACCTCATCGCACCACGCCAAATGAGACGCCGGAACCGCCACTGCCCGGTGCGGATGAAAAAATAAAAAAAGCAATTTTTTATATTGATGATGTAGTTTTGAAGGGGAAGTAATTGAAAAACAGAATGCCATTGATTATGCAAAAAAGTATCTCCTGTTTATTTTTTATTGTTGTAATTGTATTTAATGTAAGCGCGCAAAAAAAAGATACGCTCAAATGGTGGAATCCCGCGGAAAATAATTTTCCCGTTTTGGAAGGTCAGGCCTGGCCGAAAGAGGTTAAAAGTTATTACGACCGGCTTCCCGCAAGAGCTGAAAAGGAAGTAAGAGAAGCGGTGTGGAACTTGTCGCGGAATAGCGCGGGTTTGTATATTAAGTTTAAAAGCAATTCCAATAATATAGTGGTCAGGTATGGCCTAAGTAATCATAAAAATTTTGCCATGCCCCACATGCCGGCTACGGGCGTGAGCGGCGTGGATCTCTATGCCGTTGACCCCAACGGGGAATGGGTTTGGGCGCCCGGAAAATATCATTTTGGAGATACTGTTACCTACCAATACGCTACTTTAGAAGTAAGCGATACTTACAAAAACAGGGATTATGAATTCCGGTTGTTTCTGCCCCTGTACAATTCCGTTAGCTGGATGGAAATAGGTGTACCGGAAGGCAAGTCTTTCATTCCTTTGCCCCTGGAAGAAGAGAAACCCCTAGTGATCTATGGCACTTCCATAGCGCAGGGCGGGTGTGCGTCCCGTCCGGGCCTGGGATGGACCAATATCCTGGAGAGAAAATTAGATTACCCGGTGATCAACCTGGCTTTTTCGGGTAACGGCCGGCTGGAAGAGCCGCTGATTGACCTGATATCAGAAATTGATGCAAAAGTGTATGTGCTTGATTGTATTCCTAACCTGGTAAATATTCCGGATGAAGAATTAGAAAATAAAATTACCCGTTCCGTTAAGACCCTGCAAACCAAACGCCCTTCTGTTCCCATACTATTGACGGAACACAGCCTCGGAATAGAAGAAGGCGTTATCAGCACCGGAATGGTCAACGCGTGTGAACGTGCGAGCGAAGTGCTGAGAAAAACTTTTTCGAAGATGCAAAAGGATGGGGTAAAGAATATTTACCTGTTGTCGAGGGCGGCTATAGGGATGGATATTAATTCCACCGTAGATGGGGTTCATCCGGCCGATATTGGGATGATGCAACACGCCAACGCGTATGAAAAAATAATTCGTGCAATACTTCACGAGCCGGTGGATGAAGCCCTTAGCTCTACCCGGCCTGTTATTCAAACCCGTGATGGTTATGACTGGCGGGGCAGGCACAGGGAAATTATTGAACTGAATAAACAAACCGCGCCTCAAAACGTAATTATTGCTAACTCTATCATTCATTACTGGGCGGGCGAACCAAAGGCGAATATTGTAAGAGGAGTAGAATCCTGGAATCATTACCTGGCCCCGTTAGGCGTGCGTAATATGGGGTTTGGATGGGACAGGATAGAAAATGCCCTGTGGCGGGTTTACCACGGAGAACTGGATGGATATACAGCGAAGCACATCTTGTTGATGATTGGCACCAATAATTTAGGCACTGATAACAATGCAGAAATTTTAGCCGGGTTAAAATTATTGATTGAAGCGGTTCAGTTGCGCCAACCCGGATCAAAGATTTTACTGTCTGGTATTCTTCCAAGAAGAAATATGGAAAACAGGGTGAAAGAAATCAACGAAGAATTGAATAAGTTAGCCGCTAAAATGAAAATTGTTTACGTTAACCCGGGCAGGATATTTCTGACCCCCGGCGGCAAAATAGATGAAAGTCTTTTTAGCGATGGATTACATCCCAATGCCGCGGGATATGGAAAACTGGCTCCTGTGTTAGCTGAATATTTAAAGAAATGATATTCCGGACCGATACCACCATTGATCAAATCTCAAATCATAAATGTCAAATCCCCGCCATGAGATACTGTTTCTTTTTGAGTTTGATTTTTGTTTCTTACTCCCTTTCCGCACAGGAAAATCCCCTGAGTTGGAAAAAGGAAGCTCCCGGAATATGGAAAGCTGTGGTGGGCGTACCGGAAAACGTTACACCGCTGTCTGTTGCCGATATCCAGCCTAAAATACAGGCGCTTTCAAAATTGGGGCATGCAGCTTTTCCTGGAAACTTACGGCAAAGTGCAGGCGAACTATTTGATAAAAAAGTTCTTCTGCGGTTTCCGCTTGAAAGAGAGGAACAACTTTTCGGACTGGGACTTAATTTTAAATCGGTACAACAGAGAGGCACTATTAAAGAGCTGCAGGTAGATCATTACGGAGGAAGCGATAACGGGCGAACGCATGCGCCGGTGGCATTTTATGTTTCCAACAGGGGGTACGGAGTTTTAGTCAACGCTGCCCGGCGGATCAAGGTGTACGCAGGAATAGCCGTCCGGAAAGACAGTAAGGATCCTCCATCCGAGATGAACCGGAATACCCAACCCGATTGGGATCCCCAGCCTTATTCTGATGCGGTGGAAATAACAGTGCCTGCCGCGGGTACGGAGGTATATCTCTTTGCAGGCAATAACGCCCTCGAAGTGGTACAAAGATATAACCTGTTTTGCGGCGGCGGCGTATTGCCACCTAAATGGGGATTGGGTTTTACACAACGTACGCCTACGCTTTTTTCAGATCAGCAGATTGTTGATGAAGCAAACGACTTCGAACAAAACGGTTATCCTTTAAGTTTTATAGGACTGGAACCCGGCTGGCAAAGCTATTCTTACCCGAACAGCTTTGTATGGGATCGCGGCCGCTTTCCAGAGCCGGGGAAATTCGTAAAGAAGTTACTGGATAAAAATATCAGAACCAACCTGTGGATCAATCCTTATGTTTCTTCTCATTCCCCGATATACAAAGATATTCTCCCTTATACCGGCACGCATACGGTTTGGGCAGGCATCGTTCCGGATCTTACTTTGCCGGTTGTTCAGGCGTTATACAAAAATCTTTTTCAGCAGCAGCATCTCGGCATCGGGGTAGCGGGATACAAGATTGATGAAACAGACGGTTACGATGTATGGCTTTGGCCGGATGGCGCGAAATTCCCTTCGGGACTGGGTGGCGAACAAATGCGACAGATCTATGGTTTGCAGTTTCAGAAGATGACGGAACGCTGGTTCAGGGAAAAGAATCAGCGTACCTATGGATTAACCCGCGCTTCCAACAGCGGCGCATCGTCTCTGCCTTATGTTATTTATAACGATTATTATAATCATCGTGATTTTATAACCGCTCTGTGCAACAGCAGCTTTATCGGCATATTGTGGACGCCCGAGGCCCGGTCTTCCAGGACGTCAGAAGAATGGTTGCGAAGAATGCAAACCGTTTGCTTTTCACCTATGGCGATGTTGAATGCCTGGGCGGATGGTACCAAACCCTGGACCTTTCCCGAAGTGGCAGAAGAGGTGAAAGAGGTGATGTTGTTAAGAATGCAATTGCTGCCTTATCTGTACAACACATTTGCGCAATATCATTTTGAAGGCAAGCCCCCGGTGCGGGCGATGAATCTGGAAGAAGGCTTTTTTTATAAAGCTGAGGCCCGTCGAGGCAACCTGAGTTCCTCAGACAATCCTTATGAAATGGCCATCCAACAGGATATCCGGGATCAGTATATGTTGGGAGATTATATCCTTGTTGCTCCCCTGTTTGCGGGTGAAACCACCCGCAAAGTGGTGCTGCCTGAAGGCAACTGGTACGATTTCTATACCGGGCAGTTGGTGGGTAACGGCAGCGTCATTGAGATCAGTCCCGGTTTGTCAAAAATCCCGTTATTTGTCAAAGACGGGGGAATTATCCCGATGATCCCGGCTCTGTTGCATACACCGCAAAAGAATGATCTGTTGCCTTTAACGGTAAGGCATTACGGAGCTGCAGAAAACAGCGTTCAATTATATGACGATGATGGGGAAACCTTCAACTACGAAAAAGGGGATTGTGCCAGGGCCACCTTGTCGGTAAAGAAAGATAAGAACGGCGTATTAAAAGGAACTTCTGTATTACCCAAAAGCAAATTTTTTCATTATAATAAGGTGGATTGGGTATTTATGACCAGGCAGGCGTTATGAAAAAGATCATCTCCAACACATGGCTCTTATGCATCTTCGGTTGCACACTTGTATCAGCACAGCAGCAGGAGATGCAACAAAGCACATGGCATGGCTTTGCTAAGCACAGTTTTGTTTTTGACGGCAGGCAGGCGCATGTTGTATCGCCGGTTCAGGCATTACCGGGTAATCCCTGGGTATGGCGGGCTTATTTTCCCGATTGGCATGTTGAAATGGACAGTATGCTGTTGTCGCGGGGTTTTCATATTGCGTATATAGATTGCAGTGATATGTTTGGTAGTCCGGAAGCCATGCAGATATGGGATCAATTTTACGAATATCTGATCCGTAAGAAAGGTTTTTCAGGAAAACCGGCTTTAGAGGGAGTGAGCAGGGGCGGCTTGTACGTTTACGGCTGGGCCAAACGAAATCCGGGTAAAGTGAGTTGTATTTATGCGGAAGCGCCGGTGCTGGATTTTAAAACCTGGCCCCTTGCCGACAGGGAAGGGGGTAAACCGCAGTGGGAAAAACTGCTTCGGTCCTATCATTTCACCGATGAGGAAGCAATGGCTTTTTCAGATAATCCGATAGACAACCTGGAAACTTTGGCGGCTTTTAAAATACCTGTAATTCATGTAGTGTGTGAAAGAGATAGTGTAGTGCCTGTGACAAAAAACACCGGGATATTTGAAGCAAATTACAAGAAATATGGTGGGCGGATACAGGTGGATTATATGACGGAAAATCTGAACCTCCGGGGACATCATTTTACTATTGCCAATCCCGGCAAGTATGCTGATTTTATATACCAAAACAGTTATCCGGTTAAAGAGGATTTAAGAAATGAAAGCTTCATTCATTCCTTTGGGAGTTTAAATAACGTTATATATAAACTTAAGAATAGGATGGACATAAGGGTGGCTTTTTTAGGCGGCTCCATTACTCAGAATCCGGGATGGAGAGACAAAGTCATGGGTTACCTGAAAGAAAGTTATCCCGGAACCGGTTTTCATTTTATACCCGCCGGAATTGCTTCCTTAGGAAGTGTGCCGCATGCTTTTCGCTTGCAGACGGATGTTTTAGATAAAGGAAAGGTTGATCTTTTGTTCGTGGAAGCGGCTGTCAATGATTTAGCGAATAAAACGCCCGCAACACAGCAACGGAAAGCGATGGAAGGGATCGTCAGGCATGCGCTCCGATCCAACCCGGAGATGAATATTATTCTGATGGCTTTCGCGGATGAAGATAAAATAAGAGATTACGATAAAGGAATCACTCCTCCGGAAGTAGCCTTACATGAGGAAATTGCAGCCTGTTATCAACTTGCTTTTGTCAACCTGGCAAAGGAAGTGCAGCAACGAATTGCGCATCGTGAGTTTACGTGGAAAGACGATTTTCGAGACCTGCATCCTTCCCCGTTTGGACAGGAAATTTATTTTCAAACCATCAAGGCACTTTTTAAGGACGCCTGCAGGAAGTATAATGGAGAAGCGATCCACAACGTCACTTTACCTAAAGTGAAATACGAAAAGGTTTATGAAAACGGAAAATACATGAGCATATCGGAGGTAAAATCTCTAAATGGTTTCGTGCGGAATCCCAACTGGATACCGGCTGACGGAAAGCCAACCCGGCAGGGATTTGTTCGTGTGCCGGTGCTTGAAGGTGAGCATCCCGGCGCTAAATTCAGTTTTGCTTTTTCAGGCAATGCTATAGGAATTGCAGTAGTTTCTGGGCCGGATGCCGGAGCTATACAATACCGCGTTGATAAGGGAAAGCCGCGGACCATGGATTTATATACCCAGTGGAGCGGTCAGTTGCATTTGCCCTGGTATCTGGTTTTAGCGGATGATTTACCGGGCGGGAAACATATCCTGAAGGTGAAAATAATTAAGCGGAAGAACAAGGCGTCCGAAGGGAATACCTGTCGTATCGTACATTTTCTGGTAAATGAATAATTTGGAAATTGATCGTCATTTCCGTTACCTTTGCAGCCCTTCGGGAGGTAGTTCAGCCCGGTCGTAGAAAATCATTGCGACGTTTTAGGAGCGATAGATTTTCAAGATCCCGCCTCAGGCGGGATAGAATACAAAGAGAACATTTCGGGAGGTAGTTCAGCCCGGTAGAATACGTGGTTTGGGACCACGGGGTCGCAGGTTCGAATCCTGTCCTCCCGACAAAAAGGAGATCAAATTCCTTCAATCCTTGTAAATATTACTAATTTACAAGGATTTTTTTTGTCTCAATGCCAAATAGAATCAAATTATATCAATATTCTGGTGAGTGCTTTAACCCACACTGCAGCAAGAAGGTCATTTTTCGACAAATTTCAGAACTCCTTACCTTTCGCAGTTAGAAAATGCGGAGGTTTTAAATTTAAGTGTTAAATCAGTGCCCGGGAAAATAGTTTCTGTTTGATTTAATATTTGTGTGAGTTTTTCTGCTGCCAGGTTAAATCTGGGGGCGGACAGGGAGTGCAAAACCACGGTTAATGTTTTGTTTTTATAATCAGGTATCAGGTTTGCATTATTTTGAATGATTTGTTTAACAAGCATTCGCTTTTCCTCTCTGACATTTATAATAAGGGAGTTGCTGAGTTCGTTTGCTACAGCCGTTTCTGCCCGGTAACAAATCATTTTTATTATGTTCATCAGCATCTTACTTTCTGGTTTGAGCCTATTATAACGTGCCTGATCAGGCATGTTTTTTAAACTTATTCTTGCTGGTATTTTAGAGCGCTCCTCTATTAGCTGTTGCTCTGTTTGCTGATGCTTTTCTATCTGCTCCACTATTTTCATTCTTCACCTTTTTCCACAAACTTTTTATAGGCACGCTGCACACTATCTTCACTAACATGGAAGCACCTCTCCACCTCCACTTTCCGACAAAGCCTTTGATGAATAAAATTGCTGGTGATATAACGAAACGCTTTCAAGTCTCCTTTGGGATGAGCATATACCGGAAGTCCATTAACAATGTATTGCACCAGATCGTCCTTTTCATAAACACCAAGGCAATTTGAAATAAGGGTACAGTCTGCTGGAAATAAAGGTAATTGTAATCGCATACCTCAAATTAAACGCATAATTACTTTGCGAACAAACACTTTATTGCAACATCGAGGGAAGGAGGTCTGGAAACTTCATCAGCTTTATAAGTTTCATACCGCGTTCTATACCTGTCGCCCACTTTATCAGCTTATCCGGGAATATGTATTGGAGATTGGTAATTCCGGAGAGAGGAAGTTGCCCGACCTGGATTCGAACCAAGACAATCAGATCCAGAGACTGATGTACTACCATTATACTATCGGGCAATAATGGGCGGCAAAGGTAAAACTTTTTTTATTTAAAAAATCAACCTGACAAGTTTTGGGGTGCA
>JAMLHL010000011.1 GCA_023957125.1 Chitinophagaceae bacterium
ATTTATAATGTATCAAGTACAAAAGCATCCGTAAGTCTGAAAGGCCGTTCATTTTATTTGCAGTTGCTGATGGAAACTGTAAAGCAAATGATTTTGGACCATCCTGAAATCAAGGCTTTTACCGGTCAGGTTGTTTATAGCAGCGGCGGTAAGATGTTTATCTTACTTCCAAATACACAAAAGTGCAAAGATGCTTTAGAGAACGTTCATCGGAAATTAGAAGAAATAATTTGGGAAGAACATAAAGAAAATCTTTATCTGAACAGTGGTTATGTTGAATTTCGTTGTGATTCGAGCAGAAAAGGTGGCGTCGTTTGCAGGAGAAATTTCGGGGGAATTCAAAATGGTACCATCTCAGAATTATGGGAGATGGTGATCGAAGAAACAGCGTCAAATAAATTCAGAAGATATAAGCACCTGTTTGAGAAAGGAACTATCAATCTGGCCCCTTTTGGCAGGTGGGGAAATGAGTATGGACTCTGTGCTATTACCGGAGAAGAAGGGATACATGGGGAGAATCTGGTAACACTCGATGACAAAACGGACCTTGTTGTAACCAAAGCCGTAAGAGAACAAAAGGAGTTAGGTGAGGTTTTAAAAGATGTTGATTACATTATCACGTACTTAGAGCAGGATACAAGAGGAAATACCTATCTTTCAAACAGAGTTGGAAAAGTAAGAGCAAAGCATCTTGAAATACCCGGAACAGGGATCCATCACTATTTATTTGATCAAAAAGAACTAACCGACAATCATGCTGAATTCAGAAAAATCACTTCCGTTGATGTGTCAAGAGTCAGGCGGATAAACAATACTGATTTTGAGCTTATCACTTCTTTAAAAGGGAACCGATGTACCTATGGATACCAGTTCTATGGCGGAAACCAACAAGCTCTTATTGGAAACAACAACAGGACTTTTAAAGAACTGTGTTGGATTCACGGGGATAAAAAGGAGTCAACTTATCTCGGCGTTCTACGAATGGACGTTGATAATCTTGGAAAGATCTTTAAAGAAGGATTGCCGGAAGCTTTAAGAAGTTTTGCTGCATACAGTACCTTGTCAGCACAGTTAGATTGGTTCTTCTCGGGCTATTTGAATACAATCCGTAATGGAAACGAATTCAAAGACAACGTCAATATTATATACTCTGGCGGCGATGACGTATTTGCCGTTGGGCGTTGGGATAAAATTATTCTATTCGCAGAGAAAATTCGTTCAGAATTCAGAAAGTATTGCGGAGGAAGGGAAGACATCAGTATTTCAGGAGGTATTTCAGTCGTGGGTGAGAAGTTTCCGATACGTATGGCAGCTCATCAAGCAAGTGAAGCTGAAGACCATAGTAAAGATTTCAAAAAGGTGGATAGTAAAACCGCTACTAAAAATGCTATTACCTTTCTCGGCGAATCCGTTTGTTGGGAAACTGAATTTAAGGAAGTAAAATACACGAAAGAAAAGCTTGTTGAGTATTGTGACAAAGTCAGAAAGAAACCTTTATCAAACGCCCTTTTACATCAATTAATACACTGGAAAATTCTGAAAGACGAGGCCGAGAACCACAAAGGTTCACTGTCCTATAAATGGCATACGGCTTATTATCTAAAAAGATATTTAGACCGGTATAAAGGCGAAGATGACAAGGAAACCAGAGCATTTATAAAAGATATACAGGCTGCTTTAATGAGCGGTCAAATGATAGAAAATAAAAAGCCGGTAGGGTCAAGAACTTATGATTTATTGGCCATAGCAGCCAGATGGGCTGAAATGGAAATGAAAGAAATATGATAATAACTTTTAAATTTAAAAATATGACATTTACTGAAAAAATTAAACCTGAATGGATAACGTCAGGAGTCAATCAGGATGCTGTGGATTGGGCACAAAGGTTTGCTAAACATTTAGCTCCACAACAAAAACTTGATCGAGACGCACTAACTACTTCTCAATTAAGAAAATTTTTTGGTCAGCTAAGAAGAATTGAGGCGGATTTTGACAAGTTAAAAGTCGAAATACCTTTACTGAAGCCTAAACTAGCATACGCCGTTGGCAGAGCCAACAAAAGCAATAGAATAAGGGATTTTTACGAAAGAATGGAAGATGCTTTTAAATCCTTGGACGGTGAAAAAGATTCTTTTTCACAATTAATTAATCTAACTGAATCAATTGTCGCGTTCCATAAGTATTATGGCGGTGAATAAACAAAAAAAAAATCATGGCACAATTAAAAAATAAAATTAGAATTAACACAAAACTTATTTTGGTAAGTGGTTTGCATATCGGCGAAAACCGTGACCGAGCAGATATTGGAGGAATCGACAATCCGGTCATTAGACGAAAAGACAAAGACCAACAACCGTACATACCCGGATCATCGCTGAAAGGAAAAATAAGATCCTTATTGGAACAAATTAGCGGTATCGCAGAAATTGGTGGTGGCAGAAGCAAAGGATTTAGTGAGAAGTCTAATGATTGTCAGGATATTAATATAGCATTTGGCTTTGCAAATGATGATTTACCCTCCAGGTTAATTTTTCGAGATTCTTATTTAACTCTTGAAAGCGTTGAAAGGCTAAAGGCATCCGAATATACCGATATGCCCTTTACGGAATCTAAATCAGAAAACACAATTAACAGAGTGACGGGAAAAGCCGACAATCCAAGGAGCCAGGAAAGAGTTCCAGCCGGAACGGCATTTGATATTGAAGTAGTCATAAACGATTTTGACGATGGAAAAACAGAAAAGATAAAAAAATTATTAATTAAAGGAATTAAGGCCCTTAACAACGATTATCTCGGAGGTAGCGGAACTCGCGGGTATGGTCAAGTGAAAATTGATTTACCAAATGAAGAAGGTTCCACCTGGGAAGAAGAAGTGATCATTTTTTAAAACCACGTTATGATAATTACTGCATATCGAATTTATTTTAACGGACCCGTCCATATTTCCGATTCCCGAAGTGATTATGGAAGCAGTGCGAACAGAGTGGATAGCGACAGCTTTTATGCCGCATTAATTGCTTCTCTGACAAAGGTTAAGGAAAATGTGCAGGCAGATTTGGGTTGTACCATCTCTTCATTATTTCCCTTCACATCCTCAGGGGAAAAAATCATTTATTTCTTTCCAAAACCCTTTGTAGATTTAAAAATTTACACCGATTTTGACGATATCAAAATCCTGAAAAGAGTAGAATGGCTTGACAAAACGTATTTTCAGGAATTACTAAATGGTTCGATTAAAAACTCAATAGATGAAAATACCATAAAAGGTTCCTATTTATCATCTTATGATTTGGATGAAAACTTTATCCAAAGGCAAGTTACCCCACGGGTAGCCGTTCCACGTTCAATCGAAGAAAATGACGGCGATACCAAGATATTTTATATAGAAAAGATTTATTTCAAAGACAAATCCGGATTATATTTTATTTGCCGGGGAGATCGTACTGAATTGGAAACAGCATTGAATATTCTTCAACACGAAGGAATAGGGACAGATAGAAATGTAGGCTTTGGTCATTTTCGATATGAAATTGATAGACATTTCGAATTGGAAGTTCCCAATCAAACGGAACACTATGTATCCTTATCTTTATTCAATCCCGGAGATACGGCAACCTTAAATAAATTGATAGATGACCAGAATGCAGCTTGGGAAATAGTAAAACGAGGCGGTTGGATTACATCAGAAGGGAATACTGGAATCAGAAAGAAATCTATATATATGATGAGCGAAGGTTCTATCTTTTACTCTCCGGATAACAATTTGGAAGTTTTTGGAAAAATTGATTTTGATTTGAATCCTGGTGCAGTCGAAGGTTTCACTCCTCCAAAATATCCCATTTGGCGAAGCGGCAGAAGCCTTTTCCTACCCATTAAAATGAGCAAATCATGAACGAGATTAATACAAATTACACCATTTATCTAAAAGTCCTGACTCCAGTTCATATCGGTGGCGCTCAGGAAAAACATCTTCAGAACGGATTAGATTTTCTGCTAGTAAAAAATAAAACCTGGAAAATAAATTGGGAGAATGTATATCTAACTTTTGAACCCGATGAAGTAGCTGATGCAATTATCTCAAAAAGATTAGATAAATTATTGGAGAATGACATTGAAGATGTAGCGTATGAAACAGATGATATTTTAAGCAGCACTAGTGAAGTTAAGGCTTTTATTCGTGATGGCTTTGGCAAAGCATATATCCCCGGAAGCAGTATTAAAGGAGCTATGAAGAATTGGCTATATTCTGCCTATGATACCAACCCGAGAGGTACTCGAAACCTTTTTGGAAATTTTGATTCTGATTTGTTCCGCTTTATAAAATCAGGTGATTGTTATATGACTGAAGAAGTGGTGTTGTATCCCACCAAAACCTTTAATCTACATAAAAACAAAGGAAAATGGGAAGGGGGATGGAAACATAAATCCCAATCATTCAATAACGAACCTGCTACAAACAGCTATTTTAAAGATATCGGATTCGTAACAGATTACGAGTGTTTCGAAGTAGGAGATTTGGGCTCATTTAAATTGATTATTCAGAACCTATCTAACTCCTTCAAAACTAAATTATATGATGATGAGATAAAAAAGTTAGAGCAAAAGAAATCAAAAATTATTAAGGATTTTGACAAGAAAAAATTGGATTTACAAATAGATGTTATAACAAATGGAAAAAATAGTTTAGAGAGATTTCAAACAAACACATCAATAAAGGGATTATTTAAAGAAATTAATTCTCGAATTCAAAAACACATTGAAAGAGAGATCGTTTTTTTTCAGAATTATACAGAAGCTGAATACACCCAAGAAATAATTGACTCTTTTAAAAATCTAAAAAAAGATGTTACAAATCTAAACGAAAATCAATGTATGCTTAGATTATCATCTGGTTCAGGTTTTCATGGCATAACCGGAGACTATCAATTTGAAGACCATGTCGAAACAGGTTTTTGGAATAATGGGAAAATAAAATACAAGTCACGAAAAATAGCATTCTCATCTGACCAAATGTATCCAATGGGATTTGTTTTGCTTTCAACAATTCCGATAGAAAAAAGTGAAATAAGTATCTCTTTGGAGAAAAAAAATCAAATTCAATTAAAAAAAACATCAGAAGAAAAACATCCTCTTCAATTAGAGACAGATGTAGAAATGGTTGATGCAACAGACCTAAAACAAGGGGACATAATCAATGCGGAAATCACCGATAAAGACAAGCCGTATTCCAAGGTGAAATTAATGCTAAGTAATTACCATTTTGATTTAATAACCGATTTGTCTGGTCTAAAAAACGTTTATAATACAATTAGCATTGGCCAAATTGTAAAATGCCAAATTAATTCATTCACTAAAGAAGGGAAAATTGCCTTGGTTAAATACATTGAATAGATGTTAATTGCACTCCTCCTCACCACCACGCTCCTCATCCTCTCTAAATTCCTGGATTGCTATACCACATCCCGGTATATGAAAATCGTGAGTATGGAACGGAACCGGCTGGCGCGGAAGTGGATGTACAGATATGGAAAAAACATGGTGATATGGGTGGTGTTTGCCTTATTGGTTATTATCAGTTTATTCAGTTTTTGGTGGGTATGGAAAGTCCGAACGGCTTGGTATTGGCAATGGGGTTTTATCATTTCAGGGCTATTGTTGAGCTATGCCCAGTTTTCCGTAGCTCATAGTAACTACTCGGGAAAATTAAATTATTTCACCCGCTGGCTGATAAAAAGAAAATACTATCAATAAGACTCCTTTTCATAAGGAGAATTAATGTTATTATTTCCTTTTTAAAAGGAAAAATTTAATAATAATTTCCTTATTACAAGGAAATTATTTAGTTTTGTTGCATGAAGGGGCTAATAAAGGAAATATTGATATCCCATAACGAGCGTTTTAAAGCTCCGGAATATAAGAGATCGGTTCAACTCAATCCTGATCTTAATAAGGTGCAAACCATTACCGGTCCCAGAAGAGCGGGTAAATCTTCCTTATTAAAACTGGGCATACAGGAACTTTTAAATCTGGGAACGGGCTGGGATAAGATTTGCTATCTTACCTTAGAAGATGAGCGTTTAAGAGCTGATGTTTTTGAACCGGACGAAATTTTACAGGCCTTCGCAGAATTATATCCGGCAAATCCTTTGTTAAAAGGGGTGTATTTCTTCTTTGATGAAATTCAATATTTGAAGAACTGGGAACCGTTTATTAACCGGATACACGAGCAAATAACCCGAAAAGTGGTGATTACGGGTTCCAACAGTAAGTTACTGCATACAGAAGTAGCCTCCGTGTTAAGGGGACGGGGGCTACCGGTTGAACTGCTACCTTTATCTTTTAAAGAATATTTAAATTGGCAGGCGTTGCCCTTTTCAGAACAGGGAAGTGGTAAAATACAGATAATTGCAGCTTTTAATAAATATCTAACCGGGGGTGGCTACCCGGAGACGGTTTTTGAGGATGTTCCAATCCACCTGAAATTGCTGCAGGAATATTTTAATACTGTTTTATATCGTGATATCATCGAGTTGAATCAAGTCAGCAATTTTAGATATTTACGTTATCTTTTTCATAGAATAGCCGACAATACCGGTAAGCCTACCGGATTGCACAAGATTTACCTGGAGCTGAAAAGCCGGGGTTATGCAGTTAGTAAAGATAAGCTTTACCAAATGGCTGATCTGGCGGAGGCCGTTTATCTGTATAAAAGAATCAGTCGTTTTGAACCTTCCTTCGTAAAACGGGAAAACACAGACAAGAAATGTTATTTTATTGATAATGGCTTGTTGCGGGCTTTAGGCAGTCAATTTTCTGAAAATAAGGGAATGTTATTAGAGAATCTGGTTTTTTGGCAACTCTACAGACAATACGGGAATATTTACACCACAGACATTTATTATTATCAGGACAACTCTCACGAATGCGATTTCATTCTGTTTAAAGAAGGAACACAGGCGCTTCCCATACAGGTTTGCTGGGAAATGAGGAATGAAAGCACCAAAACAAGAGAAATCAGGGGATTACTCAAAGCCTGCGAGGTATCTGAGAGCAAAAAGGGCTTAATAATAACTTACGATACGGAAGACAGCTTTGAAGAAAAAGGCATCCACATATCAGTTATTCCTGCCTGGAAATGGTGTGGCTTAGAAAAAGATTTAATGAATTAAAATGAAACCCATCCCCTCCGGTCTGCTTTTTATCAAAGCTAAAACCGCGTCTTATCTTTCAGAATTAACACAGGCAAAAAGAGTATTTTCGTTGAAAGATATGAGTGATAAAGAAGGGCTTATTCAAGAAATAAAAAAAAATTGTCAATCATGAGTAGAAAAGTTTTTTTGTCATTTTTGGGTACCAATGATTATAAACCATGTAAGTACGTCTCTGGTGAAAAAGGAGAAAGTCGAGTCGTGAAATATGTTCAAGATGCCATTTTGAATCTCTATTGTCAGAATTTCACTAAAGATGATTTCGCATATATTTTTCTAACTCAACCAGCTGAAAATAAAAACTGGGAAACCTTGCAAACAGCAATAGGAACAAAATCTTTTAATATTGTTCCTGTCACTAATATTCCTGAAGGATATTCAGAAACAGACATTTGGAAGATTTTTGAAATTGTATTTAACTATTTGTCTGATAACGATGAAGTGATATTAGATGTAACACATGGTTTTCGATCTCTTCCAATGTTAGAGATCGTCTTACTCAACTATGCGAAATCTCTAAAGAATATAAAAGTAAAATACATCCTATATGGAGCATTCGAAGCTTTGGGGTCACCCCGTGATATTGATGAAAGAATTCCCAACCCGGAAAATAGAAAAGCTCCCTTATTAGATATAACCGCTTTTTCTGCTATACAAGCATGGACATTTGGAGCCGAAAGCTTCATTCAAACGGGAAACACAAAGACTATTACAGAATTGTCCCTTGAAAATATAAAACCGATTCTTAAAGAAAGTAAAGGCTCTGACTTCACCGCTTCAAATATTCGGAGTTTAATGAAATCATTAGAACAAATCGAAACAACAATAAAAACCAATAGAGGTAAAACTATTAATCACGGAAATTGGATCCAAACAGCACATGAAGCTTTGAGTAATTTAACCATAGAAGAAAGGCAAGTATTTGCTCCTGTTAAACCTATTTTAAAGCAAGTAGAAGATAAACTTGCAAGCTTCAATCAGATGCCACATTGGGAAGCCTCGGTGGATTGGTGTATAGAGCACGGGTTGGCCCAACAGGGAATTACTCAATTACAGGAAGGGATTATAAGCTTTTTATGTGAACAACATGGTTTAAAATCCAATGACCTCACAGATAGAGAAATAGTTACTCAGGCTTTAAATATTTATGATAAAAGTAAAGATGAATCAGAATGGCATAAACCAGCATCAGAAAACAAAGAAAAAGTTATTGAAATTATCAAATCTAAGTTTGTCGAAAAACACAAGGGCAACTTCTCGAGACTTTCTTCTCTGAGAAATGATATAAAACCATGGGGGGTACAGAGACGATGCGATAAATGATGGGTCGCAATTCAAAAAGAAATTGGCTGAAATTTTTGATGAGTTTAAAAATATTAGAGGAAGAAAGGAAGCAGAGGAAGAAAAATCAAAGTCTTTCATGCTCCTCAACCTCTCCAACCACCCCTCCGCCAACTGGCCACCCGGCCAATGGAACACGGCAATAGAACAATTCGGCTCCGTTCAGGATTTGTCTTTTCCGCAGATTCACCCTAACGCAAATGCTGATGAAATAGAACAATTAGCTGAAGAATACGAAACCAAAGTCCGGCTATTAAATCCATCTGCTATACACATCATGGGTGAAATGACCTTCACTTATAAATTAGTTAATAGATTAAAAGCCATCGGTATTTCCTGCATAGCCAGCACCACAGAAAGAACCACCGAAGAAGAAAACGGCACAAAAACCTCCGTTTTCAAATTCGTAAGATTCCGATCTTACTGAACCAATCCTGCATTTTTATTATTTTAGTATAAAATTGCAGGGTTATCAATTCAGCGCCATGCCCTACCCCTTTAATACCAAACAACAACAAATCTTCGATCAGCTTAAGGCTTTCGTGAAAGACAAAACCATTGATACCTATATTCTTAACAGCCTGCGGGCTTCATACGGATATGTAGTTACCTGTCACAAGGCTCAGGGTGGAGAATGGAACCACGTTTATCTTTTCTTAGATAAAAAGATGTACAGTTTTTTAAATACCGATCAACTCAGGCGATGGTGGTACACCGCCATCACCCGTACCAAAGAGCATCTTTATTTGCACGACGACTGGTGGATTATTTAACATGCCAGATATTAAAGTTTTTACCAGGCTCCGGACTAAGCAAAGCCCTTAGTATCTAAATAAATTCAGTGCTTATGACCAATATGCAACAGGCAATGGGGCTCCGCAAATCCCAAAACTACCAGCAGGCAGTTGATATTTACGCTCCTCTTTGGCAGGAAAGTCCGGCACAGTTTGATGACTGGGCAGGCTGGAGCTATGCATTTTGCCTGGCTAAACTAAATCGGCACAAGGAGGCCCTTGAAGTTTGCAGGAAACTCTATCCCAGGTATCCCCATTCAGAGATACTGAACTCTTTGTATGGCCAATGTATCTATCACACGGAGTTTGCCAGAAAGGATCCACCCTCTGTTGCCACTCTCAGAAAAGCGCTTACAGCCATGTTTCAGCTTTCGCCACCCTATCATCCGTATTCCTTCACACCAAAAGCAACGTTCAAACTGGTTAAAACGTTATTAAATCAGCAACCAATCCACTGGCAGGAAATAGAATCCTGGCTTTTAAAACTTGATCCGGATCTGTTAGACGACCGGACGTTTAAATGGACGGATCAAAAAGGCAGAACCATGGAACTGGCAAGTCCGAAGGAAGAATGGTACAGTCACATGATTAAAGTTAAGGGCGGATTGAATCAGCCACAGGAACTGCTGGATATTTTAGACACCGCCAGAAAACAAAACCTCCGGTGGCATTACAACAACGATCTCTGGTTTGCCCGAAAGGAGGCCTTTGCTCTTCACGCATTAGGTCAAAAAGAAAAAGCCGAAAACATCTTACGCAAAATAATTACCCGCAAACCCGACTGGTTCCTGCTTTACGATCTTTCCCAGATGATACACAGCAAAGAAGAAATCCAGCAGCTCTTATACCGTGCCGCACTTGCCCCGGGAAAAAATGAAATGAAATTAAAAGTATTTCAATCGCTCTATCAGGAATTAAAATTATCCGATCCCCGGGTTGCCGGACTCCATCTTTGCCTGATTGTCGCAATACGAAAAGAAAACGAATGGGCGATAGAGCAGGCTATGACAGAGAAAATCCTTGCGTTGGGCATAAACCCTCAGAACGAAAGTTCATCACTGGTTATTACCCGGAAATTAATATCTTTTTGGAAGCAGCAGCTTGAAAAACATGCCGAAAGGCTAAGCGGAATTGTGGAAATGATATTTCCACATCAGAAATCCGGGTTTATCAGGAGCGGAGAAGATCAATATTATTTTATAAGTGGTAAATTAGAAGGCCGGTTACACAAGGGAACGAAAGTGTCTTTCGAAATCAAAGACCGTTTCGATAAAAAGAAAAACAAACCGGGGAAAATGGCGGTTCATATTCAACTCATATCCAAATAATTCAGGCATGGATATCATCATCAACTCCTACGGCGCCACGCTTCAAAAGGAAAACAATCTGTTTGTGATCACCACGACCGAAGGCAGGCAATCCTTTCCTCCCGATGTAGTGAAGACCATTAGCCTTAGCAAAAGTGCCCGGGTTACCAGCGACGCCATCATGCTGGCGATTCAAAATCAGGTAGACGTATTATTTGTAAATGATACCGGGCAACCGGAAGGGAGGATATGGAGTATAAAATACGGTTCTATCAGTAATATCCGGAAGGCACAGGTAAATTTCCTGTATTCTCAGGCTGCGGTCAACTGGGTGAAAAATCTCATTATCACTAAAATTGACCGGCAGGCGGCCCTGCTGCTGGGATTGCAGCCGGAAATGACCGACAACCTGAAACTGCATAATATTTTTAAATCGGCCATTAACAGCATGGAGGATTACAAAAAAAAGATAGAAAAAACAGAAGGGGACTATATCAGCGATATCGACTCCTTCGTTACGGCTGGGAAGGCGCTGCCGGAAGAAAATATTTCCTCTGCTTAAGCAGCTTGTTACCCGAAAAGCTTCAATTTGAAAGTCGCGATCGTTTACCGGCAAAGGATCCCTTTAATGCCCTGCTCAACTATGCTTATGGAATTCTTTACGGAAAAGTGGAGGGCGCGCTGATCAAAGCCGGTATTGATCCCTATGTGGGAATTTTTCACCGGGATGAATACAATCGCCCGGCCCTGGTTTATGATGTAATAGAAAATTACCGGGCGTGGACCGACTACGTAGTGTTTCAACTGTGTATTTCAGAAGCCATTCCGGATGAAGCATTTGAAACCACAGAAGACACCGGGGCTATCCGGTTGTTGCCCCTGGCCAAGCGGATTCTAATTCAATCGGTAAATGATTTCCTTAACGAAATTGTAACTATCGGTAAACCCCTGAGCAGGCTTTCACATATTGAATCCGATGCTCACCAGCTTGCCGCTTATTTTTTAAATAACGGATAAAGTCATGTTGTGGTTAGGTAAGCATATAACCCGCGCCGGTGATGTACTTGAGCCGGTGGAAGTGGAAAAAATACACAGGGCCCTTCAGAATCCCTATGGAGAAGTAGCTGTTCTTCAAAAAAGATTACAGGCTATTCGTATGATAGATTTGAATCAGTACCGCAAACTGAAAACGGCCCTGCCCTATCTGGTCTGCGCCCAATTTCAGCCCAGGGTGAGAAAGAAAGAGAATTTTGTATTTACGGAACGCTTTATAGTGGATATAGACCATCTTTCAGAATTCGATCGGGACCGGGAACAACTCCGGGAACAACTCAAAAGCGATCCCCGGGTGGAATTGCTGTTTAGTTCTCCCGGCGGAGATGGATTAAAACTGTTGTTTGTGCTGAAAGAAAGGATCAGCGACAGCGGCTATTATGCACTTTTTTACAAGTCCTTTTGTCTGAAATTTGCAGAAACCTATCATCTTGCCGGAGCGGTGGATACCAAAACCAACGATGTGTCCCGCTGTTGCTTTGTTAGCTACGATCCGGAAGCCTGGTATAACCCTGGTGCGGAAAAGACCGACGCTTCGGCTTATATGCCCGATGAAGGGGCGTCTGATTTTGACCGCTTCCATTTCGAAATAAAAGAAAAAGAGAAAAACCTGACCGGGGAGAAAAAAGAACTGGGGATTTCTCGCGATGAGGGCGCGGCTCCCCTAACCGATGATATATTGAACCAGATAAAGCAAAAAGTAGGCATGCGGGTTAAAAAGCCGGTAGAAAAAACTTATATACAGCCGGAAGAGCTTGACCACATCATACCACAGGTTTTAGAAGAACTAACCGCTATTGGCGTACAAATGGTAAAAATGGTACCCATAAATTACGGGCGGCAGATAAAAGTTGCAGCGGGTGATTACTGGGCGGAGGTGAATGTATTTTATGGACAACGGGGTGTAAAAATAGTAGGCACCACCAAAACCGGCAGTAATAAAAAATTGTGTGAGAGTGTGGTATTACTGCTTCAAAATTATTTTTCAAATAATCTTTAATCCTGCAAAATTTGGCGCGTCCTAAAAATATAACATTCAATTTAAAGGAGCGTATTTCCAGACTGAAGGCTGCCGGTTTTAATTTTTACGATAGCGAGGCTGGCAGGGAAGTTTCGGTAGAAGAACAAAACTTACTGTTAAAACCGTTATCTGACCGGATCAGCCTTATACTTCGCATTATTCAAAATCGGCCCATAAAAGCAACGGCTATGAATTATCTTATTTTATACGACATCGAAAAAGACAAAGTACGAAACCTGATCGCCAAATATCTGATTTCCAAAGGATGTATCAGAATTCAAAAATCCGTATTTTTAGCGCATACGGAAAATAAAATGTTTGATGAGATTCGGCAAACACTTGCGGAGATTAATGAAATATATCATAATCACGATAGTATAATTTTGGTACCTTTGAATGTGAGTGATGCCAGAAGTATGAAACTGATTGGTCAGAATGTGAACATCAACCAGATCATTGATCCGCCCGGTACGGTGTTCATTTAACTAAAAACAGGTTTTATTTTTATGAAAAAAAATGATTTCAACATAATTTTATCAATTAAGAAGCTGATCTTTAGATAATTATAAAAAGAGCTCGCCGAGAGGCACATCCAGTATAACAAGGATTAAGACTAATAGAACTTGCACCAATAAATGACGTCCTGACTTCGCCGAGAGGCACATCCAGTATAACAAGGATTAAGACAGGAAGTGGGGTTTTTTTTCGGAAATGAAGTTTTTTCGCCGAGAGGCACATCCAGTATAACAAGGATTAAGACGGGCTGGATAGATATCCTGCCCCGTTTTAAATCCACGCCGAGAGGCACATCCAGTATAACAAGGATTAAGACAAGCATTCAGGAAGTCCGCAGCCCGCTCCAATTTCGCCGAGAGGCACATCCAGTATAACAAGGATTAAGACTCTGGGATTTGAAATAATAGTGGATGGGTTTCAAGCGCCGAGAGGCACATCCAGTATAACAAGGATTAAGACAAAAAAACCGGCACTTTTTATAATGCCGGTTTGAAGCGCCGAGAGGCACATCCAGTATAACAAGGATTAAGACTATAACTCGTTTTTCGCAACAGGTTTTTATGCGCTGCGCCGAGAGGTGTCCAGCCCTTGCGTTGCACGCGGGACATGCTATCCAGTATAACATGGATTATCACACATGAAAATAGCAAGAGAAAACCCAAGATCGGCAGAGCAGGAATGTAACAAATGATACCGATTTTAATTACTAAAGGATAGCGGGGTGAGCCCACGTCGAACCCCGGGGTGAGCCATCATAATTTATTTCAAAAACTGATAATTTTAAAAATCTTATTTCCATTCTGATGAAAAAAAAGCGTCAAATCTGGCGAGGTGCTTGCTGAAAATATCCGAAATCATCCGTGTTGCCGTACCCGCGTCATCCGCGTTCCGTTAAAACGAGCTTAGTTTTCCGCAAGCGTCTTTGCCGCTATCCAGCCGCTGGTCCAGGCATGCTGAAAATTAAAGCCGCCGGTGACACCATCTACATTCATAATTTCTCCCGCGAAAAATAAACCCGGATGCTTTTTGCTTTGCATGGTATTCGGGTCTATCTCCGATACGTCAATTCCGCCGCAGGTTACAAATTCTTCTTTGAAAGTGGTTTTCCCCCTCACCTCGTAAGTTGACGCAGTAAGATGTTGCATCAGGCAGTTTTGCTGCACACCCAACAAATCGCCCCAACGCCGGGATTCATTGATATCGCATTGTTTCAGTAAATACTGCCACAATCGTAAGGGCAGTTCAAACGGATGGCGCTGGTAAATTTTATTAGCGGCATATTGCTGCCTCCACCCCATCCATTCTTCCCGCAAAGCCTGTTCATTATAAAGCGGCGTCCAGTTTACAATTACCGTAAAACGATATTGTTCTTCAGCCAGCCACTCCGCGCCCCTGGCACTTAAGCGAAGAATAGCCGGACCACTCAACCCCCAATGGGTGATCAGCAAAGGACCGGTCTCCACCAGCCTGGTACCCGCCACCTTCACTTTTGTTGACCGCACGCTCAGCCCCATCAGCGAAGTGATCTCATTCCCCGGCATATTAAAAGTAAACAACGAAGGTACCGGATCCACTACCCGGTGTCCTAAAGCGCTTAGCCATTGGTATTGCCCGGGCTTTGGATAACCGCCACAGGCTATACACAAATAGTCGGCTTTTATACAAACTGCATCCGGCCCGTAAACGGCAAACCTTTTTTCCCCGTCCCCAACATCGTTTCCCGGTTCCAGGCGTTTTACCTCCGTGTTCATCCTGATATCCACCTGGTAACGGTCGGCTTCACGAAGCAAACATTCAATAATGGTTTCGGAACGATCCGTTACCGGGAACATTCTGCCGTCTTTTTCGGCTTTCAACTTCACTCCCCGTTCTTCAAACCATCGCATCGTATCCGTAGTAAAAAACTGATGAAAAGCTTTCTTCACAAAATTGGCGCCGCGGGGATAGTTCTTTATCATCTCACTTATTTCAAAACAATAATGGGTAACATTACACCTTCCACCACCGCTGATCCTTACCTTCGACAATAATTTGCCGCTTTTTTCCAGCACGGTTACCTTTAAGCCGGCATTCATTCTTGCCGCGTTCACGGCCGTAAAAATGCCTGCCGCTCCACCACCCACCACTACCAAATGTTTTTGCTTCATTTTTTTGACTAATTTTCCCTGCCGTTTAAAAATTAAAGCTAAGCTTACTTTGTTTTACCAGTTCATAAAATTACTCGCCCGGTTCAGTTTATTATTCTTTTTCAAAAGAAAGATTGTTTGCGGCGCTTCGTTGCGCAACTTAAAAGGTCCGGCGATCATTGCGGCCAACCATCCCAATTCCATGATGGATGCAGCCCTGATTGCCTGTTTGTGCAAACAACAGGTACATTTCACCATTCGAAGCGACATGTTCAACAACCCGCTGTTCCGGTTTCTCCTGCAATTCTTAAACGGAATTCCTATATACCGGGTAACCGAAGAAAAAGACAAAGTGAAGAAAAACTTCAATAGCATTGAGCAGTGCAAAAACCTGTTGCAACGGGGTGAGATCATCCTTGTTTTTTCAGAAGGTGTTACCGAGCACAACTGGAAATTGAAACCCATCAAAAGCGCTACGTCCAGAATCGTACAATATGCCCTTCTGGACGACCGGCTCACGAGCAGCCTGCAGGTAGTGCCCGTAGGATTGACCTACAGCAACTACGATCGGTTAGCCAAAACCGTTAGCATAAACGTGGGATCAGGGTTTTACCCGGGAAAGCTTTCCCATCCTGAATATACGGGCGCATGGAAACAGTCTTTCAATGCAAGGTTGTACCGGGAACTCCACCGGCTTATTCCTGAACTAAAGACCGGCGATCCTGTTGTTCAAAGTCTCTGGCGGGGAATTATTACCAATAGCCCTTTTTGTAATAATTGCCGGGAATGGGAGCAACACCTCGAAAACAAGGCAGCCCTGCTATCAGCGCCCGATTATCCGCCGGGAACCATCATCAGACCGCGATACGATTCCTGGATACTCAACCGTCCTGCATTTCTAAAGAATGGTTTGGCTGTACTGCTGTTGATCCTGCCTGGACTCGCCGGTATAATGCTCAACGCTTTATTCTATTTTCCCATACAGGCATTTGCGAAAATCAAATCAAAAGGCACTATTTTTTACGATTCACTTTTTATCGGGCTGGTCACTATTCTATACCCGATATATATTGTAATTGTTGCAGGGTTACTGGCAAAATATGCCGGGCTGTTTTTTTTATTTTGGATGGCGGCTGTTCCACTCGGCTTTGCGTGTGCCATTCAACTTTGGAGCCGGGGAACAGGAATAATCAATTATTTCAGGCTATCGTCAGCCGGCAAAAAATATTTGAAGGGATTGATCTCTGTGAAAAAGGATCAGTAGTAAGAAGCGTTAAGATCCGGGTTGGCTTTTTCGCCGGCTTCAATTTCTGCAAAAGAAGACAGGATATCGGGCTTGCTTTTCTGTACACAAACCGTGTGTTCATAATGTGCAGCCGGCAATCCATCTTTGGTTTTAACCGTCCACCCATCATCGTCATAATATATTTCCTTCCTGCCCATATTGATCATCGGCTCTATGGCAATCACCAATCCTTCCTTCATCTTCAAACCGGTACCTCTTCTTCCATAGTTGGGCACCTGGGGCTCTTCATGTAGATCTTTTCCCAACCCATGCCCTACCAGCTCCCGCACCACACCATAGTTAAATTTTTTTTCCGCATGTTCCTGCACCGCATGTGAAATATCCCCCACCCGGTTTCCGGAGACGGCCTTTTCCACGCCCTTGTACAAGGATTCTTTGGTTACCCGGAGCAATTGCTTAATGTCGTCCGTCACCTCACCTAACGCAAAAGTATAGGCGCTATCGCCATGGTAGCCGTTCATAAAAGCGCCCAGATCTACCGATACCACATCGCCTTCTTTCAACACGTTATTGTTTGGAAAGCCATGCACCACCGCGTCATTTACGGAAATACAACTGGTAAAAGGGAAGCCGTGATAATTTTTAAACGAAGGAATGGCGCCGTGATCACGGATAAATTTTTCAGCAAGCGTGTCAATCTGCAACGTGGTGATCCCGGGCTTTAGAAACCGTGCTACCTCCGCGAGGGTAGCGCTCACCAGCAAACAACTCTTCCGGATTAATTCAATCTCGTCTTTCGTTTTATAATAAACCATTGTACGTTATATCGAAACAGGCGAAGTCGTTTGCCTTCCCTGCAAGCGGCCGCTTTTCATCAACCCATCGTACTGGCGCATCAGTAAATGGGTTTCAATTTGCTGCAGCGTATCCAGGATTACAGCCACCATGATCAACAGAGAGGTACCTCCGTAAAATGAGGCAAACAAAGGGGTTACGCCTGCTCTCTGTACAAACCCGGGCAAAATACCGGCAATCGCAAGAAAAATAGCGCCGGGAAAAGTGATCCGGTCCATTATCATCCCTATGTAATCGGCAGTGGGCTGCCCCGGCTTTACACCGGGAATAAAACCGTTGCTTTGTTTCAGGCTATCCGAAACCTGTTTTGGATTAAATATCAGCGCAGTATATAAAAAGGTAAAAGCCACTACCATCACGCCGTAAATCAACATATACCAGGCATTGCTGGGATCAGAAAAAATACGGGCTATTCCCTGTCCGCTTTCCATGGAAGAAAACGACACCAACGTTGGGAGAAACATAATAGCCTGGGCGAAGATAATAGGCATCACACCGGCGGCATTCACTTTAAGCGGAAGAAACTGCCGCGCCCCGGTAAACTGCCGGTTGCCTACAATTTGTTTTGCGTAATTGATCGGTATTTTTCTTACTCCCTGTACGAGAACAACCAGTCCGAGAATAACGGTAATCAAAGCGGCGATCTCAATCAGGAAGAAGATCAATCCTCCCCCGCCTCTCACCTGTTTTGCGGCAAACTCCTGGAAGATGCCTTCGGGAAGACGGGCCAAAATTCCTACCATTATGATAATAGAAGCTCCGTTGCCCAGCCCTTTATCCTGTATTTTTTCCCCCAACCACATTACAAACAAGCTTCCCGCAGTAAGGATCACTACAGTAGATATCCAGAAATAAGGATGAAATGAAGGAATGAGCGCTTCCCGGTTTTGATTGGTAAGATAGGCTACATAGGTACCCGCCTGCAACATGGTTACCGCAGCGGTAAGATAACGGGTCCACTGGTTGATCTTTTGCCTGCCGGTATCCCCCTCCTTCTGCATTTTCTGCATCTTGGGCACCAGGATGGTAGCCAACTGCATAAAGATAGAAGCAGAGATATAAGGCATGATGCCCAGGGCCAAAATGGAAGCATTGGAAAACGCACCTCCGGCAAAAGTATCAAACAATCCCAGTAATCCCTGGCTGGCTTTGTGTGAGAACTCGGTGAGCTTGTTGGGATCAATACCCGGAAGAACAATGTGTGTACCAAAACGATATACCAATAACAATAATAATGTTACCAATATTTTATCTCTCAACTCTTCAATGGTCCAGATATTCTTCAGTGTCTGAATGAGTTTCTTCACGAATGCTGCGTTTTAGTTTGAGCGCCAAATGGGAAAACCCCATTTAATTGCGTTGTGCAAGGTAAGAAAAAATTACTTTACTAATTCTATCGTCCCGCCGGCATTTTCTATAGCGGTTTTAGCCTTTTCACTCACCGCATCCACCTTGAACGTGAGGTTGGTCTTCAACTCCCCATTACCCAGTATCTTCACTTTTTCTCCTTTTTTAATCAGGCCGTTAATGTAAAGATTTTCCACGGAAACCTCTTTCAACCCGTATTTTTCGGACAGTTGTTCTATCTGCCCCAGGTTGAATACCGCATATTCCACACGATTCGGATTCTTAAAGCCACGTTTGGGCAACCTGCGCTGAATAGGCATCTGGCCCCCTTCGTGGGCTATTTTCCTTTTAAACCCGCTTCTCGACTGGTGACCTTTGTTTCCTTTGGTGGAGGTGCCCCCGTGTCCTGAAGCCTCGCCCCGTCCTAAACGTTTTTCTCTATGAGTGGCGCCTTCTGCCGGCTTTAACTGATGCAGTTTCATGTTGTTCTTTTTTTACTCAACGCCCGGAAAACTTTCGGGCTCGCTTTAAAATTATAGATTAAATATACTCTTTGTTCCCACCCGGCAATCTCCCCTTCCCTTCAATACCGGTCTGACCTTCGGTACCGACCGCGCCCTCTCACATTTTCAAATTTCCAAATTTTCAAATTCACTCCACACTCTTCCACTTTCACCAGGTCAGGTACTTCGACAGCGGTCTGACCTTTGGTACCGACCGTGCCCTCCCACATTTTCACATTTTCACATTTTCATATTTTCAAATTCACTCCACACTCTTCCACTTTCACCAGGTCAGGCACTTCGACAGCGGTCTGACCTTCGGTACCGACCGCGTCCTCTCACATTTTCACATTTTCAAATCTTCAAATTTTCAAATTCACTTCACCTCCTCCACTTTCACCAGGTGATTCACCTTTTCCACCATGCCCAGTATCTGCGGGGTGCCCTCCAGCTCCACGGAGGCGTGTAGTTTTCTCAAACCCAGCGCAGCCATGGTTTTTTTCTGTCGTTCGGGTCTGTCTATCAGGCTTTTAACCTGTGTTATTTTGATCTTTGCCATGATGAATTATCCGTTGAAAACTTTTTTAAGAGAGATTTTCCTTTCCTTAGCCACCGCAATCGGTTCCCGTAGCTGCGATAAGGCTTTGAAAGTGGCTTTTACCACGTTATGCGGATTAGCGGATCCCAGCGATTTGGCCAATACGTCCGTCAGCCCGGCGCTTTCAAGCACCGCGCGCATGCTTCCCCCGGCAATTACGCCGGTACCGAGCGCAGCAGGTTTGATCAGCACTTTGGCAGCACCTTCCTTAGACCACTGCTCGTGGGGTATGGTACCCTTCATTACAGGCACCTGGATCAGGTTCTTCTTAGCGTCGTCAATGCCTTTGGCAATTGCCTGCTGAACTTCTTTTGCTTTTCCCAATCCGTGGCCCACTACCCCGTTTTCATTACCTACCACCACCAGTGCGGAGAAACTGAAGGCGCGTCCGCCTTTGGTTGTTTTAACCACGCGGTTAATAGCCACCACTTTTTCCTTGAACTCTATGTCGCCGGCTTTTACCTTGTTTAAATTTACTTTTGACATTTATGAACTTGTTATTAGTAAAATAATTTCAATACCAGGATCAGATTTTCAAACCTCCTTCCCGGGCTCCTTCCGCTACTGCTTTTACCCTCCCGTGGTAGAGATAACCGCCACGGTCAAAAACAGCCGATTGGATACCAAGCGCGTTGGCTTTTGTCGCAATAGCTTTTCCTACCAGGCTGCTCAACCCGGTTTTGGGGGCCTTTTGAGCTTTGATATCCTTATCTTTGGAAGATGCGGCGGCCAGCGTAACGCCATTTTCATCGTCAATCAACTGCACATAAATCTCCGCATTACTTCTGAAAACAGATAGCCTGGGTCTTTGCGCAGTACCGGATACCGTTTTACGAATATTGTATCTGATCTTTTGTCTTCTGAGAACTTTCGCGTCCATTTTTCTTTTATTTTTTGCCCGATGCTGCCGGACAGGATATTCAAATTAAGGCTCAATTTATTTACCGGCTGTTTTACCGGCTTTACGGCGAAGTTGTTCGCCCGCATATTTAACCCCTTTCCCCTTATATGGCTCTGGTTTCCGCAAACTGCGGATTTTAGCGGCCACCTGGCCAATTAACTGCTTGTCAATTCCTTCAAGCGACACTGTTGGATTTTTCCCTTTTTCCTGCGTGGTACTCACCTTTAGTTCCGTTGGTATCTCGAAAACGATATTATGGGAATAACCCAAAGACAGATCCAGCAAATTGCCCTGGTTAGAGGCTCTGAAACCCACCCCAACCAATTCCAGGTCTCTTTTGTAACCTTCCGTTACGCCCTTCACCAGGTTGGCCGCAATGGCGCGGTACAATCCATGCAGGGAGCGGTGATGGATCTGGTCGGTAGGACGGGAAAAAACAACCTCCCCATCTTTCACTTCCACTTTTATATCGCGGTCAACAGCTTGTTTCAGTTCCCCTTTCGGACCCTTAACCGCCAATACATTATCCTTACCAACGGTAACCGTTACCCCGGCTGGAACTACAATGGGCTTTTTACCTATACGAGACATAAATAATTTAAAATTTGAAGTTTGAAATTTAAGTTTCTCTGGTCAGGGTTGAACGTGTTCAGCTCCGTATAGAGAGCTTAGATTATCATTCGGCCCCGCCTAATATTTTTAGAATATATAACAAAGCACTTCGCCGCCCACATTCTGCGCCTTAGCCTGCTTGTCGGTCATCACTCCCTTTGAAGTGCTCACAATAGCAATTCCCAGTCCGTTCATAACCCTCTTAAAATCAGTGGGTTTGGAATACTGCCTCAAACCGGGCCGGCTCACTCTTTCCAGTGACCTGATAGCTGGCTGTTTGGTTTGCGCATCATATTTCAAAGCAATCTTGATCACCCCCTGCTTGTTATCGTCCTCAAACTTATACTTCAAAATATATCCCTGCTCGTATAATATTTCGGTCATACGTTTTTTGAGATTTGATGCCGGAATTTCCACAATACGATGACCGGCCATCTGTGCATTGCGCACCCTGGTCAGGAAATCTGCTATAGGATCTGTTACCATTTTTATGAATTAATCAGTTCAAAATTATTTTATACTGCAAACGAATTCAAAATTTGAAATCATAAATATCGAATTTCAAATCTCAAATCCTACCAGCTCGCTTTCTTAACACCCGGAATAGTGCCATTCAACGCCATATCACGGAAAGCAATTCTCGACAAGCCGAAATAACGGATATATCCCCTGGGACGACCCGACACCTGGCAACGGTTCTTCAACCTCACTTTGGATGAGTTCCTGGGTAATGCATCAAGGGCCGCCCAATCACCGGCTGCTTTCAGGGCAGCACGTTTTTCGGCGTACTGCGCCACAAGACGTTCTCTCTTTTTTTGTCTGGCTACAATTGACTTTTTTGCCATAATTTATATTCTATTCTGATTTTTAAGATTCAGCCCCTTCGGGGAATATCCATATATAGTTGACTTAATTCTTTTTCGCGTTTTTGAACGGCATACCCAGCTCTTTCAGCAATTCATAGGCTTCCTCATTGGTATTTGCCGAGGTTACAAAAGTGATGTCCATTCCTGTAATCTTATTCACTTTGTCTATATCAATTTCAGGAAAAATGATCTGTTCCGTAATGCCGAGGGTATAATTACCGCGCCCGTCAAAAGCCTTTTCATTGATGCCCCTGAAATCGCGCACCCTCGGTAAGGCTGCGGAAATCAACCGGTCTAAAAACTCGTACATCTTTACCCCCCTTAGGGTTACTCTTGCACCGATGGGCACTCCTTTCCTAAGTTTAAAGTTGGAGATATCTTTCTTGGAAACGGTAGCCACCGCTTTCTGACCGGTAATAGCGCTCAGTTCGTCCACAGCGGTATCCACCAGCTTCTTGTCGTTCACCGCGCCATTCACTCCCCGGTTCAAACAGATCTTCTCCAGCTCAGGAACCTGCATAACGCTTGTGTAGGAAAAGCGCTTCATTAATGCCGGTACCACATCCTTCTTATATTTGTCGGCTAACCTGGGCGTATATTTTGTTGTACTCATATTGCTATAAATTTACAATGCTGCTGTCCATTTTTAAATTACAGATACCTAAATAACGTTACCCGACTTTTTAGATACACGAACCAATTTCCCGTCTTCTCTCGAACGTTTCACTTTAGTACCCTCACTGCTTTTTGCATCCCATAACATCACGTTGCTGATTTGTATGGGTGCTTCTTTTTTTACCAGTCCGCCTTTGGTATTCTGTGCAGAGGGCTTGGTATGCCGGGTGATGATGTTAGCTCCCTCCACCAGTACCCGTCCTTCATCAGGAAATACTTCCAGCACTTTCCGGGGCTTTTTCAGATCTTTATCGTCTCCGGTAATGATCACCACCGAGTCGCCTTTTTTGACGTTGAACTTAGGCTTAAATCTTTTGCTCATTTTATTTTGCTTTAGGCTGCCCGTTGTCAGCCGATTAAGTTTATATAAATATTTTCTAAAAGCGTATGGCTAATAGTGTGCCCGGTTTTTACAATACTTCCGGCGCAAGGGAAATGATCTTCATATATCCTTTGTCCCGAAGTTCCCTGGCCACGGGTCCAAAAATACGCGTACCTCTCGGCTCATCCGACTGATTCAACAATACCACTGCATTATCGTCAAAACGAATATAAGATCCGTCTTTCCGCCGAAGCTTATTTTTAGTGCGAACAATCACCGCTTTGGTAACCGTACCTTTTTTTATACCGCCTGCAGGAATAGCGTCTTTAACAGTTACTACAATCTTATCCCCAATCTTCGCATAATCCTGTCCGCTATTGCCCAATACGCGGATACACAACACCTCTTTAGCGCCGCTGTTATCTGCTACATTTAACCTGCTTTCTTGCTGAATCATCGTTTTAGTTATTTGAAATTTGATATTTGAAATTTAATATTTGATGCGATGTTGAGATGATGATAAAATCAAAACATCTCTAATCTCAAACCAGAAATCTCAAATCAGAAATTTATTATTTCGCTTTTTCCACTATCCCCACCAGGCGCCAGTGTTTGGTTTTACTCAGCGGGCGCACTTCCATGATCTTCACCAGGTCGCCGATGCCGCATTCATTCTTTTCATCGTGGGCATGGAACTTGGTGGTCTTTTTTACGAACTTTCCATAGATGGGGTGTTTTACCTTGGTTTCAATTGCAACCGTCACGGTTTTTTCCATCCTGTTGCTGGTTACTACCCCGATCTTTGTTTTACGCAAATTTCTTTCAGCCATTTTATTTAGCTTTTAGCTTTTTCTTTAATTCGGTTTTTATCCTGGCAATGTCCCTTCTAACCGATTGGATGGTCATTGGGTTCTCCAACGGAGAAGTGGCATGAGCAAATTTTAATTTCTTCAGCCGCACCTCATCTTCCCTGAGCCGAGCCTCTAAATCCCCGTCACTCATCATTTTCAGGCTATTCAAAAATTCAACTTTCTTTGACATTATACTACTGGTTTTGACATGTTTTTAAACAAATCCTCACTGCATTATCCCGCGTAATCCCGGCGAACAATGAACCGGGTTTTAATCGGTAATTTAGCTGCTGCCAACAGCATTGCCTGTTTTGCTATCTCCAGCGACACGCCATCGGCTTCAAAAAGAATGCGTCCGGGTTCCACTACGGCTGCCCAAAATTCGGGATTACCTTTACCTTTACCCATCCTCACTTCAGCAGGCTTGCGGGTTATCGGCTTATCCGGGAAAACGCGGATCCACACGTTTCCTTCCCGCTTCATGGCGCGTGTCATCGCCTGGCGGGCGGATTCAATCTGGCGGTTGTTGAGCCAGATAGGTTCCAGCGCTTTCAGTGCAAAAGAACCGAAAGCTACCGTGTCTCCACGTTTTGCCACCTGCCTGATCCGTCCCTTTTGCGCTTTCCTGTGTTTTGTTCTCTTCGGTTGTAACATTATATTACAATTTGAAAATTTGAATATTTACTTTTCTTATTCCTGTCTCCGGCTCCTTCAGCAGGGTGTTGCTGAATACCCGGTCTATCTTCTGTCTCCCCTGCGATCTCCGCCTCTGCGGTCGCCTCCTCTTCTGTCGTCGCGTCCGCCTCTCCTGTCATCCCTTCTGCCATCGCCCATACCCCCTTCCAGCTTCCCGTCTATAATATTAGGATTCAGGTCGCGCTTGGTCAGTACTTCGCCCTTACAGATCCATACCTTGATCCCGATTTTTCCATATACGGTGAGGGCGTGTACATTGGCATAATCTATTTCCATACGAAAAGTATGCAAGGGTACGCGTCCCTGTTTAATCTCTTCCGTACGGGCAATTTCAGCTCCTCCCAAACGGCCGCTTACCTTTACTTTAATGCCTTCAGCGCCCATCCGCAAAGCCGAGGCTATGGATAATTTAATCGCTCTTTTATAGTTAATACGGTTTTCAATCTGCCTTGCAATCGTATCTCCCACAATAGTGGCATCCAGTTCGGGACGACGAACCTGCAGAATATTGATCTGCACATCTTCCTTCCCGGTAAGTTTCTTCAATTCCTCTTTAATATGGTCCACTTCGCCGCCGCCTTTACCAATGATGATACCAGGCTTGGACGTGTGAATGGTTACGATCAGCTTGTTGAGCGTGCGTTCAATCACAATTTTAGAAATACCGCCTTTATTGATACGGGCGTTGAGGTAGGTTCTGATCCGGTTGTCCTCAATCAGTTTTTGAGAAAAATCCTTCTTATTACCATACCAGTTACTTTCCCATCCGCGGATGATCCCTAACCTGTTGCCAATTGGATTTGCTTTTTGACCCATGTTTATTTTTTGAAAATTTTCATTTTATTTCTGGTCCACGATCACGGTTACATGATTACTGCGCTTGCGCACGCGGTAAGCCCTTCCCTGCGGTGCAGGCAACATTCTTTTCAATACCCTGCCGCCATCCACAAAAATAGTTTTCACCGTCAGGCTACTGTCTGCCGCACTTACCCCTTCATTTTTCTGTTCCCAGTTGCTCACCGCACTTCTCAGGAGTTTATAGAGAGGAGTGGAGGAATGCTGGGGATGATGCTCTAATATTGCCAAAGCCTTCTCTACATCCATACCTCGGATTACATCTGCCAGCAAACGCATTTTGCGGGGTGATGTAGGATAATTTTTGAGTTTAGCTACTGCTTCCATTTTCGTTTATTTCTGGTTCAGATCCCATGCAACTTGTAACATGTAATCCGCAACTGTTTTATTATGCAATTTTCTTGCTTGAATGTCCTTTAAAGTTCCGGGTGGGGGCAAATTCTCCCAATTTGTGGCCTACCATATACTCGGTTACATATACCGGTATGAATTTATTTCCATTATGTACCGCAAACGTATTCCCTACAAAATCGGGGGTGATGGTAGAGCGACGGCTCCAGGTTTTGATCACCCCTTTTTTTGATTTCCCTTCATTCATCGCCAGCACCTTGCTTTCGAGATGGGTGGCTACATAAGGACCTTTTTTTATTGAACGAGCCATAATTAATTAGTTGATTTGAAAATTTATTTAGCCAGTTTTTTACCGTTCTTACGCTGAATGATCAATTTATCCGAACCTTTCTGCTTGCGGGTTTTCAATCCTTTCGCGTACTTCCCGGTTCTTGACCGGGGATGTCCGCCGGAAGCCCTTCCTTCACCACCACCCATCGGGTGATCCACCGGGTTCATCGCCACCCCGCGAACCCGCGGACGGATTCCTTTCCAACGATTGACCCCTGCTTTACCGCTTCTCTCCAGCCCGTGGTCGCTGTTGCTTACCACTCCTACCGTTGCATAACAATTGATTAAAATTTTTCTCAATTCGCCGCTGGGCATCTTCAGTATCCCGTATTTCTCTTCCTTGTTGCTTAACTGCGCAGAGCCCCCGGCGCTGCGAACCAGTTTTCCACCCTGACCCGGCTGTAATTCTATATTATGAACATTGGTACCGAGGGGCATGTTTTTCAGCTTCAGCGCATTCCCGATCTCCGGCGCCACGCTGTCGCCGCTTTCAATTACCATTCCCACCTGCAGTCCCTGAGGCGCTATAATATATCTTTTTTCACCGTCGGCATAATGCAATAACGCAATAAAGGCGGTACGATTCGGATCATATTCAATAGAGGCTACCGTTGCACTTATGTTTTTCTTGTCCCTCTTAAAATCTATGATGCGGTACTTTTGTTTGTGACCGCCGCCTATATAACGCATTGAACGACGCCCCTGGAAATTGCGTCCGCCTGTTTTGGACTTGGCATGCACCAGGCTTTTTTCAGGCGTATCTGTCGTAATCTCAGCATACGCATTTCCTATTCTCCATCTGGATCCTGCCGTAACCGGTTTATATTTCCTAACTGCCATAGTTATTTTTAATTTATAGCGAATTTTTCAGCTTCGCAGACTTTAATCAAATATGCTCTTTCAATTATAATGAACTGTATATGTCAATAGTATCTCCTTCCGCCACTGTTACGTACGCTTTTTTATAACCGGGCTTGCGTCCGGAAATAACACCCGCTTTGGTAAACCTCGATTTACTTTTGCTGGGCACCACCACGGTGTGTACATCTACTACATCCACGCCGTAAAAATCCTCCACCGCCTTTTTGATCTCTATCTTATTAGCTTTTTTGCCTACCCGGAAAGCATAAATATTTTTCTTTTCCGAGAGGGCATTGCTCTTTTCGCTAATGACCGGCTTTATAAGTACATCTACAAGTTTCATTTATGGTAATTTGTTAATTTCAAAATTTATCCCGCTTCCGGCGGATGGAAAATTCATCTGTTCTATTGCTCTATCCCGGTTTTTAAAAATTGCTCTTAGGCCTCGGCCGTTGCTGCTTCCTCTTCAGAAAATATTTTAACGGCATTTTCTGTCAGCAACAATACATCGCTGTTCACAATATCGTATGTATTTATATCCGCCAATAACACACCCAATACGGTGGGCATATTACGGAAGCTCAACTGCACGTTCTCATTATAATCCGGCAACACAAACAAGGTTCTTTTCTTTTCCAGGCTAAGGCTCTTTATAAGACCTGCGGCTTCCCTGGTTTTGGGCGCCTCCAAAGAAAAGTCTTCCACCACCACAATCGCGTTTTCTTTTGCCTTATAAGACAATGCGGACATTTTAGCCAGGTCTTTCACCTTCCGGTTCAGCTTAATATCATAACTGTGGGGCTTGGGTCCGAAAATGGTACCTCCCCCTTTATATAAAGGGTTGCGGATATTACCTTTTCTTGAGCCCCCGGTACCTTTTTGACGGTGCAGCTTACGGCTGGCACCCTTCACTTCAGCGCGGGTTTTAACCTTATGCGTTCCCTGGCGCTGAGCTGCCAGGAATTGCTTTACAGCGAGATAGATGACGTGATCATTCGGTTCAATTCCAAATATTTCATCAGGCAATTCCGCTGTCCGTCCTGTTTTCTCACCTGCTTTATTTAAGATATCTACTTGCATTGTATAAAATATTTTGCCGGTACACAGCTAAACCGCGTACCGGCAGTGACTTTACTTTTGAATGAGTACTATTGAACCGTTGTATCCCGGGATGGCGCCGCCTACCAGCAGATAATTTTTATCGGGAAACATTTTCACCACTTTCAATCCTTTCACCTTTACCCGGTCTCCACCCATGCGGCCTGCCATGCGCATTCCTTTAAATACACGGGAGGCATCGGACGAATTACCAATGGAACCGGGCGCTCTCTGGCGGTCGTGCTGACCGTGCGATTGCTCTCCTACCCCACGGAACCCGTGGCGCTTTACCACCCCCTGGAAACCTTTACCTTTGGAAGTACCGATCACATCTACTTTATCGCCCTCGGCAAAAATATCGAGGGTAACGGCTTCTCCTATATTTTTTTCAACGGAAAAATCGCGGAATTCTTTCACAAATTGTTTGGCGGAAGTGTTGGCTTTGGCGTAATGACCAGCCTCAGCTTTGGTGGTGTGCTTGTCGGTTTTATCTTTAAAACCCAACTGAACGGAGTTATAGCCGTCGGTTTCCTTCGATTTGATCTGCGTTACCACGCAGGGACCCGCTTCAATGATAGTAACGGCAGTCTGTTTGCCGTCGGCCGGATTGAAGACACTGGTCATTCCAATTTTTTTACCAATAATACCTTTCATCGTTTTGTTTTTTTACCCTTCAGGTTGAAGAGACAGACCGGGTATTTCTCCCTGTACTTCAATCTCCGTTTGCCGCTGACCTTTTCCCGTATTTTCCACTTGCGAAAGAGGAAGTACCAGCGGTAAACTAACCGCGAAGGGCTAGTTCATATTTAATTCTTCAGCGCCGGCAATCAAAGAATAATTTCCCCTGATCGTTTGCCCGGCATCCAGCGCTGCTTTCTCTCCCGGAGTTTCCGGAAGTCTGGCAGATGGAATATAGTAAGAACTAAGTCGTTTATTCATCGCCTGCCCCCTGGCAGGAAGCGATCAAAACCCTACGCTTTGATCTCAACATCCACACCACTGGGTAAATCCAGTTTACTCAGCGCATCTACGGTACGGGAAGAAGACGTGTAGATATCCAGCAAACGCTTGTGGGTCGAAAGCTGAAATTGCTCGCGGCTCTTCTTGTTTACATGAGGTGAACGCAACACCGTAAAGATCTTTTTGTGGGTAGGCAAAGGAATAGGCCCCGTTACCACCGCACCGGTACTGCGTACAGTTTTAACGATCTTTTCCGCCGATTTATCCACCAGGTTATGATCGTAACTCTGTAATTTAATTCTGATTCTTTGAGACATACCGTTTTTTCCCTTTTGATTTTGGGAGTGCAAAGGTATAGTCCTTATTGTTTATTGCCAAATAGTTGAGAGAGAAATTTTGAAAAATGTTTCGTTTTCCGGCTTTCATCCGTCAGGCGATGGGTTTCAGGGTACAGCTGAGGTTTGGAGTGTGGGGTTTTTAGTTGGGAGGCAGGGTCCAGGGTGCATATCTTTGGTTGCAGGTCGCAGGGTGCACGTCTCAGGTCTCAGGTTGCAAGATCGCAGGATACAGGTTCTTAGGTTATGGGAAAAACCCCCAATTAAAAACTTCAAACTCCTAACTGAAAACAGTCGTCAGCTTGCGGCTGATAGCCCATCGCTGACAGCCATCAAGTTCAATGGGGCAGCTTATTTCTGATCCTCCCATATACCCAGGTGCCGGCAACGGCACTCAATAGAGCTACAATAATTACCGTGGCGCCGTTCCCTATCAGGGCATACAAAGGGCCGGGGCAGGCGCCGGTCATGGCCCATCCCAGTCCAAAAATCAATCCGCCGTAGATCTGTCCTTTATGAAATCTTTTATTCTCCAGGTGAATCTTCTCTTTTTCGATGGATCTGGCATTGTATCTTTTTATGAGCCACACGCTGATCATCCCCACCACTATGGCGGAACCGATGATACCGTACATGTGAAAACTCTGTAGCTTAAACATCTCCTGTATCCTGAACCAGGATACCACTTCGGCTTTCACCAGCACCATCCCGAAAAATATCCCCAGGAGCGCATATTTGATATTGGAAACGAGGGGTTTATCTAATGTACTTTCATTTACGCACATCGCGTTTTCTGAACGCACCTCGTAATCCGTATTAACGGGCTCTTTATTAACGGCAGTGGGTTTGACCGGATTTTCTTTGACTAACATGGGACGATTTGAGATTTGAAATTTAAGATTTGAGATTTGAGATTCATGATCGGGGATTTTACAACCGTAATATATAAGGCAGGATAAGCCAGGTCATTACAAAACCTCCGATCATAAAACAACAGGTGGCTATCAGGGATGGCAGTTGCAGGTTACTGATCCCCATAATGGCATGGCCGCTGGTACATCCGCCTGCGTAGCGGGTACCAAAGCCCACCAGGAAGCCGCCCACCACGATCAATAAAAAGCCTCGCAGCGTAAACAGGGAGGTCCAGGAAAAAAGATCGGCAGGCGCTATTTTGCTGTAATCGGTAACGCCGTAGGCGGCCAATTCCTTTGAAAGCTCCGGATTAACCTGTACAGGCGCAGGATTGGAAAACCACAGGGCCACTATGACCCCGCCTACCAAAATGCCCGCCACGAAAAAGAGGTTCCAGGCTTCTTTTTTCCAATCGTACCGGAAATAGGGAGTTTTACCCGGGATGGTGATAGCACATATATGTCGCATGGAAGAGGAAACACCGAAAGTTTTGTTGCCCAACAGCAGCAAAGCCGGTACGGTCAATCCGATCAGGGGGCCGGCAATATACCAGGGCCAGGGTTGTTTGAACCATTCAAGCATGTCTGAAAGTTTTAGAACCTGCAAGTTACAGAATTACCTGATTGAGGGGCATCAGAGGCTGCAGTCCCGATAATATGATTTAGTGGATACACAACTCAGGTTAGATGTTCTCCAATCCTGCAAATGTTTCGGTAGCGCTTTTGTTAATCTATATAAAATTGCCGATAACCTTCTTTATGTTTTCGCCAGTTCGTCATAATCATAACCGGCACGGGCCAGCGCCCGTTTGGCGGCACCCAACACAAAAGGTAACGCGTTATGAGGATGCACCGGCACTTCGGTAACCCCGGCCAGTTGATCCAGCAGTTGTTGGGTTTGGTCGTGTGTGAGCGACTCACAAATATCGTACATCCCTCCCGGCTCCTCTTCGGCTATATCATGCAATTCCATGATATAGCGCAATACTTTTACCAGTTCGGGAGTGGGCGGAACGGTCATCAGCGCGGTCAGCGCACCATGATCCAGCCGGAGTTTTGCAGCCAGCGGGACCGGCACATTTCCATTGGCTTTCTGAGCCGCCGGGAACAATATTTTTTCTTCCATTTTAATATGCGTCAGCAGCCCCGTGCGAAACCGCTGATAGATCTCCATTATGATTTCATCCTGGTTGACCGTAGCCTGATCAAGGAGGTCTTCTATCCGGCGGTGATCATTGGTAAAAAACTGATATAGTAATTTGTTCATAAAATCAGGCGTCTGCTTCTGTTAATTGTATCCCGGTTTTCGTAAACCGGATCTTCCGTTGCTTAAATAAATTCCCCGTGGTCATCTTAAAGGTTTTTTTACTGATCCCGAAGAACCGGTAGATCTCATCCGGGTCTGACTTGTCGTTATAAGGCAGGTAACCATTGTTGTCATGAAGCAGTCTCAAAATGTTTTCAGCTTCACCCGGCACCTTTTCATAACCCGGCTTCCCTAATACCACATCTATCTTATTCTCCCCGGTGATCTTTTTTATAAAACCCTTTACCGGTTCACCGGGCTCCAATGCCTTAAAAACCTCATTATAATGAAGCACGCCCGTATGTTTATTATTGATGATCACAAAATAGCCGATATCCGTGCGGCGGTACACCACCAGGTCCACCTGATCCATTTCCTTAACGGTAAGTTTATCATTACTCAGAAAAGCATCTATTTTTTCCGTAGCTGCCACCCGGCCGGTTTGTTCATCCAGGTAAATTTTTACAAAATAGCTTTCCCCCTTATACATACGGGAACGCTGCTTCGATCTTGGAATAAAAATGTCTTTCGGCAACCCCCAATCCATAAAAGCGCCATGATCGGTAACGTCAACCACAGTCAGCATTACAATATCGCCGGCTATTCCCTTCGGCTGTTCGGTAGTGGCGATCAAACGGCTTTCAGAGTCGTGATAGATAAAAACCTTTATTTCATCGCCGGCTTTTGTACCTTCCGGGACATATCTTTTGGGTAATAAAATTCCATCCCGTCCATCGTCAAGATAGGCACCTATTTTCACCAAACGAGCTACCCTCAACAGATTATATACTCCAACCTCTATCATAAAGGTGCAAAGATATTGCTTTCCGGGGAGGGTTGGAAGGCGGGGGCGGGTCTCAGGTGTGAGGTTACAGGTTACAGGTTTCAGGTTACAGGTTGCAGGTTACAGGTTTCAGGTTTCAGGTTTCAGGTGTGAGGTTTCAGGTTTCAGGTTTCAGGTGTGAGGTGTGAGGTTGACACCCATACCTCATACCCCATACCTCATACCCCATTCCTCATTCCCCTCTTCTCCACAACAGGTTATAATTCCATCCCATGCTGATCGCAACGGGCATCATGTCTTGTTTTATTTCACCATTTTGGCGGAGATTGTTGTAGTCATTGAAAAAAGCAGCATTGCGAAGAGGTATCAGCAGGTTTACATTGATCTTGCTTTTCTTACTCCTCCCGAGTTTTATATCTATTCCCGCGCCTGCCGTCAGCCCGTTATATACGCCATAATCCTTCCCATCCAGGTAGGTAACCTGGATAACCGCGTTGTACCCATACATGGCGGTAAGCACGGGCGTTACCCTTTTTCCGGGTAATATATTAAAGATGACGCCTCCGTTGGCGCCCGCACCCGCAAGATTGTATCCCAGCCCGCCAAATATGCCGACGTGCTTTTCCGGCTGAAATTCAAGTTTGGCTCCAAAACCCCCGTGGTCAAAACCAATGCCCGGGCCAATAAATAAAGACTGATCGTTTTGTGCGGTTGCACCAATGGCTGTAACAAATAACAACCAAAAGCTGAAAGCGTGTTTTTTCATGATCTGTATTTTAGGGTTAAAACAAGTTTATTTTATACGGTATCCTGAGATACTTTTTTAGAAATTAAACAGGGCCACAACGCCCATTGCTGAAATATGATCTTCTTTAAGCGATCTCATATAAGAAAGCCTGGCTTCAATATTTTTCTGACGTTTTCCAACCGCGAAACGAAGTCCGAGATTGCCGGCAGGACCAACAGACGACTCGTTTACTTTGATATGCTCGCCCGTGACTGCATCGTAATCATTGAGCGCATACCGGCCGTATTGATAAGCCAACCCGCCGCCAATGAAAAAACCAAACCGTTTTTCCGTACGTTTAGAAGAGCCTGCGCCAACGTTCAGATTAACCATAGCGGGTATATTGATAACATAAGTGAAGTAACTTTCTACATCAAAGTCGGATGATGAACTATAATCGGTATAGCCACCCGATCCAAAACCGGCACTCAAAGGAACGCCTGCTGACAGGGATAAATTGTCATTTTCAAAAAAATTGATCCGCGGGGCGTATGTAAGTACGGTAGGTGCGTCCGTTTCGATAAATGGGCTGAAATTAATAAACACTCCCGTACCCACACCATGCATGAATTTCTGAGAAAAGGAAGATTGTATAAGCAGGAAGAAGAGGGCTGTAAGGATAAGTCTGTTAATCATAATGGTTAAGTTTTGAGTTGCAGGGTACAGGGGGCAAGTTAGGAGTTTTTAGTTTTTAGTTTGGAGTCCTGAGACCTGCACCCTGAGACCTGCACCCTGAGACCTGCACCCTGAGACCTGCACCCTGAGACCTGCACCCTGAGACCTGCTCCCCCATTTCCTTCGACGAGCTCAGGGCGGCACCTTCCACTTCCATTCGTGGGGGCAGGTATTCTTACAGGTTTTTCAGCATAATATTCCGGTACCTCACCTCCATGGCCGGCCCCACATGCACCTGCATCCCCAACAATCCTTTCATTTTGCGATGAGTGGTATCGTCATCCGTTACATCACTCATCAGTACATCATTAATATAATGCTGCAAATGATTGCCCCTGACGATCAGGTGACAACTATTCCAATCATCATTTTTGATCAACGCTTTCAACGAATCGGAACTGCCTAATGAACCATCAACGATCACAGAAGTCCAGGCATTTTTCTGGGATTCTCCGGGCGTATCGGGTATCGTCACCTTCTGCCCCCGGTAAGCAAGTGTAGTCCGTCCTCTCTCTTCATAGTTTTGCCCGGTATAATTATTTTTCCCGTCAATATCGGCCTGGTAGCCCCTCAAAGCAAAAGGTATGCCTTCCACCAACTCACTCCGGTAATTGATACCACTATTGCCCGATTCGGTGATCTTAAACTCCAGCTTCAATTCAAAATCTGCCGGTTCTCCCCCCTGATAAATCACGAATGTATTGGTCTTTATCAGTTTGTCAGGGGTTATCTCTCCCACCAACTCGCCGTCTTCCGCTCTCCAGTAGGTAGTATCTCCTTCCCATCCATTCAGGGTTTTGCCGTCAAATATGGATTCAAAACCATCGGCAGCCGGGGAGGCAGCAGCCGTTGCTGCATCATCCTTTTGCGTGTGGGTTGAGGTGGAAGAATTGCAACCGGTCATAATGAGGCCTGCGATCATGATTGCCAGGCAACCGTTCAATTTTTGGATCATTTTCATTTCGTTTTTTAGAATAATTTTTTTCACCGCAACAAACTAAGAAAAAAATCTCCAGCCTCACAACAAATGTTTATTTACTTTTTCAGTTCCGGCAATTTGCAGTGTTTAATACGCTTTTACTGATACGCGGCACAGGACGGCACAGGACAGGGCAGCTTAAACCTGTTGCGACAAAAACGGGAAAAACAGGTTTAGACGATTTTCAACCGACACTTCAAACCCACGTGGCGCCTGATTTACCCCAACCCGGAAAATAATAATCACGGTTTGAAAATCTGACCACCGGTTTCGGTGCAAAAGAAGAAGCGAACAATCTTAACATTATCCGTTCTCCTGCGGCTTTTTTATCATTGAATTTCCCTACTTTAGAACCTCCATTGAACGCCATTGGCGGTACATCGGAGGGGTTGATTTATCCCGGATAAAAGGATGCATGATTCATTAACGGTTGCTTAATACAATAACGGTTTGGCACAATACAAATGGACAAATAAAATTTCTTCAGCTTCACAATTAGGCGGCATTGAAACGGCCGTTGCCGATAACGGGCTTCAACGGGGCGTTCGGATCGCATGGATCAACACGGGAACCGGGCTTCGCTATAAAGTGGTAATAGACCGGTGTATGGACATTGCGGACGCATTTTTCAACCAGCACAGTCTGGCCTGGTTGAGTGATATAGGGATTACCGGTCCACAACCTTTTTCAAACAGAGGAACCGGATGGCTGAGTACTTTCGGCGGCGGGTTGGTTACCACCTGCGGCTTATCTCACGTTGGCGGACCGGAAACAGACAGCTTCGGCGAACGAGGCCTGCACGGTTCCATCAGCAATGCACCTGCACAAATTGAGTCGGTTATCCAGCCCGATCCGGTTGCCGGCAAAATGGAAATGAGGATCACCGGAGTGATAAAAGAAAGCCAGCCATTGGGTAACCGCCTCGAACTCAGGCGTACCATTTCCGGAAAACTGGGAGAGGCTTACCTTCACATTCACGATGAAGTAACCAATAAGGGCAATACGTCCGCCCCTCACATGTTGCTGTATCACTGCAACCTGGGATGGCCGCTGGCAGATGAGGGCGCAAGATTAATATGGAACGGTAACTGGCAGCCAAGGGAAAGTGCACCTCAAATCTTTATTGCGGAAAACGATTTTCGAAGATGTCCCGCCCCGCTTCCGGAACACAGCGGCGGCGGCGAAGAGGCGGCCTTTATAGATATCGCGGAAGACCGGAACGGGGCGTGCGGCTGCGGATTATACAACGAAGGGCTGGGTCTGCTACTCAGTATCCGCTTTTCCAAACGACAATTGCCCTGGCTTACCAACTGGCAGCATTGGGGGAAAGGCGAGTATGTAACCGGACTGGAGCCGGGTACGCATCCGCCGGTAGGACAGGCTAAAGCAAGAGCGGATGGCACGTTGATAGAGCTGATGCCGGGAGAAACACGTCAATATGACCTCCGTATAGAAGCGCTTCAGCAGCAGGAACCAATCAATACATTTTTAAAAACCTATAACAACAGTTGATTTAAACAATTTCATATTATGGAAAAATTAAGTGTAGCAAAGAAGGCGCTCGATCAGGGAAAAGGTATTCTGCGACTGGCACCTACCTGGGTGCCCAGGTCTTTTTGTGTACCGGGAAGAAGAATTAAACTGCACCCGGATGATTATTATGTGCTGGGTGGACAACGGGGAGGCATAGACGAACGTTGGTTCTCTTCCACCACCCCGGCAAAAAACGGACCCCTTACCGGGGAAAATGAAGGGCTGAGCCCGGTAGTTTTCGAGGATGGAACGCAAACCGTGCAGATATTACTGAGAGACGCCGTTAGTGAACTCAAAGAGGAACTGATTGGAGAAAGAATATGGAAGGAACACGAATCGTGGCCAATGTATTCCAAATTCTTCGACAATATGGGACCACTTCCCCATCACGTGCATCACAACGATGAAAAAGCCGCGTTGATCGGGCAAAAGGGAAAACCGGAAGCCTATTACTTCCCACCCCAGTTAAATAACCACGGGGGTGATTTCCCTTACACTTTTATAGGACTGGCGCCGGGTACCACCAAAGACGAGATCAGGGAATGCCTCCGCAACTTCACCAAAGGCGACAATAAAATCACCAACTATTCCCAGGCCTACCGGCTGGAACCGGGCACCGGATGGGATGTACCGCCGGGCTTGTTGCATGCCCCCGGAAGTTTATGCACCTACGAACCACAGAAAGCTTCCGATGTTTTTGCGATGTACCAGTCTTTGGTAAACGAAGATATTATCCCGGAAGAATTATTGTGGAACGGAACGCCTAAGGAAAGTATCGGTGATATTGAAGCGCTGATAGATGTGCTGGATTGGGATCTGAATCTTGATCCCAACACCATGGCCAATCGTTTTATGGCTCCCCGGCCGGTGAAACCACCGGAGCAAATGAAAGCGGAAGGTTATGTGGAAAACTGGATCTGCTATAAGTCGGATGCCTTCAGCGCCAAAGAATTGACAGTGATGCCAGGGAAAACGGTAACCATCAAAGACAATTGTCCCTATGGTTTGATTGTGATGCAGGGGCACGGAACATTAGGCGTATGGAACATTGAAACCCCGGCCCTGATCCGCTACGGACAACTGACCAACGATGAGTTTTTCGTGAGTGAAAAAGCAGCAAAGGAGGGGGTTACTATTGTAAACCCATCGGCAAATGATCCTATTGTTATTTTAAAACACTTCGGGCCGGGAAATCCCGATCTGGATTTATAAGCATAAAAAAAGCAAACAATAAACGTTATACACCGCCACAATTCACAATTCATAAAATCAGAAGTTATGTCAAAAAACAATTATCCTAAACTGCACAACGCTACCTGGCCGGGTATCGTAGGGAAAGGCCCCGATTCTGAGCCGATCATCCCGATAGATACCATGTTGAAGTTAACAGCGGATGCCGAAGTAAACGGCGTTAAATTTGACGGGGTAGATGTGGGTTTGTTCGACCCTTCTATTGACCTGGATGACCCGGATGCCGCCCAAAAATTAGCCGACAAAGTAAGCGCCCACGGGCTCAAAATAGGCAGCCTGGTGGCTCCCATATGGGGAGGACCTACCCTGGGCAGCGATGCAGACCGGGCGCATTTTGTGGACCAGGTACGCAAGAGCTGTGAACTGGCCAAAAAACTGAACGATATCGGTATCCGCTCTTATGGGGTTATCAGAATTGATTCCGCCAGCAGTCCCGAACAATTTGCCGCCGATCCCGTAAATAATGAGAAGCTGATCATAGATACTTTTCGCAAGGCCTGCGATGTAGCGGCAGATTATGGAGAAAAGCTGGCCGCCGAGGGCGAAATATGCTGGGCAGGGATGCATAGCTGGAAGTACATGTTGCAGACGCTGGAAGCAGTTGACCGGCCCAATCTTGGTTTCCAGGCCGATATGTCGCACACCTTTTTATACCTGTTGGGGTACAACGCCCCCGAGCACCGCATCCTCCCCGAAGATTTCCAGTGGAGCGACAGGGAAGCATTGACAGAAGGTTTGAAAAAACTCACCTCTGCACTCCGTCCGTGGACCATTGATTTCCATGTGGCACAAAACGACGGCACGGTGCACGGCACGGGATCGCACGACAAAACCGGGCGTCATTGCCTGGCAACCGATCCCAACGGCAAGTTAGACATCGTTCATGATGCGGGGTACTGGCTGCGCGACGATAAAGGAAACCTTACCAGGGCCTTTAAACATATCTGCTGGGACGGCTGTATGTTTCCCAATGAAGTGATGATGAAACAACAAACATGGAATGATATTCTTGCTATCATGATCAAAGTGCGCGATCAGCACGGATGGGAGGAATAAGATAAAAGAGTAAGAGAGGGTGAAAGGACTCCATCTTACGTTCTGGTTGCAATCTTTTATAATAACCAGGGAGAAATCAATTTTACATCACCTTTTTAATACAAGAAAAAATGAGTAAGAAAAAAGAATTGCGGATCGGCCTGGTGGGCACGGGTTTTATGGGACGTACCCACTCCAACGGGTACAACCGGGCGGACAATTTCTTCCCCGAACTGCAGTACAGTCCGGTGTTGAAAGCCGTATGTTCCAGGAATAAAGAAAAGGTGCAGGCCTTTGCCGATCAATGGGGCTACCAGTCTGTTGAAACCGACTGGAGAACGCTGATTGCCCGGGAAGATATTGACGCCGTTGATATTTGTACCCCTAATGATATGCACGCGGACATAGCCATTGCCGCCGCGGAAGCCGGGAAAATGGTGTTGTGTGAAAAGCCGCTTGCCAGAACACTGGCAGAAGCAAAGCGCATGGTGGACGCCATAGAAAAAGCCGGGGTGAAAAATACGGTTTGGTACAATTATCGCCGTTTGCCCGCGGTAACGCTCGCCAAACAAATTATTGATTCCGGTAAATTGGGCAAGATATTCCATTACCGGGCCAATTTTCTGCAGGATTGGACCATCAGCGCAGATGTGCCGCAGGGCGGCACTGCAGCCTGGCGACTGGACGTAAACGCTGCCGGATCGGGTGTAACCGGCGATTTATTGGCCCATTGTATTGATACGGCCATGTGGTTGAACGGAGGAATCAACGATGTATCAGCCGTTACCGAAACTTTTATCAAAGAAAGATTTCACCAGTTAACGGGGAAGGTCGAAAAAGTAGGGATTGACGACGCCTGCATCTTCCATTGTCATTTTGCAAACGGCTCGTTGGGTTTGTTTGAATCCACCCGGTACGCCCGCGGTCATAAAGCCTTATATACTTTTGAGATCAATGGCGAGCACGCGTCCATCCGCTGGGACCTTCACGATTTGAACCGCCTGGAATATTTTGATCACAGGGACGAATCTATTCTGCGTGGCTGGCGTTCCATCCACGTTACGGACGGAGATCAGCCCTATATGGATAAATGGTGGGTACCCGGCTTAGGCATCGGCTATGAGCACAGCTTTATTCACCAGGTAGCGGATTTCTTAAAGTCGCTTGAAACCGGTGAAGCCTGTCATCCGACTTTCGCGGACGCGTACGAAACCCAAAAAGTATGTGAAGCCGTTATTGAGTCGGCAAACTCAAAAAGCTGGAAAGATACCGGAGTGGAATGGAAGGAAAAGTAAAACAAATTGAAACCTATAGCGGGAAACCGGGAAACTGTCGGATAATATCCGGCAGTTTTTCTTTATCCACCCCGCGGTCTGACCCTCGCCCTCGTACCTCGGGTACCGACCGCAACACATTCTCCATTCTCCATTCTCCATTTTCACATTTCCAAATTTCCAAATTTTCAAATTTCTTCAATGATATCCCGGGCGCCGGGCGTTGTGCTTTATCCACACAACGCCTCTGCCCGAAATGCCAAACGGCTGTAAAGACATCATCGGGAAAAATTTTCATTAGGACAAATTCAATTTTTCCATTTGGTTAGCAACGGCTCAATGATTATCTCATTTTTACAGCACTCATTTGGCTGGCACATTATTTCTCCCTGATTTCAGATTGAATAAAAATTCAAAGCGGAACAGAAAGAATGAAATTTCTGCGACTAAAATAGGGATATGCATATTGTTTTCACCCCACATTTGGAGGTATTTATAGCAGGGTGCAACATTTAATCTCCGGGATACGACATATTTACGTACGACTTTGTTAGATTTATAAAAAACACATAAAAAGAATAATCTTGCCAAACCCTAATGCACCTATCACCATTGGCATTGCCGAAGACCATACCCTCGTCCGGAATGCAGTGAGCAATCTTATCAATAGTTCTTCACTGTACCGGGTGTCCATCGAAGCTAACAACGGAAAAGAGTTGCTGGATTTCATCCATGAATCACAGATTCCCGAAATCATTCTGCTCGATATTAATATGCCGGTGATGAACGGGTTTGAAACGCTGGCAGCCCTACGAAAACTTTCGTCACCTGTGAAGGTTCTGGCGCTCACCGCCGTCAACAATGAGGAAGCGGTTTTTCATCTGTATCACTCGGGGATCAACGGTTATCTTCTGAAAACTGCGGAACCGGAAGAGTTTTTTCGCGCACTGAATTGTGTTGCCTCCGGTGAAAATTACTTTCCTGAGCTGATATTCGCCAGTGCTGCCGACAGTTTTCTTGAGAAAAGAAATAAAATCATCAGGTCGCTGAATGAGAGAGAACTTATGTTTTTGAAATATGCTGCCATGGACATCTCATATAACGAAATTGCAGCCAGGATGCACCTGAGCAGATATACTATCAACGATTATCGGAACAGTCTTTTTGCGAAGTTTAACGTGCATACCCGCATCGGACTGGTATTGATCGCTGCCAAATATAAAATAATAGAATTGTAAAACAGGTTCTCTTTATTGTTGGAAAATCAACGTTGGTGAACGAAGAGCATAAAAAACACCACGAATGCCCAAATCGTAAAGGATTATTCGCGCATTCGTGGCTCCGTCTGCCGTTCAACGAAACAGTCTAAATTTTTGGTGTATCCAGTTCGGAAAGAGAATGCGTGATCTCTTCCTGGGTTACTTCGTAATCCACCAGTTTGCCGGCCAGGTATTGTTCGTAGGCGCTCAAATCAAAATGTCCGTGACCGCACAGGTTGAACAAAATGGTTTTGGAAACGCCCTCCTTATCCGCCTGCTTAGCCTGCCGTATCACTTCCGCTATTCCGTGGGTAGCTTCGGGTGCGGGAATGATACCTTCCGTTCCGGCGAATAAAAGCCCTGCGTCAAAACATTCATTTTGATTAATAGCGCTGGCCTCAATGATCCCGTCTTTTAACAACTGGCTTACGATAGCACCCGCGCCATGATAGCGCAAACCGCCTGCATGAATAGGGGAAGGAATAAAATTATGCCCAAGCGTGTACATCGGAATCAGGGGGGTCATACCGGCTGTGTCGCCAAAATCATAACGAAAAACGCCGCGCGTTAATTTAGGACAAGATGAAGGTTCCACCGCTATGGCTCTCACCTTCTTTCCCCCGCTGAGATTATGCTGCAAAAAAGGGAATGATATGCCTGCAAAATTTGAGCCGCCGCCAAACGGCGCAACCACTATATCCGGGTAATCCCCGGCTTTTTCTAACTGTTTCAACGCTTCCAATCCTATCACCGTCTGGTGCATCAGCACATGGTTCAATACGCTGCCCAGCGAATACTTTGTATCATCATGGGTGGCTGCCACCTCCACCGCTTCAGAAATAGCGATGCCCAGGCTGCCCGGAGAATTGGGGTCTTCCGCTAAAATTTTCCTACCCGCGTTCGTCAGGTTACTGGGCGAAGCATGTACCGTAGCGCCCCAGGTATTCATCATCACTTTCCGGTAGGGTTTACCTTCATAACTCACTTTAACCATAAAAACCTCACAACTAATGCCAAACAGCTTACAGGCAAAACTCAAAGCGCTGCCCCACTGCCCGGCGCCCGTTTCCGTTGATATCTTCTTCACCCCTTCTTTCATATTGTAATAAGCCTGGGGAACAGCCGTATTGGGCTTATGCGAGCCGGCAGGACTCACACCTTCATATTTATAATAAATTTTGGATTTTGTACCCAATGCCTTTTCCAGGCTATGGGCCCGGTACATGGGGGTAGGCCGCCACAAAGTATAGATATCCCTTATTTCATCAGGAATTTCTATCCACCTGTCGGTGCTCACTTCCTGTTTGATCAGTTCCATCGGAAAGAGTGGCGCCAGGTCTTCGGGACCTATCGGCTGCTTGGTTCCCGGATGTAGCGGGGGCAATGGTTTATTGGGCATGTCCGCCATTATGTTATACCAATGCGTAGGTATCTCTGACTCCTGTAGCGTGATCTTTCTCTGTTGTGACATATCTTTTTATTTTTTGGCGGTTAAGATACTAAAAAAGCCAGTTTAAGGATCCTTTTTTTAGTCAAACCAACAAAAAAAGGGGCAGCATAGAAATGCACCCCGTTTCAAATCCAATATCCTATGAAAAACCAGTGCAAATATAGGGTTACCTGCAGATGTTCCCCTGTTTTAAACGTGGTATTCGGCGAACCGCCTCGTTTCTTCGATAAAACGATTATGGGCGATCTTCAGCCTCCCTCTGCTGTGCGAAGTCTCCGGACTTCGCACTCGCTATGTTCTCCCTGGACTTTGTCCCGCAATAAGCAGGATTTAAAGTGGCATTTCAATTGTAAAAAACAATCCCCATTTTTATTCAAAGGGTAACAAACAACCATCTGATCTGATATTCTTAAGTGATCATGCTTTTTGTAACCTCTTAATAAACAGTATATGGAAATCAAGTCGTATTATGTAGGCTCTCACAGGCAGCGCGCTGCCTCCAATTATCAAAGAAGGTGGATCTCACTGGTACCTAAAACACCATCGGCTACCGTGCAAAACATCGTCATTTATTTTTTTGCCGGGGAAACCATCATCAATGATACGGATATCGGTTATGTAACGCCAACCACCACCAAATTCGTGGTTGCCTATGCGCCTATTTCCGACTTTGCAGACATGTATCACATCCTGCAAAGTGAAAAGCCCCTGCATTTTTACTGGTATGCCGATAACGCCAATAAAGTGCAATGGTTCCAGATAACTACCAATGAAGAACCTATCGGCGAAGGCCCGAGAGATTTAACCGGATCTTTCACTCCTGTGTTTGGAGTATAGGCTAAGCGGGAGAAAATGCAGCATCATTATGAGCCGTCACGGTGGAGCCACCCCACCATGACGGCTCCTTCCCTTCGACAAGCTCAGGGCGGTGCCCTCCCTCCTTTCGGAAGGCTCAGGGCAGGCCATCTGCGGTCTTCCTTCGTGAGGTACCGGCTGCAACCCCATTTTCAGATGATCCACATTTCCACACGCCCTCATTCTATCCGGCATTTCATACCTTCGTTGTTACAAAATTCAACGAATGAAAGCCCTGATCCTGGTTGACATACAAAATGATTTCCTTCCCGGGGGCACCTTGGCCGTGCCCGACGGCGATGCCATCATCCCGGTTGTAAACCAACTGCAAGACCGGTTTGAACTGGTGCTGTCCACGCAGGACTGGCACCCCTCAGGGCACAAAAGCTTCGCTTCCGCACACCCGGATAAAAAACCATTTGAGCAGATCAGCCTGCACGGATTGTCTCAAACGCTTTGGCCCGACCATTGCGTGCAGGGTACAGCCGGCGCCGCTTTCCCGGATACCCTTAATATGAATAAAACGGAGACCATCTTCCGGAAAGGAACCGATCCGGAAATTGACAGCTACAGCGGCTTTTACGATAACGGACGGAGAAAGGCAACCGGTCTCGCCGGCTATCTGCGTGAAAAAGGAATAAAAGAACTATATCTCACCGGGCTGGCAGGCGATATCTGCGTGTACTATACCGCAATGGACAGTCTTGCCGAACATTTCAGCACCTGCATCATTGAAGACGCCGTTCGCCCCTTGAGCGCCGCCGACTTTGAAACAAACAACCGCCATTTTATGGCAAAAGGCGGCAGGATGATCCTTAGTGATGAAATTCAATAACCGCTGCGTTCCCAACTTCCGAAAGTACAGGACGCCCACTTCAAAGTTTTAAGTATTTTTAGGGCTTTTACAACACTTTATTTTCTAAGCGGAATATGCATTCACTTATCAAAACCATCCTGCGGTGTTTTATAGTTATCGGCCTACTCATTCTGACCGGTCTGCCAGCCTATTCGCAAACAAATACAAGCTATACCATCAAAGGGAAAGTATCGGAAGCGGCCGGTAATACACCACTGGGTTTTGCTACCGTTAGTGTAATAAAACAAGACAACCATACAACCATCGCCACCCTGAACACCTCAGAAAACGGGGAGTTTTCCGTCTCTGCCGATGCGGGCAATTACAAAATCACCATTGATTTCATTGGTTATGAAAGCTATACCTCGCCGGTCATCCGGCTTACGGCCCAGCATCCTGTTCACCATCTGGGCAACATCCAATTGACCTCCTCTTCCAAAACCCTCGATGAAATAATGGTAAGAGCGGAGAAAAGTACGATGACGTTATCGCTCGACAAAAGGATATTCAATGTAGGCAAGGATCTGGCCAATGCAGGCGGCACCGCTGCCGATATTTTGAGCAATATCCCTTCGGTAGCCGTGGACGTGGATGGCAATGTGAGCCTTCGTGGCAGCAGCAGCGTCCGGATTTTGATTGATGGCAAACCGTCCGGACTGGTCAGTATAAAAGGAGGAAGCGGCCTGCAGCAATTACAAGGCAACATGATTGACCGCGTGGAGATCATCACTAATCCTTCGGCGCGATACGAAGCGGAAGGAATGGGCGGCATCATTAATATCATTTTAAAAAAAGAACGGAAAGAAGGCTTCAACGGCTCTTTTGACGTGATAGCCGGCTATCCCGAAAACTTTGGCGTAGCCGCCAATGTGAATTACAGGCGCAAAGACTTTAATTTTTTCGTTAATTATTCCACCTCCTACCGGAATCCCAAGGGTACCAATGAGCAATACCAGGAACTGTACCGCAATGACAGCACGTTTATTTCCACCAAACAGATGGAACACCGCCTGAAGGGGATGTACAACAATGCCCGGGCCGGGATGGACTATTTCTTTGACGAGAAAAATATCCTCACGGCGGCTTATACGTACCGCATCAGCAAAGGAAAACGGCTCTCCGATATTTACTTTCACGATTATCTGAACAACCTGCAAAACCCCACCGGACACACCTACCGCACCCAGGATGAAACGGAAACCGAACCCAATTCGGAATATGCACTCAACTATAAAAAAACTTTCGCACGGGAGGGACGGGAGTTTACGGCAGACCTGCGGTACCTTGATAACTGGGAAGATTCTGATCAGTTTTTTGGCGAGCAGGGTTTTAAACCTGATGGCAGCACCGCTGGCATCCCTTATATTTTGCAACGTTCGCTGAATTTTGAAACAGAAAAACAGTACCTGGCCCAGATAGATTATGTGCACCCGTTTGCCGAAAAAGGAAAATTTGAATCGGGGCTCCGGACCAGCTTCCGGAATATGACCAACGATTATAGTGTAACCCAACAGGATGAAAACGATGACTGGTTTGAATTACCGGGGCTCACCAACGATTTTTTATACAAAGAAAATATCAGCGCGGTATATGCCATTTTGGGTAATAAGATCAAAAAAATATCCTATCAGGCGGGCCTGCGCGGGGAGCTCACCCATGTAACTACCACGCTGAAACAAACCCATGAAGTAAATCCCCGGAAATACATAGATTTTTTTCCCAGCGCCCATCTTACCTATGATCTGCCGCAGGGACACGCCATTCAAATCAGCTACAGCAGAAGGATCCGCCGGCCGCAGTACAACGACCTCAGCCCCTTTATGACCTACAGCGATAATCGCAATTATTACAGCGGAAATCCCGACCTTAATCCTGAATACACCCACGCCTTTGAAATGGGTCATATCAAATACCTGGATAAAGCCTCCATCAGCTCATCCGTGTATTACAGAAACACGAGGAACAAAATACTGTATATAAAAAAAGTGGATGAAAAAGGAAATACGGTAACCCTTCCTGAAAATCTTGCAACAGAAAATTCATTCGGCGCCGAATTTACCGGTTCTTATTCCGCTTTTACCTGGTGGAAAACCGATCTCAGCTTTAATATCTTCCGCGCCATTACCGATGGCAGCAATCTTAGTGATGAATTTAAAAGCGACACCTATAGCTGGATGGCCCGCCTGCTTTCCAGGGCTACCGTTTGGAAAAACACCGATATACAGATAAGAGGCAATTACGAAGCACCACAACAAACACCGCAGGGCAGACGCAGGTCCATCGCTACGATGGATCTGGCAATAAGCAAAGACATACTCAAAGACAAAGCTACCCTCACCCTGAACGTGATAGATGTTTTTAATTCCCGCCGTTTCCGTTCCATCACCGAAGGGGATAATTTTTACATCGAAAACACCTCACAGGGCAGGTTACGGCAAACCAATCTCACCTTCAATTATCGTCTGCGGCAGGCAAAGAAAAAAACTAAGGACTCACTGGAACAGGATTAGGCCGCGGGATCACCCTTCCTCCCTGTTAAGGATCAGGAAGATATATGATCAATATCAGGCAACCCCCTGAATACGAACCTTACTTTTACAGTTGCCGGAAAAATAAAAAATCAGCGTTCATCAAAGCGGGCTAAAGATATATGCTTGAAGGAATCATACGAATTGAGGGAAGTGCCAGCATTAGTGAAATTGTAAGGAATCACTATCGTACAGCCGATATTCTTAAAAAATATGATATTGATTTTTGCAGCAGTGGAAAATACAGCATAGATACCATTTGCGCCCACAAGGGACTTGATAAAGAAACGATCATGCGGGAGTTGGAAGATTCGGCGCATACCATCGCTCCGCCTTCCCTTGCCGAATACCAAACCTGGAAACCCGATTTCCTGGTGGATTATATTACCCATGTACACCATCAGTACCTGAAAAAAACAATAGCAGAGGCCAACGAATGCCTGCTGCTGCTGTGTCAACAACATGCATTTTTAGATTCTCATCTTCAAGAATTCCGGCAGATATTTAACGATTTCTCGGGCATTATTTTACCGTTGCAGATCCAGGAGGAAGAGACCATCTTTCCCTATATACGGCAATTGACAAGAGCCTATCACAACAAAGAATCTTATGCCGCCCTGCTGGTACGCACCCTGCGGAAACCGGTTCACCACGCAGCTTTGCAGGAGCAAAAGCGGGCCGAAGCGCTGATCCGGAGCATGCGGAACTTAACAGGAAACTATACTCCTCCGAAAAATGCCTGTATAACCCAACTGATAACCCTCCGGAAATTCCTGGACCTGGACAACAACCTGGTTCATCATCTCTATCTGGAGAATGATGTATTATACCCACAGGTTCTTATTATGGAAGCCGAATTAATGAATCAGGAAGATTAAATATAAATTTGCCTGCCGTTTATGGTATATTTTTTATTTTGATTGCGATTTATTTCTGAAAAAGCGCCCCGGTTTTGCAGATATAAGAAATGGATAAATTTCAGGAAGTAAACGAAGAAAGAAAAACATGATGAATTTAGATACGGCACATCTGGCTTCTTTATTTGAACACGCCACCGAAGGGATCATTCTCAGCAACAGCAGGGGGGAAATTACCATTATTAATCCTGCTGCCGAACGCATGTTTCAATACGAAGCGGCAGAAGTGATCGGCAAGCCCATCGAAATATTGATCCCCCAACGCTTTCTTTCCGTCCATTCCAAACAAAGAGAAGCCTTTTATGAACTTCCACAAAACAGGGTTATGGGATCGGGAAGAGACTTGTTTGGCAAAAGAAGCGACGGCTCTGAAATTCCGGTTGAGGTAAGTCTCAGCTTTTACAAAAGAGGAACGGAAATGTTCGTCACCGCATTTATCGTTGACATCACCCATAGAAAAAGTATTGAGCAAAACATGCTGCAGCAGCGGGCAGAACTTGAAAAGATGACCAACGATATGCGAAAGCTCAATGCCCAGCTTGAAGTAAAAGTGGAGGAAAGAACCCTGATATTGAAAGAAGCCCTGCAGAAGTTAGAGCAATCGCAAAAGGAACTGCACGAGGCGCTCAATAAAGAAAAACAGCTCAGCGAAATTAAAAGCCAGTTTGTTTCGATAGCTTCCCACGAATTTCGCACACCTTTGAGCACCGTGTTGTCTTCAGCCTCCCTCCTTTCAAAATACAGAACCACCGAAGAACAACCTAAACGCGACCGGCACATAGCAAAAATAAAGGATGCCGTAAAAAATTTAAATGATATCCTTGACGATTTCCTGTCTCTTGGAAAGTTGGAGGAGAACAAGGTAGAAGTACATGCCGACCAATTCAGCCTGGAAGAATTCCTGGAGGAAATATTGGAAGAAATGAAACCCCTGGAGAAAACCGGCCAACATATCAGTGTGTTACACGAAGGGAGCGCCTGCGTGCATTCGGATAAAAGGTTGCTGAAGAACATCATCATCAACCTGCTGGCCAATGCTATTAAATTTTCCGCAGAAAATACCCCGATTGATATATGGACCAAAACCCATTCTTCGTATTTTGAGATCACGATCAAAGACAGGGGGATCGGGATTTCAAAAGAGGATCAGCAACAATTATTTTCGAGCTTTTTCAGAGGCAGAAATGCGGTCAATATTCAGGGAACAGGCTTGGGCCTGCATATAATAAAAAGATATGCCGACCTTTTGAAAGGAACTATTCAAATCAACAGCATCCTGGGAGAAGGTACCACGGTTACGGTTACCATCCCCGTTACGCATTAAAATTTGTATCATTATGGCGTCCGTTTTAGTAATTGATGACAATGCAGACATCCGCGATAACACAGCGGAAATCCTGGAACTCGCAGGATATACCAGCCTCACGGCAGAAAACGGGAAAAAAGGCATTGAAACTGCCGTCAGGGAAAAGCCCGATATCATTATCTGTGATATTATGATGCCCGAACTGGATGGCTATGGCGTGCTGCACCTGCTCCAGAAAAACCCGGATACACGGGATATCCCTTTTATTTTTCTAACTGCCAAAACGGAACGGTCGGACCTTCGGAAAGGCATGGAAATGGGCGCCGATGATTATGTTACCAAACCTTTTGAAGAAATTGAACTGCTGAGCGCCGTAGAAGTACGGCTCAAAAAAAGAGAGATCCTTTCACAGAAATACGCCACCGGCGCTTCGGGGATCACCCAGTTCATGAAAGATGTAAATGATTCGGGGCTTATTCAAAAACTCACCAATCAATACGATGTTATTCCTTATAACAAGAAACAGTTTCTTTACCAGGAAGGGAAACGCCCCCGGTGTTTGTTTTACGTGGTAAGTGGAAAAGTAAAGGGATTCAGAACACATGAAGACGGGAAAGAATACATCACCGACCTGTTCAGCCAGGGCGATTTTATCGGCTATTCTCCCATCATCGAAGACAGGAACTATGAAGACAGCGCCGTGATCCTCGAAGATGCCGAAATACTGCAACTGCCAAGGGAGGATTTTCAAAGAATGATTTACAACGACATCTCTGTGGCTGCCAAATTTATCCGTCTGATCACTCAAAACGTAAAAGAAAAGGAGGAAAGGCTGCTCAACCTGGCCTATAGCTCCTTACGTAAACGCATAGCGAAAGCCCTGGTAGATATCCACAACAAATTCAACGCGGGAGGACCTTCCAAGCGAATTGAGATCTCGCGGGAAGACATTGCACAATACGTGGGTACCGCCACCGAGTCGCTCATCAGAACGCTCAGCGATTTTAAATCGGAAAAACTTATTGAGATCAAAGAAGGGAAGATTATTGTATCACATCCCGACCGGCTCAGCAACCTGCTCTACTGATCCTTTATTTCCGTAGGATCACAGCGATTTGCAGCGCGCCCTCCCCGGCTGACGCTGAGGGAAATTTCCCTGCCATGTTCATTCTGGCGCTCCAGCGTCCAATCATTGGTCATAGTGGTTTCCAGCCATATTTTTCCCGAACGTCTGAAAATCCGGGCGTCAAAAGGATACCATTTATCAAGTGCCTGCTCCAATTGCCATACTTTCATTTCACCCGTAATTTCCAGATTTTCGTCCGCCGGCGTCGAACCGGCATCCGGATATGAACCTGCAGACCTGTTTAAAAATTCAATTTTCAGAAAGGGAAATGCACTGCTGAACGCCTTTTGTACATCACCGACCGTAAGCTTCCTCGTTATTTGCAAATACATAACCAGATTTTGCTGTCAAATTTAGAACCGGCCGGGGAAAAATAACGGAATCCGTATCATCAGCATTCATGAGTTTACTCAACTTCTGTGAAAATGACCAGTGTCAGTTGTGTTTCGGTAGTTATCTGACAGAGATCATTTATTTTGCCGGAGATAATTATTTACCTTTGATAAAAACCCATGTCTATGTTTGGAAAATTAAGCGATGAGGACCTGGAAACTCTTCTCCATCTGCAATTAGTGGGAAGGTTAGGTTGTTATTACAAAGGCACAACTTATATCGTACCCATCAGCTATGCCTATGACGGAGCATATCTTTATGCCCGCTCATTTGAAGGGATGAAGGTGGATATGATGCGCAAAAATCCAAAAGTCTGCTTCCAGGTGGACGACACCAAAGACCTTTCCAACTGGCAAAGCGCTGTACTATGGGGAGAGTTTGAAGAGTTGACCGGGGAAGCGGAAAGAGCCCTGGCGCTTAAAACGCTTACAGAAAGAAAACTACCCATTATCAGCAGTGAAACGATGCACCTTACTTCTCAGTGGCCTTTTCAGGACGATGATATCAGCAAAATACCCGGCATCGTATTCCGGATAAAGATTACTGAAAAATCGGGACGGTTTGAAAAACTTACCGAGAAAAACTTTTTTGCATCGTAATCGCTGAAATGCGTCTCTTACAATAAAAACTCCCCGGGGCAGATCTGACGCTGCAGGATGATTTTCAATCATATTCATCGTGAATGAGATGCTTCCGAAACAACAATATCCTGCAAGGAGGCGCTGGTTTGTAAAAGACGCTCTGTTGTCGGCCGGTCTCGTCTATCCCATAAAATGCTCTCCACGGATCAGCAGTCATAGATTTTTTTCATAACATTTTCCACGATCGCATCGCAATAGATCAAATTAAATTCAAACAGCTCGGTAGCAGCATACTCCTTTTCAATCCGGGCCCTCAACAAGGCTTTAGCCCTGTTGAGCCTCACCTTCACATTGGATTCGGTGATGTGCAGCAATTCTGAGGTTTCATTTACACTCAATCCGTTAATTTCCCTCAACGAAAAAACCATCCTGTAGTCAAACGGAATCTTCATAAGAGCCTCTTCAATAATATGAGTTAATTCCCGGTTGTGCACAATCTTATTACCATCGTTATCGGGATTACTGAACATAGGAATCGAGTTTTCTCTTAAGTCTTGTGAAAATTCATTCTTGAAACCAAATTTGTTTTTCTTGTGATAGCAATTATTCATCATGATCCTGATAATCCAGGTCTTAAAACCTGAACGTCTCTCAAATTTGTCAAGGTTTTTATAGGCATCAATAAACGTGTCCTGCATCAGGTCCTGCGTATCCTCATGGTTGTAATGGTATGACCTGCCTATTTTATATAAACAGGGATTAAACCGCCTCACAAGAAGCTCATAAAGAAACTTTTCCCCATCGAGTATCCGGTCAATAATCTGTGTTTCAGTGAGATCCGCCAATTGCATTATCTGTTATTTATGCTCATTTTAAACCTTTTCCCGTTTATAAGAGTGAATGAAACGCAAAAACGTTACAATTTTTATTCAAATGGTGTGTAACATAAGTACCAGTTAAACAGCGCTGATAATCCGATATTTGGAGCTCAGTTTAATTCAGGATTAAAATAAAGACAGCCATGAGTTACTATTTCTCAAAAATTACAGATGCCGGCTTCGACAGCGCTATTGCAAAAGTTACGGAAGAATTAAAAAAAGAAGGATTTGGGATCCTTACCGAAATTGATGTGAGAGAAACGCTCAGAAAAAAGCTGGATGTAGATTTCAAAAAATACCGGATTCTGGGCGCCTGCAATCCCCATTTCGCCTACGAGGCGCTGCAGGCGGAAAATAAAATCGGCACCATGCTTCCCTGTAATATAATTGTACAGGAACATGAAAACGGGGATGTGGAAGTCAGCGCAATTGACCCTGTTGCTTCCATGATGGCTGTGAAAAACGATACATTGGGCAATACAGCTGCCGGAGTAAGAGATAAGTTGCGCCGGGTAATAGAAAGTTTATAGTTATCGGTTTTTTACAGCCCGAAAATACGGAGGACGCATCAACCGTTTTTCAGATCGTGCAGAAATGTCCGGTCTTTTTTTATCCCCAGGTACCCATGCGGGCATGTATGGCTCCCAGCCGTCAGAAAGTTTTACGCTTTTTGATTTAGTTGCTATGATCATTCGTATCCTTCCTCAAACAGCGCTACAGTTTTTGTGTAACCAAAGTAACCATCCATAGAAAAGCATTAGACGAATTTTGTATCCGGAATCAGGAATAGTTCATAAACAAAAGGCATAGTAACAAAAAGTATGGTAAAATCAGCGTCTTCCCAATTTAGAAAATTCTATTATCCCCATTTTTCCTTTTTTGCCTCAATACAAACGATCACTCAAAGAGCAGGTAATACTGCGTTGAAAGGAGGATTATGGATGGCGATATTGCTGAGTGCAGCATTTGTCGTTCCGGCACAACCCAACGAAAAAGCGCTGCAACTGGAAGAGGCGATTCTTTTGGCTACTGCTCAAAACAAAGACATTGCCCTTGCTGAGCTGGATGAAAAAGTTGCCAGGTTCCGGTACAGGCAAACCTCCGCGGCATTTCTTCCCCAGGCAAACCTTTCATATACCGCAATGATCAGCAACAATCCGCTGCATGCTTTCGGCATGAAGCTGCAACAGCGAAATATCAGCCCATCCGATTTTGACCCGCAATTGCTCAACCATCCATCAGCAACGTCCGATTTCACGGCCACACTAAGCGTACAGCAGCCCATCATTAATATAGACCATCTCTACCAGCGGAAAGGCGCGTTTCAACAAACCATTTCATATCAGTTCAAAACCCGGCGCAGCAAAGAATATATCACTTTTCTGGTGCAGCAGGCCTACCTGCAGTTGCAATTGGCTTATGAAACCGAAGTGGTAATGGAAGAAGCCCGGCAAATGGTGAAATCTATTCATCAGTTCACCAGAAACCGTTTCCAGGAGGGGCTTTTGCAGAAATCGGATGTATTGAATGCGGAGGTACAGTTGAAACAGGCAGAGACGGGTGTGTCGGAGGCCAAAGACAATATCCATAACGCATCAGATCTCTTAAGTGTCTTGATGAACCGGCCCACAGGTACAATATATACCATCAGCCCGTTTCCTACAGCGCCCTTTATCGAAAATATACCGGATCGGGTATCCGGGGAAAGATCGGATTTTAAAGCCATGGAAGCGGCCATCCTATCCTATAATCTGATGATTAAAAGTAGTAAAATGAGCTTCATACCCCGGCTGAACGCTTTCGGCAGCTATCAGTACAATGACCATTCCTTAGCCGGATTCAGCGCCAATGCTTATCTGGCAGGACTACAGTTATCGTGGGATCTGTTTAAGGGCAATCAAACGAAAAACAAAATTTTATCTCAAACGGCATCACGCGACAAGCTCAACGAGGAGCTAGCTAAATTAAAAGAAGAAGCCGCTTTGGAATTTAACAAAATTCAACGCCGGTTTTCCCAGTCCCGATATAGGATCGGCCAGCAGGAAACTGCGGTAGATCTGGCAACGGAAGCATTGCGTATCCTTCAAAACCGGTACGACCAGGGTTTGGTTAACACCACCGATGTACTGATGGCGCAAACTCAATTATCCCGGCAGAAGCTCATGTACCGGCAGGCGATTTTCGAGAACCGGGTTACATCAGCATATTTGCAATTCCTGGCCATTCAATAGTTTTCAAAATATACCATTATGAAGTTGTTTATCTTTTCCAATACCCTGCTATTATTATCCGCAGTATCCCTAACCGTTAGCTCCTGTGCTTCTAAAAGCAAAGCCAATCAGAAAACGAAGGCGCCCCGGTCTCCGGTGGCGGTTACCGTGGGCAATGCGCAAACAAAAATGATCCGTGGCGTAAACGCAAGCGGCCGCCTGGAAGCTACCATAACAGCTCCTATCAGCACAAGAGTAATGGGCAACCTGGTAAACCTGAATGTAAAGGTGGGCGACCGCGTAAAAGCAGGACAGGTATTGGCTACCATCAATCATCAGGATATGAGCGCCAAACGCGCACAAACCGAAGCCATGATTGCAGAGGCAGAAGCCAATCTACAAAATGCTCGGAAAGACTATCAGCGTTTTACCGCTTTGTATAACCGGCAAAGTGCATCCGAGAAGGAAATGGACAATATCACCCTTCAATACCAGGCTTCCAAAGCGCGCGTGGAAGCCGCTTATCAGATGCGCAATGAAATAAATGCGATGATGAGCTATACCACCCTGATCGCTCCGTTTTCGGGTATCATAACCCAAAGATCCGCCGAACCCGGCACCATGGCCTCTCCGGGGATACCTCTGTTGATCATTGAAAAAGAAAACAGTTACCGGGTAAGCGCGGCCATTCCGGAAACGGAGATCAGCAAAATAAAATTGAACGACAAGGCACAACTGCATATCAAATCAGCCGGCAAGTCCATTACCGGCAAGATAACCGAGATCAATCCCTCTTCTCAATATACCGGTGGGCAATACCTGATAAAAATATCCGTACCCGAAACGGAAAACAAAGGGTTGTACTCCGGGATGTACGTAAATGTTTTCATCGAAGCTGAACTACCTGCCGTGGATGGAAAAGAAGGTAATGCCATATTGGTGCCCCAATCAGCGATTGTAGAAAAAGACCAGTTGCAGGGCCTGTACACTGTTAGCCACTCGGGCACTGCTTTGCTACGGTGGGTAAGACTGGGCAAAAACTATGGCGATCAGGTGGAGGTGCTTTCAGGCTTAAATCCATCCGAGTCATTTATCCTGAAAGCGGAAGAAAAATTGTACAATGGCGTTCCGGTAGAAGTGATAGACACCCTTTAACTATCATCCGGCAAAATAAAAAACCGGCAGCTTAGATGAAGCCGCTTTGTGCGAGCAATTTACTTTAGATTATTAGCATTCAGAAATCAACTATATGGAAAAAGGATTATCCGGAAATATAGCCAGGGCATTCATTACATCAAAGCTAACCATTTTGCTCATGATCGCCTTTTTACTGATCGGCGGTTATGCTACTATGTTAATACCCAGGGAAGAAGAACCCCAGATAGAGGCGCCGGTAGTGGATATTATGTTCGCCTACCCCGGTGCAGGAGTTAAAGAGGTAGAAACCAAACTGGTAGCACCTCTTGAGAAAACGATATCTAATATAAAGGGCGTAGAATATGTGTATTCCACTGTAATGCAGGAACAGGCGGTGCTTACGATCCAATACTATGTGGGTGAAGATATCGAACGATCCCTGGTCAAACTATACAACGAGCTGCTCAAAAATATGGATCAGATGCCCCAGGGAATATCCCTGCCGGTAATTAAATCAAGAGCCATTGATGATGTGCCTGTTCTGGGCGTAACAATATGGAGTGAGCAATACGATGACCATGCATTGCGCCGGATCGGCGAAGTGCTGACCAATGAAATCAAGAAAATACCGGATGTAGGTAATATTCATATTGCCGGAGGCCGGAGCACGGAAATTAAAGTGATCCTGGATAAAGATAAGATGGCGGAAAATAAAGTGGATTTTTTGTCCGTCAGTAGCCAGATACAAGGAAGTAATGCACAGATGGGTTCGGGAAATTTATTAAAAGGCAACCAGGTGATAGCCGTGAAAGCCGGCAACTTCCTCAGCACTGCCGAAGATGTCGCCAATTTGATTGTTGGCGTTCACCAACAGCAACCCGTTTATCTGAAACAAATAGCGCAAATAGAAGAGGCGCCCGAAACAGCCCGGCAATATGTATTTTTCGGATACGGTGCTGCTGATACTGCTCAATCTGTGGTTGCGGGTTCTGATTTTCCTGCCATCACCCTTTCCGTCTCTAAAAGAAAAGGCGCCGATGCTATGCATTTATCTGAGCGGATACTGAAAAAAATAGATCATGTAAAAAAGGATATAATACCTGATGAAGTACACGTCACTACCACGCGCAATTATGGCGCAACAGCTTCGGAAAAAGTAAGCGAATTGCTGCTCCACCTGTTCATTGCGATTGTAGTGGTTACCTTATTCGTGATGATGGCCATGGGATGGAGAGGGGGAATGGTGGTATTTTTATCGGTACCGGTCACTTTTGCGCTCACGCTGTTTACCTACTATTTAATGGATTACACCCTGAACAGGATCACATTATTTGCCCTGGTATTCATCACCGGCATTGTGGTAGACGACTCGATTATTATCGCGGAAAACATGCACCGGCATTTCAAAATGAAGCGCCTGCCGCCGCATCAGGCCGCTATTTATGCCATTAATGAAGTGGGCAATCCCACCATCCTGGCTACTTTTACGGTGATTGCTGCGGTATTACCCATGGCTTTCGTTTCAGGGATGATGGGTCCTTATATGAGTCCCATGCCCATTGGTGCATCCATAGCCATGATGTTATCGCTGATAGTGGCGCTCACGTTAACTCCTTACCTGGGTTATATCTTTCTCCGTGAAAAAGAAAAAAAAGGAAAAGAAAAAAAACCGGTTACGCTTGAACAAAGCAGTATTTACAAATTATATCACCGCATATTAGGACCCCTGCTCCAGACCCGGTGGAAACGCTGGAGCTTCATGCTGGGGGTAGCCGTATTGCTGCTGGGTTCTATCACGCTGTTCTACACTAAAACAGTTGCCGTTAAGATGCTGCCTTTCGACAACAAAAACGAATTTCAGGTAATTATTGATATGCCCGAAGGTACCACGCTGGAAAACACTACTGTGGTAACGAAAGAGATTGCCGCCTATATCGCCAAACAAGATATGGTTACCCACTACCAGGGCTATGCAGGCACATCGGGACCCATCAGCTTTAACGGCCTGGTGAGGCATTATGATCTTCGACAAGGAAACAATATGGCAGATATACAGGTAAACCTGCTGGGTAAAAGCCAACGGAAGATCCAGAGTCACGAGATTGCTAAAAATATGCGGCCGGGAATTCAGGAAATTGCTGCGAAATTCAACGCCAATGTCAAGATAGTAGAAGTGCCTCCCGGACCTCCGGTACTCTCCACCATTGTGGCAGAAATATATGGACCCGATTATGAACAGCAGATAAGTTTGGCCAACCAGATAAAAAATATCATTTCCGCTACCGATGATGTAGTGGATACAGACTGGATGGTAGAAGATGATCAGCAGGAATATCATTTTGAAGTAGATAAGGAAAAAGCGCAGCGCTATGGAATTACTCCTGCTCAGGTAGTGGCAACTATGAACGCCGCCTTGTCCGGACAATCAACAGGGCTCCTTCATACGCCCACTTCCTATCACCAACAAAATATAGTGTTGCAACTGCCAGACACCGATAAGCAGGACACCGGGGATATATTGAATCTCAAAATCATGGGGCAATACGGTAACGCCGTGGCAATAGGCGACCTGGTGCAGATAAAGAAGGGTATTAAATCCAAAAGCATTTATCGTAAGAACCAGAAAAGAGTGGTATATGTTTTAGCGGACATGGCAGGCAAACTGGAGAGTCCGGTGTATGCCATGGGTAAAGTATCAGATCAATTGAAAAATATCATACTTCCTGCAGGGTACAGCTTAACAGAATCTTACAATGAACAACCCGAAACAGAAGATCAGTTTAGTTTAAAATGGGATGGAGAATGGCAGATCACTTATGAGGTGTTCAGGGATCTGGGCGCTGCTTTTTTGGCCGCCATTCTGATTATCTATATGCTGATCGTTGCCTGGTTCCAGAATTTCACCGTTCCCGTCGTGATGCTGGTAGCCGTTCCTTTATCATTGATAGGCATTGTGGGAGGCCACTGGGCGATGGGAGCTTACTTCAGCGCCACTTCCATGATCGGCTTTATTGCTCTTGCCGGGGTCATGGTAAGGAATTCGCTGTTGCTGATTGACTTTACGGATATCCGGTTAAAAGACGGGGTACCACTGAAGCAGGCAATTATTGAAGCCGGAGCCGTAAGAACGATGCCGATTTTGTTAACAGCCGGGGCGGTTGTGTTGGGCGCCGTAATCATTTTATTTGACCCTATTTTTCAGGGGCTGGCTATTTCTCTGATAGGAGGAACCATTACCTCTACTTTTTTGACCTTGCTGGTAGTCCCTCTGTTGTATTTCAAGATGAAACGAAAGAAGCGTAAACAAGAAGCGTAACTGCATCAACTAAAAATAAACGTATGAAATTATTAATGGTAATGAGCCTCAAAGAATTTCAGCAACAGGTTGCAAAAATATTTAAGCAGGCAAACATAAAGGTGTTCAGTGCCTCTGAAACCACCGGTTTTAAGGAGAACGGTTTTGAAGGAATGATGGAAGGATGGTACGCCGGCGGTATCGGTAATTATGAATCTGTGTTTCTGTTCAGCTTCACTGCAGACGAAAATGCAGAACGCGCCATGGAACTGATAAAAGAATACAATAACAGCAAAGAGTGCCAATTTCCCATAAGGGCATTTATCATACCTGTTGAACAATCGAGTTAGTAACTATTACCTCCAACGCAACTTAGGCAGGAACGAGTAGTATGTATGGTTGCGGGCGCTATGATTTTAATTTGTATGATATTGACTTTCAATGTACCCATCTGACATGCTCACGGACGGATAAAAATCTCAAATTTAATCCGGTTATATATAGCTCTTACAAGGAGTGTCTGCCATCAGCCGTGGCGGCCAGTTCCCGGCAGATTTTTTTTACGATCCCCGGACCTTCATAAATAAAACCGGTCCATACCTGCACAAGTGTTGCTCCTGCACCCAGTTTTTCTGTAGCATCCCTGCCATCGAATATTCCGCCACTGGCTATCAGCGGTATCTTACCGCTGGTCCGTTGCATTATCTGCTGTACTATTTGTGTTGATCTTTGTTGCAGGGGTTTTCCGCTAAGCCCCCCCTCCCCTGCCGCCCGTATCACCGCCGGCGGCGTTTGAAGCCCTGCCCGGCTGATGGTAGTATTCGCCGCTACAATCCCGTCGAGCCTGGTTTCTTTTGCCAGATCAACAACATCGTTAATCTGCTCTCCACTGAGGTCGGGCGCTATTTTTAACAGGATAGGCCTGGGTTGGGGTTTTTGCAGATTAATGGACTGCAAATGGGTAAGAATTTTTTTGAGCGGCTCCTTTTCCTGCAATGCTCTTAGTCCGGGCGTGTTGGGCGAGCTCACGTTGACCACGAAATAATCCACATGGTCAAACAAAGCATTAAAGCAGATTTCGTAGTCCTTCCAGGCTTCCTCATTAGGCGTGCTTTTGTTTTTGCCAATATTGCCGCCTATGACCAAAGGAAGCCTGTTGGCGACAACTACTTGTTTTTTCCTCCATTGATGCAGTCTTCCGGCAATTATGGCTGCACCATCGTTGTTGAACCCCATCCGGTTGATCAGCGCTTTATCTTTAGGTAAGCGAAATAATCGGGGACGGTCATTCCCGGGCTGTGGTTTGGGTGTTACGGTCCCAATCTCTACGAAGCCAAACCCAAGACATTCCAACTCGCGCAAATATTTCGCGTTTTTGTCGAAGCCCGCACCCAGTCCTACCGGATTGGAAAAACTAAGAGAAGCGGTTGGGGTTTGCAGCACCGTGATCAGCCTGCTGTCTGCCGGGGGACAGAAATATCTTTGCAAACAATTCCGCACCCACTTTAAGCTGCACAGCGTTTTCAATACATGCATAGTAAAATGATGCACAGGCTCCGGCGGAAACAGAAACAGGAGATTTCGCAATAGGGGATACATATTCGGCGCGAAGATAATCAATGGAAAGGAGTAAATATCAAAGGGGGCGGTGGGGTACCGGCCGGCGGTAGGCTCCACAGGCGGGCGCGACACCCGCCTGCTAAAATTTGGGAGGCACCCCACTTTACCCGTTTTATAAAATTCTGTACATTCGCAACAGATTATGAAGAAAATAGAATTGGAAATAGTAGCCTTGTCGCACAGTATCACGCAAACCCACTCCTATGCGGTGGTACTGGGCGAAACCAATGGATTGAGGCGCTTACCTATAGTAATCGGGGGGTTTGAAGCACAGGCCATAGCCGTGGCTTTGGAAAGGATGCAACCCAGCCGCCCGCTCACCCACGACCTCATGAAAAATTTCATGATGGCATTTGATGTGGAACTGCTTGAAATCATCATCAACGACCTGCAGGAGGGTATTTTTTATTCCAAACTGATTTGCAGCAGCGCACACGATACCGTTGAAATAGATTCCCGCACTTCCGATGCGCTGGCGCTCGCGGTTCGTTTCGGATGTCCTATTTATACTTATGAACACATCCTGGAAAGCGCAGGAATTTTAATGGAAGATTCCGGTAAAAAGAAAAAGTCAAAAGAAGAACAACAACTGGTTCAGGAAACCGGTTCCAAAGAAGACCTCAAATCCATGACCCTCGAAGAGCTCAATCAACTGCTCGGCGAAGTGCTGGAACAGGAAGACTACCTCAGGGCAATTACCATCCGCGATGAGATCAATCACCGGAAAAAGAAATATTAGGTATCTTTCCCATTCAAAAACGTTCCGTTAAGTGGTTCTTTTTCCCAATTGTAAAATCAATTTAGGACTTTATATCCTTTCAAAAAGACCGGATGGCTATCATAATATTGAAACCGTATTTTATCCGTTAGGATGGCACGATGCCATAGAAGTGATTATGCAACCCAACGGCGCCACCCCTGTTTCGGAAGTGTCTCCCATAAAATTCACCCACACCGGATTACCGGTTCCGGGTAGGCCCGATGAAAATATCTGCCTGAAAGCTTATCACCTGCTGAAAAAAGACTTTCCCAAACTTCCGCCGGTTTTCTTTCATCTTCACAAGACCATTCCAACCGGGGCAGGGCTGGGAGGCGGCTCATCTGACGGGGCTGCCACGCTGCTCTTATTAAATAATAAATTCAAACTTCAGCTTAGTACCCAAAAGCTGATGGAATATGCATTGGAATTGGGAAGCGATTGCCCTTTTTTTATCAACAATGTTCCTGTTTATGCTACAGGACGTGGGGAAAAAACAGAACCCGTATCGCTTGATCTTTCCGGCTATTCCCTTCTCATCATATATCCGGGCATTCATATTCAAACCGCCTGGGCCTTTTCCCGGGTCGTACCCGGGGAAAATCGTCCGGCTTTAAAAAAACGGATACAACAACCGGTAGAAACCTGGGCAAATACGCTCCGGAACGATTTTGAGCTTCCCGTTTTCCAAAAATATCCGCAAATAGAAAACCTGAAAGAAACCCTGTACAAAAATGGAGCCCTGTACGCTTCCCTCAGCGGCAGTGGTTCGGCCGTTTATGGGATATTCCCCAAAAACCAGGCTCCCCGTTTGAAATGGGATAACGGTCATGTATGCAAGATCATTCCTTAAATTCCGGCTATCATCGTTTCTCTCGCAACAGGCAACAATCCATGCAGTTTACCAGAACGCGGTGTATAAAGCAACCAATATCCCGATAATAAGCGTAGCGCCTACGATAAATGAACGGCTGAGACTGAAAGGAGGCATTTCGAGCTCTCTTTTCTCCGCGTGTTGCTTATCCTTTGTAACCAAACTGATACCGATCATCAAAGCTGCGGATATCAGGAATACAATGCCCATCCGGTTCAGGAAAGGTATTTCGGGAAATATAAATTTAAGCGCCGTAGAAAGGGGAATGGTAAGCAGGGCTGTGACCAGGGCCGCGATGGAGGAAGCCCTTTTCCAAAAAAGTCCGAAAAAGAAAATGGCAAAAACGCCCGGGGCAACAAAACTGGAATATTCCTGGATAAACTGGTAGGCCTGCTCCAATACTTTTAGCTGAGGAGCAATTATAACCGCAATGAACATGGATACCCAAACCGCGATGCGTCCCACCCGGATAAGATGTTTTTCGGAGGCATTGGGTTTGATATAAAGTTTGTATATGTCCAAAGTGAAGATGGTGGAGATACTGTTGGCCTTACCGGCCAGGGAAGCCACAATAGCTGCGGTGAGCGCCGCAAAAGCAACTCCTTTTAAACCCATTGGCAACAGGTTCAGCAATACCGGGTAGGCGTGGTCGGGTTTCACAACTCCTGCAGCATCCACCATTTCCTGCTGGAACATGCCATTTTGATGAAGCACAAAGGCGGCGATCCCCGGAATGACCACGATCACGGGCACGAGCAGTTTTAAGAATGCCGCAAACAGTATCCCCTTGCGCGCAGTGTTTAAATCAGCGCCCAGCGCCCTTTGTATGATGTATTGATTACAGCCCCAGTAGTTCAGATTATTGATCCACATAGCGCCAATGATCACCGTCAGCCCCGGAAGGTCTTTGTAATAAGGATTGTCTTTTTTAAGGATCATGTGAAAATGAGAATCCGCCTGTGTTTTCAAAGCGCTGAACGCGCCGAAGATATCCGGCTTGCCCAATTGCTTAGCTACCAGATCCAAAGCAAGATAGGTAGTGATCAGTCCTCCTATAACGAGCACCAGTACCTGAATTACATCGGTATATCCGATCACCTTCATCCCGCCGATGGTAATCAAAATGGCGAAGAGGGCCAGCGCCACCACCGCTACGGTAAAATTTACGCCTGCCGTTACTTCCAGGGCCAACGCACCGAGGTAAATAATAGAAGTAAGGTTGACGAAAATATACAGGAGCAGCCAGAAGATAGCCATGGTGGTGGCCACTACCGGGTTGTAACGCTGCCGTAAAAACTGCGGCATCGTGTATATTTTATTCTTCAGGTAAACCGGCAGGAAAAAGATAGCCACTACAATTAAAGCGGCTGCCGCCATCCATTCGTAGGAAGAGATGGCCAGACCGATAGCAAAACCGGAGCCGGACATCCCAATGAAATGTTCTGCGGAAATATTAGAGGCGATCAGGGAAGCGCCGATTGCCCAGAAGGTCAAAGATCCTTCGGCCAGGAAAAAACCCGAAGCGGTATCGGAAGTATTGGATTTTTTCCGGAAAACCCAATAACCATACCCGGCGACCACCACCAGGTACATAAAAAACACCAGATAATCCAAAGTGTGCAAGCCGGTCAGATCCATCGTTAGATATTTAGCTGTTGCGTAAAACGGGTATTGAAATCGCGCTTTTTTCTTTTTTTATTCCGTTGTTTACAATTTTACGATCTCTTCCATCTTCACCGGGCGATTCTCTTTTAAGGAAATACCCGCAGCGATCCCCATCGCCGTTGCCATCAGACCGTCTTTGGCGTCCACGGGCGAAGGCGTATCGTTCAATACAGAATCTACAAAAGACCGCATACAGTTTTGATACGCCTTTTCATACCGTTCCAGGAAAAAATAGAGCGGTAAATCAGACTGAACATTTTCGCCATTGTACAGCGTCACATTATCGGGAGTATTGTTCTCCGCTTTTGCCATCCCGGCCGAACCGAATATTTCCAGCCTTTGATCATAGCCATAAACCGCTTTCCTGCTATTGTCAATAACACCAATAGCACCATTTTCAAAAGTCAATACAATGACCGCCGTATCTATATCATGGTACTCTCTTATCCGGGGATCTATCAAAGCATCGCCTTTCACATACACCTCATTTACTTCGCTGCCGGTTATGAAACGGGCCATATCAAAATCGTGTATAGACATGTCGAGGAATATCCCTCCGGACACCTTAACATATTCCAATGGAGGCGGCGCCGGATCACGACTGGTGATCCTCAATATCTGCGGAGCGCCAATACTTTTGTCTTTTACCAACGAGGCTATCCTGGAAAAATTGGGATCAAACCGGCGGTTAAAGCCCAACATCAGTTTCACACCGTTTTCCGCTACCGCCCTCTGCGCCGATTGTATAGCAGGTATATGCACGTCTAACGGTTTTTCACAAAACACGTGTTTCTTCGCTTGTGCGGCAGCGATAGTAAGCGATACGTGCTGCGGCGTGGGCGCACAAATAATTACGGCTTCCACGCCCGGGTGGTGAATTACTTCTCCTGCATCGGCAGTTACCACCGGCACTCCTGCCTGTATTGCCAGTTCCCTGGCGGACGCAGAAACGTCGGACGCAGCTATCACTTCCGCGTTTGGGATATGATGAAGCAGGTTTGAAAGATGTATCTGTCCTATACGGCCTAAGCCAATGATCCCGGTCTTCAATTTTTTTGACATGGAAAAAGAGAGCTATTGTGATTTGAAATTTGAAATCTAAGATTTGAGATGGGAATCCCGCCGGGCTAAAACTTCCGGGTCCATTCCTTCAGCCATCTTTCTATCACCACTTTCGTTTGGGTAAAAAATTCCACGCCATGCTTTCCCTGCCCGTGAAGATCGCCGAAGAAACTGTCTTTCCACCCGCTGAACGGGAATTGTGCAACCGGCGCAGCCACACCTATATTGATACCGATGTTACCGGCATCCGCCTCGTTTCTGAAACGCCGCGCATTCAAACCACTACTGGTAAAAACGCAGGCCATGTTCCCGTATTTATTGTTATTGATGTAAGCGATGGCATCTTCAATGGTTTTGATGTGTACGAGGCTCATCACAGGACCAAATATTTCCGTGGCAGCCAATTCGCCGTCCAGAGGGATATCTTCGATTATCGTGGGCTGAATAAAATTACCTTTTTCAAAACCCGGCACCTTCGCGTTCCTTCCATCCAATAACAAGCGACCGCCTTCACTGACCCCCTTTTCTACCAGGCTGTTTACCCTGGCTTTGCTGGCGGCTGTGATCACCGGTCCCATCTGAACGCCTTCATCCAGCCCAAAACCGGTACTGCGCTTACGGCTCAATTCCACCAGGCTTTCGGTAATACGGGCATGCTCTCCTACGGTAATAATGGTAGAAGCAGCCAGGCAGCGTTGACCTGCACATCCATACACACTGTCCACCACAATCTGACTGGTCATATCCAAATCGGCATCCGGTAAAATGATCACCGGGTTTTTGGCCCCACCCTGCGCCTGTACCCGTTTTCCGTTGGCAGCTCCTTTGGCATATACATACTTTGCGACCGTAGAGGAACCTACAAAACTGATCGCCCTGATACCCGGATGCTCCAGCATCCCGTCCACAATGGCCTTCCCGCCATGTACCATATTGATCACCCCTGCAGGCAGATTTAACTGGTCCACCAATTCCATCACCCGGGCCATGGTAAGCGGTACCTTTTCGGAAGGCTTAATGATAAATGTATTGCCACAGGCTATGGCATAAGGGAGGAACCAGAAAGGGATCATTCCCGGAAAATTAAAAGGTGAAATACAGGCGCATACGCCTACGGGCTGACGGATCATATACTCATCAATACCTACAGCAATATCTTCGGAAAAATCGCCCTGCATCAGCGTGGGTATGCCACAGGCATTCTCCACGTTTTCAATAGCCCGTATCCATTCGGCTTTTGATTCGGCATAGGTTTTACCGGATTCCAGGGTGATGGTTTTAGACAACTCATCAATATTTTCTTCCAGCAGTCTTTTCAAATGAAAAAGATACTGGATCCTTTTTCCTGCCGGGATTCTTCTCCAGGTGGCAAAGGCTTTTTCAGCGGATTGTACGGCGGCATCCACATCGGCAACAGTTCCGGCAGATACCTGCGCAAGCACTTCCTGGCTGGCAGGATTGATCACATCTACATACTCCGTAGCATGACTGCTAACCCATTGACCGTGGATATAATTTTTTAATTTTTGCATAATGATTTATGTTTTTAGATGCTGTATGAGTATAATTAATTATCGCTGCCTTCGACAAGCTCAGGCAGCTCTTCGATAGGCTCAGGTGGCTCTCCGCGAACTGATCTTCCTGCCTCGGGTACCAACTCTTCTTCGTTGGGTACCGCTCGCCCGCCCGTCCTTTGGAGCAGGCCCTTCTATGCATCAGGGCAGGCATTTTCAAATTTCCACATTTTCAAATTTTCAAATTACTCCAACCCTCCTCTTTCTCCCGTAAAATCCATGACCTCCTGTAGCGTGGGCATAAAATTAGCACATCCTTCCCTGGTTACAATAATCGCTCCGCAGGCATTACCCATACGAACACTTTTATATAGATCCCAACCATTCAAATAACCATAGCAGAAGCCTCCGGCAAAAGCATCCCCGGCGCCTAATACATTCAATACCTCTACCGGGAAACCGGGCACTTTCACTTCCTGCTTACCCTGCTCAAATATAGAAGCGCCGTCTTTTCCTCTCTTAACAATAAGGGTATCTACTCCAGAAGCCATAATACTGTGAATAGCATTGTCTATATCGCCTTTTATTTCGGGCGCGGAAATTTGCTGATGCCGGATGGATACCTGGTTGATATCGGTAAGGTAAGCAGCCACTATTTCTTCCTCCGTACCTATCACAATATTAAATTGAGGCAATAAAGCGCGTATCACGATACCGAAAGCGCGGGGATCGGACCACTGATCGGCTCTGAAATCAAGATCCAGCAATTTGGTCACTCCGTTTTTTTGCGCCCGCTCCAGGGCGTAAAACATAGCCGTTCGACTGGGATCTTTACTGAAAGCCGTTCCTGAAAAGATGGCCGCTTTAAATTCTTCAAATGGGATGCTATCCACATGGTCAATATCCAGATGAATATCCGCGCAATTATCGCGATAGTACACTAACGGAAATTTATCCGGCGGTTCTATCCCCAAAATAACCGCAGAACTCCGGGTACCCTCAATCGTGGGAACAAAAGCGGTAGCTACCTTTTCCTTCTCCAAAAAGTTCTTTATAAAATTCCCCACCTGGTCGTTGCCGATGCCGGTCAGAATAGCCGTCCTGAGCCCCAGCCGGGTAGCGCCAACGGCTATATTGGTGGGGCAGCCCCCGACAAAAGCGTTAAACGCTGAAATTTCCACAAAAGGACTACCCACATCCGCGGAGTACAGGTCTATGGAAGATCTTCCGATAGTAAGCAGATCATATTTTTTTGTATTGTTCATCGCATTTCAAATCTATCCGTTCATCTCCGCGGTAACCATCGGCAAACGCGGATCCATCCCTTTCCAGGTACCAAAGATCCACTCCTGCTCAGGATCCGGCGTATTGGCGAGCGACTGGTCGCTGCCCGCGAGAAAATTAAGATAATATACATTATATCCATGTCCCGCTACCACAGGATGATAGCCTTCGGGAACCAACACCATCTCATTGTTATGAACCTTCACGATTTCATTCAGGGAACGGTCGTCGGTATATACCTGCTGGATGGCAAAGCCCTGCGGTTTATCTATCTTATAAAAATAGACCTCTTCCAGGTCGGCTTCCAACAGGTTACCGTTGCCGTCCACTTTACGTTCGTCGTGTTTGTGGGCCGGATACGAACTCCAGTTACCCGCCGGCGTATATACTTCCACACACACAATCTTATGACAGTCAAATCCGGGTTGCAACAGGCTGTTGATCTGCCGGCTGGCATTATCTCCACCCCTGAACTCTATGGCCGCTTCTTCGGGCTGCTTTAAATAGGGAGGATGATCTTCATCCGTAGCCACCCTGCAAATAGCGATATCGGTAGCGTCCTTTAACGCGGTGAAAGTAAAATCGGTATTGCGCGGCAGATACAAAGTGTGGGCTATGCCGCTGAATACATCCTTCCTGCCATTGCGGGTTTCCCATTGCCCTTTATTGGAACTGACTTTAAAATTACCACTCAACAACACGATACAATACTCGTTTTCACCGGTATCTTCAGAAAAAGACTCCCCTTTGTTCATCAGCCTGGCTTCAAAATTCAGGTAGTTCCATCCGGCCTCTTCAGCATCAAGCCGGTGATAAATACTATTTCTCTCATTGGGCTTTACCACTAAATTTCGATATGGCATACAAAAGGTTTACTTCGGTAAACTTACCATTATTAATCTATTTATCGCTCAGCAACCGGTTGCAAACGTTTGAAATTTTTTGAGTCCATAAAAAAGCGGAACTTGGGAGAGAATTCAGCAGGATGAAAACATGAACAGACCCGTTACGATAAAAGACATTGCTAAAAAATTCAGATGCTCCCCCTCAACTGTATCCAGGGCGCTGAATAATCACCCTTCCATTAATGAAAATACCCGTCTTAACCTGCAGGAGTATGCCCGGAAGGTAGGCTATCAGCGTAACCAGGTATCCCTGAACCTGCTTAATACAAAAACAGCCAGCATCGGGGTCATTGTCCCCACCATCAACAACTACTATGAATCAGCGATCATAGAAGGTATAGACGCGGTTTTACAACCGCTGGGCTATACCCTTAATATTGGCGTTACCAATGAACTTTACCACCTCGAATCGGAATACATCGTCAAATTACTATCAAACCGCGTGGAAGGAATTTTTCTTTCCGTATCCCAGGAAACCTATGATTCGGGACATTACGAACATATAGAAAACGTGGGAAAAGGACATGTACCATTGATCTTTATTGACCGGGCCTATGAGGGATTTTCTGCCGGCAGTGTAACCATAGATGACTATGAAGGCGCTTTTGCAGCCGTTCAGCACCTCGTTGGCACAGGACGCCGGCGGATAGCCCACCTGAAGGGGCCAAACGGCGTAACCGTTGCGGAACAGCGTTTTAACGGATACCTGGATTGTCTTAAAAAGAATGGGTTACCTGTAGATGAAGCGCTTATTCAAAACACTAATTTTAAAGTGGAAAGTGCGGCCGCCCCCACCACCCTCCTGCTGGAGCATACGCCCGACGCTGTTTTTGCGGTAAACGACCAGGTAGCCATTGGCGCTATGAAGGTCATCCGTGAAAAAGGATGGCGCATACCCGAAGACATCGCCGTGGTGGGCTTCGATGATTCACCCATCTCGGCTTATCTTTCTCCTTCGCTTAGTTCGGTAGCCCGGCCGGGAAGACAAATAGGTGAAAAAGCCGCCGGGATATTCTTAAATGCTATTCAGTCTGTTCCCCGGGATACCCAAAAGGCACACCTGGTTTTGCCATCGCGGTTGATTATCAGGGCTTCGTCTCAGGCTTTATCCTGATAATAATTGTGGTTTGGGCTGATCTTCCTCAGTTCGATAAAAAACAATATGGCTGATCTTTGAAACAGAACTTAAAATACCCGTTTATGAAAAAGAGAGAACCCGTTTCAAATATCATGACCAGGGAAGTCATCAGCGTTTCCGAAAACGACAAACTTGAAGCAGCGGTGAAGATATTCCGCAAACACAATATCCGGCATTTACCGGTAAGGAAAGGCAACCGGATAACGGGGATGATCAGCCGAAACGATATTAACCGGCTGACCTTTGGAGCGCTTTTCGATAACCAGGAAGGCGTTGATGCCGCTATCATTGAGATGCTGACCATCCCCCAGGTGATGAAAGCCGATCTGCAGGTAGTAAGCAGCGATACCGCCATCCGTGATGTAGCCGAAATTTTCAGTGAAGCCGAATACCACTCCCTGCCCGTAGTGGATGACGGGGAACTAAAAGGTATCGTTACCACCACCGATATCATAAAATATTTACTGGAGCAATATTGAGCAATGTAATAAGGATCCGCTGGTAAAGAATCTGCCTTAATATCAGGATTTTTGCGGTGGGTTTCTCCGCCACAAAGGCAAAGGCTCAAAGTAACATAAAGGAAACGCCCTCTTTGCGAAACTTCACGCCCCGGCGTCTTCGAGGTATATTGCTTAGCCGGCTATCCTACAATACCCTGATCTTCAGACTTCTGAAACTGATCAGGTCGCCATGATCCTGCAATAATATCCGGCCCTCTTTTCCAAGCCCAAAGCCGGGCTTGTCTTTGAATTTACTTTCTGCCACCAGTCTGCGAAAATCTTCCGAACCCCGGTCGTATTCCAGCACTTTCACTCCGTTCAGGTAATGTTCCACATGGTTGTTGGGATATACCACGATCCTTCCTTTATTCCACTCTCCAAGGGGATGCACAAAACGAGCTGTTTTTTTTGCCGGGATCAGGTCGTATAAAGACGCCAGCGTGCGGTTGCCATCCCGTCCCATTTTGGCATCCGGATGGTTTTTATCGTCCAGCACCTGGTACTCTAATCCAAGCGCCGACCCCACATTCCCATCCGAAAGGGTAACAAAATATTTAACCCCGCTATTTCCCCCTTCAGATATCTTAAATTCAAAGGCCATATCAAATGCGCCGTATAATTGATCGGTCACGATATCTCCACCGCGGGCTGACGCTCCTTTCGAAGACAATACCGTAAGATTTCCATCCGCAATTTCCCAACCTGTTTCCGGAAAATTCAGCATCTTAGCGCCTCTCCATCCTTTTGAACTCACCCCGTCGAATAACAGTCTCCATCCGTTGTTTTTCTCAAAAGCGGTTAATATATTCGGCTCATTGTTTACCACAAAAACAGAGGCGGGAAACGGCTCCGGCGATAGATCACCGGTTTTGATCCGGATATTCCGCCAGCGGATCGTCTTTCCCGCGTTTGGCGAATTCCCGATGCCATGCACCTGCAAAGCAATGAATCCGGTAGCGTCCATATTATCCACGAGGTAAGCAGCCGGAACGTTATTGATCCAGGTTTTAATGGTGTTACCGATACATTCTACTTTCACTTTGTTGTAAGCGCCGGCTTTATAGGCTTTCTGAGCGGCGGGATTAAGATCCAGCGGATACAGCCAGCCTCTTCTGCCTTCGTCGTATATGCCCGCCGTCCAGGCTCTTGATGAAGGATCCAGTTCATACTGATAGCCAAATACCCTTCCTTTTCCGTCATTGGCTCCGGGGTTAAAGTGACTGCGTAACTGTATCCCGGAATTAGTGGTAGTGTCGGGCATCAACACCTCCAGTTCCAATACAAAGTCGCCATACTCTTTCTCCGTAACCAAAAAGCTATTGGGGGTAGCCGGCACGGTAGTTCCCGCTATCACGCCTTTCTCTACCGTATATTTTGCCGCTCCGCCCAACTGTTTCCAGCCCCTGAGCGTTTTCCCGTCAAAAAGTTTTGTCCATCCGGATTGCTGGGCATTTATACTTATCGGAGCTCCGAAAAGCAGGAACAAAGCAGCAACGAGCAAAGAATTTTTCATCCTTAAATTTTTAATTTTTACCTGTCATATTTGCGCTAATATATTGATAATCTCACGGTGCGCCTGGCAAAAAGTTACCGGTTGCGTTTTTCTTTTAAAAGCGCTCTGATAGCTAAGATACAGGATGAATTACATTTTGGCGCTATGGATTTTAAAATTACCGGGCAAAAAAATGCTGTATATTTGACGGCGTGTTTGGAAAGATAGTACAGGATTACCGGGAAATTGACCCCTATGAACTACGCGTTCGCAACCTTTACGAACCAGGCTTATCATCCATAAAATATTTTTAACGACAACTTGCTGAAAAAATATCAGCAATTTACATATGACGAGGATAGCTAAGTTCCTTTTTTCAATGTTGACAATTTTCATTGGTCAGCATTCCATTGTTCAATCACAAATCCTCTCTTTACAGGAAGCTGAGGATGCAGCGCTTAAGAATTTTAATATCATCAAAGCAAAAAGCAATTATGCCCATGCTTCTCAGGCAGTGATCGCTCAAACCAAAAGGGAAGCTTTACCCAACCTGGTTATCTCCGCTCAGCAGGATTATGGTACGATCAATGGGCAAAACGGTCCACTGTTTGGTTTCGGAGGCTATGGCGTGGCCTCATCTGGACCGTCTTTGCCCGCGCAAAACTGGAATGCAGCTTTCGGGGCTTTGTATCTTGCCAATATCCACTGGGAGTTTTTTGCGTTTGGCAGGGTAAAGGAAAGGGTAAAAACAGCGGAGTCTGTTTTTGAAAGAGATAACCTGGATCTGCGTCAGGAGCAATTCCGGCACCAGGTAAAAGTAGCCGCCGCCTATCTTAATTTATTAGCCGCACAACGTATTACCCGGTCTTTACAAAATAACCTGGACCGTGCAGACACATTCAGGCTGGTGGTTACCACGCGTGCCGTAAACGGCTTGATCGCGGGCGTAGATTCTTCTCTCGCGAACGCAGAATTTTCCGCAGCCAAGATTGCCTTATTACGTGCGCAGGATGCCGAACAGCAAAAGGCAAGTGAGTTGGCAGTAATAATGGGCACGCCGGAGAAGCTGGATTTTTTGCTTGATACTTTATTTATAACCAAAATCCCTGCGGTAATCGGCGACTCCGTTTCAGTACCACAAAATCATCCTGTACTGGCATATTACGGAAGTCGCATCAATGTAAGCGATCAGCAGCGAAAGTATATCCGCACACTGCAATACCCTGCCTTTTCTATTTTCAGTGTATATCAAACCAGGGGGTCGGGCTTTCGCCCCGATTATGCCAACGATCAAACGGCATACCATCCTCAATACCTGGAAGGTATTAAACCGGTGAGAAGCAATTACCTGGTAGGCATAGGTGTTACCTGGAATATCACCACACCGCTACGGGTACACCAACAATTAACGGCGCAAAAATTTATATCGGAGGCGCTGCGCAATGAATACGAGCAGGTGGTTCAGCAATTAACGGCCCAGCAAATTTTGGCCGAAACAAAATTAAAGAATGCCGTATCCGCTTATCTGGAAGCGCCTGTGCAGGTTAAAGCGGCCTCCGATGCCTACCTGCAAAAATCCGTACTCTATAAAAACGGACTCACTACTATAGTGGATGTTACGCAGGCATTATATGCATTGAGCCGTGCAGAAACCGATCGCGATATCGCTTATAATAATGTGTGGCAGGCGTTGCTGCTGAAAGCCGCCGCCGTTGGCGATTTCGGGCTGTTTATGAATGAATTGGAGAATTGATTTGAAAATGTGGAAATGTGAAAATGGATTGCGGTCGGTACCCGAGGTACGGGGATCAGACCGCGACGAGCGGCCTGACCCGACGAATGGAGGGGTGAAAATGAGCAGCGGTCGGTACCCGAGGCAGTCGGGTCAGACCGCGAAGAGTGGCCTGCCCCCGCCGAAGGCGGGTTAAGATAAAACAAACTAACTGCCCGATGGGGCAAATAAAAATAGTATGCAGCTGATTCGATTTGCACTTCGTAAACCCATTACCATTTTGGTGTTGGTGGCCGGTTTACTTTTCTTTGGTATCAAGGCGGTCAACAATACTAAAATAGATATCTTTCCCAAATTAGACCTGCCGGTGATCTATGTGTCTCACCCTTTCGGCGGCTACGCACCCGTGCAGATGGAGAGCTATTTCGCCAAACAGTATATCAACATCTTCCTGTATATAAACGGCGTAAAATCCATAGAAACAAAAAACATACAGGGACTGACCTTCATGAAAATAAGTTTTTATCCCGGCACCAACATGGCACAGGCTGCGGCCGAGGTAAGCGCTTTTTCAAATCGCATACAGGCCATATTCCCGCCCGGGTCTAATCCCCCCTTTATTATCAGGTTCGACGCTTCCACCTTACCGGTTGGCCAACTGGTATTGAGCAGTGAAAAATACAGCAACAACGAATTACTGGATATGGCCAACATGTATGTCCGCTCTTCATTTACATCTATACCCGGCATCGTATCTTCTCCTCCGTTTGGCGGTAATTCGCGCACTATCGTGGTGAAGGCCGACCCCGAATTGCTGCGCATACATAATATGACGCCTGATCAACTGGTGGAAGCCATCCGCATTAATAACCAAACATCCCCTTCCGGCAATGTACGTATGGGCGATAAAAATTATCTCACGCCAATCAATACCACCATCGTTGCGGTAAAAGATTTTGAGCATATACCGCTCTTTAAGGGAGGCGTCCAAAACTTATATTTGAGAGATGTGGCAACGGTTGAAGACGGCGCCGACCGAACTTCGGGGTATGCTTTGGTAAACGGCAAGCGTTCCGTTTACCTGAGCATTGCAAAAAACGCCGATGCTTCCACCTGGGATGTGGTGCAAAATTTAAAAAGCCATATTCCCCGGATGCAGGCGCAGTTACCCGAAGGCGTTAACCTGACCTACGAATTTGACCAGTCGGTATATGTGATGAATTCGGTAAAAAGCCTGCTGTCGGAAGGCGCTATCGGTGCCATACTCACCGGATTAATGGTGTTGTTGTTTTTAGGCGATCCACGGGGTGCATTGATCGTTATCCTTACCATACCCACTTCCATCATCTCCTCTGTATTGTTTCTCAATTTATTCGGTTACACCATTAATATAATGACGCTCAGCGGGCTGGCGCTGGCCATCGGCATACTGGTAGATGAAAGTACGGTAACGATTGAAAACATTCACCAGCACCTTGCTATGGGCAAGTCGAAGGCGTTGGCCATCTGGGATGGCTGTAAAGAGATCGCATTTCCGAAACTGCTGATCCTGTTTTGCATTCTCGCGGTATTTGCACCGGCATTGACCATGGGTGGCATCCCCGGCTCACTCTTTCTTCCGTTGGCGTTAGCTATTGGATTCAGCATGATCGTATCTTATTTGCTGGCACAAACTTTTGTACCGGTAATGGCCAACTGGATCATGAAAGTTAAACACCGGAAAAAGGCCGACGGCAGTGACATGACCGATGCGGAAGAATTTGCGGCAAGCGGACTGAGCATGGAAAGTGAACACAGCACCTGGGATCAGAAAGCGATCCTGCTTCAAAGAGCCGACAGCAACCGGGACGGCAAGATCAGCCTGTTTGAACGGCAGAGAGCCAGGTACCTGCGGTTTATTGAACGCATGATGCCTTACCGTAAAATAATTGTTACCGCTTATTTACTGCTCATCAGTGCCGCTTCTGTTTTTTTGTTGCTGCAGATAGGACGCGATGTATTGCCTAAAGTAAACAGCGGCCAGTTCCAGGTCAGATTGCGTGCAGAGGAGGGAACACGAATCGAGCGTACCGAAGACATGACCATCAAACTCACCAACCTGGTGTTTGACATTGTTGGAAAGAAAAATGTATCTATCACTTCCGCGTATGTGGGGCTGCACCCGCAAATGTTTTCAACCAGCCCGCTGTTTTTATGGATGGCCGGTCCGCATGAGGCCGTTTTGCAGGTAGCGTTAAAAAGCGGATACAAAACCGACCTCGATGCCTTAAAAGATAATATACGAAGGAAGGCGGCAGAGGCGCTTCCGGGTGTAAAATTATCTTTTGAACCCATCGAACTGACAGAAAAAATATTAAGCCAGGGCTCTCCTACCCCTATAGAAGTAAGATTTTCGGGCAGGGAAAAAGCGGTCAACGAGCGATATGCTAAAATACTGGTGCCCTTATTGCAAAAGATAAGCTATCTGCGCGATGTGCAGATCGGGCAATCTACCAGTTACCCAGCGATAAACATCAACGTGGACCGGATACGGGCAGCACAGATAGGCATTGATATGTCGGATGTGGCAAAATCAGTGACCCCCTCCACTTCCTCTTCGAGGTTCACGGATAAAAATATCTGGACCGACACCCGAACAAACACCAGCTACAGCGTGCAGGTAGAAATACCCGAAAATAAAATGGTTTCCGAAAATGATATCGGCGAAATATCATTGCAGAGAAACGCGTCGCGCCCCGTATTACGCGATATTGCAGATATTAAAGCAGGCTATACCTATGGAGAAACCGATAATGTGGGTTCCATGCCCGCACTAACGGTTACCGCTAACCTCAACAATATAGATTTGGGGAGCGCCACAAAAGACGTGGAAAAAGCTGTTGCCTCCCTGGGCAAATTGCCGAGAGGACTGACCGTTGAAATGATAGGATTGAGTAAAACGCTCACGGATACTCTCGACAGCCTGCAGAATGGGCTGATCATTGCTATTGTGGTTATCTTTTTAATGCTCGCCGCCAACTTCCAGTCGTTTAAAGTTTCCGCGATCATATTATCAACCGTACCTGCGGTAATTCTCGGGTCGTTGGCTTTATTACTGGCCACCGGTTCCACCCTCAACCTGCAGTCTTATATGGGTATTATTATGAGTGTGGGTGTTTCTATTTCAAACGCGGTATTGCTTATTACCAATGCGGAGGAACTGCGCAGGTACAATGCCGATGCACGATTATCCGCCAGTGAAGCCGCAGCGCTTCGTATGCGCCCCATTGTTATGACGGCTTTGGCCATGGTAGTGGGCATGATCCCCATAGCCGCGGGTTTTGGGGAAGCAGGAGACCAGTCTTCTCCCCTGGGCAGGGCAGTAATAGGAGGATTATTTGCTTCTACATTTGCAGCATTATTTATTTTACCGCTGGCATTTGCGTGGGGGCAGGGGAAGGCTTCAACGCGGAGTGTATCGCTGGATCCTGAAGACAAAGAAAGTGTACATTATATACCCACCCAACATTCATAAACATAAGATTCAATTATAAATTACCGGGAGTAATGATCAAAGTGAAACTTAAAAAAAGAAAGGTGTCCATCAACAAAACAATATGGGTTTTCGGCATCAGCCTGCTGATGATAATAATTTTGCAAAGCTGCCATAATGCCTCAACCGAAGAGAAGCCTGGAAGCGATACCACCGGCAATGCACCGGCCTATAAGGTAATAACCGTTGAAAAAGGAAGACTGTCTTCCACTATTAAAATACCCGGAGAGCTGGTAGCTTTTCAGCAGGTGGATCTCTACTCAAAGGTAAACAGCTTTGTAAAGAAATTGTATGCGGACGTTGGTTCGGAAGTGAAAGCCGACCAATTGCTCGCGACGCTTGAAGCGCCGGAGATCAACTCGCAACTGACCGGAGCGGAATCAAGATTAAAATCGGCCGAAGCCGTTTACATTGCCAGCAAGGCCTATTATGAAAGATTATCGGAAACCAGCAAAACGCCCGGCACCATTTCGCCCAATGACCTCGATGATGCTTTGGCCAAACAGAATTCCGATTATGCCCAATACCAGACCGCCCAAGCGGCGCATAGGGAGATCACCGACAATAAAAACTACCTGGAAATTCGCGCGCCCTTCGGCGGCGTTATCAGCGCCAGAAATGTAAGCACCGGCGCTTACGTGGGACCTTCCGGTAAAGGTTCCGAGTTGCCCGTATTTACATTGCAGGAACAGAAACATCTTCGGTTAGTGGTTGCCGTTCCGGAAGCATATACCGGTTATCTTTCCAACGGCAGTGAAGTTGATTTTACGGTTAAATCCTTTCCCGGAAAACTATTTAAGGCCAGGGTAACCCGCATGGCCGGCGTGTTGGACAACCGGCTCCGTACCGAAAGGGTTGAAGCGGACGTCATCAACACCGATAAAAAATTACTGCCCGGAATGGTAGCTGAGATCAAACTTACGCTGCCTGCGAAAGACAGCACGTTTATAGTGCCGTTGTCAGCGATTGTAAACTCGCCCGAAAGGATTTTTGTGGTAAAAGTAAATAACGGAAAAGCGGAATGGGTAACGGTTCAGAAAGGCCGCGAAGCAGAAGGGCAGGCCGAAATATATGGCGAGCTAACCGCCGGCGACCTGTTGGTTGAAAATGCTACAGAAGAGATAAGAAACGGCACCGACATGGAAATCACCAGGTGAGATTATCGCGCGTGGTTCAAAAAATCGCTTTGGCGCATGCTCTCGCAGGTTTAGTAGCCGGGGCCTGTGTAATTGCCAGACCTGCTGTTTTTGAACTTCTCCACGTCTGCCTGTGCCGGGTGATTGCGTCTTTTCTCCATTAACGGAGAAGAAAGAAACACATTTCACAAGTGTTCCTTATTCACCCTGTTTGCCATGCCTGCCCTTATACACCCCAACCCGATCTGCCCATTGTTCCCACATGCCGCTCATCATTTTCACTTTGCGGGGATTGGTTTTAGCAAGATCATGCAATTCGCTTCTGTCTTTTTTGAGATCATATAGCTCCCAGGGTGCTTTATCACTAACCGCCTCTAATTTGTAATTCCCCATCAGGATGGCTTTGTGTCCGTTGAGCGACCAGTAGATAGGCTTGTGCGAAATGACTTGTCCGCTGGCGATCAGGGGCGCCAGGCTTTGCCCTTCCATCGGCAAAATTGTTCTTCCGTTAAATTGTCCGGGATAACCGGCTCCCGACAATTCGCAAAGCGTAGGCATGAGGTCCGTGAGATGGGCCACCTGGTCAACTATTTTACCCGCTCTCTTCCCTGCTATCTGTGCCGGCCATTTGATGATCAGCGGGGTGGCAATGCCGCCTTCGTGCAACCATTTCTTGAAAAAGCGAAAGGGGGTATTGCCCGCGTTCGCCCAGGATTGCCCATAGCTCATATACGAATCCACCCCTCCCGGCGGCAGCCCGTTGTTGCGCCGGTCAAACCCCCAAATGCCGGTTTCGGCGCAGGCGCCATTGTCCGATAAAAAGATCACGATCGTATTGTCTTTCTTCCCCGTTGAATTGAGCAGATCAAGGATCCGCCCGATACCCTGATCCATCCGGTCTATCTGTGCGGCATATACTGCCATCTTTTCGGACATCTCCTTTTTTCGTACATCGGGCAATCCATCCCAGGCTTCCGACTCGGGATCCCGTGGTGAGAGCTTCGTATTTTTATCCAATATCCCTAAACGGATCTGCTTATTAAATCGCCGCACTCTCAATGAATCCCATCCTGTATCATATTGATCTTTATACTTAGCGATATCTTCAGGGAGCGCCTGCAGGGGCCAGTGTGGGGCCGTGTAAGCCACATAAAGGAAAAAAGGCGCGTCCCGGCTCATCTGATCCTGCAACATTTTTACCGCGTGATCGGTTATCGCGTCGGTCATGTAAAAGTCTTCTTTGGGCGGTGTATAAGGCTGATCGTCCAAAGCCATATACCGAACCACACCGCTGTCTTTTGTTTGGGTAATGTCAAAATAGTTCGCGGCGCCGCTGATCAATCCAAAATAATGATCGAATCCCCGGTCGGCAGGCCAGTTGGGTTTGTATTCTCCCAAATGCCATTTACCCGACAGGGCAGTGCGGTAGCCCGCCTGCTTTAACACTTCAGCCAGCGTTACGCAATCCCGATTGAGGTATCCCTGGTAAGGGCCTTCGGGCCCCGGCTTAGGCCCGGCCAATACGCCAAGCCCCGCCTGCTGCGGGTATAAGCCGGTCAGCAAAGAAGCTCTTGAGGGGGAGCACCAGGCATTGTTATACATTCTTGTAAAGCGAATCCCTTCCCTGGCTAACTGATCAATATGAGGCGTATGTATTTCACTCCCGTAGCAGCCGATATCCGAAAAGCCCATATCATCCGCCATGATCAATAAAATATTGGGTGGTTTCTCCACTTTATAATTCGCCGCAGTTTTCTCCCTGCCCTGGCCCGCAAGTGAAAGCGCAGACCATAAAAAAACGCTCATGAACCAGGTTTTCATGGTTCTAAAAATGGGTATCCGTTGTTTCATATAATAATCTTTGTGCAGCTCTCACATCATAATCGTACCCGGAATGTTTCTCCGCAATAACAGATCGTAATTCCGGAACAGCCGCTGATGCATCTTTTTTGTCGGCGCCATCCAATACGTTCAACGCCTGTACCCGCGCCATCAGGTTACTGCCTCTTAATTCGTTTACCAGGATATTGACCGCTTTTTTCTTCTCCCCTAAAATATACAGAGCCTCGGCAGCCGCTATACGAACCGAAGATTCCCTGTCTGTTAATAATAAGTTGAGGTATTTTTTTGCCCTCATGGCTTCGCTGCCTAAAATAGTACAGCCGGAGGCTGCCCAATACCTTACATCCGGATCCCGATCCTGTAATCTTCCGATCAATTCATCCAGGTACCCGGGGTCTTTGGATGACGCCATCTCCGCCGTCTCTACAACTTTTTCTATGGGATAGGATGGAGAATGCGCATACTCATAAACGGTAGTGGTTTTCGACAATTCCTCTTTCCTGGCTTCAGGAATAAACCCCGCGTCCTTCGAAGCGATCAGCCAGTCGCGGGTAGCAATGCGCAGTCGTTTTAAAACATCCTGGTATTCTTTCTTATCCGCCAGGTTATCCACATTATCCGGATCCCGCTTGCAGTCGTATAATTCTTCCACCGGTTTGGGTCTGAAAAACCGCGACTGCATCTCATTTAATGTGCCTGTCTTATAAGCCGAATCCCAGGATTTCATAGACGGCGCCCGCCATAAATATTCAATGTACTGGGCATATATCTTATTGGGATAATAATTGCGGATATAACGATATCTTTCATCTCTCACGGATCTGACAAGATCTATACGCTCATCCATCCTTCCCCTGAAAGCAAAGCCATAGCGCTGCTCGTCAGACCGCTGTTTTCCGAGAAAAGCATGCCCCTGCATATACTGCGGAACGCTAATCCCGGCAAGACTCAAAACGGTGGGCGCAAAATCAACAAAGGTTACGATCTGACCGGTTTTAGTTCCATTCCTGTGAGGAGCAAGATGAGCATATTTTTCCGGGATCCGGATAATTAAAGGAACATGAAGTCCGGATTCGTACATAAACCGCTTACTCCGGGGTAAAACGCCTCCGTTATCCCCGTAATAAAATACGATGGTATTCTCCGAAAGTCCTCCGTCGTCCAGTTCTTTCAGCAACCTGCCCACTTCCTTATCCATGTCTTCTAATTTGTCATAATACTGCGCCCAATCGTGCTTCATCTCGGGTGTTGCCGGCTGATAGGCTGGTACTTTAATGCGCTCCGGATCATGTCTCAAATCATTCCTGTAGTTATGAATGGAACTTTCATGACTGGTGCCAATATTGAAGACGGCAAAAAACGGCTGACCGGGTTTCCGGTTTTTATACGTGGCTTTATTACCCGATTCATCCCATGCACCGGGCTGGTCAATGGTATTATAATCTTTCTTCGCGTGATTAGCGGTATAATATCCGGCTTCCCGCAAATAACGGGGAAAAAACTTTATGAATCCGGGGATCGGATAATCGCTCCTCATATTTTCCGTACCCATAGCGGTAGGATACATCCCGGTTATAAGGGTGGAACGCGCCGGCGCGCAAACAGGAGCCGTACAAAAGGCATTTTCATACAATATGCCCTCACCGGCCAGCCGGTCTATATTAGGAGTGGTTGCTATCTCATCTCCATAACAGCCTAACAGGGTGGTATTATCTTCACTTACGATCCAAAGTATATTGGGCTTGTCCGGGTTACCGCTCTGAGCATTTGATACCAGGCAATAAAACACCACGATCCATAAGGAGGCGTACTTTTTCATGTATCCGTTTTTGACCGGCATACCGGAGCCGATTTAATAATTAAAAGTACAAGTTATAGTTTTTTGCCGCCGGAAAAAAACAGGTTCTTTGCAAACCTGGCTGGTGGTGTCCTGAGTTGAAGCTGTTTTCAAATGCAGTCGTCTATGTGTGTCGGCATTTTTATCATTTACTGTTATATTCTTCATCCGTTACAGGCTCTAACCAAACCGTTTCGCCTTTTTCTCCCCCCGTAATGGCTACCTGAACAAAGGGAGTGTCCGCACCGGCTCCATGCCAGTGAGGTGTATCGGGCGGGCACTTTATTGCATCGCCTTTACGAAGTAATTGCTTCGGCTTTCCTTTTTCCTGGTAGTAGCCTACGCCCTCAATTGCCAACAATATCTGCCCTGCCGGGTGTATATGCCATTTGCTCCTGGCACCCGCTTCAAAGGTCACGTTTCCTACGGATATTGTATTAAGGCTATCCGATTCTATGAGCATCTGCAGGTAGGCTGTTCCCGTGAAATTAGCATTGGTTATTTTTTTGCCCTGCGCAAATACAAGATCTCCCTGCTGTTTTACTCCTGCCATTTTTTGATGGTTATTGCAGGCTGTAGACAGTACAGTTACAAGCGGCAGGATAAACTTTAAATTACATTTCATCGTCTTAACTTTAAAGGTTTGTTTGATAGAAATTTACCAGCTTATTTACAGCCTGTGATACGTATTCGGGTTTCCAGTAAGTTTGTATGTGTGTGGCGCCATCAATCACAAACAGTTCCCTGCTTTTTGCAGTGGTAGCTTTGCTGAATGCTTCATCTGTCATATATTTTGTATCGGCTTTGCTTCCGGCCATCATTAGCAAAGGTTGGTTGATCAAATCAATTCCGTCTGTGGCATCCCAGGTCATTAAATCCATAAGGCTGCTCATGGTGTATAAAAAAGTGGAATTGGGATGTGCATGGGTTCTGTAATAATATACATATCCCTCACGATACAGATCGGTTGGCGTTTTAGCGATTTCTTCATCTGTGATGCCCGCTACACCTGCATAAATAGTTTTACCACCTGCTGCTTCCTGCGCACGGGCATCCGCAGCCTGTTGTAAGCGCTCCTGGATAGTGTTCAATTGGGAATTTTGGAAGCCATTGCGTCTTACCTCGCCCGAATTGAACATACTTAAAGTTGCAACAGCCTTGATACGTTTATCCGATTGAGCTGCTTTTAAGGTATAGCCACCGCCGCCACAGATACCTAAAGCACCTAAACGGTTTGCATCAACCCCGGCATATTGAGCAATATAATCAACCATACCGCGAATATCTTCTGTCCGGTATTGGGGCTTATCGGTATGGCGTGGCGCTCCGCCGCTTGCCCCCTGGTATGCTGCATCGGCGGCAATGGTTATATAACCATCCTCTGCCAAACGCTGCGCATACAGTCCGGCAGTCTGTTCTTTTATACCACCATTGGGATGTGCAACCACTACTGCCGGGTACTTCTTAGACGCATCATAGCTGGCAGGAGTATAAACGTTGGCAGCAATATCAATCCCGTTCAGCTTATAGGTAACAGGGTGAATATTCACTTTCCCATTTTCATTTTTGGTGATCGCTCCCTCATAGACAAGCGTATAGGGATTTTTCTTCTTTAAGGTTTCTTGCTTTGAACCTATCTGTGATTGACTGGTCTGTGCATTTACTGCATCAGTGGCTGCTGTTGACATCGCTAATGCAATTATTGACATTATCTTTTTCATTCTTAAAATTTTATTTCCTGGTTTTTAGTACTTCGTCCAAAATTATCTGTGCTGCTTTTGCTTCCTTTTTGCCTATGGTTGATCTTATGGTATTTACAAACTGCTGTAACTGTTCGGATGTCAAACCTACATTCAGGCAAATGGTCAAATGAGAACGAAGCATAGGCTCTACGCCACCGATGCTGCTGAGTACAGAGATCGTAACCAGCTCCCGGTCAGTATAGGATAGTATGTCGCGCTCAAACAGGTCAGCAAACAGGTGCTCTTTGAGGAAGATTTCTATTTGGGGCGCAAAAGCGGCGTAACCTGTCTTGGTTCCGTCATTTTTGGCACCGGAAAGCTTTTCCAAAATATCCTTACCGCGGTCATATTTACTACGCTCATTGGTAACAGGCGATGCTTCTGCTCCGATAGGATCATTTATTCCTTTAGCTTTACGCTCGTCCAGTACTGCCATAAAGGTTTGCAATCCGCGGATGCTGCGCGGGAAACCGCAATAAGCATAAAGGTGAACAAGGACTTCCTTTATTTCATTGACAGTAAGATCCGCATCAAGCCCTGTATTCAACGCTGTTTTTAGCTTTGATAAATCGCCTTTTGCAGTTAACGCAGCGATAGAAACAATGCTTTGTTCTTTCGGGCTTAGTTTCTTAGTTGCATTCACATTGTCTTGTGCTTTCAGATTACAGTTAAAACAAAAGATTGCGATTAGTAACCCCGTGATCGTATTTGCTTTTATTTTCTTCATTCGTTTTTTTTATTGTATAGATTGCCCCTTTGAACAACCCAACGATAAGGATAAACCAATCATAATGCAGCATACAATAGCACTTCTTATTTCAGGTTTCATTCGTTATTGCTTTGATGGTGTTGCATTGCTATTCATTTTAACCGGACGAAGCAGATGCGAAAACGTGAGTGAACCCATCTTCCATACGCCGTTTTCTTTGATGTACACTTCGGTTACCATAAAAGGATTGGTAACGGTATTGCCGCCAACCACTGCTTCCAAATCAATATCGTTTAAGAGTATGGCAGTGTTGCCAATAATGTTCACTATAACAGAATAGATTGCTGCTTTCTTGTACCAAATGCCTCCGCTTTTTATAGTATTCAATTCAGGCTGTTTGCCCCAGCTTCCTCCCATGTGAATAAACATGGATTTATCATCAAACAGCACATTTAGAGAATCTACATTTTTGTCAGCCATCCAGTTCCATTTCTGCTTGGAAAGGTTGATGACTTCCTGCTGCTCAGGTGTATTATTCGCAGCCGTTTTAATTGTCTCAGTTGGCGGTTGCTGTGCATGGGACGATTGTACACCGATTACTAATAAAAACAATCCGGGAATTAATGATTTCATACAGATAATTATTTATAGTTTTAAAAAACGGATGCGCTACTTATCCAATCCTTTTTCTTTTAACCAGGCTGCCAATACATTCGCTATCTCTTTATTGTTTAAGTCTGACATGATGAAATGCGTATTCCCTTTTATACCTGTTTCGGGTAAGTGAACTATAGTGACATCGCCACCATGAGCATTTACTACCTTTGCCCATTGCCTTGCCGTGGCAAGCACATTGCGCCAAAAGTTTTGCGAAGCAGCATTGGTTTCTTCTTCCGGAATATTATCGCCATAGTAAACTACGATGGGGATTTTGGTCAGCTTCATAAATGCGTCAAGCGGCACACCTGCTCCGCCACGATTGCCTTCGGGAGTTTCATCCTCCGGGAAGGTAAATCCACCCGGTTCAATGGCTACAATAGCTTTTACGTGGGCATTCTTAATAGCGATTTTCCAACCCGGCGCACCGCCTGCAGAATGCGTAAACAGAATGCCGTCTCCCGATTTATCAAACACTGCAGACATTGCATTCACAATCGTTGCTTCCTCTACAATGCCTGTGTTCGGGGTCATCATCCGGAAAAACCTGTCCAGGGATAAGCTGTCCTTTGGAAACTGAACACCATCGTAGAACTTAGGGTATTGCCCGATACGGAATTGCGTAAACCAGGTTTGGTCATCGGGCGTTGCTGTGATCTGTATCGGCTTTGTGGTCTGTCCCGCATCGCCACGCCCCGGCTGGTCAACGAGATATACGCCGTAACCCTTTTGTAAAAAGATATTGGCAAAGCCTTCACGCCCGTCAGCAGTAGTTTGCCAGGAGCGTTTAGATTGCCCATAGCCGTGCAGGAACACCATTGCATTGTGTTTTGTATTTACAGGAATTTGGTAAAACACATCAGCATGGTCCCCGTGCCGTGTTTGCCCGCCCTGTGCCTCATTCCACGGTTTGAGCGGGTCAAATACACCCTCGCTTTTAATTACCGTACCACCCGCCGAAAATGCTCCCTGCTCTTTAATAACCAAATTGCCACGGCTATTTTCTTTTGTTGCAGCACACGATGAAACTATGATAACAACAACGCATATTAACAAGGCATTCAGCAATATTTTATTACTGTATTTTTGGTTGCTGTGCTTGATTTTTTCTCTCATTTTTAGCATAATTATTTTTTAATTTATTCTATTTGCCAACTCTTGCCTGTAATTGTGCGGGATAGCGTTCGCCTGAAATTTTGATGGTTGCCAATGCTGCATTTATCCTGCTTAATTCATCATCGGACAATGAAAGGTTTGCTCCGCCGTTATTTTCCTGCAAGCGATGCAATTTTGTTGTACCAGGTATCGGAACAATCCAGGGTTTTTGAGCCAACAGCCAGGACAATGCAACCTGCGCCGGGGTAGCGTTATTATGCTGTGCGATTGTATGTACTAAATTCACTAATCCCTGATTGGCTGCGATATTTTCGGGCTGGAAACGTGGCACGATGTTCCTGAAATCATCTTTTTCAAATTTGGTGTATTTGGTTATTGCCCCTGTCAGAAAGCCTTTGCCTAAAGGACTGAAGGGAACCAAGCCAATACCCAATTCTTCCAATGTCGGTATGATTTCTTTTTCAGGTTCACGGAAAAACATAGAGTATTCACTTTGCAATGCGGTAACCGGTTGTACAGCGTGTGCCTTGCGTATGGTTGCTGCTCCTGCTTCCGATAAGCCGAAATGTTTTACTTTTCCCTCTTTGATTAATTCTTCTACCGTTCCGGCAACTTCTTCAATTGGTACATTGGTATCTACACGGTGCTGGTAGAACAGATCAATATAATCGGTTTTCAATCTTTTTAATGCAGCTTCTGCAACGGATCTTATGGTTTCGGGCCGGCTGTCCGTTCCCAGATCGGGTTTGCCATTCTTAAACCCGAATTTGGTTGCAATAACTACTTCACTTCTGAATGGTGCAAGGACTTCGCCTAACAGTTCTTCGTTGGAGAAAGGCCCGTAGGCTTCTGCCGTATCAAAAAAAGTAATACCCAGTTCATACGCGGAGCGCAATAGCTTGATGGCTTCGCTTTTTTCTGTTGGCTTCCCATATCCGAAACTTAGGCCCATGCAGCCCAGTCCCAATGCCGACACTTCCAAACCGCTATTACCTAATAATCTCCTTTGCATCTTTAATATTTTGATTTTAAACTATGGATAAGCCAGCTATACAAACCGACCATTTAAATGCTACTGCAAAGTTCCTCACTAAAAATGGGGGTATTAGTATATGGATTACTGCTTTTTCTACCAATATTACTGATTGGGTTTGCGGGAATGAAAAGCCCTGGTTTCCGGGACTGGGGAGTTGCTGTTTGTATAACCAAACTTCACAAACTTGTCAAATACGATTGGCGTAGTGTAATTGCTTATATTCTGCGGAATTAAACAAATATCTCTACTAATTTGTTGTTGCTATCCTTTATTGGGGTTTGTTTTTCCCGATTTGTTTGGGAGTGTCTTTTCCTTTTAATGCTGTTTTTGCGTTCAGTGAACTAACCACTTTTTTACCTGTTTTTGCTTCCAATTCCTTTCTGGCTACGTTGGCTACATTTCCACCTTGCCGGGCAACCTTTGCGTTTTCTTCAAAAGTTTCGGGATTGGTTGCCTGTGAAATGTCTTTGGTTGAAGCCTCTGCCAGCATACTCAAAATCAGTTCGGTGTTGGTCATATTATCCCGAAGGTTTTCCTTTTTTAAACCTTTCAGCACTTTGTATTCTTTGGTGGTATTGCCACTCCATGCTTTGGTAATGATATCTGTTAAAGTGGCAAACTGAACCCCCTCTTTCAGCCCACGTTTTTTCCACTCGTCTGTAAGCTCTTTGCGGATTTCAATGCTTTTCAGGCGTTGGTTAATCCAGTTTTCAGAATAACCCAATTTCAGGTATTGCTCCAGGGCACGGTCAATGGTCAGTTCGGGGTCTTGCATTTCGTCCAATCGCTCGGAAGCAACTTGTGCCAACCATAACTTAAACGGTTCGGCTTTGGGAGAGGGGATTGACTGGATTAAACGAAAAATCTGTTCAGTATCGGCTACATCTGTCAGTCGCATCTTACCGTCTGGTGCTTCCATTTTCAACTGTCCGATTTTTTCGGACAGTTCACTTCCTTCCTTTTTGAGCTTGGTTTTCAGATCATTCCAATACTTTCTCGGTCTGTCTGTTCCTGTAAGTACTTCAATGACGTCAATAACGGAAATGTACCAAAGTTCCTTTCCTTCGTTCCAGTGAGTACGAACCTGCTTTTGCTCAAATATTTTTATAGCGGTTTGTTTTGTCATCGGCTACCAGTTATCAGCAACAAACTTACAAAAAAGCCCGGGCATAATTATGTTGCTGTCACTAAAAACAGGGATGGTGATTTCGAATGATTTGACAGCAATACATTGCAAGATGATTTTATTAAACGCGATGCGCAAAAACCGCTTATACCGATTACTGCTTTTTCTACCAATATTACTGATTGGGTTTTGGGTATGGTTATACCAGTCGTGGAATGTGTAAATTTGTATTACAAGATACAGGAGCGATGAAAGATATACTCAACTTTGATACGATACATAAATACAACGTTTTCAATAACAATAAAACATTGCATCCATTGGTGAGCGTGGTTCATTTGGATAAGGCTGCGCCAAGACATAACAGGCGTTTGCGTTATGAGTTCTATACTATCTTTTTGAAGCAAATTTATTGTGGCGACCTGCGATATGGATTGGGCAATTATGATTATGAGGAAGGGACGCTGATATTCCTGGCTCCCGGGCAGGTGATTGGGCAAAACAGTGAAGATTATTATCAGCCACAAGGTGTTGCATTGGTGTTTCATCCCGATTTGCTCATAGCCACATCGCTCGGGAAAAATATAGACAATTATCATTTTTTCTCCTATGCCGTAAACGAAGCCCTGCATTTATCGGAGGATGAAAGAAAAATTATCCTGGATTGTTTTTCTAAAATTGAATATGAGCTGCAACATGCCATTGATAAACATAGCAAGCAATTAATTGTATCCAATATTGAGTTGTTTTTAAATTACTGTACCCGCTTTTATGACCGCCAGTTTATAACCCGTGAAAATGTCAATAAAGGAATTTTAGAAAAATTTGAAGAATTATTGAACGGTTATTTTTCATCGGATAAGCCAACAGAGATAGGATTGCCTTCCGTTGCCTGGTGTGCTGATGAATTGCACTTATCGGCTAATTATTTCGGCGATTTAATTAAGAAAGAAACCGGGAAATCCGCCCAGGAATATATTCAGAACAAAATCATTGAGGTTGCCAAAAACAGGATTTTCGCCAGCGGTAAAACTATTAATGAAATTGCTTTTGAATTGGGGTTTAAATATCCTCAGCATTTTACCAGATTGTTTAAGCAAAAAACAGGAACCACACCCAATGAACACCGGAACTTGAACTGAATAAACCGCCTCAATTAAGGAAGAAATCCGATTATTCGCAACTAACGGGAGGGTGTTTCGCCGGGGCTCATCTTGATAAAGCCGGGCAATTTCAAACCGGCCTGCGGCTTGTAGGGTAAAATATAGGTGGTGTTTCCTTTTTTGAAGGTAAGCACCGAAACAGCGGATGATGGAGCGGACTGCTCCGTGGAGGCGAGATTAAAATTGGCTTTCCCTAAATTTTTATTATTGAGGATATAAGTATCCTTCAGGGAAAATGTAACGGTGGACTTCAGATCGGAAAAAGCCCCTGATGCGTGGGAAGATTCCTTATGTTTGTTGTCTATCTCCGACTTAACTCTTATCCCGCTTACCGCAAACACATACTGGGCAATGGCAAACATAGCAATAACTATAAAGCTATGTTTAACAAAATGTTCAGTTATGTTTCTGTCTCTTTTCATTATATAGCAAAATTAACAATTAATATCCAAAAATTCCAATATTATCCCAAAAAATATTAATTATTATTTAACGTATAAGCAATAAAAAGGTTACAAAAACATTTAATTTTTTGATAAAGAACTAATTTTCATTAACTTACATCATGATGCAGGACAATTCCTACCAGGACGACCGGGATGAGATGCGGGATCTGCTCAGGCAGTTTAAAAACCTGCAAAACGGGATAGGGAACGGGTTTCTTGACGAAGAATCTTACGAAAAGATCATAGATTACTTTGACGACAAAGATGATCTGTCCCAGGCAATGGATGCCGCCGAAATGGGCGTGAAGCAATTTCCCTATTCCGCTTCCCTGATGATCAAGAAAGCAGATCTGTTGATCGCTACCCGGAAATACACACAGGCTTTGGATTTATTGGAAAAAGCCGAGATACTCGACAGCACCGACATAGATATCTACATTCTTAAGACCGATGTATTCCTGGCTTTGGATGAGCACGAAAAAGCCGTGGAACTGCTGGAAGAGGCGATCTCCGTATTTGAAGGAGAAGACCGGATCAACCTGTTGTTTGAATTGGCCGATGTGTACGACGATTACGAAGAATTTGACAAGGTATTCGATTGCCTGGCGCACATATTGAAGTATGAACCCAACAACGAGGAAGCCTTGTACAAAATATGCTTCTGGGCAGATTTTACCGGCAGAGGTGAGGAAAGTATCCGGCTTCACCAGCAAATCATCAACGAATTCCCTTATAACGAACTGGCATGGTTTAACCTGGGCGCCGCCTGCCAGGGACTGAAATTGTTTGAAAAATCTATTGATGCTTACAAATACGCGCTTGTAATCAACGAAAAGTTTGATTATGCCTATCGTAACATGGCAGACGCCTATATCCGGTTGAGGAAATATAAAGACGCCATTGAAGCCCTGGAGAAAGTGATTGAGCTGGCCCGGCCGGAGGAAGTGATCTACGAAGCCATCGGGCATTGCTACGACCGGCTCAAACAATACGCGCAAGCCAGGTTTTATTACAAAAAAGCCTCCCATCTCAACAGCGAAGACAGTAAGCTGTATTATAAAATTGCCGGCACTTATATCAATGAAAACGCCCCGCGCAAAGCGATCCAGTACCTGGATATGGCATTGCGCATTCACCGGATGCAGCCGGAATACAACCTGGCAATGGGGGAATGTTTGATGAACGCAGGCAATATTAAAGAGGCTATCATTCATTTTTCCAATGTGGTAAAAGCACGCCCCCGCGGCGTTGCAGGATGGGAGGCCCTGATACGATGCCTGTATAAAGAGAATTTCCTCACGGAGGCACTCGAACAGATTGAAAATGCACAACAAGTTGCGGGCGACAAACCCCTGTTCATATTTTACCGGAGCGCGGTGTTGTTTGCCATGGGGAAAAATAAAGAAGCCCTGATATGCCTGCAAAACGCAATGGAGCGATCGCCCCGGTTATTAAAGAAATTCGTTGCGTTAAACCCGGTCATCCTGCGAAATCAGCAGGTAATAGACCTTATTGCCTACTATAAAAGAAAACACTCCATATAATTATTATGTTTGGGGAAGATTGATTTCCGTTTTTTACAAAAACCCCATTCATTATGAAGTCAAAAAGCAGCCTGTTTTTATTTGTTTTTTTATTATCAGGCCTGGTATCGTTTACCTCCCGGGAATATGATTTTCGTTTCTTCGCAATCGGTGATATGCCTTACCGGGTGCCTGAGGATTTCGGAAGGTTTGAAAAGCTTATTTCAGCCATCAACAAGGAACGGCCCGCTTTTACCGTACACGTTGGCGATATTAAAGCCGGAAAAAATCCCTGTAGCGACGCGTATTATGAAAAGATATATGGTTATTTCCGGAACTTCAAACAGCCGCTCATTTATGTACCCGGCGACAATGAATGGACAGATTGCCATAGAGAAGGCGCCGGAGGATACGACCCGGTGGAAAGATTGCAAAAAGTGAGAAGCGTGTTCTATAAAGATAATAAAAGCCTCGGACAACAAAAACTGGATCTTCTTACCCTAAACTCCTACCCGGGATTTGAAAAATTCGTAGAGAATGCCATATGGGAAAAACGGGCGGTCACGTTTGCCACGCTTCATGTGGTAGGCTCAAACAACAATCTCAAAACGGACAGCGCGGCCACTAACGAAGAATACAAGGAAAGGAATGCAGCCAACTTATTCTGGCTGGAAGAGACCTTTAACCGGGCGAAACTCAACCAGAGCAGGGGCATCGTATTGTTTCTGCACGCCGCATTGAATTATAAGGACACAGAGCACAACGGATTCAGGGATTTTACCCGGAAACTAAGGCAGGAAGCGCTGGCATACCACAAACCTATCCTGCTGGTGTATGGGGACCATCACCGGTTTCAGGTGGACAAACCTTTACGGGACGATGAAGGGAAGGTGATACCCAATTTTACTTCTGTAATGGTGTTTGGCGACCCCGATATTCACGGAGTGGAGATAAGAGTGAACAAACATTATCCATCATTATTTGAAATCCGGCAATTCCTGGTTAGTGGAAATTGATTACCAATAGCATTAACTTTGCATTCCATACGTGGATGGGATTATTGAACAACTTTTTGCAGTTGTCTCAAAAGAGTCTTTGCCACTTAAACACCGGAACATCAGGTCACGCAAAAGATTGAATTTATGAGTTCCGGAACTTTCGTGCATTTGCGGCAAATGACGTGTAAGCTTCTTTGGAGCGCCGCTGCAGAGAGCCGGATTCCCGGCAGGATGAACCAGGAGGGAAGATCATGACAACAGAACAATATCAGCATATTATAAAAACCATACCGAACCAGCCGGGTATCTATAAATATTTTGACGAACACAACCACCTGATCTATGTAGGGAAGGCCAAGAACCTCCGCAAACGGGTGAGTTCCTATTTTACCAAAACCTTTGCGGGTTACAAAACCCATGAACTGGTAAAACGGATCAACCGGATTGAGTTTACCATTGTAAATAATGAGAAAGACGCCTTCCTGCTGGAAAATTCCCTGATTAAGGAACACCAGCCTAAATACAACATCAACCTGAAAGACGATAAATCTTATCCATATATCGTCATTAAAAACGAACCTTTTCCCCGGGTTTTTCTGACCCGGAGCAAAGTCGCCGACGGTTCGGAATATATCGGCCCCTTCACCTCGGTTGGAAAGGTCCGGGAACTGCTGAATTTTATCAGGGAGTTCATTCCCCTGCGCACCTGCAAACTCAACCTGACCGATAAAAACATCATGCAGCAAAAGTTTAAAGTATGTCTTGAATACCACCTGGGAAATTGTAAAGGCCCGTGCGAAGGTTTACAGAGCAGGGAAGATTATGAGGAAGGACTGAGGCAGATCAGGCAAATGCTGAAGGGCAACCTTGGCCCGGTTATCCAGAGATATAAGGAGGAAATGAACTATTACGCCGAAAACCTGCAGTTTGAACAAGCCGCTCTGGTAAAACAAAAACTGGATAACCTCGAAGACTACCAGGCAAAAAGCACCGTTGTGAGCAACCTTTTGGGGGACCTGGACGTGTTTTCCATCTCGCGTGAGAAAGGCTCCGCCTACGTCAACTACCTTATGGTGAGGAACGGTACCGTGGTGCAAACCCATACGCTGTCTCTGCAACCAAAGCTGGAAGAAACGGATGCGGAAATATTATCGCTGGCCATCATCGAACTCAGGAATAAATTCAACAGTACCGCACCCGAAGTGGTGGTACCTTTATATTTAGAAGAAGAAAACCCTCCGTTTACGGTAACGCTTCCCAAAGCCGGCGACAAGAAAAAACTATTGGACCTGTCGGAGAAAAACGTAAACTACTTTCTTGCGGAGCTCAAACGCAAACAATCATTACATATAGCGGAGAAATCCGATGGAGAAATCAGGAAAATCTTAACCCTGCTGCAACAAGACCTGGGGTTGCCTCAACTGCCGGTACAGATAGAATGTTTTGACAACTCCAATTTCCAGGGAAGCTTTCCGGTAGCGGCGATGGTATTCTTTCGTAACGGCAGACCGGACAAAAACGAATACCGGCGTTTCAATATCAAATCCGTGGAAGGGATCAATGATTTTGCCAGCATGAAAGAAATTGTAGGACGGCGGTATAAAAAGTTGCTGGCTGAAAACAAACCTCTCCCTCAACTGGTGATCATTGACGGCGGAAAAGGACAATTAAACGCGGCCCTCGAGGCCCTGGAAGAAACAGGGATGAAAGGCAGGACCACCGTAGTGGGCCTGGCAAAAAATGAGGAGGAGATCTTTTTTCCCGGCGATAAAGAATCCATCCGGTTACCCTGGGACAGTGAAAGCCTGAAACTGATCCGCAGGATAAGAGATGAAGTACACCGTTTCGGCATTACCTTTCACCGCAACCAAAGAAGTCGCGGCACCTTTGCCAACGAACTGGAAACAATAAAGGGTATCGGGAAAGAAACCGTAACCGCATTGTTAAAAAAGTATAAATCGGTCAGCAAAATCAAAACCCTCTCCATCGGGGAATTAACGGAAACGGTGGGCCGCCTCCGGGCGGCGCTTATAAAACATTATTTCGATGCCGGCAAAGCCAAACAGGATCCACAAATCACCGGTCCAAAACCTGCGGAGACTTCCGTAAACACCAGCGAACCAGGTTTGCCGGAATAAACGATACCGCAATTTCCCGCAGAATATCCTTAACGGCGGAAAAATAATCTTCCTTATTTTTGCCCATTCTTAAAATTATTCAATTTTTTCATGAATTTTAATTTAGGTCAGATACCTGAGCGAAAAACCAAACCCCGTCATTCAGGTATCACAATGGTGATGGATAAAGGCTTAAGCATTGGAGAAGTAAAGGATTTTTTGGACATCGCCCACCCTTACGTTGATATTGTTAAACTTGGTTTTGGAACTTCATTTATTACACCCCGGCTCCGGGAAAAAATTAAAGTCTATCAGTCTTACGAAATCCCGCTGTATTTCGGAGGCACGTTGTTTGAGGCCTTTGTGATCCGGAACCAATTTGAGGATTATATCAGTACGTTGAAGGATTTTAATATCACGCACATGGAGGTGAGTGATGGTTCCATTACCATCCCACACGCTGAAAAATGCGGTTATATTGAAAAGCTTGCCAGGTACGGGATGGTGTTCAGTGAAGTAGGAAGCAAAGACGCCGAGCATATCATTCCTCCCTATAAGTGGATCGAACAGATGAAAGCCGAACTGAAAGCCGGTTCCAGCTATGTAATTGCAGAGGCGAGGGAATCGGGAAATGTGGGTATTTACAGAGGAACAGGCGAAGTGCGGGAAGGGTTGGTACAGGAAATACTTACCCAGGTTCCGGAAGAAAGAATTATATGGGAAGCACCCCAAAAAGCGCAGCAGTTGTACTTTATTCAACTGTTGGGATGTAATGCCAACCTGGGAAATATCGCGCCGTCCGAAGTGATACCCCTGGAAGCCATGCGGATTGGTTTGCGGGGAGACACTTTTCATTTGTTTCTGAAAAAAGACAACGTGGAATAACCCCCGCCGGTTTTCCGTCAAAAAAGCTATACAGAAAAATTTCGTCCGGCATCCGTAACGGTATCCGGCAAAAATGAAAAATTAAATTACCAGGCACGGATGAATGTATATGGATTGATCGGCTTCCCTTTAGGACATTCTTTTTCCAAAGAATATTTTACCCGGAAATTTGAAAAGGAATATCCCGACTGCCGGTTTGAAAACTTTCCCATAGCCGATATTCAACGGTTTCCCGCGCTGTTAGCAAGTCAGCCCCACTTAAAAGGGCTGTGTGTAACCATCCCGTATAAAGAGAAGGTACTCCCCTTCTTACACGAATTATCGCCCGAAGTACAACAAATCGGCGCATGCAACTCCATCCGCATACAAAACGGCCGGCTTACCGGGTTTAATACGGATATTACCGGTTTCAGAAAATCGTTGCTGAAGCAGTTGCAGCCTTATCACAAAAGTGCCCTCATTCTCGGCACCGGAGGGGCTTCAAAAGCGGTAAGATACGTACTACGGGAACTGAAGATCCCTTTCACCCTGGTCAGCCGCAACCCGCAGCAGAACGACCTGGGTTATGCGCAGCTAAACGGCGGGATCATAAAAAACAACCTGCTGATCATCAATACCACACCCGTAGGTACCTTCCCCAATGCCCATCAATACCCGGATATTCCTTATGACGCCATTGGAACTTCTCATTATCTCTTCGACCTGATTTATAATCCCGGAAAAACCCTGTTTTTACAAAAGGGAGAACAAAACGGCGCCGCGATACAAAACGGATATGAGATGTTGGTTGCCCAGGCGGAAGCCAGTTGGGAATTGTGGGGCAGGAACTGAGAAACAAACGCCCCTTGAAGACAAGGAACAGGCTATTTCCAAGATAAACTTTTCTTTAGAAAATGTTATTTAAAGAAATGGACTTACATTTAACCCTCAAAAATCGTTTCAACGAATCAGCAATGAAGAAAAGCCATCTCTCCTTACTGTTACTGTTTTGCCTTATTTTATTTGTTTTCCCCGCATGTAATAAACGCAGCGGGAAGCCCAAAATCCTGGTTTTCACAAAAACGGCGGGATTCCATCATCAGTCCATACCCGTGGGTGTGGCAGCCATCCAGAAACTGGGCGTTGGAAACGGATTTGATGTGGATACCACTTCCGATGCCAATATGTTTACCGATGATATCCTGCGGGAATACTCAGCGGTTGTATTTTTAAATACCACCGGGCCATTGTTTGACACCCGCCAGCGGATTGCACTGGAGAGATACATACAGGCTGGCGGAGGTTACGTGGGGATCCATGCCGCTACCGATGCCGAATACGACTGGGGCTGGTACACCCGGCTTGCAGGGGCTAATTTTGAAAGCCATCCCCGGCAGCAGGAAGCCAGACTTATCATAAAAGATAAGAATCATCCTTCCACCCGGCATCTTCCCGATGTGTGGACGAGAAAGGATGAATGGTACAATTTTAAGAAGCTCAACAAAGACGTTCACGTACTGATCTCTATTGATGAAAAGAGCTATGAAGGTGGGAAAAACGGCGACAATCACCCGATGGCCTGGTACCACGAATACGATGGCGGAAGGGCTTTTTATACAGAATTAGGGCATACCGATGAATCGTACGCCGATCCTTTATACCTGCAGCACATCCTGGGCGGAATTCAATACGCTATTGGCGGTAATGAAAAACTGGACTACAGCGGGGTGGTATCGCAATATCCTCCCGATGAAGACCGGTTCACTAAAACGACCCTTATCCAGGGACAATTCTATGAACCCACGGAGATGACTATCCTTCCCAATTTTGACATCCTGGTTACCCAGCGCAGGGGGGAGATCATGCTCTATAAAAATGCCACCGGTACCCTCAAACAGGCCGGCTTTTTAAACGCTTATTATAAAACCACCAGCGGGGGAGCCAATGCCGAAGAGGGTGTGCTGGGTATTTCCAAGGACCCCCATTTCGACAAAAACCACTGGGTTTATATTTTTTACAGCCCGGCGGATACTTCCGTCAACCGGCTGTCTCGCTTTACGTTTGAAAACGATACCATTGACAACAAAACGGAACAGGTGATCCTGCAGTTTTATTCGCAGCGGGAGATCTGCTGCCATACCGGAGGATCCATTGCTTTCGGCCCCGACGGGCTGCTATACGTATCCACCGGCGATAACTCCACTCCTTTTAATGAGCCGGGACAAACCTATACCAATAAAGGTTACGGCCCGCTGGACGACCGCCCCGGGCATGAACAATATGACGCCAGGAGAAGCTCCGGCAACACCAATGACCTGAGAGGAAAAATATTGAGGATCCGGGTAAAAGACGACGGCACTTACGAGATCCCCGACGGCAACCTGTTCAGTAAAGAAACAGAAAAGACCCGGCCGGAAATATACGTGATGGGGAACCGCAATCCCTACCGGATCTCCGTTGATCAGAAAAACAGTTTCCTGTATTGGGGCGAAGTGGGACCGGATGCCCGGACCGACAGCTTCGGCGTTCGCGGCCCGCGCGGATACGATGAACTGAACCAGGCCAGAAAAGCCGGTTATTTCGGCTGGCCTTTATTCGTAGGCAATAATTACGCATACAACAGGTACGACTATGCGACGGGCGTATCCGGGCCGGCATTTGATCCCGAAAAACCGGTGAACGAATCCCGCAACAACACCGGGCTGAAAGATCTGCCCGCCGTGGCGCCTCCCTTTATCTGGTATCCCTATGACGTATCCACAGACTTCCCGCAGGTGGGTACAGGTGGCCGTAATGCGATGGCAGGACCGGTATATTACGTGGATATGTGGCCCGCAAAAACGAGGCTGCCGGATTATTACAACGGGAAATTATTCTTTTACGACTGGATCAGGGGCTGGATCAAAGTGGTAACGATGTTACCCAACGGCGACTTTGACAAGATGGAACCGTTTATGGAACATACCAAATGGCACAATGCGATAGATATGGAAGTGGGCCCGGACGGACGGATATACGTATTGGAATACGGCACCGGGTGGTTCGCGAAAAACGATGATGCGGGACTCAGCCGCATTGACTACAACGGAGGAAACCGGCCCCCGAAAATCACTTCCGTCAAAGTAAATAAAACCTCCGGCGGACTGCCTTTACAGGTGCAGACAAGGGTGGAGGCAAGGGACCCCGAAAATGACGTAATGACTTATACCTGGACGGCTAACAACGAACAATCCAGGGAAACACAAACTCCTGAAGCGACTTTTACATTTGACCAACCCGGCGATTATGCCATAGCCGTGGAAGTAAAAGATAAAAAAGGTGCTTCCTCAAAGAGTGAACCGGTAATGGTGTATGCAGGCAATACCGCGCCCGAAATAGCCGTGAAGGTGACGGGCAACCAGTCTTTTTATTTCCCGGGGAAGCCTGTTGCATACGAAGTATCGGTAACCGATAAGGAGGACGGCAATGAGATTGACAAAGATAATCTTCTCGTTACCGCGAATTTTCTACAGGGGGCAGACAAAGCCGGCATACCCCAGGGGCACCAGGAGGCGGTGGCTTCGTTTAACGGGAGGAGTATCATGCTTTCGCTGGATTGCAGCTCCTGCCATAAAACAGAAGGAAAATCCATCGGACCCTCTTTCTCTGAAGTGGCTAAAAAATATTTTAAGGACAAGGATGCCATACCTTATCTTACCGACAAAATAATCAAAGGCGGGAGCGGCGTATGGGGAGAGGTAGCCATGTCGGCTCATCCCGGATTATCCGAAGGAGATGCCAAACAAATCGTTCAATGGGTGCTTTCCTTAGCCGATCCGGCTTCCCTTAAAAAATCCCTGCCACAAAAAGGATCCATCCCGGTAAAAGAGGTGAAAGACAATGAAGCCCTGTACATTTCCGCCAGCTATACCGATAAAGGCGGATCTTCTATAAAACCGCTTTCAGGTAATGGGCTGTACATGTTGCACAGCAGCAAATTATCCTTTAACGGGGTCGCCCGCATGGAAGGATATAGTTCGGCAAGTTTTAACGGCATGAAATTTATGGTGGTGCCTTCCGGTAAACAAGGCTGGTTTTCCGTGGACAGCCTGGATCTTGAAGGCGTATCAGGGGTGGAACTTATAGCCCGCTGGCAATCAGAGGAAAATGCGCCGAAAGCGGGGTATGTTGTTGAACTCAGGCTGGGCGCCCCGGACGGACAGAAAATTGCAGAAGGCACACTGAACAAATCACTGATAAGGGGCAAAGAAAACAGGGCGGTATTGAAACTTAATTTCCCGGTGATCACCGGATCTGAAAAACAAAATCTGTATATCGTCAGTACCCCCAAAGACAACAGCGAAAACAGCACCATAGCGCTGGGGGCAATGGAACTACTGGCTAAGTAAGCAATGCCGAAATGGGGTCTGCCCCTCCTTCATCGGGTACCGACCGCATTGAACCGGGGGCTATTGACGTTTTTAATTTGAAGTCAGGCTAAAAATTATATCCCATACTGAAAAAAGCTTTATTTCCATAAGGCGAGCGTGATTCCTGCAGCACATCATATTGAATCATCAGCAGTAGTGCCCCGTTGCCGCCGGTGGGGATAACCGCTCCGCCACCCAGCAACAAAGAGGGTACAAACTGACCCTTTAGTTTATCAACCGGGTGGTTATCGGGATATTTTACGGAGCCCCAACTATAATTCATTTCCGGCTGCGCCTGCACCAGCAAATAGGAAACCGGGTAGATCCTGCCGAAAACATTCAGACCGGTATAACCGTAACTGGTTCGGATATCGGTAAAATCCTTAAAACTGTAATAGTTCAGGTTCACTCCGGCTCCCGCTGCAAAATGATCGTTGAACCGGTACCCTGCCTGCGGCGAAACAATGACAGAGGTTGATCTGCTGCCAAGCCCTAATCCGAAATTACCGCCAAAAAATAATTTTGATTTGTCAAATCCTTTTTTCTCCGGCTGCTCCTGTCCCTCCTGGGCTGAAGCAGATTGCCATACCATCGCACCACATAAAAACAATAAAGTCAATATCCTTTTCATGAGTCAAAAATTTTTCCGGTATTTAAAATGTTATTAGGATCAAATGCTTTCTTGATGTCCCTCATCAATTGGAAATGTTTTTCACTCATTACAATATCCATATAGCTTTTCTGCACCAGCCCAATCCCATGCTCTGCACTGATGGTTCCTCCCAGATCTTTCACCAATTCAAACAAAGACCGAAGAATTTTAACCATTTCCGGGTCAGCTCCACTGTTTTTAATTCCCTCTTTTCTGATACGGATATGTAAATTTCCATCACCTGCATGTCCATAGCAAACCGTGTCAAAGTTATACTGTTTTCCCAATGTCTTCACCCCTCTTATCAAAGCAGGCAAAGCAGCGCGGGGCACCACCGTATCTTCTTCAATCGTAAATCCGTTCAGCTTTACCACTTCAGCCACTTTTCGCCGTGCCTGCCATAATGCAGACTTTTGTTGTTCATCCTCTGCAAAATAAATCTCTCCGGCATCATACTTTGTTAAAAGTTCACTAATAGCCTCTATCTCGCTCATTAATATTTCCTTATGATTTCCATCCACCTCAATAATCAGTTGCGCCTCGGTTTCAGGAGAAAGGGGTACCGTCAGATCAGGCGTTGTCTTGCTTACGATCCGGAGGGCGTCTTCTTCCATCAGTTCTAAGGAACTGGGTGTAAATCCTGCACTGAAAATCGCGCTTACGGCTTCCCCTGCTTTTTCCAGTGTTGGAAAAGGTACCAGCATCAACAAATCATACTTCGGCATTGAGAGCAGCTTCAACACAATTTTTGTTACAATACCCAGCGTGCCTTCACTGCCAACTATCAATTGGGTAAGATTATATCCCGTGGCGTTTTTAAGCACGTTGGCACCCGTCCAAATGATACTGCCATCCGGTAATACCACTTCCAGATTGAGGACGTAATCCTTCACTACGCCGTATTTGAGCGCCCTGGGGCCGCCACTGTTTTCGGCAATATTACCACCTATGAAACAGGAGTCCCGGCTCGCCGGATCGGGCGGGTAAAACAACCCTTTTTCTTTCACAGCCTCCTGCAATACCCCGGTTATAACACCCGGCTCGGTGATTACCTGCAAATTCTGTTCATCAATTTGCAGAATACGATTCATTCTTTCCGTGGAAATCACTACACCACCTTTATATGGCAGAGCGCCTCCACTCAAACCGGTGCCGGCGCCTCTTGGTGTAACGGGGATCAGCTCCTTATTACAGATTTTTAATATTTCGGAAATCTCAACCGCTGTACGGGGCTTAATAACAATTTCAGGGAGATAAGACAGTTGTTCCGTTTCATCGTGTCCGTATTGATTTAACGTTTCCTCCTCGGTATAAACATGCGCCTCGCCGACAATCTCCCTAAAACGGTTAACATGGGTTTCGCCGACACAACGGACCTTCTTTTCATTCGTCATAAAGGATCTTATTTTGTTGATTTTTGGATCAAATCTTCCGCCCGGAATATTTAAATTCCGGCAAGACTTTTTTCTATAATATCCACGCTTTCTTTTATCTGCGCTTCGGTGATGATCAGCGGAGGGGCCAGCCTGATCTTATCGCCGTGCGTAGGCTTGGCCAACAAACCGTGATCTTTTAGTTCCAGACACAGGTTCCACGCCGCATCTGTATTTTTATGTTGTATTATAATTGCATTCAACAAACCCTTCCCGCGTATCGTTTGGATATAAGGGCTGTTTATTTTTTTTAAACCCGACCGGAACAAGTCGCCCATCTTTTGCGCATTTTCCGCCATCTTCTCTTCTCTCAAAACAGATAGCGCTTCAATAGCGACACGGCAGGCTAACGGGTTTCCCCCATACGTAGAGCCATGCTCGCCGGGTTGAATAGTGAGCATGATCTCATCATTCGCCAACACGGCGCTGACCGGCAGGGTACCCCCGCTCAATGCTTTTCCCAAAAGAAGCACGTCGGGCTTTACCCCTTCATGATCACAACACAATAGTTTCCCGGTACGGCACAGTCCGGTCTGAATCTCGTCCGCTACAAACAAGGCATTCTGTGCTTCGCAAAGTTGTTTTGCTTTTTTCAGATAACCGTCATCCGGCACCACCACACCGGCTTCTCCCTGGATGGGTTCCACCAAAAAGCCCGCAACGTCTTTATCTTCCAGGGCCAGCGCAAGGGATGACAAATCGTTGTAAGGAATGGTTTTAAAGCCAGGTAGAAAAGGTCCGAACTGCCGGGTTGAATGAAGATCCGTACTGAAAGAAATAACCCCCAGCGTACGCCCGTGAAAGTTATTGGCACAAACAATGATTTTCGCTTTGTTTTCCGGAATTCCTTTAACCGCGTAGCCCCATCTTCTGCATAATTTAAGCGCTGTTTCCACTGCCTCCACACCGGTGTTCATGGGCAATACCTTATCATAATCAAAATAACCGGTGATAAACTTTTCATATTCACCCAACACATCGTTGTAGAAAGCCCTGGAGGTAAGGGTAAGTCTTGACGCCTGTTCTACCAACGCGCGAACGATCCCCGGATGGCAATGTCCCTGGTTAACCGCGGAGTATGCGCTCAAAAAATCATAATAACGTTTGTTTTCCACATCCCACACGAATACACCCTCTCCCCGTTTGAGAACTACCGGAACCGGGTTATAATTATGGGCGCCGTATTTTTCCTCCAGTGTAATATAATAATTTGCCGTTTCATTGAAATTCATAGTCGCTGACATGATCCTTGCCGTTTAGAAATTTTGAAATCCTGCAGAATAACGGGAGATATATGATATACCTTTTCCTCTCGGTTTTTATCTATGAAAATTAACCACGCCTACCGGTGATCAAGGAAGTCGAGATTACGATCAAGAAAGGACAATATGTGCGGACCGATAGAGATAAAAATGAAATTATGACGCAATATACAATTTATTGGGTACATCTGAAATTGCGGATGCATTTAAAATGGTCGCCGGTTGGTGAACACAAAAGACAGTGTCCACCGCCCACATAAATCAGGGGCTACAATTATACAATACACAACCTGTTGGCGTTAAAAATTATCTTTTGTTTATTTTTTCGGATTACTACTCCCAGGCTATACTTCTTTATATCCATGAAGTGGAATATCCTGCCCGAAACAAATATATTTACATTTTATTTCAACCCTTTTTTATGAAACCGTTGCTGACGATTTTCGCCTCCCTGTTGCTTATACAAGCGGTCTCAGCCCAATCCGATTCCGGTTATTACGATATTGGCAGGATGCAACTCAAAAAAGAATTCACCCAGGTTACCATTATTGAAGCGGCTGACCTCGCCCGGATACCGTTTTTAAGTGTCAGCGATGTGATCCGGAGCCGGGCCAACGGTGCGCTCACTCAAAAAGACCAGATGGTATATGTAGTGGATGGCATTACCGTTACCGATATTGATGCTTACAATATACAAGATATCGGGGATATTACTATTATTCGGAATGCCCTCGCTAATCAGAACGGCGCAGGCAACCTACAGTTGCTGGCGCTGGTAAGAACAAAACAATGGAAAGAAGGAGCCAAACACATCATGTTTTCGGCGATGGGCGCTGCGCTGCACCGTAAAGTGGTTACAAAGATATCCGGGCACAACCAGCAAACTGAGCATGTTTTTTCCGGAAATTTTCAGCAATATGCCCTCACGTTGCGGGGCGGTAATCAACAAATCAGTTACGGCGGATCAATAAGTTTCGTTCATGACGCGTTGCCACGCGGGAATAATAAAGATTCGCTCTATGACAAAAAAATACCGGGCATTGACCGCATAAAGCTCAATCTGTGGGCAAAGTTTGTCCTAAACAAAAACAATGTATTGTCCGGTCACTTCAACTATGTTCCGCAGGTGGAAGCAAGCCACAGACGCGAAACAGATATCTATCAGTACACGGATGATATAATAAAAGACCGCGAATATTGGGTCAATCCCTATATCAGCCTGGAAACCAGGATACCGGACTTTCTCTTCAACAGGTTCACATTGAGTTATGTCAACGGCAGGATATTGGATAGTACTAACATCCGGACGGAAAGGGACGATCTGCGCATCCGCAACAACCGGTCGAAAGACAGCACCAGAGCCGAGGTTATTCAGTTCAATGATAACCTGGCATTCGTCAGAAAAGCAGGGAACTGGCAGATAGAGCCCTCTTTAAATATCAATTTCCAAAAGGCATTTTACCGGAGGGCCGAGGCTGCGGAAGACTATTGGGAAAACCCCTTCGTTTACCATTCATACAGTTATTCAATATCATCGAGATTAGGTCAAACGCTGACCGCTACGCCATCCCTTGCCGTATCGTACGGCTCTTTTTTTCTGCTTCAGGGCGGTGTTTTGCTGGATGGCTCTAAATTTATTGAATCGGGCTATCAAAATACCAGGTCTTATCCCTTTTTAAACGGAGCCGTTAACCTGGCGGGACTCTTAAAGCAGGGAGCGTCTTTCGACTGGAAAATATCCGGATCCTACTCCGAGCGCTTTTCGGGATTAGACGGGATATTCCAGGTCAGCGATTTCAATCACAGCCTTGTTTTGCCTAAAGCGCTCGTCCCCGATCCATACTCACTCGGAGTGCCGTCCACCATCCCGCCCGAAAATACCTTCGCCACCCAATGGCAGGTGGGGACCAGCATCTCTATCCTAAAAGAGCGGATCAGGATCAATTACAATTACCTTCAAGTGGAGGAAAGGCAGCTTATCAGGGTGTCCCTGCCTCCTACCGTTCCGATGCCGGATCGGATTGCATGGGGGAAATACCAGAGAAAACAGCAGCATTTAAGCATTGAAGGGGATATTGTTCAAACCGAAACCCTTACTCTAAACTCGGGATTATCTGTGAACGTTCTAATAGATTCGTCTGCGTATGAAGGATTCCCTCCATCCAGTCTCCTGGTTTTTACGGATCGTCCCTTAACCGGTGGATGGTTTAACCATGTCCGTTATAAAAAATTCTCTGCGGGGGTGGATCTGGTTTTTTTGTTAAATCATGATGAAAGAAGCTTAGGAAGCATGGGGGAATTGTTGGTAAAAAAATACAACACCCTCCAGTTATCCAGCCTGTTTTTCGCTTACCATGTGAGTAGCCGGCGTTTTGACGGGGAACTGTTCGTCAGCAGCCGGAATCTTATTGATTCGGCCATCTACCCGGTATCGCCCGATAATAAGAAGTACTTTGGCGGAGGGTTCAAAGTATCGCTGTAGGCAGTCTCCCTACCTCCATCAGAACAGGTTACCTTCGATTTTTTTAAAATATGCATTGCGGCAGTATCCCAATGCATATTTTACATAATTTTAAGCCCGTTTAAATAATGTGGCAAAAACAAAAAGCTTAAACTGAATCGTGTTACTTACAACCAAAGAACTATTCACAAAATGCTATGGAAGATATGCCATCCCGGCGGTGAATGTTTTTTTTATGGAGGAGATCCATGGCCTTTTCTCCGCAGCTCAGGCAGCTGATGCCCCATTCATCGTTCAGACTACGCCGTTTGCCCGTGATTATGCGAAAGCGGACATGTTGCTGGCTATGATTGGCGCCGCAGCGCGTATATATCCCCGAACCGTATATGCCGTCCATCTTGATCATGGATATGAAGCCCATATCCTGGATGCTATTGAGAGCGGTGGATATACATCCGTGATGATAGATGCTTCTCACGACGATTTTGATAAGAATGTGGAGCGAACCAAAGCCGTGGTAGAAAAAGCCCATGCCAAAAAGATCAGCGTGGAGGCTGAGTTGGGCGTATTGGGAGGGGTGGAAGATAATCTCACTGTTGAAGAAAGTCATTCCTTTTATACCAACCCGCAGGATGTTGAAAAATTTGTCCATGCCACCCATTGCGACAGCCTGGCTATTGCCGTAGGCACCAGCCACGGCGCCTATAAGTTTTCCGGGAAACAGGGATTACAATTTGATATCCTTAAAGAAATCCGGGAGCGGTTGCCCGGTTTCCCGCTGGTATTACACGGCGGGTCCAACGTTGATGTGAAAGTAGTCGGAAGGATCAATGCAGCCGGGGGAAAATTGAAATCCGATGCGAGAGGCGTTCAGGACGAAGAATTAAAAGAAGCTATTAAATTTGGTATCTGCAAGGTGAATATTGCCACCGACACCCGGCTTTTGTGGACGATGGTAAACCGGGAGTTTTTCCGGGATCACCCCGAAGAGTTCGCTCCTACCTCACCCGGGAAGATCTTTATGGAAACATACAAGGCATTTATGCTGAAGAAATTTGAATTGTTGGGAGCAACAGGGAGAAGTGGGGAGTTTGAGAGTTTGAGAGTTAGAGATTAGACGTTAGACGTTTGGCGTTTTTTTGTTTACGATGACGGATCACAGGTTTAAAATAAAAAACAGTTTTTTAAATGAATAAAAGATTAACCGTTGCGCAGGCAACAATCGCATTTCTAAAAAATCAATACGTGGAACGCGATGGCGTTGAACAACGTTTCTTTGCAGGCTGCTTTGGAATATTCGGACACGGAAACGTAGCCGGGTTGGGCCAGGCTTTGCAGGAAAACCCAGATTTCCGGTATTATCAGAGCCGCAATGAACAGGCCATGGTGCATACCGCCGTAGGCTATGCGAAAACGAAAAACCGGCTGAGTACTTTTGCCTGCACCACTTCCATTGGTCCCGGCGCCACTAATATGCTTACGGGAGCAGCTATGGCCACCATCAACCGGCTGCCGGTGTTGTTGCTGCCCGGGGATATTTTTGCCACCCGCCAGCCGGCGCCGGTATTGCAGCAACTGGAAAGCGCTGCTACCCAGGATATATCGGTAAACGATTGTTTCAAACCGGTATCCAAATACTGGGACAGGATCAACCGGCCGGAGCAGCTTATTTATGCTTTACCGGAAGTAATGCGGGTACTCACATCGCCGGCGGAAACCGGAGCCGTTACTTTATCTATGCCCCAGGACGTACAAACCCACGCTTATGATTTTCCGGCTTCAATGTTTGAAAAAAGAGTCTGGCATATTCCCCGCCAGCGGCCGGACAGTACTCTTTTAAAGAAGGCGGTGGAATGGATCACCCAGGCTAAAAAACCCGTTATCGTATCCGGTGGCGGCACGATTTACAGCGATGCCTGCGACGCCCTGCACCGGTTTGCAAGCCAAACCGGCATCCCCGTGGGGGAAACCTTTGCCGGAAAAGGATCGGTACAATACGACGCCCCCTACTGCCTGGGCGGCTTAGGCGCTACCGGTACCCGTCATGCCATTGAAATTGCCAACGAAGCCGACCTGGTAATTGGAATCGGAACCCGCTACAGCGATTTTACCACGGCTTCCAAATCAATTTTTAAGAATCCCGGTGTTAGATTCGTCAATATTAATGTCAGTGAATTTGATGCATATAAGCACCACGCCCTGCCGCTGACCGGGGATGCAAAGGTAACCCTCGAAGAACTCCTTGCTGCATTGGGGGCTTATACCGTAGATGATCAATACCGGCAACGGGTAGCCGAAATGAATAAAGCCTGGGATGAGGAAGTAAATCAGATTTATGCCGAAGGGAACGGAACCGTACCTCCAATAGACCAGGCCGTAGTTATAGGAACGCTCAACAGCTTTATGGACAGGGAGGATATCATGATCAATGCCTCGGGCAGCGCCCCGGGCGATCTTCACAAATTATGGAGAGCCACAGGCCCGCATAATTTTCACCACGAATACGGCTACTCCACCATGGGCTACGAGATTGCTGCCGGGTTGGGGGCAAAAATGGCCGCACCGGAGCGCCAGGTGTATGTGATATGCGGCGATGGGGGATACCTGATGAACAACCATGAAATTGTTACGGCGGTACAGGAAGGCGTTCATTTTACGGTTTTACTGCTCAACAACAACGGGTATGCGAGCATCGGCGGCTTATCGGAAAGCATCGGCAGCGATCGTTTTGGCACCCGCTACCGCTACCGGGAAGACCAAAGCGGGCAATTGAGCGGCGATTTTTTACCCGTTGACCTGGCAAAAAACGCAGAAAGCCTGGGCGCTGCAGTAATAAAGGCCACGGATGCAGCATCACTGAAAAAAGCATTGGCTGAAGCAAAGCAACAGCAACGGGTAACCGTAGTCTATATCGAAACCGATTTACAACGTTCCGTAAAAGGATACAATGCCTGGTGGGAAGTGCCGGTTGCGGAAATATCCACTTCCGCTTCCGTCCAAAAAGCCTACGCAGCCTATAAAGAAAACAAAAAACAACAACGCATATATTGATCCCATGAATTTCGAGAATATATACTTAGGGATAGCCCCCATTAACTGGACCAACGATGATATGCCCGAATTGGGCGCCGAAAATACTTTTGAACAATGCATCAGTGAAATGGCACTGGCAGGTTTCACCGGCTGCGAGGTAGGCAATAAGTTTCCCCGCGATATCGCGGTGCTCAAAAAGGCATTGGCTTTAAGAGGATTACAGATATGTAACCAATGGAACAGTTATGAACTGACAACGCAGTCCCTGGAAGACAATAAAAAAAGTTTTACCGCTTTGCTGGATTTCCTGGAAGCGATGGATGCAAAAGTGATCGGCGGCGGCGAAACCGGTAATAGCTGTCAGGGTAAGAAAGAGGTTCCTGTATTTGAAGGCAAAGGCATGCTGCATACCGCAGACGAATGGAAGCGGTTTACTTACGGGCTGAACGAGCTCGGGAAAATTGCCTGCGACAGGGGGATGAAACTGGCTTTTCATCATCACATGGGCACCTGCATTCAAAGCGTTGCAGAAACAGAGCGGATGCTGGACGCCACCCAACCTGAAAATGTGTACCTGAATTACGACTGCGGTCATTTTTATTTTGCAGGGGAAGACCCGGTAGCGGCCCTTGAGAAATTCCTGCCGCGTACCGCACATATCCATCTCAAAGATATCCGGCCCCGTATCCTGCAGCAGGTAAAAGAGGACCGGATGAGCTTCCTCGACGCGGTCAGAGCGGGCGTCTTTACCGTTCCCGGCGATAGAGACGGCTGTATCAACTTCGAAGCGTTGTTTGATATCATAAAGAAAAGTGGTTATAAAGGATGGATGGTAGTGGAAGCCGAGCAGGATCCGGCAAAAGCCAATCCGTTGGAATACGCGCTGATAGCAAGGAATTTTATCAAGGATAAAACGGGGCTGTGACGCAATAGAATCAACCTTCCGGGTTGCGGGGTTCAGAAACCGGGACGCAGTCCCGGAAGAACATATTAAATCCGAAGCTGGAAACTTCGGATAGCGATAGTTAATCAAAACCTTGTTATCTTTAACCAGCGTTACTTCACTCACATCAATAAACTTCGTATGAGCCAACATCATTTCAGCCGCCGTCAATTCATTCGTGGCGCTTCTGCTTCTCTTGCACTTGCTTCTTTAAAGGTCAACGGTTTGGAAAAATACGTATGGCAGGATGCAAAACCAAGGCGGGTGGCGCTCATCGGTACCGGCTGGTATGGCAAAAGCGATCTCTTCCGGCTGATACAGGTAGCTCCGGTGGAAGTAGTAGGCTTGTGCGATCCGGACAGGCATCAGTTGGAACAGGCGGCGGAGATGGTAAGCCAGCGACAGCAAAATCATAAAAAACCGGCTCTTTACGGCGACTACCGGAAGTTGCTTGCCGAACAAAAGCCGGAGATCGTATTGATCGGTTCGCCCGATCACTGGCACGCCTTGCAGGCCATTGATTCCATCAAGGCCGGAGCCCATGTATATGTGCAAAAGCCCATCAGTGTAGATGTGATGGAAGGCGAAGCCATGGTCGCCGCTGCAAGAAAATACAACCGGGTGGTACAGGTGGGAACCCAGCGCAAAAGCACTCCCCATCTCATTGACGCCAGGAAAAACATAGTGGATGCAGGGCTATTAGGCAAGGTGTCGCATGTGGAAATGTGTTGCTATTACCACATGCGGAATAACGGTAACCCACCGGTGCAGCCGGTGCCCGATTTCTTTGATTATGAAATGTGGACGGGGCCGGCGCCGATGCGCCCCTACGACGGGCTGCCGCATATCCGCTGGTGGCGTACGTTTATGGAATATGGAAACGGCATCATGGGTGATATGTGTATTCACATGTTTGATACCGTGAGGTGGATGCTGCGATTAGGCTGGCCCAATAAGATCAGTTCCACCGGCGGCATTTATGTTGACAAAACCGGGAAAAGCAATATAGCCGATACGCAATCCGCTATCTTTGAATACAATGAACTGAATTGTGTGTGGCAACACCGGAGCTGGGGTACGCCTGCCGATCCTGAATACCCCTGGTCCTTTAAACTCTATGGCGAAAAAGGAACCCTGTGCGGCAGCACCATGCAATATGATTTTATACCCGTTGGAAAGGGAGAAAAAATTCATAAAGATGTGGTTTATGAAAAAGAAAAATACCCTGAAGACCTGACCGAACCGGCGATAGAATTGAATGCTGCTCCGGCTACCCGATCACACATGCTCGATTTTCTGAAAGCAATTGACAATCACAGCCGCCCGGTTGCAGACATTGAGGAAGGTCATATATCAACTGCAAGCTGTATTATTGCCAACCTTTCCATGAAGTTGGGGAGACCCTTGACTTACGATCCTGTGAAGAAAATAATCACAGGCGACCCGGAAGCCACAAAATTGTTGCAAAGACCCTATAGAAAGCCGTGGATACATCCTGCGGTCTGATTTGGATATCTCAGCTCCCTGCAACCTGCCCCCTGTAACTTGCCCCCTCCCCTGCAACCACCTGCCAACTCAATAAGGCGACGGGCTTACAGAACTCCAACCCCCGTCAACTACCAGGGTCTGACCCGTGATATGCCGGGACGCGGGCGCAGTAAAAAACAAAGCGGCATTGGCTACATCCTGTACTGTACCCGGACGCCCCATAGGGGTTAACCGGCTCCAGGTTTTATCATAATCGGGATCACTCATCGTTCGCTCGGTAACCGTAGCGCCGGGCGCAATGGCGTTGACCGAAATGTTATGTTCCGAAAGTTCTATGACCAATCCCCTGGCCAACATTTCCAGTCCGGCTTTGGTCATGCCGTAAGCCACCAGGTTTTTATGCGCCTGATGCCCGGTTACGGAAGACATAAATAAAATACTGCCGCCCGAATTCTGTTTGATAATTTGTTTTGCAACCGCCTGTGCCAGTAAGAAACTGCCTCCTAAATTCAGTTGCAGCACTTTATAAAGCGATTCGGGAGGATAATCCAGAAACGCCCCAAACAAAGTAATTCCCGCATTGGCCACGGCAACGGTAAGTTTTCCGAACTTCTCCACCGTCTCTTTAACCAGGAATTGTATAAAATCGGGCGAAGAAACATCGCCTGGTACCGCTATACAATTATAACCCTGGTCAGCAATAGCGGCGGCGGCATGAAGGGCCAGGTTTTCATCCACATCGTTCAATGCCACTGAAGCTCCATTCCTGCAGAGTTGTACGGCTATCTCAAAACCAATTCCCTGTCCCGCACCCGTTACAACAGCCACCTCGTTTTTAAATGCATTCCCCGAAACGATCATATATGACAAAAACTTTTCGTAATCTATAAACTCCAAACTAAAAACGGTATTAATGCGAGTCTCTCGACACCCGGCTGCCGGACGATCCTTTCAGAAAATCCAGGTCGGCGCCCAGGTGCGCCTGTTCCACATGCTGCACATACAGACTAACATAACCACGGTTGTATGGAGAAGGCGGAGTTTTGCGGTTCGCCTTCCTTCTGTTAAGCTCCTCCTCTGTGATATCCGCATGAAGCAACCGGTTTTCCACATCCAGAGTGATCATATCTCCATCCTGTAAAACAGAGAAATTTCCCCCAACGGCTGCTTCGGGCGATACATGCAGCACTACCGTTCCAAAACCCGTACCGCTCATCCTGCCGTCAGAAATACGCACCATATCCGTAACCCCCTTAGCCAGTATTTTTTTGGGTAATCCCAAATTACCTACCTCGGGCATGCCGGGGTAACCGGACGGCCCCACATTTTTTAAAACCATAATACAAGTCTCGTCTATATCCAGTTCCGGATCATCCACCCGGTTTTTATAATCTTCTATATCCTCAAACACCACAGCCCTGCCGGTATGCTCCAATAAATGAGGACTGGCCGCGGACGGCTTCATCACGGCGCCTTCTTCACAAATATTCCCTTTGAGCACCACAATGCCCGATATGTCATTAAACGGCTTGCCCCCTTCTGCAATCACGTCCCGGTTATAACATTCGGCACCGGCAATATTTTCCCCAATCGTTTTTCCATTCACCGTAATACAATCCTCATGCAGCCGTTCCCTCATCTCCTTCATCAGCGCCGGCAAACCGCCCGCATAATACATGTCTTCCATGAAATATTCCCCGGATGGCTGGAGATTGGCCAATAAAGGAATATCTCTCGAATGAACATCAAAATCATCTATTTTAAGCGCCACGCCTATCCTGCCGGCGATGGCCAAAAGGTGCAACACAAAATTGGTAGAACCCCCGATAGCGGCATTTACCCGCATGGCATTTTCAAACGATTTCCGGGTAAGGATATCCGACAGGCGAAGATTTTCTTTCACCATCTCCACGATCCGGAGACCCGACATCTGCGCCAGTACTTTTCTCCTTGAATCCGCAGCAGGAATAGCCGCATTTCCGGGAAGAGACAATCCCAGGGATTCCACCATACAGGCCATCGTGGAGGCAGTGCCCATCACTGCACAATGACCGCGGCTGCGACACATACAGGCTTCCGCCACCGTCATTTCTTCCTGCGACATAGAACCGGCACGCACTGCTTCGCTGAAACGCCAGACATCACTGGTACCAATGTCTTTTCCCTTATACTTGCCCGTGAGCATGGGACCTCCCGATACCACCAGTGTAGGCAAATTAACGCTGCAGGCGCCCATCACCAGCGAGGGCGTGGTTTTATCACAACCGCAAAGCAATACCACCCCATCCATCGGGTTGGCCCGGATAGATTCCTCCACGTCCATACTTACCAGGTTGCGGTAAAGCATAGCCGTGGGCTTGATCAGTGTCTCTCCCAGCGACATCACGGGAAATTCCACGGGGAAGCCTCCCGCTTCGTAGATGCCGTGTTTCACAGACTCAGCCAACTCCCTGAAATGTGCATTGCAGGGGGTCAGCTCCGACCATGTATTACAAATCCCGATCACCGGCCTGCCGTCAAATTCATAAGACGGGATACCCTGGTTCTTCATCCAGGCCCGGTAAATAAATCCGTCCTTACCGGTCTTTCCAAACCAGTTGCGGCTCCTTAGTTCATTACTCATAACAAAACGATCCTTTGCTTAAAGATATTCTTTTTGACGGAATTACATCAAATCGCATTTCAAAATTTGCGAATGTGCAAATTTTTTGTCTCGCACACTTTTAAAAAATATTTTTCGATTTACGGTCTGACCTGCGGTGCCGACCGTAAATCACGATCCGGTCGGCATGCGCCGGCATCAGACCGGATTGCTTTAGAAAATGTCTGGTTGGTTTACGGGCTGACCTGCGGTACCGACCGTAAATCACAATCCGGTCGGCATGCACCGGCATCAGAACGGATTGCCTTAGAAAATGTCTGGTTGGTTTACGGGCTGACCTGCGGTACCGACCGCAAACCACAATCCGGTCGGCATGCGCCGGCGTCAGAACGGATTGCTTTGAAAAAGATGGTTCAGTTTACAAACCTGCGGTGCCGACCGCAGCCGTCTTTCACATCCTGACCCCTTCTTCTTCCAGCACTTCCTTTATTGCCTTGAGAAGGGCTTTTATATCTTCAGGGAAAATTTGCCCGATGTTCCCGATACGAAAAGCATCCGCCTTACTGAGTTTGCCGGGATAAATAACAAAGCCCCGGCTGTTCAGTTTATCATAAAAAACGCCGAAGTTAAATGCGGGATCCGAAGGATAAAGAAAAGATGAAATGATATGTCCCTGGATTGCCGCAGGGATATATTGCATAAAACCCATGGCAGCCATCCCCTCATCCAACAGGCGCTTGTTTTCTTTATATCTTTTTTCCCGGGCAGGGATGCCTCCTTCCTCTTCCAACTCTCTCATCGCCTGGCGAAAGGCCATCAAACTTAAAGTTGGCGGCGTAAAACGGAATTGCCCGTTGGCCTCCAATCCGGCCCATTGATCATACAAATCAAGACTTAAGGTACGAGCCTGACCTTTTGCCTTTTCCAGTTCACTACGCTTACAAAGGGCAAAGGCGAAACCCGGCACGCCTTCTATACATTTATTGGACGAAGAAACCAGGAAATCAATCTGCAGGTTTTTCATATCCATCTCCACCCCACCGAAACTACTCATGGCGTCAACAATAAAAACCTGCCCGTATTTCCTGCAAACCGCCCCGATTTCAGCAATGGGGTTAAAAAGCCCGGTAGTGGTTTCGCTATGGATACAGGCCACATGTGTGAAAGCAGGATCATCTTTTAAAACAACCTCTACTGCACCGGGCGTTACAATCGTATCCTCATCAAAGCGCAACACCTCGTGATGCAGTTGATGCATCCGCGCCATCTTCGCTATCCTCTCGCCGTAGGCGCCATTGGCTAACACCAACAGCTTGTCCTCCGCCCCCACCACACTACTGATCACGCTCTCCACTGCAAAAGTGCCTGAACCCTGCATGATAACCGCTTCATAACCCGAGGACTTACCGACATGGGCCAGCTCCAGCAAACCATCGCGGATATCTTTCACCGCCTTCATAAACACATGGTCGCGCGACCCCATATCTTCCAGCATGGCTTGCTTTACAGTGGCAGATGTTGATAAGGGTCCGGGTGTAAAAAGTAAGGGCTTTTGAGTCATTAGAATAGATTTGATTAGTTATTAGTTAAGCCGCCCGGCTATCTGTTTCCGCAGCAACGGTATTTGCTTTTTTACGGGCGGCCAACCGGTAAAAAAACACACAGGATGCGGCTAACAGAACCAGGGAAATGGCAGCCTGGAAATAAGTGAATTTGATCAGCACCACCGACCATTGCAGATCCTTCATAAAAAATTCTTTGTAAAGGAGCAACAACACACTCCCCAGGTAGCCGATGGAGTCGCATATATATACAAAAAATCCGGCGTTCGCTTTTATCCGGAAATGGGCGATCAGGCGTTCAAATAAGGCAATCTGCATGGGCATATAGGCCAGGAAAAGCCCCGTTCCCAACAGCAGCATCCACCAAAACGGTGAAATGACATGCCGCTGAAAAAGAAGCGTGGCCGCTACGGTTATGATAAATCCCAATCCCAAAATACCGTTTACCACCCAAAAGCCTTTGAAATTATTTTTTATTGCAGAAAGACTGCCGATCACAGCCAGCACAATAACGCTGGTTATGGCTTCCGTTTGCGTGAACACACTTTTATCCCAGCCGGGATCAATTTCACTCCAAATTTCCACCGTAAAATTGTCTCTGAAATCGCGGAGCGTGGCAAGGAAAGTATATAAAACAATGAAACCGAGCAGCCCCCATCCATATTGACGGAAAACATTTCTTTTGTCCGTGTTGGTCATCGGTAACCGTGGCGCCCTTGCAATAATATCTTCCTTTGTGGGAGCCGGGATCACCGACAGCATCCATACAAAAAAAAGAAACAAAGGCAGAAAAAGCAAACCGATCACAAACGGCATCCAGAACTCGGAAAGTGTAGGAAACCACTCGTACACTTCATAATAAATCGTTTTCAGCACACCCGAAGAAACAATCAGGCTCACACTCAATCCCATTGCCAGTATTTCGGTAAATTTCCTGCCTTCGAGATAACTGAACACAATACCCCATATCATACCCAGAGGCAAACCGTTCAAAAACAGAAAAATAAAGTTGTAAGGATAAGGCACCCATCCAAAAAACAACAAGGCTATCTCAGCAAAAAGGATCAGACCTATAATGAGCTGCGAACGACTGGCCGCCTTCAGCTCAGAAATAACCTTGATCCCTACGAATTTGGAGATCATGTACCCGAATACCTGCGCAATAATAAGAATAATCTTGTAGTGAATGCCCCATAATGACAACCCTTCATAGATGCCGGCATTAAAAGGCTTTCTAAAAGCATACATACAAAAATAGGTGCCAAAAGCGGCTACCATACACCATACAATGAAAAAGATCTTAGAATCAGCCAGTAATTTTCTGAGCCATGTCATGGGCAAGTCTTTAGTAAACTTTCGTTTAGTATATGTAAATATATCAAAAAAAGGAATAAGCGGTGAAGATACATAAATAAGGTTTTAATTTTGTGCATTATGCAACATCGCACCAAACTTTCGGTAAACATCAATAAAATCGCCACGCTTCGCAACAGTCGCGGCGGTAACAACCCCGATGTATTAAAAGCGGCAAGAGATATTGAGCGGTTCGGCGCCGACGGAATAACCGTGCATCCCCGTCCCGATGAAAGACATATCCGTTACAATGACGTGAGGGAAATCAAAAAAATAATCACCACCGAATTTAATATCGAAGGCAACTGCAGGGAACAGAAATTTACAGACCTTGTTCTGGAAACGAAGCCCAACCAGGTAACCCTCGTGCCTGACACCACCGGCCAGCTTACCAGCGACCATGGCTGGGATACGATTCAACACAAAGATTACCTGACCTATATCATCCGGGTTTTTCAACAGGCCGGTATCCGCGTTTCAATTTTTGTGGACCCGGTCATTTCGATGGTGGAAGGCGCCGCAGCAACGGGAACTAACCGGATAGAATTATATACCGAAGCCTATGCCAGAAACTATCCGGCCGGTAAAGAAAAAGCCATTGCTCCTTATATAGCTGCAGCTAAAAAAGCAAGGGAACTGGGACTGGGTATTAACGCCGGGCACGACCTGGATCTGCATAACCTTAGCTATTTCAGGGAGCAGGTCCCCTGGGTGGATGAAGTATCCATCGGTCACGCGTTAATTAGCGACGCCCTGTATCTTGGCTTGGAAAATACCGTGCAACTGTACAAGCGGCAGTTAGGCGTGTACTGATGGCATGAATATTGTTTTATTGAAAACAAAAACAACAACAATATGAAACGACTACTTCTTTACCCGGCGATGGCTGCCTTATTTTTATTTTTCAATTCGGCTGCTGCCCAGGACAAAAAGCCGCCCGCCAGCCCTCCGGCCACGGCTAAGGCTACCCTAAAAAGTGGCGCCACCATCACTATCAACTACAGCCAACCATCGGTAAAAGGCAGAACCATCGGTAAAAACCTGGAACCGCTTCCCGGAAAAGTATGGCGTACCGGCGCCAACCAGGCCACCGTTTTCGAAACCGATAAAAACATTATGGTGGAAGGAAAAAGTCTTCCCGCCGGCAAATACGGATTGTTTACCATCGCCGGGGATAAGGAATGGACCATCATCTTCAACAAAACCTGGGATCAATGGGGCGCATTCAATTACGACGAAAAAAAGGATGCCTTACGCGTTAACGTAAAGTCTCAGAAAGCGCCGTCATTTACAGAAACCTTCACCATCAATGCCAGCAACGACGGAAAAGTTACGCTGCTGTGGGGTGATACCCGGGTGGATTTTACCGTAAGATAACCATCGCCGGAAATGATAAGGGTGAAAGCGGATTCATGCCGTCTTTCACCCTTATTCTTTGGAATCCGTTCTTATTTTTTATGCCGCGCCTCTAATACCTGTACCACATCCTTCAACTGATATCCTTTTGCATTTAACAGGATCAGGTAATGAAATAACAGATCAGCGGACTCATTCAAAAACAGGGTTTCATTATCGTCTTTCGCTTCAATCACCACTTCCACCGCCTCCTCTCCAACTTTCTGGGCAATTTTATTGATCCCTTTCGCAAACAGGGAAGCAATATAAGATCCTTCAGGCGCAGCTTCCCGGCGCGAGGCAATGATCTCCTGGAGGCGCAACAAAAAGTTATCATTATGATTCTCTTCCGACCAGCAGGTATCCGCTCCCGTATGGCATACCGGACCCAGCGGATGCGCTTTGATCAGCAGGGTATCATGATCACAATCCACCGCCACCGATTTCAATTCCAGGAAATTTCCGCTCTCCTCTCCCTTCGTCCATAATCTTTTCCTGCTTCTGCTGTAAAACGTAACCCTTCCTTCCGTCATGGTCTTCTTCAACGCTTCTTCATTCATAAAACCCATCATCAACACCTTTTGGGTATCGTTGTCCTGTATGATAGCCGGTACCAGCCCGTCATTGTATTTATTAAAATCAATATCCATACACACGATTGAGTCGGCAAAGATACAGAATAAGCAAAAGAGGAAGTGATTTTTTGAGCCGGACAATAGTATGGCAGCTCAACTTCGTTGCGTCGCACACTTCAGGGTTCTGTTCCCTTTTTAGCAAAGCAGGGAATGCTTTTAAAATTGCCTTCTCAGCTTACCAGACGCACCGGGATATGATGCGCTGATAAAAACTGTTTCAATTCGGGAATGGCAATTTCTTTAAAATGGAAAATACTGGCGGCCAATGCAGCATCCGCCTGTGCATCGTTAAATACTTCTAAAAAGTGTCCCATTGTTCCGCCACCCCCGCTGGCAATAACGGGTACGGGTAACTGCGTTGCCAGGCTGCGGGTAATATCCAGTGCAAACCCCTGCTTCGTTCCGTCATGGTCCATGGACGTCAGCAAAATTTCACCTGCCCCAAGATCCACCGCCTGCCTGGCCCAATCCAGGCATTGCATTCCCGTAGCCGTTCTTCCACCGTTCAAATAAACATACCAGTTGCCGTCCTCCTCTTTCCTGGCATCAATAGCCACCACCACGCACTGGCTGCCAAATTCTTTTGCCATCTCGCGGATCAGTTGTGGTCTCTTAAAAGCAGCCGTATTCACCGAAATCTTATCGGCGCCGTTTTTCAACAATACATTCACATCCTCCACACTGCCGATACCTCCGCCTACCGTAAAGGGAATATTGATCTGGTGTGCCACCCGGTTCACCAGTTCACTTAAGGTTTTTCTTTTTTCCACCGTTGCGGTAATATCCAGGAACACCAGTTCATCCGCCCCTTCCCGGGCATACAAAGCCGCCAACTCCACCGGATCGCCCGCATCCCGCAGATTCACAAAATTGGTTCCTTTTACCGTACGACCGTCTTTGATATCAAGACAGGGAATAATGCGTTTGGAAAGCATAGAAAATTTGGAATTTGAAATTATAGATTTGAGATTATTCGATCTTTCGGCGGTTTTTAAATTTTTCTCCTTTTATCGTTGTCTGATTAAGATATGCCATAAATCCGGAAATTTCTCTTGACAGTTTCTCATAAGCCTCAATAAGCGGAATAACTTCAGATCTATCCAGATAATGATTATCCAATGCACGATACAACTGTTACCTTATTTCCCCTGTTGATCCTTTAGCTATACTCAAAAAATTCACAAACTCCAATCTGGAAGATCGCTCAAAACCTTCCGCAATATTATCCATTACTGAACCTGCCGATGCTTTCACCTGATCTCTAAAACGAAAATCAGTCTTAAACAAAACGCTATTTTTCACCAGATTGAAAACAATATTACACAAACCTCTCGCTTGTTGCCAGAGCGGCATATCTTCAAAACGGTGTATGGTGGCCATAGGTTTACTTTGATTTGAAAAGTAAGATTTAAATAAAATTTTTCAAAAAAATCATATTATGTATCCGCTTCCCAAATTTGAAATCTTAAATTTCAAATCTTAAATCCCGTGCCCTTATCCTTCCCTCGTATATCGCCTTACCCACGATAGCGCCTTTGCAACCGATATCCCGAAGGGCGTGCAGGTCATCTAAGGAACTTACCCCACCGCTGGCTATTAAATGCAGATCCGGGAATTCCTCAATAATCCGCCGATAGAGGTCTGTTGCCGGGCCTTCTAATTTCCCGTCTTTACTTACATCCGTACAAAACAATTGCTTCACTCCGTTTGAGGTGTATTTTTCAATGAAATCGTATATCCAAATATCCGTAGTTTCCAGCCAGCCGCCGATAGCGATCTTTTCGTTTTTAACATCGGCGCCGAGTAAAAATTTCTCCGCTCCAAATACAGTAAACCATCTCATTAATTCCTCCTCCTGTTTAACGGCGATACTACCAACGGTTGCCAGCGCCGCACCCGAATTGAATACGATATCAACATCTTTCTCCGTTTTAATTCCCCCGCCAAAATCAATGATCATGGAAGTTTTGCCGGCAAGCGTTTCGAGTACCTTCCAGTTCTTCACCTTGCCGGCTTTAGCACCATCAAGGTCCACCAGGTGCAGCCTTATCAGGCCCGCATCTTCAAACGCCCGGGCCACTTCCAGCGGCCGTTCATTATATACTTTTTTCTGCGCATAATCACCCTGGGTAAGCCGAACGCATTTTCCGTCAATGATATCTATCGCTGGTATAATTTCCATATCCGCCGCTAAACTGTATTTTAATGGGTAAACATATCAGTTACAATGTTCGAGAAAGTTTTTCAGGATCCGGTCGCCGGTTCCGGCGCTTTTTTCGGGATGGAACTGCACCCCGTAGAAATTGTCTTTATGCAGGCCGGCGCTGTATGGGAGGATATAATCGGCAGTGGCTATAGTATCCTTGCCCAGCGCCGCATAGTACCCGTGAACAAAATAGACATAGCTACGCTCGGGAACATTTTTAAAAAGCGGAGATTTTAAATCATAAATCGTATTCCACCCGATCTGCGGAATTTTCGTCCTCTGACCGGCAACGCCTGCATTCCCGAAAAAACGAACCTCTTCCTCAAAAATTCCCAGGCAGCTTACCTCGTTTTCTTCCGAATACCGGCACATCAGTTGCATCCCGAGACAGATACCCAGCACCGGCTGTTTCAATCCCACGATCAACTGATCTAAGTTGCGTTCCTTTAAGTATCGCATAGCGCTGCTGGCCTCTCCCACCCCGGGGAAGATCACCTTGTCGGCCCTGCTGATCTGTTCCGTATCATCGGTAACTGCCGCCGCCACCCCTATCCGTTCCAGCGCATATAACACCGATTGAATATTGCCTGCATTATATTTTATAATTGCCAGATTCATTTGTAATTTTACATTTTTATGCGGAAATAGCTCAGTTGGCAGAGCATCAGTTTCCCAAACTGAAGGCCGCGGGTTCGAATCCCGTTTTCCGCTCTAACTTAATACCATTTCCATAAACTTCTTTGTTGTTTTCTCTATCTCCCTGCTTTCGTTCAGGGCATGGATATAAGCGCTGCCGATAATGGCGCCGCTGGCATATTTACAAGCCGATTGAAAAGTATCCCTGTCTTTTATGCCAAATCCTACCAGTACCGGATTTTCCAGCTGCATCTGCTGTAGCCGGTGAAGATACGATTCCACCGCGGAAAAATCTTTGTCCTTCCCGGTAGTTGAGGAAGAGGAAACCGCATAAATGAACCCCGTGCTCAGGGTGTCAATTTTCCGGATCCGTTCCGCCGAAGTTTCGGGGGTAATGAGGAAAATAAAATCCAGTCCGTACCTTCTAATGATTGGAGCATACTCCGTTTCAAATTCCCGGACAGGCAGATCGGGCAGGATTAACCCATCCACTCCGCAGGCCGAAGCATCAGCGCAGAAACGTTCAAACCCATATTGCAATACCGGATTTAAATAACCCATCAGGATCACGGGCACCATAATACCGGCATCGCTTCGCATCGGCTTCAACTGTTCGAACAGAGTACGAATGGTCATTCCATTCTGCAATGCTACCGCCCCACTCTCCTGGATAACCGGCCCGTCGGCCAACGGATCACTATAAGGCATCCCCAATTCAATCATATCCGCGCCATTTTGCTGCAGCGACTTCATGACCGCCATCGTACTATCGAGTTGCGGATACCCTGCAGTACAATAGATGTTCAACACTGTATTTTCCTTTCTTCTAAATAGCTCCTGGATTCGACTCACGGTTCAAAATTTGAGATTTAAGATTTAAGATTTGATTCCATCCTGCCGGCTCGTAGCAGAATTTAATCTGGTTCTCTTTCTTCATCCACCACTTTCATAAAAGTGTCCATATCCTTATCGCCCCTGCCGCTTAAACAAACTACTACTGTATGATTTTTGGTGAGGTTTAATTGTTTGAGTCCGGCGATCGCATGCGCGCTTTCCAGCGCCGGGATGATCCCTTCCAAACGGGTTAATTCGAAAGCGGCGTCCACCGCTTCTTTATCCGTGGCGCTTAAAAATATCGCGCGGCCGCTCTCAAACAAATGCGCATGCAGGGGGCCAATGCCGGGATAATCCAATCCTGCCGAAATACTATGCGGTTCTACCACCTGCCCGTCTTCAGTTTGCATCACCAGGCTTTTGCTGCCATGCAAAATACCCGGCTTACCTAACTGCGTCGTAGCAGCGCTCAACCCGCTTTTCAGTCCGCACCCCGCGGCTTCCACCGCCACCAACTGCACGGCAAAATCTTCGAGGTAATGGTAAAAGGTGCCGGCGGCATTACTGCCCCCACCAACACAGGCCACCAGGTGCGAGGGCAGTTCACTTCCGGTATGCTCTTTCAATTGCCAGCGTATTTCTTCACTGATAATGCTCTGAAAACGAGCCACCATATCGGGATAAGGATGAGGACCTACCACGCTGCCTATAATATAATGCGTATCCACCGGGTTATTGATCCAGTCGCGAATAGCTTCGTTGGTAGCATCTTTCAGGGTTTTACTGCCGCTGGTTGCCGGTACCACAACGGCGCCCAGCATCTTCATACGGGCAACATTGGGCGCCTGCCGCTCAATATCCTTTTCTCCCATATACACCACACATTGCATCCCCATCAGGGCGCAGACCGTAGCCGTAGCCACTCCATGCTGCCCGGCGCCGGTTTCAGCTATAATACGGTGTTTGCCCAACCGCCTGGCAAGTAAGATTTGTCCTATGGTATTGTTGATCTTATGCGCTCCGGTATGATTCAGATCCTCTCTTTTCAGAAAAATCTTTGTACCGTATTTATCGCTTAGCCTTGAAGCATAATACAAAGGCGAGGGCCGCCCCACATAATCCTTCAGCAAAGCCCTGAATTCCTGTTGGAAATCATCCCGGTAGATCGTCCGGAGATATTTATTTTTCAATTCCTCCACATTGGGGTATAGCATCTCGGGAATATAGGCCCCGCCAAACCCGCCATAGTAACCGAAAATATCCGGCTGCTGAAAAGTGCCCTTATATTTCGCAAGGGCTATTATCCTGTTGATCATTGTACATTAATTAAAATATGGGTGCATTTCAAATTGTCGCAGGCGGGTGAGACGCCCACCTGTAGAACTTACTACCGGTCGGTGTCCTACCTGCCGGAATGCCACAGATGGGGCTAAAACCTTGAATACACCCTTACAATATTTTTTACTTATCAAAATTTACGCTGTTTATGCTGTCCGGAGTCTTCGACTCCGGACTTCCTATGTTCTTGAAAGTCTCCGACTTTATCATATCATTTCCACCTCAATTATTCCCTTTCCTCCCACGTAATTAACCGCACTTGAATACACATAATCTTCCTGCCGGATTACATAACCGGCTCTGACCGGATTATCATGGATATAATTGATCTTCACCTGAGTAAAACCGTCACTATAACACTCCTCCGGATGATTGCTATTTGTCCAAATCTGATAGTTTTCATTCCTGCTATTCCTGTCTCCATAATACTTAAACTGATGCAACATCCATAATCTCCTGCTCTCAGTGCTCCCCTGGATAACAGGCATCATCGTGTGGTGTGTATGCTTTTTAAAATCCCGGATAATATCGCTTAACGTTATTTCCGGATTTGAAGCTCTGGCAACCAAATGCACATGATTACTCATAATAACAAAGGCATTCAATACCAATCCTTTTTCCGATTGACAATATCTAAACGAATCCACAAGGATATCCCGATATATCTTTCGTGTAAACAGATCAGTCCAGCCACATACCGTAAAAGTCATATAATAGGTAGCAAATGGATCACGGATGGCATAGCCAGCTTTGAACATAGAGGTGTTTTTCATATAATTAAGTGTTAGGTTTTGCAGATCTAAAGGTCAAACAAAGTTCGAAACTTTGAAGAACATAAATTATACGAAGTCAGAGACTTCGTATAGCAGGGTGAACACCAACCGGGGTGTCCAGCCGTGGGCGGTGTCTCCGACTCCGGACCATCTATGTTCTTCATTGTCTCCGACCATTAATCCATATTTCACCCCTTCCTCCATACCTCAACAAATTGTTTCACCTTCTCCACATCTTTTATTCCGGGGCTGATTTCCACCTTACTGTTTATATCTACCGCAAAAAGATTTCGCCCCGATCTCGCAACCCAGTTCTTCAAATCTTCAACTTCTTCCACGCCAATTCCTCCACTAATGAAAAAGGGTTTATCAATAGTTTTCGTATCCAACACTCCCCAGTCAAATTGATGTCCGCTCCCGCCATAGCCCGCCGTATCGGTATCAAACAGGAAATATTCACACACCCCGCGGTAGTTCCTGAGCCTGTCGCTGATATCATCCTCCTTTTTCACCCGGAACACCTTGATCACCGGCACCTGTTTACCTATCCTTTCGCAAAGCATGGGCGACTCATCTCCATGCAGTTGCACCATCTGCAGTCCAAATTGTTTCACCTGCTGCATCACTTCCTCATAGCCTGCATTTACAAATACACCTGTTTTTTGAATACCCAGTTTGGCTCTCCTCAACTCTTCCCCGGGGATCCGTCCCACCACATAGCGCGACGACCCGGAATAAAAGATAAAGCCTGCAAATTCAACCCCCATTTCATCCAAGGCATATACCTGATTCAAATCTGTATTTCCACATATTTTTATCCGCATGTCGCTTATCTTTTCAACGCTTCTGCAAATGCTGCAAACGCTTTTGCCGGATCCATTGCTTTCATAAAATTTTCTCCGATCAGAAATCCTTTAAAATCATGCCGCTTCAATTCTTTAATAGTCTGAACATCGCTAATGCCACTTTCGGAAATTTTCACTTTACCAGGCGGTATCAGTTTGCCCAGACGTACCGAAGTTTCAATGCTCACTTCAAAGCTTTTAAGGTTACGGTTATTCACGCCAACGATATCCACGTCTTCACAGATATGATCCAATTCCTGCTCATCATGTATTTCCAGCAACACTTCCATCCCCCAGTGGTGCGCAGCGGAAGCCAGCTCTTTCACTTGTTTCGGCGCTAAATTAGCCGCAATCAATAAAATAACATCTGCCCCCATGGATTTTGCCTCCAGCACCTGGTATTCATCAATAATGAAGTCTTTTCTAAGAACAGGTATTGAATTGACCCTTGCCTTTTTCAGATCATCTGTACTGCCTCCAAAAAAAATCTCGTCTGTTAAAACCGATAATCCGGATGCCCCATATTGTGTATAAGCTGAAGTGATTACCAAAGGATCGGCATTTTCATTAATCCATCCTTTGGAAGGAGAGCGCCGTTTAAACTCGGCAATTACTCCGGTTTTATTTTCATCCAACAGAAATCGTTTCAGAGAAAGTGGCTGACGTGAAAAATACTCCGACTGTTCCAGCCCTGCAACCGGGTTTTGTCGTTTCCGTGCTGCCACTTCAACTTTCTTTTGCTCAATAATCGTATCTAAAATATTCATCTGTTCTTATCATTATTTTTTGTCTCAACAAACCTGCCAGGTATTAGACCGGTTTGTTTAAAAACATTAAAGACTGCGGTCTGACCTCCGGTACCGACCATTGCATTCTCAATTTTTCAAATTACCTACTGCATCTCCCTCAGTTTATTAAGAGCCCCCAAAGCCTTCCCACTTTCCAGGCTTTCCACCGCTGCGAGATAGGCCTCTTCGTATTCGGGAAAAGCGCCGGTGCAATGCAAGGCCATCGCCGCATTAGCCAAAACAACTGCATTTTGCGCCCAGGTACCTCCTCCCTTAATTATAGTCATAAATAATTTCGCCGCTTCTTCCACGGTAGAGCCGCCGTAAATATCCTGCGCAGTAACGCTGCGCTTGCCTAATTGCCCGGGCGTCATAATCTGCTCACCCTCATTAGTAATAACTTTGGTGTCGTTGGTTAAAGAGATTTCATCATATCCATCCAGTCCGTGAATTATGGTAAATGCCTTACCGGTCTGTTGCAACAGGTAATTATAGATCCTTGCCATCTCCAGGTTATATACACCAACGAGTTGAAAAGCCGGGCGGGCAGGATTGACCATCGGCCCTAACATATTAAAAAAGGTGCGAATCGCCAGGTTTTTCCGAATGGCGCCAACCGCTTTTAAGGCCGGATGAAAAAGCGGGGCGTGCAAAAAACAGATATTCGCTTCTTCCACCTCTTTTTTCAATTGGGCGTTATCAGATTTAAAACGGTAGCCCAACTGCTCCATCACATTGGAAGCGCCGCTCACCGAAGTAGCGCCGTAGTTGCCGTGCTTGGTCACTTTCTGACCGGTACCGGCAACAATAAAACAAGCCAGGGTGGAGATATTGAATGTATTTTTTCCGTCTCCACCCGTACCTACGATGTCCACTGTTTGGAAATCTTCCAAATGAACCGGAACGCACAATTCGAGCAGGGCATCTGCAAACCCGTGCAGTTCTTCAATGGTTATGGTACGCATAAGGTACACCGTTACAAAAGCAGTCACTTCACTTTCATTATAAACACCTTTCGATATATTTATCAAAACTTCTTTCGCCTGCTGGCGCGAAAGCGTTTTATAGGAAAATAAATATTGCAAAATTTTCTTCATATAAACGGGAATTAAACTCTTTAAAATTAATCTTCATCTTTTATACGGCGCCTATACAAAAAGCCAATTTCTCAGTATGCTTTCTCCTTCGGGGGTTAATATACTTTCCGGATGAAACTGCACCCCTCTCACATCGTATTCCTTGTGGCGAAGCGCCATGATTTGCCGGTCATCGTCTCTTGCCGTTACCAGCAGTTGATCGGGGAAACCATCTTCCTTTACCGCCCAGCTATGATACCTGCCGGCTTCTATGATATCCGGCAAGCCCGCAAACAACACCGGCTCCTTCTCGCTGTATAAACTAACCGGCGAGGCTACCCCGTGATAAACGGTACTTAAGTTCACCAGCTTGCCGCCAAATGTCTCCGCTATGGCCTGATGACCCAGACATACTCCCAAAATAGATTTTGAAGGAGCATACCGTTTGATGAGCGGGATCAATAGTCCGGCTTCACCGGGCAACCCTGGGCCGGGTGATAATATGATCTTATCGTACTTATCTATTTCGTCAAGGGCAATCTGGTCATTGCGACACACGTCCACGTTCTGATGCAGTATTTTTTCAACCAGGTGTACCAGGTTATAGGTAAAAGAATCATAATTATCAAAAACCAGAATTTTCATAAAACCTGTTGTTATTTAAAATCAATTATTCTCAATGATGATTACTGTCGGAGTGCTTTTTCACTCATATCTCACGGGCTTTTTCAACTGCCTTTTTCAGCGCATTCAATTTATTGTTCACCTCCTGCAATTCATTTTCGGGATCCGATGCCGCCACCACACCGGCTCCGGCCTGAGATACCAGGGTGTTGTTCCGGCTTAAAAAAGTGCGGATCATTATCGCATGGTTACAATCGCCGTTGAAGCCTACAAAACCAATGGCACCCCCATAATAGCTGCGGGCCGTAGGTTCAAAGGCATCTATCAATTGAATGGCTTTAAATTTAGGGGCACCACTTAAGGTACCCGCAGGAAAAGTAGCCGCCAGCAGACGAAAGGGATTGGTTCCCGGCCGTACATCCCCGTTTACCTCGCTCACCATATGGATCACGTGCGAATAATACTGGATCTGGCGGTTATGCTTAACCGTTACATGATCGCAATACCTGCTCAGGTCGTTCCTGGCAAGATCCACCAGCATCACATGTTCGGCATTTTCCTTGGGGTCCTGTAACAACTGATCGGCCATTCGCTGATCGGCGACTTCATCGCCGGTGCGTTTGAACGTACCGGCAATAGGATGCACCACTGCCTTTCGGTTTCTGATAATCAACTGGCTTTCCGGAGACGAACCGAGGAGCCGGTAATCGCCATAGTCAAAATAAAACAGATAGGGAGACGGATTGATATTGCGTAAAGCACGATACACGTTGAACTCATCTCCCAGGAACCGCTGTTCAAAACGCCTGCTCAGAACGATCTGGAATACATTTCCTTTATAACAATTTTCTATTCCTTTCTTTACCATTTTTTTGTAATCCCCGTCTGTCATATTGGAAGTTTCCGTTCCGTTCACCGCAAACGGGAATACCGGCACATCTTTGCTCCTGATCAGCGACTCCACCATTTCCATATCACTCTCTATCCCGGGGATACAATTTTCGCAGAGATACATTTCGTTCCTGAAATGATTGATGGCAATAATATACTGGTAGAGGCGATAGCGCATAAGCGGGATGGCACCGTTCTTCGGGGAACGATCAGACAGTTGAATGGTATCAAAAAACTGGATAGCATCAAAACCGGTATAACCATATAATCCCTGCACGGAGGCGATCACCTTATCAGCAGAAGGAACCACTTCAAATCGTTGCATGAAGCTCCACAATATGTCAGGCACCGCAGCAGGGTCGTCTATTGCGATCCGTTCGGGCTGCTGCCCGGGGAGCTTCAATTCTATAGAACGCCGGCTCGTTATTTCCATACCGGCAATGGCATTGATACAAATAAAGGAAAAACTGTTTTCCGCGGTATGATAATCGGCGCTCTCCAGCAGGATGGTATCGCGAAACCGGTCTCTCACCCGTAAATAAATACCAACCGGCGTATAAACATCGGAGAGCATTTTTTTAAATTGTGTTTTGATTTCAATTTTCTTTATCATTGTGCTGAACCTGTTTTCATAAAAAAACCCCGGAAATCACCGGGGCTTAATATTGTATTTGCATAAATAAGATAATGACCTTACAAGCCCCAAAGAGAGTTTGTATGCCACCACCAGTATTTATTTGAATTGATTTTCATAAATGTGAAACAAATGTCAGGGGTTTTTTGTTAATAAAAAAATTTTAGTTTAGTTTTTCCAAATTATTTTTACCCATCCCTAAGCAACTCATTCCAATGCAACAAAAAAGACTTCTCTCCCTGGACTTTCTTCGTGGTCTGATCATGGTATTTTTAGCCTTAGAAGCAGCCGGGTTATATCGTGTATTAAATGACGCTGCCGACGGAAGCTGGTGGTATAATATTACGGTTCAATTTAAACACCACCCCTGGAACGGACTCCGGTTCTGGGATTTGATACAACCCGGCTTCATGTTCATTGCCGGAACGGCCATGGCGTATTCTTTAAAAAAGCAACAACAGAACGGCGTTCCCTGGACACAGTCTTTCCGCAAGGCCCTGAAAAGAAGTGGCTGGTTGTTTTTCTGGGGCGTGTTAAATTATGCCGTAAAGAAGGACGGGCTCGCCTTTGAACTATGGAATGTACTGACCCAGCTTTCATTTACCCTGTTACTGGCTTTCCTGATTTTTCATTTAAGCGCTAAAACCCAGATCGCTATTTGCGCCGGTTTGTTGTTACTAACTGAAATACTCTACCGCTTTACCCATATACCGGGATTTGACCAGCCTTTTGTCAACGGCCACAATTTTGGTAATTACGTGGATCTGCTGCTGATGAATAAGATCAACAGCGGGGGTTGGGTAGCCATCAACTGTATTCCTACGGCGGTACACACCATCGCCGGCGCTCTGGCAGGCAAATTGCTGCAAAGTGAATCTACACGGAAAACAAGACAATTGCTGATCTGGGGTCTCGGCTGCCTGGTGGTGGGCTTTGGTCTCGACTGGCTTCATATAACGCCTATCATTAAACGCATTGCTACCACATCTTTCACCATGGCGTCTCTCGGCTGGTGTTTGCTGGCTTTAGCCGCCTGTTACTGGTGGATTGATATCCGCAACCACCGGAAACATCTTCTTCTGTTTACCGTAGTAGGCATGAATTCCATTTTTATTTACCTGTTTTTCGAAATCGTCGGGGGAAGATGGTTCAACGGCTATGTAGGCGCCGTGACCAACGGACTGATGGAAATGGCCCATTTTCCCGAATTGCTGATGCGATTGATCACCAGCCTGGTCATATTTGGATTAGAGTGGTGGCTGTGTTATTACTTATATAAAAAGAAGATATTTTTTAAGCTGTAGCAATTATTTATCTGCCGCTATACCACTACACCTTCAAGGTCAAAATCGTAGGCTTTGATAATTTTAATATTTACAAATTCGCCCACCGGCAGGGTTTGATCGCCGGCAATGATCACTTCATTGTCCACTTCCACGGAATCAAATTCGGTGCGGCCGATGTACCGTCCGGCCTCTCTTCTGTCAACCAGAGTTTTAAATACCTTCCCCAGTTTTTCCTGGTTTTTCCGGTAACTGATCTCCTGCTGTACCTCCATTATCTCCTGCGCTCTCCGCTCCTTTTCTTCCTGTGGAATATCATCCGGTAAAGCGTGGGCGGCCGTATCTTCTTCATGAGAATACGTGAAAATACCCACCCGGTCAAACTGATGTTTCTTCAAAAAACCCTTCAGGTCTTCCACATCTTCTTCCGTTTCACCGGGAAACCCGGCAATCAGCGTTGTACGCAAACAAATTTCGGGAATACGGTTTTTTATCTCACCCATCAGATCTTCCATCTCAGATCGGGTGATCTGCCGTCGCATGGCCTTTAGAATCTTATCGCTACTATGCTGGATGGGCATGTCCAGGTAGTTGCAAATATTGGGATGCGCTTTCATCACATCAACGATCTCCAAAGGGAATTTAGAAGGATAGGCATAATGCAGGCGGATCCATTCCAAACCTTTTATGTCTGCCAGTGCATGAAGCAGATTGGGAAGTTCTCTCTTTTTATAAATATCCAGTCCGTAATACGTGAGTTCCTGGGCGATCAGCATGATCTCCTTCACCCCGCGACTGACTAATTTTTCGGCTTCGGCAACGATCTGCTCTACCGGCTTACTAACATGATGCCCCCGCATCAAAGGAATGGCGCAAAAAGCACAGGTGCGATTGCATCCTTCCGATATTTTCATGTAGGCATAATGTCGCGGCGTACTCAACATGCGCTCCCCCACCAGTTCTGTTTTATAATCCGCTTTAAATCTTTTCAAGATCAGGGGTAGTTCCATGGTTCCAAACCAGGCATCCACTTCGGGGATCTCTTTTTCGAGGCTTCTCCTGTATCGCTCCGATAAGCACCCGGTAACATATACCTTATCCAGCCTTCCCCGTTTTTTCAGATCCACCTGTTCCAAAATGGTATTAACAGATTCCTCTTTAGCCCTGTCTATAAATCCACAGGTATTGATCACCACAATATTATGATCGCTTTTTTTACTTTCATGCGCTACATTAATATCATTGGCCTTCAGTTGTCCGCTCAGCACCTCGCTATCCACCATGTTCTTACTACAGCCGAGGGTAATGATATTCACCTTGTCCTTCCGGAGTGTTTTTGTTTTCATACAGGCGGCAAAATTACAGAATATTGGCAGCAACTCCGGCGTGTTTTTAGCCCTCCCCCAACCGCGTTGCCCGTAAATACAGAAAAAGATTTTTTTATTTCAAATGAATCTATACTTTTGCGCCATCCTTATCAGGATATACTTTCAATACTCTTCTTAAAAGGGTCTTGATTTATAAAGAAGTGGCGAGAGACTGGCTCGATGACCCACTGGCAACCGACAAAAATTGTAAAGGTGCCAAATCCTGTCTCCCAAACGGAGAACATATAAATTAAAAGACATGATCAAAAACAACAGCAACCTTTTAGATTTCTCTCACGGAATTCCGGTACGAATAGCTGAAGCAAAAATTTCTTCTGCAATTGCTACCCTCCGAATGTCTTGTTGTTGCTGTTAATTCCAGGCAGATCATCCATCTGGTAAAAGGCTAAAAACCATCCGGTTTTTTTAGGCTACGGCACTGCCTCTTCTTTCCGCAATTTATCATTCACTTTTAAATATCAATTGTACTATGTCAACTCATGTAAAAAAATCCATTGAATCTCTAATTCAACAGATCAAAAACAACCCCAATGAAGCCAAAGCCGTCTTTGAAGCCACTTCAGTACTCGGAAAACAGGTTCACGTAAAAAGTACGGCCCGCCAGTTTGAATTTCATTTTGATGAACCGGAGCTCTTAGGCGGAAAAGACGCCGATCCCAATCCGGTGGAATACGTATTAGGCGCATTAGGCGCCTGCCAGGCAATTGTCTATCGTGCGCTTGCCTCCCTGAAGGGTATTCAATTAGAAAACGTTACTGTAAAAACCAAAGGACATTTAGACCTGCAGGGATTTCTGGGGCTCGACAGCAAAGTGCGGCCCGGATTTAATAAAGTGGAATTTGAAACAGAGATTGTTTCCCCGGAGGAGCCGCAAACACTGGAGAGATTGGCGCAACAGGCAGAGGCATTGTGCCCGGTATTAGACATCCTTTCCAACCCCATTGAAGTAAGCGGGAAAGTTGTCATCAAACAGTTAGAGGAAGCAAACTAACGCCAGGAAAATTCTAAGAATACCCGACATACCTGAAAATGCTCACAGATCACCCGGAAAAGCAGGGATGGATTTCTTCCGTGATAATCCGGCGTATCTGTGAGCCACATCAGGTTAAGAAAAACACCGGTTCGCGGGAAAAATTCTCCCGCAGATAGCGCAGAAGACCGCGGATGATGGTTTTTTTGAGAGAGATGAAATACACTAATTTCTCAGCGTAGATCAGCGGGATCAGCGGGAAAAACTCTCCCGCAGATAGCGCAGAAGACCGCGGATGATTTCCATGAACATCCGCGTTTTGCCAAAGGCAATCCGTGTCATCCGCGTTCCAACTGACCACTCTATCAGTATCCCGCCCTTTTTACCTTCATTTGCAGCGTGTACACCGATTCAGAGGCTGTTATAAAAAGCGTTTTCCCATCTCTCCCCCCAAAACATACATTCCCTACCCATCCGGAAGGAACCGGAATATTACCAATCCTTTTTCCTTTGGGATCAAACACAGTTACGCCTTTCCCGGTGATGTACAGATTTCCTTTATTATCAAGGATCATCCCGTCGGAGCCTTCCGAAACAAAGAGGGTCCGGTTGGACAGACTGCCGTCTTTATTGATTTGATAGGTATAGGTTTTGCCGGCGCCGATGTCGGTGACATATAAAGTCTTTCCATCCGGTGTACCGATGATCCCATTGGGGCGCACATAATCCGCATCTGCTACCACCACCTCCGATGCACCCGGCGCTAAGTAATAAACCTTCTGCCCATCAAGATCGGGTTTTGTTCTTTCCCAGTAATCCCGTTGATAATAAGGATCCGTAAAATAAATCCCGCCCTTCCTATCTATCCACAGGTCATTAGGACCATTAAAGCGTCGCCCCTGGTAATTACGGAGTAATACTTTTACGTTTTTATCCGGACTGATAGACCATATCTCACTGTTTTCATCGGCACAGGCCACAAGGTTGCCTTTACGGTCGAAGAACATCCCGTTGGCACGCCCGGCTTTATCCATGAAAACAGACAGGTTACCTTCTGTATCGTATTTCCAGATTTTGTTATTCGGCTGATCGGTAAAAAAAATATTCCCGTTTTTGTCGGCAGCCGGCCCTTCGGTAAACTTAAACTGGCTGGAAACTTTCTGCAGTACAGCCCCGTCCCCGATCAGTACAGACAGTCCACCTATGGTATCCGCCTGTTGTTGAAGCATATCAGACGCCTCTGTTCTAACCGGTTGCGCTCTTTCTCCCATAACCGATGTAAATACCAGGCATATACCTGCTATCAGAATAGATCTAACCATAGTCAATGTTATTTTGTCATTATTTCCCGAATAAAAGCAATCCTAATTTCAAGATCAATCGGTCGCCCGTTTCTGCCCCCAATCTCCAATATCAAATTTCAAATCTCAAATCTCAAATCTTATAATATTGTTCCCACTCTTTTCTTGGAGGTGCACCGATCAACAGCGCATCGGCAAACCGGTTATTGGTGATCCTTTTGGTCTGCCGGTCAAACAACAGTTGCGTATTCAATCTTTGTGCAAGCACACCCAGGCAAAACACCTGGCTTAAAGGCCCGGCTATTTCAAAAGGCGAACGCGTCTTTTCCTGTCCGGCACAGGACAACAAAAAATTAGCATAGTGATTCGAGGAACTCTTTGGTACCTCCGGCAACCGCGATGCCATCGCTTTGGCTTTTTCTTCCGGGATAATAGACAAAGTACTTCCGTGCGAGCCGCCTTTGAAAGTCAGTTCCTTACTGTAAATGATCTTTCCGGGATTGAGTTTTGCAGGCTGGATCTTTCCATTACCGGCCGGTGGAATATTGGGGTCTAATTCTGAAACGCCATAGCCTTCGGGAACCGGAGGAAGATTATTCACCCCATCGTACCAGGTAATATCCACGGCCGGCATTTTATTTCTCTGGGGAAATTTGAAAAGTAAAGTAGTGGACATCGGGAAGAAAAAGTCGTTGTGTCCTTCCGCCTTCAGCGAAGTGATCTCATTGGGCAATCCCAAATCCAAAAACTGGTGCGCCGTATCTAAAATATGCGCTCCCCAGTCGCCCAAAGCGCCCATCCCGAAATCGTACCAGCAACGCCATTGTCCTTCATGAAAATCTTTATTAAAATCATGCCACTGCGCCGTACCTAACCAGGTATCCCAATCCATCGTGAGTGGAACCGGTTGGGCATCGGGGAATTTTTTGATATGCGTATCCCAGCCATGCCAGCGCCGCGGGGAATTCATGTGTGCCGTGATCGCCGTTACATCCTTGATGATCCCTGCATCTTTCCAGGCTTTAAACTGGAAATAATTGGCCTCCGAATGCCCCTGGTTGCCCATCTGCGTTACCACCTTATCGTGTTTCTTAGCAGCCGCCATCATCAGTTCAATTTCATAAAAGGTACGCCCCATCGGCTTTTCCACATATACATGCTTGCCCAGGTTCAAAGCCATCATGGTAATGGGAAAATGGGAGAAATCCGGAACGCCGGCAGTTACCGCTTCAATCTCATTTCCCATCTTATCCAGCATTTCGCGAAAGTCTTTGTACTGGCGGGCGCCCGAAAATTTAGCCATATTTTTTTGCGTATGCGGCGCGCCCATATCCACATCACACAACGCTACGATATTCGCCAAACCGGTATCATTCAGGGCATTAAGAATTTCACCGCCGCGGTGCCCCACACCAATACAGGCAAGGTTAACTTTTTTATTGGCTCCTACGATCCGGCTATAACTTTTTGCGCTGGCGCTCCAGCTTCCCACGGTAACCCCCGCAGTGGCTAAGGCAGCAGATTTAATGAATTTTCTACGTGAAGACATGGCTTTGATTTTAAAGAAATTTGAAAAAGAACTGCATAAATGTACTTTAATTTGACAAACCGGTGAAAACAAACCATTTCTGACTTTTAGCGGGAATGATAACCTGCAATTTCATTTTGGAATCCTGCAAAGTCCGTTTCCCTGCGACCCCGTCATTTTCGGTTACCCATGCCTGATCTTTAAGCCCCGTATAATACAAATCCACTTCTATCTCCCGGGTAACAGGTTCATTCAGCGGATTATACACCATCAGCAACCCTTTTTCTTTTCCCTGCGGATTCACATGCAGGATCGCATCGTAATCCCTGCCATCCGGCCGGCGAAGATGAATGATATCGGCATCCAGCGCCTCGCGATGTTTTTTATAAAATGACACCCATTTTTTCACCAGGTTCCTGGTTTCAGGCGCATCATATAATTGAGGCCCCCGGTAACAGGCCTGTACCCCGGCGCCAAACAAATTAGCCAGCCTTTGCCCGTAATGCGGCAGATGCTCCTTCAAAGGTTCAATCGTAGCCGCCGCGCCTCCACCGTGATACTGCACCAGCGGCACAAACATCCAACCCATTGAAGGCGTTTTCTCCCAGGTGCCATCATAGATATTCTGCCGCTCAATAATTTCCTGCAACGCCCGGGGCAGCGACCAGTTGGTCTCCCGGTAACCCATAGCCGTTTTACTGCTGCCATTCAAAAAATACCAGTCGGGCACATTCAGATACACGCCTTTGCTCCTGCACCAACGGTAAAAAGCCTGTATCTCCCGGAACTGCTTCCACCTCGAATCTTCCAGTCCGCGGTGTCCCGGATGAGCGGTAGAAGCACACACATCACCCGGATAAGACCCGTCGTGCTCCAGCAGATCCTGCCCGGTAACGCTGTAAAAATGATACAGCTTATTAAAATATTCCTCCCCCCAATTGCTGAGCAGGCAGGGCGAATGACCAAACGCAGGTTGCATGCCATCCGGCATCACCACGTCATTCTGCGCGTCAATAGAACGGCTCGCTAACAGCGAATACCCGCCGATAGCCACCCCCTTGCTCTTTCCATATTCCTTCAGGGCTTTCATCCGTTGCAGGTTTTGTGAAGACGTGTCCTCGATATTAAACCCGCTGCCGAAAGTCATGATCACCATTTCAAAGCCCACCTCCGCGCACTGGTCTATCGCCTTTTTCACCGCCGCATCCGCCGCGCTGCTCACGTGCATGATAATCGGATTTTCTGTTACCCACGGCGCAATCGTGCGGTACAATTTTCTCTCGCTCAACCCTCTCCTCTCCCGGTCGTAGCTGTCGTACAGCAATTCCCAGAGGCGCATGCTTTCAAAAGATGCACCCGGCGCCAGTTCCTGCCCCATCCCCGTTTTGGGCATACACACTAGGCGCGTGGGCGTTTGCAGGGTATAATTCACCTGGGTAGTATAGGTAGAATCCGTTTGCCATTCCACACAGGCATTTTCCGCGGCATTGGTGGTACCCGAGCCGAAAGCAAAATCGCTCTCCACAAAGATGGGCGGCAGTTGCCAGCGTTGCTTATGCTCCACCGCGCTTTCCGCCTCCGTTACCGCCAACTGTTCACTCCTGATGTTATTGACAATGATCTCCCGGCTGCCGTTGTTTTCCACACGCACCCATTTGCTTAGCAACGGCAATCCGTCGTAAATTTCGTAATGCACCTGCACTACCAGCCCCTCCAAAAAATCCGTCTCTTCTGCAGCGCTTTCTTTTGCAAGTTCGCCTTCCCGTTCATTTTCCTGTATCCCGGTTCGTAGATTTTCAATCATGGTTTTTCCTGCCTTATACGTAAACACAAGCTCCAGTCCTTTTGGCGGCCAGGGCAGATGCTGGGGCGACCATGCCGTCCGCCGGTTCCATTCCATCCGCGCTTTAACAGGAGACACCGCATAGGATACCAGGTGCAGGCTGGAAGGATCCGCCTTCATTTCGGGTATCCATTCGGGTAAGAGATAGTTGCCGATCGGCTGGCCGGTAAGACCGCCCACTTTAATTTCCCGGCCGTTGATCCAAAGCGTTGCCTCCGGCGAAACCGCCCGCACCAGCGATTCGTTGGTTATCAAATTATCCAGCGCGATGGTAGCTCCATTGGGGGCTAACGTAAAAGTTCGCGTAACCAGCCCGTTGCTCAGCGCCAGATACCCTTCCGGAGTTTTGTACACCGCAGCCTTGAACCCATGATCATCAATCAGCCAGTCGGCGTCGCGATGGAATTCCGCCTTATTATACAAAGGAAGCCTGTCCACACGAAGCGATTGCGCATTCACTGTGCCGGAGAAACCCACCATCCCCAAAAACAAAATCAGCCTGTTCATATCTCAAATTTGTTTTGATAAAAAACTACAGCAAGCTACTATTGTTTCCGGGGTTAAGCCAAAAAATCCGGAATATTCTTTCCTGCCGGTAGGGTGGGGCTTTCCGCCTCAGGAATGCTGTTCGGCTGCAGTCCGGGCTTTCCGCTGCAAGTCCGGCACAGCGCCATGCACCCTGCCTCACCGGGCTTTCCGCTGCTATCCCGCAGCCTTTGGGCAGGGGATACACTAATCAGCCTTCTACCGGCGCCAGTCTCCCGGCCCGCGCGATGGTTGCTTTTGCTGAGATACGTATTCCCTTTCTCCAGTATTAAAATAGCAAACCGGGTTAAAAGCATTTTTAAGCGCTTTTAAGTACTTTTAAGTGTTTAAGGGAAGGGCAATCGGAGAGTTAGCTGTCATTTTAGGGCGACCAAACCGTAAACGACAACTGAAAAATAAATTGACAACAGGACAAGATGGAAATACCAAAATTTGACGAAACATTTATCCCAATTCTTGAAGTTCTTAAAGACAGTAAGATTTTAAAATCAAGGGAACTTATAAAAGAAGTAAAGTCAAGGTTTTATTCAGGGCTGACTGAGGAGCAGCTAAAACAAGAAACAAAATCTGGTGACTTATTAATCGACAATAGAATAGCTTGGGGAAAGTCCTATCTAAAAAAGGGTGGATATATTACATTTCCTCAGCGTGGATTTGTTCAAATAACTGAGAAGGGCAAAGGTCATTCAGCTACTCTTACTGTAAGAGATTTAGAAAACGAAAGTTCTTTATTTGACTTTTACAAACAGGAGAAACAATCAAACTCATCAGACATCTCAGACATAGGAAAACCCAAGCCAACGATTGACATATCCTCGCCACAAGACCTAATTGACGAAGGTTTTAGCAGAATTGAAACTGAAGTTAAAAACGACCTTTTAGTAAAACTAAAAAGTGGAGACCCGTATTTTTTTGAAAAAGTTGTGCTAAGACTTCTGAAAAAAATGGGGTATGGAGAATTTATTGAAACATCAAAATCCAATGACGGTGGTATTGATGGAATTATCAACGAAGACAAACTAGGGCTTGACAAAATTTACATTCAAGCAAAACGATTTACAGAAAACAAAGTTCGTGAAACGGACATCAGAAATTTTATTGGTGCAATGAGTGGCGACACAAACAAAGGCGTTTTTGTAACGACATCTGAGTTTGATGAGAAGGCCTTAAAAAAGGCACGTGAAGCACATCATAAAATAATCTGCATTGACGGGCATAAATTGGTTTCTTTAATGCATGAATTTAACGTTGGAGTTCAGATAAAAACAAATTATGAAATCAAACAAATTGACGAAGATTTTTTTGATGAACAATAGTGAAGAAAAACGAACCGCTAACAGGATGTTTGCAATAGCGCGGCTTGACGTTAAATGCTCAACTTTGGTAATTCTATGTAACTTTAGTGCAAAACTCGGCTGACGGATTTCTATTACCGCACCATCGCAAATACCTAACCGTTAGGTGCAACCCTACAAACGACCGTGTTAACATCAACAGACGGACATAAAACAGCAGGAACAAACTTTACATCATCAATAAATACAATTTTAAAAAAATCATGAAAATTGTTTTACAGTTTTAATCTTTATCGTAATATTGCAATATTAAAAAAACAAAATAATGGGTGCAACAAAAACAGACCACTTTACAGACCAGCAAAATCAAATTGCTTCTATTGCTAAAGCATTGGGGCACCCAGCAAGAGTGGCTATCATTGAACACTTGTTGAAAGTGAAGGCTTGCATTTGTGGAGACATCGTAAACGAATTACCGCTTGCTCAACCAACCGTTTCCCAACATTTAAAAGAACTAAAAAACGCAGGACTAATAAAAGGAAACATCGAAGGCAATGCAATTTGCTACTGCATTGATGAAAAAAGATTTGAAGTCCTTAAAAATTATTTTTCAAAAATAATCACAACAGTTACCAAGCAAAACTGCTGTTAATCAATCACCAATTAATAATATAAATACAATGAACACAGAACAGGAAATCAAAGAAATGGTAAGGCAGAAATACAGTGAAATAGCCTTGCAAGACAAAGAAACCAACGCTTCATCTTGTTGTGGTGCTGGTGGTTGTAGTACCGAAGTGTATAACATAATGAGTGAAGAATACAACAACCTTGAAGGTTACAATCCTGATGCCGATTTAGGTTTGGGTTGCGGTTTGCCCACTCAATTTGCCCAAATCAAAAAAGGTGATACCGTAATTGATTTGGGTAGTGGAGCAGGTAATGACTGCTTTGTCGCAAGAGCCGAAACAGGCGAAACAGGAAAAGTTATTGGCATTGATTTTACGGAAGCAATGATAAACAAAGCACGAAACAATGCTGAAAAATTAGGTTTCAACAATGTTGAGTTTAGACAAGGCGATATTGAGAAAATGCCTGTAACCGCTAATGTCGCTGACGTGATTGTGAGTAATTGTGTTTTAAACCTTGTACCGAATAAACAAGCTGTTTTTGCAGAAATGTATAGAGTTTTAAAACCAGGCGGGCATTTCAGTATTTCTGATATTGTTTTGACAGGAGAATTACCCGAAAAAATAAAATCTGCAGCTGAAATGTACGCAGGTTGCGTGGCAAGTGCGATTAATAAAGATGAATATTTAAGTTATGTAAGCAAGGTGGGATTTGTCAATATGCAAATTCAGAAAGACAAACCTATCATTGTACCTGATGATATTCTGAAAAACTATTTGAATGATGAAGAAATTGCTCAGTACAAGGCGAACGAAACTGTTATTAGAAGTATAACGGTTTATGCAGAAAAACCTGCTACTTGTTGCACCCCAAATTCAGGTTGTTGTTAGGATGGAAGTTAAATTAAAATTTTTAGACAGATACCTAACACTTTGGATTTTCCTTGCCATGGCTGTTGGCGTTGGTTTAGGTTATTTATTCCCAAATATTCCCACTCATATCAATACTGTTTCTGTTGGCACTACGAATATTCCGTTGGCAATCGGATTAATTTTAATGATGTATCCACCATTAGCAAAAGTGGATTATTCCTTATTGCCCAAAGCGTTACAAGATAGAAAAGTAATTGCCATTTCTTTGTTACTCAATTGGGTAATCGGTACTTTGTTGATGTTCGGATTAGCCGTTTTGTTTTTGCGAAACGAACCTGAATATATGACAGGACTTATCTTGATTGGTTTGGCAAGATGTATCGCAATGGTTATAGTTTGGAGTGATTTAGCCAAAGCGAACAGAGAATACACCGCTTTACTTGTTGCTTTGAATAGTATTTTTCAAGTTCTATCGTATAGCTTTTTTGTTTGGTTTTTCATCAATGTTTTGCCTAAATATTTAGGTTTGGGCAATTTTGATGTAAGTGTTTCAATGAGTGCGGTTACCGAAAGCGTATTGATATATTTGGGTATTCCGTTTTTAGCTGGTTTTCTTACCCGATATATTCTGATAAAACAAAAAGGAAAAGATTGGTATAATCATAAATTTGTTCCGAAGATTTCGCCTATAACACTGATTGCACTTTTGTTGACAATCGTATTAATGTTCAGCTTAAAAGGGAATAAAATTGTAGAATTACCTTTTGATGTAATTAAGATAGCCGTTCCTTTAATCATCTATTTTGTACTGATATTTTTTGTTAGTTTTTTCATCAATAAAGCAATGAAAATCCCTTACGACAAAAATGCTTCCATCGCATTTACAGCCACAGGCAACAATTTTGAATTGGCAATTGCTGTTGCTATTGCGGTTTTTGGTATCAACTCACCACAGGCATTTGTAGGCGTTATCGGACCATTGGTAGAAGTTCCAGTTCTAATTTTATTGGTTAAGATTAGTTTATTTCTAAAACAAAAATATTATACAAAATGACAAAGAAAATTTTAGTGCTTTGCACAGGAAACAGTTGCAGAAGCCAAATTGCAGAAGGTTATTTACGCTATTTTGCAGGTAAAAAAGCAGACGTTTACAGTTCAGGTGTGGAAACGCACGGAGTAAACCCAAAAGCAATTGTCACAATGCAAGAAGACGGCATTGACATTTCTAATCACACCTCAAACAATATTGACGAATACCGAAATATAGATTTTGATTTTGTAATTACAGTTTGCGACAATGCAAAAGAGCGTTGTCCATTCTTTCCAACCAAAGCAAAAAAGTTTCATCAAAACTTTCCCGACCCTGCAAAATCGATAGGAACAGACGAAGAAATTAGTGAAGAATTTAGAAAAGTCAGGCAGTTAATAAAGGAGTATTGTAAACAGTTTGTTGCAGATAATTTATAGGTAGAAGTAAAGTTTAATAACTGATACATTATTTTGAAAAGTACAGGTGTGTTTACCTGCATGATGATGCAATCACCTTTTTTCAAATTATGCAAATATGAGAACATTCACAAATTGTCCGTAGGACTATATTTGGTTATCCATAGGCGACAGCCTGTGGAAGAAGGGTTAACATACAACACAGCCCGTAGGGCTAAACAAAATCAATCTGTCAAAAAATACTGCTCGTCAGTACCCATTCTTAAATTCAATCTCCAAACTTATTTTCACTATTCCGATTGCATTACTTTTTATTAGAATTTCTTTTTCCCCATTTATACACCTCAAACCACAATACAGA
>JAMLHL010000012.1 GCA_023957125.1 Chitinophagaceae bacterium
GCTCAATCAGAATTAGCAAAAAATGCCGGAATAGAGGGGTTTATGTATTGGCACTATTGGTTTGGCAATGGAAAAACACTACTACAAAGACCATTTCAAGAAGTGCTTAAAAGCGGAAAACCGGACTTTCCATTTTGTTTAGGGTGGGCCAACCATAATTGGGAAAATAAAACTTGGCACACGAAGGATCAATATAAAAAAACCAGAATATTGGTGGAACAACTTTACTTGGGTAAAGTTGATTATGAAAACCATTTTTATTATTTGCTTGGCGCTTTCAAAGACAAAAGATATATAACCGTTGAAGGGAAACCAATTTTCTTTATTTACTCTCCACCAGACTTTCATGATATAGGCACCTTTATTGATGTATGGCAACATCTGGCAAAACAGAATGGATTAAAAGGAATATATTTCATCGGCCAGGCGAATTTAAATTCGGAATGTAACCAATTCTTAAAAACAGAAATTGACGGAGTCTGTCGTGCAGGAGTATATGAAGCTCAATTTAAGATTAGGGGTGAGTATGTTGTGAAAGCCCTAAACCGACTCAGAAGGCTAACTCATCTGGCCCCACTTCAAAAATATAATTATTCCGATATTATAAAGAATTTACTTGTCCCTGAACTGGATAAAATTGAGAACGTTTATCCTACGGTGATACCCAACTACGACCACTCTCCGCGTTCAGGGGGTAGAGGGGCTATTTGGTACAATAGCACCCCGGAATTGTTTCAAAAATTACTGCATAAAGCCATTGAAAGTGTTCAACACAAAGATGATGAGCATAAAATTGTTTTTTTACGTTCATGGAATGAATGGGCTGAAGGAAATTATGTGGAACCAGATCTGAAATATGGACATGGTTATCTTGATGCGCTAAAACAGGAAGTGTTGTACAAAAACGAATCCGAAAAACAAAAAGTATGAAAAAGGTTGCAGTTTTAATAACCTGTCATAATCGGAAAAACAAGACGATAGTTAGCTTAGATGCACTAAAAAAATCTATTGAATATTCAGACTTAAACGTAAAATTTGATGTTTACGTGGTGGATGATGGGTCGACTGACGGAACATCAGCAGCAATCTTAGCACATTTTCCCAAAACAAACATTATCGTGGGAAATGGCAATTTGTTCTGGGCAGGAGGTATGCGTCTTGCCTGGAGCTCAGCTTTATCGTCCAAGCCATGCTACTATTTATTACTAAATGATGATACTTTTTTGTTCGAAAATAGTATCGACAAGCTCTTAAGAACAAGCATGGAATACTATAAAAAACGTTTTAAGCATGCCATTCTGGTTGGAAGCACGGTTGATACGCAGAAAAAATTAGTTACATACGGAGGAAGAAAATTATATTCAAAAAATAAACCGGAAAGCTTTTTAATTAAAGACAATGATGAACTTGTCGAATGCGACCTTGCAAACGCCAATATAATGTTAGTTCCGCACGAAATAGTAAAAAGGATTGGTATTTTATCCGACAAATACACACATTCTATTGCCGATTATGATTATACACTTAGAGCCAGGAAGTTTGGATTTCAGGTACTGGTACATCCTGGTACCATGGGAACTTGTGAATTTGATCACGGCAAAAACTGGATGCCTGTTAACAGTAGACTTAAAGAAAGAATAAAGTATCTGAGGAGTCCAAAAGGTCTCTCGTATAAAGAATACTTATACTTTATAAGGAAACACTTTCCTCTTAACCTGCCTTCGGCTTTCACGAAATTATGGATCAAAACTTTATTCCCTATTGTTTATGACAAGTTCAAAAAATAATTCTTGAACAATATTTTTTCAATTAGAGTTATTACAAGATTATCATAATTAAGGAGGACGTTGTATAAAAGAGTTAAAGAAATCAAAAAGATACTTGATTCTACCGTAGCTATTTGCATCCAGGCAAGGGACTTCGAGAGTACATTATTGAAGAACATTCGATTTATTGAACAGCTCAGTCCATATTTTAGAGAATATTACATATGGCTGTGTAAAATGAAATAATAGCCAGAACACATTAAAACCATAATCAGGAGACGGGAAAAAAAACGTGGTAACTTTTTCTTTATTCAAATGATTGTAATCTATTAGAATTTCCACCACGGCATCCAAGAAAATTGTCTTTATCTGACAAAAAACACCTCTCAAAACCTGTTGCCCGGCATTTTTATGATTCTTTCGCCCTTAAAGAAAGGAATGGCTGCCATCCTATTAACCTTAAGACACTAAAAGAAACTCAAATGAAATATAGCAATCTCAAATGAAGAATGAATTTGCTTCAGATAATATCCGGTTTCAATGCACTGACAATTTATAAATGACGTGCGGTAAGGTCCGTTGAATACTGAGTGAAAGACAACCCAGACTCATTGATAACCAGTCAGTGCGAACATTTCACCCTGCATGAAGATATGATAAACCATGGTTTCAGTAAAATATACCTGAATCCATCTCTAATTGAAGTTTATGAATGACTAAGCCTAAAATGGTATTATAAGAATTTTCAAATGATAATGAAGGATCTAATCTACTAAAAAATTATCTCAAAATTTTAACCATGACTAAAAACGCATATACACAATTTAATACTCCTATTCTATTTCTGATTTTCAATAGACCCGATACGACACTGGAGGTTTTTAATCAAATACAATTAATGAAACCGAAATTTTTATTTATAGCCGCTGACGGCCCGAGAGAAAATAAAGTTGGAGAATACGAGGCGTGCATGAAAGCGCGTGAGATAATAAAACGGATTGATTGGGATTGTGAAGTAATGACCCTATTTCGGGAGCGCAACCTTGGATGTGGGATTGCCGTAAGTTCTGCTATAACCTGGTTCCTTAATCAGGTAGAATACGGTATTATACTAGAAGACGATTGTGTACCTGCACTATCCTTCTTTGACTACTGTGAATACCTTCTGAAAAAGTATAAAGACGATAAGGAAGTAATGCATATCAGTGGAAGTAACTTTCAGAATAAAAATAATAAAGGTGAAACCAGCTACTATTTTTCGTATTATCCACACATATGGGGATGGGCTACCTGGCGGCGGGCCTGGGCTCACTATGATTTCAAAATATCTGATTCAAAACATCTTTTTAATTCAGTGACTGAAAAGAAATTAATTTCAAGAAGAGAGCGGAATCATCTTAGGAAAAAATTAATGAAGGTTGAATCGAAGGAGATTAATACATGGGACTATCAGTGGTTTTTTTCTATTCTGAAAAATAACGGATTTGCGATAACACCTAATTGTAATTTGGTTATTAACATAGGAGTTAGAAATTCTCCTACACATAAATTTCTACGGGATTCAAGTAAGGAGATAAGTATTTTAGAGGAAATTGATTTCCCTTTGGTTGATCCTTCAAAAAAAATAGATTTCGAAGCTGATCTTTACACATTTAATAATACTCTTTCTCACAGCCATAGAAGGTTATTTCGTTTATTCATGGAGAATAGTAGTTTGACAATTCTTAAGTATGTATTTAATGAAAAAATCCTTACGAATTCAAATAAGAATAACTTATTGAAGCTCAGAAAAAGAATTCAAAAATGTTTTTAAACTAGCTTAACCTGTAAGTTGAATCAGAAAAATAAACATTAAAAGATATTTTTTACTCTACTATATTACTTGGTCCGATCTCATTAGAGCTTAGCAGAATAGCACAGATATGATTACATTATTTTTTTTGCGATGAATAAAAATTATATACTTTTCCTCCTTCATTTGCCCCCTCCGGTACATGGTTCATCTATTGTAGGAGAAAACATTAAAAAAAACAGTGAGATAAATAGGCTTTTTGATTGTGTTTTTATAAATATTCTGATATCCAACAGATTAAATGAAACTGGAAGATTTCACATAAAAAAAATGTTTTTTTCTATTTCCATTTTTTTTAAAATATTTTTTTTGCTGATGAGAAGGCGTCCTCATCTTTGTTATTTAGCGCTTACTACTACAGGGCTATCCTTATACAAAGACGTGATGATTATTGGATTGCTAAAATTTTTTCGAATCAAAATGATTTATCATCTTCATAACAAAGGGGTTAAGATTAAACAGGAAAGGAAGCTATGCAGACTGGTATACAACTTTATATTTGAAAATTCTGAAGTTATTATTTTGTCAAACCTTTTATATAGTGATATCAATACTACAGTAAAGAAGTCGAACGTACATATATGCCCCAATGGGATTTCTGACCAAATTACAGAAGTGAGAAATGAACACCTTCATGATGGTAATAGTAAGAAAGTCCGGGTTTCTTTGCTATTTTTTTCCAACCTAATGGAATCGAAAGGTGTTTTGGTTTTAATGAAAGCTTTCGTATTGTTGTTTCGTCGTGGAATTTTATTTGAGGGAGTAATTGTTGGTAACGAGGGTGATGTTACTCTTAAGAGACTTAATAATTTAAGATGCGAACTGGGTTTAAACGAAATTGTGAAATTATATAATGGCAAATACGGTGTAGAAAAATCAGAGGCTTTTTTAAAGGCAGATATTTTCGTTTTACCTACATTGAATGATTGCTTTCCATTAGTTATTTTGGAAGCGATGTCTTACTCGTTGCCTATTGTGTCAACAGTTGAGGGAGGCATTCCGGATATTGTTGAAGAAAATAGAACAGGGTTTCTAGTTCCCAAAAATGATGTAAATGCACTAACAGACAAACTAGAACTTTTAATAAATTCCTCTGAACTTAGATTTAAGATGGGTACAGCTGGTAGGAAAAAATTTGAAAGAGAGTTTACAATCGAAAAATTTGAATCTCGGATTGGAGAGATATTGCAAAGTGTGGCTGAGAAATAAATTGGAAATATGAATTATTTTAATTTTTGCTTACCACGATAGTCGTAGTATAGTGGAAATAATTATTGCCACGTAGAATTATGGACTTTTAGTCAATAGCTATTTGCAAGCAAAAAATTCTTTATTTAATCCAATTTTACTTCACTCTTGCCCAAACCCTATAGATCCGTGGATATACTAGGTTTTAATGTGTTTAACGGTCAACTGTCTGACATAGACCATTCCAGTAAGCATCTGATCAACACATTCAGTCCTAATTCCTACGGAATAGCCCGGAATGACCTGGAATTTAAAACAGCCTTAAAGAATACGGATATTTTAGTTTTAGACGGCATGGGTATAGCGATCGGCTCTCTTTTGCTTTATGGCAAGAATATTAAAAAAATTGCGGGCCAGGACTGCTTTGACTATTTTATCAATTCAGCCAACGAAAGAAAATGGAGAGTGTTTTTTTTAGGATCTACTAATGAGACAATTTCCAAAATACTAGGACGATTAAAAAAAGAATTTCCACAAGTAGTAGCTACAGGATATTCACCTCCCTTCAAAACAATTTTTTCGGAAGAGGATAGTCTTAAAATGATCAGCGCCATCAATGCGTTTCAGCCAAACGTTTTATTTATAGGAATGACTGCTCCAAAGCAGGAAAAATGGGCTTATCAGTATAGAGAAAAGCTAAACACAAATATAATCTGTACAATAGGCAACGTTTTTGATTGGTATGTCGGCAACAGTAAACGACCTGCCAAAATTTGGATTAAACTCAGACTTGAATGGTTGATTCGTATCTTTCTTCGTCCTGAGATATTCAGACGGAACACCGGGAATCAACTCCTTTTCTTCAAAGATTTGATGCTCGTTTTGCTTAAAGTAAAAAGAATAAAATGATCCGAACAGGAATAATCGGCCTCGGAAAAATGGGTATTTCACACTGCGCTATTTTAGGAGCTCACCAGGATATAAACCTGGTGGCAGTTTGTGATGCTTCCTCCCTGGTGTTAGAGGCCTTCAAAAAACATTCAAAATATCAATGTTTTTCAGACTATAAAAGAATGATAGACAGCACGGAGTTGGATGCGATTGTCATCGCTTCACCTACCCGGTTTCATGATGAAATGGTTTCCTATGCCCTGGAAAAGGGATTGCACGTCTTTTGCGAAAAACCTTTTTCACTTGAATATGCAAAGGGAAAAGAATTAGCAAAAAGGGCAAAGCAGCTAAATCTGGTTAACCAGGTGGGATATCACAACCGGTTCATTGGTACCTTCATAGAAATGAAAAGGTTATTGAAAGGAGGCGTGATCGGACCGGTTTATCATTTTCTTGCTGAATCATACGGGCCGGTGGTATTAAAGGAAAGCAATAGCACCTGGAGGTCAAAACCTGCTGAAGGCGGCGGTTGTTTATATGATTATGCTTCCCACACGATTGACTTGGTAAATTTTCTATTGGGCAGGCCGGTAAAGGTGTCCGGTACCCAACTGAAAATGGTGTTTTCTAAAAACGTCGAAGACGCGGTTTACGCAACCCTTACCCTTGAATCGGGGATCTCGGGACAGTTATCGGTTAACTGGAGTGATGAAACGCACCGCAAAATGAATACCCGGATCACGGCAATAGGAAAAAGAGGGCAGTTGATAGCGGATGCAACTGAGTTGAAGATATACGTAACGGCAGAAAATTCTACTCTGAACCTGGAGAAAGGCTGGACGATAAAGAATATTACAGAACTTGCCGGGAACGTTAATTTTTATTTGCGGGGGGAGGAGTATTCTGCGCAAATTGATTATTTTATTAATGCAATAAAATCAAAAAGTGTAGAAAATAAAAGTTCTTTTGAGAATGCCTGTCAGACGGATCAACTGATCAGCATGCTGCAGGCAGACGGTGCAGGAAATTATTAAACCAAGAGAAAATATCAGGCAGAAATGGACAGGGTCATTTTTGGAGACAACCAGTTTTTTGGCATTAACCATAGTTCGGATGAAAAGGCAAGAGCACAGGCAATTAAATTTAAAACAAATGAGGCTGTAAAAGCGGTATTGGATATAGTGGTAGAGGAAGGCATCAACACTTTTATGTGTACCACGCATGACCGTATGATCGGAATAGGAGAGATGATCAGGAGAGACAAAAGATACCTGGATTTTAAGATATATCCCTGTATGCCTTATGCCCATAAATATGCCAATGCGGTAACGGAGTTGGGGATTATGGGTACCATCAAACATTATCTCCCGGGAAATATAATAAGTACCCTCACAAAAGGCGGACTGGCTTTTGTTAAGAAGGATTTCATTTCCATGATGGAACTGATGGTGGATGCGGAAATGAAAATGTTCCGGGAGATTTCTACCCCGGTAATTTTTATTCAGAATGTGATTACCGATCTGCTTCTTGGATTAGGTATGACTGATTTTCTCGTAGGATTTCATAATTATATCCGGGAAAGATACAATGCTGAACCGGGTTACATTACGATGAATCTTCCGCTTTTATTAGACACTTTAGAAAAGGCGGGTATAGAAAACCCAATAATCTGCGCATCCATCAATAAGGCAGGTTTCAGAATGTCCGGAGGCAAAGCCAATTATGAAAAAGTAATTGCGCAAAAACGTTGCCGGCTGATTGCGATGCAGATATTTGCCGCCGGTACTATACCCTATAAAGAAGCTATTGAATACGTATGTGAAATGGATGGGATTGAATCCGTTTTGTTTGGCGCATCCTCGAGGGTTAATATTAAAAATTCGATAGAAACGATTAAAACTTATAATAGAGTCAGGGAAGAAAGAGCGGCTATTGAATGATTCTTCCGTAAATCGCATGGATCAGTGCCGGATGTTTTCCGAAGATTCCGCAGATCAACACACAAGGGTTCTCACAGATGAACACGGAAGAGAAAGAAGTAAAGAACGGGTTATCCGACTTCATAGTAAGCAGATTGCTTCGTTGCGGTGTAATTAGTATAGATTCAGCAACCTTCTTCGCTCCCCGCAAATACCTTGCTGTAACTCACTGCCGCTCCATCACCCACCTGTTGAGCAGATTGCCCGGAGCCTCAATAACGATCTTATAAAAAGGAGAAGGATTATTGCTTACGTCAATAATGGCTTTCTGCTTCGACAGCGGCACGGTAGCTACCATACTATATTCATCCTTCCCACCCTCTTTAAAACGATTAGTAGTTGCCAACCATATCTTAGTATCTCCTTTTTTTGATACCGCCTTCCAGGTTATCCGCAGTTTGCCATCTTTCAATATCGCATTGGGAGAAGTTGCTGAAATATTGCCGACAAGAGGGATACCATCCACTTCCATCAGCTTGTCGCGGGGAATCACAATATCCAGGTGTTTGGCAAGGGAAGGCATAATATCCACCACGCCGGGATTCCCGTTTTTAAAATAATCATTCAGTCCTTTCGCATTCGTAACGATCCAGGTATTTCTTTGTCTGTCCGATTGCCCCCCGTGCCCTTTTCCGTCTTTTTCAGATCTGCCATGGTCGGTAGTGATGTAGATCACCCAATCTTCATGAAAATTCTTTTCACGGTATTGTATAGCCGACCATAACCTTCCCATCTGCCGGTCCATTATTTCCACAGCTTTATAAAACTGGGGGCTATCGCCGTACATATGCCCCATATCATCTGTATATTCGAGATATACCCAGGAAAGATCCGGCGCTTGTTTTTGAATATAGTCAGCGGCTTTATCTACTACAGCCTCGTCTATCCGGTGCATAAAATCCCTGTTTTTATCGTGCGGGTAGTTCAGGGTATCCAATTCCAGTCCATCGAAGTGATAATCCAGTTTCAGGTAGCCGGTGGCGGAAAGGTTTTCTCCGACCAGTTTTGTTCGGTTATCTTCCCAACTGGAAAACACTGCTGCTTTCCGGTTCGGGTATTGCTCTTTTAAGAAACGAAAAATCGTCCTGTAATTGTAGTTGGGTTTTGCAATATCGTTATCCCAGACATTGTGCTTGTTTACCCAGGTGCCCGTCAGTAAACTATTATATCCCACAGCGGAAATGGTAGGCGTCTCCGAATAGCCTCCTTTTTCTCCGCCCACATGGGCCCTGGCATAGCCCCCCACTTTTGCAATGGCATCGAGATGGGGCGTATTCAGTTTTTCAATCACATCGGCGGGAATGCCGTCAACGATCACAAAGATGGCTTTGGAATTGCGCTGGGCAAAGGAGTTTATCCCAAAAACCAGGTTCAATAATATTGCAGCAAACATCTTCATAATCTAAATACATTTTAGGTAATAAATACAACCGCAATATAAAAGTAAGTTCAGAAAAATCTACTATCCTATTTCACAAACGACACTTTCCACATCCCCCGCAGATCGCCGGGTGAAAATCCTGTAGCGAGATCATCGGGATACAGCGAATCAATGGTGGTTAACACCGCAGGTAAAATATCTTTTTCCCTATCGCCATGACAGGCAGTGCATGTAGGTTGTAAAAGAATAGGCTTATAATAATGGATCAGATCGTTTTCCCCGATGAGAATGGGTTCTATGCCTTTTCCGCCTGCTTTTTCCGATACAAATTTGTTCCATTGCAAGGCGTCCGTATTATTGAGGGCATTACCGGGATTGCGGAATTTTTCAGCCACCCGCCTGATAGTGATATGTTGGGAGGCATAGGTAGCTGTGATGGGATAAGCTTTTTCATTGCAGAAAGCAACGGCGCCGGCGGCTCCTCTGTCTTTCATCGCGGCGCCAAGCGCACTGCGAAGCGTGTCAAAAGTAGCGCCGATCAGGCTGTCGCCTATATGTTGATAGTCCGGGGCAACCGCTTCATAATTCGCCGGTTCTCCGCAGGATGCCCACACCAGGTAAACAGGCACAGCTATCAAAAGAAGCAGCTTTTTCATTTTAAGTGTTGTTTTCTTTGTATCGCATGTTGTTTTCCGGTAAACTACAAGTACCGTCAATACATCTTTTAGGACGGAAAAAGCCCGTTACAAAAAACACGGCGCCGAACAGGATAGCCGGCCATCCCCCGTCTTTGAAATAAAGTAGGCCGGTAGTAATGAAAATCGCTCCCAGCATCCATCGCAGTAAACGACTCAACCAAACCGCATTTCTTATGGATGTTCCTTCAGACATTATAATACTTTTTTTAATCCAATCGCCCCGGATCCTTTAGATGCTGTTTTTCAAAAATATTGAACAGCAAAGCACCCATTATCGCAAAATAGAGGGTGCTGTTGCGTGGATTGGAGGTAATGGTACAGGTGCCACTGTTGCATCCCACAAATTTCCAATATAAAAATCCCGCTATTCCGCCAACGAACAGTCCTGCTATGGTAAGCTTATTTTTAAAAACCCATTTTTTCATGCGCCCGTTTTAATTTATGTAAAAATACACTTTTGATTAAAAACCGTTTGTTACATAAGTTACGGATCCTGGAGATTGTAAGGTTCACGCAGAGGCGCGAAGGCGCAGAGTTTAGGGATCCTTCCGGTTCCAAAATAAACTCACTATAGGATTATTTCTCTGCGTCCCGGCGTTCGCCGTGGTCCGTCTCTCACGAAAAATTATTCTCACTTAAAAGCGTCAGCAACCGGTATTCCTCTCCAGGCTTGCGGCATTTTAAGTCCCAGCAATTTTGCAATGGTTGCCGCAGTATCAAAGGTGATAATCACATCCTTTATTTCGTGATTTTGCTTTATTCCCTTTCCATAAGCCACCCAGGGAATTTCTACTTCATCCAGCGATTTTCCCCCATGACCTTTATCTTTTCCGCCGTGATCGGCAGTAACTATAATCACCGTCTGATCCATGATACCGGCTTCCTCAACCGCACGAACGATCTTCCCTATTCTGGCATCCACATTTTTCAATTCATCATAATAGGCCTGCGTTCTATGGCCAATGCTGTGCCCTACATGATCGGGCTCGTCAAAATGAACGAAAGTCAGCGCAGGTTTTTGTTCTTTAATGATCGTCGCAGCGGTATCGGCATAAAAATCTGTTTTTGCCTTGTCAATATGCACCCTGATGGTGGTGGCTTCTTTTTCCACCAGAGGACCGATCCCTTCCCAATTATAGATCAGCGCCGAAACGGCGGCGGGTTTTTGTTCTTTCAATAAACTGAACACCGTGGGGAACAAACCGAACCGGTTGGTATAGGCAGAAGGGATTTCGGGAACAGCGCTGTTCCACTCCGTATAACCGTGCAGGGTAGGTCCTGCCCCCATGACCATCGAAGCCCAGTTTACCGCACTGGAAGAAGGCAGCACCGACCGGGCTTTTAAAGACCAGGCGCCATTTTGCATCAGCTTTTTTAAATTCGGCATATCGGCATCAGGAACGCCATAGGCTCCGAAGCCATCACAACCTATTAAAACCACATGGTTTACTTTTTTCGACTGGGAAAAAGCTGAAAAGGCAATCAATAAAACAGCCGTTAATGCAATAAGAGTTTTCCGAGTTTTCATTTGTAATTCACTTTAATTTTTATACCTGTTATTTACTTATCTCTGAAAGGCAGTAGATGATTACTGTATACCTCAAGCCCTGTACAGGATTAAGGCAGCCAGGATTGTCCATCCAGTTTCCACGCTACATAATCTACCTGCAAACCCATCCATCCCGCTATTGTAGGCATAATATCTACCATAGCAATCCGGTTCAACGGAATATCCACATTACAGAAATCCCTCTGCAACATACTCCATTCCGGCGAAGTACCGAGCTGAAAATCATAACCGCTTCCGGTCCGATCCTTGAATACATTTCCGGCACCGTCAAAGCAGGTCCACCATCCTAATATCCTGTCTTTATACGGATCATCGTTTTTTACGACCGTGTCACAAATATCTGCTGCAATATAACTTTCGCTCAGCGTCGTGTCCCATATTTTAATATTGGCCATTGTGAAATTGCTCCTGCCGTAAATTTCGGTTATATCCTCATTCATTACCAGTTTAATACGGGTGTCTTCCGGCGGTCTGATAGTGGTTAATCCGGATATATCCGCCGAACCACATAAAACCCCATCCTGGAAAATAGTCATATCGCCACTGCGGTTAATCACAGTAGTCAGCGTATGCCAACGCCTGTCATTCAGATCAGGCACATTCAGGGCATCAATATCTATCCGGCGGTTACCATCTGATATATTAGCCTTCCAGCTTTGGCCTTTGATATTAACTACAAATCCCCGGTTCATTCCACTGTACCAGTCTTTATTGGTAATAAAAGGGATATCACCCGATAAGCCCGAAGTTTTCACCTGAAACCGGATGGTGAGCGCGTTATAGTTATCTACATCATGAAAGGCGGTTAAATAGGCATATTGCCCAAGCCCACCACCGGACAATTCTAAAACTTTTAGTGCATCCGGATCGGGAAGTATTTCTTTGGAGGAAAAAGTCTTATTATGAAAAATAGCAAAAATATTTTTCTCGGTAAAAGAATCTCCGCCATGAGAAGTGCCTCTACCGCCATGATCCGTAGAAACCACTACCAGCCAGTCTTCTTTCTCAAAATCTTTTCGGGATCGCAGGGCGGTTAAAATTTCTCCGGCATAAGCATCTGTTTTATGGATGGCGTTCATGTATCGGGGCTCCATAGGATCATAACCATAGTTGTGCCCGGCAGCATCCACATCATCAAAATGAATAAACAGGATATCGGGATTTGAATTTCGCAGACGGGCCACACTGCTGTCTTTTACCGCCGCATCATTCGCTCCGTTTATTCTAATGGCCGCATCAACGGCCAAATATTGATTAATGGGCGACCAGGCGCAAATGGAAACCGATTGAATCCCCGGTTTTTGAATCTTCAGGAATTTATAAAGCGACGGATAATTGGTGTAATTGGCAGTGGAAAAATCATTATTCAAAACCTGATGTTTATCACTCCATACTCCGGTAAGCATGGAAGACCATCCGGGGCCGCTAATAGTTGGCGCCCGGGTTACGGCATCAAAACTATAGATGGCATTGGGTATAAGCCCGTGAATATTCGGTGCGTCCGCCATCTTCAAGGCATCGCCCCTGCAACCGTCAATCCCTATAATCAATACTTTTCTAACTTTTTGAGGTTCTGATGTTGTAAGGGTATCCGTATTATCATCAGGCAACGTTGGCGTTATTGCATTTTTTTTATTGCAGGCGGTTTGTAATGCCAGCAGTCCTGCCATTATGATCCACAGAATCCGAAAAGTCCGTCCATGCCGCATTATTTTAAAACCGATCATATTTTTCAAGATTCTATTTCCTGTCCCGAATCGTCCTCATCCCGGGGGTATTCATCTTCTCAAAGTTTATAAACGGTAAACATTTGTTTACTAAAATAAAGAAACAAATTGAATTATACGTAGAATAACAGAAGAAAAATCAACCGCAGGAACTGCAGGCTACCGACGATCTCAATTCAGATCGCAAACGCTGAACCGTTTCACATTACCTTATTCCCCCTCAGAAAATCCTCTATCGCCATTCTTTTTTTCCCTTCCAGTTGCAATTCCCTCACTTCAATAGCTCCATCTGAGGCGCTGAATCGCAAATAGTTTTTTCCGTCCGATTCATATTGCCCCGGAGGCAAATGAGAAGGATCCAATAGTTTTTTCGTTTTAAAGATTTTCAGTTTTTTTCCGTTCAACTCAGTATATGCACCCGGGAAGGGAGACAATCCCCTGATCAGGTTATGGATTTCGTTCACCGGCTTTTCCCAGTCAATCCGGCAGGTTTCGGTAAATATTTTAGGCGCCGAACTGAAGGAAACAGAGGCGTGAGAACCATCGGCTCCGGAACCGGGAACGCCAGGTTGTTGAATCTCTTCAATAGCGCCGGCCGCCAGTCCTTTTACCGTTTGTATCAGCAACTCTGCCCCAATATCTTTCATCCGGTCGTGCAGTTCGCCGGCCGTCTCTTCCGCCCCTATTGGGATCGTTTGCTGCAGAAGGATATTGCCCGTATCTATCTCATGCTGCAACTTAAAAGTGGTCACCCCGGTTTCTTTTTCTCCGTTGATGATCGCCCAGTTGATGGGCGCTGCTCCACGATACCGTGGAAGGAGTGATCCATGCACATTAACTGTACCCATTGGCGGCATATTCCATACCACTTCTGGCAGCATCCGGAATGCTACTACTATCTGCAGATCGGCATGCAGAGACTCCAGTTCGTTTAAGAATGACGGATCCTTCAGCTTTACCGGCTGCAGTATCTTCAATCCTTTTTCCAGCGCATATTTTTTTACCGCGCTTGCCGAGAGCTTCATTCCCCTCCCGGCAGGTTTGTCGGGTGCCGTTACTACTCCCACCACGCGGTACCCGTTGCTTATTAAAGCATCCAGGGAAGCCACGGCAAACTCAGGGGTACCCATAAATACGATCCGCAGATTTTTATCTTCATTTGCAGGAAGCATTTGTTGCGCTGACGACATAAAGCAAAGTTAATGGAGGTTTCAGGGAGTGTCTGTAAAATCTTCATATAGGAGATACTTCTTCCGCATCGTTTTAAAAACAGATAGTCGGGGCTCCCAGCTTTTGCGGATCTCCGTTTCGGAAATGCCCGACCGCATCTGCTGCCACAACTCATTATTGCCTGCCAGTTTATTAAAAAATGAGCCTTCCATTTTGCCGGAGGAAGGCAGGATAAAAAATTTATCTTTTTCCGGAAACAAACGATATGCTGCCATCAGCCATTTCAATTGTACCTTGTTATTGACTTCCGCAAGCACGGTATTCACCGGCCCGCTCAAATCCCATCCGTAACAAACCTGCCCGTACCATTTCGAACTTTTTGCCCCTTCGGTGGGATGCGGCGTAAAAGAAAATAACCTGTCAGGAAGAGATGGGTGTCCGAAAACCTGGAAAGGCTTCTCTGTTCCCCTGCCTTCACTCAGCACGGTGCCCTCAAAAAAGCAGGTGGAAGGATAAAGGTAGATCGCCTGCATCTCCGGCAAATTGGGAGAAGGCTTTACCGGCAGTACATACTTACTGCTATGGGTGTAGTTGCCACAGGTAATAACGGTGAGACTGAACGTTGACGATTCGATAACCGCTGCCGAAGAAGGATTGATATGTACGGCAATGGCCCCGGTGGACTTAACGGAAAGCATGTTCTCTTTTAACAACATGGTGGCATATTCGCCAATGGTCATGCCATATACAACCGGCACAGGTTGCATACCTACAAAAGAGCGGTATTGGGTGTCGAGCACCGGCCCGTCAACGTAAAATCCATTGGGGTTAGGCCGGTCGAGGATAATCAACGGCTTCCCGAAAGTTATCGCCGCTTCCATGAATTCCTGTAAAGACGAGATATATGTATAAAATCTAACACCTACATCCTGGATATCAAACAAAAGGGCATCAATCCCTTTAATATCTTCAGCAGAAGGTTTCCTTTTACTGCCGTATAAAGACACTACGGGAATACCGGTTTTCGCATCGGTGTAATTACCTACTTTTTCGCCTGCATCCGCCGTTCCTCTGAATCCATGTTCCGGAGAGAATATCTTTTTTACCCGGACGCCATGGCTTTTTAATACGTCCACCAGGTGTTTGCCGCCCGCTACGGAAGTCTGGTTGGCGAAAACGGCTACCGATCTCCCTTTCAATAGCTGAAGATACAGATCGTACCGTTCCGCGGCCGGCTGAATGCCGGTATCTTGAACGAACCCGGGTTTTGCGAAACCGGGAGGGGGAGGATCATCATTTTTCATCGGCTTTGCAAAAAACAGGATCCCTGCTCCAACGAGGATTAAACTTGTGAGTATATAATTACGTACCGGCATATTTTGGTTTAAAAACAAAATTTTAACAATTCGCCCGGTAGCTGCGGGCATTCGTTCGTAAATATCTTTAAACTTTTGCAGAAAGTACCGGAAACCTTTACCTTTCCGGATTTTAATACAAAAATTTGATGTTATGCAACAGGCAAAAAAGGGAGATATGGTACGGGTTCATTATACCGGGCGTTTGATCAGCGGTGAACAGTTCGATTCTTCCGCCGGGCGCGAACCGCTGGAGTTTACCGTAGGTGCCGGACAAATGATAAAAGGATTTGATACCGGTGTGGAAGGGATGAATATAGGAGAGAAAAAAGTGATCAACATCACGCCCGAAGAAGGCTATGGATTAAGAAACGAAGAGGCGGTCATTGAGTTTCCCCTGGAACAGGTGCCTGCAGATATGAAAATAGAGCCGGGGATGCAACTTACTTTGCAAAACCAGGAAGGGCAGCCCGTTCCCGTGGTGGTTGCAGAACTGAGGGAAGACGTGGTGATCCTGGATGCCAATCACTTTCTGGCAGGTAAAAACCTGGTGTTTGATGTTGAGCTGGTGGAAATAGTACCCTTTAATGTTAGTTTTGACGAGGTAAAATAATATCAGTCAAAGGAAGCAGGGAAGAGCGCCAAACGATACAGGATCAGGAGTGACAGATGCAATAAAAAGCCGGTAAAAACGTTAACGGTCAGGTAGTTGCTTATCGGGTTACTATCTGAAAAATAAAATTCATCATGCATGGTCACGGGTGGAATACAGCTTTTCTAATCATAAACTTATGAGCAAAAGCCATCATTTTTTTCTTATCGTTTTGTCTGTGTTTCTCCTCCTGGGCTTACAGCGTTGTAAAAGAGAGATTGAAACGCCCCTGATAACAAGCGTTTCAGAATACTATCCGGTGCAACCGGGCAAATACATTATTTACCACCTGGACTCTACCCTTTTCACCAACTACGGAACCGTAAAGGAGATTCACAGTTACCAGGTAAAGGACCAGGTGGATGCTGAAATGACCGATAACCTGGGTCGCCCCGGCTACCGGATACGCAGGATGATCAGAGATGCTTCAGGACAGGGTGCATGGGTGGACAATGCCTCCTTCATGGTTACCCCGTTGAAAAATTCAGTGGAAGTTGTTGAAAATAATCTCCGCTATATCAAATTGGTAAGCCCGGTAAGAGAATGGTACAGCTGGAAGGGAAATACCTACATTGATCCGGCCGGATCATTGAATTACCTGGCTTATTGGGATTATACCTATGCGGATGTGCAGCAGCCTTTTTTGTTGGACGGACTGGAGGTGGAAAACACCATCACGGTAAACCAGGAAGATTACGCTACCGGCGACCCGGTTGCCAATCCCAATAATATTGCGGCAAAGATATTCAGCCGGGAGGTATATGGAAAAGGTATCGGGCTGGTGTATAAAGACCTTATTTACTGGCAATACGAACGGAGCCTGTACCAGGAAAACTGCCGGATCATAGTTCCGGATAAGCCCGAAACCACAGCCTGCCCTTACGATGTTAACTGCGACTCCCTGGCTACAACAATGGGAGGTTATGTAACCTGCGACACCACCTATGGTAATTTTTCATACGATGGTTTTGGGGTGAAGCTAAAAATGCTGGAACATAATTAACCGGTATCATTGTGCATATTTTCCAGTGAAACGCCCCTGTAATTTTTTTGTCCCGGGAGATGAAGATACAGGCGTTCCATCCGGCAGAATTGTAAAAACGAAGACAATGCGGATGAACAAAATAACCATCTTGTTGCTTTCTTTTCAGGTGTTTGCATGGGTAAGCGCTTACTCGCAGTACACAAAGCATATTATTGTTTTTACGGATAAGGGTAATAACCCGTATTCGCTGAACCGTCCGGAGGAGTATCTTTCACCAAAAGCGCTTGCGAGACGGGCTCGTCAGCATCTTGTCGTGGATAGTTCCGATCTCCCGGTTACTCCTGATTATCTCAACCAGTTACGGCATGCGGGAGATCTGACCATCCTCAATGTTTCCAAATGGCTGAACCAGGTGTTGGTACAAACCTCCGATCCATCGGCTTTACAAAATATCAACACACTTCCTTTTATAAAATCCGTTGCAATAGCGGCGCCGAGGGTACAGAAACCCTCAAAAAGAATAGTTGAAAAAATAACGCCGGTAAAAAAGGCAGCCCGGGCGCAGGGTATAAACGACTATTATAATTACGGCGACATGTACCCACAGATTAATCTTCATGAAGGAGCATTTTTGCACAACAAGGGGTTTAGAGGCGAGGGGATGACCATTGCCGTTATAGATGCCGGTTTTTACCATTACGACACCAATCCCGCGTTCGACAGTATAAGACTCAATAACCAGGTACTGGGCACCTGGGATTTTGTAGCCGGAAAAAGCAGCGTAACAGAAGAACACCTGCACGGTATGGTTTGTCTTTCCACCATTGCGGCCAACCGCCCCGGGATATTGGTAGGTACCGCACCAAAGGCAAACTTCTATTTGTTCAGGTCTGAGAATGTGAACAGCGAATATCCTGTAGAAGAACAGAACTGGGTGGCTGCTGCGGAAAGAGCCGACAGCCTGGGGGTTGACCTGATCACCTCTTCCCTGGGCTACAATACTTTTGACAATCCTGCCTTAAATCATACCTATGCCGACATGGATGGCAAAACCACTATCATCACCAGGGGAGCCGAATGGGCAGCAAAGAAAGGAATATTTGTAACCAACAGCGCCGGCAACTCAGGCACGGATAGCTGGCATTACATAATGGCACCCTCCGACGGAGAACACGTGCTTGCCATAGGAGCTGTGAACGGGGCCGGGCAGGTTGCCGGTTTTTCAAGTTACGGGCCCTCTTTTGATGGCAGGGTAAAACCCAACGTTGCATCTGTTGGATCGGGAACGGTGGTAGCGGGCACAGACGGGAATGCCGTTGCCATGAGCGGAACCTCCCTGGCTAATCCTAACCTGGCAGGACTGATTGCCTGCCTGTGGCAGGCTTTTCCCGAATGCACCAACGCAGATATCTTTGATGCCGTTCAAAAAAGCGCCAGCCAATATGATCATCCAGACGACCGGGTGGGTTACGGCATACCCAACATGCGCCTCGCCTACGGGTTGCTGGAGAAAAAGAGAGCTCTTCAAAATGCCGAACGGATATTAAACAATGATTATTTAAAAGTATATCCTGTTCCTTTTCAAAGTAGTTTTAAATTATTACTGAAACCCAATACAAGCGGTAAAGCATATCTTTCCCTGTATAATACGGAAGGTAAAAAGGTGAAGGTAAAAACGGTGGTTATACAGGAAGGGATTATACAGGATATATTATTCGACGGGCTGCATCAACTGCCCGGAGGCGTTTACTGGCTTCAATATTACGACGGAAAGAACCGGCGAATGGTGCGGCTCGTGAAATGAAGCAGGAGGGGAATTTGAGACTGGGTTTCGAGCTCGCAGGTTTGACCGTCAATGCCTGAATTACCTGACACCTGATTTAAATGCTCATCAGATTTTCACATATTGCCAAACTGCCTCCCCTAATTTCTCAGTTCAAAAGCCTGGGAGGCGGCGCGCTTTGAAGGAAGCCATGATGCCGTTATTGCAATAATGAACACCGTTGCCGCTACGATTGCGAAGTCGGAAAAAACCATCTTAACCGGATAATAATCAATGATAAAAGAAGTCCCTTCCAGTGGAATAAGTTTATACTGCAACTGCAGGAAACAAAGGATCACGGCCAATAATATCCCGATACCGGAACCAATAACGGCCAATACCAATCCTTCTGCCAGGAACACGCTTTGTATCCAGCTTCGCGTGGCGCCCATAGACTGGAGGATCTGGATGTCTTTTTGCTTTTCAAGCACCAGCATGCTCAGCGCCCCGATCATATTGAACGCGGCCACAATCAGAACTAAAATGAAGATGCCGAAAATCGCGTATTTCTCCAGGCGCATCACATTGTAAAGACTGCTGTTTTGTTCATAGCGGGTTTGCACCTTATACCCGCTGCCTAATAATTGCGTTACCGCCTGGCGCGTGCTTTTTTCAAGCGCGGGGTCTTCAAGCGCTATTTCGGCAGCCGTATATTCATCGGGCCCAAAATCCATGTGCTGCCGCACAAAATCCAGGTTGGTAAGCACGTATTTATTATCAAACCCCTGTTCCACCGCAAAGGCGCCGTTGGGGATGATCCTCGCTTCATTGAAGGATGCCAGGGGATTACTCAGATCGGCTGTTCCCTTTTTAGGCATATAAAGCGTAAGGGCGCTGATAGCCCGGTCGCTCAAAACAGCCACTGCGTTTTCAATGCCTACTCCCATTACAGCACCGGGATACTCGGCATCGCCCAATAAAAACTTACCTCGTACCAGGCTGTGTTCCACAGTGGTAACCCGGGTATAATTGGAGTCCACCCCTTTCAGTTCGATGATGGCCTGGAAATCCTGGTTTTGCAAAAGCGCTTTTTCTTCGGCCACCAGGGACAGGCTGCGGATATTAGCTGTCTTTTTGAGCCCGGCAATTTGTTGTGGGGTGAGCCGGATGGTTTTCCCCGAAACAGCCGTTATTTTGAGGTCCGTATAAAAAGTGGCGTAGAGTGATTTTACCAGGTCTTCAAAGCCGTTAAATGCGCTCCAAAGCACCAATAATGCCGTCGTGGCAAAAGCAATGGCAGTTACGCTCACCCAGGCGATAATGTTGATGGCATTCGTGGATTTTTTGGCTTTGAAATAGCGCCAGGCAAAAGTAAAATACAAGCTGAGAATTTTATGCTGAGAAAATATTACACTTACTCTTTATCCTTCTCGTCCCTTTCTTCATTTATCTTTTTAAAAATCGCTTCCAATTTAAACACATGGTCCAGGGTGTCGTCCATAAAAAATTTCAGTTCGGGAATACGCCGCAACTGATGCTTTACCCTGGATGAAAGTTCTTTTTTTATTTCCCAGGCCCTGTCTTCAATCTTTTTTAAACCCTTTTCCTGATCCTTCAGTTGAAAAAAGCTAAGGTAGATCCTGGCTTCCAGCAGATCCGGCGTTACTTTTACCGAAGAAATAGACACCATACCCCCATCCATCATGCTTAAACCAAGCCGTTGGAATATTTCATTAAATTCTTCAGCTAACAAGCTGGCTACCTGCTTTTGACGTTTTCCTTCCTGCATTTCATTCAAGTTTGGTGGCTGTAAATTTACTTACTTTGCCGTTCAATCCGATCAACAAACATAATGAAGAAATATTCGAGGATATTCCGCTATCTGAAGCAATACCGTTTCCAGATTGTTCTTTACTTTATTTGTATCACCTTATCCATCGTTTTTTCGGTTGTCTCCCTGGGCATGCTGGCGCCTTTTTTTGACCTGATTTTTATGGGCAATGAGATGGGGATGGTACCTAAGGCAGACAGCCCTGTTACGGCTTATATCCGCAAACTGCTGTTGTTATGGGCCGGCGATCTGAATCCCAAAGGCGCTCTGGCCTTTATTTGTATCATCATTGTGGTTTCCATCTTTCTCAAGAACCTGTTTTTGTACCTGTCTTTTAATATCCTGAATCCCATAAAAAACCAGATCGTTAATATCCTGCGGATGGAATTATACCACAAGATCCTTGGGTTACCTATAGGGTATTTTACGGAAAAAAGGAAAGGCGACCTGATCAGCCGGATCACCAATGATGTATCTGAAGTTGAGGTGTCCCTGGTAGGCGCTTTGGAAGGCTGGATCCGCGACCCGCTGACCATCCTGATCAATTTTGCCGTATTATTTTATATCAGCCCCCAGCTTACGGTGGCTATCCTGGTATGCATTCCATTGGTGGGTTTCATCCTGGGAAGAGTGTCGAGGGCTTTAAAGCGGCAGTCCAACAAAGCTGCCATAAAATTAGGGGAATCGCTTTCAGTATTGGATGAAACCCTGAACGGGTTACGGGTAATCAAGGCCTTTAATATTGAAAGGTTACTCAGAAAGAGATTTGAAGATATCAATGATGAGTTATTGGAGGCAAAAAACAATATCAGTCGCCGCCGCGACCTGGCTTCGCCTATGTCTGAATTTCTGGGCGTGCTGGTTTTTGTAGGGATCCTCTGGTTTGGCGGGCAGTTGGTATTAAGTCAGCAATTATCGCTTTCCCCCTCCATGTTCCTGGCTTATCTTGCTATGTTCTACAACATCATTAACCCGGTAAAAACCCTATCTACCTCCTTCAGCAATATGCAAAAAGGTTCTTCGGCTATTGTGCGGATAGAAGAGATATTGAACACCCGGGTGACAGTTGATGACAACCCGAACGGGCAGCCATTGTCCTCATTTAATAACAGTATTGAATTTCGTGATGTATCTTTTGCCTATGATGACGCCGTTATTCTAAGTGGTATCCATCTTACTATTGAAAAAGGAAAAACAGTGGCGCTCGTAGGCTCTTCGGGCGCGGGCAAATCTACCCTGGCCGACCTGGTGCCTCGTTTTCATGACGTAACGGGGGGAGAAGTATTGATTGACGGCACCAATATTAAAGACTATTCGCTTCATGATGTGCGTAGCCTGATGAGTATTGTAACCCAGGAGCCCATCCTGTTTAATGATACCATAGCCAATAACATAGCCCTGGGGCAGCCCGGCGCCCCACAGGAGGATATTATACGGGCGGCAAAAATTGCCAATGCGCACGATTTTATCATCAAAAAGGAAGGAGGCTACGAGAGTAATATCGGCGACCGGGGTACCAAGCTCAGCGGGGGTGAAAGGCAGCGTCTCACCATTGCCAGGGCGGTGCTTAAAAATCCACCCATCCTCATATTGGACGAAGCTACTTCTTCACTGGATACCGAAAGTGAAAGGCTGGTGCAGGACGCTATCAATAATCTCATGACCGACCGCACTTCTATTGTGATAGCCCACCGGTTGTCCACAGTAAGGCACGCCGATGAGATATTGGTGCTGCAAAAAGGAAAGATAGCTGAAAGGGGTACCCACGACCAGCTGATGGCGTTGAAAGGCATCTACCGCCGGCTGGTGGAGATGCAGGAAGTGAGATAAGGCAAATGTGAAAAATGTGAAAATGTGAAAATGTGAAAATGAAAATACTGCGGTCAGCACCCGAGTAGTGCTGTTCGGACGTCTCCGACTCCGAACTTTGTATGTTCTCCCGGGACTCTGTCCCGGGAGTGAACCGATGGTTAGAAAGTTTTTAGTTGACAAACCCGAAATTTACTAACTCTAACCGAAAACATCCGGGTTTCCCTGCGACCTGCTCCCAGCAACTAACGCCAAACTCCAAACTTCCCACTCCCTCACGTCAGTTCCTTTTTCATTAAATAGTGAGGAATGGTTACTTCTTCAAATTCGTCCCCTGAAATAGTGTATCCGAATTTTTGATAAAACCCGATGACCGATTTACGGGCATGCATGATAATGGTATGATAGCCCCTGTCCCTGGCCACATTTTCTGCGAAACTAATGATTGAAGCGCCTATACCCTTTTTCTGAAGATTGCTGCTTACGGCCATCTGGCGGAGCCTGCAGGTTTTCGGATTGGTGGCGGTAAGCATACAGCAGCCTATCAGCTTATCTTCCTCAAAAGCTCCTATCAGCAGGTCGTTCTTTTCCTTATGGATATCCTCGGGATCAAAGTATAATCCCAGCGGTTTACGCAGGATTTCATCCCGTAATTGTATCATTTGATGGTATTCCTTTGAATTGTGATCAATGATCTTCAGGGGCATATTATTGATTTACAGGTAAATTACTTAAAAATACAATAAAATTCAGAGCGAGTCCGGGTATCAATTCTCAATGCAAGGCCAGCGCGGCGGTTTGCCCGTTGGAGCACCTGCATTTCTACTCCGGGGGGAAACTAAATGACTATCTTTTTGATACAAATTCAAATAGATATTGTTTTTATCCCAAAAACTATATTTTTGCACCCAGTATTAACCAAATTTTACAATCATGTCCGACATTGCAACAAGAGTGAAGAAGATTATTGTTGACAAACTCGGTGTTGATGAAGCCGAAGTAACCCCGGAAGCATCTTTTACCAATGATCTGGGTGCTGATTCTTTAGACACTGTAGAACTGATCATGGAATTCGAAAAAGAATTCAATATCTCAATTCCTGATGAGCAGGCTGAAACCATTACTACTGTAGGTCAGTCTATCGCTTATCTTGAAGAACACGCAAAGTAATTTTCTCCCTATTTCCACGATCGCAGGCAAACCGGCTTATGGATTTAAAAAGAGTTGTTGTAACTGGTATTGGCGCTTTAACCCCGTTGGGAAACTCCGTGCCCGACTATTGGCACGGATTGATTAATGGCGTTTCAGGAGCTAATCCCATCACCCTGTTTGATGCTTCAAAATTCAAAACAAGGTTTGCCTGCGAATTAAAGCATTTTGATCCCACCAACTTCCTGGATAGAAAGGAAGCCCGTAAAATGGACCGCTTTACGCAAACCGCATTGGTCTGCAGCGATGAGGCGGTAAAAGATGCGGGTATCAGCAAAGAAACGGTCAATCCGGACCGGGTAGGGGTCATCTTTTCCAGCGGTATCGGGGGATTGATCACTTTCCAGGAGGAGGTAACGGAGTTTGCTAAAGGAGACGGCACGCCCCGGTTTAATCCTTTCTTTATTCCGAAGATGATCTTGGACATAGCCGCCGGGCGGATATCCATGCGCCATGGTTTCCGGGGCCCCAATTACGCGGTGGTTTCGGCTTGTGCATCGTCAACCCATGCTATTATGGACGCCTTTAACCTGATTCGTTTGGGCAAGGCGGATATCATCCTGGCCGGTGGAAGCGAAAGCGTGATCAAAGAAGCGGGCGTGGGCGGGTTTAATGCTATGAAGGCCCTGAGCGAAAGGAACGACGATCCGCTGACAGCCTCCCGTCCTTTTGATAAAGACCGCGATGGTTTTGTAATAGGGGAAGGAGCGGGCATGCTGATCCTGGAAAATCTGGAACATGCTTTGGCACGGGGAGCTAATATTGTATGCGAAATTGCCGGCGCCGGTGCTACTGCCGATGCCCACCATATTACCGCACCTCATCCGGAAGGCTTAGGCGCAAAAAACGTGATGTTTGCCACCCTCCAGGACGCGGGTATGAAACCTGAAGACATAGATTATATCAATGTCCACGGTACCTTCCACTCCATTGGGAGACATTTCGGAGGTAAAAGCCATTCAAACCGTTTTTGGCGAACATGCCTATCATCTGAATATCAGCTCCACCAAGTCAATGACCGGGCATCTGCTGGGCGCTGCCGGAGTAATAGAGGCCATAGCCTGTGCCATGGCAGTAAAAAATGATATCGTTCCGCCCACCATCAATCATTTTACTGACGATGAAGGTCTGGATCCCCGGTTAAATTTCACCTTTTGGAAGTCGCAGAAGCGAGAGGTGCGCGCAGCTCTTAGCAATACCTTCGGCTTCGGCGGACACAATGCATCGGTGATATTAAAAAAATATTCCGCCTGATTTTTTCGTTAATGGCTGTAGAGGCGGCAACTTCTAACCGAGTTGTTTTACATTTGTAGTCTATCACCATAAAAAAGATGCGCTTGACCCTAGTGCGGTATTTTATTCAATATCTTTCGATTGACAAAACCGACCGGCCTTTTTACAAACAATTGTGCAATGTCCTGGGTTTTGTTCCGGGCAATTTTACCTTATACAAAACGGCTTTAAGTCATCGCTCGGTGAGGGAAAGCACCGATCAAAATAATGAACGGCTCGAATACCTGGGCGATGCGATCCTGAGCGGAATTGTGGCGGATTATTTATTCAGAAGATATCCCTACCGGGAAGAAGGCTTTTTGACGGAAATGAGGAGCAAGATGGTGAACCGCCAAACCCTGAATGATATAGCGGTTAAAATGGGACTGAAAAAGATCACCATTTACAACAGGAACGATGGTTCCCTAAAGGTAAGCCAGATCTTCGGCAATACCCTTGAGGCCGTTGTAGGCGCAGTATATACAGATAAGGGCTTCAGGCATACCAAGCGATGGGTATTGCATCACATGATCATCCCCTATATGTTTATTGAAGATCTCGAGACGATGGAGATCAACCAAAAAAATAAGCTGTACGGGTGGGCCAATAAAAACGGGAAAATACTGGAATTTGAAACGCTCGAAGAGCGGTTTGAAAACGGCCGACGCCTGTTTACCGTGGGCGCCGTGGTGGACGGGGAATTGATCGCAGAAGGGAAAGCCTTCAATAAAAAAGACGCCAGCCAGATCGCCTCCCAGGTAGCTGTGGACAAATTAGGACTGGGGAAAACCGACGATTGAGCCTTCTTCTCACACGGGCGCGTTGCAGATTTTAGCATCCGTTTCTTCCTGTTTTTTCAAAAAATGAAGAATAATAAACAATTATTGTTCACCCTTTAGCCTTTACAACGATATATAATTGAAACAGACGGCTTTATAGCCGGGACGGACCAGGAGTAGCTGCCGGCAATTATAAAGGCAAAAACCGATAGGTCTAAATACCCCTGTCGGATAGACGAAGAAATAGCTCAAATATTGTATCTTACCACCAAAAGATACAATTCATTTTGGAATCCCTTACAGATTGGTTTACCCGAAGCCCGGAGCGCTCATTGAAGCGGATTTATGAAGATAATTACCCCTGGCTGGAAAATTTTATCCGCCAGCGGGCCGGCAATGACGCAGATGCCGGAGATATCTTCCAGGAAGCTCTTGCAGCGGCCTGGATAAATTTACGGGAAAGAAGATTCAACGGAGGTCCGGAACAGTTTAATGCCTATTTACGGCAGATATGTAAATATAAATGGATCAGCCAATTAAGATCATCAACACGGCGGAAGATGATCTATAATGAAAAGTTATTACAGCAGGAGATCGCCGATTGTGATCATGGAAGCCTGGAAACAGCATTACAGCAGACGGATTGGCTGAAACAGAGTTTTGAAAAACTGGGGAAAAAATGCAGGGAGGTGTTGGGATTATTTTATTACCAGGGGAAACCGATGAGTGATATTGCCGTTAAAATGGGTAACACGGAAGAAAGTATAAAAACGATCAAGTATCGTTGTATGATGCAGTTGAGAAAACACTTTTTAGAAGAAATGAAAAAAAATGGAGCCTTATAAAAATCATATTAACAGGGCGTTGTTTGAACGTATTGAGGCCTACCTGCTTCATACGATGGATGACGCTACCCGGCTTGCATTTGAACAGGAGATGCTGACCGACGAGGCGTTACGCAATGAAGTGCATTTGCAAAGTCGTTTGCTGGCATCAGCGGAAGTTTTTTCTCACACCGGTGAAAAGCAGGAAGGAACCGGTCTTTCCCGCATCGTTTCAATAAAAAAATGGATGCGCTTTTCGTCGTATGCCGCGGCGGCAGTGGCTGTGATACTGACAATGTGGTGGTTTCAGCGTAATTCTTATACCACGGACAAAATAGTTGCCCGTTATTTTACCCCCGATACCGGTTTGCCGGTGGTAATGAGCGGTGAAAATGAAAACTACCACTTTTATGACGGGATGGTGAGTTATAAAGAGGAGGATTATGAAAAGGCAATTGCAATATGGATGCCGCTTTATCAAAACAATCCCGGTAATGATACGCTGCAGTACTATTTAGGCGTTGCCTATCTGAATGGTAATCACAACCAGGCGGCTGTTGATTTTTTAACCCCCGTTGCGGAAAACGAAAGCAGCCGGTGGCAGCAAAAGTCGTTGTGGTACCTGGCATTGGCTCATCTGAAAAACGGGAATAAGAAAGAAGCGCTGTCGCTGCTTCGGAAACTTAAAGATCATGAACAAGCGGCGAGGCTGGAAAAAGATATTGAAAAATTATCTCCCTAAACTATATTGATGCGGTGGTTGTTTTTTATCTGTGTACTGGTAGCCTGTAAGAGCGGTTTTACCCAGCAAAGCAGCTATTCCAGGGCGGTGGACGCCTACCGGAACCTGGAATATGACAGCGCGTTCCTGTATATTGACGAAGCCATTCGTTTTTTTGAGCAACAGCGCGATAAAGACAGCCTTATATTTTCACGTGTACAGAAAGCGGATATGATATGGCAACAGGAGGGTATAGCTCCCGCCCTGGCTATGCTGGATAAAATAGTTAAAGACGCCCGGCGGTTGCCTGCATACAATGTGGCGAAAGTGGCGGCATTGAATAAGACGGGGCAGGTTCATGTGCATAATGCAGAAACCCGGATTGCCGAAAAATATTTCCGGGAGGCGCTGGATCAGGTGCCGCCCCACGCCGCTCCCAACGTGGTGTACGGGAACTTATACACCAATATCGCCTGGCTATACCTGGAGTTGCAGGATTTCACACCTGCTTTGCATTATGCGGAAGAATCCAAACGCATGAATGAAAGTATGTTCGGCCGGGATGCGCGGCAGTTGATGGGCGTTTACCAAACACTTATGCTGATCGCGCACGACGCGGGCTGGTACACGCTGTCGGAGGAATATGGAAAAGAGTTGTATCGCCTTGCGGAGCTTCACCTTTCGCCCGACCATCCCAATATGGGGCTGATACACAACGATCTCGGCACCTTGTATGAAAGCATGCATCGCGTGGATGAGGCGATCTTTCACCTGCAAAAAATGGTGACTATCATTCAGAAAGATTATGCCAAAACAAAGAACCCACAGTTGTTGGCCATTGCGTACAATAACCTGGGAAACCTCTATAGCTCAATGGGAGAGATACAATTGGCAGGCGAATATTTTGAAAAGGCATTGCACCTGCATGAGATCAATTACGGCGCGTCTGGCGCCGGTTTTGTACGGCCGCTGGTACATCTCGCCAATGCCAGGAAAGAATTAGGTAGTTTTGACGAGGCAGAAGCCCTGTATGAAAGAGCTTACCGGTTACAAAAAAAAGTGGCAGCAGACGACCGGCTGAATATGGCTTATGTGGAAACCCAGTACGGTGATCTTTTTTATGCCAAACAACAATATGCGGAAGCCGAATCTTTTTATAAAAAAGCGCTGGCGAATGATCAAAAAGCAGGCATTTATTTTACAACGATCGTAGAGGAAACACGTAATACGCTGGCTGAAACCTATGCCCGTACCGGTCGTACCCACCAGGCTTTAATATTGTTGCACGAAGTGCTGCGCCGGTTTAAGAAAAAATATCCGGCCGGCAATATTGTAATTGCGGGGCAATATGATAAGATCAGCCAGACGCATTTGCTGAACAACCAGCCCGAACGGGCTTTGCTGTATTCAGACAGCACATTTACCGAGCTGCTGCAACTTCCTCAACTCCCCGACAGCCATTGGGTACAGCAACTGCCCTATGATCATCACATCATCCGGTATTTACAACATCGCTCGGCTATTGAATCGGCATTGTATAAAAAAACAGGGATGGAAGAGCCGTTGCAGCAGGTAATATCCATAGCCGATCAGTATGGAACCTATCTTACCAAAAGTTTACCGGCGTTGCGAACACAGTCTGCCCTGATGCAGTTGGCAGCGCAGCACAAAGCCGTTTACAACAACGCCATTGAATCCTGCTGGGAATTGCATCAAATAAGTAATGAACGCCGTTACCTGGAAAAAGCCTTTGAATTTTCGGAACGGAGCCGCGGACTTTTATTACGCCTGTCTGCCAATAATATTCTTATTGATGCCAACCGCACGGCGCAAAACGAGGTAGAAGAGAAAGATCTGTTCTGGCGCAGGCGCATCGGTTCCTTAAATGCCCAATATATGGACACCGATCGGAGCAGCGACTCCCTGTTATATCTGCTCACAACTTCCATAGAGGCTTACTCCCGTTTCCAGGATAGCCTGCTCCGCCTGGGCAACAAAGTGCTTCAACAGAAATATGATCTCAGCCCTGCTACCATTGCAAAATTACAGAACCGCCTGCGTAGAGAAAATCAAAACCTGGTTCAATACGCCGTTACCGGCAGTTGGGTTTTTGCTTTTGTGCTCAACGGCAGCGAGTTTGTGGTACAACGTATGTCCGCAGATGTATTGCAGGAGATAGAGGTGCTGGGAGATCTGTATAATATGCCGCCGGAAAAATTCAAATCCACCGCGTTTCGTTTGTATGGATCGCTGATACAACCGGTGCAGCGATACCTGGATGCCGGGAAGTTGGTGGTGGTGCCCGACGACAAACTTTTTTACCTGAATTTTGAGATCCTGGTATCCGACCGGGAAGGGCGGGACTTCAGTCAGATGCACTATCTTCTGGATCGGTATGAAATTTCCTATCAGCTAACGGCTACGGCTTTGGCAAACCGCCATACGGAACCTACCAACGATAAGAAAGCCATGTTGCTGACCCCGGTGTTTACAGACGCGATGAAAAGAGCTTATAGGGAGTCCATCCGCGATTCCTCTCTTGCCGATCCGCAATATTTCAGCTTGTTGCGCCAACCCTTCGCTATTACGGCTGCAAAAAAAATAGGGAAATATATCAAACATGATCTTTTTGCCGAAGAAGCTGCCGTGGAAACTGTATTTAAACGAACTGCAGGCAGGTACGACCTGCTGCACCTGGGTACGCATGCGGAGGTGAATCATGCCGCGCCGCTGCAATCCCGTTTTTTCCTGGCTAAAGCACTACCGGGGGATTCGGCAGATCACGATGACGGCTACCTGCATGCTTATGAAATTTATGCCATGCGGCTGCATTCTGACCTGGCAGTACTCACGGCCTGCGAAACGGGCATTGGTAATTGGAGCCGGGGCGAAGGTGTAATGTCGCTGGCGCATAGCTTTATGTACGCCGGGTGTCCTTCGGTGATCATGACTCTATGGAAGATAGATGAAAAATCGAGCGCCGATATTATTGCCGACTTTTATAAGAACCTGTCTGACGGAAAAAGCAGGAGTGAGGCGCTCCGTTTGGCCAAACTGCAACATATCAGGTCTTCGGATAAAAGCTTGTCTCATCCTTATTTCTGGGCGGGCATGACTTTGGTTGGCGACACCCAGCCGCTGTTTACCTCATATAGCCGGTGGTGGTACGCAGGCGGCCTGGTCTTGCCGGCAGTTGTGCTGATCTTCCTGTTCTTTCGTTTACGATCTGGTAAAAAATAGAACTATAACAAACTTTCTTTATAAAACAGCACAAGGAATACACGGATGATACTGATGAGCGCTGAATACATCCCGTGAATATCCGTCATATCCGTGTTATCCGCATTCCATATCTATGAGTTGTTTTTTTGCTACGGCTGGGAGCCACCGCCTGCGAAAATATGGAGCGCATAACCTTCCCCGTTTATCCTTATTTTTGATCCTGAATTTCAAATCTTAAATCTCAAATCTCAAATTGTTTATGCCCCGTTTAGCTGCATTTCCCAAAGCTTTTATGAATGCCCTTTGTAAGGATGGTACGATGACTGTGTCCGAATGGATAGCATTAGCTGTTCAACTTGATATTGACGGGCTGGAATGGTATGCCGGTTTTCTCGAAATGGCCGATAAAAACAAATGGCCCGAATTCAGGAAACAGGTGGAAGGTCATGGCAAAGTCATCCCCATGATGTGCTGTTCGCCCGACTTTACCCATCCCGACGCTGCTTTCAGGGCAAAGGAAATTGCTAAGCAAAAAGAATGGATTGACATGACCCATATACTGGGCGGTTCCTATTGCCGGGTGCTATCCGGGCAGCGCCGTCCCGAACTCTCTATGGAGGAAGGAGTAAAGCTGGCGGCGGATAGTATTTATGCCTGTTTGCCCTATGCGCAGGAGAGGGGAATTACATTGATCCTGGAAAACCATTATAAAGATGATTTCTGGGAATACCCTGAGTTTGCTCAGAAAATGGATGTTTTCTGCAAACTGGTGGACAGTATCCATCATCCCAACTTTGGCGTGAACTACGACCCAAGCAATACCTACCTGGCGGGAGAAGACCCTCTCGATTTGTTGTATAAAGTGTCCGATCGGGTGGTTACCATGCATGCCAGCGACCGTTATCTTAAAGAAGGTACGATTGAAGACCTGCGAAAAGAAGAAGGCGGCGCCCTGGGCTATGCTAAAAGATTGAGTCACGGAGAAATAGGAAAAGGGCTGAACGATTATGATGCTATTTTTACCGAACTGAAAAGAGTGGGTTTCGACAGTTGGATCAGTATTGAAGATGGAGTGGATGGCATGGATCAGTTGGAGAGAAGCGTGGCGTTTTTGAAAAAGAAAATTGCACAATATTGGTAAAGTGCCGGGCGCAAACCGGTCGGTACCCAATGCGGAGAAGGTCCGACCGGTTTGCCTGAGAAAAGTTTATAGTTTGCGATCGGCATCCGGGTAACGGGGGACCAGTTCGCAAACGCGGTAACAGTATAGCGTATCACTTAATTGAATAATGATGAAAAATAGAAGTATCATATTTCTGATCAGCGTTTTTGTGGTTTGCTGTGGCGCAGTCTACGGTCAGGCTGTTCCCGGCGTTATAGTAAATTATGCACCGGCTCACTCCATGAAATACATCGGATCGCCCAGCCTGGCAGTGTTGCCAAATGGCGATTATGTTGCATCCAATGATTATTTCGGACCTCAAAGTGCGGAATGGCAGCAGGCAATAACCCGCGTATTTACATCAAGCGACAAAGGCAAAACCTGGAGATTCCTGTCGGAAATAAACGGCGCTTTCTGGAGTTCTCTTTTTGTACACAACGGGGCGTTGTATCTTTTAGGTCCCGATCGTCATCACGGTACCGTATTGATCAGGAAATCTGTTGACGGGGGCGAAACCTGGACGCAACCTACCAATAAAGAAAACGGGGTATTGCTCACCGGTGAATTCCATTGTGCACCCATGCCTGTGATCGTATATCAGGGTCGGCTGTGGAGACCGATGGAAGCGGCGCATGGTCCTATTTTGAAATGGGGGAAACGTTATGGCGCCATGGTGATGTCGGCTCCGGTGGATGCGGATTTGTTAGATGCCCGTTCCTGGAGTACGAGCAGCATTATGTACTACGACAGCACCTATCTCAACGGCAATTTTGGCGGTTGGTTAGAGGGTAATTTTGTAGTGGATAAAAACGGGCAAATGTGGGATATGCTCAGGGTGGATGACAGGAGCAGCCTCTCGGAAAAAGCGGCAATGGTGGCTCTGTCGCCGGATGGACGACAGGCTTCCTTCAATCCCGAAACCGGGTTCATTCCCTTTGACGGCGGCAGCAAAAAGTTTGTGATCCGGTACGACAGCGTCTCTCAGTATTATTATACTTTGACAAATTCCATTCCTGAAAAATACCGGAAACAATACCCCGACCTCAACCCTGCTTCTTTCCGAAATGTGTTGATGTTTCGCAGATCCAAAGATCTGTTGCACTGGCAGGACGTTAGGGTGATCCTGGAGCATCCGGATGTATTAAAGCACGGATTTCAATATGTGGATTGGTTGTTTGAAGGAGAGGATATTATCTTTTTATCCCGGACGGCCTTCTTCGATGGGAAGGAGGATGCGCACAATAACCATGACGCTAATTTTCTGACCTTTCACCGGATAAAAGATTTCAGGAAATTGAAATAGGATCCCAATTTCAAATCTTAAATCTCAAATTGCATTTAATACCGGTAAATAACCTGCAGATCATATCCGTGCAATGCTTCCCTGGTTTTTTGCCAGTCCCGGGTAAAACCCAGCATAAACCCGCCGGCACCGGCGCCACAGAGTTTCAAAAAATAATCTCCGTGTTCCAGCCCGTTTTTTACTGCCGGCGTTAAAGCCCCTGGAATAAATTCACGCATTTCCTGCAGTTGAAACGAACTGATATTATGTAATTCGCGGTAGAAGGATGCAGACTCATGATCCAGGAAATATTGTATGGCATCCGTATTGTATTGCGCCAGTTCCTCTTTCAACTTTCGCTGAAAGTGTTTGTTTTCCTGCAGACGGTTAAACCTTTTCATCGGCGCCGAGGTATGCCTGGAGATATGGGTGTTCAATAAGAAAATAAAATTCCCGCCCTCGCTGTTTTGTGGAGGAAGCGTGGTGGTTACAATATCTTTGACTCCCCGGTATAATAAAGGCTCATTCAAAATAATGCTCAACGGATCCAACCCGGAGCTGACCCCGTGAAAATACGATTCCAGTTTCCCCAGACTGTTTTTCAACTGTTCCATCTTTTGAAAGGTCATCACCTTCAGATCGTCCTTGAGGCTTTTCGCTTTTTTCAGGTATCGCAGGAAAATGGCTACCACTAATGCACCCGAGCTTCCCAGTCCGTAACCTTGTGGAATAGTGCTCTGAAAAAACAACCCGTTTTCCAGTTCCCTGTCGAAACGCATTACCTCCAGTACAAAATTTTCGTCGACATGACTGGCTATAAACCCGGAAAATTTTTTCAGGTATTCATTAGACCGGATGGCGTCCTTTTTATTAACAGCCTGCTCATAAAAACTCAACTGGCCGGAATACAGGTCGCAGGGGATTACCAAAGCCATACTGTTTTGCAGGATGGTATATTCTCCGAACAACAGGATTTTTGAATTAAAACTATCCATTTGTCAGCTTTCCATTTTTTGAGGTCCTTTTCCAATACGGTCGTAAATGATCCCTTTCAACCCGGGCGCTAATTCAGTTTTTAAAAATGTATTTACCTTTTCTTCATCGCCGCCGGAATACAGTACATGCACATTGGGTCCGGCATCGAGTGTAAAACACACGGGAATACCGGATTCTTTTCTGAATTGCATGATGGCTTCAATGGAGTGTATGGTGCCCGGCTTTATCAACAGGTAATAAACCTCCGAGGTCATCATCATCGCGTGCAAAGCTAAAGCCTCTCGTTCAATTATGCTTACGAATTGTATAAAATCTCCCGTTTTTAGCACGTTTAACATGTTTAAACAGTGATTATCAGCTTGTTGAAAGCGTCTCCGGGCATACCAGTGATCCTTCATCAGTTGGTGCCCGGCGCTGCTGGAAACTTTTTTGGGTTCGTCATCTACCACCAAGATGGCATCCCGCATATCTAAAAAACTTTCATGCACCTCTTCCACCGCAATGGCATAGTCGTTGGATGAGGCAGTCACACCATCCAATTGCCCCCATAAAGCATAATCGGGATATATAGACCGGCAGGCGCTGCCGCTGGCGAGCCGCGATAAATAGCTGGCCCGCTGCATAAAATTGTCTTCCTCATAACCTGAAGCCGAAAGCAGGGCTAAAACCAGGGCGCCAAAAGCCGAGGCGGAAGAAGCAATGCCGGTGGAATGGGGAAAAGAGTTTTGGGAGTGGATCTGAACAGCGTATTGTTTTAACACCGGGAAACAGGCGATATGCCTTTCCAGGTATTGCAGGATTCTTTGCTCAAAACCGGCATTCCTGCCGCCCTCGAAATAATACGTCAATTCTATCCCGGTTTTCTTTTTGGACTCCCGCCTCAGCCGCATTTCTGTAAAAGCATTCTGCAGGGTCATGCTCAGGGAAGCATTGCAGGGAACCTGGTTTTCTTTCTTTCCCCAATATTTTACCAGGGCTATATTGGAAGGACAGCGCCACACGATGGATTCACTCATGATTTGATCAATTGCCGGTAGTTAAATACGGGATGCATTCCCTTTTTATGAAAATACGCTCTTGCCTGCGTTTCGTCTCTATAGGTAGCCATCACAAAATCGCCTCCCCAGGCGCCTGATGATTTGACGGCGAAGGGATAATCCGCGAATCGCTTTTTTTTAACGGTCGCTTTTTGCAGGATCTTCCCCAACAGGCTTTCGCTTTGTAATATCAGGCGTTCGAATGATTCTATATCGGTACAACGCAAAACCTCCTCCACGATTGCACTCATGATACCGGTTTGTTCGGAGGAAGTTTCAAGGGCGCCGAAGGTATTTACCTCGCGGAGACTGTTCTGTTTCTCCCCGGTATATATAAATAATAATCGGGAGCTTATCTTTTCGTGCAATGAAAAAGGCGTTATGATTCTCCGGCGATTATCGTTCGTGTCCTGAACCTGGTAAACAAAAGTGCCCGGAGCGGTTGCCGCGGCGATGTCGAAGCCCGAACCGGAAAAGCGCTGTGCCTGCAGCAGGTAGGGGTCGGCGCCCGACCACTGGCTTAACAAAGAGATGAGGGTGGAACTGGTACCCAAACCGTAATTCCTGTCAAAATCAATATCAAACCTGAAGTGTAGCCCCTTAATTTTAAAAGAAGGCTTTTCCTGCCGGATCCGTCGCAGGAGTTGTTGTACAACCAGGGCTTTTTCCTTATCCGAACTTTGCAGGATCTCTAATTCGGGGGAAAGTTCAATCCGTAACCAGCATTTTTCCTTTTCATAGGCTTCCCACAAAATATTTGCAGAGGCGTGAGGCGTTATGTTGAGCGACTGGCCAAAGCGAAGCGGCATGACTATGGATTTGGCGCCGCGGAGCACCAGGTATTCCCCAAACAATAATAATTTTCCCGAAGCAAAAAAGCTGAGCTGGTTCATTTGATCCCGGTTGCCGGTTTTACCTCCCAACGCTCCATCAACTGGCGAACGGCATATACCGATACGATTTTGTCTTTAAAATAATGCACCACTTCGTTTTTCCGGTCCTCCGGAACGCCTAATTGTTTCAGGATATTCAGCAGGTGCATTTTCATGTGCCCTTTTTGAATACCGGTGGTAACCAGCGATTTCACGGCGCCGAAATTGTTGGCAAGTCCTGTTGCTGCGGCAATCCCCATCAGTTCCCTGGCGGAAGGGTGCCCCAGTAAATCGTGACTGAGTTTCACCAGAGGATGCAGGTTGGTCAATCCGCCTACTACACCCAGCGCAACAGGAAGTTCCAGCATGAACCTGAAATAGTACTCATCGGTTTCCACCCGGGTTAGGGGCGCATATTTTCCGGATCGCGCGGCATACGCGTGCCCGCAGGCCTCTACCGCCCTGAAATCATTACCTGTTGCTAATACCACGGCGTCCACCCCATTGAATATCCCTTTATTATGGGTAGTGGCGCGATAAGGATCCGCTTCGGCCACGTGCACGCCTAAGCGAAACCTCCGGGCAAATTCTGCGCCGGGCATTCCGGGAATAATATCATCCAGGGTATCCAGGGTGGTTTCCACCTGCACCTTTACCCGGCAATTGGGCGTAAGGTTGGAAAGAATACACATGATCACTTCCATGCCTTCAGGTGTGAATTCTTTTTGTGCGGCATGCCAGTGCCTGAATGTTTCGGCAAACCGCTCCAGGCACGAATTAATGAAATTGGCGCCCATCGAATCCACGGTTTCAAAAGTGCAGTAAAGCTGCATCAGTCCGGGTTCCCGGTCGGTCAGGTCTTTTAATTCAATATCCAGTATCCCGCCTCCCCTGCGCACCATGTTCTCTGTAATCTCAAAAGCCTCTTTGATCAGCCTTTCCTTCAGTTCCGGGAATTTTTGAAGGAGTATGTTTTTATCATCGTGCCAGAGAAAATGTACCTGTCCTATTTTTTCCGTGTCAATTACTTCTGCTTTAAACCCGCCTCTGCTGAACCAAAACTTGGCGCTCTGAGCGGCGGCAGCCACCACCGAACTCTCCTCAATCACCATAGGAACGGTATAGATCTTATTGTTCAGCAAAAAGTTGGGCACCACACTGTAGGGCAGGTGGAAATTGGAGATCGTGTTTTCACTGAATTCTTCAATCATCTCCTGCGTTTTCGGATCAGGATGATGAAAGCTTTTGTATATCTCCAGGGCTTTATCGGTGTCCGTAATAAGTTGCGTAACCAACGCTAATTTTTCTTCCCTGCTTTTTTTTGAAAAACCGTTGATCAGTTGTATTTGTTCTGTCATTATGCTTCTTTGATTTTTAAATAAGCCTGTGCAAGCAAGAGTCCTTCCGTTTGATATTGCACAAATTCATCCAAAGCTTCCTGCGATTGCAACGCATGCTTCAGGAATGCCGAGGCCTGGCCATAGATGGCGTTCATTTTTGATTTGGTGATGTAATAATAGCCATCCAAAAAATTCCGGATACCCCCGCTGACAATTACCGTATCGCATTTTCTTTTTTCACCTGATTCGTGAATGGTACGATTCAGGATATTGACCATCTCCTCCGCCGTTTGTCCAACTTCAATAAAAGGCTCCAGGAACCTGCTTTTGGTTTCATTTCGCTGCAGCTCCACTTTGGAAAAGTTGGTTCCGCCGGCTGCCGCAAATTCAACGGCGGTTAGCGGAAGCTCCAACAGCGCTTTCATGCTTTCGGGGCCAAATCCCTGTCCCACTTCTTTTACGATCAGCGGGCAGCCACCCGTTTCCTCTAAAAATCTCTTTATGGTGACTATCGGGGGCGTGTCAATCCGGTTTCCTTCGGGCTGCATCCATTCCTGCAGGGGATTCACATGGATAATAAAACCATCGGCATGAAGCTGCCTGCGGAGGTTTTGCAGTTGATGTATTTCGTTTTGCTTTAATGATGCTTCAACCTGGGCAATCCCGAAATTAAGATAGAAAGGAACGTCCTCTCCTAATATCTTCCGCAGCGCAAAATCTTCCGCTTTTGCGGGGTCTTCAACAGCGATACGGGCGGAGCCGACACCCATACCCAAACCAAATCTTTTTGCGGTTGTCGCCAATCTTTTGTTTACCTCGTTTGTTTTAGTAGTACCGCCGGTCATGCTGGATATCCAGATCGGGAATCGCATTTTTTTATTCCCCAGCACGGTATCCCAGGTGCTGCCGGGCCCGGGATGGGCAGCCATCACCGGTTCGTAATAAAACCGGGGATCGGTTTGGCGGTTCTGCGATTGCAGCGCCAGATCGAGGTGGCTGTCTTTGCGCGAGGCCGTTTCTTCAGCAACCGGTATTTTATGAGCCGGGGTATTTTGCATGATCCGTTAATTGGAGCAGAAATGAATATTGGTAAAGATATGCCGTAGCCGGCAAAATTACGATAGAAATCCGATTTCAGACAGTTTTGAAAAGAGGCGTAGCCTTGATATGTATGCATCGTGCCTACGGCACTTGGTGTCCTCCGGGCACACTCCTCATCTCGGGAATAAATTCCCGAGTTACAAGATACAGCCGGTCCTACGGACTTTATGGATAGCAGTCCTGTTTCGTATTGTTTTGCAAGAGGCGTAGCCTCGATTTCCGTGTTATAACAACGGACTTCAGTCCGGTAGATCAGGCAGAAGGCAAAACATAGAGAGCCGTAGGCTCGGTTCATATATAAAATGTTTATCTTGCAGTAAACATGCAACTATGGCAAACACCTATCATCAGTTGTATATACAGGCAGTTTTTGCTGTAAAATACAGAGCAGCAGTTCTTGATAAGATATGGAGAAGTAAAGTACAGGCGGTTATAGGTAACCTGATAAACGAAGCGCATTGTAAAACTATCATCGTAAACGGGGTAGAAGATCATATGCATTGCTTTATCGGGTTGAAACCTGTTGTTTCGGTGTCGGAACTAATGAAAACAGTGAAGGCAAAATCGTCTAAATACATTAATGACAATAAACTCACCGAAGAAAGATTTGAATGGCAGGTAGGTTACGGTGTCTTTTCATATCGGCAGCGGGACGTAGATATGATATTTAAATACATACTCAACCAGGAAGAACATCATCGGCGTAAAACATTCAGGGAAGAATATGTAGCATTACTGGAAGAGTTTGATATTACTTATGACGACCAATATATTTTTCATGAATTGATGTGAAGCAATCTTTTATACTTATGTACTGCTTCTTTTTAGAAGTGGATCAGTTAAACGGTAAAACATAGAGAGCCGTAGACACGGTTCATGTCTGAGATGGAAAGTCCGGCTAAATGTATCGTGCCTACGGCACTTGGTGCCCTCCGGGTACGCTCCTTGTCTCGGGAATAAATTCCCGAGTTACAAGACGCAGTCAGTCCTACGGACTTTATGGATAGCAGTCCTGTTTCGTATCGTCGTGAGAGAGGCGTAGCCACGCTATGTATGCATCGTGCCTACGGCACTTGGTGCCCTCTGAGTATTCCTTGTCTCGGGAATAAATTCCGGAGTTACAAGATGTAGTCAGTCCTACGGACTTTACGGATAGTAGTGCTGTTTCGTATCGTTGTGAGAGAGGCGTAGCCACGCTATGTATGTGTCGTGCCTATGGCACTTGGTGCCCTCTGAGTATTCCTTGTCTCGGGAATAAATTCCGGAGTTACAAGATGTAGTCAGTCCTACGGACTTTATGGATAGCAGTGCTGTTTCGTATCGTTGTGAGAGAGGCGTAGCCTCGATTTCCGTGTTATAACAACGGACTTCAGTCCGGTAGATCAGGGAGAAAGCAAAACATAGAGAGCCGTAGGCTCGGTTCATCGGTTTTTCCGGAACCTCCGGAAACGCTTATGTCATGACCCTGCATAGGAGCGTTTTTGGTTCTTATGGTGTGTGTTTGTCTTATGGAATAATCCGGCGAATGCCAGGGAATCTCCCGGTGAGCATTGCTGCAGGAGATCGTTTTCTGAAAACGCAGTATCATCCCGGTTCCTACAAATATTAGTTTTGAACACGCAATGTAAATGCAGGAAAACCTGGAATTTCAGTGCTGCAATAAGCATTAAACTAAAAAGCCTTCCTCGAAGGAAAGCTTTTTAGTCTTATTTCCGGGGATATGACAGAGTACGATTATTATTCAATACGGTTTGATCTGTTGAAGCGATCCTTTTCAATTAAGAATCCGGCTTCAGGACAAAATCAAAACCCTGTATTGTTTGGTAACAAATTCGGGTTTACATCTATTTCCTGCTGAGGCACGGGGAACAGCAATTGCTTTTCAGTAAATGTGGCATTGAATACGGTTTTATGACCTACGAAATCGTCCCAGTTGCCGGTAATATCATTATGCACCTTTCTTGTTCTCAGCATATCGAACCACATTTTATTTTCGAAGCACAGCTCAAAATAGCGTTGCAACCATACTTCTTTTTCAAATGCATCCTGGCTCATAGCCCCGACCGGACCCAGGTCTGCCCTTTCCCGTATTCTATTTACACACTCAATGGCCTTTGCATTGGGAGCGCCTTCAGCACGGTTGGAGGCTTCGGCATACATGAGCATAACATCGGCGAGGCGGTACAACGTATAGTTCAGGTCTGACTTAAGGGTATTAACAACGGCTGTTGAATCAAACCACTTGTAAATATAATGTCCGCTAAAGTTAACAGTCTCTCCCGTTTCAGCATTTGGGTAACTGGTATAAAAAAACTGGCGCTCCCGCGCTCTCTTATCTCCTGCCGGGAATGACGCAACAAACTCTTCCGTAGGATATACCGAGCCGTATTCATCCGAATATTTGGAAATACGCGAATAGTTGGGAATCGTTAAAGGCGTAAGCGGGTTATTGGAAGGCACCGCTGCTGCATACTGCACCTGGAAGATGAATCCTCCCGTGTTCTTATTTCCCGGTTTGATCATATCGGAATACTCAGGGAACAGCGTATATCCGCCGTTATTAATAACATCCAATGACCTTTTGGCGGATTCTGTATAATACTGGTCTCCCCCATTGATAGCGGCACCGGCATAGGTGAGATATACATCCGCCAAAAGAGATTTAATAAATCCCATAGATACCAGTCCTGTATTGTCCTTCCAGGGAAGTGTGGATTGCTCTGCCAATAAAAGATCGGGAATAATGATATTGTCATATATATCCTTTGCCGCCGTCCGTGGCAAATTCAGTCCTGACACCTCCTTGGCAACCTCTGTTACACTCGGCACGGCTCCATACATCCTTACCAGAAAGAAATAGTATAATGCCCGCATGGTATGCGCTTCAGCAAGCATATTGGTCTTTGCCTCATCCGAAAGCCCGGAAGCAGTGATACCAGGTAGCTGTTCAATTGCCTGGTTGCAGGCTCCTATTCCTTTGTATAAATTCTGCCACCAGGTATCCACATAGAAAGAGGTAGCATTATAATTTAAATTCTGGAAAAGATTAAAATTGGTTTGTCCCAGGTCGCTGTTCGACTTACCCGTCATAAATTCCATCAGGTTCCAGGTGTTACCTCCGTAAGAAGACGGTTGCCCTCCCAGCATGGAACCCTGCAGGTTTTGATAACAGGCGCTGGCAAAAGCCCGCGCTACCTTAAAGCTGGATAAAGACGATTCCGGCGTAATGAAACTGGTAGGGTTTTCCTCTAAAAACTTTTTACAGGAGGCGCCTGCTATTACCGCAGCAAACAATAGTATATAATGATATTTTATTTTTTTCATAATTCATTCTTTTGATGTTAGAAACTAAGTGTTACTCCCAAATTCCATACACGGGGACGCGGATAAGAGAAAAAGTCGAGGTTTTGGGAGAATGACCCGTTATTACCATAGCTGGAATTATAGGTATCCACCTCAGGGTCGTAACCGGTGTATTTTGTGATAATAAACAGGTTTTGAACACTCGCATAGAACCGCAGCTTGCTGATCTTCATCCGGTCGAGGGCTGCAGATGGAATGGAATAACCGAGAATAAAGTTCTGACCCCTGATAAATGAGCCGTCTTCCACCCACCAGGTATCGAATTTGGAATCCTGGGCAAATTTGTAGTTCCTTACCTGGGAGATCATCGTATTCTGATTTTCCGGAGTCCATGCATCCAGCACTGTTTTCAGGCTATTGGCAATGGTTTGCCTGTCTTCAGATGAATGCTTAAAGGTAGCTGCGGTATTTACCCCCTGCACGAACCGGATATCAAAAGAAAAATCCCAGTTTTTATAATTCATGGTGCTGGAGAAAGTACCGGTCCATTTTGGATAAGCACGGCCGATGATGCTGTAGTTTTCACTACCATCCTCGTTCAACAAATATTTCCTGTCGCCCGGCTTTAAACCCTGGGACGCTGCCAGGTCGGCTTCTTTGTCACTATAGGTGCCTAATCTTGTTCTGCCCCAGAATGAGCCAATAGGTTCGCCCACGCGGAGTATATTGGTCTGTCCGAGGAAATTAGGTCCGGGGAATATATCGGCATTACCGTCTTTAAGCTTGAGTATTTTATTGTTGTTCGTAGAGAAAATAAAATTAGTGGTCCAGGTAAAATGCCGGGACTGGATGTTTACCGTGTTTAAATTGGCCTCAAAACCCCTGTTTCTAACCGAACCAACATTGATATAAACGAAATTATTATTAAAGCCTGCCGCCCAGGGAATAGGCGCCTGAAGCAACAGATCTTTGGTTATCCTGTTATAAAAGTCAACGTTCAGCATCACGCGATTATCAAACAATCCAAGTTCCAGTCCCGCATCAAATTGCTGGGAAACCTCCCATTTCAGATCGGGATTGCCAAGATAACTTGGAATAAGGGTGGACGTGCTCTTTCCGTCTAATACGGTGGTGCTCGGCTGTATTTGCGCGATGGATTGGTATTGCCCGATCTCCTGGTTACCGGAAGCGCCATAGCTTGCTCTTATTTTCAGCTCGCTGATCCGGGTGTTGTCAAGCATGAAATCTTCGTTGGAAATTCTCCAGGCAGCGCCCACAGACGGAAAGAAAGCATACTTGTTATTGGCCCCGAATTTTGAAGAGCCATCATAACGGCCGGTTGCAGTAAACAGGTATTTGTCGCTGATATTATAGGTAACGCGGGCAAAATATGAGTTCATCGCCCATTTGTAATTCTGTGATTCATTGGCCGAACGAACCGAACCCGCCTGCTGGTAATACCACTGGAAAATATCGTCAATGAAGTTCTGTGTTTCCGAGCGCACCCTCTCCTGTGTATATTCCTGCCATGAAGCGCCCAGCAGCGCTGTCATCCTGTGCCCGTTATCAAAGTCCTTATTCCATGTGAGATAGTTTTCCGATTGCCAGTAGCTGTTCTTATAAGCGTTGATATTAGCTACTCCTCCCTGATCCTGCGATAAATTATGGAGATCGCCGGCGGAATAGAAATTGTTTTTTTGATCATTCAAATTATAGCCGAAATCAGATTTAAACTCAAGACCTTTTGCTAACTTAAACACCAAATAGGTATTTCCCAGGGTCTGAAAATTGTTGTTGAGCGTGTAGCGGTTGTTGGCTATATGTACCGGGTTAGCGCCGCCTTCCAATCCGTCAATATCGCTGTTTCCGGCCCAGGTGCCGTCAGGGTATTTTATCGGGAGCAATGGAACTTCCTCGGTTACCATCCTGGGCACATTTAAACCGCCATTCCCGTCAGATACCATGCGTTGCTGGCTTTTTATAACCGACATACTTCCACCCAGCTTAAGCCAGGTTTTGATATCGGTATCCAGCGTAAATCTTGCCGAATAGCGGTTGAAGTTCGAGGTGGTCATTATGCCATCCTGGTTCAGATAACCCAACGAAAGGCTATATACCGTTTTTTCGTTACCACCCTGGAAATTCAACTGATGACTGTGCGACAGAGCGGGCTTGTACACCTCTGTCTCCCAATTGGTATTATAAAGCGGCTTGTCATTGGCATCAAACAGCAAAGGATAGTTGATATGATTCAACTCTTTGGGTGGCGTCCAAACAGCCCCCAGGGGATCAAATTTCTGGCCATTGGCAAAGGCGGTGTTATATACTTCTATAAATTCTTCCGAATTGAGTGCGGGCAGGTGCCTGTATAGCTGGGCTACATTTACATTGCCATCGTAAGTAACCGTCGCGCCCCCGCTTTTGCCGCGTTTGGTAGTGATCATGATCACACCGTTGGCGCCCCGCGCACCATAAATAGCGGTAGAAGAAGCGTCTTTTAAAACTTCAATGGAAGCGATATCGTTTGGATTGATACTATTGCCATCCACGCCTGCAACGCCATCCACCACATATAACGGGTCGAGACTTGAGTTAATAGATCCCAGACCCCTTACTCTCACTTTGGCTCCTGCGCCCGGTGCATTACTATTCACACTTACGTCCACACCTGCCACCTTACCCTGCAGCGCCTGTGTGATATTAGGCACCGGCATATCCATCAGTTTATCCGCTTTCACTACTGCCACAGCACCTGTCAGGTCGGACTTTTTAACTGTGCCGTATCCGATCACCACTATATCGTCGAGGCTATTTACATCGGGTTGCAATATTACGTTCGCCAACGCAGAAGGATTGTTTACGGCTATTTCCACGTTTCTGAAACCTACATAGCTAAAGGTAAGTATCGCTGATGTACTGCTTACCTCAATGGAAAAAGTACCGTCTGCCCTGGTGGTGGTACCATTGTTGGTGCCCTTTTCTACCACGCTCACGCCCGGCAGCGGTTCTCCTTTGTCATTTATCACCCTTCCCGTAACGGCGATGGCTGCCGCCGCTAACTGGCTTTCAGTGATCTTATCTCCTACGATCACTACCAATTGAGGACTCAGCCTGCGATACGTAAGATGGGTGTTCCTGAATATTTTACTGAGCACTTCGTCAAGGCTGGCATTTTTCACATCTATACTTACCAGATGATTGCCACGGAGCAGCTGGTCTTTATATACAAAGCGGAAATCACCCTGATCTTCAATGGTTTTAAGCACTTTTTTAATCTGAACCTTCTGAAGACTGAGATTGATGTTCTGTCCGTAACCACCGGCAAAAGCATGTGTGGAAAAAGCAATAACAAGGAATAATGCCATTTTAGTCATAAGCAGGCAATTAATTAACAAACGGCGCATACCCTCCGGTATGCCGTATTTACTTTTTTTCATATCTTGGCTTTGATTTAAAATGATAAGAACTGCCTAACGGCAGGTTTGTCTTGTTGTTTGGCGGAGAATGGTCGCAACATTCTCCGCTTTTTGTTTCGGTTTTATGTAACTCTATTCATTAAACGGTATTTTATGGTTATAAAATTATTTTCCCTCTCCGGAACCGAATCTCACTGTATCGTAACCCGGGGTTTACCGGATGGTGATCACATCTTTGTCAATCGTATATTTAAAATTGCCGCTGATCTTTAAAGCTTCCATCACTTCTTCAATATTCTCATTGTCAAATATGGCGCTGTAGGCTACATTCCTGAGATCATCATTTTCGATCTTCACTTTCACGTCATACCACCTTTCAATTTTCTTTGCCACCAGCTCCAGCGTTTCCGCATCGAATGCCAGTTTGTTTTTTACCCACAAGACATCCAGGGCGCTGCTGTCCTTTTCACGAAAATGTACCTTGCTAACCTGCATGGACAGTGCATTTGTATTATTCTTACCTGAAGCGGATGCCAGGTTCCGGCTTTCTATTCCGTCGGCCGATTTATTGGATATTTTTATTTTTTCATTAGGTTTTAATACGATTTTTTTATCCGGCTTGTTCCGCAACGTAATTTCCACCGATCCGCGAAAGAGAGCGGTTTCCGTACTATTCTCGTTTCCATAAGACCGTACATTAAACGCCGTTCCCAGCACCCTGACGTCTATGGTCTTCGTGTGTATAATAAAGGGACGCGCATCATCCTTTACCACATCAAAGAAGGCTTCCCCTTCCAGGTGTACTTCACGAAGATTCCCCCTGAAGTTTTCATCGTATATCACTTTACTGTCAGCGTTCAGCCATACCACGCTGCCATCGGGCAGGATGGTTCTGGAGCGTATTCCCGGCAGGGTATTGACCTCATTTTGCGTATGCTGTGAAAGCTGGTGATGCTTGTTTTTGTTTTCGGTCAGGAAAAAAAAAGTGACTGCAATAGTAATTAAACCGGCGGCAACCGCTACCCACCTTTTAAGCGGGCGGGCACCTGGTTTTGGCTCCGGAAAAGCGGCAGGATAAATTTCCGGGGGAGATGCAAACCCGGCTTCAAATTGCCGCCTGAAAAAATCAAGCGATTTCTCCTTTGCTGCTGCCGTGCGGTCTGTTTCCCGGGAGGGATGATCGAAATAATGGCAATAGATATCCACCTGATAAGCCAGTTCAGGATCCTTCTGCAGCAAAGATTCCAGCTCCTTTCGTTCTTCCGGGGAAGCCTCATCAGACAACTTTCGTGCAACTAATTGCCATATTTTATTATTGGGCATGAAGCTGAAAATTCAATTGATTCAGCATAAAGGAGTCTAAAAAGACAAAAATCCCCTAAAGAAAATCAAAAAAATAATGATTTTATTTCTGGATAATAAGACTGAGCGATTGCACGATGCGTTTTGTGGCAATAGCCATCTGGGCGTCTATGGTTTTGACGGAGATATTGAGTATCTGCGCGATCTCTTTGTATCTAAGTCCGTCTTCCCGCACCAGTTTAAAAATAAGCTTACACTTTGGAGGAAGCTCATCAATGGCCGCATGCAACGATTGCAGCATGGCTTTTGATACCAGGATATCTTCAGGATCCAAACTGGTATCTGCCAAATGGGGAAGAAAAATGTCGTTGATGCTGAAATCGGGCTGCGACCTGTTGCGGCTGAGGCGTTTTATAGAAAGATTTTTTACCGAGACATACAAATACACTTTAAGGTTTTCAATCTCCAGTAACCGCACCCGGTTACGCCAGAGGTTAATAAAGGTATCCGACACGATCTCCTCTGCTGCCTGTTCATCTTTAACAAAAGAACCGGCCAGGTTATACAAACCATCATTGAAGTGAAGAAATATTTTTTCGAATGCAGACTGGTCATTAAACAAGGCTACCTGTTCCACCCAGTATTGTATCTGTAACTCGTTCTGCATGAGGCACCAAGTTACTATTTATTACACATTTGGCATCGAATAAAATAATATAGGTAGCTTTTGAACTCATCAGGCACGTACTGCTTTGATATCCATATAAACGTTTTAGTAAACGCTGCCGTTACAATTGCCGGCACCGAAACCTCATACAATAAATATAGCACACATCTCATAGGACTGTCCATTGGCTATATAATTGCGGTAAGACAAAATAATGAATGTTTTTAATCAGGGCAGGCCCTTCTAAAAGCAAACCTGTCAGGTTGGGATTGATGGTCTTTAGTTCTTAAAAACTTAACCTGACAGGTTAATACCCACAGGGACAAGCCCTTTTAAAAAACCTGTCAGGTTGGGGTTGATGGCCTTTAGTTCTTAAAAACTTAACCTGACAGTTATACCCACAGGGACAAGCCCTTTTAAAAAACCTGTCAGGTTGGGATTGATGGTCTTTAGTTCTTAAAAACTTAACCTGACAGGTTAATACCCACAGGGACAAGCCCTTTTAAAAAACCTGTCAGGTTGGGATTGATGGTCTTTAGTTCTTAAAAACTTAACCTGACAGGTTAATACGCACAGGGACAAGCCCTTTTAAAAAACCTGTCAGGTTGGGATTGATGGCCTTTAGTTCCTAAAAACTTAACCTGACAGTTATATGCACAGGGCAGGTACTTCCATATTCCCCTTCTCTTTTTATCATTTCGGGAAATTTTGCATGAGAAACACTTCATTAACCACAATTTTCTTTTTTGTTACAAATAGCAGTGTACCTTTGCGAAAAATTTATATATTATGAAAATTATTAAGTATGCACTCTTCGCCGGTGTCGTAGCATTGGCTTCCTGTGGCGGAAGCAATGAGTCTTCCAATGCAACTGATCAGCCGGCTGCACCTGCTGCAGACCAACCGGCAGTAGAAGCGCCTGCTGCAGAAGGCGTAACCCTGGAAATTACCGGTACGGATGATATGAAATTCGACAAATCAGAACTGAGGGCCAAAGCCGGACAAAAAGTGACCCTTACCCTGCACCACTCCGGTAAATTGTCGAAAGAAGCTATGGGGCATAATGTCGTTATCCTGAAACCGGGCACCGATATTGCTGATTTCGCTACCAAAGCCATCAGCGCTAAAGACAACGATTATTTTCCCGAATCAGAAGCCGGAAATGTAATTGCACATACTAAAGTGATTGGTGCCGGAGAAAGCGTTACTATCGAATTTACCGCTCCCGAAGCAGGTACCTACCCCTTTATCTGCAGCTTCCCCGGGCACTATACCTTTATGAAAGGCGATTTTATTGTGGAATAATTTTCCGCAATCCAACAATTTTATAGTGCCGGGTGTCCTGCTACGGAACGGCCGGTATTGATCGAACCCACCACGACCACGGTGGGTTTGGTGTTTTTTACAAAGGCAACACAACGAACACTTTCGTTTTAAAGTGGTATGCCGCTCCTTTTCACGTAATTTTGATCCACTCTTTGAAATCAATAATTAATTTGTAATTCATGTCAGAACATCAGTTTTCCTATACCGGTTTCAGTTCCCTGGCCATTCACGGAGGGCATCGCCAGGACCCCAATTATGCCCATCTTACACCTATTTATGCCACTTCCACTTTTGTATATGACGATGCCGAGCAGGGCATGCGCCGGTTCAGCGGAAAGGAGGAAGGCTATATCTACACCCGCTGGGGCAATCCTACCTTCCGGGAAGCGGAAGAAAAGATCATGGCTATGGAAACGTTCGGCTTTGGCGATGAACAGGGGAAACCACTGCCGTTGAAAGCCTATCTCCAGTCATCCGGAATGGCGGCTATCAGCGCCCTGATGATGAGCACTCTGAAAGCAGGCGATAAAGTGCTGTCGCATTATTCCCTGTATGGCGGAACCCAGGAGTATCTGAACAACCTGCTACCAAGTTTTGGAGTAGAGGCGGTTATTGCCGACCTGCGGGACCTCAACCTTGCGGAAGAAATGCTGAAAAAGCATCCGGCTATCCAACTGATCTACCTGGAAACGCCCGCTAATCCTACCATCCAGTGTGTGGATATTGCAGCGCTCACCAGCCTGGGCAAACAATACGGGAAACTGGTAGCCTGCGACAACAGTTTCGCTACTCCCTACCTTCAACAGCCTTTCAAACACGGCGTGGATTTCGTAGTGCACTCCACTACTAAGTTTCTGAACGGCCATGGCACAGCGATAGGCGGTATATTTATAGGGAAAGATGTGGAATTCATGAAAGGTAGAACCTATAAAATTTATAAAGCTTTAGGCGGTAGCAGCAGCCCTTTTGACGCTTTTATGCTGATCAACGGGCTCAAAACTTTAGAGGTGAGAATGGAACGGCATTGCGGAAATGCGGAAAAAGTGGCCGCACTGCTGAGTAGTCATCACGCCGTGGCTTCCGTTAATTACAACGGCTTACCCTCCCATCCCGATTATGAAGTGGCTAAGAAACAGATGCGGCATCCCGGGGCTATGATGAGCTTCGAATTGAAGGGCGGATTACAGGCGGGGATCAAATTCATGAACAAATTGCAATTGTGTACCCGAACCGTTTCTCTCGGTACCACCGATACGCTGTTGTCGCATCCCGCATCTATGACTCATTACAGTGTTCCCAAAGAGCAACGGGAGCAATATGGCATAACAGATGGCCTGATCCGCATGAGTGTGGGAATGGAAAATATCGAGGACATCCTGAATGACCTGGACCAGGCGTTGAATTAAAGTTTTTTTATTAGCTAATTGTATGGTGAATATAACTATCAGACCTGCTGCAAAAGAAGATTGTGCCCGGATGCTCGAATTAGTGCATGAGCTGGCGGAATTTGAAAAAGCGCCGCAGGAAGTAACCGTTAGCCCGGAGCATTTTACAGAAAGCGGTTTTGGCGCCGATCCGGTATGGTGGGCCTTCGTAGCGGAAGTTCCTGCGGAAACCAAAGGAGATAAGAAGATCGTTGCTTTTGCTTTGTATTATATCCGTTATTCCACCTGGAAGGGACAGCGGATGTATTTAGAAGACATTATTGTTACAAAATCCTGGCGGGGGAAAGGTATCGGTAGCCTGCTGATGGATCGGTTGGTGCAGGAAGCGAAGGAGAGAAAATTTACCGGCATGATGTGGCAGGTATTGGATTGGAATGAACCGGCCAAAGCATTTTATAAAAAATACAATGCCGGTTTTGATAGTGAATGGGTGAATTGCAATATGGATTTTGATGGATAGAGGGATAACCTGTCAGGTTAGCTCCCCATGAACCAGAGATTATCAAACCCCAACCTGACAGGTTAGGTTTTTATGAAAATAATTGTTAAGGATCAATTCCTCATCTTTCCGAACCATATAAATACCTAATTTCATAACAGAACGTTTTACTGGTAATGAGGTGGGCATCCCAGGTTTTAACAGCAGCAGTATGAAACGGAAACATCTGACTTTTTTCGTCCTCACCGCATCGGTGTTAATGGTCTTTAGTTGTAGAAGGGACGACCTTTCATCAGGCAATTATAACTCCACGGACAAAATAAAGGACAGCGCCTGGAGTTACGCGAAGGATATTTACCTTTGGAACAGCCATCTTCCGGCTGTATTGAATATCAGATCGCTTACCGATCCCGATGCGGTTATGAAGGCCATCCGTCCTTACAGTATAGAACCGGGTTTCTCCCAGCCGGTGGACCGGTGGAGTTTTGCCATAAAAAAATCAGACTGGGATAATCTCAGTTCAGGTATCAGCGGCGATCTTGGGCTGGGTCTTTTTTTCCGGTCGGAGAACGATCTGCGCGTTAGTTACGTGGAACCTGCATCTCCCGCTGCGGCGGCAGGAATTGAACGAAGCTGGCAGATCCTATCGGTGAACGATAATACTGATATCAATACGGATGACGCCACTATTTCGCGGATCAGCGATGCCGTATTTGACAGCCCGTCGGCAGATTTTATCTTTAAAAAACCGGATGGCACGGAGGTGGGGATATCGCTTACTGCCTCTACTTACCAGGAGGAGCCCGTTTTACTGGATACCGTTTATACTACCGGTTCGCATACGACCGGGTATTTTGTTCTGAATTCATTTTTAGGAGATATTCCCTTGATGAAAAGCCGGTTTGGCAGCCTCTTCAACCGGTTTGCCGCCGCCGGGATCAATGACCTGATTGTTGACCTGCGATACAACGGCGGGGGCTTTGTGGAATTACAGAATGAAATGGCCAACTACCTGGTGCCTGCCGCAGGAAACCGGGGCGTGATGCTGAAAGAAGCGTTTAATGATAATTATCAAACCCTTTTTGACACGACCATTAATTACCTAAAGAAAGGGAATTTGAACCTGAACCGGATTTTCTTTATTACCACCAAAAATACAGCTTCAGCAAGTGAGCTCCTGATCAATAGCCTGAAGCCGTATATGGAGGTAAAGCTGGTGGGCAGACCCAGCAATGGTAAGCCGGTAGGTTATTTTAACATCGGGGTAGGCGATTGGTATATCTTCCCCGTGTCTTTCAGAAGTGTTAATAAAAACGGTGAGGGGAATTATTTTAACGGGATAACACCCGATGCTATGGTTGATGATGGTCTGGACAAGCCCTGGGGGGATGTGGATGAAAGTTGTTTGGCCAGCGCTCTGCATTATATCAATAACGGCGCTTTTTCACGACTATCGGCCCGCACACAAATCGGCCTCCGGTTGGAAAAAAGCAATGAAGTGCTGTCGGTGCACAGGTTCAAAGGCGCGGTGAGGGAAATGAGGTAATGCCCGCCCTGACGAACGGAAGGGGAAAAATACGTTGCCGGGGAACAGAGGGGAGGGAATGCAGGCAGGTATCAGGCAATCCCCTGGAACCTGCGACCTGTTGCAAATTACAGGTTTCAAGTTGCGCAAATATTGCTGATAGTTCATTGCTGACGGCTCAAAGCTCATTGCTCATTGCTAGGGTGCATTTAAAATTGTCGCGCCCTATATAATTTTCCGGTCGGTGGGACACCGACCGGTAGCGGACGCTACAGGCGGGTGTCACCACCCGCCTGCGACAATTTTAAATGCACCCCTCATTGCTCACGGCTCACAACAATACAATATATTTATTAATTTAGCCCCGGAATGGCTTTTCCTTTTTTAGAACTGAAACAACTTACCGTTAGGCTCAACGGTAAAAATATCATTGATCACCTGAACCTTACCATTCAGCCGGGAGAACAATGGGCCATTACAGGTGCTTCCGGCAGCGGCAAAACCACCCTGGCGCATACCCTGGCGGGCAGGCATCACTACTCAGGACAGATCATTTTTAATAACCAGACGAACACCCGGCCGCTGACCCTGGTGGTGGAGCAGCAACACCGGTTTAAGAACCGTTCCAACACCTCCGATTTCTATTATCAACAACGGTATAATGCTTCGGATGCAGCAGATACACTGACCGTTGCGGAAGTTTTGTATAATGACGATACGATGCACGAAGAGCCGGCTGCCGGTATCAGTATAAAATCATTGGCCGGTCTGTTACGTATTGAACATGTGATGCACGAGCCGTTGATACAATTATCCAACGGTGAAAACAAAAGATTACAAATTGCACAGGCCTTACTAAAAATGCCCCGGTTGCTGATCCTGGATAATCCCTACATCGGGTTGGATGCGGGGGGGCGCGAAACACTTTCCGACATCATCAATACGCTCGGCAAATCGGGAGTAAATATCATATTGCTTACCACGGGGAAGGAAATCCCGGGGTGCATTACCCATGTGGCAACGCTGAAAGAAGGGAAACTCATTTCCACAGTTGAAAGAGAAAATTTTAAAGCGGATGCGCTGCCTGTCGCTGATCCGTTTCGCATCAACAAGCCCCTGTTAAACGCGATACACGCCCCGGTGGAAAGCCGGTTCCGGTTTGCCGTCAGAATGGTGGATGTAAATGTGCGGTACGGAGAAAGAGATATTTTGAAAAACATTCACTGGGAAGTACAAAAGGGGGAACGGTGGAGTATCTCCGGGCCCAATGGCGCGGGAAAGTCAACCCTGCTGAGCCTTATCACGGGAGACAATAACAAAGCTTACGCCAACGAGATCTATCTTTTTGATCAGCGCAGGGGAAGTGGGGAGAGTATATGGGATATCAAAAGAAAGATCGGTTATGTGTCGCCCGAATTACACTTATATTTTGATTATTCGGCTACCTGCTCCGAAACCATCGCTTCCGGGCTTTTTGATACCATCGGGCTATTCAGACCACTCCATGAACAACAGCGCCAGCAGGTAGCGCAATGGATTACCCTGTTCCATCTTGAACCCGTACAAAACAAATTATTATCCTCGCTTTCTTTAGGAGAGCAAAGGCTGGTACTGCTTGCGCGGGCGCTGGTAAAAAATCCGCCCCTGCTGATCTTAGATGAACCCTGCCAGGGGCTGGATATCACACAGATACAGCAATTCAAACAGATCATCAACGATATCTGCGCCATATTTGAAACAACGCTCTTGTATGTGAGCCATTATAAGGACGACATACCCGAATGTGTAACCCATTTCCTGCGGTTAGAAGAAGGGAAAGCTGCTTTTACGCAGACGGTTCAACCAATGCCGTTTCTTCATGAATAGCAGATAAAGGAATATGTTCCTGTATTGCAAATATTTCACCCCGGTAATATGCATGTTTTCCGGATGAAAAATTTTCGATTTCAAGATATTCCCCTCAATAGATATCTTATTTCCATAAGCCGGTACCGGTTCCTGCAAATCCGCATAGATTAAATAAATTAACTTAGTGGGCTGCTGTCCTGGCAGAAACAATAAAATATTCAGGGTATGGTCAGAAAACCGGTGCTTCCTTTTTACTTAAAATTATTAAGCACACTCCTTATTCTTATCTGCCTGGGCTATATTGCGCTGATCGGGCAAACGGTGCTGGAACCCTTGTTGCTTGCATTACTTGTATCAGCCCTGCTGTTGCCCATGGCAAAGTTTCTCGAAAACAGGCTGAACTTTCCGCGTTCTTTATCCTGCGTTATTTCCATCCTGCTGCTCCTGCTGTCTGTTGCAATCCTGTTCTTTATCCTGGGCTCCCAGTTATCAAGGCTTCGCGAAGATTGGCCGGCTTTTCAGCAACAAATACAGGATTCAATAAAAGACCTGCAAACATGGATCACTACAAAATACGGTATAAAATATAAAGAACAGGTAACCTACCTGGATAAAGCCATGACCGACTCCCTGGGAGCCGGAACCAGTATGCTGGGGCAAACCATTTTATCCATTTCATCCACCGTTCTGCTATTTGTATTTACTTTATTATATACCTTTTTCCTGCTCTACTACAGAACCCATATTTCAACTTTCTTTGTACGCCTGTTTCATGAAAACCATAAACCGGTTGTGCTGGAAATATTCGAACAGGTACAATTCATTGTAAAAAAATACATGCTTGGGTTGCTGATACAAATCACCCTGGTTGCGGGCATGGCTTTCACCGCCTATAGTATCATCGGAATAAAGTATGCCATAATGCTGGCGCTTATCACCGGCATTTTCAACATCATTCCCTATATCGGCATCGCTTCATCCGCGTTGCTTACCAGCCTCATTACTTTTGCAACCTCCTCCGGCTCCCATGTTGTATTTGTGATCATCGCCATTATAGTTATACACCTTATAGACAGCAATTTTATCATGCCCAAAGTGGTGGGCTCCAAGGTGCAGATCAATTCTCTGATCGCATTACTGGGGTTGGTGATCGGGGAACTTCTCTGGGGTATATCCGGCATGTTTCTTTCCATACCCGTGATAGCAATAATGAAGATCGTGTTCGACAGGGTGGAAGCATTGACTGTTTGGGGATATTTGCTGGGCGAGGAGGAAGAGGAGCCCCTGAGACCCAAGAAACTCCGGATTAAACTGGTCAAAGGGAAAAAGATCATCCCTCCCGCGAACAACGATAAAGCAGTCCCGGATTGAAGTATTGAACACTACGGGGAAGATTAAACGGGATACCCGGGGCATAAGTAAGAGCCTGGCAGCCTCTCGCCGGGGCCGTAAACCTTTGGAGTTTCGGAAATCATAACCCTTTTTTCAGTAGCTTTATTACTCTTAAATTTAGTAGTCACTATAAAATCTCTTTTGATTGTGCGCCGGACCGTTATTTTAACCCTTATTCTCTTTATCACCCTGTGTGTTTTTTTAATGCAAGCCTGTCAGCAACAGGATAATCGGAAAAAGAAACGAACCGTAGCCCGGCAGGAAAAACCCGAAGACCTGGGAACCATTGCCGCCTTACCCACCGTATTCAAATCTCCCGAATATAATCCATCTACCGCGGAAAAAGTGGAACTGGGCCGTTTGCTTTTCTTTGACCCGATTCTTTCCGGAAATAAAGACGTAGCCTGCGCTACCTGCCACCATCCGGAATTCGGATATTCGGATATGCTGGAGCTCCCTATCGGTGTTAATGGCACGGGCTTCGGCTCAAAACGGCAATTTAATGCCACAAACGATATTCCCTTCGCCAAAAGAAATGCGCCTTCCCTGATAAATACGGCCTTCAACGGAATAGATGAAAAAGGAGACTATACTCCGGAAGGCGCCCCCATGTTCTGGGATACCCGGGTAAAAAGCTTAGAACTACAATCTTTGCAACCCATCAAACAATTGGAGGAAATGCGCGGACGGCAAATAGAAGAACATGAAATGCTGCCGGTGGTGGTAAAAAGACTGAAGGCAATACCCGGATACCGGAAATTGTTTAAAGCCGCCTTTAGCGAAGATGAAGAGCCGGTAACAGAAATGAATATGGCAAAGGCTATTGCCAGCTTTGAACGTACCCTGGTGGCCAATAATTCGCGGTTTGATGAATTTATGCGTGGCGACGCCAATGCACTTACGGCTTCCGAAAAAGAAGGGATGCAGTTGTTCATCGAATCCGGATGCGCACTCTGCCACAATGGGCCTATGCTGTCCGATTTTAAATTGCATGTATTGGGCGCTGCGGAGAATGAAGAGAAATTAGGCTTCCTCGACTCGGGATTTAATAACACCTTTGCCTACCGCACGCCAACCCTGCGTAATTTGCGCTACACGGCGCCTTATATGCACAGCGGCAAATTAAAGACCCTGGATCAGGTAATGACCTTCTATGAAGATCTGAACGGGAAGCCATTGCCCAACCCGCACGTACCCAGGGAGCAATTAGACTCCCTCGCTGTTAAGATCAAAGTGGAATTTAAAAATATACCGCGTATCATAGAGTTTCTCAACACGTTGAACGACGACAAGTTTGACCGAACCATACCTGACGCCGTGCCCAGCGGACTGAGCGTGGGAGGGAATATAAAATAGCCGGCCGGCGGTGCTGGTTCCGGTTCTGATGCTATGGACTATCTTCAGACGGTTCAGCCAGGGGCTGTTTTTGAGTCTGGAACAATTCTTCCCCGCCCCTCTTCCAAAGAAATACGATATTTTGTATCTTTCCCTTTTAATGCCATTTGTTTGCCATGATGAATCTCAAACTGTATAAAAAACTATTGCTTATTTCGGCAGTGCTGGTTGTGGCCCTTATTGCCACCACCGGTCTGACAAGCAGTAAAAAAATAGATTACAATACAGATATAAAACCCCTGTTCAACAGGAAATGTATTTCCTGTCACGGCGGGGTGAAAAAAGAATCAAAGTATAGTCTCCTGTTTCACGATGAAGCACTGGCTAAAGGAGAGAGCGGCAAATTTGCCATCATCCCCGGCGACCCGGATAACAGTGAAATGATTCGCCGTCTTACCAGCAAAGATCCGGAAGAACGGATGCCCTATCAACATAAACCTTTGTCTTCAAAGGAGATTGATATGTTGCGGCAATGGATCAAAGAAGGCGCCCACTGGGGCAATCATTGGTCTTATGTTGCGGTTGCACCGACGCCTGTACCGGACGGCGCCGGTGGATTCCGGAGCCTCTTTTCATCCGGGAACAAATGGACACATAATGAAATTGACTATTTTATTTCAGACAAACTCAGGGAATTAAAATTAGAGCCTTCCCCGATGGCAGATAAAGCCACCCTTCTCAGAAGAGTAAGCATGGATATTACCGGGCTTCCGCCCAATCCCGATATGGCCCGGAAATTCCTCAACGATAACAGCCCGGACGCTTATGAGAAATTAATAGATGAACTTTTAGCGTCTCCCCATTATGGAGAAAAATGGACGGCGATGTGGCTGGATCTGGCACGTTATGCAGACAGCAAGGGATACGAAAAAGACGGGTACCGTTCTATATGGCGATACCGCGACTGGCTGATCCGGGCTTTTAATAATGACATGCCGTACGATCAGTTTTTAACGGAGCAGATTGCAGGCGATCTGCTGCCGGATGCCACGGATGAACAATTGATCGCCACCGCCTATAACCGCAATTCGATGACCAATGACGAAGGAGGAACCGATGATGAAGAATTCAGAACCGCCGCGGTGATAGACCGGGTGAATACCACCTGGGAAACCCTGTTGAGCACCACTTTTGCCTGTGTACAATGCCACAGTCACCCTTACGATCCGATCAAATTTGAAGAGTATTACAAGTTTCTCGCCTTCTATAACAATACCAGGGATGAGGATGTTACGGGAGATTATCCGCAATTGCGGGAGTTTAACCCGAAAGACCAGGCAAAATTAGAAAAGCTGACCGAATGGCTGAAAGAAACCGCGGGTAAAGAAAAAACGCAGGAAGTTATTCGATTTGTAAAAACCTGGCAGCCGGCAGTCTATACCCACTTTGCTGATCATTTAGTGAACAGTTCCATTTCGGATACCCGGCTGGCAGTGAGAAATAATTCCGTCAGCCGCATACCCGGCGTGGATCTTACCAACAAAAGCACCCTGTTTTACCGTTACCGTGCGGATATGGACAAAGGAAAATTAACCATCCGCATAGATCAGCCCAACGGGGCCATATTAACTTCCATGCCGATCCGTTCTTCCAAAGGCTGGGAAAATCAAAGCATTTTGCTACAAAACCCGGTATCCGGTGTACACGACCTGTACCTTAGCTATCATAATCCGGGCGTGGAAAAAACCAATGAAAAGACCTTAGCCTACTTCGACTGGTTTTATTTTGGATCTGCTTTCCCCGGAAAAGGAGCAAAAGGATATGACAGCGCTTATGCCTGGTTCAATCAGCTGGCGTCTGCCTCTCCCGAAGCCATAACCCCCGTTATGATGGAAAACCCCAGGGATATGGCACGCACCACGCAGGTTTTCGAAAGAGGGAACTGGATGGTGAAGGGCGAGAAAGTAGAACCGGACGTGCCAGGCTCTTTAAACCCCATGCCCGAAGGGGCACCGCGTAACCGGCTGGGACTGGCCATGTGGCTGACAGATAAACAAAATCCGCTCACATCCCGAACGATGGTCAACCGTATCTGGGAACAACTGATGGGTCAGGGGATCGTGGAAACCCTGGAAGACCTGGGCTCACAGGGCATTGATCCTACCCATAAAGATTTACTGGACTGGCTTTCATGGCAATTTATGAATGACTATCAATGGAGCATAAAGAAATTGATCAAAACCATTGTGATGTCGGCAACTTATATGCAGGACAACCTGGTTACACCAGAAATGCTAAAGAAGGATGCTTTTAACCGGTATTACGCCCGTGGACCCCGGGTACGATTGTCGGCAGAGCAGATCAGGGATCAGGCCCTGATGGTTTCAGGATTGCTGAGCTCCAAAATGTACGGACCCAGCGTAATGCCCACACAACCACCTGGCATATGGCTGTCTCCCTATGACGGAAACGTATGGAAAAAAAGCACGGGCGAGGATCAGTACCGCCGGGCGGTATATACCTACTGGAAGCGTACGGCGCCTTTTCCTTCTATGCTCAGCTTTGACGGCGTAGCCCGGGAAGTATGTGTATCGAGGCGTATCCGTACCAACACCCCCTTGCAGGCTTTAGCCACATTAAACGATGAAGGTTTTATAGAAATGGCCAGGCATTATGCAGCCAGAATGGAAAAAGAAGGAGGCGCGGACGTGCAGCAGCAGATCAGCAAAGGCTACGAATTAGCCCTGTTTAAACCGATCACAAAAGAAAAATTGCAGCCCCTGCTGGATTTGTATCAACAGGCTTTACGGCAGTTTAAAGACGATGCGGAAAAAACCTGCGAAATGATGGGTGCGGAAACGGGATACAATACGCCGGAAAGAGCAGCGCTTATAGTAGTGGCTAATGCCATGCTGAATTTAGATGAGTATATCACCAGGAACTAACCGGAGAACCCTATAAATTATGATTTGATTTTCCCCATTGGAAACGAATAAGTTAAGAAACATGACGCAAAAAGAATTGAATAACGATCGTATCGCGCGTGAGGCCCGGATGAAGTCACTGGAATTTGTCACCCGCCGGCATTTTCTCAAAGACAGTATTACAGGCATGGGCGCCCTGGCTTTTGGTTCCTTATTAACCGGCTGCGATTTCTTTGGTTCTAAGGATGCGCCGCTGAATGCCTTTAACAGCAACAATCCCTTAGCCGCTCACCCACCGATGTTTCCGGGTAAGGCGAAGTCGGTTATTTATTTACACATGGCAGGAGCGCCCTCTCAGTTGGAATTGTTCGACTACAAACCCGAACTTTTAAAATTAAACGGGAAAGAATGTCCGCCCTCCCTGTTAGAAGGGAAACGCTTTGCCTTTATACAGGGCGTACCCAAAATGCTGGGACCTCAGGCAGTGTTCAAACAAAGAGGTCAAAGCGGGGCATGGGTGTCTGATCATCTACCGCATTTTGCCACGGTAGCCGATGAGGTAAGCTTCCTGAAAGCCGTTAAAACAGACCAGTTCAATCATGCACCCGCCCAACTGCTCATGCATACCGGAGGCGCACGCCTCGGCCGGCCGAGTATGGGCGCCTGGGTGAGCTATGGATTGGGTACGGAAAACAGCAACCTGCCGGCATTTGTAGTGCTGACTTCGGGGGGTAAAAATCCGGACGCCGGGAAAAGCGTTTGGGGAAGCGGTTTCCTTCCGTCTGTTTACCAGGGCGTGCAATGCCGTTCGGAAGGCGACCCGGTTCTGTTCATTAATAACCCCGAAGGGATAGATAAGGATTTGCGCAAAGCTTCTATTGACGCCATCAATAAAGTTAACCAGGAAACATATAACACCTTTAAAGATCCGGAGATCCTGTCGCGCATTTCTCAATATGAGATGGCGTATAAAATGCAGATGTCGGTGCCGGAGGCAATGGATATCAGCGATGAGCCGGAGTATATTCATGCCATGTACGGAACCCAGCCCGGCCGCACCAGTTTTGCCAACAACGTATTATTAGCCAGGAAATTAGTGGAAAAGGGCGTACGGTATGTTCAGTTGTTCGACTGGGGCTGGGATTCGCACGGTACCAGCCAGAATGATTGCCTCGAAATTGGGCTGATCAATAAGTGCCGCTCCATTGACCGACCCATCACAGCACTGATCCTTGATCTCAAACAAAGAGGGTTGCTGGACGAAACCCTGGTGGTTTGGGGGGGAGAATTTGGCCGCACCCCCATGCAGGAAAACAGGGATGGGAAGGAGATGCCGTTTATGGGAAGAGATCATCACGCGGAAGCCTTTACGATGTGGATGGCAGGAGGTGGCATCCAAAAAGGGACCACTTATGGCGAAACGGATGAGATTGGCTATCATGCAGTGAGAGGCCGGGTGGAGCCTTTTGACGTTCAGGCAACCATATTAAATCAATTAGGCTTTGATCATGAAAAGTTTGTGTATCAGTTTCAGGGGAGGCTGTTCCGTTTAACGGATGTGAGCGGCCGGGTGATCAATGAAATTATTGCATAAAAGATTCGTATTCCTTCGTATATATGACGCTGTTAGGTATTGTTGATTTTTTGGGCAGGTTCCATCCTGTACTGGTACACCTGCCTATTGGTATTCTATTGATGGGTGTGCTGCTGCACTGGCTGAGCAGGAGAAAGCAGTTTCATTCCATCCAACCTGCTGTTTCCGTTACCCTGCTTTTGGGGGTTCTTAGCGCTATACTATCCTGCATTACCGGCTGGTTGCTGGGGCTGAATGATGAGTACGATACAACAATTTTAGAACGGCATCGCTGGATGGGAATAGGCGTGGCGGTAGTGGCTGCGCTATATTATCTTGCCTATACGGAAAAATTTGCCCTGCGCCTGAAACCAAAACTCCTTACGGTCATTTCGGTGTTGCTGATCCTGCTGATCACCCTTACCGGCCACCTGGGCGGAACCCTCACCCACGGTGAAGGATTCCTGTCTTTTGACGGCGGCGACGGAAATACAGAAGAGATAAGAAAAGTGATCCCGGATGTGCAGGAAGCCATGGTGTATGACGACATCATCCAACCTATATTACAGAATAAATGCTACAGTTGTCACGGACCCTCCAAACAAAAAGGGAAACTCAGGTTAGACAGTAGGGAAGCCATGGAGAAAGGGGGAGAAGATGGCGAAGCGCTCGTCGCCGGCGACAGTAAAAAAAGCAGGCTCTATACCCGGCTGGTCTTAGATATACTTGAAAAAGAACACATGCCTCCAAAAGGAAAGCCGCAGCCATCGGAAGCTGAGGTCATGCTTGTTAACTGGTGGATCAGCACAGGAGCGCATTTTGATCAACAGGTAAAAACATTGCCCCAGGAAGAACATGTTAAACCTCTGTTATTGGCCTTGCAAAGCGACCATATCCACGACCCTGTGAAACCGGATGTACCGAAGGAATCTGTGGCCAAAGCATCTGAACAAACCATTGAACAATTAATGGAAAGAGGAGCTACCATTCTGCCGGTTGCCGAAAACAGCAACTATCTTTCGGTAAGTTTTTTCTCTGCAAACACCGTAAACAATGAAGTGCTGCAATTACTGGAATCGCTCTCTCCGCAATTAGTCTGGTTGAAGTTAAATCATACGTCCATTGATGATGATGGGATGAAGACTATAGGAAAGCTGCAAACCTTAACCCGGTTAAATCTTGCCAACACTTCCATCACCGATGCAGGACTTTCTTCCTTACAGTCATTGTCCAAACTGCAATACCTGAACCTGACCGGCACGAAGGTTACCGGCAAAGGATTACAGGTATTAAGTCCATTACCCGAATTAACAGCTATATACCTTTATCAAACGGATATAACCACAGAAGAAGACTGGTTAGCGCTTCAGCAATCATTTCCCAAAACAAAAATTGACACCGGCGGATATTCGCTTCCTATACTGGAAGGAGATACCAGCTTAGTGAGGTTAGTGAAATAATTATTTTATTAAGAAATTTACCTGGCGCATCCCATATTTTCGCAGGCGGGTGGGACACCCGCCTGTAGAACTCACTACCGGTCATCGTTTCTCAGACCGGAATGCCGCAGGTGGAGAGAAAATTAGGGATAAACCCGGTTGACAGGTATCCGAATGGAATTAATTTTTTAGCTTACAACCCTTTAGATGTAAATGATGTTTTTATGAACAGAAGAATTTTATTATTGAGTTTATTTGTCTCTATATGGTCAGGTATATCAGCGCAGGAACCCATTCATAAATTGATCCCAGGCCAGTGGTTCAATTCATGGTTAATATGCGGTCCCATTCCACTGCAGGAACATAGCTCACCCGAACAAACTTTACAACACTATCCCGGATTTGAGAAAGACTATCTCGTAAAGTCCGGAGGCGAAGCCAACCTGAAGGTCAAAGCCGGCGATGCGGTAAGATTGAAAGGAAGCACCATCCGGTGGAAATATATAAATTCTCCTGATTCGGTTATTGACCTGGTAGCGAATGTTTCCAGGATATCCCCCGCAGCAGCCTATGCTTATTCGGAGGTGGAATGCGCTGAGGAAGGTATCTGGCTTGCTGCACTTGGTACGAATGATGGCGGCAGCCTGTGGATCAACGGAGTGCGTGAGTGGGACTACCAGGCCGCCAGAGGTGTTAAACCCGATTCCGATCTTATTCCGGTTATTCTGAAAAAAGGAAAAAACACCCTATTACTGAAGGTAGAACAGCGGGGCAATATGTGGGGTTTCTGTTTCAGGTTTCATGAATTCTCCGCTGCAGAGGCATTACAGCGGGGAAGCCTTTTTAAAGTAGTTACTTCAGAAGGGGGCGCCAGCAGGTTGGTTTCAGATTTTTCTCCTGAAGTGCTGTCCCGGCTGCTCAGGCAGGTACAGGTTACCGTCCGCGACAGGCAGGGAAAGGTGGCGCTGAATGAAATCAGAGAAAAAGAGTTTCCGGGTTTACTTGATTTGCCCGGAACCGATTATCGGCCGCTGACGGCCGAGTTAAGGCTTCAACTTGCATCGGGTGAGGTTTTGTCAAAAAAAATTGATTTTATTTCAGGTAAACGGGTTGAATACGCTTTGTTTAACAATGGAAGAAGTGATTATCGTATTGTTCTTTCCCCCGGTGCATCAGCCTCAGAAAAATGGGCGGCGGAAGAACTTCAGCGTTGGCTGAAGGAAGTTGGTAGAGCAAACCTGCCCATTATCGAATCGGACAAGGCCAAGACAGGCTCCAATATTATAATCGGTTATCCCGGATTTTCTGCTGCCGGAGAAAAAGAACCGGATATAAACGATGAATCATTCCGGTATTTTAATTCGGGAGGCAATATTTATATATACGGCGGCAGGCAGCGAGGAACTATGTACGGTGTTTTTTCCTTTTTAGAACGCGAATTAGGATGCCGCTGGTACACCCCCCGGGTTTCCGTGATCCCCAAACGAAATGAATTTATGTTTAGCTGGCTCTACCATGCAGAGAAGCCCGGTGTAAGAGTCCGGAATGATTTTTATTACGAAGCCTTTGAACCGGTGTGGGCAGCGAGGAACCGGGTAAACGGAGCGATGTCATATCGAGAACAGCCGGGCGGCGTAGAAGCTTATTGGGCCGTTCATACTTTTTTTCCGCTTATGCCGCCTGGTGAATTTTACAAAAAGCATCCGGAGTATTATAGCCTGATTGACGGCAAGCGCATTTTTGAACGGGCACAACTATGCTTGTCAAATCCTGATGTACTGCAAATTATAACGGCGAGAATAAAGGAACGGATGCGTGAAAGCCCCGAATACCTGATTTACGATGTTAGTCAAAACGACTGGGCGAACCCCTGCCAGTGTGATAACTGCCAGGCAATCGTAAAACGATATGGCGGGGAATCGGGAATCATTATTTGGTTTGTTAATCAGGTAGCAGACGCTGTGGCGCAGGAGTTTCCGGATAAATTCGTTGGAACCCTAGCTTACCAGTACACCCGGTCGGCACCACGGGATATTGTGCCGCGCAATAATGTAGTGGTTCGTTTATGCAGCATTGAGTGTTGCGTAGCCCATGATTTTCATTGTTCGGCCAACCAGTCCTTTTTAAAAGACTTAAAAGAATGGTCATCCATTTCACCGCACTTGTATATCTGGGATTACGTGGTAAACTTCAACCACTATCTGTTACCGCTTCCTAATTTCGCGACCCTGCAGTCAAAAATCAATACATTCCAACAAAATAAAGCCATTGGCATTATGGAACAGGCGGCATATCAAAGCCGGGGAGGTGAATTTGCCGAGTTGCGCTCTTATCTTATCTCCAAAATATTGTGGAACACAAATTGCAACACAGAAGAAGTGATTAACGATTTTATTGCAGGCTATTACGGCAGGGCGGGAACGTATATCCGCCGTTACTTTGATTTGCTGCAAAGCCTTATAAAGCCGGATGTACATTTTCCTTATGGTATTAAGCCAGACGATGAAATATACTCTGCGGATTTTATCAAACAGGCAGAAGACCTTTTTGCAGAAGCAGAAAGAGTAGCTGACAGCGATGAGATTCTGCAACGGGTTGAAATGGCCGGGTTACCCGTTTTATACCTGAAGTGTATGCAATCGCCGGTTACCTCCGGGTACGACGGCACTTATGCCAAATTCAGTCGTATTGCCGAACGAGAGGAGATTACCCATTATAACGAAGAGGGAGAATCTTACCGCAGAGCTTTTCACCGGGAGATGAAAGCGGCCGGACATTAACAAAAGCAGAGGGATAAAGCTTTTGTGATTCTCCTCACGATCTGCGGAGAACCCTGTTTTATAAAGTAAGTTCTTACCTGGCGAAAAGTCGCCGGAGGCAACAAGAAAGGAATGCGGAGCAAAGACGCTTCGCATGGCTGCTGATAGCTGCTGCGGTCGGTACCAAAGGTCAGACCGCAGCATACAACCACGAAATGGAAAACCAACGGTTAGGGTTAGCCGAGAAGTATGCAACGATAATCGTTCACTACCGGTCGGTGTCCACCGACCCGAATGCCGCAGATGGAGCGAAAATTCAGGATACATTATTCATACGTCAGCCATGCGGTTGCATTGCAATCTTTGTCGGCTACAAACCTGATCCACCTTGCCTGGAAACTATCGGGAAAATCATACCTGAAAACCTCACCGGGCTGAACCGTAATGTCTTTGTACCGCATCCAGGGGGCATGACCAACAGGATCAACCTCAATACGGAAAGTAACAGGCTCTGTGAGGGTATGAGAAATTTCCAATTTTCTTTTATCATAAAACCCTATGAGATACGGGTCAGATGGTTCTCCTGCTTTCACGCCGGCGTTTTTCCAGGGCCCGCCATGCCCCGACGGCTTTCCCAGCTTCCACAGATCATCAATAACGCCCAGCCATACTGCCGCCTGCCCGTCATTAGAACGGATGATGTGTTCGTTCTGCGCTGCCTTCTGGTTTATACCCGTCATCACCAGCATACCGCGAAAGGAAGCATAGTCATGAATACGAAAATGATGAGAAGCGATTGGCCGGATCTTAGCAAAACCATCCGCATTTTCCGCAGGCAGTTCGTAAAAAGTACCGGATGCATGAAAAAGATCACGTTCGGTAACCACTTCCCGGCATATCCGTAATAAGCCCGCATCGGTTAAACGATGATATTCCTCATCTCCTAAAGGGAGCCGCCACCGGCGGTTTTTATCGTCAATGATAAGCACCGAAGCTTCATCGGTTTGAATAACATTTTGAGGGATAGCGAATTTTTCTTTGATAAACGCATTGGTTTCGGGATCTTCTTTTCTGGAAAGGGTCAGATCCGCATCCAATTCGTAATACCCCGTTTCAACAGGCTTATCATTTTCAAATTTGAAAGCGGAAATACCCAATGCCCTCCGGTCATTGCCCAGCGCGTATAAGAGCCCTCCTGAAATATTATCCTGTTGTTTTACATTCGCAAGCCCGTTGAATATTGATGAGGGGGCAACTTCACGGCTTTCAACCGGGGAATAATTAAAGCTTACCGTTGCTATTGTTGGCTGATCCGATTTTACCCGGATCCACTCTCCCGCTTCATTTTTGCTAAATTCGAGATTGTCCGTCTCACCCGGCTTCACTGATAAAGTTTTTATAGTCTGCCAGTTCTGATCGCCCGCTTTGTCCACTTCAAAACTGAAGACCACATTATTTGTCCCGTGGTTAGTTACCCACGCTATCCGTTTTTCCCACCCTGCAAAAAGCATAGGCTCGGAGGCTTCACCGGCAGCAATTTTATCTTTTAGCCACACCATTCCAGAAACAGTAGCCGGTCCAAGTTCATCAGGCTTTTCCGGCGATGTAAACCAAAGATTGGAATTAGATTGTCCGGCGCCTTCAATGCTTCCTTTTTGTTTTCTCTTGTTAAGAAATTCATTTTTGGCTGCATCATCGCACCCGAAAACCAGTTGGTTATGCCATCGGGTAAAGTCGCCGATGACCTTTAAATAGGCGGAGCGGGGACGAATGCCTACGGTGTGGTTAGCTGAAAAGGTTTTCGGGAAATGCCAGAACATGCCATGCATCGTCATCAATAGTTCGGGTTTTTCACGGGTTCCTATATCCCTTATCCTGGGCCATTCCGTGTTCCAGCCGTGGGCACCGTCGTAACTGTGGCTCGCTTTGGGTAGCCTGAAAAAGCTCCACCCGCTAACGGCATCGCGTACACCGAGGATTACAGATTTATGATCCCACCCCGTTGCCCAGATAGGATCTGATGCAGAATTTGTATTGCCATAAATTCCACCGGGGCCGGTTACTTCGGTAAACTGGTTACGCCTGACCAGTTTCCATTCGCTGCCATTCCATTCCGAAAGCGAACCCGCTTCGATATCAAACTGGTAGGGGGCTCGTTTATCATCCTCCCCGTTGTTGGAATATACCACAACGCCCTGTCCGGAATACAACCCCTTGCCATGAACCCCATACAGCGAAGCTAAACGGCTGGTACTTGTATCCCGGCCTTCTTTGATTTTTCTGTTGGTTACGTTTCTGTCTTCGTAAAGTAATTTGGTTTCCAGGGTATTGACATCCACTTCGTAGAATCCTTCTTCCATTGTTCCGTAGTAGATCTTTTCCGCAGGATCAAAAAGATGCCGGGCATTTCCCGTAGGGCGGCCGGGCATTTCTGTGTAAGGTATCACCCGCACATTTCTGTTGGTATCAATAGCATAGGGTCCGATAAAAAGCTGGTTGCTTTCTTTATGGATCATCCGGTTGGCCGGCGTGCCTCCAATGCTTTCAGGTCTTACGATCTGGTTCAGATCCCCAGTGATCTCATACAGTTTATCAGAAGAGCCAAAAGGAAGATGAGGTCCATAAGTTACTACCCACAACCTCCCGGCCCAGGGAACCACCGCCCCCGTGCCACACTCGCCTTCGTTGTTATAATAGGCCAATTGAGGATAGATACCGCTGATATTAGATGGCGCTTTACCGGTTGTGTTGCAGGAAAACCGGGAAAAGATAAGGAAGACGATGAGAAGTTTACCTATAAGATAGGTTCGAAGAAAGAGGTTCATAATGATATGCTTCAATGATAGATAAACCATGCTGTTGCTTTGCAATTTTTATCGGGGACTATTCTAAAATAGATTATTTTACTGCAAACACAAAACTATGGCAAAGGTCTATCACTACGGAAAGATTTGAATGGCGGGAATAAATTCCGGGGGTACAATATGCGAACAGGACTACAGCCTTCATTGGATTATTTTCACCGGGCGGATTGCCCGGTTACCGAGCATTAGCATTTGGACATACGCCTGACTATTGACTTCCTAAAACTGACAACACTTTTTATAGATGAACATACTGCGGCGTTTTGGGGAATTGAATAATTGTTTGTGAGGCGGATACAACGTTTCCAAGTTTTAAATTGTCGCCCAAGAAAAAATTATGCAGTTATTCCCGCCGTTGCTGGTGTTGCGGGCAGATTCGATCATTAGTCTCCACTCACAACAGGAACAGATGATTGCGGCATAATCATATCTTGTAAGAGATGTGATGAATGTTGCTGATGAACGCCTTTGGTTACACCCTCAATATCAATTCATGTTAAAAACCGGCACTCTTCTACCTGTGCCTTTGTGCCCTGTAAGATCATCTCCTAGATCCTCTCTTGCTTCGTCCACCAGTTTCATTATCTCAGCAACCACCTGCGGATTTTCTTTCTTAACGTCGTATCTTTCTCCCGGATCGCGACGCAGGTCATACAGAGCCAGCTCTGTATGAGCCTGGTGAGAACTGCCCCCATCTCCATTATTTCCGGGAACTTCTCCTTCCACGGAGCGGTAATCATGTGGTAAAACCAGTTTCCATGAACCCTTGCGAACTGCTTCCAGGCTATTTACATTATAATAATAAAACAGATGGTCTCTTGGCTTTTCATTTTCCTTTCCTAATAATAAGGGCAATATATTCACTCCGTCTATTTTGTGATCAGGCAATTTTGCCTGTGTAACAGATGCAAGTGTCGGCAGTATATCAAGGTTTGCGCTTAACTGGTTACAAACGATTCCTCGAGGAATTACCTCTGGCCAATAAAAGATAGCCGGCTCTTTCTGACCTCCCTCAAAACTGGTACCCTTTCCTTCTCTTAATCCTCCCGCAGACCCGGCATGATCCCCAAAAATCAGCCAGGGGCCATTGTCAGCAGTAAAAATAACCAATGTGTTTTTTTCTACATGATGATCTCTCAAAGCTTTCATTACCTCGCCAACAGACCAATCCACTTCCATCATCACATCGCCAAACTTTCCTCTTTTACTCTTTCCTTTAAATTTTTGAGACACTCCTAATGGAACATGCACCATAGAATGTGCTAAATAAAGAAAAAAAGGTTCATTGGTATGTTTGTTTATAAAATCCACGGCCTTTTCTGTGTACCATGTGGTAAGCATATCCTGGTCGTCCATATTTTTTATTATCCGGACGGGATCATTTCCTTCAATCAGAGGCAGGGGTGGTTTGTTATGTTTTCTGCCCCATAAAGGATTACCCGGTTCCACCGTTCTTCCATTATAGTCCAGCGGCCACATATCATTGGAATAAGGAAGTCCAAAGAAATAATCAAATCCGTGTTGAAGCGGCAAAAACTCATGAGTATCCCCAAGATGCCATTTGCCAATACAGGCAGTGGCATAGCCTTTTGTTTTCAGCATTTCGGCGATGGTAAGCTCCTCTTTGGGCATTCCTTTTCCCGACCGGGGCTGAATAGCTCCATGCAACCCGAATCTGTTTGAATATACCCCGGTGAGTAAAGCTGCGCGGGACGCCGTGCAAACAGCGTGCGCAGCATAAAATTCCGTAAACCGCATACCACCTGAAGCCAACTTGTCAATATTGGGCGTTAAGTAATCAACAGCCCCAAAGGAGGATACATCAGCATATCCCATGTCGTCCATATAAATCAAAACGATATTGGGGCGATGGGGAATACTTTGCGCCATCAGATTCAATGGAAATAATGCAACGGAAATAAAAATATAAAATGTGAATGATTTGAATCTTTTGTATTTAATATCTTTCATAATTACATTATTGTATGTCTTATCCTTAATCCAGGGTGTCATCATATCTTTTCATTTGCTCATCTAACGCTTTTTTCATTATTGCCTGAACTTTAGCATACTTCTTATTGTCATAAACATTGTTCAGCTCCTCCTTGTCTTTTTGAAGATCATAAAGTTCCCATTCTTTATTTTCATAGAAGTAAATAAGTTTATACTTATCTGAACGTACTCCAACATGCCTGGCAACATTATGTTCACCTCCGGAATCATAGTAATGATAATAGACATACTTTCTCCAGTTCTTCGGTGTTTTCCCTTTTAAAACAGGAAGGAAACTCTGCCCCTGCATATCTGCAGGAACATCACCATGGGCTGCATCAATCAATGTTTCACCAATGTCGAGATTCATAACAGCCGTATTATTTACCGATCCGGGTTTAATAGTTCCCGGCCAACGAATCACCAACGGCGTTTTAAACGATTCTTTATACATAAAACGTTTATCAAACCAGCCATGCTCTCCCAGGTAAAATCCCTGATCAGAAGTATAAATTACGATAGTGTTCTTATCTAAATGGTTCTTTTCGAGATAATCCAGTAACCTTCCCACATTATCATCTACGGTTTGTATCGTACTCAGATAATCCTTCATGTAACGCTGGTATTTCCACCTGGTCAGATCATCGCCCTGCAAATTAGCTTTCCTGAAAGCTTCATTTTTGGGGTTGTAAGCATTTGCGTATGCCTGCTGTTCTTCAGGTGTCAAGCGGGCAAAAATATTTTTCCACATGTTATCGTAACGTTGTGTTCCATCGGGATACATATCCTCTTTTAAATCGTAATTTGGAGACAACCATTTGCCTATCTCCATCTTTTGTTCATGGGCTGCGCGGGTTCGGGTTGCATAATCATCAAAGAGAGTGGGCGGTTCCGGAATCTCCACTGAATCAAATTTATTTAGATATTTCACCTCCGGCATCCAATTGCGATGCGGTGCCTTGTTCCACACCAGCACACAAAAAGGTTTATTCTTATCTCTCTGATCTAACCACCGGATGGCATCATCAGTGATCAAATTCGTCACATACCCATCTAACTGCACTGTGTCTTTATTGTCACGAATGAACTGTGGCTTGTAATACTCGCCCTGGGCCGGCAACATGTTCCAGTAGTCAAAACCGGTGGGATAGGTGAACAGATGCCATTTGCCTATAAATGCCGTTTGATACCCCGCCTTTTGCAACTGTTTAGGAAATGTAGTCTGCGAACCATCAAATAAATCGCCGATCTTTCTTACGGTGCTCTTGTTACTGAATTTTCCACTAATGATCGAGGCCCTGCTGGGTGCACAAAGTGAATTGTTTACAAATGCATTATTGAATAACATTCCTTCAGCAGCCAGCCTGTCAATGTTCGGAGTATGATTTAACCCGTACCCATAAGCGCTTACGGCCTGGTAACCATGGTCGTCGCTCATAATAAATACAATATTAGGTTGACTGCTTTGAGCCCGGGTATTTGCATTGAAGCCAAGGATTAAGCAAATAATTAAGAAACAGACGATTGTCTTAACGCTCATAAAAACCGATTTTTACTTTAAAGAATAAGTTGAAAAATTTTGCTTTTAAAAGTATGATAAATTTTTCCAAAAGCCTGACTAACGGAAGGAAGGTAATCTGATTTCCTCTCCGCCCGTTATTTGCTTTGTGAGACGAGTATTGTTACAGGATCTAATCCAAAAGTGGGATGCAGTATAATGTTTCCGCTTCTTTCTGCTCCACTTAGATTTACTTCTACAGTAGCTGATAATTTAAAATCACCACTGCCGTATTTTCTTGCCGGGGTAATCCAGGATATGTCTTCCGGAATCTCCACCCACCATCCATCGGTACCTGCCTGGATAATTATATTTACAGTTCCGCCTGACGCCGACACTACTAAACTGCTTTCCAACTGAGCGCTAAAGGAAGACGGTTCGGGCTCATAATTGATATTTTCGTATTTTTTGATTCTCCGCAGAGTCTCAACGCCTAACTATTTATGGAGTGGGTGGACTCTGCGAGGCACCCTCATCGTCTCTGTTTCGCCAAATCTATATCCTTTGATTCTCCGCAGAGTCCTGCCAACACACCCCGCTCGGAGGAGAGACTCTGCGGGGAAAAGCCTTACCTATAAGATAGGTTCGAAGAAAGAGGTTCATAATGATATGCTTCAATGATGGATAAACCATGCCGTTGCTTTGCAATTTTTATCTGGGACTATTCTAAAATAGATTATTTTACTGCAAACACAAAACTATGGCAAAGGTCTATCACTACGGAAAGATTTGAATGCCGGGAATAAATTACGGGGTACAATATGCGAACAGGGCTACAGCCTTCATTATATTGTTTTCACCGGGTGGATTGCCCGGTTACCGAGCATTAGCATTTGGACATACGCCTGACTATTGATTTCCTCAAACTGACAACGCTTTTTATAGATGAATTGACAGAGGCGTTTTGGGGAATCGAATAGGTTCCACCTCCTATATATGTCATTCTAACTCTTGCCGTAGTTTCTTTATCATCCATCCATTTGACAGTTTTTTAGTTGTTTAAAATTTGATAAATCATCAACGCTGCTTCTCCTCTGGTTAAAATATCATCAGGTATTTCAGAGTCGCCTATTGGCTTTTGTACTAATCCGGAAATAATTTCCAAGGCTTGTTTGCCGGTAACTGCGTGATCAGGATATGCATACGCAGGTGGGCCATGCAGAGAAGCGCTTCCCCACCAGTAATTTAGATAGTTACGTACTTCGTATGTAAAGAAGGGTTTTGCCGCCTGAGTTGAATAATCATATAACGTTTCTATATATTTAAAATAAGGATTGCTCCTAGGCACATCATTAAAATGTGCTGCGGTAATGCTTATCGGGATATCCAGTCCATTTACAGCCAGTCGCGCAAACTCTCCCATTGTTATGGGCTGCTCAGCGCGGAAATAATAATTCTCATCACCATCTAATGCGCCTTTCAGGCTTAATTTCTGAATAGCCTTATATGCTGCACTGTCTTTTGTTGTGGCTTTATAGAGATCCCGGTCTACCGGCATGTCTTTATAGAAAAAAAGCAAGCATTTTTGTTGCAATAATATATCCTGAACTTTCGGAACAGAAACATTTCTTATTTCACTCCCGTCATTAAGTGCAACAGCCGCTGCAACACCCGCTGCCTGACCTAATGAAGACCAGACAGGTTCCATCCGCACAGCCGAAATGGCTACATGAGTGGAAGAAATAGCTACAGGTACCAGTAATCCATTTAGCTTTGCCGGCACCATTACGCCGTAAGGGATCTGGTATGGGCCCGTTGCATCATTAAGGTGTATGGAACCTTCTCCGTGGGGAGACTCCGAAGTCGGGCTTTGTACAAAATGCGAATCTATCGGATAAACGCCAATAGCAATACCGTCCTGATGTAATGGTCCGCGAAATCCGTTCCCTTTCAGATCTTTGTGGATATCGCTTTCCGTCAGCCTGTACAATCCTTCAATCCTCCGGCCTTCACGAACATAAAGCCGGTAGGGCCAGTTGCCATTGTCTTTAAATTCATCATCAGCAAGCCCCCATTGCGGTGAACTTCCTTTGGTCTGGATATAATATAACCAGCCGAACTCATGATTGCGATAGATCTTTTCAAGCTTTGTTCTTTCCTCCCATCCGGCCAGCACATACTTTGTGGAATATCCTGTCAAATCACCGGCTCCGAGCATATCAGCTTTTTGATTGGGCAGCCAGGGCTTTGTGGCAGGATTCCAGTTATATAAGGTAGAGTCATATCCCGGCGGTGGCGAACTAAGACGATACGGATGATCCGGCCGGCCGTAGTCTTTTGCCGTAAAGCGGAATGTAAAGGCCTGCATCCTGTTGTCTGCTTCTCCTGTGCTGCCGGGAAATATAGCGCCTTTTAATGCCCCCCTTGAGGAACCGAAGGCTTCTGTATATATTTTACCGGCATGCGGTTCTTCTTTAGAACGCGCTTCCCTGCCAACACGGAAAGGTACACCGGCAAATGCAGCAACATCACCTTCATAAGTGGCATCAATTATTATACGTCCCGTATGAGTATGTTTGGCTCCGAGGCGTCCCTTATTATCCCGGTCCTGCGTGATAACTGCCACTATTCTGCCATTTTCAACTTTTGCGCCCACGGGCACCTCATTAAACCTGGTTTGGATTGATGGTACTTCAGCCACCATCTGTGCATAAATTTTAGCCGCTGTTTTGGGCTCCCATCCCCTGCCCTGCGCTGTGCTCCAGCGATGGTCCCTCACTTTCATGTCATGTTGCACCACAGGATCATTCTTTAATTCATTGACGTTATAATCTTCAATGCGGGCTCTCCATTCTTCCATAACGCCACTATTGGCCTCAACCTGATAATCATCCAGCCGGTTCACCCCTGATGAAAGTACTCCTCCCAATACCGGTGACTGTTCCACCAGCATTACAGATTTACCAAGCCTTCCAGCGGCAATAGAAGCAGCTACCCCTGCAGGGGTACCGCCTATTACAACTATATCATAGCTTGTTGTTTTTGAAGAGGAATGATTGGTTTGTGCATAAACCAAATGATGAAAAAAAATCAATATAGAGAATATTACTGATCGCATAATGATGAATTATTGTATCATACTCTTATTTCTAATTATATACTACTGTTATGCCAACGTGAAACCCGCCAGCCGGCAGGCTGGTGTGAGACGTGAAACATTCTTTCACTTTTACCTTCTCTCTTTTCACGATAACAATACACCGACATAATTTGCCTGACTTAACACTCAATAGCCCGGATTTTGGTCTGTTGCCGGGTTCAGGGCTTTATTAAAGTTCAGTTCAGAAATAGGGATTGGCCATAAATAAGCCTTTTCGGCAATTGTAATTCCCTTTGTTGCCAAAAAGACTTCGGCAGCTTTCCCGGTGCGTTTTAAATCGTACCAGCGTTTGCCTTCAAAAATGAATTCATAAGCTCTCTCCCGGAGCACCAGGTTCCGGAAAGTATCCTCATTGTAATCAGCAATGTCGAAATCCACATCAGAAGGAACATCAGGGTCTTTTCCATAAGCGCGGCGATGAACTTTATTCAACGCTTCCACACCTTCTGCAGTCGGACCGTTGGAAGCCATACAAGTTGCTTCGGCATAAATCAACAGCGCATCTGCAAAGCGGTATATGGGCAGATCATTGCCGGCGCCATTGTTTTTTTCTATGGATTCCGGATCAACATATTTACTGCTTACAAGCGTATTTGGTCCCAATCCAAAATCAATTTTATCCCATAAGCTCTTCCGGATATCATTATCATTCCACGAAATATAAAACGGGTTTGTTGCATCACTGTAATGCGCATAAGCGCCGCCGAAATTAAAATTGCCTGTATTCGGATGGCTCAGTACCCATAATATCCAGTTGCCCTGTCCCGGCTGGCGGGCATATTTGAAGTAAAATATTTCTTCCGGAGTTGTAACAATGGTCGGTCCAAAAAGATTCCATTGAAAATCATGCTTGCCTGTCACCGGAACGAGGGAGTATTTGTTTGATTGAATAACATCATTGGCCTCACCGGCTGCTTCCGGGTACTTGCCGAGTGTCAGGTAAACATCGGCGAGCATTGTTTTAGCCGCATATTTTGTGGGTTTGCCAACCAGTGTTTGCACTTCCGGCAAATTGCTTTCAGCATATTTCAGATCAGCAACGATAAGGCTGTACACATCTTCAACTGAGCTCTTTGCCAGATCCCGTTCCGTCATATTTTCTTCTGTCCTTAAGGGAATGCCTCCCCAGTTCCTTACAAGCTGGAAATAAGAGAATGCCCGGAGGAACTTTGCTTCCCCAACATTCCGGTCTATATCCTCCTGGCTGATAGAAGAACCGTTCGGTGCGTTTTGAATTACAAGGTTCGCATTACGAATAGCCAGATAAAAGGTATTCCAGCGGCTCCCCGCATTGTTAATGTTTGCCGCATTAAATCCCTGCATGGCGTTATAGTCGTCCCGGCTACCCCTGCCATACCCCCAGTCGGTATGCGCGTCGAGTATCACAATCTGTTCCACCATATTGTTTGACCGCAAAGGCTCATAAATAGCATTGGTTGCTGATTCTATTTCCTGCGCAGTGTTATAAAAATTTTCAACTGCTACTGTTTTTGGCTTTTCTACCAGGATCTTATTGCAGGACGCCACTAGCAGGGCTAAAAGAAAGTACCCTGATAAAAATTTAATAGTACCACCGGCATGAGGCAGACATATTTTTATATTTTTCATTTTAAGATAATTTAATTAAATGAATGAATCTCCATTTTTGCTTATACGCTTATATTAAAATCTGGCTCGGAGACCAAACGTAATCGTTTTAGACATCGGGTAACTATTATTATCTATTCCAAATCCACTGGAGTTCACTTCCGGGTCCCAACCTGAATATTTGGTAAAAGTTAAAAGATTTTGTCCGCTGGCATATAACTGCAAAGATTCTATTACTTTATTAACACCCCAATTCTTTAACGGAAGTAAATACGCCAATTGTATGTTCCTCAGGCGTAAATAAGATCCATTTTCGATGAAACGATCGGAGACATTTACAGATGTACTTTTGCTCGTAACAGGATATTTTGCATCGGTGTGGTCAGGTGTCCAGGAGTCAGTTAAAACATCTTTTATCATATTCAATCCTGAAACAAAATCATAGGCATAGGCGACAGAGCTAAGATTGAACAGGTCGTTTCCGTATGATCCCTGCAGGAAAATATCGAGTGTGAAATTTTTGTATGACAAACCTGAACTTAGTCCATATATAAAATCAGGATTGGGATCCCCGATATAAGCTCTGTCGTCACCGGTTAGTTTGTTATCGGGTTCCAGGTCTTTATATTTGATCTTGCCATTATCGTCGTATCCGTCTTCCAGATATCCAAAGAACTGCCCGATAGGCCGGCCTTCCCTGAGTATAGAAGTAGTACCCTGCAAAGCAAGCACACCGCTTCCGGTAAGGATGTCTTCTCCATTATAAAGTTTAACGACTTTATTCCTATTAAATGAAATGTTGGCGTTTACATCCCACTTGAAGTTGCCCTGAAGTATCCGGGCATCCACATTAAATTCAAATCCTTTATTCTGCACCTTACCAACATTTTGAATGGTTTGTGTAAAACCCAATGAGGATGGTAATGATACTGTATTCAGCAGATCTCTTGTGTTTTTAATATAGTAATCGGCTGTTATATTGATACGGTTATCTATTATGCCAAGGTCAACTCCGAAATTCATTTGTTCCGTAGTTTCCCATTTCAAATCGCCCGGGAGCTGGGTGCCCGGTGCAAATGCATTATAAAGCGCATCATTAAATACTGTTATTCCCGATGAGAGCTGGTTTAAAGTTACATAGGGACCAATTGCCTGGCTGCCCGTAATACCCCAACTGGCTCTCAATTTCATGTTGGAAATAAAGTCATTGTTTTTTAGAAAATTTTCATCTGAAATTCTCCAGGCTAAAGCTGCCGACGGGAAATAACCCCATTTATTTCCCTTACTGAACTTTGAGGATCCATCAGCGCGGTAACTGACTGTTGCTAAATATTTATTTTTTAAGCTATAATTTATTCGCCCTAAATAGGATAATAATACTGACTTGGAATATCCCGACCCGGGAATGCCCGGCGTAATTGAAGCACTAAGGTCATAAGTTTGGAATGCATCTGACAGGAAGCCTGCACCACTCCCCGCTAAAGATGTATTGATGAAATCCTGATAGGTAACTCCGGCCAAAGCTGAAATGTTATGCTCATTGAAGACCTTTGCATAGGTCAGTGTATTCTCATTCAGCAAACTGGTATACTGACCCGTACTGACGCTGGCGCTTCCGTTGGAATTTAAAAAATTCCTGGTAGTATATGAATCAGTGCGATCGTCCCTGTTCTCAACGCCCCCGGATATTTTAAGGGTTAATTCTTCTATTGGCCTGTAGATCAAAGCCCCATTGATCAAATTGATATTTGCTTTAACTACATTTGACTGTTCGTTTATGAAGTTTAGTGGATTTATCAGATCAGGCGCCAAAAAGGGATAAGCAGGCGCCAACACCCGGTAAGAGCCGTCATCATTATATGGCGCGAGTGTAGGCGGCGCAAACTGAGATGATATCAAAGTATTTCCACGTGCCCCTCCGCCACTATTTTTGGTTTCAGTATTTATGCGTGTAAAAATGGTTGAGAGCTCTGCACTGAATTTTTTATTGAATTGATGGTCTATACTTGAACGGAAAGAATACCTGTCGTAATTACTGCCTTTTATAATACCATCCTGATTGATAACACTCCCCGATATAGAAAATTTAGTCTTATTATTTCCGCCATTTATATTTAAGGAAGAGGTCAAAAAAGGCGCAGGCTGGTAAATAAAATTCTGCCAGTCAAAGCCATCCCCAAAATTATCTATTTCATTTTGTGTAAAATAGGGTGCCACTCCATCGTTTGCAGCTTTAATATTATAAAGGGTCGCATATTCCCTTGCATTCATTAAATCCAGCTTTCGTATCAGGGATTGCGTACTGTAGCTGGACTCAAAATCAATAATATTTTTACCTGCTTTTCCTTTTTTTGTGGTTATTAATACTACTCCGTTTGCACCGCGGGAACCATAAATTGCTGTAGAAGAAGCGTCTTTAAGTATCTCTATGCTTTCAATGTCTGCATTATTTAATATAGTAGGGTTATTGATCGGGAATCCATCCACAACATATAACGGTTCATTACTTCCCCGTATAGAATTTGAACCTCTTATCCTGATACTCACAGATGATCCGGGAGATCCGGTGGTTTGCATTACCTGAACCCCGGATGATCTTCCTGATAACGCCTGAAAAACGTTTGTCGTGGGAAATGCATTGAGCTCATTACCTTTAACCTGGGACAAAGAGCCTGTTAAATCGCTTTTTTTCTGCGTCCCATACCCTACCACTACCACCTGTTCCATTTCACTGTCCGCCTGTTGTAATTTTATAGAAAGGTTTTTATTTTGTATTACCGTTATCTCCTGTGGCAGATAACCTACAAACGATATCACCAGTACGTCTCCGGCGTTGGCATCTATATTGAAACTTCCATCACCGGCGGTAAGCGTACCTTTGGTGGTGCCCTTTATCGCGACACTCACACCGGCTAACGGCTCTCCACTCTCGGAAAATACTTTCCCGCTGATCTCCAACAGGGGAATAAGCAACTCCGTGTCTCCGGAATCTAACTTTAATATTTCTTTTTCCTTTGGCCGGGTAGTAACCACAATGGTATTATACCGCACTATGAAGCCTACCGGCTGATCGCGGAAGCAGTATCGCAACGCTTCCATGAGATCGGCATTTTTTACATGGATAGAAACGCGTTTCGTTTTCTTCAGCAGATCCGGATTGTAAATGGCGTCATAACCCGTCTGGGCTTTTACCATTTCAAATATTTGTTCTAAGGAGAGATTATTGCCTGAGAGAGAAACTTTCTGGGAAAAGGTTTTGGCACTTACGTGCAAACAGGCAACCAATAGCAACAAAGCAGTTAATTTCATATAAAGCAATGTTTGCGCCCATAAATGCCCTTTTATCGAAAAGGCATTGCAATAAGCATTTTGGTTCATACTTTTGTCAAGTTTTGATTTACGAAATTGTTTTTTAGTCGAAGCAACCTGAGTAGTTCAAAACCATCGGGGATCCTGTAACGGCAGGGTTCCCGTTTTGTTTTTAAACCGGTTATTGATAATAAATAACTTGTTAAGTCATGGTATTGATTTAGGGTGATATAATAATATATTTCAGACTTTAACCTGGTTTAACGATTAGGCTGCACGATGATCGTCCTCCCCTGCCTTGTAAACCTCAATCTGCCCTCACTCTCCAATATCTCCAGCAATTTTTCTATATTGTCTTTACGGCTGATACCTCCCGAAAACCGGATAGCGCTCAGATCGCCCTCCGTTTTGATCACCACATCATACCAACGCGCGATCTGGCGCATCATGCTGACCACATCGGTATTATTGAACTTAAATCTCCCGTTTTTCCAGGCCAGCACTTCTTCCATATCGGGACGGCTCTTTTCAAATACATTACCATGAACCGCTATACTTGCCTGCTCACCCGGCATGATATTCATCCTGGACCCTGCCTTACTGACCATCACCGACCCTTCTACCAGCGTTGTTTTCACGGCATCCTCATCGGGGTAGGCATTGACGTTGAAATGGGTGCCCAACACCCTGATCTCCATTCCTTCGTTTGCAGCCGCATACCGCTGAATAACAGCAACCCTGAATGGCTTCGACACATCCCTCGCTACCTCAAAATATGCTTCTCCCGTTATGGTTACCTTCCGTTCCTCACCCGTAAAAGCGGTGGGAAAACTGAGGGAGGAAGCGGCATTCAGCCACACCGCCGTTCCATCCGGCAACACCACCTGGTATTGTCCGCCGCGGGGCGTGGTAATGGTGTTCATAGTGGTAATGGATTCTTTATTCCCCGGTAGAAGCCGGGATGCGTCATATACCAGCCTGCCGTCTTTACTGAATATGTTAATGTTGCCCTGCTCTTCAATAACATCCTGTAAGGTATTGTCTAACACTACCTGCGATCCGTCCGAAAGCGTCAGCACGGCTTTATCGCTGCCCGGCTGGATCGTGTCAGCAGCAGCAACCGGACTATTTTCCAGGTGCTTCCCGGGGGCGCCGGTAAAAAACCACACCGTTCCCGCAATAGCGGCTATTAATGCAGCGGCAGCCAGCCATTGTACCACTCTTCCGCCTATAAAATGTCTTTCAGCAGGCGCTTCTATTAGGGGCAGACCAAGACCCGCTCTTTCGAAAATACGTTGTATATGAAACGCCGTATCTGCCCCCTCCATCTCCAGCAACGCGTCACCCAGGGCTTCATCATCCAGCAACTGTTCAAACAATACCCTGTTTTCCACCTTACTTTCTTTCCATTCATCCAGCCTTTGCATCTCTTCTGCAGAGATACTACTATCCCGGTATTTGCGAATTAAACCGGCAATCCATACCGACTCCTGTCTTTCTTTTTCCGTCATAGGAAGGCATTACTTTATTATACTACACCGCAAGGCAGCATTTGTACCATCCTTTTTTATTTTTTTTAATGGGGAAGCCAAATGGACAATACGACAAGCAATAGGGGGCTCTTCTGCTTCAGCCATTGCCTTAACAAAGCCAGGGCTTTGCTTTTTTGATTGCGAACGGTTTGGTGAGAGAGGTTTAAACGGGCGGCGATGGCTTCGTTGCTCATCTTTTTATAATGGCTGAGTATAAATATTTCACGCATTTTAGCGGGCAGAGCATCCACAGACCTCCGTATTTCCGCCAGCAACTCCGAATATATTATTTCGGCTTCATTACTTCCCCTGCTGTCATTTCCGTACAAATGCATAAAGGTTGCAGCCCGGGTTTCTTCCCGTTGCCTGGATCTTAAAACATTAAGGCAGCCATTACGAACCGAGACGTATAAAAAACCTTTTACTTCTCCAAAATCCACGAATTGCTCCCGCCGCTCCCATAATTTCAAAAAAACTTCCTCTACTACATCTTCCGCCTCCGCATTGCTTATGGGAGCTACCCGGCAGGCATACCTGCCAAGCACGGGGAAATATACCCTTATAAGATAATGAAATGCAACGCTGTCACCCTGTTGTAAGAGCCGGAAACAATCTTGGTCATTGCAGGCGTGTGGGTTCATGAGCAATAGAGAATTAGATCAATCTCCGGTCGGCGAAGACACCAACCGGTAGTGAAAATTAGATCAATATCCCACAATTTACAACGTATTGCGATATGCCCGGTTGAAAAGCGCTACCATGAGGGAGACAGCCACGAATGCACAAATGCACTTATTCGTGTATTTGTGGCGATGCATTGAAAGTCATCGTCGTCTTTTTGTACAGGATAGATTCATAACTTTAGAGCCAAAAGCCTGTAAAAATGCCAGAAATTTTCTTTAGAGAAGAAAGCTATAAGATCATTGGAATATGTATGGAAGTTCACAATAACCTTGGAGCAGGTTTCTTGGAAATTGTATATAAAGATGCTTTATCCTATGAATTTCTGAAAGAAAATATTCCTTTTGAGCGGGAAAAAATGTATGATATAAATTATAAAGGAGTTGTATTGCCTCACAGGTTCTATGCTGATTTCGTTGCTTACGATAATATCATTTTGGAAGTAAAAGGTTGCTCGGGCATTGCAGATGAATTTATAGCCCAGGCTATCAACTACCTGAAAGTTTCCGGCAAAAAATTAGCATTGATCGTCAATTTTGGAGAATTAAAATTGAATTATAAGAGGATAATACTTTAACCCCCGAGGCAGAACGATTTTTAAATACAACGAGAGATAGCCACGAATGCACAAATGCACTTATTCGTGCATTCGTGGCGATGCAGTGAATACCCTTTCAGAAAAAAGAACAGCCGGGTTTAATACAACCTCACAGGCCCGGCAAGCCCCAGGGATTGCAGGGGCTGATCTCTTCTCCCGACGTTGGTCCATGCCTGGGCAAGATGATTGTCTTTCAACGATTTCATATAATTCAGCATCACCGTCGTTACCTCTACCTCAATGGTGTTGGTTCCCTGCTTCAATAAATTTCCTATGCGGTAAAGCCGGTTGCCATACCATTGGGTTCCCGCGTCTTTGCCGTTGATAGTCACTTTTGAAATGCCATATACTTTCCCCAGGTTCAGGAATTGTATTTTTTGAGGATCATCCACTTCAAACGTGTTTTTATATCGTACCGTACCACCGAAATGGCTGTACTCCGGGATGTCTTTTAAATCTTTGAGTGTACTCATCCGGGTATTTTCTATCCCTCCTTCATAATGTTGCAATGCTACTTCCCAGTCGCCGGCAGGTTGTACTGGCGTTGCCCCTCCCGACAAGGGGATGGGCTGAAAGCCGGTCCCGTTTTTTTCCTTATCAAACACCACGATCAGCGAAGCGGCAGGCCCCAATGCCATTGTTAGTTTGTTGTTGACTAACTGCAGCTTAAACCGTTCCCCGGTTTCTGCATCCCAAAGCCATGCCTGTTTACCGGCAACGACATTTTTTGTAAAACCGGCTTCGAGGGTATAATCATGGTGATCGCTGGAATTGGTGAAGAAAAATATCTCTGATCCCTCCGCCTGGTATCTCATCTGGGTAATATATGGGCGCGCATGCGCGATCTTCACATAAGGAGTAAGCTTATACCGTTCCTGCAAAGCCCTGAACCAGCCGCAATAATTTTCCTCCGGCTTATCAACATAAATAAAACGATCCGGGAACTGCTTCATCTTATTTACCCAACTGATCACTTCCTTATCCTTCTGTTCATGTTCATGCCATCCTGGCGAATGATCGGGATAGGCGGCAATACAAAATACCCTGCCGCCTCCGGAAACGAATTGATGTAATTTTTCTGCAACCGCCACATGGAGTCCCCGTACTTCAATCAGGAAAATAGTATGGTATTTCCGGTTGCCATATTTCAACCCGCCTTTTTCAATTTGGGAGTCTTTGATCACCTGCTCGGACACATAATCGCAGGCATTGCCATTCTGGTGCATGGCCTGCCAGATCAGCATCTGGTATTTCGGATACACGAGGGTGGGGAAAGGCTCATTTTGCGCGCCAAATTCTCCCCACATATCGGGGATGGGCGGCAGCAGGGCAATATCGGCAAACATGGTTGCCTGCTGAAATAAGGCCGACAGACGGGTACGGTAATTATTATACAAATTCAGATAGGGCCATATGGTGTTTTTTTCGTTGAAATAACCGCCCCACCGGATCCATCCGGGGAATGGCGCGTCGGGAGGGGAATAATTGAACCCGTGAAATACCGGGTGCGTTACTCCGGAGATGGTGCTCTGGTCGCCGGCAATCTTAAATATTTCCAGCGATTCATTAAACACCATATCGGTATTGGTAAGTTCTTCCGAACTGATCAATTTCTTGTCTTTTAAATGGGCCGCCGAGGAAACATATTTATTGATCATGGTATTGCCCTGGCCGAGGTGCCAGGGATATTTCATGAAATCTTCCTCCGAAATATCTTTGCCGATGCCATATTTCAACCAGGTTTCGCATTCGGGAATATCAATCGGGAAGCTGCCTTCCAATAAAAAGTAGCCCCTGCCATAGGCCTGCGCACGCGACTTGATCTTATGATCCGCACACCATTTAGCGAACGGATGTACAAATCTTTCCGTAAAAATCTCGGCTATGGTCAACGCCCAGTCGTACCGCATCCGAAACAGTATCTTTTTAAAATCAGCGCCCATATCTACGGTATAATCGGGGTAATAGCTATTCCCCATCCCTCCTATCTTAAACAACACAAAAGGCAGGTAAGGATAAATATCATATCCTCTCCTGCGTTTAAATTCATCGCGCATATCGCTGTTCCAGTTAGCCCCCTCCAATTCCATACTGTCCACAAAGAAAGAACGCAGGTGGGGCGCCAGCGGGCCTATCTTGTTTTGAATGGTATCAGTAATGCGATTGAGGTATTTATTGACCGCTTTTTCATTTAAGTGATTTAATACGGGGCCCTTGCCTCCGGGAGCGCCCACGATCACCCGCTCAAAGCCTTCCGCCCTTATCAGCGTATATACGGCATAGTTACCTTTGGGGATTGAGACCGAAAGGATATCGTTTTTAAGCTGATCTGAAATGTCTTTTACTTCATCTATATGATTCAACGGATCGGGAACCAGTTTCACCGATAATAATTCCATCTTCCGGCCGGTATAAGGAAAGGTGATCCGTGGATCCGCTTCTTTCATCAGTTCAAAAAGAGAGAACTCTGTATTCAGCGGCCCGGCTAATTTCTTTACTCCTATGACCACAATCTGGGAACGCTCCTCGTCCTGTAGAAACTCGGCGCCGAAAGGGAAGCCGGTGCCGGCTATCAGATCGCAGGTTATGTTCAATGATTTCGCTTCATTGAAGGTGAATTGCAGCAGGTCTATCCATTCGTCGCTCAGCCATTCCACAGAACGGATACCCATATCATCCGTATTATTGTCGGGAAAAGCGATCGGGTTGATTTCCACGCCGCCGATCCCCGCAGCCTTCAGGAGTCGCAATTCACGGGCTAATTCCTCTTTTTGTATCTTATCTCCGTTCCACCACCAACGTACAAAAGGTTTATAGGTGTCGGCCGGGTTTTGAAAAATCTGATACAGGGATTCCCCTTTTTGAGGGGTTTCCCCCATCAAAGCGCCGCCGATCTGAGCCGGCGTCATCTTAGCTAACAGCGTCCCGGATATAACCATAGAACCATTTGTAATAAAATCTCTTCTTTTCATTTTTATATTTTTTATACCCATAAAATTTATACCCGTCTGTTTATGAAAAACCTGACAGTTGAGTTCTTATACAATTCTGATAAATGTTCAACAAATACGAATAGGATGCAGCAAAACCTGTCAGGTTTGTCAGGTTGATTTTTACGGGCCAATACGAAGATCGTTTATATAATTCGTGCATTCGTGGTATTTTAATCATAAAAAGCGCATATACTACAACGTTACCGACTGATGGGCAATGGTTATCTTCAGTAATTCCTTTTCTATCATTTCAATTCCCAGACCCGGGGCTTCTCCGATGGAAACCCACCCGTGATCCTGAACAATGGGCTCCCGGACAATGTCATACTGCACGGGCCCCGGTATTGGCTTTAATTCAAAAACCAGGCTGTTATCCGAAGCCAGCGAACAATGCAAACTCGCCGCCGAAGTAATGGCGGTGCTCCAGGCATGGGCGTTAACATACCGGTGATTGATCGAAACCATATCCTTAATTTTCTTATAGGCTGTTATCCCCTGAACCCGCGCCGGATCAATTCCAAAAATATCCGTGCAATCCTGAAGCAACAAAGTTTGATAGTTGTCAACGCTCCACTCTCTTTCTCCCGAGCCGATTAAAGTTTGGGTTTGTGCCTTCAGCGTCTGATAGCCTTTGATATCCGTAGGGTAAAGCGGCTCCTCTATCCACCGGATATTATACTCCTCCATTCTCCGGGTTGTTTTTACGGCAGTTGCCACATCCCAGCGGATGCCATTTCCAATATCCACCATAATATCGGGCTGCTCTCCTATCGCCGTGCGGAGCTCTTTTATGAAATTCACATCATAATCGGGATTTAACTTCCCGACTTTCGATAATCCTTTTTTGGCAAAACCCAGTTTAACAGACTGGAAGCCCTGGCTCAGGTACCCTTCAATATCCCGAATGGTTTCCGCTATCGTCGGCTGGTTGACATGCATGCTGGCATTTGCCGGCAACCGGTCCGTTACTTTTCCCCCCAGCAGGCTGTACAGCGGTTGCTGAAGCTGCTTGCCTTTTATATCCCAAAGGGCGATATCCATTGCTGAAATAGCAAAGTTTACCAATCCCGAATTATTATACCCGTACCACCAGATATGCTTCCGCATCATCTGCCAGCATTTTTCAATATCCAGCGGATTTTCTTCTTTCAGCAGCGGGAACAAACCTTCCCGGATAAGGATCTCAGCCGCTTTACACGCCTCCGGCCACATGGCAATCCCTTCTCCCCAGCCAACGATCCCTTCTTCCGTTTCTATTCTCAGCAAAAGCGTAAACCGGTGGGTGGAAAAATCATTCGGCTCGGGATACTCAAGGATATAAGTATCAATTTTTTTAAATTTCATCATCCTGTATTTTCAAATGAACTATTTATTCAAAAAACCTGGCTTCCCCGTTTAAAATCTGCCCAACAAGGGCTCCTTACGAACGTCCAGTTCTATACCGGCCAAATCTTTTGCGGCTTCGGAAAACAGGTAAGCAATAGCGCCGGCAGGATATTCGGGAGGCGTCAGTTTCTCCTTAGGAATATTCGCAGCCGGAATGGTATTGATTTTAGAAGCCCTGATCTCGTCCTGCATTTTGGTATCCACCCCGCCGGGCCTTACGCTAAAAACCCGGATATTTTTTTCCTGCACTTCCTGAAACAATACCTGTCCCAACATCTTTAAAGAGGCTTTAGCGGTATTATAAGCGCTCCATCCTAAAAGAGGCAATTCCGCCGCTCCGGAACTGATGTTCACTATAGTTCCGGCCCCGTTTTCAATCATTACCGGCAACACTGCTTTTACGAAATGGAAACTGCCAAACAAATGTGTTTCCACACAGTTTTTCCAAAGCGCTATATCTGCATCCAGGATCTTCGCCAGTGGTTGGATGGTTCCTGCATTGTTGACCAAACCATGAATTACACCATATTTATTCATAGCTAATGCCACCACTTCCTTCACATCCTCATTTTGCCGTACATCGCACACCCGAAACACACAATCTCCTCCGGCGCCGTTTATCCGGCGGGCAACCGCGTTAAGCCGGTCTGCATCCAAAGAAGCCAATACTACTTTAGCGCCGGCTTTTGCCAGGGTTTCAGCAGTAGCCGCACCGAGACCCTGACTGGCCCCTGTTACAATAATCACCTTTCCCTTTAAGTCTGTCATTTTTATAGTTATTTTAAAAAATCAGCCCCATTTCAATTATAATTTCTTCGCTATTACCCTTTCTTTTCTTCGTCCAGGTAATCGTAAACAATCTCGCCTTTGATCAATTTAAAGTCGGCGCGCCAGTAGCAACCCACCAACATATCTGTCACGGGTAAACGAAACAGCGGCGCCTGCGCATTGGGTCGCAGTTCAACGGTACAGGGACCCGCCCAACACTCATGGATTTTCAGATCGGTCAACTTCCGGGAAGTGAGTTGTCTTATCGCGGCGCGGCCGTCAATATGATCAATCACTTTCAAATTGATGTTAGTGGAAAAATCAAAGTACGCTTTGAGATCGGAGATATCGCCTTTCTGTTGTTTATAAGGCATGGTAGCGGTAAATACATCAATCCCGTTTCTCTTAATAGTGCCCACAATTAAATCATCCCTGAATTCTATTTTGGGCTCCCCGTATTTCTTGGGTTGCCCCTGCACTTCGCGTCCATGAGAAACGCCAATGGCGCTGCTTAAAAATAAAAAAGGGGAATATCCGCCCGCCACGTTTGTGCCTTCCAGGGTACAATCAATCATCACATTGGATTCATTAAAAGAACCAATCCAGTCGGTATCGTTCATATTATATACGTGCACCATTACAATATCAGATGCCGGCGACAAAGGCGGCGGCAGGTGTTTGCTGACCGCGTCTTTGGTAGTCCGATATACGATCGTCATCACTTCCACATTCCGGAATTCAAAGGGGTAAGGCGGGATCATAGGCGCCCCTATGGGCGTGGAAAATCCCGGCTGAAGGATATCCGCTATCGTAGGTCTGACCAGATCAAAAGATTTCATTATCTCAATATTTTATTGGCAGATACAAATTATGTTTTAAAGACCCGCTTTCCATTCCGCAACCAGGTCTCTCATTTTTATCGTTTCACTGAGCACGTCGTTATAAAGAGTATTCATATAATCCTGGTGTACGTACTCTATTGACATATAACCATCAAAAGCATGTTCCTTCAAGGCGCCGAAAACAGCCGGGAAATTAATGGTTCCCTTTTCAAGGCTGGTTTGAAGATACCCTTGTTTTGCCTGCCGGAGATGGACCAGTTTTGTAAAGGGGATGAGCGCGTCAACCGCATGCTGGGTAAATCCCAGGCATATAAAGTGGGCATAGTCCAGGATCACTTTCAACCCGGGAACCTTGTTCAGCAATTCCAATACCAGTTCCGGTGATTCCAGAAAAGAATGCACATGGGGCTCTATAGCAAGCGTGCGTCCTTCTTTCTGACATATATCCGTCATCTCTTTCAGATTTTCCGCTGAAATCTTCATCGCCTCTTTTATACTTTGCCCCGGGTTTACCACACCGGGTAAAATAAAAATAGTTTCAATAGAAGCCTTTTTACAGAACCGGGCTACTTTTTTCAGATCCGACTTATTCTGTTCGCCCGCCATTTTCAGCGATAAATTCCTGCCGGTGGTATCTTCTCCAAATAAATGATACAGGCAGGGCACGGTAATGTTCAGCCTGCCGATGTCTTCCGCCATCCCTTCGGGATCTTCCAGGATTTTATTCTTATTGATAGCCGAACGGTAAAAATAGCCCAGATCCACCGCATGAATGTTTAACAATCCGGAAAGCCCCACCACTTCCGACAGATTGCACTGGGGAAAAGACCAGGAAGTAACTGATAATTTCATCGGTATATTTTTAGTTTCTAACAAGCATCTAAAGTCCCCGGTCTAATGAAGAAATTCCACTTTCCCGCTCTTTGCCGACTGGTGCATCAGGTAAAGGGTTTCTACGGAACGCAATCCCACTGTTGCATCTGCCGGATTATGCACCTTTTCTCCTTTACAAAGCTGAACAAAGCGTTCAACAGGCGGCTGTTCGGGGTATTGCCCCTCTCCCGGCGCCATCACGTTTTCAATATCATCACCGTCATCTACCATCACTTCCATTCGCTCGCGTTCGATATCAAAAACCAATACGCCTTCCGTACCGAAGATGCGGATATCCATCATATACCCCCTGTGACCGGGCATGGTGGAGGCGCCCGATAGACAAACGGTGGTTCCTTTATCTGTTTTCAAAACCGCAGAATCGTAATAATCCACACCGGCAGAAGACAATTGAAAATTTGAATAAACGCTCTGCGGGTCTTCATCAATCAAATAAAACAACGCCGCCAGCAGGTGCGACATTTGGCCCCAGCTATATCCTCCCGCATTTTCCGGGTCTGCCCAGGTTGAACTGGGCGGTCTGAATATAGCCGATTCGGTACCCTTCAATGGTTCCCCGTTAAACAGATCGCCGGTTGGAGAAGCCATCTGGGCCACCACATGCCTGATCTTCCCTATTTTCCCTTCTTTTATTCTTTGATGCGCCTTTAACATATAATGCGTGTAATTCCAGCCGCAGGCCACCATCACTTCTACCCCGTTTGACTTTGCCAGATCTGCCAGGTTCCTGGCATCCCCGATGGTGGTGGTCATAGGCTTTTCAATCAGGATGTTAATGCCTTTTTGTATGCATTTTATCGCCGGGGCGTAATGAGCGGTATGCGGCGTGGCAATGATCGCACCCTGAACATTTTCCTTCTCCAGCATCTCATCCATATCGGTATAGGTGGCATCAACATGCAGTTTTTCTTTTACAATGGCCAAACGTTCCTCCTGATTATCAACAACAATAATCCTTCCTACGCTATTATTATTTTTCAGCGTGGGGATGTGGTTATAACTTGCCCACCATCCCGCTCCAATAATAGCAATATTTAGTTTATTCATATCCTGGGCGGCCGATTTATTTATATTTCCTGGTAATAAAATAATTTAACAATAACGTGTCGGTCTTAACAAATATAAGTTTCGTATCTTTAAGAGGCATATATAAATTGGTTTCCTTTTTACACTCTTTGATATTTTTATTTACCCGGTCAAAAATATTGGATCATTGAAGAGTTATTACAAATACCTGCCCATAACAAATACGGAAAGGGAATGGGGTTTTTATGTCAATACGGTGGGTTATTCCATTACCAATCCCCGGGAGGCTTATCCTCCGGCGAACGACCATCCTTCCCCCCATCAATTTACCTGGAATAAAGGACGGATCCTGGACGGATACTACCTGGTGTTCATTTCAAAAGGCAGCGGCACCTTTGAATCGGCCTTAACCGCTCCCAAAACGATCTCGGAGGGAACCTGTTTTCTTTTATACCCCAACGTATGGCACCGGTACAAACCCGATTTAAATACCGGATGGGAGGAATATTGGGTGGGCTTCAATGGTCTCTATCCTACCCATATTATGAAAAACATTTTCAAAAATCCCGAAAACCCGTTTTTTGAAATAGGGTTGAACGAACCCTTCCTGGTCATCTTTCAGCGCTTACTGGACACCGTTCGGAACGGTTTACCCGGCTATCACCAGGTAGTGTCAGGCATTACGCTCGAGATGCTGGCAATGCTGTACAATATCTCCACCCATAAACACCAGAGCCAGAATAAGGATCTGCAACTGATCCACAAAGCGAAGTTCCTGCTCAGAGAGTCTTTGGAACAGTCCATTGATATCCCCAAAATGGTCAGGGAACTGCCCATGGGGTATTCCAAATTCAGGAAATTGTTCAAGGAGGAAACAGGCATTTCCCCGCATCAATATTATCTCAATCTCAGGATCAACCGGGCCAAACTGCTGCTGCAAACCACCGAGCTCAATATCAATGAAATCGCGTATCACTCGGGCTTTGAATCGGAATATTATTTTTCCAAGTTTTTTAAGAAAAAAGTGAGTCTTTCGCCCACTGAATTCAGGTTGCAGAAAAAACAGATAAAGTAAGGGCGGGCAGCAACTGCAGACCTGTCTCCGGGAGGAATGGGGGTGTTCCAGGTGTTCATTCCATTCGCGATATTCCGGTCGGTGACACCGACCGGTAATAATCTGTGGCACACAAACCGGGACTCAAAAAAAATTGAAAACCACCATACTCATAGTTTTATGTCCGGATAGCTGCAATACGGGTTCGCAACACTTTTGTACAGCACTTCTTTTTACGGTAAAATACTTTTGACGCCCGAAGATTTATAAACCACCACGCGTTTCATCTTTTTGCGGGGCGCGATAAATCTGACCTGCTTTGTGCGTATATCTCCCGATTCCTGAATAACCATTGCCGGACGGTAATCCCGATTTCGGGCTACGAACTGCACATTTTCCAATTTCACGTCATTGGCATAACGTATATAAAAGGCCCAGGCCGGCAATTCTTTAAATTGCGAAAATTCGGGATAGGCGGTAAGCATAACGGGAATACTGTCGAGCTCCGCCGGACTGGTTCCCCGATAAGCATAATGAGGATTAGCACCGCCCGGATACACAATTTTAATATTCTTCAGCGTCACGCCGGTAATCGGACGACCCGGAATACCAACAATGGAAGAAGGTGAAATGTTCCGCGGCAGGTCTTCTATCGGCCCCTGATACCGGTATGCGGTATCCGGCCTGGTGTCCGACACTTCTGCATAAACATTCTGAATGGCTATATTACGGATGGTACCGGGGCCTTTCTCTCCTCCATACCGGTTGCCATTACGCAGATAAATTACATTGCCGGTATTATACGCCTGCAAACTGTCTATCCATATATCTTCGATTACTCCTCCATCGGGCGCTGTTAAAACAATAGCCGAGCGATAGGTGTTGTACACCGTATTGTTCACGATTTTTATATTCCGGAATCTCCCCTTCAGCATGGTTCCAAACTTAATACCGCTGGCGCTGGAACGAACGACATTATTCCGCACTACCACATTTTCACTAATCTGATTGTAGTCGTGCGACTTAAAACAAATAGCATCGTCGCTGGCATTGACGTAATTATCGGTGATGGTTACATTTTTGCAATCCACAATATCCATCCCGTCGTTATTCCAGAAAATATCACTGTCAATAATAGTGCTGTCAATCACCAGTCCGTCACATTGATCATATACCATTACCCAGGCCGCAGCATTTTTAGATGTGATCCCTCTCATCGTTACATTTTTACATTCGCGGAAGTAAACATTATTGGTTCTGCGGATTCCCGGACGATCATATTTAAAATCTTCTTTTAGCAGTCCTTTATGGATCTGGTCTATCAGGTTATAGGTCAATTGATCCCCCTGTCCATCAATCACTCCTTTACCCGTCACCCCGATATTTTCTGCTCCTACGGCATATAAAAGTGAGGTGTAGAGGTAACGGTTATCAATATTGTAATCGTAAACATTGGTGGAACCCACCAAAACAGCCCCTTCGTGCAGATGAACAGTAACATTGGATTTTAATATGATTGTGCCGGTGAGATAGCGACCCACATAAAATTCCAAAACGCCTCCACCCTTTTCATGGATAAAATCAACCGCCCGCTGAATGGAAGTTGTGTTGAGGGTAATTCCATCATCTTTTATTCCAAACAGGGAGGCCTTATATCGCTGAGCTACGCTCGTCAAAGAGAACAAGCCCGTCAGGATGAGAGACAAAAATAAAATTTTGTATTTCAAATAAATGGTCATTTTCATTTTCCACCGGTATTCCGGAAACTTTTCCGGCATGTTCTCAGGGGGCGCGTTCCAAATTGTCACTCACCGGTTAGCTGTGCATGGAACGACAATTTGGAATGACCTCCTATCTCCAATGAATAATAATCGGTGAAATTTAAAGGCGGGTGTTGCCACCCGCCTTTAAATTTTTTTTTCAATTGTTTGCAGATCAACACTTTCTTATATGACTCCAATCGTCTGTTTATTTCCGACGGATCAGGGCTGCCACCAAAGTTTTGTTCCTAACTGATCTCCTCCTATCGCCTGTGCAGCCGACTCATAATTTGACCGGTTGGTGGACTTTTCGGAAACGGGATATCTTATCCTGAAAGGAACAAAAGTTACGGACGGATCCAATATCGTATTAGGCGCCCTAAAGAAATCAGTACCATCGGGCTTCTTAAAATTCAACCTGTTTCGCTCAAACCAGCCCTGCAGTCCCTGATTATATAAAGCAATCCACTTCTGCGTTCCGATAATGTTTTTCCAGTTGGAAGCATCGTAGGGATTGTCATCCAGGAAGGTTTGAATGGCGGCATCGCCCACCCCCCAGAATTTCATACTTGCTCTGACGCCATTTTCGAAATAGGTTTTTGCGTCCCCGGTGATGTATTCCCTTTCCACCGCTTCTGCCAAAGCAAACTGCAATTCGGAGTAGCTCATGATAAATCCGGGAAAAGAAGCATTGAACGCTTTATGACTCGGAAGGGAATATTCATTGATATCTGTAAACGCACCCAACCCGTAAGGCTTTCCTTTAAAGGTACCGGTTGCAGCCGCAGGGTCTGCATATTCCGGCAACCTGGGGTCATTGGTTTCATTCAAATAATTAACCAGGGTGGAGGATACAAAGTTTTGATTCTGTGTTGTAGCAAAATCATTTACCGGAAACTGATCCGGCGGATCGGGCAGATAAGCAAATTTGGCTTCATCTGCAACAGACTGGAAAACGCCGCCTGCAGCACTCTGGATAATATCCTTTGCTTTGTCCGGAGCAGATTCAGACATTCTGAGTCCTATCCGTACTTTCAGGGAATTGGCCAGCATTTTCCACTTAGCCGGATTACCGTTATATACCACATCTCCTGTAGAAAAAGACGGGGCGCCGGCGTCTAAGGCCTGGATCTGAAGATCCAGTTTTTGTATCAACGCGTCATAAATATTCTTAGCATCGTCATAAGGCGAGGTCAGTACCAGTTCCTGGCCTTTCAACGCCTGACTGTACGGAATATTCCCGTAAGCATCTGTCAGGTTATGAAAAATCCACACCCCTAAGATCTCAGCGATGGCATTTTGATTTTTCGAACCTACACCTGGATTTTCATTATTAATTCTGATCAGTTCCTGGATGTTGGACAACGGAATACTATAGCTTTTCCATAACTGGTTGGTGGAATTTTCATCCAACTGATATTGAGTCTGGCTCTCATTCTGGGTTTGTGCCCAATACTGCGAATACAACATACCCACCAGTCCGCCCACAGGCGTACTGTAAAAGATATCGGAAGCGGTCTTCTCGACCCCGGTTATGATAGAAGCCGGGTTGACTTCTGTAGGTCTGACAGGATCCATATTTAATTTATCGAATCCTTTGGTACACGATACCAGGTATAAGCTCAACCCTACACTTAAAACCCAAAAAGGAAATATTTTATGTTTCATAAACTTCGTTTTTTCAATTTAGAAATTAACACCGAGATTAACGCCAAAAGACCTGATCGGCGGCAATGCACCTCCTTCCAATCCAATAATATTAGAATTAGAGTTGATGATATTGGAAGGATCCACGTTGGGCGCGTTGGAATGCATCAGCCATAGGTTTCTGCCATATAAAGTGGCGGTAATTCCCTGAGACCTGATAGCCTGCGCAATTTTAGCCGGAAATTTATAGGCCAACCGAACTTCCCGCAGGTAAACATAGGAAGCATCATACAGATTGGCAGTGCTGATCCTGATGCCGGTATTATTCTTGAAATGGAAAGGTGCGCTTACATGCACGCTGGTATGCGTTCCATCCTGCAATACGCCTTCAACATCCACACCGGTTTTGCGTACATCATCCTTTACGGTTTCCTCTAAGGTTCCGGAATACATTCCATACATGTTGGTATAAGAGAAGAATTTCCCGCCGTGTTGGAAGTCTATAAGTGCGCTAAGGGAGAAATTTTTGAAGGTGAACATATTGGTTAGACCACCAATAAAGTTCGGCTCTGTATTGCCGATGATCTGACCACCCGGAGACGCAACATACAAACCGGCGTCGGTCATTACTTTTTCACCGTTCAGATAGGTATAATCGGTGCCGAGCAGTACAAATAAGGGTTGGCCCACTACAGCGGCAGTAGCCACTGTATTCCGGCGTCTTTCCGTACCCGTTATATAACGGTCAATATCCGGATTGTTAGGTATATTCAACTCCAGCAACTTGCTCCTGTTGGCTGAGTAATTCAAGCCGATGTTCCAGTTAAAATCACGCACCTGAATGGGCACAACGGTAAACTGTAGTTCAACGCCGCTGTTCCTGGATTTCCCCACGTTGGCATAATAGCTTTCATAACCCGAAGTGGGTGTAACCGACAGCGGGATGATCAAACCGTCCGTCTTTCTGTTGTAATAAGCAATATCCAAACCTATACGGTTGTTCAGGAATTTCAGCTCAAGACCAATTTCACCTTCGTCACTGATCTCCGGTTTTAAACCGGGATTACCCAAAGCCGGGTTTCTCATAATATAATAAGAGGAGCCGAAAAGTACCGCCGGGTTATAGGTAACAGATGTCCTATACGGGTCTGTATCATTGCCGATCCGCGCATAGCTCAGCCTGAGCTTGCCCATATTCAGCCAATTGAGAGTTGAAAGCCAGTCGGAGAAAACAAATGACAGGGACGCTCCCGGATAAAAATAAGAATTATTGCCCTGGGGAAGCGTTGATGACCAATCATTCCTTCCTGTAACGTCTAAGAATATTTTGTTATCATACCCGAAAGTAACGTTCCCGAATAATGAATTGATCTGCTTTTGATAGACACCCTCCACAACATTCAATCTTCCGATATTATTGGTCAGCGTATATAAAAGAGGGGTTATCAATCCCGAATAACTGTAATTCATGGATTCATTTCTCAGGGTCATGATATTACCACCGGCAGAAGCATTCAGGCTGAAGAGGCTGCTCAAATCCTTTTGAACGCTGGCAATTAACTGGTAATTAAGTTCCTGATGATTATAATCCAGCCTCCGGTATGAACCGGGGGAATAACTCTTGGCTACTCTTTCCTGGATCCTGGTATCGTATTGATCCAGGTACACCCTGGCCGACAGGTTTGCCCAGTCCCAGGGCTTATAATCAAACCCCATCTGTCCGAATAAGCGGTTGCGCTTATCATCCGGGTAATCCATATACTGGTGCCAGTAAGGCGTGGTGGCAAATAATGGCTTGGGATTGGAAGGGCTGGTTCTGTTCCAGCTGGCTTCCGTACCATCGGGATACATATACATTGCCAGCTTATCCATTTCCAACTGCCGTTGTGCATACAGCGTTAGCAACTGGGTAGGGTTGTAACCCGAAAATCCCGTACCCGATCTGCCTTTGGAATAATTGGTCGAGTAATTGGCATTAACTACCATAGTCAGTTTGGAACCAAAAGTCCGGTTACCGTCAAACCCGATATTATTCCTGTTTAAATTAGAATTGGGGAGAACAAAATTCTGGCTGAAATTACTATAAGAAACCCTGAAAGCGCCTTTCTCATCACCGGCTCCCACACTTATACTATTAACGTAGGTATGCCCGGTTTCATAAAAATCCCTGACATTATTCGGCTGGGGCGACCAGGTGGTTGTCACCCCGAAAAACGGATTCCCTTTATCTTCATCAAAAGAATAATAAGGACGGATCACCTGTCCTAATAGCTCCGGCCCCCAGGATTCATCCACGCCAAACTGAGGATATAAATCGTATCCCCCTTTCACAGGGTCTGTATAGGTGGGGGCATTTTTAAAGAGTTCGGGATTCACACTTTGCCATAAGGTATCAAAGCCGCTGGCCTCAAATGAAGGATCATTGGGTACAGCGCCGCCGCCACCGTACCTGTTTTGAAATTTGGGTAAGTAGGAGACTCTGTTTATTTCAAAACTGGAATTAAAACTGATGCCTAACCTGCTTTTCCTGCTGCCTTTCTTTGTTGTGATCAGAACCACTCCGTTAGCGCCACGGCTGCCATATAAGGCGGTAGCAGAAGCGCCTTTTAAAACGCTTATCTGTTCAATATCGTCCGGGTTGATATCCTGGATGGGGCTGCCGTAATCAAAACCGCCGCCTCCGATCTGCTGATTGTAGGTCGGCATCGCATTTTCATTTCCCATCACCACGCCATCCACAACAAACAAGGCATTGTTGTCGCCGGTGATGGATTTATTGCCCCTGACGATCACTTTTGTGGAACCGCCCATTGATCCGCTGTTCGTATTGATCTGCACACCTGCCAGCTTACCCTGTAAAGCATTCACGAAGTTGGACTCTTTAGCCTGCTGAACGGCAGAACCGTTCACCTCGGCAATGGCATAACCTACCGACCTGGTTTTTTTCGATAAACCCAGGGCGGTTACGGTCACTTGTTCCAGCTCCTGGCTATCAAATGAAAGATTCACCCTGACCACAGTATTGGGATTGTTCACAACAACGGTCTTCTCCCGGAAGCCAACGCTGCTGATCTTAAGGGTAACGGTTCCTCTGAAAGGAAAATTAAACTCTCCTTTTTCATTTGTAACCACACTCCGCCCGTCGTCCAACACAACCGTAGCACCGCTCAGCGGGTCGCCGTTGTCATCCAATACGATTCCCCTGACTACCTGATCCTGAAAGGATGCCAAAGACCAGGTGTTCACTCCTCCAAAGAGATTTCCCGCCGGAGCGCCGAGAGAAAAACCGGGAGACGAGAAAAGGAGCGAAACAATCGTAACGATCAGGCTATCTCGTAATAGCGCAGTTAACTTTGTTGTCATACTCAGTTTAATTTAACATGATTAAGATAATTCTACCAACAGGGTGTTTAACAGGCGAAAATTAAAACTATATTTTTTTCTAATATACAAAATAAAATAATGGCTCACCGCATTTTTTCCGGTCGGTGAAGACACCTACCGGTAGTAAAAATAATGGCTCGCCGCGTTTAAAACAGGGACCTTTCATCTGCTTTTTTCCGGTCGGTGAAAACACCTGCCGGTAGTGAAAATAATGACCTGCCCTATTTAAAACAAGGACCGTTCATCTGCTTTTTTCGGTCGTTGAAAACACCTGCCGGTAGTGAAAAAACAGGGACCTTCGATCGCCCCGGTACGTGTCTCACGTACCAGCACCACGAAACATTGTCGGCTCCCTTCTACTTTAATTTTCTCCCGGTACTGTTTTTTGTATTTTCAATACGAACGTCCTGATTTTTTCCTGCATAAATAATTTCTTTGCCGGAGGTATGGAAATAAGAATCCGCTACCACCAGGCTGCTGTTACCGGCTAAGAGCAATCCAGCTCCGGGCAACCCGGCATTTTCAATGGTGATCCCTTTCATCGTTATACCGGTATTCTTATCCAAACGAATGGCTTCTCCCAAACTGCTCCTGAGGATGACACCCGACAGGAGCACATTTTTACAATCCTTCAACTGAATTAACCCGGGTGCAACAGAAGACGTCGCTTTTTGTATATAGCCGTTCTTCACCTGCTCCGTTATGGCTGCCAATAAAGCGTTGCCGTTTCCCATGATAACGCCTTTCCCGGTGACGGAAACGTTCTCCAGGTTTTCACCATAAAGAATAGAAACGAAATCCCCGTTGTGAAAATAATCGTATATAACGGGTACGCCTACCAGCACGGCGCCTTCTTCGAGGTGAATGGTTACATTTGACTTTAATATAACGGTTCCGGTAAGGTAGCGCCCTACGTAAAACATCAGCCTGCCCCCTCCCTGCTCACTGATAAAGTCCACCGCTTTTTGGATGGAGCCGGTATTGAGCGTTATTCCGTCAGATTTTATTCCAAACAAAGAGGCATTATAATCCTTCGCCTCCGAAGAAGGGAAGAAACCGAAATATACCACAACGGTGAGGATCCATATTCGAAACATAATCTTTCGTTTTTTATTTAATGCTGATGTTCTCCGATTTGTATGGAAAGATTTTATCTTTCAGATCGTCTTTTTCTTTACCCGGCTCTTCAATCTTCATTTCAGAAAAAGAAGCGTTTTTTACATCGTCCAGGACGATTGCGGCGCGGTAGTCTTTCTTTTCCGCGCGAAGGATGACGTTCTTAAACTTTATGCCATCGGCATGCCGGATATAAAATCCCCAGGCCGGCAGTTCCTTAAACTGTGAAAATTCGGGGTAGGACTGCGGCATTTCGGGAATACCGTCCAATTCTTCAGGAGTCAATCCAACTTTAGCATAGAAAGGATCGCCTCCGCCCGGGTAAACCAATTCAATATTTTCGAGGGTTACATTTTCTATAGGGTGACCCGGAAGTCCTACAATACCGGAGGGGGAAATGTTGCGGGGCAGATCTTCCACCGGACCTTCATAGGGATAACCGGCATCTGGTTTTCCCGCGGGGATCTCCACATACACATTCTTTATAATAATGTCTTTCATCACAGGCTGTTTTCCTTTGCTCCATCGGTCGGCTATCCGTAAATAAATAGCATTCCCGGTATTGACGGCTCTTACGCCATCCACCACTATGTTCTCTACGGTTCCCCCGTCGGCAGCGGCAAAGGTGATGGCCGAACGATAGGTGTCGAAGAAGGTGAGGTTTCTTGCCACCACATTTTTGAATCCCCCTCTTGACACTGTGCCAAATTTTAAGCCGTTGGCGCTTGATCTGCCAACGCAATTCTCTACCAATATATTCTGACAAATTTTTGTTGCATCATGCGACTTGAAGCAAATTACATCGTCAGCGGCATCAAAATAACTGTTGCGGATGACAACACTGTCGCAGTCCACAATATCAATGCCGTCGTTATTCCAGTACGATTTCGCATCCACCTTAATCCCATCCACCAGGATGTTCACGCACTGGTCGTAAGTCTGATTCCAGCCTGCCGGATCTTTAAGCGTAATATCTTTTATCGTTACATTCTTACATTCCCTGAAATAGATATTCTGCGGGCGGTTGGGTTCCCTGGCCCTGTCCCACAGTAAACTGTCGGCAAACACACCCCGCTGTATATAATTCGTCATATTATTGGCCGTTTCAAAACCTCTTCCATCTATCACGCCTTTACCGGTGATCCCCACATTGGTTTGATGCTTTGCAAAGATCATTGCCATCCAGTTGACATCTTTGTCCTTAACAAAATCAAACGGATTGGTGGTACTCATCAACGTAGCCCCTGGTTCGATGTGCAGCGTTACATCACTTTTAAGATAAATACTTCCGGTTCTATAGGTACCCACCGTAAATACCAGCCGTCCTCCTCCATGCCCGCTGATATAATCAATAGCATACTGGATAGAAGCGGTATTAACCGTTATCCCGTCTCCCCTGACCCCAAAAGTATGGGCATCATAATCTTTCGCTAATGCAAAGCCGGTGGACAAACACACCAGCAAGCCTGTTATGATCCATTGTATCTTCCGCATATTAAGGCGCTGTTTTAACATCAGATGATTTGTATGTAAACAATTGTTTCTTTTTTCCTCCGGGTTCGATGTATTTAACCTGCCGGAGCAAAATATTTTTTGATTCCTGGACAACCACTGCCGGACGGTAATCCCGGTTCCGGGCTACGAACTGCACATTTTCCAACGTCACGTCATGGGCGTAACGTATATAAAACGCCCAGGCCGGCAGTTCTTTGAATTGCGAAAATTCCGGGTAAGCGGAAAGCATCACCGGGATACTGTCTAGATCCTCAGGCTTTGTTCCCCGATAAGCATAATGTGGATTGCCGCCACCCGGATATATAATTTTAATATTCCGAAGGGTTATCCCGGTAATGGGATGACCGGGGATGCCAACAATACCGGAAGGCGAAATATTCCGGGGCAGATCCTCTATGGGTCCTTCGTATTCATAAGCCGTGTCCGGCTTGGTGGCAGCCACTTCGGCATATACATTCTGTATAGTGATATTCCTGATTTCACCGGGCCCCCTATCCGCACCCCACCTGTCGCCGTTGCGCAGGTAAATGGCGTTACCCGTATTATATGCGTACAGGCTGTCCACCCAAATATCTTCTATGATGCCCCCGTCGGGAGCCGTTAGCGCTAACGCCGAACGATACGTATCGTAAACGGTATTATTGACAATCTTAAAGTTCCTGTAATTGCCTCTCGAAACTGTTCCGAACTTAATGCCATTGGCGCTGGAGCGCATCACATTATTACGGACCTCAACATTCTCGCCTACCTGATTGGGGTCGTGGGATTTAAAACAAATGGCGTCATCACTGGCGTTGACATAGTTGTTGGTGATGGTTACATTTTTACAGTCAACAATATCCATTCCATCATTGTTCCAGTAAGCTTCACTGTGAACGGTAGTGCTGTCTATCACCAAACCATTGCACTGATCATAGATCTGTACCCAAAAAGCCGAATTTCTGACCTGGATCCCTTTCACCAAAGCATTTTTACATTCCCGGAAATACACTACACTCGGGCGGCGGGTGGTGGCCCGGTCGTATTTCAAATCATCCTTCAACAAACCTTTCTGGATCTGGTCCACCAGGTTATACGCCACGGTTCTGCCCTGTCCGTCGAGCAACCCTTTTCCCATCACCGCGATGTTTTCAGCCTTGTTGGCATATACCAAAGCCGTATATGGGCTATTAATATTATAGTCATAAATATTAGGCGAACCCACCAAAACGGCGCCTTCGTATAAATGAAGCGTAACATTCGACTTCAATTCGATCGTTCCGGTAAGATATCTTCCCACATAGAATTCCAACACTCCGCCGCCGTTTTCATGAATATAATCAATGGCGCGCTGGATGGAAGTAGTGTTCAGGGTAATGCCATCATCTTTGATCCCAAACAACGATGATTTATAACGCTGACCAAAGCCGGTCAGGCTGAGCGCGGTAAAGATTACTAAGGGGAAAATAAATTTCATTCGTTTATCTTTTGTCTTTTCAATGGTCGAATGGAACTCCGCATGTACATTCTCCTGTGTGAGAAATTTTGTCATGCTCCGTTTCATTATTATTTGAAGTCACTTGCTGTACGCGAAATCAGTATTAAAAACAATCTTTCATCACTGATTGAGATTGCTAAAAAAATCCGCTTTCGTTTCAGCGGATTTTTTTTGCAATCGTATACGCTACGCTCTTAATTCTGAGTACTCAACGGGTTATGAAGCATTTCATCATTAGGTATCTGAATGGTCATATCTGCCACGGATAACTGTCCTTTATTAATATGGTTTGTAGAACTACTTCTATCTACCGGTATACCCCAACGTTTGTTGTTGTAAAATTCCCGTCCTTCACCCCACAGTTCCACGCGGGTTTGAAATTGTACCATTTCCAAAGGCGACATTCCTGCCATCGCCGGGTAATTGGAGGTGGTAAGCACAGGGGCTCCAGAGCGGGTACGGGCCGCTAATAATTGATTCAACGTTACTAAAGCATCTGAAGGATTAGAACCGGCAGCTTGTGCTTCGGCCTTCATCAACAGCACTTCTGATGCCCGCATATAATAGGTATCAGACTGATTGGCCTTCAATTTATCACCATCCAATCCTTTTGAAGCTGCATATTTAAAGTTAATATAAGAAGGCAGCGTTCTCATAATGCCATTTGACGGGTAGGTAAAATTACCGAAAGCCGTTGCTCCCTGATAGGTATCTTTTCTAAAATCATCATCAGCAATTTTATTATACAGTCTTTCATCAATACGCTTATAGGCCTCAATTACGCCGCCATATCCTTCGCCAAAGGTATTCATAAGGTTATTTATATAGTTAACCGCCACGCCCAAATTAAACCCTAAGATGATCTCAGGATTTACGCTGTTATACAAAAATCCATTGTCTATAGAAAGGAATTCAGGATCCCCGGGTGTACCCGAATTTTTCGCTCCGTAGTGATCCTCTTGCAATAAATCGGGATAATGGGAAAGGATATCATTAGTAGCAGAAATTACGGTCGGATAGTCGCCGGTAACCAGGGCAATTCTTGCTTTCACAAAATTTGCTACCCCCATATCTATATCATCGGTACCGGTAGTGTAACCAACTCCTGCAGTTTGTAGTAACTGCACGGCATCATTGATATCGCTTTTAATGAGCGTATAAGTTTCTTCAGCAGAGGACCTCGCTTTTAAAGTCTGAAACGGATTATAGGTGGTGTACAAGGGCATCCCCTGTTTGGTATTTCCACCTTTCATATAAGCATCCTGATAGTTTTCCATCAGGTAATTATACGCATAGGATCTCACTACCAGTGCCCTTGCCTTATATTCCTTCATGAGGTTGCTGCTTGCAACGATTTCGTCGGACAGATAGGCCAGCAACTGATTGGCTTTTGTAATCAGCTCCCAGGGATAGAACCAATAGGCCGTATTTAACCTTTCATTGGCTGCTCCCGGAATGTTGATCAAATTGTACTCGTTGGCACCTGCAAGATTATCTGATATCTGAGTTTCTCCCAACACCATATCATTACCTTCTAAATCACGCATGATGCCAATACTTTGATTGGTATAATACGCATAATCTGCAACACCCATACCTGTAATACCTGCTTTATTAAAAAGTAAGGGCATACTGTTGGCCATGCCGCCTAAAATCTTTTGTTGCTGTACAGGATCCCCCGATGCCAGCAGATCTTTAATCTGCTGATCGTTAATCTGGTACTGGGGTATTACATCCAGCTTTTTTGAACACGCCGTAAAAAACAGGAGCACCATCCCCAGGAAACTTGTTATAATGATATTCACTATTTTCATCTTTATTTCTTTTAAATGTCATTTAGAAATTAATGTCAAGACCGAATGAGAAGGAACTCAGAGGCAGGTAATAAGCAGCGCCTACATCCATTCCTCCCACCAGCGACAGACGAGGATCAAATCCGGAATGGCTTGTCTTAAACAATATATCCTGTCCGGTTACAAATATCCTCAGGTTATCTACTGTCAGTTTACGCAAAAACGAGTCTGAAAATTTATACCCCAGCGTAATATTCTTCAAATTAAAATAGCTGGCGTTGAAGAACGACATATCGGTATAAGCCCATGAGCCAATAGTAGCTCCGGAGGTGTAATTGGCATCGCCATTATAGAAAACCATCGGAAATTTTGCATTGGTGTTATCAAGATTAAATGAATTATGCAGGATTTCAGAAGAAATACCATCGGCCAATTCTCCACTCATATAATACCCATTGGAATAGGAATGAGCCAAAAATCTGCCACCAAATTGATAAGCCACTACCGCGCTAAGGTCAAAGTTTTTATAGTTCAGCGTGGTCGTTAACCCGCCAATCCATTTGGGCAATACGCTACCCATTTCATATTTGTTGGCCAGGGAGTAGTTGGTCGTGTTCACGTAAGAACCGATTGCATCGGCGGTGAAGCGACCGGCATCGTGATCTGCCTGGGTAACCGTATGTTGAAACAGCGGTAAACCGGTATTTTGATCTACTCCTTTGTATTTATACAAATAATAGTTGTACCAATCCTTTCCTTCACCACGCAAATAAACATCCGTACCGGTAGTACCTGTACCTGCCTTACCCCAGCCATCTGCAGCAGAAGTGAAATTGCCGCCCAAATTTGGATTACCCACAGCGGCGGGGAAGGATTGCAGAATAGTCCGGTACGTGGTGCCGGTAAGCCCTACATTCCATCTCCAGTTGCTGTTTCTGATTACATCTACATTTATATCTATTTCTATCCCGCGATTCAGCAAATGAACACTGTTCTTGGTCATGGAACTCTGACCCAAAGATATAGGGAGCGGTTCTCCAAATACGGCATTATTGGTGAGCTTATGGTAATAATCTATAGATCCATTAATTCGGGTATCCCATACGGTGAAGTCAATACCCGCATCAAAAGTGTTGGTATTTTCCCAGGTTAAAGTTGTATTGGGCAATGCCCCCTGGGAGATATTAAAGCTTGCGGGAACACCCGTACCGTTGTTAACGGTTTGATAGTTGGCGCTGTAATTCCATATTTGGTAACCTGAATAATCTGCGATACCGCTTTCATTACCAATTACCCCATAGCTGGCCCTGAGTTTTAAATCGTTCAGCCAGTTTTTAGTACCTTCCATGAAGTTTTCTGCCGTTATCCGCCATCCTATACCAGCCGACCAGAAGGTACCCCAGCGATCACCAGGATAACGGAATTTGGAGGAACCATCCCTTCTCACAGAACCCTCAAAAAAGTATTTATTATCAAAATCATAGTTCACTCTTCCAAAATAACTCTCCATTCTTCTCAGTACAGGATAATCCCCAGGTACTCCAAATGGAGAACCGGCAGTATTATAATGACTGGTAAAATTTCCAGAGCCGGTAAAATTGGGTATCAGAGAATAAGCACTGGCAAATCTAATATCAGAGGCCTTATATTGATAATACTCATGGCCAGCCAATGCCGTTAAATTGTGTTGACCGTATTTATGCCCCCAATTCAATAATTGCTGAGCATCTATAATGGTAGCCGTATTTTGTAAATTCGCCACAGAACCAATATTTACTACCGGACCGGTTTCCATGTTACCATATCTGATACGTTCATCGGCGTATCGGTTATAAGACATATTAGCGGTAAATTCAAAATCTTTCAGAAAGGTTACCGTAGCATAACCAGTCATAGTCAAGTCATTGGAATTGGTTACATCTTTATCCAGATCCATTAATTTAATCAGGTTATAGGGATACCGCTGATTGGTTGTTGGCCCCAGGGGAGAATAACTGATCCCTTCCCGGTCAACCACCACGTTGTTGCCTTGGGCGTCTTTAATTATATTGCCCTGTGCATCTCTCGCAAATAACGAAACGAGTGGATTACCATCATTGATCCACCGGAAAGGATTTTGTGCCACAGCGCCCGGATTACGTCCAAAGCGGGTGGCCATCATTGCCGTATTACGGTTGGTAAAACCCGTATTTTGTCCCACCTTCAACCAATCGGTCAATTGCGCGTTGATATTGGCCCGCATATTGTATCGTTTGAAAGAAGAATTCACAATATAGGAAGGGTCTTCCATATAACCTACCGACAGGAAATAATCCATTTTATCGGTTCCGCCGCTTGCCGACACATTATGATCCTGCCGGAAGGGTTTATTAAAGAAATAGTCGTTATACGTTTGGGCGGGGAACAACATTTTTGCATTCGGATTCAACTTCCCGTCCGTATTTACCAGATAAGCGCCGGACATGGTAGCGGAGGCGTTACTGCCGGAACCCGTAGGCGTATAAGTTGCACCCGGCACATCGTAAAGCATCCAGTTGCCCAGGACGTTCCTGGAGAAGTCCGTCATGGAACCCGTATAATCAAACAGGTGCTGACTGGCAAATTCGGCAGCCGCTTCGTGCGACATATTAGGCGTTTTCAGATTGGTGGTATAGGTTCCGTTTGTAGAACTATTTCCTGCCACACCAAAGCGCGCGGAATTATAAATGGCTTCCCAGGTATATTCATAACGATCCTTAGCGCTTTGAATCAATTTAGGACGGAAATTATCATTCAGGTAGTTGAAGCCCATTCTGGTGCTCGCGCTGATCTTTGTTTTTCCGCTCCTTCCTCTTTTAGTGGTGACCAGCACCACGCCATTGGCACCACGGGAACCATAAATAGCAGTAGAAGCCGCATCTTTCAATACGGTTACGCTGGCAATATCTTTTGGATTGATAGAGGCTAAAACGTTGGCATAATCAGCAGGTACCCCGTCAATTACGATCAGCGCGTTGGAACTGTTTTGGGAAGTAGAGCTCACCCCCCGGATACGGATCCCCATGTCCAACCCGGGCTGACCATCCACCGAACCCACCTGCAAACCCGGCACCACACCTTCCAGCGAACGGCTTACGGAAGAATTGGTTTCCGCCGAAAGGATACGCGAGTTGATAGCTGTGGCAGAGCCGGTAAACTGTTCTTTTTTTACGGTGCCATAGCCCACCACCAGTACCGTATCTATGAAAACCTGTTCCTCAGCCATCCTGACATTCAAGTTCCGGAGGCCACCCACCCTTATTTCCTGGCTGGCAAAACCTACGAAACTAAACTGTAGAACGGAGTTTTCGGATGGCACACTCAGTGAAAACATCCCGTTCGCCGCAGTTGACGTACTGGTGGCAGTTCCTTTTACGGAAACCGTAACGCCCTCCATCGCATCACCGTTGTTATCGGTTACCGTACCTGTAACAGACAATTGTGCATTTGCCGCTATACAAATACTTGCGATAAGGAAGGAAAGTAGAAATAGCTTTTTTTTCATTTTTTAAAATTTCAAATGTTTAAAAATGTAAGAACATGATTAAAACCACATGTAGGCCGTCCGGTCAAAAATTTAGAATATATGTTAGGAAACTATGGAAAATCCCTGCGCTTTTTCAGCGGTATGAAAATGGCAACGAGGACCTTTTCCATCAAAAAGTTGATTATACCATTTTTAATGATAAAAAGCAGTTTTATCGGTTTAAAAAAAATTAATTTTCAAAATATTACGGGGTGTAATATCATAAGCATTTCTTTAACAAATTTACCCTAATGATAAGGGTGAAAAAAAAGTTTCTTTTACCTCATTTGAGATATTGTTTACCTTTTATGCTTTCCTGGCGGAATAACGCTGTTCCCGTTTGTTACTGAAGTGTTATCGGGCTGAATTGTTATCAGTAGAGGCGCGACAGAATGATAATGATCAGTCCTGCAATATAACAACCAAACATGCCATATAATAAACGATCCGTTCGTGCCGGCGCTTTGGCAAATTCTTTCCAGACAAAAACGCCCCATATAGCGGCAATCATCGCGTTTCCCTGACCTAATCCGAAAGAAATGGCAAAGCCGGCCTTCCCGGCTGTGAGGATGCTCAGCACTAAACCGGTACCCCAGATGGCGCCACCCAATACTCCCATCAGGTGGTCTATGCCGCTTCCTTTGAAATAAGCCGCGTAAGATACCGGTTCTCCCGAAATCGGTTTTTTCATCAATACCGTGTTGAAAAGGAAATTACTGAGCAACACACCCAGGGAGAAAAATACAACGGCCGCATAGGGTCCGAGCTTACCCGCTTCCGGCGTTTCAAAATCGGCTGCCATAGCGCCTGCAATAAAACGGTAAAAAAAACCAAATAATACGCCCGCAAGCAGGGAAAGAAGAATGCCTTTTGCCGGAACGGCATTCATTTGTTTGGATAAATTTCTGTGCGCCGTAGCAGACAAAACAATAGCTGCTGTAATTAAGCCTACGCCAAAAAAAAGAAACACCCCGTTGCCTACCGGCGCGGCAATATAGTTCACCAGCACGCCTAATATTAATCCCACGCCTGCGCCGACAGGAAAAGCTACCGACATCCCGGCAACCGCGATGGCCGCTACAAACAGAATATTAGCGAGATTGAAAACGGCACCGCCGAGCATGGCGGAAAAAATATTGGTGGAATCTGCCTGTCCGATGTCCTCCAGAAAAGTTCTCCCGGAAGAACCCAAAGAACCTGCGGTAAAGCCGGACAGCAAAGCTATAAGAACGATACCCAATACATAATCCCAGTAAAACAATTCAAACCGCCAGGCTTTGCTTACCAGCTTTTGCATATTGGGCCAGGAACCCCAGCACAACATGGTAACTACAGATAACAATACCGCGAAAGCATAAGTATGTACGATGAACATATATCGGGATTTTGGGGATAAAGAAAAAAGCCTGGTTTAAATAGGGTGTATTTCAAGGCAGCGGTGAGGTGTGAGGTATGAGGTATGAGGTTGTTCATGCAACCTATAACCTACGACCTGAAACCTGAGACCCGAGACCTGTCTGCTTCAGCCATGAGCCATGAGCTTTCAGCAGTGGGCGGTGAGCTTGTCGAACCGCCGCTACACCACCCTGCTCGTTAACGGCTGCCCGGTAAGTCCTCTTATCGCTTCTTCCGTAGCCTTCAGCTGCAATTCCGGAATACTCGATTCGCTATACCAGGCGGTATGAGACGTGAGAATAACATTTTCACATTTTCTCAGGGGGTGCTCTGCCGGCAGCGGCTCCTGTTCAAACACGTCTATGCCGGCGCCGGCTATTTTACCCTTGCTAATAGCATCCGCCAGCGCATCCGCATCCACTAATCCGCCACGGGAAGTGTTGATCAGCAAAGCATTTGATTTCATCTTCCCCAGAGAACTTTCATTGATCAGGTGATGCGTTTCTTTATTCAGCGGGGAATGAAGCGAAATAATATCCGCCTGCTCAAACAACTGATCCAGGCTCATGGGGATCGTGTTATCTTTTTGAATAGCCTCCGCCTTTACAAAAGGATCACAAGTAGCTTTTTGGAAACCAAATACCGCCGCTCTTTTCAATACCTCCCGGGCAATCCGTCCGTATCCCACCGTAGCGAATTTCATTTCACGAAAAGCAGGCATCGGTTTGGGCGGTGTTATTTTCCAAACCCCGTCGCGTACCCGCCGGTCGGTGATCAGTAACTGACGGCCTAAGGAAAGCGCCAGCGCTACGGCATGATCGGCTACTTCCTGAATACAATAGTCCGGCACGTTACATACGGGAATACCTTTTTCCTTCGCCGCCGTAAGATCTACATTATCCACACCTATTCCATAACGGATAATGATCCTGCAATTTTCAAGCCCTTCAATCACTTCCCGGGTTACCGGCGCCCATTGCACCATTACGGCCTCAGCATCGCGGGATAAATCAAGTACCTCTTCCGCCGTTTTACACTGTTCTGCAACTACTTCGTATCCGATGCCTTCCAACAATTTTTTTTCCTGTTTCAAATCGGGAAAACCATAATCTGTGATGACCACTTTTTTACTCATGCTGTTTATGATTTTTTTAAAATATTATCAATCCATTGTTATCACCGCTTTCACGCGGCTGCCCTCAGGCGTAAGCATATCTTTAAAAGCCTTCACCCCGTCTCTCAGGGGATAATAACTGACCCATGAACTCACGTCCGCTTTCCCGGACGACATCAACTCTAACGCCGTTTGCATATCTTCCCGGGTAGCGGCATACGTACCCATCACCTGTTTTTGGGTAAGAATGATGTCATAGCTTTGAAAGGGTTTGGCATTCTGATGCAACCCGATCAAAACCAGGGCGCCGCCGTTGCGCAATAGCTGAAGCCCCTGCCGGCTGGTTGCTTCCATCCCTACCGCATCAATCACCAGGTCCAATCCTTCCCCCGAAGCAGCTTCCCCAATAGCGGTTTCCAGGTTTTCTTTTGCAGAATTGATGACCCTTGATGCGCCTAATTTCCTGGCCACCTCAAGGCGTTCTTCTTTTAAGTCGGAAACCATTACCCTAACCTCTCTTAATGCCTGGAACGCCAACTGGGCCATCAGCCCTATAGGACCCGCACCAATGATCAATACGTTTTTTAAAGGCAAATGACGGGTTAGGGCTACCATGTGTACGCCATTGCCCAGGGGCTCGGCCAAACTGGCCGCCTGAAAACTGACATTACCCGGCTTATGCATCAAACTCCGGGCCGGCACATTCACATATTCAGCAAAAGCGCCGTTGCGATGCATGCCAAAGATTTGCCGGTTGGGGCAAAGATTGGTCAATCCGGACATGCAATAGGAGCAATGACCGCAGGATACGATGGAGTTGCTGACCACCTGCTCACCTTTTTGAAAATCGCTTACGTCCGCTCCGGTTTCTTCAATTACACCGCTGAACTCATGCCCCATGATAAGCGGCGGGGTTCTTCTTTCACTTTGTCTGGCAAATGTTTCCAACTCACTTCCACAAATACCGCAAGCGGCGACTTTTAATAAAACTTCGTCATTTTTTATTCCGGGAACCGGATGTTCGCTGATCTCCAGCTTACCAAAAGCCGGGTAAAAAAGTGCCTGCATTTATCTCAAATATTTTGTTCTTCTATTATTCAACTAAGGCCACGGCTCTTATAGGGGAACCATCCCTTCCTTTGAAATTCAAAGGGAAACCAATAAAAGTGAACTGATCGGGGGCTTTATCGAGATTCGCCAGACTTTCCACTATTACAATTTCTTCAGGCAATAAAATATCGTGATGAATTTCATACCAGTCTTTGCTGGGGGTGGGCGTATCCATGCCTAACATTCTTATTCCTTTACCTGCGAGGAATCTTCCTGCCTCCTGCGTTAAGGATGGAAATTCACTGAAGAAATTTTCCGCGCCAAAATTTTTGTGCCATCCCGTTTCATAAATGATCTTAGCGCCCGGCTTCAATAACCGCTCATAAGGTTTGAAGTCTTCCACAGTCAGCTCCTCATTAGCCTTCTTAGGGATCCTGATCAGGTTTGCAGGACCGTAAAACCAATCCAACGGCATCTGGTCCAGGGTTTTTCCATCGTCGAGAAAATGAAACATGGCGTCTAAGTGCGTTCCCTGGTGAGAACCTATCGTGATCTGCGTAATATTATACCGCAGGGTTTTAGTAGTGCCATGCGGGATGATACTCAGTTTGGGATCCATGGGAAAGGTTTGCTGGCCGTGCTCTAATGGATGCGATAGATCTATAAACTGCATAAGAAAATAATTTAGTTCTTAGTTCAAAAAATATCAGGGCTGGTATGTGAGACACATGCCAGGGCTATCATCTCATCATTTTGCCAGGTATCCTCCGTCCACCAGCAAATCGCTGCCGGTGACAAAAGAAGCATCATCACTTGCCAAAAACGCCGCTGCGGCAGCCACTTCTTCCGGCTTGCCCTGCCGGTTTAACAAATGCATGGCCGATGCCCGTTTGTCTTCTTCTTCAATATCCAAACCTAATTTTTCACACGAATCTATAAAAGCTTTGGTATAAATGTAACCCGGGCAAAGCGCATTTACCCGGATCTGAAAAGGAGCCAGATCCTGCGCCCAGCATTTCGTCAGTCCCCTGATAGCAAATTTGGTGGCATTGTAGGTGGCAAAATCGGATTGCCCGACAAAACCACTTACCGAAGAAAAATTAATAATGCTGCCGCCGCCGTTTTTCTTCATCTGCGGCACCGTATATTTGGCCATCAGGGAAGTGCCCGCAATATTCACGGAACAGATCTGTTGCCATTCTTCCGGGGTAGCTTCCACCCCCTTAAAGATAAACCGTGCAGCCGTGTTGATTAAAATATTAACGGGACCCACTTCCCGCTCCACCGAGGCGCAGGCGTCTTTAACGGCATTTTCATCACTGATATCCACCTGGTAATACGCGGCCTTTACAGCAGCCACTTTTTCCTGATCCCGGGGTAATAAATCGAACAATACCACCTTGCAATCTTCTTCCATCATCCTGCGGGCGGTGGCATACCCCAGGTCTCCTAATCCACCCGTGATGATCACCACTTTGTTTTTTAATCCACGCATAGGCTATTCATTTATTTTTTAAAAAATGTCTATTTGAGTTTTCAGTAGGTTATTTGATATTTCCCCGATTGCAACAACAGGGTGGTGTTCCCGTCTTTTTTATTCTGCATCTTTATACCCTTTGCCTGCTGAACCGGAACACCGCCCTCCCTGATCTCTTTTTGCGTAGGAAGAATTAAAGTAGCCGTGCTGTTTACGGGAATCTCTACCTGGTAAATAAATCCACCCGCCCTTTCTTCCCAGGAAATTTCAATTTTTCCAACAGCCGAATGATAAGCGCCTCTTGCCCGTGTCAGGGTACCTCCCGGCGTGGGGCGAAGGGTGAAATGACGATACCCCGGTGATTGTTCATCCGGCTGAATGCCTAATATATGTTTATACAACCATTCTCCTACCGAACCGATCGCATAGTGGTTAAAGGAATTCATATCAAAATCCTGAAAACCCCTGCCCTTTACAAAGCCATCCCATCTTTCCCAGATGGTGGTGGCACCCTGGTCAATAGAATACATCCAGGAAGGGAAACGGTGGCTCTCCAGCAACCGGTAGGCAATATCGGAGTGACCGTTTACACTTAACTGGTGCATCAGCCGCTCCGTGGTATGAATACCGGTTGATATCCGGTAATCATAGGTCTTGACTGCGTCCACCATCAATTTCACCGCCTTTTCTTTCAGTTCCCGGGGAACCAGGTCAAACTCAAGCGCCATGGCATATCCCGCCTGGGTATTACCCTTCACTACCCCATCACTATTGATAAACGATTTGATAAACGCGGTACGAATATCGCGCGCCAGCGCATCATAATATTTGAATTCCTTTTCCTTTTTCAGCACTTTACAGGTTTTGGCAAGTAACGCGGTGGAATAGGCGAAATAAGCCGTACTGAAAACATCTTTGGGAATGGCCCCGCCCGTCTTCGGGAAATCAGTATCCTTAATAGAATTACCGTTCAGCCAGTCGCCATAATTTTGTCCCACTTCATTAACCCGGATCAGGGAGGGATTTTTTTCGTGCACAAAATCAACAAACCGGCGCATCGCGTCAAAATTATCTTCCAGTATCTGCTCATTGCCGTAATTCAGGTAAGCCTTCCAGGGAATGATCACGCCTGCATCGGCCCAGCCCGGCGCATCGTAATAACGCAGGGTTTCGGTGATATAAGGCGCATAATTAGGGAACCGCCCGTCCACCTGTTCGTCCCTTATATCGGTAAACCATTTGTTGTAAAAAGCCTGCATATCCATATTAAACATGGCGGTTTGAGCAAACACCTGCGCATCGCCCATCCAGCCGGCGCGCTCATCGCGTTGCGGGCAATCGGTGGGAACGCTGTGCAAATTTCCCAACTGGGTCCAGTAGATGTTTTTCCAAAGCTGGTTGATGTCCTTGCTGGAGGTTTCCAGTTCGCCGGCCACCGGTGACGACGAGGCTATCACCACGCCGGTTATCTGCGAAAGATCGGGCGGACCGGTAAGCCCGGTGATCTCTACATATCGGAAACCATGGTAAGTAAACCTTGGCTCGTAAAAGACCGTATTTTCTTTCGCTGGAATAAAGATATCTCTCGCTTTGGCGTTTCTCAGGTTCTTGGTGTAAAGCATACTGTCTTCCGTCAGCATTTCGCCATACCTGAGAACAATTTTTTTTCCGGGGTTTTCCGGCAAATTGATCCTGATCCATCCTGCCATGTTTTGACCCATATCTATTATGTATCTTAAGGGATCGTATTTTTCTCTTTTCACTTCAATAATCCCCACCGGCTTTAGTTCCTTAACCACTTTTATGGGTTCATTCTTCTGTGCATTCAGATGAACGGAAACCGTGTTATCCACTACCGCGTCCTGCCAGCAACGGGTATCAAACCCGGGTTCCATCCATCCCCTTGGATTGTAGCGATCGTCAAAAATTTCCCCGTCAAAGAGGGACGCTTCGCGGATAGGACCATCGTTCAGGATCTCCCAGGTGCCATCCGTACAAACCACCGCGGTTTTACCATCGCTATACTCTATCAGCAACTGGGCTTTCAGTCTCCGGTTCAGTCCATACCTTCCCCTGTAAAAGTGCGACCAGAGCGAACCCGCATACCAGCCATCGGCTAACGTGGCGCCAATAACATTTTTTTTGTTGTTGATCAAACGGGTCACATCATAAGTCTGGTATTGCACCCTCTTGGCATAGTCTGTCCACTCGGGAGCCAAAAACTGATCGCCGGCTTTCTTACCATTCAGGTAAATTTCGTAAACGCCTAATGCCGTAGCATAAAGGGTAGCCCTGCGGATATTTCCCGAAACTTCAAATTCTTTTCTTAACAGCGGAGACGGAGGGATCACATATTTGTCCTGCCCGGTGACAGGCGCTACAGCCGGCTGACCAATCCATTCTGCTTTCCAATCCTGTTCCTGCAACAAGCCCATAGACCAGGATTGCACCTCACTCCAGTCGCTAACTATGTTTTTTTCATCCCAAACCCTTACTTTCCAGTAATACAGCTTTGTTGACACCAATGGCTTCCCGGCATATACTACGCGGCTGTTTTGCCGGCGAGTCAGCTTCGCGGAGTTCCATACGTTCCCGTTGTCCTTTTCCAGTTCTGAGGGATCGGTAGCTACTAGCACCTGGCAGGCGGTTTGCCTTTTCCCCCTTTCTTCTGATTGCAATTCCCAGCTTAGCAATGGTTTCGTTTCGTCAATTCCCAGGGGATTAAGAAGATGCTCACAGCGAAGGTTACCGACACTTATCTGGGCGTTCATTTCTTTCGGCAAAATATCGGCGAACAGGAAAAGTACTGCCAGTAACAAAAAATTATTCTTTCTCATGATCAAAGTATGCTTTATTTATCAGCGGTTCAATTTGCAGGTTGCAGGGAGCTTCTTCCTAAATCTATAGAGGTGGCGACTGCAATCCTATACTTATTGTTTGCATCCGTTGCCGTATAAAAATGATATACAACCCCTTTATATTTTAATACAGACGACTTATGTGCGTATTTCGCGTCATAGGGTTCGGAAGGCTTTACCAGGTGTTCACCTTTCCAATCCGTCCAGTGCACCAGATCATAAGAGCAGGCAAAATGATTAAACGCACCATGGGTGCCCGGCCACCATGCGCCGAAATAAAACATCACCCACACATTGCCGATCTTCTGAATATAGGGGTCGCCCGTTATCCCTACCTGATGGTCCAGCACCGGATTTTCTTTTCTGCGTTCCCAATGTTCCATATCATTGGAAACAGCCATGCCTATGCGCTCGGCATCCCGTTCGCCGGGATTGCCTTTATTACCTTTTGCATTGTAAAACATAACAAAGGGGAAGCCCAGGGAATTTGTTTTATCGCGAATAACCGTGCTCCGGTAGAGGGTTACATTTTCCCACCAGCCTGCATCCTTATCATGAATCGTTAATACCGGTTTGTCAAGCCGGTTCCATTCATGCGGGCTGCCGGCATTTCTTTTAGTGTATGCCATCCCGACAGAAAGGATGCCCGCTTCATATCCTTCGGTTGGCCCACCGAGGTAAGACATCCAGGTACGGTTATTAAACCGGTTGAGCCTGTATTTTCCACCCCACTCATAGTCCAGCAGAGAAGGGTAACCCGCTTTTTGATTTCCATCCCATTCCGAAAGACCGGAAAAGGAGAGCGTTTTGCCTAAGGTATGCCAATGCAGCAGGTCTTTACTTTCCGCGATCCAGGATTCGTATCCCCTGCCGTCAAAAACGATATAGGTCATGTACCATTTGCTGCCCTTTCTGAAAACAGTGGGAGAATCCATCCCGAGAGAATCGTTTTCAGGCATCAGTACAACCCCGTATTTATAGGGCGTCTTGATCTCATTATAAACAGCGTTCATGACGCTGTCTGCCACTTCCGTACCGGGGTTTTGCGCAAAAGAGGGCGCGCCATATAAAACCGCACCCAACAGGACTATACAAAATACTCTATTCATAAAAAACTTCCGTCAACCAGTGAACTTTCAAAAAAACGAACTTAAACTATCAATCGCCAAAAATAAAGATATTTATTAACCGGCGGCGGGAGATTAGGTGTATCCCATATTTTCGCTCCATCTGCGGCATTCCGGTCGGTGGGACACCGACCGGTAGTGAGTTCTACAGGCGGGTGTCCCACCCGCCTGCGAAAATATGGGATGCACCCCGGGAGATTTGAGATTTGAGATGGGTTCAACGGACTGCAAAAAGATCTCTTCTTGGTAATATTTTCCGATGGTTGGAGAAAATCCCTAATTTCATCCTGCAATACGATTCGCTTATGTCGTCAAAAAAAATCAATGTAGCCATTATCGGCTTAGGCTTCGGCGCCGAATTCATCCCTATCTATCAAAGGCATCCGGATGCCCATATGTATGCGATCTGCCAGCGCAATAAAGAAAACCTGGACAAGACAGGCGATGCTTTTGGCATAGAAAAAAGATATACCGATTACGATGAATTGCTGAAGGATCCCGCCATAGACGCGGTGCATATCAACACCCCCATTCCGGACCACGCACAGCAATCGCTGAAAGCCTTGAAAGCGGGCAAGCACGTGGCCTGTACCGTGCCGATGGCCACCACGGTGGAGGAATGCCGCCAAATCGTGGCGTTGGTGCAACAAACCGGTCTTACCTATATGATGATGGAAACGGTGGTATATGCGCGGGAGTTTTTGTATATGAAAGAGTTGTACGAAAAAGGGGAATTAGGAAAGATCCAGTTCCTGAAAGCGAGTCACCAGCAGGACATGGATGGTTGGCCCAATTATTGGCCGGGATTGCCTCCCATGTATTATGCTACCCACTGTGTGGGACCGGTATTGGGATTGACCCGCGATGAAGCCGAATACGTCAGTTGCTTTGGCTCGGGTACCATCCGTGAAGAATTGCATAAGTATTACAATTCCACTTTTGCGGTGGAGAGTACACATATCAAATTCCGGAATTCGGACCTGAGCGCACATGTGTATCGCTCCCTGTTTGATACCGCCCGGCAGTACCGGGAAAGCATGGAGGTTTATGGTTCTAAAAAATCGGTGGAGTGGCCCCTGATCGAGGGAGAGCCGTTGGTGCTGCATACCGCCAAGAAGCCGGAACCCGAAATTCCATCACTGGTGAAGGCGCCGGATTATGCTCATTTATTACCGGAGCCGATCCAACGGTTTACCACCGGCGGCGTGTACGACGAGGAGGAGCATCAGCATTTGTCGTTCACCCAGGGAGCGGGTCATGGCGGTTCGCATCCGCACCTTGTACATGAGTTTGTGAGCGCTCTCGCAACGAAAAGAGCGCCCTTCCCCAATGCAAGACAGTCCGCCAATATTACCTGCGTCGGGATATTGGCCCACGAAAGCGCATTGCAAGGCGGAGTGATTAAAAAACTACCGGATTTTACGCTGGCTTAGGCTCTACCTGTTGGCTATGTTTTCGGTTGTTTATATCTAAAATCAATATAAAGCTGCATAAAGGACAGAACGTACAAGTGAGTGACACAACGGAAGCTCACCTGGGGTTTGCAGCCCGGTAAATAAAAAAACATGAAACATATTCTTAACTATTTGTTGATTGGCGCCTGTTTGTTGACGGGATTGGGTTCCTGTACCGATTCCCAACCTAAAGACGACCAGCCGCGCAGGCTGGAATTGTTGTTCCTCGGTCATAACAGTAAGCATCACGATTCGGAGCAGTTGGCTGAAATACTGATGCAGGCGTATTTCAAGAAGGGGATCAACATTACCTATACCACCAACCCGGATGACATGCTTCGGGAAGATTTCAAATTATATGACGGGTTGATCGTGTACGCCAATTATGATAGCATCACGCCGGGGCAGGCAAAGGCCTTACTCAATTTTGTATCATCAGGCAAGGGATTTATCCCCCTGCACTGCGCTTCCTGGTGTTTCAGGAATTCGCCGGAAGTAGTGGATTTGATCGGCGGGCAGTTCAAAACGCATCAGTACGATTCGTTTAAGGCGGTGTTCGTGAAGCCGGACAATCCCATACTCAAAGGCGTACCCGAATTTGAAACGGAGGACGAAACTTATGTGCACGATAAACTGGCAAAGGATATAGAGGTACTGACGGAACGGGTGGAAGGCGATCACCACGAACCCTACACATGGATCAAACATTATGGCAAAGGAAGGGTGTTTTATACGGCATACGGGCACAATGAAAAGACTTTTCTCAATCCGGGATTTCAGCAACTTGTGTTTAACGGAATTTCCTGGGCGGTGGGTGACCGTGTCCGTGAGTTGTGGACCGCCTGTACCATGCCGGAAGTAAAGTATGTGGACGCCAGGATACCCAACTACGAAAACCGGGTGCCGCCACCCCGGTTCCAGGAGCCGTTGACGCCTGAGCAATCTATGCGCTTAATTCAGGTACCGGTTGGTTTTGAACTGAAATTGTTTGCCGCCGAGCCGGATATCCAAAAACCCATCTATATGAACTGGGATGAAAAAGGCCGTTTGTGGGTAGCCGAAACGGTTGATTATCCGAATATGGTCCGGGAAAATAAGAAGGAGGGACGCGACCGGATCATGATCCTGGAAGACACCGACGGAGATGGCAAAGCGGATAAGTTTACCGTATTTGCCGACAGTTTGAATATTCCTACCAGCTTTGCCTTTGCCAATGGCGGCATCGTGGTATCGCAGGCGCCCGACTTCCTGTTTTTGAAAGATACAAACGGCGATGATAAAGCCGATATACGGAAAACCATCATTCACGGCTGGGGCACTTTTGATACGCATGCGGGCCCGAGCAACCTTAAATACGGGCCGGACAACCGGTTGTGGGGTACCGTAGGTTATTCCGGGTTCAAGGGGGTAATTGGCAACAGCAAAGATACCGTTGTTTATGGCCAGGGCTTGTACAGTTTTACGCCCGACGGCAGGCAACTGGAATGGCTGGGCTATACCAGCAACAATACCTGGGGACTCGGCTTTACTGAGGACTATGACGTGTTTTTGTCCACTGCAAACAATACGCACAGCGCGGCCTTTACTATTCCTAAACGATACCTTGATCTTGTGCCTCCGGGAAATGAAACCGGAATTGAAAAGATAGAGAGTCACTACCGGATGCACGTTGCCACCAAAAATCTGCGCCAGGTGGATGTACACAATGGGTTCACCGCAGCGGCAGGGCATAATTTTTACACGGCGCGTAAATATCCGAAAGACTATTGGAACCGGGTGGCTTTTGTAAACGAACCCACCGGCCGGGTGATCCATAAAAATATTATTAAACCGGATGGCTCCACTTTTAAAGAAGGAGAAGATGGCTGGAATTTTGTAACCAGCGCCGACGACTGGTTTGGTCCTGTTCAGGCAGAAGTGGGACCAGACGGGAATGTGTGGATCCTGGACTGGTATAATTTTATCATACAACACAACCCAACGCCCCAGGGGTTCGACAATGGCAAAGGGAATGCCTATATCAACCCGTTAAGAGATTCCGCCAAAGGACGTATCTACGTGGTTCGTCCGAAAATGAATAAGCGCAGCGGCATTCAATCTTTAGACAGGAAGGATACCGATGGTTTGATCCGGGCTTTGAAGAGCGATAATATGTTCTGGCGCATTACGGCACAGCGGTTATTGGTGGAAGCGGGCGATCCAAAAGCGATCAACAAATTGTTGCCGCTGGTTTCTGACAGAACCCGGGACGAAATAGGATTGAGCCCGGCAGCGCTGCATGCCTTATGGACCTTGCAGGGCCTGGGCGCCTTTGACGGCACTCATCCAAAAGCCACCGAAGCCTTACAATCGGCACTCACCCATCCTGCAGCCGGAGTGCGCAGGGCAGCAGTAATGCTTTTGCCGGCTAATGCCGAAAGCGGAGAAAGTTTATTATCGGCAGGCGCGTTTGAAGATGAGGATTTACGGGTTGTACTGGCGGCTGTATTAAAAACCTGTGATCTGCCGCCCGGTGATGCTTTAGGTAAAAAATTGTTTGAATTAGCCAGCCGGGAAAGCAGGGCGGCTGAAGACCGCTGGATCCAAAAAGCACTGTATGTGGCATCGAGAATCCAGATAGACGGCTTCTCGAAAGCGCTTACTGCCGGCGGCATCAATCCGGAAGTGGTTTTAGGAAAGATCAAACTGCTCCATCGCATTATTAAAGGCGACCAACTGGATTACCTGGAATTACCGTCAAACAGTTATATCAGGCCGGATCGTTTGCCTGATTTAACGGGCAAAGAATTATACTTTACGGCAAAGGTTGACTTCCAACCGGGAGAACAGCCTAAAGGTGTGGTGATAGCCCAGGGCGATATGACCAATGGGTATTCGGTATATATTGGAAATGATAAGAAATTATATTTCGAGGTGAACCAGGATCGCGCTGCCAGCATCATCCATTCACAGGATACTGTATCCAACCCGTTCTCTTTTGCTATTCATCTCGATAAGGAAGGAGGAATGCAACTTTTTGAGAATGACCGGGAAGTGGCAACGGGTAAAACCAGGGGATTGTTTACGCTTCCCTTACGCAGCAACGGGTTGAGAATCGGGCAGGATGCCAAAGCAACCGGCGCCAATAAAGCGGGGAACTACCCGGACAGCTCAAGACTTACCGGCGGCGCTGTTTCCTCAGCCCGGATAGAGGCTTTGAAAGTGGAAGGCATGGTAGTGGATCTGGGCAAACCCGATCAGACAATCATTTTGAAAACAGTCAAACATGAAATGAAATTTGAGCAGGAGCAATTGACCGCAAAAGCCGGCACGGTAGTGGAGATCATTTTTGATAATGTAGATTTCATGCAACACAACTTTTTATTACTGAAACCGGGGAGCTTCCAGAAAGTGGGCGCGGCGGCCGATAAGCTGGCGGAATCGCCGGAGGGATTGAAACTGGAATACATTCCGCAGATCCCGGAAGTGCTGGCAGCGACGCCGCTTGTTAACCCTGATAGTAAGTTCAGACTGAAATTCAGGGTGCCGGATATCCCGGGCAACTACCCTTATATTTGTTCCTATCCGGGACACTGGCGAATCATGAACGGAGTGCTAAAAGTGGTGAAATAGCATTAATAAAATAAAAAGATTCAAATCACTCCGATGGAACATAACCTGAGATACGTTTATCAATACACGATAGTAGCTGCCGTAGGTGGTTTTCTTTTTGGATATGATACGGCAGTGATCTCAGGCGCTATTGGGTTTATTGAAAAAAAATTTCAACTCTCTGCTGCCATGACGGGATGGGCTGCCTCCTGTGCGCTCATCGGTTGCATGCTTGGCGCCTTGTTTGCGGGCTGGCTTAGCGACCGGTTTGGCAGAAAAAAAGTATTGTTGCTTGCGGCGGTTGCTTTCGCCGTGTCTTCTTTGGGTATCCTGCCCCATTGGGGTTTGACCGCTTTTGTGGGATTCAGGCTTATTGGAGGGATTGGGATCGGCATCGCCTCTATTGTTTCGCCGATGTATATTTCGGAAATTGCGCCGGCAAATATCCGGGGACGGTTGATCGCTATTTACCAGATGGGAATTGTGCTGGGGATCCTGATCATCTATTTTGTAAATGCCATCATTGCGGGAATGTACGATGAGGCCTGGAACATAGAAACGGGATGGCGCTGGATGTTTGGTTCGGGATTGGCACCTTCGCTGATTTTTGTATTCCTGTTATTAGTAGTACCTGAAAGCCCGCGCTGGCTGGCAAAACAAAATTTGTGGGAGAAGGCGGCAGGGGTTTTATCCAGGGTAAGCGGTGCAAAAGCCTCAGAGGAATTAGACAGCATTAAAGCATCGCTCGCTCTCAGGCAGGGCAACTTGACAGATCTGTTAAAACCGGGATTGCGTAAGGCATTGATAATAGGAATCTGCCTTTCTGTCTTTTCACAGGTTACGGGGATCAATGTTATTATGTATTATGCCCCCGAAATTTTTAAATCCACCGGAGACGGCAGCTCGTCGGCATTCATGCAAACCGTGTTGGTAGGATGTATCAACGCGTTAATGACGGTGGTTGCTATCCGTTATGTGGATAAGCTGGGACGTAAAAAATTATTATTGACCGGTTCGGCCGGTATGGCTGTTTGCCTGGCAATGGTAGGCTTTGCTTTCTATAGCAATATGACAGCAGGTTACTGGGTGCTTACCGGGATATTGCTGTATATCTGCTTCTTTGCTGTTTCCTTAGGCCCTCTAACCTTTGTGGTGGTTTCAGAAATCTTTCCCACCCGGTTGCGGGGCAGAGCGATGAGCATCGCCATCTTTTTTTTGTGGCTCTCGGTTTATATTGTTTCTCAAACTTTCCCTATGTTACTGGAAGCAATTGGCGGCGCCTTCACCTTCTGGATATATATGGCAATGTCGGTACTGGCATTTTTATTTGTATGGCTGATGGTTCCGGAGACAAAAGAAAAATCTTTAGAGGAGATTGAACTGATGTGGAAAATACATTAAGGAAAGTCCTGGTATTATGAAAAAGAAAAGAATCATATTGATCACCGGCGGTAACAAAGGGATCGGCGCTGCGTGCGTGCAATTATGCTTGTCCGAAGGCATGAACGTTGCCGTATTGGATATTGATAACACTTCTGCCTTGCCTGATGAGGTTTATTATCAGGTATGCAATGTGGCAGATGAGGCGCAGGTTGCGGAAAGTATCCGGAATGTTATCAATCGTTTTGGTGCCGTGGATGCTTTGGTAAATAATGCAGGTATCCAGCGCTATGGAAGCGTTACAGAAACCAGTTCAGATCAGTGGGATGAAGTGATGAATGTGAACCTGAAAAGCATGTTTTTAACCGCCCGTTATGTATTGCCTTATATGCAGGCGCAACGCAGCGGCATCATCATTAATGTATCCAGTGTACAGGCTTTTCACAGTCAGCCCAAAGTAGCTGCTTATACTACGGCAAAAACCGCCATCCTGGGGCTTACCAGAAGTATAGCGGTGGATTATGCACCTCATATCCGTTGTATTGCCATCTGCCCGGGTACGGTAGATACCCCTATGCTCAGGAATGCCATTGAACTTTCTCCCGATCCGGCTGCCGTGCTCAAAGAGTGTGAGGACATGCATTTGCTGCGCCGGATCGCACAACCTGAGGAAATTGCAGAATTGATCGTATTTCTTTGTAACAATAAGGCTGCTTTCATAACGGGACAGGCTATCCGAACAGATGGCGGGCTTGGTGTTATGATCCAGGGCAGCAAGAAGGATTAGACAAAAGATGACATATCAAAAATACTTATTGATCCTCGGATGTTTAATGCTCCGGGGAATGCTGGGTGCGCAGTCTGTACAACCGGTTAATCTCACCTGTGCCTATCATACCAACCCGTTAGGAATAGACGCCGTATCTCCCCGGCTTAGCTGGAATATCCATTCCTCATTGCGCAACCAGTTTCAATCGGCTTATGAAATTGAAGTGAGGGAAGCATCTCTATCTGCTCCGGACGAAAGCGCTTTGATCTGGCAAAGCGGAAAAGTGTCTTCCGGGCAGACATTACACATTGAATACCAGGGGCCCGCTTTACAATCCTTTACGCGATATTACTGGCGGGTGCGGGTATATGACCCACAGGACAAAGCTTCTGCATGGAGTGAAGCGGCATGGTTTGAAACGGCAATGCTCAGCCCCAACGACTGGAGCGCAAAATGGATCGGAGATGATAAACCGGCACCGGTGAAAGAGGAAGATTTTTATACAGCCGATCCCATGCCGGTGTTCAGAAAAGTTTTTGAAGCGTCCAAAAAAATCCGGCAGGCCAGGTTGTATATCACGGGGCTGGGATATTATGAAGCATGGCTGAATGGAAAAAAAGTGGGCGATCACGTATTGGATCCGGGCTGGACGAAATACGACCAACAGGTTGAATACGCTGTTTACGATATTACAGGATTGATGAAACGGGGGAAAAATGTGGCCGGACTGATGGTAGGAAATGGCTGGTATAATGTGTTGCCCATGCGGATGTGGGGGCGGTTCAATTTAAGGGATGCCCTGGTTACCGGCCGCCCGGCAGTGAAAGCGCAGATCAGGATTTTATATACGGATGGCAGTGAGGAAACGATCGTCACGGATGGCAACTGGCAGATGACGCCCGGACCGGTGATCCGCAACAGCGTGTATCTCGGCGAAGAATATGATGCCCGGGCGATGCCCGCCGACTGGTTTACTATGGTGCCCCAACTCAGCAACTGGCAGCCCGCAAAAGAAGTGGAGGGAGCAAAAGGGCAACTGACCGCACAGATGCAGGAGCCTGTCCGTATCACCAAAGTGCTGAAACCGGTATCCGTGGCGGAAGTGAAACCGGGTGTGTTTGTGTTTGATATGGGGCAGAATTTTGCCGGTGTGGTTCGTATCAAAGTGAAAGGTAAAGCCGGAACAACCATAAGTCTTCGTTATGGGGAAGATAAACTGGCGGACGGTGGCGTGAATGTGATGACCGGCGTGGCCGGGCAGATCAAATCCGGAAATGGAGGTCCGGGCGCCCCTCGCGTGGCATGGCAGGAAGACCGTTATACCTTAAATGGTCAGGGGCTGGAAACCTGGCAACCCCGCTTCACCTTCCACGGATTCCGGTATGTGGAAGTAACCGGATGGCCGGGTAAGCCTACCCTCAACGATATAGAAGGATTGCGGATGAACAGCGATGTGGCATCTGCCGGTAGTTTTACCAGCAGTAATCCCATGTTCAACAAACTGGATCAGATAACCGACTGGACCTTCCGGAGTAATATGTTCAGCGTACAATCCGATTGCCCTGCCAGGGAAAAATTTGGTTATGGTGGAGATATAGTTGCAACGGCTGAATCTTTCATCTACCGGTATAATATGGCTGGTTTTTATAAAAAAGCCGTTCAGGATTTTGCAAACGATCAACGGTCACGGGGAGGCATAACCGAAACGGCGCCTTATGTGGGGATAGCCGATAAAGGCCCCGGCGGGCAATCCGGCCCTTTAGGCTGGCAACTGGCATTTCCCCTGTTGATTCAGCATCTGTATGATTTTTACGGCGACCGGCAGGTGATGGCGCAATATTATGACGCCGTAGTAAAACAGGTGAACTTCCTGAGAGAAACCGCGAAAAACAATCTTCATTTCCAGGACATCAGCGACCACGAAGCTCTGGATACCAAGCCCGAAGCACTTACCGCCTCCGCTTTTTATCTGCACCATGTAAGATTGCTGGCCGGATTCGCACAGGTCCTGGGCAGGGAGGAAGACGTGGATACCTATCAAAAATTAGCGGATCAGATAAAAAAGGCCATCACCACTCAATTTATGGTTCCCGGAACCGGGCGTTTTGACAATGCCACGCAATCGGCACAGATTTTCGCACTGTATTACCAACTGGCACCTGAATCTGAAAAGCAACCGGTATTTGATCAACTGATGAAAGAATTTGAGCGGCACCACAACCATTTGTCCACCGGCATTTTCGCCACCAAAATGATGTTTGACGTATTGCGCCGGTGGAATCGTAATGATGTGGCATATACCATTGCCGATCAAAGAAGTTTTCCGGGCTGGGGATATATGATAGAACATGGCGCTACCACCTTATGGGAAACCTGGGCTTATTCGGATAACGTCTATTCTCAAAACCATCCTATGTTTGGGTCTGTGAGCGAATGGTTTTACCGGTCTTTATTGGGCATCAACAGCGTCGCTCCGGGATTTGAAAAGATACGCATTGAGCCGCAGCCTGTAGCTGATTTGAAGTCTGCTTCAGGTAGTTACCGCTCTGTTCGCGGGAAGATTGCAGTGGACTGGCAGCGGCAGGAACATCAATTTATACTCAACGTAACTATACCATCGAATACCAGTGCCGAAATATGGGTGCCGGCACGAGCTGCGTCAACGGTTACCGAATCGGGGAAACCATTGGTAGAAGCGGAAGGGATCACTGTTATTAAAGAAGAGCGGGGGTATGTGGTATTAAGAGCGGGAGGAGGAGACTACCGGTTCAGCGCGGAGAGATAAGTAGTTGTGGCTCACAGCAGGCCTTAGACGCTAATCCGTCGTTAACGCCAACAGAAGGATATTAATAGAATCGGGGATGGATTGCCAAAAGAGGCCGTCTCAGGAGAATTTTTTGATACGGCCTCTTTTTATAAATTCACTTTACCCGGGGATGCCGTGTAGGTCTTATTTTAAGCCTTGCTTTCCGCTTCTTTTTCCATCATCAGGTAGGCTTTAATAAAACCGTCCAGTTCACCGTCCATCACCGGTTGTACATTCCCCACTTCAAAATCGGTTCGATGGTCTTTGATCATTTTATAGGGGTGAAAAACATACGACCGTATCTGGCTGCCCCATTCAATTCGTTTCTTACTGGCATTGGACGCATTCTTGAGTTCTTCGCGTTTGCGCAATTCCTCTTCGTACAGGCGGCTTTTAAGCATCGTTAAGGCTTTTTCCCTGTTTTCACCCTGAGTCCGGCTTTGCTGGCATTCCACGATGATACCCGACGGGATGTGCTTCAACCGCACGGCGGTTTCAACCTTGTTTACGTTTTGTCCTCCCTTACCGCCGCTCCGGTAAAAATCCCATTCCAGGTCGGACGGGTTCACTTCAATTTCGATGGAGTCATCAACAAGGGGATATACAAATACAGAAGCGAAAGAAGTGTGCCTGCGGGCATTGCTGTCGAATGGCGAAATGCGCACCAGCCGGTGTACGCCACTCTCCGATTTCAGAAAGCCATAGGCGAAAGCTCCTTCAAACTGTAAAGTAGCCGACTTGATTCCGGCACCATCTCCTTCCTGCCAATCTAATTCGGTCACCTTCCATCCCTGCTTTTCGCCGTACATACGATACATACGGGCCAGCATTTCCGCCCAGTCCTGGCTCTCCGTTCCCCCGGCGCCACTATTGATCTGCAGAACAGCGGGCAGTTCGTCTTCCGGTTGGTTGAGGGTACTCTTAAATTCCGCTTCTTCAATACGTTCATGGGCCAGGTCGTAGGCGGCTTTCACCTCTTCCTCCGAACCTTCACCCTCTTTCCAGAAATCAAACAATACGGCAAAATCTTCCACTGCCGTATTCACATCTTCATACAGCTTTACCCAATACTCATTGATCTTGATGTCCTTGAGAATTTGCGTTGCACGGGCATTGTCATCCCAAAAACCCGGAGAAAGGGTCAGTTGTTTATCATTTGTTATCTTTTCGCGCCTGTTAGCGACGTCAAAGAAACCTCCCCAATCCGGCTAAACGGGATCTCATATCTTTTAAGTGCTCTTGTGTCATAGCGGACAAAAGTAAGATTAATTTGGAAATGAAAAGTCGCCGGAGGCGACAACAAAATAATGCGTGGCGAAGACGCCACGCCTAACGGCGATACAAGTCGCAGGTCGCAGGTGGCAAGTGGTCGCAAGTCGCAGGTTTCATGTTGCCGGGTAGCAGGGTACAGGATGTGTGTACAGGGGAGGCATGTGTCTGTAACTTGCACCCTGCGCCCTGTATCTTGCAACCTGCATCCCCTGCAACCTGTACCCTGAGACCCGCTCTCCAACTCCAAACTAAAAACCCCACACTCCAAAACTCATCTGATACCTCCAACCTGATACCTCACTCCTCACCTGCAACAATCCTTCTTTACAAAGAATCCTTTCAGGAAATTAAAGAAGGAAAATATGATCCTTTTTGTAGTCATTGTTATGTTTTATAAGCCCCCGAAGAATTTATAAAGCTACGAATTTAAAGTCAGACCGGAACCTTCGCCTGATGAAGGGCATAATTCAAATTTTCGCAGGCGGGAACATGCAATGGATTGAAATCCATAAGTACAATATGCAACCGAGCCGATGGCTCCTGCTATTCCAGGTTCCAAAGCCGCAGGCTTGATCGCATATTCTTGCGTGGGATTTCAATCCCATGCAAAAATTGAAATGCACCCCCGATGAAGGAGTGTATTCCCAATTACCCCAGCGGGCGCGTCCGCAAAACACCGGAAATACTCTTGACGCGCCAACAAAAATTATTCGTGCATTAGTGGCAGTATGTATTGTATTTATAAAATCCTCCCGCCGGGCGGGGCGATGGAATGAGTGGCTGCATTCAATTCATCAATTCACAAAATTCCAGAAAATGCCCACTTTAAAAAGTAGTCCCTGGTATGGATACAACGGCGCTGCCATATTATTGTTCGTAAAAGTAAAGCCATCGAGGTTAATGGTATTGAGATTCTCCAGCCGGACAAAAGCGCTGAAGCTCCTGATGCGGAAATTTACAAAAGCAGCTATATCCGGAAGATTAGCGATACGGATACTGTCCTGCGGAACAAACTGCCCGGTTACCGGGGAATAGCTATCGGCATAATAAGGTGTATTGTACCTGGAATCCAGGCCTAAAGCGATATTCAGATTTTTGAAGAATTGACCCTGGAAGACAAGCCGGTTGCGGAGATATACCAGAGGAATATTAACAGGCGTAGCGCCGGCAGTTTTCTGAAGGACCACATCCGCATACCAATGCCAGAATTTACCCAGCCGGAAATCTTTACTTCCTCTTACCTGCAGTACATTGAAAGGAGAACTCTGCTGTTCGGCTTCCAAAAAATTTTTGAGATAGGTGTAATTGCTCATCAGGTAATAATGACCGCTGATACTCATCTGTAATGCCGGCAACGTCATGGAACCAAACAGATGCGTTATATTTTCCTTGTTTGTGCCGCCGGGTGGTGTTATCACCGGAAACCCCGTGGTGTTGCGAAGCAGGTAGGAAGGCGTGCGGTTGGCATTTTCAAAACCCAACTGCAGGGAGCCGATTTTACTGCTGATCATCCTTTCGAGGCTGATAAAACCCCGGTAGTCTCCGGCATTGAACCCGGTAGTGTACAAATGTCCGTAGGCTTCTATTTCCCATTTTCTATTACGGGTGCGGTTCCGGTATTCGCCATGCAGAAAAACATTGTAGAGGATATCACGGGTGAGATCCGTTCTTTGCAGCGAAAGATTTTGAATAGCAGCGCCCACCTTCAGAAACTGCTGCTGGTTTTTTATATCGGGGAACTGGTAAATGGAAAGATCGTTGATGATCTCTTTCCAGGAATCCCTGAAACGCAGGGTATCTATATCCGTCAGGTCTAAATGATAGTTTTGTTTATAAAAAACGGAATCCGGCGATATGTCCTGGAAAAGATAAGAATAGGTATTGTATTGAAGGGTATGCTCCGTTCTGAACCGTGGATAAAAAAGTTTTATTACCGTGGAATCGGTCACCAGCGAATCTTTCCTGCCGAAATCGTATTGTTGCCTGACCAGGAGATTGAGCTGGTTGTATTTATTCCCGGTTTTCAACTGGGTATTAAATGGATCGCGACTATATCCTGTGATATCCCCGATGTTCACGGGAATGTTAAACCGGTCGGAATAGATGCCCGTTTTATCCACCATAAAACTGTCGCTGACGATCCCCCCGTTTTCGGCAGACTGAAGACCGTTCCTCAGCCCTATGAAATAAATGCCATATCTTTTGTTGGGTGACTGATAATAAGTATTGAAGCGCAGGTTGGAATGATTGGTACCCTGGCTTTTAAAAAAACCCGGCGCATTGATAAGCCGGAATTGAAAAGCAAAGTTCCAGTTGGGCCTGATGTTTTGGGTATGCAGCACATTGATAAACTGTTCGGCGCCACTGCCGATGAGGTAGTTTAATTCGGTAAACGGACGGGTGGTATTATAAAACCGCGTTTGTTCTATATTGAAGCCATAAATATCGAAAGCATGGAAACCGGCATCCCATCCGGGAGAGGTATTGGGATGAAAGAAAAGTGAAGTAGCGGCGGTTCCGTTATTCCCCAGCCACACATATTCCGACTTCAGCGGAACTTTTATATAAAAGTCAATCAGGGAGGAGTCAAAAGTATAGGAGCGTACGGAATCAATATATTTGAAACGGATACTCACGGAATCAGAGAAGGGATCCCGGTGTTCAAACCGTATGGAATCACCGCCGCCACCGGAAGAACCGCGCCCCATACCGCCCATACCGCCGAGATTACCCAGTCTCCCGGGCAAACGCTGGGATAAAGCAGGGAGCGCAAAACAACTCAATACCAGAATAAGGGCGATATATGAAAATAATGGCTTCAATATGGTAACCTGTTGCTATAGGCGGCGAAAATACCTGAAATGACGGCAAATTGTTTCAAAAAAAAAGAATTCAGATGGCTTTAAC
>JAMLHL010000013.1 GCA_023957125.1 Chitinophagaceae bacterium
ACTGAAATTAAGTGGCACCCATACTCCGAAATCAATGGCATGGATAGACCGAAATACCCACCAGCTAACACAATTGAAAAAAACCCAGGGGATTAAATATATAATTTATGATTAAATTCATAGTGAAAGGCACCGGGGTTTTATTACTATCTGAATTTGTTGTATTCATTGCAATGGTAGTAGTGAACATGACAGATAGAAACCCACCAGTGACCGGGCGGATATTTTACTGGCTCTTGAAATATGTTTTTAGCTTCCCAATTTTTTTGATTAATAATGAATTTCCTTTTTTCCTGGATAGTAAAAATATACCTTTTTATTCTCTTCTTTTGATTTTACTAAACAATATCATTCTCGTAATTTTTATAATAATCATTAAAAGAATTTTTAAATAAAAAGATCAATCACCCCTGGCGCAGGTCCCCGTGCTTTGTCGTTACGTTTTTTGCGGATGGGAGTGTAGTTGATTTAGATATCAACACAGAAAAACAGGTTTATTGCATTAAAGGCTAACCATGGGTACCAAATATATAGCAGTGCCGTTAATTATTATGTAAAGGACGGCAAGGGGTTACCTGATATTGTAAGTGTGTATTAAAGGTAAGAAAAGTAATTTCGAGGCACGGGTCAGGAGACCTGCGCCAGATCCGGATATACAGATTTTTTCTCCACAAGTTAAAACCTCTAACCCAACGATAACACCAATTCAATAATGAATGATACTACAATGAGAGATTTTAAAGAATTGTCAAACAATATAAATTCTGCTATTGCAATACTCAATGATATGATTGCAAAAGCTAAAGCACAAGGAGCACAAAACTTTGATATGCTTTATAATGTCAAAGACGGATTAAACGAATTATCCCAGCTATTGATTAGTAGACAGAAAATTAACGATAGTTTCTTAAGGAAGTGGGATGAAACTATGGGTTGGGTTCCCAGAGTTTTTGAAGGACACCCGTTATTAGAAATATTGCGACAAATCGACAATGTTATAACGAGTGATAAATCAATATAGCCTCACCCCTGGCGCAGGTCTCCCGACCTGGGCTTTGTCGTTACTTTTTTTGCGGATAGGAGTGTAGTTGATTTAGACATCAATACAGAAAAACAGCTTTATTGCTGTATGTGAGTGGGCAATCTTATGCCTTACCTAAGAAGTAAACCCGTTATGCGTAAAAAGCGTAAGAGTTTAGCTTCTTTAAATCCTGTGCAGATTCAAGGTGACCGATGGTTTTATACCTCTTCTTCGCCATTATCCATTTGCTCAAAAAAAAGTTCTACAGTCATTACTCTTTCGGGGTATTTTTGATATTACCGTATCTTTTCTGTCACATGGTCCTTTATGGCGGCTACGGGGATCCTTTCCTGCAGCATGGTGTCTCTGTAACGAATGGTAACGGTCTGATCGTCCTTGGTCTGGTGATCTATAGTGATACAAAACGGCGTACCGATGGCATCCATCCGGCGATACCGTTTACCGATAGTGTCCTTTTCTTCATAAAAACAGTAAAAATCTCCCCGGCAGTTTTTCATGATATCCCGGGCTATTTCCGGCAAACCGTCCTTCTTCGTCAACGGCAGAACAGCCAGCTTGACCGGCGCCAGCTTTGGCGGTATGTGCAATACGGTGCGACTGTCATCGGAACCGCCTTCTTTGGTGAATTTTTCCTCCTGGTAAGCCTGCGATAATACGGATAAAAACATCCGGTCTAATCCGATAGAGGTTTCCACCACATTGGGAACATAGTTGCCATAAGGCTTCCCGGTGGCTTCATTGATATCATTATCGTAATATTGTAACTTCTTCTTACTGTACAACTGGTGTTGACTTAAATCGTAATCTCCCCGGCTGTGAATGCCTTCCACCTCCTTGAAGCCCATGGGAAATTCAAATTCAATATCGCAGGCTTCTTTTGCATAATGCGCCAGCTTAACATGATCGTGATACCGGTATTTTTCCGCCGGCATACCCAGGCTCAAATGCCATTTTAATCTTTCTTCTTTCCAAAACCTATACCATTCTCCCTCTGTGCCGGGGCGTACAAAAAACTGCATTTCCATTTGCTCAAACTCCCGCATCCGGAAGATAAACTGCCGGGCTACAATCTCGTTGCGAAAAGCCTTCCCGGTTTGGGCAATCCCAAATGGAATTTTCATCCGGGCCGTCTTTTGCACGTTCAGGAAATTAACGAAAATACCCTGGGCGGTTTCGGGCCGCAGGTAAACGATATTGTCTTCCTCATTTTCCGAGGCTACCGCGCCAAATTCGGTTTTAAACATCAGGTTAAACTGGCGAATGTCCGTCCAGTTTGACGTTCCGCTGATGGCACATTTTATCTGGCAGTCTTCAATCAGTTTTTTCAAACCCGCATAGTCATCCGCCGATAACAATCTGTCCATCACGCCCAGCAAATCAGCCGCTTCTTTCTGAGGCAGGGTGTCGGCATAAGATTCAATTAAATGATCTACCCGGTATCTTTTTTTGCTGTCTTTATTGTCAATCATCGGGTCACTGAAATTATCCACGTGTCCCGACGCCTTCCAGGTAGTGGGATGCATGAAAATGGCCGCATCCACCCCTACGATATTCTCGTGCAGTTGCGTCATGCTTTTCCACCAGTAATCCCGGATATTTTTCTTCAGTTCGGAGCCCCACGGGCCATAGTCATATACCGCGCTGAGCCCGTCATAAATTTCACTGCCGGGAAATACAAAACCATATTCTTTAGCATGGGCTATAATTGCCTGAAACCTGTTATTATCGTTGGTTGCCATAAGGGCGCAAAGATAAGAGGATTTTTACGGGACGATAAAAACAACATTATTTTGCTGTCTATACAGAACAAACACTCCCTGAAACCTGAGACTTGCAACCTGAAAACATCGTTACCCTTCTGCCGGGCTACACTTTACGCGCTTTTTTATAATCATTTTTCTGAAGCCACTGGAGAACCCTGTCGCGCTGGTCGCCCTGGATGATGATTTCCCCGTCTTTTGCGGATCCGCCGGTGCCGCAAAAATTCCTGAGTTTCTTCCCTAAAGCCTCGAGGTCGGGCGCACTACCCACAAAACCTGTTATAAGTGTCACAGCCTTGCCGGCGCGATGCCGTGTATCGAGGATTATCTTTAAAGGTTGCTGAGAAGTAATTATAGTAACAGGCTGCTCTTTTTCTTCCTCAAACGAAAATCCGGGATCAGTGCTGAATACATAACCCCTGGTATCGGGCTTGTTCTTTTTAGACATAAGATGGCAAATTTCAGGTCAATACCGCTTTTAAACTTAAATCCAGGCCTACCGCATGGTGAATTACAGCGCCGGCGCTGATAAAATCCACCCCGGTGCGGGCATAATCCACAACGTTTTCCAGATCAATACCGCCACTGGCTTCGGTTTCCATTTTGCCGTCAATGATCTGCAGCGCCTCTACGATCTGTTCCGGCATAAAATTATCCAGCATGATCCGGTCGGCTTTCCCAAAAGCCACCACCCGCTTCACGTCGTCGAGGCTCCGGGTTTCTATTTCAATTTTCAGGCGCGGCTTCCGCGTTTGTACATAGTTGTACGCTTTCCCGAGCGCTTTTTCAATTCCGCCGCTGTAATCAATATGGTTGTCTTTCAGCATGATCATATCATAAAGCCCCATCCTGTGGTTGAATCCGCCCCCGATGCGAACGGCTTCTTTTTCAAGCAAACGAAAATTAGGCGTGGTTTTGCGGGTATCCAGCAGCCGGGTACGGAAGCCTTTCAGCTTATCCGTATATTTTCCGGTAAGGGTGGCTATGCCGCTCATGCGTTGCATGCAATTCAGCACCAGCCTTTCACATTGTAAAATGGTGTGTACCCTCCCCTCCACTTCAAAAGCAGTTTCATTTACCTGCATCGTTTCACCATCCTCTTTATAGGTCTTAAACACAATATCGGGTTCCACCTGCCTGAATATTTTTTCCGCTACATTCACTCCTGCCAGTATGCCTTCTTCCTTAATTTTCAGGATGGCCTTCCCCCTTGCATCGGAGGGGATACAACTTATCGTAGAATGATCTCCATCCCCGATATCCTCCTGCAAAGCCTGCTGAATAAGAAAGGAAAGCTTTTGTTCGTACGTTGTCATAAGGCAAATCTAAATCAAAATACAGGATCCGCAAATCGAAGAAACAGGTACGATCGTCGAAGAAAAAAACCGGTATGGCGAAATAATTAGAGATAGAGAAATAATCTGACCATCTTTACATTATCAACGTTGCCGATCACCAGATCCTGATCCTGCGGAAAACGAAAGACCCTGAAAAACCACCTCCAAAATCCTATCCCCGAAAAACTTCCAATCCCCGATTCTATGAAAAACATTCCAATCCGAAAGAAAAACAAATTGATTGTGCAGATGGTTTAACTTAAATCAAATTGCAATCAGCAACCTCAAAACCACCTTTTGACAGGAATTATCAGCATCGCCCGTTTAACAGATACTAAAGCACGCCTCTAAGCAAAACATTGAAACAAAGAACCGGGCAAAAACCCGGTTTTTTATTTTACATTTCCAGACAAGGAACATTCAATGGCTGAAGGGCCGGCGGCCATTCCCCCTCTTAGAAATTAAAGCCTAATCTGAGCCCTAATGAAGAAATTTTCGTATCGAAATCCTTCAGACTGGCGGCTTCATAACGTATTCCAGCCTCAAACTTGCCCAGGTTTACACCGACAGACGGGGCATAGGAAAATCCGCTGCCATTTTCTTTTATAATTTCATCGCTTTCATGCTCAATATCGGCAGAATAGAAAGTATAACGCGAATACCCGGCTTCAGCCATCACGAAAAATTTTTCCGCGAAAATATATTTATAACCCAGCCTCACCGGGATATGGGAGCCTACCTTGATATCATCTTCCGATAAAGATTTGGGTATAACCAATCTTGCCCCGGGGGAAAGCGTAACATAGCCGGGACCTGCTTTTACGGAAAAACGAAGGCTCAGCCCTGCCTCCGTACTGAAAGCTTCTTTAAAATTGGCATCTCCAAGGAATTGTCCACCTTCCAATCCAAAACCAAAACTGAAAGATTTTCCGGATTTCTGGGCGTACAGATCGCTGAAATACAGCGCTGAAAGCATAAGCGTAAGAAGAAGTACTGTTTTTTTCATAATATGGATTTGCCATATAACGAGGGAGAAACAGATAAATTGCAAAGGAGAACACTTTACGATATTTCCTTATTCGCAACGGGATCCGGAACGCCGGACCGGATCATTTCTCTGACTGCCAGGGCTATTGCGTTTGTATCGTAGCCGCATTCCTGATACAACTCCTTTAAACTGCCCTGCTCAACTACGCGGTTGGGGATACCCAGGATCTTCACCCGGGCATGGTATTGGTGAAGGTTCATAAACTCCAGGACGGCGCTGCCGAAGCCTCCACTTATGACTCCATCTTCAACCGTAATGATCCGGTTGAATTTCCTGAACACTTCATGCAGCAGATCTTCATCCAGGGGGGATGCAAACCGCATGTCGTAATGGGCGGGATTGATCTCTTCCGTTCTCAATTCCCGGATGGCGGCGGCGGCAAAATTTCCAGGGTGGCCCAAGGAAAGTATCGCAATTTCGTCTCCGTCTTTGAGTTTTCTGCCCTTCCCCGGCTGAATGGCTTTCATCTCTGTTCTCCATTCAGGCATCACGCCCTGCCCCCGGGGGTAGCGGATAACAAAAGGATGAACGGTGCTTTCCAACTGTGCCGTGTACAGGAGATTGCGCAATTCGCTTTCATTCATAGGGGCGCTCACGATCATATTGGGAATACACCGCATATAGGCAATATCATAGGCCCCATGGTGTGTTGCGCCATCTTCCCCCACCAGCCCCGCTCTGTCCAGGCAAAAGATCACCGGCAGATCCTGGACGGCCACATCATGTACCACCTGGTCGTAGGCCCGCTGCATGAAAGAGGAATAAATATTGCAAAACACTTTCATCCCCTGTGTTGCCATCCCGGCGCTCAGGGTAACGGCATGTTGTTCACAAATCCCTACATCAAAGGCCCGCTCGGGCATTTGATCCATCATGAATTTAAGGGAGGAACCCGAAGGCATGGCGGGTGTAACAGCCAATATTTTATCGTTTTTTTCGGCCAGCTCAATTATGGTATAACCAAATACATCCTGGTATTTGGGCGGCTGGGGCAGATCAAATTTCTTCTTATAGATCTCTCCCGTGATCTTATCAAACAAACCCGGCGCATGCCATTTTGTTTGATCTTTCTCAGCCAGGGAATAGCCCTTGCCTTTAACGGTAAGGATATGCAGCAATTTGGGGCCGGGGATCTTTTTCAGGTCCTGTAAAACATCCACCAGTTTGTTGACATTATGCCCGTCTATAGGGCCAAAATAACGAAGATTCAGGGATTCAAAGAGATTGCTGCTCTTACTGACAAACCCTTTGATACTGTGCTCCAATTTGCTGGCTATTTCCCTGGTAAACCGTTTTCCTACCGGCAATTTACCCAAGGCCTTCCAGAGATCGTCTTTTAATTTATTATAGGTTCCTGAAGTGGTGATATCCGTGAGATATTCTTTCAGCGCCCCCACGTTCTGATCAATACTCATGCAGTTATCATTGAGAATGATCAGCATATCAGCATCGGCTACCCCGGCATGATTCATCCCTTCAAAAGCTATCCCCGCGGTCATCGCGCCATCGCCGATAACGGCTACGGATCTCCTGTCCTCGCCTTTGTATTTAGCGGCCATGGCCATACCCAAAGCAGCAGATATAGAAGTGGATGAATGTCCGGTACCAAAGCTGTCGAATACACTCTCGGCACGCCTGGGAAAGCCACTTATTCCTTTGTATTTTCGGTTGGTGTAAAAGACATCCCTTCGTCCGGTTAATATCTTGTGACCATAGGCCTGGTGTCCCACATCCCATACTAACTGGTCATAAGGTGTATTCAGCACATAATGCAGGGCAACAGTAAGTTCCACCACCCCCAAACTGGCGCCAAAATGCCCACCATACACGCTCACCACATCAATGATATATTGACGAAGTTCGTCGCATACCTGGCGAAGCTGCTCCCTGCTCAACGTTTTGAGATCCGCGGGGGCATTGATCTGTTGTAAGAGAGGTCCTGGTTTGATGTCCATTTAAGCCCGTTAAATCAAAGACAAAAGTAAGATTTTAATGGTTTTGCCGGAGGAACAATTCCTCTCAAAACATAGCATCTATGAGGTCGTTCCCGGTCATTCCAAAAAAGTAATCCCCTATTGTGTATTTCGCCAGTACCTGCCGGATATCGGCTTCCTGGTGCAGGGTATTTTCCAAAGCCTGTTCTATTTCCGAAATATCTTTCTTATTGAAAAAGTCGCCATAAATTTTTGCCTTCCGGATGACGCCCTTATTCACGTCAAGATTCATTTCCAAAGTACCGCCGTTGGTCCGAATGGTTTTACTGAAACTATAAGCCGGAGAATGCCCGAAATTCCACTCCCAGGTAGCATATTTTTCATCGCGGATCTTCTGAATAGCCTTAATATCTTCCTCCGTGAAAGAATACAGGGAGCTGTTGTTATTAGACGCAATGATATAATCCATGATCCTTTTTGTAAACCCGTCAATAGTTAAAGGAGTTTTCAGATGATCGGAAATATTCGTAACCCTTTTGGGCACGGATTTCACGGCTTTATCTTTGTATTTAACCGGGTTGATCCGCAAGGCTTCACTCACATTTTTCATGGTGGAGGAAAATAACAGCGTGCCGTGATGCAGGATTTTATTCTTATAGATGTGCTCGGCATTGCCCGATATCTTTTTCCCTTCTATCATGAGATCGTTCCGTCCTTCAAATTTTGCCGGAGCGCCCAACTGGTTCAGCACGGCCACTATAGGGCGGGTAAATTCCTCAAAGTCGGACAGGCTGGAATCTTTACCGGTTTTGGTAAAAGAAAAATTAAGATTGCCCAGGTCGTGGTAAACGGCCCCGCCTCCGGACAGCCGGCGCACTACATGGATATTATTTTCGCGAACGTAATCGTAGTTTATTTCCGCCAGCGTATTCTGGTGCTTCCCAACGATAATGGCATTGTCGTTGCGCCAAAGCATAAAGCAATCCTCTTCAATGTTTTTCAGGATATATTCATCAGTGGCAATATTAAAATACGGATCGGTAGATTGATGGTAGATGCAAAGCATGGTTTTTTTAAGCAAAACTAAAAGAATCTGGCAGATACGCTTTTTATATTGTTCAAACCGCTTTCGCTACGTACTCAACATTTAACGGCTCCAGGATGTTTTCGGCCTTCTTCCCTATTGATTTAATCTCATCAAGATATTGCCTGACCCCCGTTAAGGCGGCTTCCGCGCATTCTTCCACCGGGTCGTAAACCATCGCCACGTATTGAGAACTGAGATCCTTATCATTCATCAGTTCAACATAATTTACCCAGGTATTGCCACCATTCAGAAAAAGTTCATCCTGCATGATCTCGGCATGAGGCAGCGCTTTATATCCCAATTCTGTATTGATATGTCTTACCGCGGGACTGGTGGAAAGACTAAACAGCCTGGCCCGGGGAAATTTCAACCGGCATTGTTCAAACAACTTAATCTTAATTTCTCTTGAGATACCCATGCCCCGGTACTGAGGAGAGATGATCAGTCCCGAATTGGCCACATATTTTTCATGCTGCCAAACCTCAATACAGCAAAAGCCAACCCATTCTCCATTTTCAGGATTGATGGCAATGACCGATAGACCGGCGTCCATCTTTTCCATAATGTATTCCGGGGTACGGGGATGGATGTGAACGCCACGTTTAGCCGCGGAAGCGGTCATTTCTTCAATGATAACCCCGGTATATTTATAATCACCGGAGGTAGCTATCCTAACGATACAACTAAGTTCTTGCTCCAAATCTGTCTGACAGTAAAATTGTGAAAAAATAATTCTGACATCAGCGCGGGAAATTTCCCATCGCTCTTCTTTGATATGCCCTGTTTCGATATTTTTAAAGCATACCAGCTTCTCAGCTATGAGTTCGTCGGAAAAAACGTCGCAGTGGTCTGACCCAATAAGCTATCTCCTTGCCGGGAAGCAAGACATTTCTTGTAATGCATTTATTAATAACAGAGGTTAAGTTGTTTTCCACCTTCCATTTAAAAATTAATGTGATAGAATCAGTAATAGCTTATAACTGTAATGTAAAGATATACCGTTCTTTAAAACAAATCAGTTTTATTTAAAATTATTCACATTAATTAACTTCCTTTAGGATGCATTGGTATATATAATACATATATTTATTATATACAATATTTATAATCAGCTAATAATATCTGATAACAGGTATAAACAGCCATTTGCTGCATATGTAACTAAAATAACCGTATATATGAGATAATGATCGGAACTTTGCGCAAAAATCGGAGCGATGTTTTTTGAACACATTTACGACAACAGCCTGGCGCAGGGCAGCTACCTCATTGGATGCCAGGTTACTGGTGAGGCTATGGTGATTGATGCTAAGAGAGATGTTGATACCTATCTGGAAATTGCCAAACGAAACAATCTGCATATTACGCATATTGCCGAAACTCATATTCACGCGGATTATCTCTGCGGTTCCCGGGAACTGGCTGCGGTAACGGGAGCCCCCATGTACCTTTCTGATGAAGGGGGAAAAGACTGGCAATATGAGTTCCCGCATGTCGGGATAAAAGACGGAGATGTAATTAAAGTGGGAAACCTTTCGCTCAAAGTGATGCATACGCCGGGTCATACCCCGGAAAGCATCAGTTTATTATTAACAGATCATCCGGCTTCTGATGAACCCGTTATGGTTTTTACCGGCGATTTTGTATTTGTAGGAGATATAGGACGTCCCGACCTGCTGGAGAAGGCTGCCGGTATCATGGGAACCAAAGAAACCGGGGCTCAGCAAATGTTTCATTCTCTTAAAAAGTTTGCCGCCTTGCCGGATCATGTTCAGGTATGGCCCGCGCACGGAGCCGGTTCGGCCTGTGGAAAAGCGTTGGGAGCAGTGCCCTGCTCAACGGTGGGTTACGAAAAAATAAGAAACTGGGCGCTGCAATACGGTGAAGACATAGCAGGATTTACCGATTATCTGCTGACCGGCCAGCCGGAACCGCCAAAATATTTTGCTATGATGAAGCACCTCAACAAAGTAAAACGCCCCTTGCTTATAGAAGTGCCTAAACCTGCGAAATTAACCAAAGAACAATTTTTATCTGCTTATACCAAAGGGATCAAACTGATTGATACCCGCGATAAAGCGGATTTTGCAGAAGGGTTTATCCCGGGCAGTCTCAACATCCAGAACAACGATTCTTTTTCCACCTGGATGGGCTGGATACTGAACTATGAAGAGCAATTTATGCTGGTGGCCAACGACAGCCGGATTGAAGAACTTACCCGCAAGTTGATGAGAATTGGGCTGGATAATTTATACGGCTATATCTCCGATGTTGACAGCACCGGGTTGGAACTGCAAACCGAGGAGGTAATTGACCTGGATGAATTTAAGGCCTATGCAGGCAACAACCGCGTGCAGATTGTGGACGTGCGGGGGGCAACAGAATACAATGCCGGCAGGGTGGAAGGTGCAGAACACGTATTTGTGGGCACTCTTCAGAACAACCTGGATAAGATCAGCAAAAACAAACAGGTGGTGATTCACTGCCAGGGAGGCGACCGTTCGGCTTTAGCTTATTCAATCCTGAGGCGGAACGGATTTGACAATGTAAAAAACTACAGCGGCGGCATGAAAGAATGGACGGAAGCAAATAACCCGGTGGTTTCTGAAGAAGCCGTAAGCTGTTCCTGAGTTGCTGTAATAAAGTCGAACCTCCCCGGGAGAGCAGGTTGTTGTACCTAACGGTCTGTTTCCCGCTTGGTACAAAAAGCCGGTGAATTCTGCAGCCGGTTACTCCCGTTATTGTCTTTGCTTTGTGACAAAAAACAAATGACGCCCGGCGAAAGATGAACCCGTTGTTGTAGAAAATCTAACTTTGCATCAATCACAGTTTGATTTGGCCAATCCCCGGCTGAATTTTCACGGAGTTCAAAAATCATCCTGTCTTTTAAAAACACGTTAAACTACTCAATAAGATGACAGAGATCAAAAGATTAGATTATTCAACTTTAGGCCAGGCGGCATTTCAGCCCATGTACGCTATGGGCAGCTACCTGAAAAAAAGTTCCATTGGCGCAAATCTTCAGGAGCTGGTAAAGATCAGGGTTTCGCAGATCAATGGCTGCGCTTACTGCCTGGATATGCACTGGAAAGATGCACGTGCGATGGGAGAAACGGAACAACGTTTGTATGGCGTTAGCGCCTGGCGGGAAGCACCTTATTATAATGAAAGAGAGAGAGCCGCTCTGCTTTGGGCAGAATCGGTTACGGCCAGTAAAGTGCCCGATGAAGTGTATGAAGCCGTATCAAAACAATTCAGCGACCAGGAGCTCCTTGACCTTACCATGGCGGTTAACCTGATCAACAACTGGAACCGGCTGAATGTGTCTTTTTCCAAAGATAATGTGGGTACGTACCAGCCGGGGCAATACAAATAAGGGTCCTTGGTTGATCGTCCGGGAAATATGAGTAGCCTGCTTTCGCCAACGCCGGGATCTACTCCAATACCCTTTTTGCGTGATCAATACTCCGGAAGATCCTGGCGTTAACGGTATCTATTTTGGCTTTTTCATCTTTATAAAAAAGAACTTTTTCTTCCTCTGTATCGCCGGCCTTATCGGGTTCAAAATCCTGCATCCACCGGTTCATCTGCTCTTCCGCATCGTTCAGGCTCTTCAGAGCCGAATCAAGATCAGCGATTTGACTGTCCTGGTTTTTCAAATTGGAAACAGAGTCAATCCGTTGTTGCACTAATTTTTGACAGCGCATCATCTCGCCCATTTTTGCCATGCCGATGTCGTGACCTTCCATAGTTGCTTTATATAAGCTGTCGGACAAGGTTTTTGGAATGGAGGCATTGTTTTCCTGTTCGCTTCCCCCGGAGGAACAGTTGCTGTTCAAGGTCATCACAATACAAGACGCCACAACCAGGGAAATGGTTTTCATATTCATATTTTCTATGCTTTTCAATTGAATGAATAAACAGGGTAAAGATAAGGTTAAGATGACAATACATTTTGTTGCCGGACGGATTGCCCCGCAGATCACGCGGATCAGCGCAGAAAACATATTCCCGCTCAGCGAAAATCAGCGCCATCAGCGGGAAACCTCCCATTGGACACGGAGCGAAGCTGAATTGTCCCGCAGATCACGCGGATTAGCGCAGAAAACATATTCCCGCTCAGCGAAAATCAGCGCCATCAGCGGGAAACCTCCCATTGGACACGGAGCGAAGCTGAATTGTCCCGCAGATCACGCGGATCAGCGCAGGAAACATATTCCCGCTCAGCGAAAATCAGCGATATCTGTGGGAGACTCCTGTTTGAAAGTTGTAATTTGTGTACGGACTTGTACAGTTATCCAAATCAAATCAAAACAACATGTTGCACGAAATAGAAGGCGGATATGTAAAGACCGAACCCAATGAAGGGATCGCGGTAATAGAGTTTTTTCATCCGAAAGGAAATTCCCTGCCCTCTGCAATCTTAAACGATCTGGCACAGGAGATCCACAGTGAAGGACTGAGGGAAGAAACCAAAGTCATCATTCTGCGTTCGGGCGGGAAGGGGGCTTTTTGTGCCGGCGCTTCCCTGCGGGAATTGGTGACCATAAAAGATGAGGCTGAGGGAAAGAAGTTTTTTAATGGTTTTGCGCTTGTCATAAATGCCATGCGCAAGTGCCCCAAATTAATTATTGCCCGGATACAGGGTAAATGTGTTGGAGGCGGCGTGGGCTTGGCCGCTGCCGCAGATTATGCCATTGCCGTTGAGGGGTCCGATGTAAAACTGAGCGAACTCACTATCGGGCTCGGGCCATTTGTAGTAGGTCCGGCTGTTCAAAGAAAAATGGGGCTCAGCGCTTTCAGTCAGCTTGCCATTGATGCCACCATGTGGCGCCCGGCGGACTGGGCACGACGAAAAGGACTTTATGCTGAATTACATCCCACGGCAGAAGACATGGATGAATCAATACAACGATTAACCATTGAGCTTTCACACACAAGTTCTGAAGCCATCGCCGAACTCAAAAAAGTATTGTGGGAAGGAACGGAGAACTGGGATGAACTATTGCAGCACCGGGCGATGATCAGCGGGAAATTAGTGGTCAGCGACACAACCAAAACCGCTTTGGAAAAAATAAGGAACCGCTAAAAGTTGTAAACCGGATCAGCAGGCTCTAAACAGGTTGCGGCTGCTTCCATACAAGGTAGGAAAATGCAACATAAAGCATCCGGCAGCGCCTGCCGTAAAAGAAAGCCCCGGTGTGGAAACACAGGGACTTTTGGTTAAGGCTCTGATTAGTAGCTATTTAAAAAGTCGTTTTATTTGGGCATTTCGCCGTGAACAAACGCTATCAATTCTTTGATGTATGCCGGTGAAAAATCAAACTTCAATCCTGCGGCCTCGTATAATTCAGGTAAAGGTTTAGTGCCACCCAAACTTAATGCTTTCATATAATTATCCAAAGCTTTTTCTCTATTTTCTTTGAATTGTTTCCACATCCCAATAGCGCCTAATTGAGCTATGCCATACTCAATATAATAAAAAGGCACTTCAAACAGATGGAGCTGTCGTTGCCAGGAAATTTCCCGGTATTGTTCTAACCCATTGAAATCTATTTCAGTAGAGGAAAATTCCCGGAGAATTTCCATCCAGCGCGTCTTTCTTTCTTCCACGGTATGGAAGGGATTCTCATAAATCCAGTGTTGAAATTTATCTATGGTGGCAATCCAGGGCATCACGGTGATCACCCTTTCCAACTGATGCTCCTTAGCCCTTTCCAGGTCTTTGGGATCATTAAAGAAACTATCCCAATATTCCATACTGAAAAGCTCCATGCTCATACTGGCCACCTCTGCCATTTCAATGGGATACTCCTTAAAAGCAGACAGCTCCAGGTGATGAGCCAGGAAAGAATGAATAGCATGTCCACCCTCATGCACAATAGTGGTAACATCGTGCATTTGCCCCGCAGCATTCATGAAAATAAACGGGGCGCCGCTTTCCGCCAATGGCATATTGTACCCCCCGGGCGCTTTCCCCTTTCTGCTGTCCAGATCAAGGTGCTGCAACTGATCCATCTTACGCAAACAGTCGGCGAAAAAAGGACGAAGCCTGTTGAAACATTGTATTGATTTTTTCAGCAGTTCTTTTCCATTCTCAAAAGGCCGTAAAGGCTGCACGCCTTCGGGCTCCGCCTCCGTATCCCAGGGCTTTAAAACGTCCAGTTGAAGTTTGTTTCTTTTTTTCCTGTTGATTTCATCCACCAGGGGCAACACATGCTGTTTTACCCCCTCATGAAAATCAAAACAGTCTTCTTTGGTATAATCAAAACGGCCTTTCGCCACAAAGGAATAGTCGCGGTAATTGGCATACCCCGCATTCAGCGCTACCTGGTGACGTTTCCGCACCAGTTGGGTAAACAGATCGTCCAAAGCGTCTTTATCCTGAAACCTCCTCTCATTTACTTTACGGTAAACCGTTTCACGCAATGCACGATCGTGGCTTTCCAGGAACTTCGAAGCCTGCTGCAGGGTATATTCCCTGCCCTCTACTTCCACCGTCATTTTACCGGCAATAGCGCCATATTGCTGTTGCATTACGCTCAGCCCGGCAAACAGGGGAATATTTTCTTCCCGAAAAAGATCAATACTGTTTTTTACGGATCGCAGGTAAGTAAAATATTGGTCATGATCCAATCCTGCAGTGTACGGACTGTCAATCAGCTTCCGGTTAATCTGATCTACATAAGGCTGGATATGGGGTTGGATGGCCGTATAAAAATAATTAAACGACTCTGCCAGTTCTTTGTTCTCGGTATCACAGGTCATTCTGATCTGCCGCCAGCACGCATCTTCTGATACCACCGCCTCCAACTCACTGATATCTTTCAGCCATTTTTCCAATTCTTCCGCAGACTGGACGGGCCTTTCCACCAGTTCTTTAAAATAAGGCTCAAGCGCTTCCCATGTCGTTACTACAAATCCTTGCGGAAGGAAATGTCTTTCCATCTTTTTAATATCAGCATTTGCCTGAATCATGTTGTTCAATAATAATTATTAGTGAAAAGGAAATATCAAACGGGAAAGGAAATCTCGTCCTTTAAAATCCGGGGGAGCCTGTTTATTCCTTCGTTTTCTTTTTTGCTGCTGCTTTCTTTTTTGCAATTGCACCCTCTTCCGGTTTGGGCGCCTCTTTCTTTGCAGTATCCTTTTTTGCAGCGGGCTTTGCCTTTTTCGTCTTCAATTCCTTTTCTCCGGGGGATGAGGCAACTTCTTCTGCGGGCTCCTCATTGATCTTTACTTCTTCATTTTCGATTGCGGATGAGCCGGCATTCGCTTCCTCTTCCTGTTGCGGGATTTTGATCTCGATATTATTTGCTTTCAGGATACCAAACCATTTCAATATCTTCTTCATATCGCTCATATACACCCGTTCAAAGTCCATGTCGGGATATACGTCTTCAAAAAATTTCTTTACCGCCGCGCCGTCTTTGTCACCAGGCAAAGGATGCGCACTGTTTTGTATTGCTATAAGCACTTCCGCCAGATTCACATTTTCTTTTACAGTAAATATTTCAATGCTTTCAAGGTGTGAAAAATTGTGGATCCGGGAGGAAACAAAACGGGTGCCCTTGTCTTCAAGCGACCGTACAATAGCGCCATCCGCTTTAGAGCTCAGCAATTCGAATAAGCCGCTTAATCCTGTTACAGAAATAATTTTACTGTATTCCATAGTGATCAAATTTTTAAAAGAGGTGCAAGATAACGGGAAATTTGGAATTGTTAATCCGGGAACGGGGTTTTGTCAATATGTGGGATTACCTGCAGGACAGGTTTGTAATATATTTTTTTTGAACCACAACAGAAAAAATTCCTTTATCCATACAATTCCTGGTGAATCGCCTTCCGTTCGTACCCCAGGGCTACAATTCTCTGCTTTGCTTCATCTATCATATTCTTCCAGCCGCAAAGAAAAAATTGGGCCGGAGGGGTATGCCGAACCAATTCTTCATAAATAGCATGTACATAGCCGGTCCTTCCCTCCCATTCTTCTCTCGACAAAGTAGGATAATAAAATAATTTGGGCATCTTCTTCTCTAACGCCACCATCTCCCTGTAATAAAGAAGATTTTCTTTCTTCCGGCAACCGAAAATAAGGTGAATTTTTTGATGAGGAATATCGTTTAAAAAAATATCATTGATCATACTCCTGAAAGGAGCAATCCCCGTTCCGGTACAAATCAGAAAAAGTTCCTTTTCAATCGGAACCGGCAGGGTAAATACACCCAGTGGCCCCCGCAAGATAAACTCAGATCCTTCTTCTATTTCATGAAAGATATAAGTGGAGCCGGCGCCCCCCTCCAATAGTACGATCACCAGCTCAATCACATTGGTACCGTCCGGCCAGGAGGCTATGGAATAGCTGCGCCATCTCCTCGACGGCATTTCGTGGATAGGTAAATCGAGGGTAACAAACTGCCCGGCGGTAAACTCAAAATTGTCCGTATCCTGGATTTCAATCCAATATCTGCGGGTGAGCGGTGCCTCTTCCCTGATACGTTTTACAATCCCTTTGCGCCAGGGTAATAAAGCCATAAACTGAATTTTCTATATGATGCAGTCAAATAAAGATACGGGATGATACCGGTTATATTATCCTTTATGGAGTATTTCCCATAAAGTATCTTTCAGTTCGGACAACCCCCTGCCGGTAAGCGAGGACACAAAAAGATGAGGAACATCGGCAGGGAGGTCCCGGCTGATCGAATGCATTAATTCTTCATCCAGCAAATCACTTTTACTGACAGCGATCAGGAAATCTTTATGAAGTAATTCCGGGTTATAATGCTCCAGTTCACTGAGAAGGATTGTAAATTCTTTGCGGTGATCCCCGCTGTCGGCGGGAATAACGAACAGCAATGCGGAATTGCGCTCAATATGTCGCAAAAACCGATGCCCCAGGCCTTTACCCTCCGCTGCGCCTTCAATGATACCGGGCAGGTCGGCTATACAAAAACTTTGATGTCCGCGGTATTCCACTATCCCCAAATTGGGCTGAAGAGTAGTGAAAGCATAGTCTGCTATCCTGGGCTTGGCCGCAGTAAGAACAGACAATAAAGTGGATTTGCCGGCATTGGGAAAACCCACCAGCCCAACATCCGCCAGCACTTTCAGTTCCAGGATTTTCCAGGCTTCCCGGCCCGCCTCTCCCGGTTGGGCATATTCCGGCGCCTGGTTGGTAGCCGTAGCAAAATTGCTATTCCCTAAACCGCCTCTGCCCCCTTTTATCCAAATAACTTCGTCTCCGTCTTTAGTGATCTCCGCTTCTTTTTCACCGGTCAGTTCGTCAAACGCAATGGTACCCAGCGGCACCTCAATGATGATATCTTTGCCGGATCTTCCGCTGCGGTTATTACTGCCGCCCGGTTCCCCATTCCCGGCCAGCACATTTTTAAAATACCGCAGGTGTAAAAGCGTCCATAAATTCTTATTTCCCTTAAGGATAATATGCCCTCCCCTGCCACCGTCGCCGCCATCGGGCCCGGCTTTAGGATTGTATTTTGTCCGGAGAAAATGCCGGCTGCCGGCGCCTCCCCGTCCGCTGCGGCAAAATATCCTGATCTGGTCAACGAAGTTTGATTTTTCCATCCTGCGCTTTGCGCAAAGATAAAGGGCGCAGCTTACATAATTAACGGCAACCCAGACGCCGGAGATGAAAACAGCTTATGCTATTTCCCACACTTCTTTTCCTCTTAATAAACGATCTAAATTGCCTTCTCCCTTTTCAGCTATCGCTTCTTCGATCTGCATCTTCATCAAATCTTCGTAACAATCGCGGTCTGTTTCATAAAAAACACCAAACGGCCGCGGCAGGGGATCTTCCCCACGGGGATCATCAAACATTCTTACCAGGGTTTGGGCTTTATAAAAATCGTTCTCATCGTGTATCCAAAGATCGTCCCCGCTAAAGCCTTCACCCAGTTCCACCACTACGGGTTTTAATCCGTCTAATCTCACGCCTTTGTTTCTTGTAGTACCAAAAACCAGCGGTTTGCCCTGTTCCAGGAAAACGGCATTTTCGGGCTTCGAGGATTTTTCCGTAAAGGCTTCAAAAGCCCCATCATTAAAGATGTTGCAATTTTGATATATTTCTAAGAAAGAGGCACCTTTATGACGGTGGCTACGGGTCAGCATTTCCTGCAAATGCTTGGGATCGCGGTCCATACTGCGGGCAACGAAAGACGCATCGGCGCCCATTGCCAGTGCCAAAGGATTAAATGGATGGTCTATACTTCCCCAGGGAGAAGATTTGGTTATCTTCTGCGTTTCAGAAGTAGGCGAATACTGTCCTTTGGTCAACCCGTAAATCTGGTTGTTGAACAAAAGCATATTCACGTCAAAATTACGACGCATCAGGTGGATGGTATGGTTGCCGCCGATACTCAGGGCATCGCCGTCTCCAGCCACTATCCATATACTCAGTTCCGGCCGGGTGGCTTTTAACCCGGAGGCTATAGCGGTAGCCCTGCCGTGAATCGAGTGCATACCGTAAGTATTCATATAATAGGGAAAGCGGGAGGAACAACCTATTCCGGAAATAATAACGATGTTTTCTTTAGGAACGCCTATACCCGGCATTACCTTTTGCATCTGTGCCAATATGGAATAATCACCACAACCGGGGCACCACCTCACCTCCTGATCCGTAGCAAAATCCTTCGCGGTTAATGCGGGACGGGGAGCAACTGCTAAAGTATCCATGATCATAAAAATAACTGCAAATTTAACACTATCGCTTTACAATACGCCCCCACATACCGGGCGGGCAGCAGATTCTCCAAAAATCGTAAACAAATGAAGCGGGATGCGAAAGCTTTCGATAACAAAAAGGGCAATCAATGTTGGTTATTTCCAAACACTTTCTTCAACAAATCCGTTACCCGGGCTGCGGGATCTTTCCTGATCTTCTGTTCCTCCAGCCCTACCTCATAAAATATACCGGTCAGCGCTCTTTCCGTTACATACGCAGTAAGGTCTGTGTTTACCGGAGAGGCAGCGAACTTATTGTAGGCAGAAAATACATCATTCCAATATTTAGTGGCATTTACTTTGGACAAAGACTGCTCTATAACCGGCTGAAACGCTTTCGTTAGCGGTACAGTGGTTTTGTCCTTAAAATAATTGGTTGCGGCATTATCGCCTCCCTTTAATATCCCGATGGCATCCGAAATGGTCATCTCTTTGATGGCATTCACGAAGATGGGTGTGGCGGACTTAGCGGCATTTTCAGCAGCCCTGTTCATAGAAAGTACGGCTTTGTCAACAAGACTTCCGAGGCCAATTCCTCTCAGGGTGTTTTCGACCTTCTTAGCCTCTTCCGGCATCAGGATTTTTACGGCCGCATCGGCAAAGAAGCCGTCTGCCGCGGAAAGCCTGTCCGTACCATTTTGGGTACCTATGCGAAGAGCTTCCTTCAAGCCTGAAGCTATTTCCGCCGGACTCACCCCTCCCGAACCGTCATTAACACTACTCAACACCTGCCGGGCCGTTTCACAACCGGTCAGGGAAAGAAAAAAAACGACTGACAACAAAAAGATTCTCATGTCACAATTTTTTATCAAATTAACGCAATTTCCGGGCAGATATTCCCCGGTGCAACATCTGCCGGCTCTTTTACTATGGGTAAATTGCCTTATCCGCCTATTATTTTCTGCAAATGTTAAGAGATTTCTAAAGCTGTTCCTTTATATTTGCCCTTCACCCAAGTTTTTTAAGCACATGTTTAATCTGATTCTCTTTGGACCTCCCGGTAGTGGAAAAGGTACCCAATCTGAAAAACTGATCTCAAAATACGGTTTAATACACCTCGCTACCGGGGATCTGCTGCGCAGTGAGATCGCCGCTCAAACACCGTTAGGGATGGAAGCCAAAAGTTTCATGGACAAGGGTGAACTGGTGCCCGATGAAGTGGTGATCGGCATGATCAGTTCTGCCCTGGACGCCAATCCTGACGCAGGTGGTTTTTTGTTTGACGGCTTTCCCCGCACTGAAGCACAGGCGGAAGCCTTAGACAAGCTGCTAAAACTAAAAAAAACAGGCATTCACCTGATGCTGGCCTTAGAAGTGAGTGAAAGTGAGTTGATCTCCCGCCTGCTGAACAGGGGCAAAACTTCCGGCCGCAGCGATGATGTTAATGAAGATATCATCCGCGCCCGCATTGCTGAATATCATAAAAAGACATCTGCGGTAGCAGATCATTACAGAAAATTTGACAAGGTAAAACAAATAAAAGGCGAAGGCTCTATTGAAGAGATATTCAACAGTCTCTGTGCGGAAATAGGCAGGAAAAAGAGTTTATAATACCTACACGCTCAAACCATGAGCCTTTACATATATTTATAAAACTGCTCACTCAAAGCAGATTGACACTAATCAGGCCTGTAATGAACTGCCTCTCAACCTAAAAACAAAAGATGGTACTTAGTTCTTCCGCGGGAGAACACCTATGTTCTTCCCAAGGTTTGTTTTATGATAACAACATAAAAACAAATCGGGCGTTTTCAGACATTCAATTTCCATTCCGAAAAAATAAAAATCCGTTCTGAACAAACAATGGATCTAAAAATACAGGTGGAAGCCGAAAAACCTATAAAGAGTAGGCGAAACTAAAATCCTAAAAACGTATCTTATGAAAGTAATCCAACAGGTTCTGGCAATGAGTATCCTGACTGTTTTAACACTGGTCTCCTGTCAAAAAGATCAAAACCCCGTATTCATCCCCGATATTGCAAATACATCAGACTTTGTTCAGAAAAGAGGCCCCCAGTTACAAAGCGTTACCTTCAACACCGGTGACCTTCCTAAAACCATCACGCTTGATAAGGGAACAAAAATCACCATCCCTGCAGGTGCATTGAAAATGGACGGGGAAGACGTTGAGGGAGAAGTTACTTTGGAAGCTTTAGAATTTCTTGACCGAAAAGATATCCTGGCAGGCGGAGGCAATACCAACCATATTTCGGGCGCCCCTCTATATTCCGACGGATTTATCTTTATTGATTTTAAGAACGATGGCAAAAGTGTGGACAAAGATTTAGCTAATCCGATAAATATCGCCATACCCTCAAAACGAGATGGGTTTACCCTGATATGGGAAGGAAAGGTAGATGACAACGGACAATTTGCATGGGACGTTCCCGGTGAGGCAAACGGCAACAATCCGAGGGAAGTGAAAGGAGAGATTGACGGAGATTTTGCCTTTGACTTTGGACAATTGGGCTGGGTGAACTGCGATGTATTGTGGGAACAGGGACAGCCTCAGACCACACTAAGAGTAAAAGTGCTCAACAATCCCGGAACTTTTGCGAACTTCCGCGGATTCAGCGGGGAAACTTTTGTATTCTTCTGCGGTAAAGGAAGCAATGTGGCTGCTCATCTATATACATTGGACGGAGCCGATGGCGTAAAAAGCTATGACGACATGATGCCGATGGGTGTAGAAGGACGATTGCTGGCTTTTTCAATCAAAGACGGAAGATTTTACCTCGCGAAGAAAGACATTACCGTTACTGAAAATCTTACGGAAACCCTCACACTGGAGGAAACAACAGAAGCCGCGATTCAGTCAGAAATTAACGATCTGAACGACTATTAAAATCCCCACCGATACATTATACATCAGCATCAGTGTAGTGGATCATTACACTGATGCTTTTCCTTTCCAAAAATATCTCCCCGCGGAAGAAACAATGCTCCCTCAAACAGACGCTCACTCTCCCCTGCTATCTCTCTACGCCCCGGTTGTAAGTCAGTTGGCCTAATGTTAAACTTATCCTACATTTACGTATAGATAATAACGAGATACGGCAACTTCTAAACCCCTTAGCAAATCAGCATGGCGTTAAAAAAATCCACCGACACCCCAACCGGAGAAAAAGATGAACAGATATTAGCCGCCTTAGGTTATAAGCAGGAGCTCAACAGAAGCTGGTCGGCATTTTCTAATTTTGCCATTTCCTTTTCGGTAATTTCCATACTCAGCGGCTGCTTCACTACGTTCGGGCAGGCCTGGAACAACGGAGGGCCCATCGCTGTTTCAATCGGTTGGCCGCTGATATCGGCTTTTATTTTAGTGATTGGCTTTTGCATGGCAGAGCTGGCATCAGCCTACCCCACGTCCGGTGGAATTTATTGGTGGGCTTCAAAATTAGGAGGTCCCAAAGCCGGCTTTTTCAGCGGCTGGCTCAATCTTCTTGGATTGCTCGGCGTAAATGCATCGGTGGTTTACGGAGCGGCCACGTTCCTGAATATCACTATCGGCGCTTACTACCCATCGTATGCAGAGAATTTTTTCAACGGAGATAATATCAACCAGCAATTCTTCTGGTTTCTTGTCATCATGGTAGGGAGTACGCTGATCAACTCTTTCCGGAGTCATGTGCAGGCTATGTTCAACAATGTTTCTGTATGGTGGCACGTGTTTGGAGCGGCCGCCATTATTCTAATTTTATTTTTTGTTCCGGAAGATCACCAAAGTATAAAGTGGATCTATACCACTCAAATCAACAACTCGGGATTCGGCAATGGAATGACTTATTGGTTATACGTATTGCCGCTTGGATTTCTGCTAACCCAATACACCATCACGGGCTTTGATGCTTCCGCCCATCTTTCAGAGGAAACCCACGGCGCTAATATTTCCGCGGCCAAAGGGCTGTGGAAGTCTATTTTTTATTCTTCGATAGGAGGATATGTTTTATTGCTCGCCTTTTTGTCGGCAGCAACAAAGCCGGAGATCGTCAGTTCTTTTGATCCGGAAGTTAATTCGTTTGGCGCCGGTTCCGTGATAGCCATTCTTTTCAACGCATTAAGCCCGGCAATGTTCAGAGCGGTATTAACGATTGCCACTTTCGGGCAGTTGTTTTGTTCTATTGCCTGTCTCACTTCCTGCTCCCGTATGCTGTTTGCATTTTCCAGAGATGGCGCTGTCCCCGGTCATAAAAAATGGTCGAAGGTCAATAAATCTCACGTACCTATCAATGCCGTACTTTTTTCGGCAATTGCCGGGATCATCATGACCCTGCCGGCTTTGTGGAAAAGTCCGAGGGGTATCCCGACGGCATTTTATGCAGTGGTATCTATTGGCGTGATCTGCCTCTATCTTTCGTTCTTAATTCCCCTTTGGCTGAGATGGAAAGCCGGAAAAACTTTTGTTCAGGGAGAATGGAACTTAGGTAACAAATACAAATGGATGAACCTAGTGGCGGTTATTGAAATAGCCGTTATCGCTGTTTATTTCATCATGCCTTTCGAACCTGCTGCAGTTCCCTGGAATGATTCCTTTACCTGGCTGGCGGTTAATTATGCGCCCATCGTAACCGGGGTAACCTTAATCAGTCTTTGGATCTGGTGGGAACTGTCCGTAAAGAAATGGTTTAAAGGCCCCATACGAATGATATAAGGGTTGCCCGTTTTGATACTTTCATCACCGTTTATCTAAGAACACTTTTAGAAAAAAGCAATGGTCATTCCCTAGTGCAAACGGGAAGTATCAGGAATACCGTTCGCCCTGAAATTAAAGGTTGGTTTTCTTGCGAAATCAGGAAAATCACATTTTTTTTAAAGCCCGGCCTTCAATTGTGTTCTACCTTTACATTATAATGGAAATGGCTGCAAATGCAGATAAAAAGGTAAACCATATTATTCATTTATCATAAATCATTTATCATGAAAAGGAAATCAGTGCTGGAAGTATTACCGAAAACAATGGACGGGATGCTGGAACTGGAAAAATATATTCGATCCACTTCGCTGAACCGGACCATTCGTGAACTGATCAAAATCAGGGCATCGGAACTCAACGGTTGCGCTTACTGTATGGATATGCATACCGAAGAAGCCATGAAACTGGGAGAAACGCCGCGTCGCATATTTGCAACCAGCACCTGGCGGGAATCTCCGTTGTTTACAAAAGAAGAAAGAATAGCCCTGAAATTAACGGAAGAGGTGACCCGGATCGGGAAAGAAGGCGTAACAGACGAAACCTATGAAGCGGCCATTAATACTTTTGGCGAGGAGGGTACCGCCCAGGTTATTCTACAGGCTGTTATCATTAATATCTGGAACAGATTTGCCGTAGCAGGCCATTCTGTTTATGAAAGTGAAGAAGATAAGAAGAAGAAAAAAGCGGAGGTTGACGCCTGAAAGGAGCCATGAATTTTAGCCAACTCCGATACATCATTTCTGTTGACAAACACAGAAACTTTTCACAGGCTGCCGAAGACTGCGGCATCGCGCAATCTACGCTGAGCAGAGAAATTCAAAGGTTGGAAAAAGAATTCAGGATCATGATCTTCGACCGCACAAAACATCCGGTAGTTCCTACTATGAAAGGGGCTGACCTGATTGAGCAGGCAAAAAAGATACTCCGTGAGCAGGAACATTTTATTGAGATCGCGGAAAAAAGAAAGAATGAGCCGGTGGGCGACCTGCGCCTTGCAATACTTCCCGGTTTGGCGCCCTACCTGTTGCCTTTATTTACTGCGGAAGTCGCGGGAAAATACCCCCGGCTCAATCTAAAAATTTTCGAGATCAACCAGAAAGAAATGGGAGAGGCTTTTCGGAACGAGGAATTGGATGCCGCCCTTACATTTGCGCCTTTTTATAAAAAAGGATTTTACGAAGACCCGATTTTTGAAGAAGAATTTGTTTTGTACCTCAATGAAAAACACCCGCTGTCAAAACAGTCCGTTTTGAAATGGGAAGATATTCCTTTCGATGAACTGATCCTTCAGGAAGATATAAGACCTTTTCTTCTGAATGAAAAAGCACAACAAACCGGGTTGCCGGTACCGGCCCATCGCATCCATCATATTGCATTTGAAAACGGATCGCTGGAAACCATTCGCAAGGTCATAGATGTAACCGGTGGCGTCACCCTGTTGCCGCGTCTTTCTACACTTTACATGGGCGCCCGCCGCTTACGGATGGTAAGAAAAATAGAATCTCCATCACTTACCAGAACCATTATTATGGTGACTCCGAGAGGTTTTGAAAAAAACCGGATCATCAAAGCGGTGAAGCAGGAGATACTGAACGGTTTGCCGAAGAGTAATCCATCTTAGTTTTATTTTAACATTCGCTTTTGGCTATACTTCTAATCGCCTTTGCCCCATTGACTTTGGCCTATTTAGAAAATAATTTTGCGGTATTGAATAACCCCAAAAAAAAGACCATGACCGAAGTACAAAAATTAGCAGCTTTCGTTCAATCCCGCACGTTCCATGATCTTTCAAAAGACGCTGTTCGTGAATTGAAAATCCGGGTGCTTGATTCACTCGGATGCGCTTTGGGTGCTCTGGAGGGCGAGCCCGTAAAAAAAATAAAAAAACAAATAGATGACTTTGGCGGGAGACCATTGGTAAGTCTGATCGGAGGAGGAAGAACCGCTCCCGACCGGGCCGCCTTCTATAATTCAGCGTTGATCCGGTTCCTGGATTTCAACGATAGTTACCTGGCAAAAAAAGAAACCTGCCATCCGTCGGACAACATCGGAAGTCTCCTGGCGGCGGCACAATATGCGGGTCGCACCGGAAAAGATTTTCTGACGGCCTTAGCGATTGCTTACCAGGTACAATGCCGTCTGAGCGACGAAGCTCCTGTTCGCGATAAAGGCTTTGACCACACCGTACAGGGCGCTTATGGCGCGGCAGCCGGCGCCGCTTACGCACTTGGACTGAACATAGAAAAAACAGCCAACGCCATTGCCATCGCGGCCACGGCATACAATGCTTTAAGAGTAACAAGAACCGGTAATTTATCTAACTGGAAAGGACTGGCTTTCCCTTCAACCGGCTGGACTTCCACCCACTCAGCCTTCCTGGCTATGCGGGGTATAACGGGCCCGGAAGAAGTATTTGAAGGCAACAAAGGATTTGAGGAAGCTATAGCCGGGAATTTCCGGATTGACTGGGAAAAAGAAGATCTGGAAGGCGTTACCCAAACGATTATCAAAAAATTCAACGCAGAGATACACTCCCAGGCAACGCTGGAAGGACTGGAAGAATTACGGATGTTGCACAAAATAGATCCTTCCCAAATCCGGAAGATCGTGCTGAACACCTTTGATGTGGCTTACAATATTATAGGCGGCGGTGAGGAAGGCAGTAAGAAAAATATATCAACAAAAGAAGAAGCAGATCATAGTCTGCCGTACATGATGTCGGCCCTGTTACTGGACGGAAATGTAATGCCTGCGCAATATCTCCCGGACAGAATTCAAAAGAATGATATTCAGGACCTGCTGCAAAAAGTTGAAGTGTACCCGAACAAAGCCTATTCCGATCGTTTCCCGGGAGAAATGGCGTGTGATATTACCATTACAATGAAAGACGGCCGGGAATTCAGCATTACAAAAAAAGACTACCGGGGCTTCGTTAGCCGCCCCGCATCCTGGGAGATGGTGGTCCAAAAGTTTAACCGCCTGGCATCGCCTTATACCGAGGAAGCTTTACGCGAAAAGATCATTGACACGGTTCAACATCTCGAAGAATTTCAAATTGAAGACCTGATGGTATTGCTTGAAAGAGTTGCCGTTGCTCCTAAAAAAGAAAAATCAGTATTACATCACGAACAAAAAATTAGATCATGAAACAAACCAATGGATTTACAACCAATCCGGTAGCTTTTGACTGGTTGCAAAGAAATGATCGTCCCGGCAAGCCTCGTACAGTTGGCATGACAGAGATCAGAGCCGCTTATTACTCCAATTTCGGGACAGGCTATTTTAAAGACATCCTTGAAATGAGTGGTAATTATGTAGATAGTATCAAATTTGCGGGCGGTTCATTTACGTTTATGAATCCTGAAAAGATCAGGGCCATGAATAACCTGGCCCATCAGTATGGCGTATTGGTGTCCACCGGAGGGTTTATGGAATATGTGCTCACGAAAGGTAAGGATGCTGTAAAAAAATACATTAACGAGTGCAAAGAAATGGGATTTGATATCATAGAAATTTCAACCGGTTTTATATCCATCCCCACCTCCGACTGGCAGAGAGTTATCGAAGATGTAGAGAAAGCCGGATTGAAAGCAAAGCCGGAAGTAGGCATTCAGTTTGGCGCCGGGGGTGATACCACGGTATCGGAATTAAAGCAGGAAGGAACACAAGATGTAGATTACGCGATAAGACAAGCCAAACAATTTTTGAATGCGGGCGCTTATCTGATCATGATGGAATCCGAAGGGGTTACTGAAAATGCCAATCCCTGGAGAGTGGATGTTCCGGCAAAATTCATTAACGGACTGGGGCTGGATAAAGTAATGTTTGAAGCTGCCGATCCTCAGGTGTTTAAATGGTACATCAAAAACTATGGACCGGAGGTGAACCTGTTTGTAGATCACAGTCAGCTTGTACAACTTGAGTGTACAAGAGAGGGTATATGGGGTACAAATGATGTATGGGGAAGGATAGTGACCTATAAATAAGAAAGAAGGCCTTGCGCTGTCTTCGTTTAGGCGTGGGTTGTAAGCTCAGATTCCCAATCAATCGGGAATCTGAGCTTTAATTTTATACGGGTTTAACGTAGAAAAATGAGGTGCGAACGGGAACAGGCCCGGTGTTAAACCCAAACCAATACCACCCGATCTGTTTTTTATGATAATTAAAATATCCGACCATATTTTTTGTGTAAGTTTGAATAGCCATTGAATCCGTATCGGCGGAGACAATTTATCTGAATCGTAATTGTTCTGTGAGCCGGAGTATCCTGTGAAAGTCGCTGTTACCTGCGCGCGATTCAATCCTATATAGGAAGAAGTAAACAATCCGGGTGCTTTTACAGACTTTAATTTAGTGTCTGACAAAAACGATCGTCATGAAGGCTCTTTTTATTTTTCTACTTTTGTTTAACGGGATATGCATAAACGGGCGAGCCCAGGTTCAGCAGAACAACGAAAAAGTTAATCTCCCTAACATTGTCTTTATTCTTGCCGACGATCTGGGCTATGGAGATGTTGGCGCCTATGGGCAAAAGTTGATTGAAACGCCCAATATTGACCAGTTGGCTAAGGAAGGGATGATATTTACGCAGCATTATTCCAATCCGGTATGCGCGCCTGCCCGTTACAGTCTCATGACCGGCAAACACGCGGGGCGTGCGTATATACGCGGAAATGATGAATGGAGTGAAAGGGGTAACGTATGGGACTTTAAGGCTATGGAAGCCAATCCCTTCCTGGAAGGGCAGTTGCCCATCCCTGATTCAACGATCACAGTAGCAAAACTACTTCAGAAAGCCGGGTATCGTACGGGCATGGCCGGAAAATGGGGATTGGGAGGACCTTTTACCACCGGCATCCCCAACAAGCAGGGGTTCGATTATTTCTACGGCTTTCTCTGTCAACGACAGGATCATAACTATTATGCGGGTCATCTATGGGAAAACGAGTTACGCGTACCTTTAAATAATATTGCCACCGATCCCAATATTCACTTTCCGAAAGACCTCGATTCATTGGATCCCCGAAATTACGAACAATATGTGCAGCACGATTATTCCCCTGACTTTATCGTAAAGGCAGCCCTTACATTCATTAATAAAAACAAAGACCATCCTTTTTTTCTCTACTATCCCAGTCCCTTACCGCACACTTCCCTGCAGGCGCCGGAACGCTGGGTTGATTACTATTTGAAAAAGTTTGGAACGGGTGAAAAGCCTTTTTTAGGCGGCGGCTATATTCCGGTAAGGTATCCCCGTGCCGTAAGAGCCGCCATGGTGTCTCTGCTTGATGAACAGGTAGGACAGATCATTCATGAACTAAAGAAAAACGGTTTGTATCAAAACACCATCATCGTCTTTACCGGAGATAACGGCGCAACCTATGAAGGCGGCACTGACAATGAATTTTTTAATACCGGCGGCCCGTTTAAAAGCACCTACGGCTGGGGCAAAGGGTCTTTGCATGAAGGAGGGATCAGGGAACCATTTATCGTGAGTTGGCCGGAAAAAATAAAACCGGGAACAAGAAGCGATCATCTTTCGGCTTTCTGGGATTTCCTACCCACCGTATGCGAAATTACGGGGATGACTACCCCGGCGGATATTCAGGGTATTTCTTTCCTGCCAGCGTTGTTAGGACAAACAGAAAAGCAAAAACATCACGAATACCTGTATTGGGAATTTCCGGGTTATGGGGGACAGCAGGCCGTAAGGTTAGGAAAATGGAAAGGGCTGATCGAAAAAATGCATAGCGGCAATACAGCGATGCAATTGTTCGATCTGGATAAAGATATGCAGGAACAACACGATGTTTCTTCAACCTACCCGGAGGTAGTTAAAAAATTAAGAGGGATCATGAAAAAGGAGCATAAAACGCCGGAAGTAAGGTCATTCCGGATTGAGGTTTTGGAAAAGCCATAAACAAAATAAATTTTGTGAACGATATGAATATATCAATTTATATAGTTGTTTTTCTTCTTTTTCTCTATGGAAATGGTTTTACACAATCTTCACGTAACCCTCATCCCAACGTGATCCTGATTTACGCCGATGACCTCGGATACGGGGATCTGAGCTGTTACGGAGCCACGGAGATAACGACACCCAATATTGATAAACTGGCTTCCGGGGGGTTGCGTTTTACGAATGCACATTCCATGGCTTCCACCTGCACGCCTTCCAGATTTTCTATTTTGACCGGAGAATATGCCTTTAGAAATCAACGTGCTCATATTCTGCCGGGAAATGCCTCTCTGTTGATCCCTACAGACAGAATGACCCTGGGTAAGGTTTTCCAGAAAGCCGGCTACCGTACGGCAGTTATCGGGAAATGGCACATCGGGTTAGGACCCGTTGAAGGTCCGGACTGGAACGGAGAGGTAAAACCCGGACCCAATGAAGTAGGATTTGACTATTCTTTCATCTTTCCGGCCACAGCCGACAGGGTACCAACCGTATATCTCAGAAATCACCGGATCGTGGCGGGAGATCCAAAAGATCCTATAGAAGTAAGCTATGATCATAAAGTAGGAAACGATCCTACAGGCAGAGAATTTCCGGAACTGTTAAAAATGAGATCGGACTTTGGTCACGATGCTACGATCGTCAATGGAATCGGCAGGATAGGATGGATGTCCGGCGGGCATAAGGCAAGATGGACCGATGAGGCTTTAGCCCATGATTTTCTTTCAGAAGCTGAAATGTTTATTGAAGCAAACAACACCCGGCCATTTTTTATGTATTACGCCATTAACCAGATCCACGTTCCGCGAATACCCGACACACGGTTTAAAGGCACCAGCAAATTAGGATACAGGGGAGATGTTATCCATGAAATGGATTATGTGGTAGGCCGGCTGATGAAAACGCTGGACTATCTTCATCTGACCAACAATACGATCATTATTTTCAGCAGCGATAACGGACCGGTTTTGAATGATGGTTATGCCGACGATGCGGTGGCTTTAAGCAAAGAACACCAACCGGCCGGGCCATTCCGGGGAGGCAAATACGGGATGTTTGAAGGAGGTACACGCCTGCCTTTTATCATACGGTGGCCGGAACAAATAAAACCCGGTATATCAAACGCTCTGATCAATCAAACCGACCTGGTAGCCTCGTTTGCATCGTTTTGTAAAATTCCTTTAGGTACCCGGGATGCAATAGACAGTGAAAACCTGATGGATGTTTTATTAGGCAGGTCGGAGAAAGGAAGAGAGGTAAATGTGGCACAGAACAATGGGGGAGTTCTTTCCATAGTACAAAACGGATGGAAATATATTGAACCTCATAACGGGCCTGCGGTACTGGAAAATGAAAACCTGGAAACCGGGTACAGTTCCTCTCCGCAGCTATATAACCTGGTGCGGGATATGGGAGAAAGCCGTAACCTGGCTTCTCAATATCCGGAAAAAGTAACCGAACTGGAAATGCTGCTTAAAAAGATAAAAAACCGACAGACAAATTAAAACGCGATTCCCTTAAGCAACGCCATCACTGTTTTTTTTCAGCAGGCTGTCCCTCTAAGAGATGCGAAACACCTCATTTTTTTATTATGTCAGATCAGCCACCTGCTGGAATGGTGCCAGGATTGGTATAGTCCGGGCTTTCCGCTGCGTTTCAGATAAAGGCCAATCTTAATACCGGTCAGAGAAGTCTTTCAACTTCAGGATCAATACCCGATAAGACATTTTACAAGCGCCGTACATCTAAAACCAGCTCCCCGTCCAGACAGCATCTGCCGTTTTGCCCAATTTTCTTTTCCTGCGAACCACGTCTATCTTATGACGAACGAGTGTATAGGGTACCAGGAAAACTAAAAATATAATGGTGAAAGGCGGAATGCCCATCATGGAAATCCATTTGCCCCCAAAATGCCTGCGCATCGGTCTCTTTAACCGTTCGGCAATCAGATACATGCTCGGCACAATCACCAAGGTCATAAAGAAGGCAAAGATCAGCCCAAAGATAATTGTCCAGGCCAACGGTTTCCAGAAACGGGCGCTGTCGCCTCCAAAGAAAATATGCGGATCAAAACTGGAAAATAAGCCCACAAAATCTATATTAAACCCCACCGCAAGCGGGATCAGTCCAAAAATGGCGGCAAGTGCGGTAAGCAATACTGGTATAATACGGATCTTACCCGCTTCTATGGTTGCTTCCCTCACCTTTAATCCCCGGCTCCTCAGCTCGTCTGCAAATTCGATCACCAGGATCCCGTTCTTAACAACAATACCCGCCAGCCCAACAATACCCAGCCCGGTAAAGGCCACCGACACCTCCATCCCGGTAATGCTGAATCCAAGTAAAACCCCTACGATACTAAAGATAATTTCCGTTAAGATAATTACCGGTTTGCTTACGGAATTAAACTGCAACACCAAAATGAACAGGATGAGCATTAAAGCCACCAGGAGCGCCTTGAAAAGAAAAGCTCCGGTTTCAGCCTGCTGTTGCCCCTCACCGGTTTGCCGGATGGTTACGCCCTGCGCCTTCCCGGAAAAGGCATCTATATAACTTTTGATCTGTTGATTCACCGCCGTTGGGGTATAACCCTCAGACGTAAGCACATTGGACCGAAGCACGATCACTCTTTTCTGATCTTTGCGCGTTATACTGCCTAACGTATTCGTATAATCCACCTTAACCAATGAACTGATGGGCACATTTTTGATGGCGCCTCCGCTGGCCATATCCCGGAAAGTAATGTTCATGTTCAACAGGTCGGCGAGACTTTTCCGTTGCAGTTCATTATTACGCAATTGTATTTTATACTCATCTTCACCGTCTTTGATCTTCGATACTTCCCGGCCAAACAAGGCAGTACGTATCTCCATTCCTATCTGCGCGGTAGAAACGCCTTCTATCAATGCCCGTTCCCGGTTAACCGAAATGGTGATCTCCGGGTTGGTAAGGTCCACATCCATTTTTAGCTCTTCCACACCGGGCACCCTGATGGAGTCGAGATAGTTTTTCAGCCCTACCCCGGTTTTAATAAGTTTATCAAAATCTTCACTGGCTACTTCAATGTTAACCGGGGGATCGGTGGGCGGGCCACTGGATTCCTGTGCTACGGTGATCTCAGCGCCGGGGATCCCTCTTATTGCATGGCGAATGGAATCCAGCAGCGCCGCCGTGGAAGCGCCGTGTCGCTTTTCGTATTCCACAAACGATACCTGCACCCGGCCTAATTCCGGACGGGTACTCCTGTCGCCGCTTTGCGGATCACTGGCGCCTATCGCCACATTTGAAATCACGCTTTCAACAATGGGATTCTTTTTGCCATCTTCCATATCCAGCACCTTATACACCCTCTGCTCCATAAGACGGGTGATGGAATCGGTATATTCCACATTGGTACCCACAGGCAACTTGAGGTAAACATAAATAAAGTTGGGGTCGGCCTGGGGAAAGAAAACAATGGGCACCCGCTGGGTTTTTACGGACAAACCGAAAATCACGAAACTTAAAATCAGCAACCCAATCGTACTTAACAACAAATAAACCGGACGCCAGCCTTTCAGCCCCCAACGCAACAGGCTTTCGTAATGATCCATGATCCAGGGCAACACCCGGTTTTGAAATCCATGGATGATCCGGTCCAACACATAGCGGTTAAGCAAAATCAACAATACCAGCAGCAATAGGATATTTCCAAGGAAAGGAGCGCCTGAGATATTAAGCACGATCCCGGCTGCAACTGCTATCCAGAAAAACGGTTTTCTAAAAATGGCCGATTTTTTTTCTTTCCCTTCTCCTTCGGGATGATTCATGAAATCAACCGCAAAAACCGGGTTCATAATAAAAGCAACGATCAGGGAGGCAGTAAGGGTGAAAATCAACATCACCGGCAGGTAGATCATGAATTTCCCTATAATACCGGGCCAAAACAACAGGGGGAAAAAAGGAGCAAGCGTAGTAAGCGTTCCGGCAAATACCGGAATAAACACTTCCCCGGCAGCGACGATGGCCGATTTTTCGGAACTGAGTTTACCCCTGGCCTGCATGAATATCCGGTGGGTGTTTTCTATCACCACAATGGCGTCATCCACGATTATGCCCAGCCCAAACAACAGCGCAAACAGTACGATAAAATTGAGGGTAACATTGGTGCCTACGATTATTTCCGACGCCGGTAAAAACATAAACGCGAGAAACATACTCAGGGGAACGGAAAGCGCTACAAAAAACGCATTGGTAACGCCCATAAAAAACATCAGAATAACCAGCACCAGAATAAACCCAATGACGATTGAATTCACCAGTTCGTCAAAAGAGTGCTTTGCATTTTTACTTTGATCTCCGGTAATAACAATATTCAGATCACCTGGAAATTCATCTTCCTGCATTTCCTTCACCGATTGTTTTACGGCATCCGCGGTTTCTATCAGGTTTTCACCCGAGCGTTTGATGATATTAAGCGTAATAACATTTTTCCCATCCAAACGGGCATAGCTTTCTCTTTCTTTGGTGGTGTCTTTAATCGCTGCAATATCTTTGAGATAAATAGAAGCTCCCGTAGGGCCCCGCACAATCACTTTTTCGATATCGGCTGCAGACCGGAACTGCCCCTTTAGCTGAAGGGTCCGTTTCATATTGCCCACTTCCAGCAATCCACCCGATATGTCCATATTTTCACGGGACACAGCGTTGGCTATATCATCAAAAGTAACATTGGCGCTACGCATCCGGTAATTGTCCACATTGATCTGGAATTCCCTTTCGGGGGCGCCCACAATATCCACACGTGTAATCTGGGAAAGCTCCTCCAGCTTGTCCTGCAGATCATCCGCATACTTCTTAAGCCGCACGTTATCATAACTCCCGCTTATGTTCACATACATAATGGGCAGTTCAGAAAGACTTACTTCCACCACTGTGGGTTCCTGTGTCAGGTCGGTCGGCAGATCTTTCTTGGCCTTATCCACCGCATCTTTCACCTTTTGTACCGCCACATCCGTATTAACATCCGTATTAAATTCAACGACAATGGCGGAGAAATCCTGGATAGAGGTGCTGGTAGTCTTTTGGATCTTTACCCCGGTAATACCTTTGATTTGTTTTTCAATAGGTTGCGTAACGAGATTTTCAATATCACGGGGTGAATTTCCCACATACACCGTCTGGATATATACCGTAGGTATCACCACATCGGGGAACTGCTCTTTCGGCAGGGTTACAAACTGAAAAATACCAATAGCGCAAACAAACACCATCAGAAGATAAATGGAGGTTTTGTTTTTTATGCTCCAGGTGGTGGGCTTAAACTCCTTGAATTTATCCTTAACACTTTCTAATGCGCTCATAGCAAATCAATATTATGATATTATGTATCCCGTGTCTTTCTTTAGTCTTTTGTGATTGCCTGGCCTTCATACAATCCCTGGAAACCGTCTGTTATGATCTGATCGCCTGATTCCAGCCCCGAGGTTACTTCTATTTCATCTCCATATAATTGTCCTATCGAAATGTTCTTTTTATGCGCTTCCCACTTCCCATTTTGCTGCACGGCCACCATTACAAATTTTCCTTTATCATCATTCTGCAGGGTATTTACCGGCACGGTGATCACATTGTTTGCCGTGTAGTCTTCTATTTTTACCATAGCGATCTGGTTAGGACGAAGCGACCGGTCTGCCGGCAACCGGGATTCAATATAAAACGAGCGGCTGTTCGGGTCAATCAATTTCCCGGCAACCGATACTTTTGTAGTTATGGTTTTCCTATCACTTTCAGGAAAGGTTACCAACATCTTACTGCCTACGCCTACCCGTTCCAGGTAGTTTTCGGGCACGCGGACCACTATTTTAAGGTCCCTGGTATTAACAATTCGTATCTGAGCTCCCCCCTGGAAAAACTCTCCCACTTTTATATCTACGGTTTCAACCACTCCCGATATCTCCGCATACACGTTGGAAAAAGATGCCTGTTCTTTTGCCGTTGCTACCTGTTTTTCCAACGACTCCACATTGTTCCTGGCACCGAGCAGCTGCACTTCTGTGCCAATGTGCTGATCCCATAAGTTTTGTTGCCTTTGTAAAATATCTTTGGCATAAGCCAGTTGGGTGTTCAGTTGGTCCAATTGCTTCAACGCCATCGCGTCATCCAGTTTCAGTAATAGCTGTCCTTTGTTTACATAATCGCCCTGTTTAACAAAAACCGCTTTTACCAAACCACCCTGGCCACGCGGCGCCACATAGGCCACGTTGTTTGCGTCAATGCGCCCCTGCAGGTCTATATAATGGGTGAAATTCCCCGGCTCAAGTGGGGTATAAACCACCAGCTTGGCGTTTTCATTTTGCCGGGCAGGATCCAGTTCGTTGATTTCCTCCTCCAGCGCCATGATCCGGTCGTTCAATACTTTTTGTTCATTCTTCATTTTCTCCAACCGGGCCTTTTTAGCCTCCACACTTTTATTGCCGGCATCCGTTGCGCCTCCGCAGGAGACTAAGAGCGCCATTATCGTCAGGGTAAATATCGCTTTAAACTGAGGCTGCATATTTCTGGTTTTAGTCATTTCAAAACTGTTTTAAAGTTTACCGGTGGCTTTCTCATAATCCACCCTGGCAATGATGGCGCTGTATAAGGCATTGATATAATTAGTTTGCGCGGTCTTCAAATCAGTATGGGCCTGGGTAATTTCCGTATTGGAACCCATACCCACCTCAAATTTCTTTTTGGTTTGCTGAAATACGGTTTCCGCCAACTGCATATTTTTTTTCTGGTAATCAAGCGTGGCAATCGCGGAATTGAAATTATTTCTGGCAGTTTCAATCTCACTGTTGATACTGATCTTCAGTGCTTCGCGCTGATTGATGCTTTGCTGCAGGGACAGCTTTGCCTTAGCAATCCTGGCATTGGCTGAAAAACCTGTAAACAAGGGAATATTCAACTGCAAAGTGATAGCCGAGATATCAAACCAGTCGCCTTTTTTGAGGAAGTCGAATTTCTGGCGCTGGGCATTGTAGTTATAATAACCGTTGAGATGCAAAGTAGGCAACTTAGACAATTTATAGCGCCGGACATCATATTCTGCCAGGGCGATCCCCAGGTCGGCATACTGGAATTCCTTTCTCTGCCCGTAGTCAAAGTCTTCCATTTCCAGGATGCCGTCCCTGATCTTTTCGTCCGAAATACTGTCTGTCAGTATCAGGGAATCTTTTACGGGCATTCCCATCAACACTTTCAATCCTAAATAACCATTACTGATCTGGTTTAATGCGCTTGTTTTTTCGGTTTGCAGATTCGCCAGTTGAACGGAGATTTTGTCGAGATCCAGCTTTTCGGCGAACCCGTTCTCCTGCATCACACGGGTGTCGTGCTGGAATTTATTCAACAGGTCAATATTCGCATCCAATAACTCAATCTGGGTTTTGGCCGCCACCAGCTGATAATATATTTTGTATATGTTGGCCCTGATGGTTTCCTCTGTGATCTCAGCCTGCTTTTCCTGAAATTCCATCAAGGTTCGCCTGGCCTGCAGTCCCACAAAAACCTGTCCGTCAAAAACGAGTTGATTTAAAGTGACGCCCCCGGTAGCGCCCCAGTTCACCCCAAAAGCCAGTTTTATAAATTCCCCCTGCTGTCCCCCGATAAATTCCGCGGGAACCAGGCTCACCGGAAGTCTGGCATTATAAACGACAGAGCCACCCGCACTCACCTGGGGATAAGCCGATCCCGTAAACTCACGATTGGTTTCCCTTTGAATCTGTATGTCCAGCAAAGCATTTTTTACCTGAACATTATGCTGTCCGGCATAATCAAGCGCCTGCTGCAATGAAAAAGAGTGGATAGCCGCCGGGAAATGCTGCTGTGCCTGCATTCCCGGCGCCCATATCCATGCCAATAAGAATAACAAGCTTTTTTTCCCTTTTCCTATTCTCATACAATATCCCCTTTTTGTCTTTTATAATATTTTTTCACCATTTTTTGTCCTTTGGCATTAGTAATACCGTACAGATAATGAATGGTCAATTCTTCCAATATCGTGCCTAAATCCGGATTGTCAGCATCGAACAGATCATCATCGAACAGCATAAAAACGGATGCCAGTCTATACCTGGCAACAATATCGGTATTCATATCAGTGCGATACAACGCCATTCCGATGCCTTCAACCAGATTTTCCCTGATCACCCTGTATAGAAATTTATTTTTATGATCGGCAATTTTCTTAAAGGCGGCCGGGTGATATTTTCGCAAATCAAAAATAACCGCAGGGTTCATCGTCTTCAACATTTCCTTAACAAAGTCAGCCGCCACCATCACTTCGTGTACCGGGTTCTCACTCTTTTCCCTGGTTTTCAGGCACTCACTGGTATTGTAACCAATAACCATATCCACCACGCTATTTACCAGGGCGTTTTTATCCCGGTAAAACTGATAAATCGTTTTTTTGCTTATTCCTAATTGAGACGCAATTTCATCCATACTCACACTCCGTATCCCATACCGGAAAAACAAATCGTACGCCTTTTGGGCAATTCTTTCCTTTACATTCATTTCCTTCAAAGCGGGTGCAAAACTATAGAAACTTATATTGTAACCAAAGTTTCCAACCTGTTTTTTTTAGATATTTTTTTATGAAAGAGAAGTTGAGGCAGGAATGGTGGAATGAAGACAACTTGCCCAACCCGTTTCCGCCCAATCCGGGGAGAAAGAGAACCGGTAGCATCAGAACCAAACTTAAATTACATTTGTACATCAATTGATCCTTTATGACTTCCAGGAACTGGATAAAAAATATTCTAGGGGTTTTTCTGCAGGGATTGATCATCCTTGCCCCCATCGTGATCACCATCTGGGCGTTAACTTCACTCTTTAACTTCGTGGACAGCATCTTACCGGATGTTATCGAAAAGATCTTCCCGGAATTTTCGGACTATAATCTTCCCGGGGTGGGTTTTATTGTCGCCATCCTCATCATTTTGCTGGTGGGCTATGTTTCCTCTTCCTTTATAGTGAGTAAACTGGTGGAACTGTTTGACAGTGTGCTCCAAAAAACCCCCGGGATAAAAATCATCTACACCACGGTTAAGGATTTTTTTGAAGCCTTTGCAGGAAATAAACGGAAATTTGATAAAGCAGTGCTGGTGGCGATTGAAGCGCCAGATGTATGGCGGATCGGATTCGTAACTCAGGAAGCGCTGGCGGAATTTGGCCTGAACGATGACTATGTGGCGGTATATGTGCCGCAATCGTACGCCTTTGCCGGACATTTGTATTTCGTTAAAAAAGAAAGGGTAAAAAGAATCACCGATATCGGTTCTGCGGATGCGATGAAGTTCGCGATCTCCGGCGGCGTTACCAATATTGATGAAGATACGGCTGCCAGGGACCCGAAATAACAAAGGATTCCTTCAATTTCCAAAATGGTGTATCTTAGAACAATAATATTGTTCATCCGGAAAGCTAACCGTTATGCACCCCAAAAACATCCTGCTGTTATGTGCTCTACTCATCGGCTGCCAGAAGGCCTTCTGCTGGGGATTTTTCGCACACAAACAGATCAATCGTAATGCGGTATTTCTCCTGCCTCCCGCCATGCTCGCATTCTATAAACCTCATCTGGATTTTTTAACCGAACACGCCGTTGATCCCGACAAAAGACGATACATTGTGGCTGCCGAAGGTCCGAGGCATTTTATTGATCTGAACCGTTATGGAACAATGCCTTTCCCTGATCTGCCCCGCGGATGGCAGCAGGCAGTGGAAAAATACGGAGAAGACTCCCTGTCCGCCCACGGCATCGTTCCCTGGTGGACACAAACGATGCTGAGCCGGCTTACCACCGCTTTCAAAAACAGGAATTACCCGGCTATATTAAAACTATCCGCCGAAATCGGGCACTATATAGCCGACGCCCACGTACCGCTGCACGCACACAGCAACTACAACGGGCAGCAAACCGGGCAGCATGGCATACATGGTTTATGGGAAAGCCGGATCCCGGAACTGCTGGCAGAAACAGAATTTGATTTTTTTATCGGGAAGGCGCAATACCTGTCCCGTCCACGGGCGTTTATCTGGCAAAGAGTGCTGGAAAGCGCTGCTGCTGCCGATACCGTACTGACCCTGGAAAAAAATCTTACCCTGCAGTTTCCACCCACTCTCAAGTATGCTTTTGAAGAAAGAAACGGAATTATTATCCGGCAGTATTCTTCAGCATTCGCGACCGCCTATGACAAGGCACTGAAAGGGATGGTTGAAAGGCGGATGAGGCAGTCTGTATTTGCCGCAGCTTCTTTATGGTACACCGCCTGGATTAATGCCGGTCAGCCCGATCTGGAACCTTCATCCGGGATTGATTTTTCCGAAGACGACAGGAAAAATTTTGAGACGTTAGACCGGATTTGGAAAACCGAAGAACCCGAAAGCAGAACTTTAGGGAATTGACGTATCTTTGACGCCCCTCAACGAATGCAAAGTCCATTATGACACGGATTTTTCAATTTTTCAATGCTAAGGAATGATACATAATTTTAACGCCGGCCCCAGTATTTTACCCCGGCAGGTGTTTGAACAAGCCTCAGAAGCTGTTATTGACTTTAATGAAACAGGGCTTTCTATTCTTGAAATCGGGCACCGCACTCCGTTGTTCAAGCCTGTACTGGCGGAAGCGAGAGCGCTGGTTAAAGAACTCATGCAATTAGATGACGATCATGAGGTGTTGTTTTTGCATGGAGGCGCTACCACCCAATTCTTCCAGGTGCCCATGAACCTGCTGAACGAGGAGGAAACGGCCGCTTACCTCGACTGCGGGGTTTGGGGCAGTAAACCGATAAAAGAAGCCCCGCTTTTTGGAAAGGTAAAAGTAGTGGCTTCCTCAAAAGATAAAGACTATAGTTATATTCCGAAAAATTTCGATATCCCTTCCAATGCGGTGTATTTTCATTACACCAGCAATAACACTATTGAGGGAACACAAATGCACGATATTCCTTCAACCGGTGTTCCATTGGTTGCCGATATGAGCAGTGATATTTTAAGCCGGGCAATGGATTTCAACCGGTTCGATCTTATATATGCCGGGGCGCAGAAAAATATTGGCGCAGCAGGAGTGACTATGGTTGTGGTGAACCGGAATATCCTCGGAAGGGTAAAAAGACAACTGCCATCAATGATGGATTACCGCAAACACATTGAAGCGGAATCCATGTTAAACACGCCGCCGGTATTTTCCATTTATGTGTGTATGCTCACTTTGCGATGGTTAAAAGAGCAGGGCGGGGTTGCGGCCATTGAAAAAATCAATCATAGGAAAGCCGCATTGTTATACGAAACTTTAGACCGCCTTCCCGTATTCAGGACCAAAGTGGATAAATCCGACCGGAGCAAAATGAATGTTGTATTTGTTATAGATAATCCGGATTTGGAAAAAGCCTTTACTGAACTATGTAATAATGAGGGAATGGTTGGCGTAAAGGGACATCGCTCAGTAGGCGGATTCCGGGTTTCTCTTTACAATGCGCTCCCGCTCAGCAGTGTACAGGCGTTGGCAGAGTTAATGCAACATTTTGCAACAAAGCATGGTTAATCTTTAATTTTCTATTCATTTTATGGCTACGATCATTCCTTTCAGCGCTTTACGTCCGCAGGCGCAATATGCAGGGCAGGTGGCATCTCCTCCTTATGATGTACTGAGCCGGCAGGAGGCTAAAGAAGAAGCCAGGGGGAACCCGAATTCTTTCCTTCATATTACACGGGCTGAAATTGACGTTCCGGAGAACATAGACATACACGCTGAAGAAGTATATGAAAAAGCTAAAGATAACCTGGACGCTTTTCTTCAAAGGGAAGTGCTCTTCCGTGAAAACAAACCCTGCTATTATATTTACCGGCTGGTGATGAACGACAAAAGTCAGACCGGGCTGGTGTGCATTTCCTCGATAGACGATTACGAGAATAACGTAATTAAAAAACACGAATTTACCCGTCCGGAAAAAGAGCAGGATCGGATCAATCATATTTCTGCAACCGGCGCACAAACCGGGAACGTCTTTTTAGCCTATAAAAATGTGCCCGAAATTGATCACCTGATAGAAAAATGGCAAACTGAAAAAAAGCCGGTGTATGATTTTATAGCGGACGACGGTATCGCCCATACCATATGGGTCATCAACGACGACAAGGTTATTAACGCTATTACAACTTTGTTTTCTGAAAAAGTTGACAACACTTATATCGCCGATGGTCACCACCGTGCGGCAAGCGCGGCTAAGGTAAGGATGACGGCTGCCGGAGATACGGAAGGCGCGGAATATTTCCTGACCACTTTGTTCCCCGCCAACCAGTTGCGGATATTGGATTACAACCGTGTAGTCCGGGATCTTAACGGATGGGACAAAGAAGCATTCCTGCAACGGATAGCAGAGAGCTTTGAGATCAGCCCGGCCGCCGCCTTCGCACCGCAACAACCACATGATTTCGGAATGTACTTAGATGGAAATTGGTACAAACTGACGGCAAAATCCGGAACTTATACCAACGACCCTGTTGGTGTGCTGGATGTAACCATTCTTCAAAATAATCTTTTAGATCCGGTATTGGGTATAAAAGATCCGCGAACGGATACGCGTATTGATTTTGTTGGCGGTATAAGAGGCCTGGCTGAATTGGAAAAAAGGGTCAACAGCGGCGAAATGAAAGTGGCTTTCAGTTTATTCCCGGTGAGCATGCAACAACTTTTTGATATTGCCGACAGCGGAATGGTAATGCCTCCCAAAAGCACCTGGTTCGAACCCAAACTCCGGGACGGGTTGTTGACGCATCTGATCTGAAGGTTGTTTTTGATTTGACTTCCGAAAGAGCCTACCCCGGTTCCGTTTTTGTTTTTTTTCACAAACCGGCCCCTTATCTTTACGGATATGAAATCATTCTCATTGTTATTTTCATTCCTCTTATTCGGGCTATCGGGGTTCTCTCAGCAAAATCCTGATACCTTACAAAAAGCAGGACAGGAATATATGCGTACCGGCGATTGGGGGAATGCTATCCTGGTATTTAACCGCGCGCTTCAGCTAAAACCCAACGATCTTAATATACTTAATGATATTGCTTACGCTTATTACCTGCAACGCGATTTTGCAAAAGCTTTGCAAACTATCAAACCGGTGATCGGGCGAAATGATGCCAACGTACAAAGCTTTCAGATAGCCGGATCAGTGTATCGTTCCATCGAGGAGATAAAGGAAGGTTCCAAGGTGTATAAAAGGGGGCTGAAAAGATTTCCCAACAGCGGGGTATTGCACAGTGAATACGGTGAACTGCTCTGGCAGAACAAAGACTACAGCGCTATAAACCAGTGGGAAAAAGGAATTGCGGTGGATCCCAATTACCCCGGAAACTATTACCACGCCTGTCGTTTTTATTACTTCACCACCAACCGGGTTTGGAGCCTGGTTTATGGGGAAATTTTTATAAACCTGGAAAGTTATACCGTCCGGACTGCCGAAATAAAAACCATCCTCTTCGATGGATACAAAAAACTATTTTCGGAAACGCCAGTACCGGGGGATCGAAAACAAAAAAAACAAAACGGTTTTGAAACGGCATTCTTAAAAACTATGAACAACCAGGCTGCATTGGCCGCCAGGGGCATCACCCCCGGATCCCTTATCCCGATACGAAAGGACTTCCTTAACGACTGGTTCGGGAATAATGCCGCCCTTTATCCTTTCAGGCTGTTTGACTATCAGAAGCAATTACTGGAAGCGGGCATGTTTGAAGCGTATAACCAATGGATTTTTGGATCTGCCATCCAGTCGGCTGATTATCAGGCATGGATACAGCAAAATAAGGAGGCATACGACACTTTTAACCATTTCCAGAGAGGCAGGGTATTTAAATTACCTAAAGGACAATATTACCAAAACCGTTAGGCTTTCTTTTTTGTTTATCATTTTTTACTTAATTTAACTGGCCTCATAAATAACGATTGATATGATTCAGCCCCTCAGACTTTTTGATTGCTTAGATTACCAACTGGAAAAATTTCCCAAGGAAGACATGCTCGTTGCGAAAGAAAGCGGGCAATGGCGAAAATACAGTACCCGCGAAGTGAAAGACCTCTCTGTCAAATTTGCGGCAGGCTTATTATCCCTCGGTGTTTCGGGTAATGACATGACTACCGAAGGCAGGGATAAAGTTGCCATTATCTCCAACAACCGCCCTGAATGGCTGATCACCGACCTGGCGGTACAGCAAACCGGTGCAATACTGGTACCAATATATCCCACAACCAATCCGTTGGAAATTGAATTCATCTTCAATGACGCCGCCGTTAAATACGTTTTTGTAAGCAGCGAAGACCTGTTTCAAAAGCTGCAGGGCATCCGCGACAAAATATCCACTGTTAAGGAAATTTTCACATTCAATTCAATAGCCGGCGCAAAGCACTGGTCGGAAGTGTTGAACCGGGCAACCGACTCCGGAATTGCAGAAATCGAAACCATTAAAAACAGTATCAGCAAAGACCACCTGGCTACCATTATCTATACTTCCGGCACTACCGGTACTCCCAAAGGAGTGATGCTAACCCATAACAATATTGTACGGAATACTTTTTTCTCCAAGGAAAGTTTTCCTTTCGATGACCAGCCACAATATAAGGCCCTGAGCTTTTTACCGCTGAATCATATTTTCGAAAAAACCGTGAGTTATATTTATATGTTCAGCGGGATCGGGATCTATTATGCAGAAAGCCTGGAAACCATCGGGGCCAATCTGCAGGAGGTGAAGCCGGATGTGTTTACCACCGTACCCCGATTGCTGGAAAAAGTATATGAACGGATCGTGGGCAAGGGCGCGGAACTGACGGGTATAAAAAAACAACTTTTTTTCTGGGCGGTTAACCTGGGGAAGAAATACGATAATCTTATTGATGGGGGATTTTTTTACAACATGCAACTCGCGCTTGCCAATAAACTTATTTTCAACAAATGGCGCGAAGCCTTAGGCGGCAATATCAAATACATCATTACCGGCGGAGCGGCATGCCAGGAAAGGTTGCTGCGTATTTTTAATGCAGCAAGGATCCCCTTATACGAGGGCTACGGGCCCACTGAAAACTCACCGGTTATTTCGGTAAACAGGCGCGCAGCCGGCAAGACGAAATTTGGCACCGTAGGTCCTCCGCTCAACGGGGTGGAAGTGAAACTGATGGAGGATGGAGAAATCTGTGTGAAGGGCGAATCGGTAATGGTAGGATATTATAAGCGCCCCGACCTGACAGCAGAAGTGATCATAGACGGATGGCTGCACACCGGCGATATAGGGGTAATGGAAGACAACCTGTTTTTAAAAATTACCGACCGCAAGAAGGAACTGTTTAAAACCAGTGGTGGAAAATATGTGGCTCCTTCCGCGATAGAAAATAAGCTCAAAGAATCGCGTTTTATTGAGCAGGTGATGGTAACAGGTGCGGGGAAAAAATTTGTAGGAGCGCTTATTGTACCTTCTTTCACCAACCTGAAAGACTGGTGTGAAAAAAACGGGGTAGCTTTCCTATCGAATGAAAGCAGCATAAAAGACCCCAGGATAAAGAACTTTTATAAAGGGATCGTGGACGACCTTAATCAATACTTCAACCATGTGGAACAGGTAAAAAAATTTGAGTTGCTGTCCCGTGAATGGAGCGTGGAATCCGGAGAAATCACCCCAAAGCTCAGCCTGAAGCGAAAAGTGATCATGGATAAATACAAGGAAGAAATAGACCGGATCTATTCCGATGCCACGGTGATTTAGAATTGCGTGCAATTATTCTCACGCAGAGACGCAGAGCCCGCAGAGAAAAAACAGTCCCACAACAACAGATCTATCCGCCTTCTCTTTGCGTCTTCGCGCCTTTGCGTGCCTATTATTCCCACGCAGAGACGCAGAGCCCGCAGAGAAAAAACAGTCCCATACAACAACAGATCTATCCACCTTCCCTTTGCGCCTTCGCGCCTTTGCGTGCCTATTATTCCCACGCAGAGACGCAGCCCGCAGAGAAAAAACAGTCCCATACAACAACAGATCTATCCGCCTTTCCTTTGCGTCTTCGCACCTTTGCGTGCCTATTATGCCCACGCAGAGACGCAGAGCCCGCAGAGAAAAAACAGTCCCACAACAACAGATCTATCCGCCTTCCTTCTGCGCCTCCGCGCCTTTGCGTGCCTATTATTAAAAACAGATCCAGATCAAACGATGCTGATTTGTATTTTTTTATTATGATAAAAAAGTATATAAATTTAGGTATTGAAAAACACTAAAATGCTAACCATATGACTGAAAACGGATTATCAAAAATTGTTGTTGACTGCTGCTTTAAAATTCATACAACATTAGGTCCCGGACTCCTGGAGTCTGTATATGAAGAAGTATTATGCTATGAGCTTAACAAACGATCTCTAAACTTTAGCAGGCAACTGGGACTCCCGGTAGTATATGATGATATTAAAATGGATTTGGGGTTTAGAACGGATGTAATTGTTGACAACAAGGTGATCATTGAAATTAAATCAGTTGAGTCTGTAGCTCCGGTACACTACAAACAACTGTTAACCTACCTCAGGTTAACTACATTGAAGTTAGGTCTCCTTATTAATTTCAACGAGGTATTGATCAAAAATGGGATCCAAAGGATCGTAAATAATTTATAGAACTTCAACATGATCGTCATTCTTCTAAATGATTAAAGTAAGAATAGGCGTAACACAAGCACCCTATTCCCTCTATACTCTGCGGCTTCGCGCCTCTGCGTGCAATTATTTTCACGCAGAGCCCGCAGAGAAAAACAGTCCCATACAACAACAGATCTATCCGCCTTCCCTTTGCGTCTTCGCGCCTTTGTGTGCCTATTATTCCCACGCAGAGACGCAGAGCCCGCAGAGAAAAACAGTCCCATACAACAACAGGTATATCCACCTTCCCTTTGCGTCTTCGCGCCTTTGTGTGCCCATTATTCCCACGCAGAGACACAGAGCCCGCAGAGAAAAACAGTCCCATACAACAACAGATCTATCCACCTTCCCTTTGCGCCTTCGCGCCTTTGCGTGCCCATTATTCCCACGCAGAGACGCAGAGCCCGCAGAGAAAAAACAGTCCCACAACAACAGATCTATCCACCTTCCCTTTGCGTCTTCGCGCCTTTGTGTGCCTATTATTCCCACGCAGAGACGCAGAGCCCGCAGAGAAAAAACAGTCCCATACAACAACAGATCTATCCACCTTCCCTCTGCGCCTCCGCACCTTTGCGTGCGTTTATCCCTGCTTCAAAAAATATATTTTTATTCTTTACCTTTCAACCCCATAACAGGAACATGAAAGATTCAAAATATTTCCCGGCTTCGATTGCCCTGGAAATCATAAACAGGGATAATTTCATTCGCTGGATGAAGATCCGGTTGATAGAAGCGGCTGAAGGGTACAGCAAACTCCAGATGGATGTAAGAGATGAAATGCTGAATGGCGCGGGTGTGGTGCATGGCGGGGTTTTGTTTTCACTTGCCGACAGCGCTTTCGGCATCGCCAGTAACAGCAGGAATGAATTCTCGCTGGCCTGGGACGCCACGATCACTTTTATAAAAGCAGCAAAATTGTGGGATATTTTAACCGCCGAAGCAAAAGAACTCCACGATGGGAAGAGCCTGGGACTGTATGTTGTAACCATCACCAATCAGCGCAACGAACCGGTCGCGCATTTTAAAGGAACCAGTTTTAAAAAAGGTAATCCCATAGTCGGCGCCAATAAAAACCCCAATGCATCCGGCTAAACAAACATATTCAACAACATCACTCCGCCAAGCCCCACAATAGCCACGATGGTTTCCATCAACGACCAGGAGCGGATCGTATCTTTTACGCTCAGGTTAAAAAATTCTTTGAACAACCAAAATCCCCCGTCATTTACATGGGAAAACATCAGGCTACCCGCGCCGATGGATAAGACCATCAGGTTAGGATCAACATTCCCTTCTGCCACCAAAGAAACAACAATACCCGCAGTGGTAAGTCCTGCCACGGTAGCCGAGCCGATACAAACCCGGATCAGCGCCGCAATGATCCACGCCAGCAGCAAAGGATGCAATGGCCACTGATGCAGGGCATGTGCAATACTGTCGCTCACACCACTTACGGTCAATACTTCTTTAAATGAACCCGCACCGGCAATGATCAGCAATATCATAGCCACATCTTTTACCGCGCTTTCATATACTGCCATGATTTTTTTCACAGGCATACCGTTGGCAATTCCCAATGAAAACGTGGCTACTATCAGGGCTATCAGCATCACCACCATCGCATTCCCCAGAAAAGCGGAAACATGATTTAATGTTTCATATCCCGGGAACAGAAAGGGCGCCACCGTTGTGGCGATCAACAATACCACAGGCAACAAAGAAGACAGGAAACTGTTGGCAAGCCCGGGCAGCTTTTCCTCCGGCAAAACCACCGGTTTAAAAGTTTGCAACGGCACCGATACAATCTTTTTCAGCGTTTTGGAATAAATGGGACCGGCAATAATAATAGCAGGAATAGCTACCATCAGTCCATAAATGAGGGTTAGTCCCATGTTAGCATGAAATTGCGTCACCAGAGCCGCGGGTGCAGGATGAGGCGGCAGATAACCGTGGGTAACCGATAGAGAGGCCAGCATAGGAAGTCCGATATACACCGCGGGAAGTTTGTATTGATAAGCAACAGAAAATATAAGCGGCACCATCAACACAAACCCAACATTATAAAACAACGGGATACCAATGATAAAACCCGTTACCATCAAAGCCCACTGGATATATTTCGCGCCAAAGATTTTCATCAACGACGATGCTATCCGTTGTGCAGCGCCGCTTTCCGCTACCAGTTTTCCCAACATCGCCCCCATCATAATAACAGCCGCCAGGCTCCCCAAGGTATCGCCCATCCCCTTTTCAACGGCGCCGGCCAAGCGGTTCAACGGAATTCCCAGCAGGGCGCCTGCGAGCAAAGACACGATAAGAAATGCAAGAAAAGCGTTGGTTTTACCCCAGGTAATCAATACTACAAGCAAAAGAATACACCCGGCAATGATAAGAAATGTCATATGCAATAACAGATTGGGTAATTAAAACCACCACGTGCCGCCACGCCCCTTTTATATTGCTAATATAAGGGATTAGACTTTATCCTGTAGGATAAAAACATCACCAGTTGTTCATCTGTTCGGGAACAATACGTTCTATCGTGTCTGCGGAGATACTGTTAACCTTCCAGTCGGGATCGTATTTCACAAACCAGGAGATCCAGAGACTGCGTGAAAGACGCATGAATACAGGCTGTAATACTATTAATAAAACCGCGTTGGTGATCCCCCACCAAAACCACCTGAAATCTCCGGGCTGCACTGAAACGCCAATCAGCAGCCACCAGGCTATAAAAGTAAAAGCACTGAAAGCTACTGTAATAGCATAACTCACATAGGCAGTGCCATAATAAAATCCTACTTCGATATCGGTGGGCTGTTTGCATACCGGGCAAACCCGGTGCATTTTTAAGGCGGTCTTTAGTTTATACGGGTTATTGCTGATAAAAAGCCTTCCTCTGCGGCAACGGGGGCAACGGTTATCCAACGTTGAAAATAAATATCCCGGTTTCTTCTCTTCGGAGCTCATTCGTCGTTTTTTGAAATGTTGTTCTTTTTATATCTGCAACAAAACGATCTGCAAAGATAATGCATATCCGGTTATCCGATGGTTTTTAACCTTTCTGCAATAATTTCCATTTGCGTGCTGCGCGAGCCTTTTATGAGATAAACATTTCCCGGCTCCTGATGCCGATCCAGCCATTCTGCGGCATCCGAAGAACTGCTAAAATACCTGAAGGGATGTTCCACCAGCGCAAAATCACCCCCAACCAATACCACCTCCTTCCAGGGAGATTGTTTGATCCATTCTATGAGTTCGCGGTGCTCCTGCATACTGTCGCTACCCAGCTCCATCATAGCACCCAGCACCAGTATTTTGTTGGGATAGCCGGTAGCAGAAAAATTCCCGATAGCGGCTCTCATACTGCTCGGATTGGCATTGTAGGCATCAAGTATTATTTTGCTGGCGCCCCCGTCTATCAATTGTGAACGGCTGTTAGAAGGGGTATAGGCTTCAATGGCCCGCCTGATTTCATCTTCCTTCACTCCAAAATGACGGCCAACGGCAATAGAAGCCAGGACATTAGGCAGGTTATAATCGCCCACCAGCCGGGACCGGAGGACTATCCTGTGATCATCATTTACCCAGGCTACCTGCAAAAAAGGATCGGATTGATAAACCGTACCTGTTACCCCGGCGTCAGCAGTACCATACGTATAAATATGGGGTATCCCCCTGCTCATCGTTCTCAGGTACGCATAATCCCACATCACAAAGGCGACACCCTCATTAAGCCGCAGATAATCGTACAATTCTCCCTTGCCTTTTCTAACACCTTCCTCACTTCCAAAACCCTCTAAATGCGCTTTCCCGCAATTGGTGATCAGGCCATGCGTTGGCGCAGTATATTCACAATACCCCTCGATTTCCTTTAAATGATTGGCGCCCATTTCAATAATAGCCATTTCCGCATCGGGCTGAATACCCAAAAGCGTTAACGGGATGCCGATATGGTTGTTCAGATTGCCCCGGGTAGTATAAGTTTTGTAACGGGAAGAAAGAACGGCATGCATCAATTCTTTAGTGGTGGTTTTACCATTGCTGCCGGTAATGGCAATAAAAGGAATATTAAACCTGCGACGATGGTAAGCGGCAAGCTGTTGAAGGGTCGTTAACACATCGTCTGTGAGAATTACCCTCTCCCCGGTATCGGAGGGCGCTTCATCTACCACGGCATACGCAGCCCCGGCTTCCAGTGCCTGCTTTGCAAACAGGTTGCCATTAAAATTCGGGCCCTTCAACGCAAAAAAAATATCCCCCTCCTTTAATTTCCTCGTATCGGTTTGTACCGAAGGATGTTGGAGAAACAACCGGTAAAGTTGCTCGATCTGCATAATGGTAAAGATAAAAACAAAGCGTATAATTCGGCGCAAGATCAGGAACTTTACGGCAGCAAAAAAACGATCATGAACTATCAACCTTTAGGAAAATCTTCATTGACGATCAGCGAAATCGGCTTTGGCTGCATGTCGCTCGGAAAGGACGACGCTTATAATGAAAAATTATTGCACGAAGCCATTGATAAGGGGATCAATTATTTTGATACAGCAGACCTGTATCAAAAAGGCCAAAATGAAGACACCATTGGTAAAGCGCTCCGGGGAAGAAGAGATAAGGTGGTGGTGGCTACCAAGGTAGGGAATCAATGGCGGGCAGACGGAAGCGGATGGGACTGGAATCCGGGTAAAGAATATATTTTAAGCGCTGTGGAACAGAGCCTGAAAAGATTGCGAACCGATTACATTGACCTGTACCAGTTGCACGGCGGCACCCTGCGCGACCCTATGGATGATACCATTGAGGCTTTTGAACAACTTATTACAGCAGGAAAGATCCGCTATTACGGGATATCTTCTATCCGCCCCAACGTAATACGGGAATATGTAAAACGATCCCGTATTGTAAGTGTTATGATGCAATACAGCCTCCTGGACCGCCGTGCCGAAGAATCCTGCCTGCCCCTGTTGCAGGAGAATAATATAGCGGTATTGGCAAGAGGCACGATGGCAGGGGGCTTACTGGTGGATAAGCCGGCAAAACCCTACCTGGACTACACTGTTGAAGAAGTTTCGGGGGCTGCCGCCGCCATTAGGGCAAAATCGGGCGCAAACCGCAGCATTGCACAAACCGCTATCTGCTTTTCCCTCCAACAAAAAGGAATAACCGCAGCTATTGCAGGTATAAGAACCAGGGAACAACTTGACGAAGTGGCCGGGGCCATACAGGCTCCCCCGCTAACGAAAAAAGACATTACGGATCTGCGGAGTAGTATCCCGGTAAACCATTATGAACAACACCGCTAAATATAGGAGGGTCCCGACAATGCCTTTACCCGCAACTCATGAACCACCTGGTTAATAGTATCGCCCAGATCAAAAATCAGGTTTTCAAGGTGGGTTCCGTTTTGCTCCTGCCGGGTCAGGCTCTCAATTTGCCTGATATTGTCTTTCAGAGATACGATGCCCAGATTGTCAATATCGGGCTTAATACGGTGCGCGATCATAAACATTTCACTAAAGTCGTGGCAATGATAGGCCGCTTTAAGCTGTTTTACCGCCACGGGCGCCTGGTCTATGAACACCTGGATCATTTGTTCCAGTAAATCGCGGTTGCCCCTGCTTATCTCTTCGAGAAAAGAAAGATTGTATAAGCCGGAAGACAAATTGCCCTGATTGCCCGGTACATTTTGAGCCATCCCATTTTCAAAAGGGATGCAGGTAGCGATCTTATCCAGTAATTCTTTTTCCGTATAGGGTTTGGATATAAAGCCGTTCATACCCGACTCCTCGCATTTGCGTTCTTCTCCGCTTACTACATTGGCGGTGATAGCAATAATCGGGATGGTTTTGGAGATATTTTCCCTGATGTATCGCGCCGTGGCAAACCCATCCATCACAGGCAGATGCAGGTCCATCAGGATGAGATCGAAAAATCGGTTTCGCAACTGCCGGATAGCATCCATTCCGTTGTCCACCTGGGTAACTTTAGCGCCGGTACGCTGGATAATCGCTGAAGCTAAGAGCGTGTTCATTTCATTATCTTCCACTAACAGCACCGCAAGATTGGCAAGAGGTTTCACATTCATAGCTTATGGATTTTCATAACCGGGGATACGGCATACAAAATATATACCAACCCGCTACTTTAATTTCTTTTACAACAAAAAACAGGTCCTAAAACAGCCCGGCTTTTTCTTAAAAAACAAGGTTCACATCCCAGAAATTACAACGCAATAGAAACGAATTTAGTACCAATCGCCGCAATTTCATTTTTAAAAACCTTATATAAAACAGGGCTTTAAGTCTTGATGTTCCCCTCAAAAGTCCTTTATCAATGCAAACCAAAAAAAAGAAATTGTTAACATCCCAATAAAATAGCTGCTAAAGGCAGGTAAAAATAAGGATAGTGCTTAAATTTACGGCCTGATTTTTGTGGGGCAGCGCCCTTTTTTAAACAAAACAACAACCATATTTCCAATTATTCCGGTTCAACATGGCCCTGAGTCAGCGTTTACAACAAAAGCTATTGCAGAAGCTTTCTCCCCAGCAAATTCAGTTGATGAAATTGCTGCAGGTTCCTACGGCCAACCTGGAAGAACGGGTTAAGGAGGAAATAGAAGACAACCCGGCCCTGGAAGCAGGGGAAGAGGAATATGATGACCAGGATAATGATGACATAACAGACGAATTTGACAGCGGAACGGAAGAGGAATATGAATCGGAGGGCAGCGAAGACGAATACGAAAACATAGATATCAGCGAATACCTGAGCAACGATGACGATGAAATTGCCGACTACAGGCTGAAAGACGACAATTACCCTGAAATTGATGAGAAGCAGACCGTACCTTTTAAAATCGAAAGCACTTTTCATGAATTTTTACAGGAGCAGCTCAGGATGCTGAAGCTGGATGAGAAGCAGCAAAAAATAGCCGAACAGATTGTGGGGAGTATAGATGATGATGGGTACCTGAGAAGAGACCTGAGTGCTGTCTCCGACGATCTGGCCTTTCGTCAGAACATCTCGGCTACCGTGAAAGAAATAGAAAGCCTGGTAAAACTGATTCAGAAATTTGATCCCCCCGGCGTAGGTGCCCGCGATTTAAAAGAGTGTTTACTGCTGCAGCTGGAAAGAAAGAAAGAAGAGGGCGCCGACGTGGAAATAACCATCCGGATCCTGTCGGAATACTTTGATGAATTTACAAAAAAGCACTACGAAAAAATACAAAAGGGACTCAATCTGACCAATAAAGACCTGAAAGCCGCTATTCAGCAGATCGTCCGGCTGAATCCCAAACCGGGAGGCAATATTGGTGAAACCAACATAGTTGAAAGCTATATCATTCCCGATTTCTTTATTCATAACAACAACAGTAAACTGGAGCTCACGCTCAACTCCAGGAACGCTCCCGATCTGCGTATCAGTGAAGGATACAGGGACATGCTCCGGGAATACGACCGGGGAAGCAAGAAAGATAAAAGGCAAAAGGAAGCGGTGATTTTCATAAAACAAAAAATTGACGCTGCAAAATGGTTTATAGATGCCATCAAACAACGGCAAAACACCTTGCTGGTGACGATGCAGGCCATCATGGAATACCAATACGATTTTTTCCTTACGGGAGATGAAACCACGCTTAAACCCATGATATTGAAAGATATTGCCGAACGAACCGGGTTGGACATTTCCACCGTAAGCAGGGTAGCAAACAGTAAATTCGTGCAAACGGAATTTGGCACCTACCGCCTGAAATTCTTTTTCAGCGAATCACTGAGCACCGACAGCGGCGAGGAAGTATCCACGCGGGAAGTAAAGAAAATACTCAGTGATATGGTGGGCGGTGAAAGCAAGAAAAAGCCCTACAGTGATGAGAAGCTGACTGAATTGCTGCAATTGAAGGGTTACAATATTGCCCGGAGAACCGTTGCCAAATACCGGGAACAACTGAATATTCCGGTTGCCCGTTTAAGAAAACAACTATGAGCCACTCATCTGCTTTTAATATTACGTCCGTATCGCCTGCCGTTTCTTTTGCGGCACGTTTCTTTTCCTGGGTCTTTCATCCCCTGCTCATAGGGTTCTATATGATGCTTTACCTTCTTTACATTGATCCGGAATATTTTTTGGGAATGCCGGCTCAGGGTAAAACCCAAACGCTCTTCATTTATATCATCAACGGGATTTTGTTTCCCCTGGTATCGGTGCTGCTTTGCAAGGCGCTTGGGTTTGTGAACTCCATTTATCTGAGAACCCAAAAAGAACGGATCATACCCCTCACCATCAGTATGGTATTCTTTTTCTGGACGTTTTATGTATTTAAAAACAAACCGGAGATTCCCGTGATAGCCGCGCAGATGAGCCTGGGGATTTTCTTAGCCGTTATTATCAACTTTATTGCCAATATCTTTTTTAAGATCAGCCTGCACGCTACGGGCGTAGGGGGCATAATTGGTTTGTTTACCTGGATTTTATTCGCCTCTTCTGGCTTCGTGGGTATCTATCTCGCACTTTCTGTTTTAATAGCAGGGGCGGTAAGCAGCTCCCGTCTCATTGTTTCCAGCCACCAGATGGGGGATATTGTATCGGGCCTGGCTGCCGGCTTTATAAGCCAATGGGCTGCCGCCTGGTTTTTAGGGTAAAAAAATAGCGCTCCAAACGAATTGAAGCGCCGTAGCTTTACACGGGTTGAATTGATTCAAGAGGTAGTTGGCGCCGGACAACGCTAATGACCCACATTATCGTAAAGGTTGGGATAAAGAAGGTCGCTTTTTAAGTTTATCGCTCTTCATCAAAAACGTGGTTATTCAAATGACGGTTATTTCAGGAAAAAGTTGCAACCGGCGAAATTTAATCCTGCTTCGGGCCGGGATGGACTTCGGTTAAAACAGCAGATTTTTGCCGGAGAAAACCTTTCCCAAATGCTCATACGCTTTTGGTGTAGCCTCCCGCCCGCGTGAAGTACGCATGATAAAACCCTGCTGGATCAGGAAAGGCTCATATACTTCTTCGATAGTGCCCTGCTCTTCCCCAACGGCGGTAGCAATAGTGGTGATACCTACGGGCCCGCCTTTGAATTTTTCTATGATCGTAGTAAGGATCCGGTTGTCCATTTCGTCCAGTCCGTGGGCGTCCACATTCAGCGCCTTGAGGGCATGACGGGTTATACCTTCGTCTATAATGCCATCATTAAGCACCTGGGCAAAATCTCTCACCCGGCGCAGCAGCCCATTGGCTATCCGGGGGGTACCCCTGCTTCTGCCGGCGATCTCTTCGGCCGCTTCATTGGAAATGCCAACCTTTAATATACCCGCCGCACGGGAAATAATTTTCTTTAACACCGCCGCCTCATAATACTCCAGCCTGGATTTTATAGCAAAGCGTGAGAGCAATGGCGCCGTCAGCAATCCGCTCCGGGTGGTAGCGCCGATCAGGGTGAAAGGGCTTAAGTTAATCTGGATACTGCGCGCGTTAGGCCCCGTATCTATCAGGATATCAATCCGGTAATCTTCCATTGCCGAATACAGATATTCTTCCACCACTGTGCTCAACCGGTGAATCTCATCTATAAAAAGCACGTCATTGGGCTGCAGATTGGTTAACAAACCGGCTAAATCGGCGGGCTTCTCAATTACCGGGCCGGAGGTCTCTTTGATATGTACCCCCATTTCATTAGCAACAATCCGGCTGAGCGTTGTTTTACCCAATCCCGGGGGGCCGTGAAACAGGATATGATCCAGGGCTTCTCCTCTTATCTTGGCCGCTTTGATAAAGATTTTTATGTTTTCAATTACTTTATCCTGTCCGCTGAATTCAGCGATCTCATTAGGACGGATATTATTCTCAAATTCCCTTTCTATCGAACTGAGGGAATCTTTATCGGTATTTAAATGGGGATTTTGCATTTTGGGATTTTAACTGCAGGTCTTGCATAAGCCACTGATCACCACTTCGGTCTGACGGCTTTGGTACCCCTCCGGCAGGCGGATCTCCGGCACATGCACTTCCTCCAGACAAATGGTGGTACCGCATTTTATACAAATAAAATGCACATGATCGTCGTGGTGATGCCCCTCTTCACAATTGTCTTTACAGAGCGCGTATTTAACTGAATTATCAGCCGAAGGAATGGTATGGATGATCCCCTTTTCCATGAATGTCTGCAGGGTACGGTACACCGTTACCCGGTCGTATTTCTCGTCTGTTCCCGATTCAATATCATGATGGGCCAGGGCGCTGTCGCTTTGTAAAAAAAGCTCCAGGATTTCCCTTCGGCTGTCTGTTACACTCAGTTGGTTTTTTCTCAGCAAGTCTTCAATATGCGGTTCCATAATTATCCTGCTTTATAAAAAATAATCAATAATCAAGATCATCACCCTTTGATTTCAGTTTAAACCGGTTTGGGATCCTTTTCTTTCAGCAATTCTTTAATATCGTTGATCATCTTGCCGATCTCATCCTTTTTCAAACCATCGTATATGCCTCTTACCCTGCCGCTTTTATCCACCAAAGCAAAGAACTGCGTATGCAGGAACTGCTCTTCAACATTGCCGGCATTATTATTCGGATCATCCAAAATATAACTTTCCCGGGCTGTTCTGTATAGGTTTTCCTTGGTTCCCGTCAAAAACCACCAGCTTTTTATGTCGGCGCCCAGGGAGTCGGCATATACTTTCAATCTTCCCACACTGTCCGTCTCGGGATCAACGGTATGGGAAAGGATCAGGAAATCATCCTCTCCTTTAAATGTTTCAAATACCTGCTTCATATTGCGGTTCATCTTGGGGCAGATACCCTCACAGGTAGAATAAAAAAACTCGGCGGCATATACTTTGCCGGCAATATCATGTTCTGTAATATGTTTTCCATCCTGTCGCTCAAACGAAAAAGGCCGCACGTTATTCAATACGGGCAACAGGGATTTTGAGGAATCTATGGTAGCATTAAGAAAAGCATAGAATCCAACAAACAGCAAAACAAAAAAGCCAAGATACATCCACGTTTTCCGCTTCATACAATAATCATTTACAATTTACAAAGGTACAACTCAATCAGGTATAACCGGCTGATTGGGTAAATGCCAAATTTTTGTCATCCCTGTGTTGAGACACTATAACCATCAATTTATGCCTGCCGGTACGTGAGACGCGTACCAGGGGAAAAACAGCGGCCGCTTCCAACAAAAAGCATCTTATTAAAAGACCCAAAAGGGGTGCAGACCTAAAAACAAATATGTTTTATTAGAAAACTGTAAGATATTGCAACAATGTTGCAATATCTTCCTACATTTGTCCCTCTTTTATAAACATTATGTTTCGGATCAATTACGACGCTCTTGGTATTGCGGCTTCTTTGGCCTGTGCCGTTCATTGTGCCATTCTTCCCCTGTTGCTCACCAGCCTGCCCATTTTCGGTATCAATATCATTGACAATTACCTGTTTGAATTCGGGATGATCGCACTGGCTTTCGCAGTGGGGATGGTAGCCCTGTATCACGGATATAAAAAACACCATCATAAAACGGCGCCGGTTCTTTTCTTCAGCGCGGGGATCTCTTTTTTATTGTTAAAGGAGTTTTTTCATAATTATCACATCCTCCTGCTGATCCCGGCAGTCCTGTTGATCGTAACTGCCCACTCCTTTAATTTTTTCCTTTGCCGGAAAGCGGGGCGCTATCATACCCAACACTGCCATTAAAGCAGTTGTTTTTTCATTAACTTCACGGGTATAAACCACACACCATGACCTCCCGCAGAGCATTTATTAAAAAGTCCGGACGCTGGTCGCTTTCGGCTTTTGCATTGACATCTTCGCCTTTTTTCAGGATAAAAAAGCCAATAGGGCTACAACTATATACGGTAAGGGAGGAGATGGCCAAAGATCCTGAAACGACTATCAGGAAAGTAGCGGGTATTGGCTATAACGAAGTGGAATCCTTTGGTTACCAGGGAGGGAAGTACTTCGGAATGTTACCCAAAGCATTTTCTTCCTTTCTTAAAGAAAACAGGCTCACACACCCCAGCGGGCATTATATGCTGACACACCTGTCGGACAACTGGGAGAAAGCAGTGGAAGACGCAGTAGCTGCCGGGCAAAAATATATGGTAGTTGCATACCTGCTTGACTCGGAAAGAAAATCTATTGACGATTATAAAAAAATAGCCGCACAATTCAATAAAGCCGCAGGGATCTGCAGGAAGTCAGGGATACAGTTTGACTACCACAACCACAATTTTGAATTTTTTGACCTGAACGGGCAACAGGGCTATGATATCCTGCTAAAAGAGACGGATCCCAACCTGGTTAAATTTGAACTCGACCTGTATTGGGCGAGCTATGCAGGCAAAGACCCGGTTGCTATGTTCCGGCAGCATCCCGGCCGGTTTCCACTCTGGCATGTGAAGGATATGGACAATACCACAAAGAAATTTTTCACTGAAGTGGGTAACGGGGTGATTGATTTTAAATCCATATTCGCTCATGCCCGGGAAGCCGGTATGGAGCATTTTTTTGTAGAGCAGGATATTTGTCCGGGATCTCCGTTCAGCAGTATTGAAACGAGTTACCGGTATATCAGCAAAAACCTGATCGGCTGATCTTTACTTTTTTTATTAAATAAAAATCAATCCAGAAAACATGACTACCAGAAGAAAATTCTTAGGTGAAGGTTCCCGGCTGGCGGCCGGTGGACTTCTTTTATCCACGGTTTCTCCCGGGGTATTCGCCATTCATAAAACCAAACTTTCAGCGGCTGATCAGATCAATATCGGCGCCATCGGAATAAACAGCATGGGTTGGACCGATACAAAATCCGCGCTGAAGGTTCCCGGCGTCAATCTGGTTGCCTTATGCGACGTGGATAAGAATGTTTTAGATAAAAGGCTGAAAGAATTACCGGAATTGAATATAAATGCTTCCAAAGTAAAAACCTATAACGACCACCGCAAACTTCTTGAAAATAAAGATATTGACGCGGTAATCATTGGTACGCCGGATCATTGGCACTGCCTTCAGATGGTAGAAGCCTGCCAGGCGGGGAAGCATGTTTACGTAGAAAAACCTATGGGAAACTCTATTGAAGAATGCAACGTGATGGTAGCTGCGCAAAAGAAATACAACCGGGTGGTTCAGGTCGGGCAATGGCAGCGCAGCCAGCAACATTTCCGGGACGCCATTGAATTTGTTCATTCAGGACAACTGGGCAATATCCGAACCGCAAAAGTATGGTGTTATCAGGGGTGGATGAAACCGGATATTGTACAGCCAAACAGCCTTCCACCGCAAGGAGTGGATTATGCCCGGTGGCTGGGACCCGCGCCTTCAAAACCTTTCAACGCCAGCAGATTCCACTTCAATTTCCGGTGGTTTTGGGATTATGCCGGCGGGCTAATGACCGACTGGGGCGTGCATCTGATTGATTATGCGCTCTATGGCATGAAAGCAGAAACACCCAAAACCGTAGTAGCCCTGGGCGGAAGATTTGCTTACCCCGAACTGGCGCAGGAAACTCCGGATACCCTCACCGCCTTATATGAATTCGATAATTTTAATATGGTTTGGGATCATGCAATGGGTATTGATAACGGGCAGTATGGCAGCGATCACGGAATAGCTTTTGTAGGCAATAATGCCACCCTGGTACTCGACCGGCGCGGATGGAAAGTAATTGAGGAAAAAAACGCGAAGCAAAAAGTCAGCAAACCCCATACAAAACCATCAGAAAACGGACTTGATAAACACACCGAAAACTTTATGTCGGTTATCCGTTCCGGTAAAATGGAAGCGCTTACAGCCCCGGTAACGGTTGGCGCAAACGTAGCCATCGTGGCTCAGATGGGAAATATTGCTTTCAGAAGCGGTCAAAGAGTAGCCTGGGATAAAGCCGCGGGACGATTTACCGATCATTCCATTAACAAGGAATACCTGGCAAAAACTTATCACAACGGTTATGCCGTTCCCCGAATATAAGACAAAAAGGAGCGTACTGATCCTTTCAATACGCTCCTTCAATACAATTTTTGACGCTCCTATATGCAGGCTGGGGTGAACCCACCGGGATTAATAGCGTCCCCGACCGCTTCCGGCAAATGCCCTTCTGGCACCGCCATTGCTGCGTTCTTCACGGGGCTTGGCTTCGGTAACCGTGATGGCTCTGCCTTCAACTACGCCCTTGTCCAGCTCAGCGATTGCTTTGTGGGCTTCTTCATCATTGGGCATTTCAACAAAACCAAAACCGCGGCTGCGACCGGTAAATTTATCGGCGATCACGCGGGCTGAAGATACTTCTCCGTATTCTTCAAAAAAACCTCTTAAGTCTTCGTCAACAACGTTGTAACTTAAGTTGGAAACATAAATGTTCATACTAAGTGATTAATTTTTAAAATGAAAATCTGAGAAAACAGGGAAGTAAGGACGACTGAACTATTAGCAGAAAATTGCGTAGCAGATATAATCATTTCATTACCGGAACTGTACAAACTCAAATTTGAGGCGCAAAGGTAAAGTGGTTTTAAATACGAACAAAATTATTTTTAAAACAGGAAAAGGGCGCCCGCAGATCGCGCCGATACCCGCTGATTTTATTTCTGCAAAAGAAAATAAAGGCAACTTCCGGACAACGCCAAAGTCCGGAATCCGAAATATTCTAACTACCTGGTAACCTCTGCATCAATCCCCGGAATCTGCGGGAAAAAATATCCGCGGGAAAATTTGCCACCGCGCTACCCAACATTTCCCGCCCTGCAAATAAAACCTCCGTTCAGCAACGATGGTTTATTGTATAGGAAGGGGGAGCCGTCAGCACCGGTCATGAGGGCGCCGCCGGCTTCCGCTATTGCCTGACCGGCAGCCGTATCCCATTCCATAGTGGGACCATGACGGTAATAGATATGCGCTGACCCCTCCGCTACCCTGCAAAATTTTAACGAACTGCCTGCTGCAATCGTTTTAACCACCGGGTAAGCTTTCAGCACTTCCTGCTCTTCCTCACTGGCATGCGAACGGCTGCCAATAGCCGTCCAGGCCTTTGCATTTTTATCTGCAAATAATGGTTGCCAGTCCTGGTCTTCCTTTTTCCGCCAACCGCCGGTTTGCTCCGAACCAAAATACATCGTATCATGCGCAGGCGCGTAAATAACCCCCATTACCGAATGGCGCCTGTGGATCAACGCAATATTTACGGTAAAATCATCCCTGCGATGAATAAATTCTTTGGTGCCATCCAGAGGATCCACACACCAGTAATAATCCCAGTTCTTTCTCTCGTCATACGATACCGCAGCGCCTTCTTCCGACAAAACAGGAATGCCGGGAAACAAATCCCTTAAACCCTTTGCGATAATCGTATGTGCCGCTTTATCCGCAATGGTCAACGGTGTACGGTCGTCTTTTACCGCCACATGTATCCGGCCTTCCGAATGGTAAACTTCCATGATCGCCTCCCCTGCCTGTTGTGCCACCGGCAGTATCTTTTCTATTAAGGCACGGTCTATTGTCATCTCAAAACAATTCCCGATTTAATGGATTGCAGTATCTTCAACTGCCCCTGTCGTTTTTCTACATCGTTCCCGGGCGCCGTAGTCATAAACTTTTCCTTAGCCGTTTTGTTAAATAACAGATACGCCACAATGGCTTTCTCACTCACCAGCTCCGGGTGCTGAAGCCGGCTGTACAAAGGGTAACCCAGGGATTGCAGCGTATCGCCGGCCACCCATTCAAATATTTCGATCTCTTCGGGCGTAAGCTCTTTCAGAAATTTTTGCGTATTGTTTTTCATTACCGGCTTTTCAAGATTTTTCCACATTTCCCCCGCAGCAGCCGTGGCCTTTGAAGAACCCGATTCATAAAATTTCATCATCTCATCGCTATACGCTATACCTAAAAATGTGCACAACCGCTGTACGCTGGCTTCCGGAGCCGCCACCAATTGCTCATAGTTTAATAAAAACACTTTTTCCTCTCCATACTGCCTGTACAAATCCAGGCAAATATCCTGTTCCTTTTTCCATTGCAGCGCCAACGGATATACATGCTTGTCGCCAACGATCGCCTTTTTAAACGACAGCGCCACATCTCTGCCATCGCGGTAAAGAAAAATATATTTCAGGTGCAAACCATACTGCTCCATCTCTCTCGCATAAAAAAGATTTTGCATGCTTTTGCTGCACCAGTACCGGGCGCCCTTACTACGGGCGGCTGCTTCATAGATAAGCCGGAACGCTTCAAAAATATGATAGCTGCGCGACTGAACGATGATAGCATTTTTATCCAGCGCCACACCTTCCCAGGGAACGGGATTAGCGCGGGTGTAATCCACCACATCACCTACCAGCAGCGCATAGCGTTGCTGATCCATAGGTTCATACAGGGGCAATAGCGGAATAAAATTGTGCAGCAAATGCGGCGGATGCGGCGCCGCTATCTCCGGGTGCTGTTCCAGCATCACCCGCAACAGATTGGAGCCTGAACGTTGCGTACCGATAAACTGTATCCCCGATAAAAAAGCAGACATAATGATTTCGTTATTTTATCATCCTGTATTCAATACCGGCCGCTTACCACGAAGCATATTTTTAAGGATGCAGAACGATCCGGTTTTTACTCTCCGGCAGCCGGTTGAATGCCAGGCAATATTTCAGCGTACAATTTTTCCATGCTTTCCGTGGCGCTTTCCACATCCGTATGTAAAATCAATCGCGCTTCTACACCCGGTTCAAACGCTGAACCGATGCCGGTAAAATCCGGTATTTCGTTGTTCCGCGCTTTCCGGTATAATCCTTTTACATCCCGTTGTTCGCATACAGACAACGGGCAATCGAGAAACACTTCAAAAAAACGGTCTTCTGTGATAGCGGCGGCAAGCCGGCGATGTTTTTGCAGGGGTGTGATAAAGGAACAGATCACGATGATATTTTTCCTGGCCAACAATTTTGCCAGTTCCGCAGCCCGGCGAATATTTTCAGCACGATCCGCTTCACTGAATCCCAGATCTTTGTTCAGTGTTTTTCGAAGCTCGTCTCCGTCCAGCACCACAGAAAGAAAATGATTTTCAGCCAACCGCTTGTTCAACAGCCCGGCCACCGTAGTCTTTCCTGAACCGGAAAGTCCGGTGAGCCATACCACTACTCCCTTCTGCCGCAACACACCAGACTCTTCTTCTTTCAGAGAAGAAAAGATGATTGACGCAATATCTTCCGGAGATTCGGCAGCCCTAAACTTCAGCGACACGCGATATGAATTTTTAAAACCATTGATTGAGTTTTATTGTTCCTTTATCTCGAGCAACCAGCCTTTTCCTTTCTCCACCGGTATCGGTTCCCCCACTTTAAAAATTCTTGCCGGTTGAAAATTTTTGATTCCCGTAGCAATAATAACGGCTTTCCCCATATTGATACCCAACCGCCTCCAGTCAATATTCAGGGTAACCTGCGTATCGGTAGTATCCCAACTGGCAATGGAAACCAGCGCCGATCTCTCCTTTTGATACACCGTTGCCAATACATTTTTATTGCTGGTGGTTACCGGGCATTCATCACTCCAATAACCAATCATCCGGCTACCTTTCATTCCAAACGCATCCCATACTTTCCAGATGCCGCCGGGATCATTGCCATCGTAAGGCATACGGTTGGTCATGCCATACAACATACCCCGCCAGGGATTGCCGCCCTTCTCCAGCATTTCTCCCATCAACCCAAACGGAATACCACTCACTTCCGTCAGGAAAAAATCAGGACTGTTATTTTCATAATCAAAATATTCCCCAAACCATAGCCGGTTGATATAAGGAAAATGCTCCAGGTACAGATTAGCGCTGTTGTTATAACCATCGCGCTCATTATATTGATTGGCCGAATGAAGATCAATGATACCCGGGTGACCATTTTGGGTAAGCACTCTTTTAATGCGTTTCATAGTAATGCGGTCAAAAGCCACGTCATCCAGGTAAATTCCATCTATCCCTACATGGTTCACCAGCCAGTTCATTCCCTCCACATAATAATTGTGCCAGCGGCTCATGCCACTGTTTACCAGGGCAGCGTCCTTAATAGCCGGCACAAACCAGGCGGCGATATAATCCTTGCCGATATGTTCCTGCAACCAGCTATAGCCACCGCCGTCACCGGTAGAATAAATTTCATGACCCAGGCTTCTCATCGGGAAAGTTTCATACGCCCGGTTTGATAATTCCCGAACCGTATTATATATTTTCACTTTCAGACCCTTGTTATGCGCCTCATCAATATAATCTTTCATCTTCTTCCATTCAATGAAAGGATAATTGATCCAGGGATTGATGGGCGTGGCATGATGGATATTAATCACGGTAGCTCCTGATGCCTTAACCGTATCAACAGGTGCATACCGGTGATAAAAACGGGTGTCCCACTGAAAATCGGTGTTGATCGGATGAAAGGGTGTGATCAGCAGGGTGAAATTATAATAGAGCGTATCTCCTTTCTTCATCGCCCTCTCCCCTGAATAATTATTAATGTTCACATTGGTGCCTTCTTCCGTAATGCGGATCCCGCCTTTGTTGCCATTGCCCCAGGAAGCAGGCAGCAGCAGCGGCTTCTGCAGATAAAAATTGGTATTTAAGGGCCGTACATATTTTTCATCCCGCAGGCTGTATTGCAATCCCATATTTACATTACCGATCCAGGCGCCATCCTGGTTTTTGGTAGCCACATCCCATTTCCATTCAAAGGCAGCGGGGCGTTGCCCGCCTTTCTGTCCCAGCCCCAGCATATATTTTGAAGCTTCGGGGGTAAAAGGAAGAACCATCGCGATATCTTTCAGGTGCACGTCATTCAAAGCCGTGAGTTTAACGGAATACATCACAAAACCATCAAACTCCAGTGATGCCGATACCTCTCTCTTAAAATCCGCATTATAACTTTCCGCCTGCCATGAAACAGTACCCGGTTCCTGCTTTACAAAATGAAGCCCCTGGTTTTTCCAGGCCATCGCATTGGAAGCGCCCTCTTTAATAACATTAAATTGTACCGGCCCGGATAAAATACGGAAAGCCCTGGAGGTAAATCCCGTCATTTCTTTGGTAAAGGACGAAAGTATCTGTATGGGAAACCCATTATCACCCAAAACCATTCTGCGCCCCAGCAGGTCTATACTCCTCCGGTTCACCTTGAGCGGCGTATAAGGCGCGATCACCGCATTCTCCTGCGCCAGGGTGGAGTTCAGCCAATGAAGCCTGGTTTGCAATTCGGGGTGACTGATACCGCCATCCTGCAGGATATTATCGGCTATATCTACGGACAGGGAAACGGTTACATCCGGATGCCCTTTGCTTTTTATCACCGCCTTTCCATAGTACTTACCGGAAGAAGCGGAGGCCGGTATCTCCAGGAGGCACCAAAGCGGTTGCACCGTTCCTTTTTCAACGGTTGGCTGTTGCGAAAAAGAAGCACCGTCATAACGTACCCCGGAGGTATTCAAACAGGAAAGCTGTTTTGCGGGAATGATATTACCCCGTTCATTTTTCAGGTCTGAAAAAGTCACCGAAATACCTTCCAGCTTTTCCAGCGCAAAAAGCGCCAATTGAAAACTGTAATGTTCACCGCGGCCTGCGCTGCCTGAAAAATTAAGCGCCGGTCCTTTTTCGATCCAGCGGTAGGGAAGTTTTGTTTTCATTCGTACCGGGAAAGCCCGGTCTTCGGGAAATACAAGAAACGCTTTCGATTTATTTTGTTGGATCAGGTCGGCGGTTTCTTTTTCCGTTGCCACCACTTCCATCGGGTAGTTGCTGTTGAAAGCGTCAGCGCTCTGCAATTCGATAGCTGTCGTGTTGGGCTGCATATTGTATTGAATGGACGAACGCCACCCGGCAGAAGAAGTTTCTACCGGGAGCAGGTAAACGCTTTTTGGATAATATTTCCTGCCGGCATTTTTATAGGGCATATAATAAATGTAGTATTCACCCTTGCCGGATACCGGCTCAAAATATATTTCGCCTGAAGCGGCAGTAACATTATTAGCGGTCACATTCAGAACCTGCTGCCGGGTGCGGGCATCTTCCACTATTATTCTCTTCCGTTCCGGATGATCGTCTCTCCTGCGCCAGGGGATCACTACCTTAGCAACATTCCCTTCCCCGTTAAATTTTACCAATACCCGCTGATTACCCAGGGAGTCGGTGTTCCAGGAGTCGGCTGAAGCGGTAAACCTCATTTCCTGTGCGGACAGGAAACAAAACAAACAGCAAGCTACAACGCTGAGCATCGTCTTTTTCATCCGTATATTTTTAATTTTTACATTCTGCCACAAAAACTTCCGCTAAAGTAACTGAATTCTTAAAATGTAAGCCGCCGTGGCATAGTACACCCGGTAATTTTAGTAAAATTATAATTCCCCGCGGATGATTGCAATCGTTTGTGTGATTTACTTCCCGGTGATTAAAAAAAACTAAAGACCATTCGTTACTGATTAACTAACTTTATGCTGCAAAAACCGATTAAGCCGGAGGCAGAAAGTAATTCCTTTAATGAAAATTAATAAGCCCATAGATCACTGCTGGGAAGATTTCGTGCAAACCAATAGCAAGGATTCGTTCTACGCATTATACCGGCATTACCATTCCTACCTTTGTTTTATCAGCTTAAAAAGAGGATTCAACGCGGAAGTGGTGAAAGATACGATCCATGACGTTTTTCTGTACCTGTGGGAAAAGCGGAAAACGCTTCAACATATTCAAAACAGTCACAATTACATCCTCACTTTTTTTCACAGGGCTATTGCCAAAAAAACACAACACGAGACTTCGCATTTTAACCCTGCGGATGAAATTGAGTTTAACCGGTATGCCGCATTTACCGAACCATCCTTTGAGCAGGCCTTGTTAAACCGGGAAAATGAAAAGCGGCTTGCCGTATTGATCCACAAGCACCTCGATCAACTGCCACCCAGGCAACGTGAAATACTCTATCAAAAATTTTTCCTGGGTTGCTCCTACGCCGAAATAGCCAAAGCCAACAGGTTGTCTGTGAATACAGTCTATAACACCGTTTATTCGGCGATGCAAAAATTGCGCTCCTCCCTGCCTGCCGCTTCGGCGGTTTCTTTTATTTCAGGCTGCATAGGTCTTTTTTTATTTTTTTTCTGAAATGAGTAGTGAAAATGCCCGGTTCAGGACTCTATTGGTGGATTAAACGGTAATTCATGTTGCATCCAAACGATGAGGAGCTACTGACAGATGAGAGTTTTATTAATTTCTGCCTGGATCAAAACAGGGCAGACAAAATAAAATGGACTGAATTCATTGAGAACCATCCATCAGAGGCTGCCCGCCTGGATGAATTGCGTACTATAGTAATACTTACCCGGCGGGGTATTGAAGATATTGAACTGAAAAATCAAATCGCAGCACTGGAAACGAAAATTGACCGGTCTGAAGAAAATACGGTCATTCAATCCGCGCCTACCGTCAAAAAACGTCGTCTTCAATGGATCATGGCCGCCGCTTCACTAACGGTTATTGCCGGTGCCGCTGTATTTTATCGTACAGGCAATCATGCGCAACCGCAAACCCGTTCCCTTTCTTATGTTACCCAACCGGCCGAAAAGAAATCCATTACATTGCCGGATGGTAGCACGGTGATCCTGAATGCCGGCAGCAAACTTTTTATGGAGCCTTCGTTTGGTGGAAACGACCGGAAAGTACGCCTTGAGGGAGAGGCTTTTTTTGAAGTAACCCACGACCCCTCCAAACCGTTTAAGGTGGAAACGCCGCAAATGGAAATCAAAGTGCTGGGTACTGTTTTTAATGTGAAAGCCTACAAAGAAGATGATTTAGCCGAAGCGTCCCTGGTCAGCGGCAGCATAGAACTATCGCTCAAAAACGAACACAAAACAATTACCCTTCATCCTAATGAAAAATACGTGCTCCATTCCACTCCACCCGTAACAACAGCAAGAGTGGCAGCACCCTCAAAAACAAAAAGAACAGCCAAAGAAGGTATTTTACCCGTAATGATTGACAAAATTGATGCTTCTATTATAGAAGTTTCCTGGACTAAAGACAAACTTGCTTTTGTGGATGAGCCCTTTGGAGAAGTGCTGAAAAGGCTGGAACGCTGGTATGGTATCCGGTTCATTTTGGAAGACCCTTCATTAGCGGATAATCTCTATACCGGTTCTTTCAGAAAGGAATCGGTTGAAGACGTACTGTCGGCGCTTCAATTTTCCAAACCATTCCAATACAAGAAACAAGACCATGTAATTACGATATTCCAATAAAAGAGAAGGGGATGAATGCGCATCCCCCTCAGAAACGGCGTACAGGATCAGGTATCTGACAAAATAAAAACTGATCCTATTTTTTAACCGAAACATATCTAAGATATGACAAAAAAGGCTATTGTTACAAAACATCCGCCACGCCCGGTATCAAAGGCGTTGATGCTTATGAACGGTATCACTCTAATGCTGCTGGCATTTACCCTCCAGGTATCCGCTACAGGATTTGCCCAGCGTAAAATCAACCTCGACGTGAATAATATTTCACTGGCCGACGCCCTGAAACAAATAGAGAACCATTCTGTTTTTCGCTTTGTTTACAGCAGCGATCTGCTGCAGGGGAAATCAGTAAAATCGGCCCGGTTCAAAAAGGCAGACCTGAGCCGGGTAATGGCCTCCCTGCTGGGCAACACTACGCTTACCTATAAGATGATCAACGACAGCCTGATTACTATCGGCGAAAGAAAAGAAGGCGTACATTACGAGAAAAAAGCTGAACTGGCTCCCGTAAAAGGAAAAATAACCGATGAAAAAGGCAATCCGCTTCCGGGAGTGTCTGTTTCCATAGTGGGCACCAACCGTGGCGCCATTGCTGATGAGAATGGCAATTTTTCTATAGATGCCAATCCGGGTGAAACCCTGGAATTCAGCATTGTGGGTTATAAAACCCAACAGTTGAAAATGGGCAGTGAAACCTCGCTGGATATAAAAATGGAGCCCGATGTGGCCGATTTAAGCAGCGTGGTAGTGATCGGGTATGGTACCCAAAAGAAAGGCGATCTCACCGGCGCCATCACCAGTTTGAAAGCCAGCGACCTGACTTCGGGCGGAACGGTCAGTAACGCGGCGCAAGCTTTGCAGGGTAGGGCAGCCGGCGTTATGGTGGTGCAAAACTCCAAAGCCCCGGGTGGCAGCATGTCGGTTCGTATCCGTGGCGCTAATTCTATCAGCAGTACCAACGAGCCGCTTTACGTGGTAGATGGTTTCCCCACACAAAATGGCGCAGACCTCAATCCCAATGATATAGAATCCATGGAAATCCTGAAAGACGCCTCCGCAACCGCCATCTACGGAGCGAGGGGCGCAAACGGGGTGATCATTATCACCACCAAACATGGAAAAACCGGGAAACCGCAGATTTCCTACAATGGATACGTGGGTATGCAAAAGGTGAAGAATCCTTTTAACATGCTCAATGGCAAACAATACATGACCCTGGCGAATGAATTGTACCAGGAGATCGAAGGTCAGGCCGGTCAGCAGTACGGCGCCTACACCCAGTCGCAACTGCAATCGGATGTAAATACCGACTGGATCAAAGAAACTACGCGTACCGGGGTGGTGCAGGACCACAACATCCAGGTGCAAAGTGGAAACGCCAGCACCAAAATATTAACCAGTATCGGGTATTTTGAACAGGCAGGGGTTTTGAAGAATACGGATTATAAAAGATTTTCCGGACGGGTCAACGTGGATCAGAAAATCAATTCCTTCATAAAATCAGGCGTAGCCCTGTACGGTCAAAGAGCCAATTCCAATGTACAGGACTACAGCGGAAACATTTTGCAATCTAATGTGCTGTTGGGCATTCTTGATTACGACCCGACTGTTTCTGCCTATAACGAGGACGGCAGCTTTGGCAGACCGCCGGGTGGAAGAGGCGATAATCCGCTGGCTAATTTAGTGGCGAGACAAAACGACGTGGTGCAGGATCGTTTCAACGGCAATACTTTTCTTGAGATCAACCCCATACCGGAACTCACTGCCCGCGTTAACGGCGGAGTGGAAATTGCTCACTTCTCAACCGGCAAGTATCTGCCCAAAAGCACTTACCAAGGCGGAATAGACAATGGCGTTGCCAGTTCTTCCGACTATGCTTCTACCCGTCAGTTACTTGATGCCACCCTTACCTACGCGAAGACCTTCAACGATGTACATTCTTTAAGCGTCCTTGGAGGTTATGGGTACGAAAAAACAGGCTACGCCTACAAATCTTTATCGGTGAAGGGATTTTCAACCGACCTGTTCAGCTTTAACAACCTGGATGCCGCTTCTACTATCACCGGTACCAATTATTATAAACAGGAAAGCCTTCTCATCTCCTTTTTTGGCAGGTTGAACTATAATTTCAACGATAAATACCTGTTCACTTTTACGTTAAGACGCGACGGATCGTCTCGCTTTGGCGCCGATCACCGTTGGGGTAATTTCCCTTCAGGGGCTTTTGCCTGGAGACTTGACAGGGAAGACTTTATCCAAAACCTGAACCTGTTTTCCAATTTAAAACTTCGTCTCGGATACGGTAAAACCGGGAACGACCAGATCGGAAACTATGCCGCCTATGCCTTAATGGCAAGCACTCATCTTACCTTCGATGGTAGCACCAATACAGCAGGTACCCACCTGAACCAGGGTTCTCCGGAGAATCCGGACCTGAGATGGGAAACCACCACACAATATAACACGGGGCTTGATATGGGCTTCTTTAATTCCCGCCTGATGGTTACGGTGGATGGATATTATAAGAAAACTACCGACCTCCTGTTGAATAAAAACCTGCCTTTGTATTCCGGCTTCACTTCCGGACAAACCAATCTGGGGTCCCTTGAGAACAAAGGGGTTGAATTTGAGATCTCTTCGAAAAATATCAATCGGGATAATTTCGTATGGGATACTAAATTAAATATCGCGTTTAACAGAAACAAAGTGCTTGATATTGGCGGACAGGACATTTATTTGACTTCTTCCAAACCTATGGGTACGGTATCGGAAGAGCAATTTGCCGTGATCCGGGAAGGGGAGTCACTGGGTTCCCTGTTTGGCTACGTATATGCCGGCGTAATACAGGAAGGGGAGACTTATGCACCGCAGCCGTTATCAAAACCGGGAGATCCGAAATTTCTCGACATTTCGGGACCTGAAGGGAAACCGGACGGTAAAATTACCGCTGACGACAGGGCCATTATAGGCTCAGCCACGCCTAAGTTCATTTATGGGATCACGAACACGCTTAATTATAGAAATTTTGATTTAGGCATCTTTATCCACGGTTCGGTTGGCAATGATTTATTGAATATGACCCGCATGAACCTGGAATGGAATCGCACCACGGACGCCCTGAACCGCTGGACGACTTCCAATACCAATACCGATATTCCCCGTAACGGTTTTTATTATATGAGCTCCGGCGGGGGATATATCAATTCCCATTTCATTGAAAAAGCATCGTTTTTGAGATTGAAAAATGTTACGCTGGGTTATACCATTAAGGAGATTTCCAAAGCGTTTAATTCAATCAGGATATATGCGGCCTTTGAAAACCTGCTTACGCTGACCAAATATTCGGGATGGGATCCTGAGGTGGACACCAAGGGCTATGAAACCACCGCAGGCGGCACATCGGGCGCCGGAACTGCAGGCGGCGGCCAGGGCGCTAACGGTGGCGCCGGATTGGATTTCAATGCTTACCCGGCGATGCGTTCCTTCACCATCGGACTAAGCATTCATTTCTAACCCCTTATAGTTTTTTCTTATTAAAAAATGCACTCAATGAAATATTTATCAATTATAAGCTTAAGTTTTGGACTACTGTTCACCGGCTGCACCAACCTGGAGCCCAAGCTGTTCAGCGATCTCACCACCGCCAACGCTTATTCTACTGAAAGCGATATCAATGCAGCGCTGGTGGGAATTTACGCCGATCTTAATCCTTATCCGGGTGATGCCTGGATGTATTATGCCGGCTACCTGATCATGACTACGGATTACTCAACAGATATGGGGTTTTCGACCGCCGCAGGCGACCCTACAAAAATGAGTAATTTCACTTATGATGACAATAACCGTTATATCCGGTACAACTGGCAGTATATGTACAACGTGATCAGTAACGTTAATCTGCTGCTGTCCAGAATTGAAGGTGTTCAGATGGATGAAATAAAAAAGAAAAGGATTATTGCACAGGCAAGATTTCTGAGGGCGTTGGCGTACCGGGATGTCACCGATGCCTGGGGACCGGCGCCTTTATATACCTCGGTCGTAAATCCGAATGAAACCGTTGACGCGCCTTTGGCCCCCGTGGAGGAAATAGACAAGGTGATCATTGACGACTGTAAATATGGCATTGAAAACCTGCCCGAACAATGGGACAATAGTGCGGATCTGTCGAGAGCCACCAAGGGCGCATGCGCTACCCTGTTAGCCAACGTATATATGAGGGCACATGATTATACCAGCGCCAAACCCTATGCAGACATGGTTTTGGCGATGAAAGATGCGGGCATTTATAAGTTGAATTCCGACTTCAAAAACGTATGGTCGGAGAGTAATAAGTTTGACAAGGGCTTTATTTTCTGCATCCTGCATGAAGCGGGCATGAACGGGGGGGAGATCACCAATCACTACGGACCCCAGGACAGCAAAGAGGTGCCCAACAGATGGCAGTATTACGCCGTATCGCTTGAATTCTGGCGGAAATACAGTGACCAGGATCCACGAAAACAATTTTTCTATTACGATTACGAAGGAGCTTCACCACGCGATGAAAGCACGGAGCATGGATTTTTTTATATGATCCCAGAGCCGGGGGAAACCACGCCGCCGAGCGATACAGTTAAGTTCTTAAAAAACGTGGCCACCAAAAAATATTCCTATGAAATGGTGTCCAATTCCTATTACGATGGCAGAACCATCGCTATCTTCCGCATTGAGGATGTGATCCTGTATAAGGCTGAGATTGAAAATGAACTAAACGGGCCTACGGCTGCACTGCCTTATATTAATATGATCCGCTCAAGAGCCGGAGCGCCGGAACTGGGCTCTGGTCCGGATTTTCCCGCACCTGCCACTAAAGAAGAAATGATAGACCGGATCCTGGATGAAAGAGGATACGAACTGGTATTCGAATATAAGAGAAGACCCGATCTTATCCGTTTGGGTAAATATGAGAAAACCTGTAACGATTACCTTACAGCCCGAGGCTTACCTGCTATTGTTACGCCCAACATGAAATACCTGCCCTATCCTTTGATTGATGCGCAACTGAACAGTAATATGGCCGCTGAAAATCTGAACAGAATGCCATAATGAACTTTGGCTTGTATTTTTGTATATAAAAAACACCCGGGCCGGTTTGAATGGAATCCCCGGGTGATTTTTTTTTGGAATTTTGAACCGGATCATATCAAAAATGTAAAAAACATACGGATGAAAAGGCTGCTGCTGATCATACTGGTGCTGGTAACCGTTCTTTCGGGATTGATATATTATCTGAATCATTCCGTGTCTATCAACAGTATTGAATTATCTACGCCCAACAATGTAGCAACCAATGAAGCCGTTCGGGTGGTGCTTAATAAAGAAGAGGCGGTGTATGTTCGTTACTGGAAGGAAGGATCTTCTGAAAAATTAAGAACTCCCCTTACCCCAAAAGCAAAAGAACACGATATCAGACTCCTTTTACTGGAACCCAATACCACTTATTATTTCCAGGTGGTGATCAACAAGTTCACCGGGATCAGTTCCAAAGAAATGAGTTTTCATACCCGGGAACAGTCGCCCTGGCTGGTACACAACTGGATAAGAGAAGATCAGCCTCATGATACTGCTGCACTCAACGGGGGAATGGTAATGCTGTGCAATGCCCGGCTTCCGGGTTATATTGCCATGGTGGATGGTGAAGGGGTGATCAGGTGGTACTGGCAGATAGACGATATTGGGGTAAGAGCGGCCGTCCTCACTCCACGGGGAACCCTATTGGCGATGCTGCGCCCCCCCGTTGCGGATGTTATTGACGATACGCCTAAAGAAGAAGCAGACAACCTGCGTGAAATGCCCAAGCCCATCCGGCGAGGCGCTTTGGGATTTGCCGGTGGCACGGCTGTTGCTGAAATAGACCTCACCGGTAAAATGCTCTGGAGAATAAATATGGACACGGTTGCCAATGGCAAATACAAAGTGATCCATCACGATGTAAGGATGGATAAAAACGGGAATATTGTGGTTCTAACAAGAAACAAGATGCCGTACGACATGTCGAAGATCGGGGGAAAAGGAACGGATACGCTGGGGGGAGACGGCATCCTGGTAATGGATCAGCAAGGGAGGAAGATATGGGAATGGAATGTGTGGAACGAATGGGATACTGAACACGATCCTTACCTGAAAGAATTTGCTTACGACCGCTTCCATATGAACTCCCTGAATTTTGATGCAGACAGCAATTACCTCGTATCCGTTGCCATCGAAGACCAGATATGGAAAGTTAACCGCTCTACCGGGAAGATCATGTGGAAATTAGGCAAAAACGGGAACTTTAAAATGGATACTTCCTTTTATTTTTCCTTCCAGCATTCCGTACATATCAACCCCTATGGCGATCTGATGGTTTTTGATAACTCACTTTGGAAAAAACGCTCCGGCGCGGTTTCTTTTCATCTGGATACGATCAACTGGATTGCCACTCCCCAAATCCATGCTACGTTGCCTGCCTCCAAATATACTTCAAGGATGGGCAGCGGCTATGTATTACCCAACGGCAACCTTCTGCAATGCAGTTCCAAAACGGGAACCGTAATGGTTACCGACCTACGGGGGAATATCCTTTGGCAATTGAATGCTTATTTTGTTCCCTACCGTGCGGAATATATCCCTGCAGCTATCTGGAATAAATATTTTACGAAAGAATAACCGTTTAAAACACGGCTATAAACTCGCGCCGGCTCTGATCCGGCTCAACCATTGTTGATAGGTTGATAGCGGTTACCCACCAAAATTACGGACAGATCCTCTCTTGAGGATAGGGGCGCTGGCGCCTGAATTATTAATGACCCCGGATTATTTTCTTTGCACAAAATCATTTTAAAGAACCCGGTTCGGGCACTACTGCAGGCGCCACCTGTTGGGTCGGAGCCGGCACATCATACCTGTTTCGCATATTCCTGTAGGCATTACCATCCCACAGGAAGGCAAAAATAAACCAGGCAAAAGAGATCAGGGGCACCAAAATGGCCATTCTTAAATTACGGGTTTCATCACCGAGGTGCATAAATATGGAAACGATATACACGGCTTTTGAAAGCGACAGGATGATCATTAAGCCCTTCAAAAACATCAGCACCCATCCCTGCACGTGAAAAGCGTAATGAGACAAACCCAATGCAAGCTCTGCTATTGTAAGAATAAGCAGGGCCCAAAAGGCTTTCCATATCTTTTTGGTGTTGGGTGCAGGTTCGTGCGGAAAAGAGATTTCTGGTGTTATTGCCACCGCCTGATTTACATGTTCCATGTGATGCGTTTTCTTTTAATGATTTTAATTCGGTTAAATGAGATAAAAACAAAGGAATACAAATACCCATACCAGGTCTACAAAATGCCAGTACAATCCTACCTTTTCTACCATTTCATAATGTCCTAAACGATCAAAAGATCCGGCAAGCGTCCGGATATAAATGATGATATTCAATATTACACCGGTGAACACATGGAAGCCGTGAAAACCGGTAATCCCAAAAAAGAAATTACCAAAACTCACGGGACCGGGCAAGTGCACCTGGTGCCCGTCGTGCATCAGCCCCGGAACAGCCGGGCCAAAATGATTGTGCCTGATGGTGGCGCCGATTTCCCGGATCTGCCCGTCAATAAGTACCGGGTGGGTATGGGTGATCAGGTGCGTCCATTCCCAGGCCTGACAACCCAAAAACAGGAACCCGCCTAAAATCGTCCATAACAACCACTTCTCCACTCCTTTTTTATTTCTTTTATGTCCTTCGTGCACCGCCAAAACCATCGTAACCGAACTCATAATGAGGATAAAAGTCATCAAACTCACAAAAGCCAGCGGAAGATTGGCATCTCCCATAAAAGGAAACTTGTCGAACACATAATTAGCATCCGGCCAATAGTTGTGACCCAGGCGAATACTACCGTAGGCAATGATCAATCCTCCGAAGGTGAACGTATCACTCATCAGGAAGATCCACATCATTAGTTTCCCATAACTTACATTGTAGGGACTCTTTCCCCCGGTCCACCATTTATATCCGGCTGGTATTTGTGTTGACATGAAACTTAAATTTTATTATAAAACTCTGAATATTTAAATGCTGTTTAATGCAATATGTGAAAAAATATAAAAATATACACCCACAGAATATCTACAAAATGCCAGTAAGTGGCGACCACTTCCACCGGCATGCTGTCATAATTTCGTTTTTTTGAACCGAAGGCCCTGGCGAGGATGATCAACAATGCAACTACCCCGCCCAGCACATGCACTATATGCAACCCGGCTATCGCAAGTACAAAGGAATACGCCGAATTAGAACCCATACCGGTCATCTTCATCCCCAGTTCCTCAAAGCGATAAAACCCACTTATCTGCAACGCTACAAAAAGCACACCCAGAAAAGCCGTTATGGCAAAAAATAGCCGGTACTTATCCATACGGCGCCTCTTAAAAGCATTCAGCGCCACCTGGATGGTTATACTACTGATGAGAATAACCACGGTTGAAAAAGTAAATAATCCCGGAAGGGTAAAACTTTCCCAGCCCGGCTGACTCCGCTTCACAATATAGGCACTGGTAAGCCCGGCAAACATCATAATGATGCCGGCTATAGCCAGCCACATATTAAATTTATATGGGTGGATCCTCTTCTCCTGTACACTCATCATTTCAATCATTACAATACATATCTGTTATAAAAACATTTTTTCCGGTCGCAGCCAGGTATGGATGCCTACCGGCTATACCCCCGCCACTTTATCAGCCAGTAAACTTAACAGCACTACCGGCAGATAAATATAAGAACTAAACATCACCCGCCGGGCGGCCTGTACATTCATCTCCCTGTATAAACGCACACTCTGCCAAACCATGTATGCATTCGCCACAAATACAATCACGAGGCTGATCCAGCCACTCATGCCAATCATATACGGCAGGATCCCTACCGGTATCATCAGCAATGAATACATAATGGCCTGCATCGCCGAATACTTGGTGGGGCCGGCATCCGAGGGCATCAGCTTAAAGCCCGCATGGGTATAATCCTTGTGCGCCACCCAGGCAATAGCCCAGAAGTGTGGGAACTGCCAGAAAAACTGGACCAGGAACAACACCCATCCGCCGGCGCTCCAAATATCATCCGTGGCAGCCACCCACCCGATCAAACAGGGCAAGGCGCCGGGGATTGCCCCCACCAACACGGAAATGGAATGGATCTTTTTTAATGGCGTATAGACGAAGCCGTATAAAAAAAGGCTGAACAGGCTCAGAACAGCGGCTGTCCAGTTGAACCAATACCCGATGATCAGGGCGCCCACCACAGCAGCAAGCGCCGCAAAAGTGGAGGCCTCCGAAACGCTCATCCTGCCACTCGCCACCGGGCGTTTTGCAGTCCGCTTCATCATGCCATCCGTATCCTTCTCCGTTAGCTGATTTATGGCATTAGCAGACCCGGTGATCAGCAAGCCACCAACAAATAAAAAAAGAACTGACCAAAAATTAAAGGTAATATTCGGCGCCAGCAAATAGCTGATCACACTGGAAAACACTACCGTAAGGCTGAGGGAGAACTTAATCAGCAGCAAATAGTCTTTGCACCTGTTCACCACCTCCGCTAAAACTCCCCGCTGATGATCGTTGTATGTGTTCCTCCCCTCCAAAATCTCTATTTTTCCATTTCTATGCATGCCATCAGCTACCCTCAACTTATTTAAAACACTCAATTTATATTAATGATCACCCGATTCCCCCGGCGCTACAGGCTCCGTTTGCGGAATAAAATCAATGCCGTCTTTCCCGTAATCATAGGGCCAACGATGCACTTCCGGGATCTCCCCCGGCCAATTTCCATGTATGGGATGAATAGGCGTTGTCCATTCGAGGGTATTGGCCTGCCAGGGGTTTTTGGAGGTAACCTTCCTGCCTTTAAAAATGGAATAAAAGAAATTGACCAAAAACATTAACTGCGCCAGGAACGAAACAATGGCTGCAAAACTGATCACCTTATTGAGTTCCGCAAATTGCTTGAAAGATTCCCAGTTCGAATAATCATAATAACGTCTTGGCATACCTGCAAAGCCTTCGTAGTGCATGGGCCAGAAAATAACATACGCGCAGATAAGGGTGATCCAGAAGTGAATATACCCCAGCGTATTATTCATATAACGGCCATACATTTTGGGGAACCAATGATAGACCCCGGCAAACATCCCCATGAACGCCGATACGCCCATCACAATATGAAAGTGCGCAATATTAAAATAAGTGTCGTGCACGTGCATATCAATGGTAGAATTACCCACCCATATCCCGGTTAATCCACCGGAAATAAAATTGCTGACAAAGCCGATACAAAACAACATCCCCACGGTAAACCGGATATTCCCTCTCCATAGAGTGGTAAGCCAGTTAAACACTTTTATGGATGAGGGCACCGCAATCAACAAGGTAAGCAGCACAAAGATAGACCCCAGGAACGGGTTCATACCGCTTACAAACATGTGGTGAGCCCAAACGAGGAACGACAACACCGCGATGGCAAACAGAGACGCCACCATGGCGGTGTAACCAAAAATAGGCTTCCGGGCATGTACCGACATGATCTCAGACACAATCCCCATCGTTGGCAGGATGATAATATATACTTCAGGGTGCCCCAGGAACCAGAATAAATGCTGGTATAAGATGGCGCTTCCGCCTTCATTGGGCAACACGTTACCATTGACCACCAGATCGGACAAAAAGAAACTGGTGCCCAAATTCCGGTCAAACATCAAAAGAATAAACCCCGAAAAAAGAACCGGGAAAGACAAAATTCCTAATGCAGCGGTGAAGAAGATCCCCCACACCGTAAGCGGCAAGCGGGTCATGGTCATCCCTTTCGTACGCATATTAAGAATGGTTGACACATAATTCAACCCGGCTAATAATTGCGATACCACAAACAAAGCCATACTGACCAGCCACAGATCCATCCCGGTTTTTGATCCAATCGCTGCATCTCCTATCGCGCTTAGCGGCGGGTAAACCGTCCATCCTCCTGAAGCCGGCCCGGTTTGTACAAACAGGGAAGAGAGCATCACGATACTTGCCAAAACAAATATCCAGTAAGACAGCATATTCATAAAGGGGGATGCCATATCCCTGGCGCCCACCTGGAAAGGAATCAAAAAATTAGCGAATGTTCCGGTGAGGCCGGCCGTAAGTACAAAAAAGATCAGTATCGTACCGTGCATCGTAACCAGCGAATAATAAAATTCCGCCGAGATCCTGCCTCCCTTTGCCCAGTGCCCGAAAATATCTTCCAACCAGGGAAAGGTTGCCTCCGGAAATCCTAACTGGATCCTGAACAATACCGACATACCTCCTCCGATCAACGCCCATATCATGCCGGTTATCAAATATTGTTTGGCGATCATCTTATGATCCTGGCTGAATATATATTTGCTTATAAATGATTCATGATGATGATGAATATCAGCCTGTTCCTGCACTTCGTGCGCAATTGCTCCTGATTGGATTGCAGCTTCGTTACTCATTTTTTAAAAATATTTACTGTTCAGTTATATTGCAAAAAGTAAAAATCAATCTTCCTGTCTTAATGTTGCCCTTCAACCTGCGCCACAGTGGAATTTTGAAGTCCGGTAGCATCCGGGGCGCCTGCGGTTGTTGACGGAAGCCCGTTTGGAAAAGCGGTCAGGAACTGTGGCTTTTGAGTAGCCACCCATTTGTCGTATTCCTCCTGGGTTTCCACAACGATAACGCCTCTCATGGAATAATGCCCTACGCCGCATACCTGATCGCAGGCTATCTCATATACAAAATTTTCATTGCCCGTTATCTTCTTCATTTCCTCCGTAGTGTATTTCGGCGTAAACCACAAAGTAGTGGGCATTCCCGGCACCGCGTCCATCTTTAGTCTGAAATGGGGTAATCCCACATCATGAATAACGTCCTGGGCCCTGATGATCAGTTTCACCGGCTTATTTACTACCAGGTGCATTTCTGAAGGATGCAGGTCGTCGTGATTGGCAACATCATTCCAATCCTGCCCTAACGGATTGCTCTTGGAAGCGTCCACCAAAGTATAGTGCTGCCGTCCAAATACGTTGTCTTTCCCCGGGTAACGGTATTCCCACTGAAACTGGTGACCGGTGATCTCCACTTCCATTGAATCTTTAGGCGCCTCCCCGGTGATCTGAAACCAATAATACAACCCGAAGGCAATTAAAATAGTGAATGTGATGGCAGGAACCGCAGTCCAGATCAATTCGAGGGTATTATTATGAGGATAATAATAGGCTTTCCGTTTATCGGACTCCTGGTAGCGGTAAGCAAACCAGAACAGCAATATTTGTGTTAACAGGAAGACCACACCGGTGATGATCAGCGTGATCCACATCATGGTATCAATATGCTCTCCGTGCTCCGATGCGGCAGGCACACCCAACAGGGTTTTGTCGTACAGAACATGGTTGCACCACCATGCGGCAATAAGCCCCCCGATTAAAAAAACAAGCATCAAAAACCCGTTAATACGGTTGCTCTGCTTCTCCGCTCTTTTCTCACCTCTTAATATAGAAACAAATTCGCTGGCTTTTGCTATCTGGAAGATAACAATAAAAACAAGCAATGCTATGATGATAATAAAATACTCGTTGGAAGTCATCTTATATAATAGTTATTCTTAAACAATCAACACTTAACGGTTACATACTATGTATGGTGAATTAAACTTTCCTTCAAATAAGGATGGTATATCGGCACCAACGGCGCTTTTGCCAAAGCCCTGCCGGTGAAGAACATCAATATACCCACAAATAATGCAAGCATACCCCATTCGTACCAGCCCAGGCTGTAATGATCGCCAACCGCACCCGGCATCACCATCTGATAGAAATCAAGCCAATGTCCCAAAAACAGAAGAATGGACATAAAGGTAATGATTGCATAGTTGCGCTTTGATCCCCGCGTCATCAATATAAGGATCGGCGCTATAAAGTTAACGATAAAATTGATCCAGAAGATGGCATTGTAAGCGCCCTGCACCCGCGGCTTGAAATAAACCGTTTCTTCCGGAATATTGGCATACCAGATCAGCATGAACTGGGAGAACCAGAGGTAAGCCCAGAAGATGGAAAACGCAAAAATATATTTTCCAATATCATGCAATTGTTCCCGTGTTGTATGTTCGAGGTAGCCCAGATTTTTAAGATACACCACCAACAGCGCTATCAACGTTAATCCACCTACAAAACTGCTCATGAAAGTGTACCAGCTATACATGGTGGAATACCAGTGCGCATCTATACTCATCAGCCACAACCAGGGAATGGTAGAACCGGTAGTCAGGGCAAAAAATACAACGAAGATACCGGCCCAAACCGTGTTACTAAAGATATACTTACGCGCTTCTTCTCCGGTGATCTCCCCGGCGTCTGCCCTGAGAGACAATTGTTTGATCTTTTTTCCCACTACCACCCACACGGTAAGGGTGATGACCGTCCACACGAAAAAGAAAGTGGGATTAAGAAACCCTTTTTTCCAGTTCAATATCTTGTCAGTTGCAACCGCATCCTTATCTAACCAATGATAAATGTGGTGCTGGTGCCCCATTACAATAGCGATGAACACGATCAGCGATACGATTGCAAAAACCGGAACCACGGCGGCTATGGCTTCAGGTATCCTTCTAAACGTAGTTTGCCAACTGCTCTGTCCCAGGATGTTGATACAGATGAAAAACATGCAGGCATTACAAATCAGAAGAAAATAAAGACTGTTTTGAAGCAGCCCGGCCCAAAAACGGGTTTGATCGTGCTCGTCTTTACTAAAACCCAGCACAAAAACGCCGGCTAAGAAGGCTACCAACCCTACGGCCAGTAAACCATACGTCCATTTTTTGTATTTAGCCGGTATTTCAAATTGTTGCCTAATCATCCTACAATAAATTTTTAATACTCAATCAGTGTTTATTTCGCGGTATTTATATTTTCAGCCAAACCCGTAGAAGCTGTTCTTTTCAAACCCTGCTTTTCCCTGATATAATCAATTACCATCCAGCGTTGTTCAGGATTTAACTCTGAAGCATAGCTTCCCATCATATTCTTCCCATAGGTAATTGTATAAAAGAGCTGCCCGTCGCCCTGGCTTACAATAGATGCATCCAACAGGTTTTTGGGAGCAGCGGGAAAAGGTCCGTCACCATCGCTCCAGAGCGGGCCGTTTCCGTCCAGCTTTGTACCGTGGCAAATACCGCAATAAACCAGATACAATCTTTCAGCTTCCTTCATTTGCGCTTCATTTTGCAACGGAAGGGGATTGTGTACCTTTCCGGCTTTTGCAAAATTGCTGGTATCGCCGGGAGCATCCTTGGCAATACGGAAAGGCAGGAGCTGATCCCTGGTAATGGTTCCCGGCACCGGAGTACGGTTGGTTTGCCTGTCGGGGAATATATCATTTTCCGAATTCGTTTCATAGGCCCGACTGTATGCCATATCAGGCATATAAACAGCGCCCGGCTTCTTATGATTATTGCTGCAACTGGCCGCCGCCATGATCAGAGACAATAAAATGCCTGTTATAACCGGTATCTTTTTCATTCTTTTATATCTCATTTGTTTATGCAGTAACCACTTCCGCATTTTGATCAAATAATTTCCTGTCCATATCATATCTGCCAAACCACCAGCCGACTTCCGCATTTTGCACATTCACATCCTTCGCCCCGGCAGCGGCAAGAAAACTTTCCGCTTCCCGGATATCGGTATGCGGGGTACATTCAATAACCATCACAAATAGATCATCGGTAGCCCGCGGACTAAAATGATGTTTCTTTACAAAAGGCGCTAATTGGCAGAGATAACAAAACGTGAGGGTCATCCCTACGCCGGAAAACAACACGGTTAATTCAAACATGATGGGGATCCATGCCAGCAAAGAGAAATGAGGCTTACCGCCATAGTTCTGCACCCAATCCATAGTCAATATCCAACTTATAAAACCCAGCGCCGTGATCAATCCGCAAAGGGCGTAAATAAAACCGGCAGTATGCAAACGGGTTTCTCTCATTCCTAATTCCTTGTCCAGTCCGTGTACCGGAAAAGGCGTATATACATCCTGTATCTTGTATCCCGCCTTCCGCACGTTTCTTACAGCGGGGAACAAAACGTCTTCGTCGTCAAAACTGCCAACTACAAATTTTTTTATCGTCATAACCTTACACCCTGGTTTTTTACGGTGAGTGAAATGTATTTATATAACTTACCTTGTCTTCTTTTCAATACCATACTATCCTCAATGATGATGCGTTTCGGCATAAAACTCTTCCGCGCTTATTTTTTCGAGATTCTCCATCTTTGCCTTATAACTTTCACCGGTTGTTTTCAACACGTGCTTTATTTCCCAGATCGCTATCACAGGGAAATATTTTGAAAACAGGAAATAGCAGGTGAAAAACAATCCGAAAGTGCCTAAGTAAAAACCGATCTCCCATATACTGGGGCGGTAGTACAACGACCATGAAGAAGGAAGATAATCCCGGAAAATAGAGGTTACAATGATCACGAAGCGTTCAAACCACATCCCCACATTCACCACCACACTCATAATGAAAGTGAATTCGATATTTCTTCTCAGCTTTTTAAACCAGAACAACTGGGGCGATACCACGTTGCAGGTCATCATAATCCAGTAACTCCAGCCATAGGGCCCCGCCAGGCGATATTTAAAAAATGCATCGTATTCATATATATTAGCGCCGTACCAGGCCATAAACAACTCCGTGAGATAGGCGCATCCCACAATAGAGCCCGTCAAAACAATGATCTTGTTCATGGCTTCAATATGCCCCAGGGTAATATATTCCTGCAGGTTCATCACCTTACGGGTAATCAGCATAAGGGTTTGCACCATTGCAAAGCCGGAAAACACCGCACCAGCCACAAAATAGGGTGGAAAGATGGTAGTATGCCAGCCCGGTACCACGGAAGTGGCAAAGTCGAACGACACAATAGTATGCACCGACAATACCAACGGCGTACACAAGCCCGCCAGCACCAGCGATAAACTTTCATGACGTTGCCAGTGCTTGGTGGATCCCGTCCAGCCGAAGGAAGCGATACCATAAAATAATTTCCTGAATTTCGTTTTTGCCCGGTCGCGGATAGTGGCCACATCGGGTATCAGACCCGAATACCAGAACAAAAGAGACAGCGTAAAGTAAGTGGAGATGGCAAACACGTCCCACAACAGGGGGGAGTTGAAGTTAGGCCATAAAGGTCCGCGCGTATTGGGATAAGGCATTACAAAGAAGGCCAGCCATACTCTACCCATGTGCCAGATAGGAAACTGTCCCGCTGCCATCACGGCAAAGATGGTCATGGCTTCCGCTGCGCGGTTTACCCCGGTTCTCCATCCCTGGCGAAACAGCAAAAGGATCGCCGATATAAGCGTGCCCGCATGACCAATACCAATCCACCATACAAAGTTGGTGATATCCCATCCCCAACCCACGGTTCGTCCCAGGTTCCACTGACCCACACCATAAGTAACTTCCCGGTATATCGCATATACGCCAAATGACAATAAGGCCAGCGACAGGACAAACCCAATATACCACAGGCGGGTTGGCTTGGTTTCTATGGTGTACACAATATCTTCCGTAACCGTGCTATAGGTTTTTGCTCCGTCCACCAATGGCTCCCTGACGAAAGATTCGTATTTTGTCAAACTCATTTACTGATTAATTTTAGTCCTGCAAGTCCGTTTCGGCCCCTTGCATATTAAAGTTGAGAATTCAGATCTGCTTTTATTTGTTATACGTCTCTTCTATCCGTGACTTTCCAGGTGCTCCACCGCTTTTTTTTCCGCAAACTCATCCTTCACTCCCACCGGCCGGCTGGTATTCCTGATCTTTGCCAAATAATTAATATTCGGCAATACATGCAAATGTTCCAATGCATAATAAGCCCTGTGGTTCTGCTCCTGTGTACGTATTTTATATACCTGGCTTTCCTGATCGTTTACATTGCCGAATACAATTGCCCCGGTTGAACAGGCCTGCTGACAGGCGGTTTTTACATCCCTGATCACCGAAGGATCCTGCGACTTCTTCGCTTCTAACTTTTTATCCTGCAAACGCTGCACGCAAAAACTACATTTTTCGATAACCCCGCGTGAACGCACGGTTACATCCGGGTTCAAAACCATGCGGGTAAGATCGTCGTTCATCATCAGCACGGCTTCGTCTAACTTACCCACTCCGGAGAAATGCTGGTTATCCGGGAAGGAGTCTGCTCCTGTATAATCCGCCCAGTTAAACCGGCGTACTTTATACGGGCAGTTGTTGGCGCAATAACGCGTACCGATACAACGGTTGTAAGCCATCTGGTTCAGCCCTTCCGAACTGTGGTTGGTAGCCGACACGGGACATACATTTTCACAGGGAGCATTGTCGCAATGCTGGCAGAGCATGGGCATGAAAACCACGTTCAGGTTATCCCCTTCTGTGTTGTCGCGGAATGAAGCGAAATAACGGTCTATGCGCAACCAGTGCATTTCATGAGAACGTTTTACTTCGCTCTTGCCAACCACCGGTACGTTATTTTCGGCCATGCACGCTATGGTACATGCACCGCAACCTGTACAGGCATTCAGGTCAATGCTCATCCCCCAATGTGCGCCGGGAGAATCATATTTCGGGTAAAGGGTGCCTTCGTTTCTGAAATCGCCCGTTTTCTTAGCAAAATCTTCCGCCAGTTCTTTACGATATTCCGGTATGGCATCCGGGTTCTTTTTGAAATCTTCGAGCGTGTATTCTCTTACTACCTCCACGCGGCCCTCATATTGATTATGGGTTTGCGTGTATGCTATGTCGTAAGTTTCGCCGGTTTTCTTGTAATCAGATACATCCGTAACAAAATAGCTACGCGTATTTCCTTTACCATTTACAAGGGGGTAGGCATTATAACCCACGCCATCGGCTGCTCTGCCGGCTCCTTTGCCCCTGCCGTAGCCCACTGCTATTCCTATTACATTGGGATGCATCCCGGGGATAGCGAGAATGGGTAATTTTACTTCCTGCCCGTTGATCGTAAAAGCAACTACCGGCTTTTGGAATTCCACCTCATATTTGTCGTTCAACTTAATGCCAAGTTCCGCTGCCATGGCATAGGAGATCATAGCATAGTTATCCCAGGTAGCCCTGGTGACAGGATCCGGCATCTCCTGCAGCCACGGATTGTTTGCGGCGGCGCCGCTGCCCAGAGCAACACTCTGGTATAACACCAGTTCGGCTTTCCCGCCTTTTGGGGCAGCGCCCACTGCCGACGCGGCGTCGCTAAGCCCGGCTCCATTGTAAGGGGCAGAGGCAAACGACAGGGAAGCGGGCTCTACCACGCCATCCTGCAACGCTTTATCCAATGTACTTTGATCGCCTAACTGCTTTAACCAGTATTCTTTAAAATAAGTTTCGTAATCCAAATCACTGCCGCTCCATTTGAGCAGGGATGTTTGAAAGTATCTTGTTTTGAACAGGGGTGCAATGGTGGGTTGCAAAAGGCTGAAAAACCCGGTTCGTCCTTCTGCGTCTCCCCAGCTTTCGAGATAATGATGGCTGGGAATAATGTATTTACACAAAGCAGAGGTTTCATCCGCGCGGTCGCTTAAGGAAACAGAGAGTTTAACCTTTTGGATTCCTTTTATGAATTCGGCTGCATTGTAATAATTATATGCAGGATTGGCCTCATAAACGATGAGGGTTCCAACGCTGCCCGCATTCAGGTCCTTCACCAACTGTTCCATTTCGCTGTCAATCCCTTTGCGAACCTGCATGGGATTAGCCCAGTTGATGGTGACGCCGTTAGCGCCAGTCAATTCATTAATGGCATTCACCAATAACTGTATATTGGGATCGTTGCTGCCGCATACCACGAGGGAGGCTCCCTTGTTTTCGTTCAAAAGACCGGCAGCCAGATCAATACCCTTCTTTAATTTTTCGTCGTTAATAGCCGGGGCGCTCACATTGCCTCCCAATTTAGCCAGTAAATTCAATACAACGGCGCCGGTTTCAGAAGGACGGTGAAGAAAACGGTCGTCGGCATTGGATCCGGTAAGGCTCAGCACACTTTCAAACTGGATGTGCTTGCTCATTTCGGGATTCTTCTGGTTGATCTTTCGTCCTTTGGCATACTGGCCGGAGAATTCCTCCGGGCTTAACCAGGTACCCAGGAAATCGGCGTCCAGGCTAACGATCACTTTTGCTTTGTCGAAATGGTAGGTGGGGATCGTTCTTTTCCCGTAGGCTGCCTCATTGGCCAGCAATAATCCACTGTACGAAACAGCATCGTATTGCACATGGCGGCTACCCGGGTATTTTGCCAGGAATTCACCAATAACCTGCAGCGTGGTGGGAGAGTTAATGGTTGAAGTAAGAAGCACCACCTGTGAGCCTCCTAATTCACCCGTTATTTTCTTATCTACAGCCTCAAAAGAAGGAAGTTCCTTCAATTCATCTCCCGCTGTTTCCACCGGGAAACGAAGCCTTCCGGTGTCATATAAATCGAGTACTGAGGCCTGCACCCTTGCGGAAGTACCTTCTCCTTTGGAATTAATAAATGACCCCGGATTCCCTTCCAGCTTGATGGGTCTGCCGTCTCTCACTTTAGCCACTACCGGCGTTACATCGCCTTCTGCTACGAAGGTGGTGGCGTAGTATTGCGCCACTCCCGGCGTTAAATTCTCGGGTTGATTGAGGTAGGGAATACTTTTTATAACAGGCGTTTCACAACTTGCCGCCAGGGTAGCGGCAGCGGTACTGAATCCCAGGTACTTCAGGAAGTCCCTGCGGGGCGCTTTCGCATCCAAAATAGTTTTGCCTGCGGATGTAAAAGGAAGGTCTTCCTGGAACTCATCTTTCACTAATTTCCGGTAACCTTCCGTATTATTTAATTCTCCTAAGTTTTGCCAATATTTTTTTTGACTCATAGCTAACCTCTAAAGGAGCTTTTGATCCCGGTTATCACATCATACAACTGCCATTCTTCAGATACCAAAGCCGGAAAGTGTTATTAAATGAATTAAATTATGGTTTCCAAAATTCTTCCCCGTTTTGCCGGATGCGGATGAAATAAACGCTCGTCCGCCTCCCTGCAATCGGTTTTTATCAAATCAATAATGACATTTCTGACATTCAATCCCCCCGATCATCTCAACCGTCACGCTATCAATTTTCTTATTCTTTATATCATCATGAAATTTTTCATAGATACTGTAGAATTTGTTTTCGGTAAACTGCACTTTCGTGGTACGGTGGCAGTTCACACACCACCCCATACTGAGGTCGGTAAACTGATGTACTTCATCCATTTCCGTGATGTTGCCATGGCAGGTTTGGCATTGCTGCTGGCCCACTACTACGTGCTGGGAATGGTTAAAATACACATGGTCAGGGAGGTTGTGGATGCGGGTCCATTCGATGGGCTTTCCTTCTCCCGTATATTGTCTTTTATCAGGATCCCATCCCGCATAGGAGTACAACTTTCCAATCTCTTCCGTTCCGTTCACTTCGGACCCATCGGGCCTGTACAACTGGGGGCCTTTTGTATATTCATTAATAGCCATGTGGCAATTCATACACACATTAACCGAAGGAATATTCGCGGATTTTCCTTCCTGCACCCCGCCATGGCAATACAGGCAACTGATCTGATTGATCCCTGCGTGCACTTTATGGGAATAAAAAATGGGCTGTTCCGGTTCATAGTTCTGATACCGTCCTAATCCTACAGCACCCTGGATGGTATAATAACCCCCTACTAAAAATAAAACTATAATGCCGAGTGTAATGTTGGTTTTGTTGCGGTAAAAAGGAACCGATCCGGCGGTCTCTCTTTCTTCAGCTACTTTTTTCAAATTGCTGTTTACCTGCATCAGGATAAGCGCGATGATGGCTAAAACCACCGTAAGAATACCGTATAACAAGGTATTGTCCGTATGTGGTTCGGGAGCTATTGCTCCACCGGGAGCTGCCTTTGCCCCACCCCCCGGTCCGGCTGCGAAAGTAGTATTTACATAATCCACAACCGCGTCTATATCTGCTTCGGTAAGGTCTGCAAAGCCCGGCATCAGAATACCATTATGGCTGTCCTTTAATCCCTGGGTATAGGGATCATTGGCCATAAATGCTGCAGGGTTGTGAATCCAGGCATACAATTTCTTCCGGTCGCTCCAGGGTCCACGCTCCTCCATACCACCCAATGCCGGCCCCGTAGAATTTTTAAATACGTTATGACAAGCGGCACATTTTGCGTTGAATATTGCTTTACCATCCTGTGCCCCGGCTACAGAAACCAGGGAAAAAAGAGCACAGACAATCGAAAATCTAAATAACAATCTCTTTATAACAATTGAAAGGTGATAATTCATTATAACCCGGAGTTTGTATTGAGGTGAACATTTTCCGTACGCCTGCAAAAATAGGCCAACACGTTGATAAAATATTAACATTTCCAAAAAATATTTTTCCTGATCCGGCCTATATTACAACAGTTTTTCGTTATGGCTTATAAATTTTTGTCATGTTATTGTAATATGCTCAATCCTTCCTGCACAGCTTACATAAAATATGGATCTTTCCCGCTTTTTCACCATCTTGCATGATTATCATGTTAAAACGGCTTCAACGGAAATGGCAGGTCAGCACCACACAGTTCATCCTTATTCTGTGTGTATTTGCCATAACGGGCACGACTACCGCCTGGATATCAAAAGCCATTACTTCCTGGGTAGGCTTTACCGATGAAACCTATTGGCTGTGGAAAGTGTTGCTTCGATTATCCATTCTTATTTTTGGTTACCAGGCCATACTATTGCCGGTGGCATTCCTGTTCGGACAGTTCCCGTTTTTCTGGAAATATGAAAAGAAAATTCTGAAACGGCTGGGCATTCCCATTCCGCAAACCGGCAGTCATGTAATTCCCATTGCCGTTTTTGCTTCGGGTACCGGTACCAATGCGCAAAAGATCATTGACTTTTTCCGCCAACATCCCACTATTCAAGTGGCGCTTATCGTGAGCAACAAGCCCGATGCCGGGGTGCTAAAGATAGCCGGAAAGGAAAAGATACCTACACTGATTATAAAAAAAGAACCCTTTTTTAACGGCAACGGTTATGTTGACGAGCTTGCAAACCACGGCATACAATGGATCATCCTGGCAGGTTTTTTATGGAAAATTCCAGTCCCACTCTTAAAGGCATTCCCGAACAGGATCGTGAATATCCATCCCGCACTGCTGCCCAAATACGGGGGGAAAGGAATGTACGGTCATTTTGTTCATGAAGCCGTCCTTGCCGCACAGGAAAAAGAAACCGGCATCACCATTCATTATGTGGATGACCAGTTTGACCACGGCGCCCCTATTTTCCGGCAAAGTTGCCCGGTGGAACCCAATGATACGCCTGAAGACCTGGCCAAGAAAGTACAGGCGCTGGAACATAAGCATTACCCGGAGGTGATTGAAAGCGTGATTGAGGGGAGAATGCCTGGAGCCGCGGTCGGTGCCCGAGGTACGAGGGTCAGACCGCTGCAGGCAGACGAATGAAGAGAGATGATCTAATTCCGACCGGATGATGGAATATCGCCCGGAGGCGACAATGAGATAGTGCGAGGCGAGGACGCTTCGCACAGCAAGGAGGAAAACCACAACCTGACAGGTTGTTTTACAACAGTCCGTCTATCTTCTCAGCCAGCTCCCGGTCTTTATCAGTAACCGTATCGCCGGCATCATGGGTGGAAAGCCATATCTCCACTTTATTATATACATTGGTCCACAAAGGGTGATGATCCATTTTTTCCGCTTCCAGGGCCACTCTTGTCATAAAAGCAAAGGCTGCTGAAAAATTTTCGAACTCAAATTTCTTATACAAACGGTTATTTTCCTGCTTCCACATGATAATACTATTTTAAGTTTCAAATTTCTGTCGGATCAGAATGCAATCCTCATCTTTTGCCTCGTTCTAAAACACCAAATGAATTTTGTTTTTTATCATTTCCTTTTCCAGTTTGGTTACCAGTTGCACACCGGGAATAAGTTTTATGGATTGCTTCAAATTCAGGATATGATCCTTTCCGGGCTCATCCCCTTTCGTCAGCCACAGAAAATCGAGGTGCCGGAATTCGGGCAACAGGTATTCTCCTTCAAACTGGTTATTATATATATAATGTACAAAAGAAGTGCCGGTTTCGCCAAACTCAAACACCGAGAAAAAATATTTCCTGCCTTTTTTCGCCAATTGTATTTCAATATCGGCATTCAGCCGGAAATCGTATCCCAGGGTCTGGTTCAACAACCAGCAAAACCGGTAATCCTTCACAGGGGCCACCACGCCCAACACCTGTGTATCTGAAAAAAAATCTTCAACTAAAGCGCTATTGTCTATTGCAAATTTCACTATTTGACAAACGTAATATCTAATTTCAACTCTTCGTTACCCCGCTTCACCCGCACGGTTGTTTTATCTCCCACTTTAAATTTACTCAACGCTTTCATATAGGTTTCCATAGAATTTACCGGGTATTCCCCTAACTGCACTACCACATCGCCCTCTTTGATACCCGCATGTTGCGCCGCTCTGCCATCACTTACCCCGTCCACTTTTACGCCGGCGCCGTTAAACGTGTAATCGGGCATGATACCAAGGGTTACCGAAAACCGGGTGCCGGTGGTGGTTTGCGTTTCCCGCGTGGGTGTAAAAGCCAGCTTATCCTTTTTATTCAGATCCTGTACCAACCCCGCTATGTATTTGATGATCTGCACCTCGCCTGCATAGTTGATCTTATCGGCATCATCCGAAGGCTTATGATAATCGTGATGTAAACCCGTAAAGAAAAACAATACGGGAATATTCTTTCTGTAAAAGGAAGTATGATCACTGGGCCCGGTACCGCTGGAATCCGTTTTTATCTTAAAAGGCAACTTCTTTTGAGCGAACAACACGTCGCTCCAAACGGGAGAAGTGCCAAACCCGCCGATGGTAAGCGTTTTAGCGCTATCGTTCAACCTGCCCACCATATCCATATTGATCATATAATTGACGGCCGCAAGATCAATGGTTGGGTGATCGGTGAAATATTTTGAACCAAACAGACCAAGCTCTTCACCGGAAAAAGCGATAAAAAGATAATTGTTTTTCTTCGCTTTCGACCGTTTCAACACCCTGGCAAGTTCTATCAGCGCTGCCGTGCCGCTGGCATTATCGTCGGCACCGTTGTGGATTTGCGCCGGACCGCTGCGTACCATAGAATTCCCATCTTCCCCGTAACCGAGATGATCAAAATGGGCGCCGATGACTACCGTGGAGGCGGCATTATTATTGATATAACCGACAACATTATTACCGGTTCTTTCATCTTTGCCAAGCTCCACATCAAGTTGTATTTCATAAATAGCCGAAGCATCACCCAGATAGGCTTTCCGCCCCGCCGGGGTGAGATAAACAACGGGAACAGCCAGCACGGGAGACCGGTCCTTCCGGTTGAACTGAACCTCATGGTAATCATTTCCGCTATTGTACAGGATCAAAGCCGTAGCCCCTTTGCCGGCAGCTATCCCGGCTTCCTTGCGGATGTATTCATACACATCAAAATGGGGGTTATCGCGGTTTTCTTCTACCGGCTCTTCAATATCCATAAACCAGGGCGCCCCCTTTTCAGAAAGCGATGTAGCTACGGATACTTCCGCAATATTGCCGTTGGCGCTGAAAGCCAGCGGAAAAAAATCCTTCTGCAATACGAGTTTTTTACCATCTACCAAAAAACGGGTTGCTTTGTTGATCTGTTTGCCTCCGTCAATACCAAAAGGCTGGAGGTAACTGCCATCAGACCCTTTGGGAGCAAGCCCAATGACTTTAAACTGATCCACGATGTATTCTGCAGCCAATTGTTCTCCATGCGTTCCCGCGCGCCTGCCCTCCAGTTTGTCATCCGCCAGAAAACCGATCGTCTGCTTCAGGTTTTCCATCATTCTGCGGTCCGCCTTTTTTAATCTTTGTGAAAAAACAAAAGCTCCCTGTGAGCAAATCAGAACTACAAAAAGTATTTTTTTCATTCGAAATTTTTTAATCTCCCTTGATATTCCGGGAATAATCGTAATCGGTTCATTGCCGTTCCGGCGAAAGTAGTTTTTACACTCCGCTTCATGCAGGGCCAAAGTTAAGCTTAGTCCTCAATTCTAACTAAGTTCATGCTCAACTAAGTTCATTTTTCATGCCATATTTACCGAATTCACAACTGCTTTACCGATTTCGTAACAATAGCACCTGATTTACGCGTAATTTTGCCAATTCTCAAAATTCCGTATTGAAGGCACAACAATTACATATCGCATTATTGGGAAATCCCAACAGCGGAAAAAGTTCCCTGTTCAATGTATTGACAGGATTGAAGCAAAAAGTGGGCAATTTCCCGGGGGTAACGGTAGATAAGAGATCGGGGGAGTCCGCAATTTCATCTTCGCTTCACGCCAGGATTATTGATCTTCCGGGTACCTACAGCCTGTATCCCCGCCGTTCCGATGAATGGGTTTCCTATAATGTGCTGATGAATCCTGCTACTGACGAAAAACCCGAATTGTATGTTTTGATCGTTGATGCCAGTAACCTGAAGCGGAACCTTCTTTTTGCCTCCCAGGTGATAGATCTTAAAAAACCGGTGGTGATAGCGCTTACCATGATGGACATTGCGGCAAAAAAAGGATTGTCCATTGATGTGCAGGGGTTGGAAAGAGAGTTAGGCGTACCCGTTATCCCGGTAAATCCAAGAAAAGACAAGGGTATCAACGCGCTTAAGAAAGCTATTGACCAAACGGCGAAACAGTTATACAAACCACCCGCCCGGAATTTCATTGAGGCGGGTGAACCTTCGAAGGCGGCGATCCGGGAGATCAAAAAACTCTTTCCCCGGATCAGCGATTATGCCGCAGTGCATTACCTCATTCATCACGAATCGTTTGCCTTTGACGCCCCGATACAGGAAACGATTGAAAGCATCGAGAAGAAGCATGGTTTTAACCATACCCGCGTGCAGGCCGAAGAGATCACACAGCGCTATGCCCGGATCCGCCATATCATGCAGCAAACGGTGGTGGAAGCTGATCCCCGGGAGAAACAACGAGCCTCCGACCGCTTAGACAACATTTTACTACACCGGGTGTGGGGATATCTCATCCTGCTGGGGGTTTTGGCCGTTTTGTTCCAGAGCATTTTCTGGCTGGCACAATATCCTATGGACGCCATTGAGTGGATTTTCGGCGAAATGAGCAGCTGGATGGCCGGGGTGTTGCCGCAAAACTGGTTTGGCGACCTGATCGTGAATGGCCTTGTTGCCGGGCTGGGAGGAATTATCGTGTTCATTCCCCAGATCATGATTTTGTTTGGGCTGATTACCATCCTGGAAGATACCGGCTATATGGCCCGGATCAGCTTCCTCACGGATAAGCTCATGCGAAAGGTAGGACTCAACGGTAAGAGTGTGATGCCTATGATCAGCAGTTTTGCCTGTGCCGTGCCGGCTATTATGAGTACCCGTAATATTGAAAACAAAAAAGAAAGGTTGCTGACCATCATGATAGCGCCCCTGATGAGTTGCAGTGCAAGGCTACCGGTATATATTATCCTCATTTCACTGGTGATCCCCAACACCTACTACATGGGCTTTATCAGCCTCCACGGACTCGTAATGACAGGGCTTTACCTTATGGGTATTGTTATGTCGCTGATAGTAGCCTACGTAATGAAATGGTTCATCCATATCAAAGAAAAGAGCTTTTTCATCCTTGAATTGCCCATTTACCGGGCGCCGCGCTGGAAGAACGTGTTAATAACCATGGTGGAAAAAGCCAGGATCTTCGTTCTTGAAGCGGGTAAAATCATCCTGATGATCTCCCTGATCCTGTGGGGCCTCAGCACCTTCGGCCCCCCTAAGAAAATGCAGGCTGTAAAAAACCATTATGAACAATTACTGGTGCAACAGCCCGGTAACGCCGGGGAGATCGAAGAAGAACAAAGAACCGCGTTGCTGGAAACCTCTTTTGTGGGGATATTAGGAAAAGCGATTGAACCGGCGATCAAACCCCTTGGCTACGACTGGAAAATAGGGATCGCCCTGATCACTTCCTTTGCGGCCCGCGAAGTGTTTGTGGGCACCATGGCCACTATATACAGCGTGGGTGGAGACGCAGACGAAAACAGCCTGACCCTACGCGAAAAAATGCGGGCCGCCACCTGGCCCGACGGAAGCAAAATATACACTTTGGCAACGGGCGTATCGTTAATGATCTTTTATGTTTTTGCTATGCAATGCATGAGCACGCTTGCCGTGGTAAAACGGGAAACCCGGTCGTGGAAATGGCCGCTCATCCAGCTATTTTATATGACCGGACTCGCCTATATTTTAAGTCTGTTAACCTATACTTTACTTAAATAAATATCCTACCTTTCGCTTTTATAAGCGTTTTAAAATATGTTGTCTAAAATATTATGCAGGCTGCTGCCTTTTTTCCTGGCGGGCATTATAGGTTGTTCCGGTCCGGATACCCCTGCCGGGGAACAAAATGACGCCGGTGATTCATTAGAGGCACAGGTGGTAATGGAACAGCCGGATACCGTTCTTTTCTGGACGACCAATACCGCATTGAAAGAAAAAACCAGGGTTTACGACGATACCATCACCATATCAGAGCCCCGGAGCATTATTAACGGCATCAACTCCATCTACCCGTCCATACGCCTGGCATTTTCAAAACTTTCGGGGGATACTGTTTATGCCCACGTTGACAGCTCCTTCGCCAATGACCTGGGCTCTTTCGGTGTTTCTGAATATATTTCCACCGTTGTACTCAATCTTACGATGCTTCCGGGAATCAATTATGTGAACCTCGATTTCCCTGTGGGCAGCCATGCCGCACCGGGCGTTTTCGCCAAAAGCAGTTATGATGATTACAAAGAGAAAGACGAGCCCTGAGCGGGATAGATGATCCGTTGGAAAGCCGGATACAAAGAAACGGGTATTTTATTCTTCGGAATATTTTTTTCCGGTCAATTCAGCATAATAATCTGCAGCAATATGCCCTACCCTTTTTCAACCTCAACCCCTACTTTACCTTCTTCAACGCAACCAGGGTAATAATGGCGGATAGAAAAAGCGAGCCGGCCATAAAGATATAGGAAGCGCCGAAACCACCGGTGGCTCCGTTGAAGTAGCCCACCAGGTAGGCGCCTAAAAAAGATCCCAGAGCGCCAAAACTATTGATGAGCGCCATCGCTCCTCCCGATACGTTTTCAGGTAACACTTCGGGGATGATGGCGAAAAAGGGTCCATACGGCGCATACATGGCGCCCCCGGCTATTACCAGTAACACAAAGGAAATCCGGAAATGATCCTCTCCTAACAGGTAGGAACCGTAAAAGGCGATTGCGCCAATCAGCAGGAAGGGCCATACAAATATTTTTCTCTTCAGCGTTTTATCAGAATAATGAGAAGCCACCAACATCCCGATAACAGCTAATAGATAGGGCACGGCAGATAACCATCCGGTAGTTACCAGGTCGCTGTTGGGAGCGGCATTGATGATGGATGGCAACCACAAAACAAAACCATAAACACCTATACTCCACAAGGCATATTGAAGACTTAAAAGAATGACCACCCTCTGCCGGAACGCCTCGCGGTAATTTCTTACCGGTTTGATATTTACCTGCTCCAGCCTCAGTTGCTCTTCAAGAGCATCCTTCTCTTCCGGGGTCAGCCATTTTGCCTCCCGCGGCCGGTTTTCTATCAACCGCCACCAGAAAAAAGCCCAGAGGATGGCAGGCAGCCCCTCAATGATAAACATCTCCCTCCAGCCCAGCGACTTAACTAAGTAACCCGACACGATGGACATCCAAAGAATGGTAACCGGGTTGCCAAGAATTAAAAAAGTATTGGCTCTCGACCGTTCCGATTTGGTAAACCATCTGCTTAAAAATATAAGCATGGCGGGCATCACCGCGCTTTCCACTACCCCTAACATAAAACGAATACCGATCAGCAGGTTTACATTGCTGACCATACCCGTGGCCGCAGCCAAAGCACCCCACAGGATCAAAGACCAGAAAATCAATCTTTTTGCACTCTTATTAGCGGCATACAAAGCGCCCGGGATCTGGAAGAAAAAATAACCTAAGAAAAAGAGCGCGCTCAACAAAGAGGAGATCGCCGGCGTAATATTCAAATCATGAGCCATTCCACCCGCCGTGGCAAAGCCAAAGTTGGCCCGGTCTAAATAAGCAAGGCTATATGTAATGAAAACCACGGGGATGATCCGTAGCCATCTTTTTTTTGCAATCGTTGAATGTATCATATCAGAAATCAACTGATCCTTCCTGTTTACAAACTCCGGGGCACTCACCACCCGGCATTAAAACCTTTTGTGCCCGGTTTCATCTGCAGGGCATCTTTGTTATTCACCAAATCAAAAGTGGTAGCGCTACACCTCCTGCTTCACTCCGGCGTAAATATCTGCAAGGGAGATATCTTCATGGATCGTCCTGTTAGTCCAACAAGCAGGTTTCTTGATATCCTGATCTGCGGCATTTTGGCGCCAGGCATTGCGAAGATCTCACCTCTGTAATATTCATGTTTTTCGGTGGCTGCTTCTTCCATTGCAAGGTATTCCTCAATGGTGAATTTCTGTTTGCCGTAAGCAACGACCGGTTCTCTTAGTTCTATGACATAAAAATACCATTATTTTGACGTTCAATGACTTACCATTATGCCCCTGGCGAAACCTCCCCTTCTTTAATTTTTTTTCAAAAAAAATTTTGCTGTAATAATAATCCACTTTAATTTTGCGTTTAACATTATTGTCAAACATAATAGTTAAATGGCAGTTAAAGACAGCATCACCGAACAGCAGATAAAAGAAGCCGCTAAAAAGCTTTTTTTTAAAGAGGGCAGGTTTAAAGCCACCACCCAGGAGATCGCGGATGCGGCGGGAGTGAACAGGACGCTGGTCAACTACTACTTCCGGTCGCGGGACGTATTGTTTGACCAGGTATTGAACGATGCCAAAAAGGCCATGACCAGCCGTCTTAAATCCTCGGTAGGGCAGGAAGATATTCCATTTAGAATGCGGATAGAACGGTTTATTGACGTTGTGACGGAACATTCTTTTACTTATCCCTACCTGGACATATATATTGTATCAAGAATGAACGACGATGTTAAGCATGAGAGTAATGTAATGGCGGATATCAAAAAAAATGAAGATATTAAGTTGTTCTTAAAAATGATCGAAGAAGCAATGAACAAGGGAACGATTGAAAAAATGCAACCCATACAATTTTTATTAAACCTTATGTCGCTGCTTATTTACCCGGTGATTGTGCAACCACTGTTTAAAAAAGCATTCCAGGTAAGCGATCGTCAGTATCAGTCTCTGCTTAAAGAACGGAAAGATATCATTTTGAAAACGCTCCTGAAATAGATTTTTTTATTAACAATTTAACACATTTGTTAAACCACACTTTTAAATAATAATGTAAACAATGGGAAAAGCAAAGTTGCTGGCAGTCATTTGTATCGGGATATTAACCGGCAATATGGCTGTCGCACAGGAAACATTAACCCTGCAACAAGCTTTACGATTTGCGATTGAACACAAGGCTGAAGCGCAGAAGGCAAGACTGGAGTTAGAGAATGCACAATACCTCATTGACGAAGTGAGAGGCAGCGCTATGCCCCAGGTAAACGGCTCGGGCAATCTTACTTACAATGCTATGCTTCAAAAAGTAGCATTACCCGGCGAACTGCTTGGGACGCCGGGCAAAACATTAACGGTGGCCATGGGGCAGCCCTGGCAGTCCACCGCTACATTAAATGTGAGCCAGCAGATCTTCAACCAGGCTATCTTCACCGGTTTGAAAGCGGCAAAAACAACCCGTGAGTTTTACCAGGTCAACAATACACTTACGGATGAGCAATTGATAGAAAAAGTTGCGGACGCCTACTACCAGGTTTTTCAATTGCAACAACAACTGCAAACCATTCAAACCAACCTGGACAACACCATTAAAACACAAAAGATTATTGCCGGTTTGGTGGACGCGGGACTGGCCAAAAAAATAGACCTCGACAGGATCGTGGTGGCCGTGAATAATCTCGAAGCCGGCAAACAGCAAATGGTGAATTCCCTGCAACTTTCTGAAAATGCGCTGAAGTTTGCCATTGGTATGGAAATAACTAAACCGCTGGTGCTCCCTGCAGAATCATTTGAAGTAAACGCGGCGATCCTTGATGACCAACCTGATTTTTCCAACAGAACCGAACTAAAACTGCTGAACCTTCAGTCGGATTTACTCAGCTTAAACAAAAAAGCGGCAACAGCAGCCTACTATCCCACGCTGTCATTTTCGGGAAACCTGGGTTACCTGGGAATGGGACCTTATATGCCCATTTTTAATAAAAACAGCAACGTAAACTGGTCCGGCTTTTCGGCGTTGGGCTTAAACCTGAACATACCCATATTCAATGGCAACACCACCCGTGCTAAGGTTAACCAGGCCGATATAGATCTCAGAAAACTGAAAGCAGATATCGCGGATACCCGGCTGGGATTGGAACTGGCAAGTGATAATGCCAGGTCTCAAATTAAAAACAGCCTGCTTACCGTAGGCACCAACAGGCGTAATATCTCGCTTGCAAAAGATGTACTGGACAATACACAAAACAACTATAGAAACGGACTGGCTACCCTGACGGATCTGCTGGATGCTGAAAAAGCTTATGCAGATGCCCAAAACAATTTAACCATCTCGCTGCTTAATTATAAAGTGGCGGAAATACAGTTGATAAAAGCCAACGGAAATTTAAAATCACTGCTCAACGAATAAAAACAAACCAACGAAACGGTTTTATTCTCCTTCAAAACAACCACAAAATATACAAAAATGAAAAATAAGAAAACCTCTGCTGTCCGGATCATCCTTGCAGTTGTTGCTGTTGTAGCAGCGCTGGCTGGTATTCAATTCCAGTTAGACAAAAATAAAGCTACCAATAAAGCGGCTACTGATGAAGTGGCAAAACAAAACACCGCGGTATCTGTTCGTATTGATACCGCCCTGCTCAAAGACGTTGACCTGAGCTACTTAGCCAATGGTACTTTTATCCCCAAACAGGAAGTGATTGTGGGCGCTGAAGCAGCCGGCAGGATAGCCTCCGTATTGATAAAAGAAGGGGATTTTGTACATGCGGGACAAACTCTGGCGGTGATTGTAGGCGACAAACAGGACGTATCTGTTGCCAATGCTACTGCAAACCTGAACAATGCCGAAACCGACCTCCGGAGATTTGAAAGTGCTTTCGCAACCGGCGGCGTTACCCGGCAACAGTTGGATGGCGCCCGTCTTCAATACGAAACGGCTAAAAATAATTTAAGAACTGCACAAATCACGGCAGGCGATGTAGCCATTAAAACTTCAGTAGCTGGTATCGTGAACAGCAGAAAAATAGAACCCGGCAGTTACGTAAATGCAGGCACGCCGGCTTTTGAGGTGGTAAATATCAGTACACTAAAGTTGAAGGTGAATGTGGATGAGAAAAATGTGGGGGCGCTTAAAACGGGGCAAACCGTTGACGTATCGGTAAGCGTACTGCCCGATAAAAAGTTTACCGGGAAAATCACCTTCATCGCACCTAAGGCGGATGTAAATCTGAATTTCCCCGTCGAAATAGAAATACCCAATCCGAAAAACGAATTACGCGCCGGCATGTACGGTACCGCAAAATTCGGAGAAGGCAGCTCTGTCCATGCCTTATTAGTGCCCCGTACAGCCTTTGTAGGCAGCGTAAGTGATAATAAGATCTTTGTCGTGAAAGACGGCAAGGCAATTGAAAAGCGGGTGCAAAGCGGCAGGAACTTCGGCGATTATATTGAGGTATTGTCCGGATTACGCGCAGGCGACCAGGTAATTACCTCCGGGCAGATCAACTTATTCGACCAAACCCCGGTACAGGTAATTTAATAACAACGGTAACAATGAAACTTAGCATAATAAATTATTGTACCACAAACGGAATGATAATCTGCGAAGTTCCATCCGACCATTAAAAGACAAACAATTAACGGATGAAAATAACTGAAATATCCATTAAACGCCCCAGCTTAATCATCGTATTGTTTATTATACTCACGCTGGGAGGTATATTCTCCTATACCCGCCTGGGATATGAACTGGTACCACGGTTTGAAGTAAATGTTCTTACCGTTCAAACCATTTACCCCGGAGCGTCTCCTTCGGAAGTGGAAAATTCCGTCACTAAAAAATTAGAAGATGCACTGGCCTCGCTGGAAAGCATTAAGAAGATGGAATCCAAGTCCATGGAGAATGTTTCACTGATCATGATCACGCTGAATAACGGCGCCGATGTGAACTTTCTTTTAACTGATGCCCAGCGAAAAATAAACGCGGTGCTCAACGACTTACCGGAAGACGTTAAAACGCCCAGTTTGTCGAAGTTTTCACTTGACGATGTGCCTATCATGAGCCTGGCGGTTACTTCCAATCTTTCCGAAAAAGAGTTGTACGATCTGCTGGACAAAAAAATACAACCTGTATTTGCCCGTATCAATGGGGTAGCCAAAGTAGATATGATCGGCGGCGAGGAAAGAGAAATCCAGATCAGCGTAGATCCTGTGAAACTACAGGGGTACGGGCTGTCTATTACACAGGTGCAGCAGGTGGTGGCAGCGTCGAATCTTGACTTTCCAACCGGGAACGTAAGCACAAGAAATAACCGCACGACGATCCGTTTAGCAGGGAAAGTAAATTCTATTGATCAGCTTAGGAACCTGCCGCTGACCACCCCTTCCGGAGCCATCGTGTTTTTAAAGGATGTAGCCGATGTTCAGGATGGGATTAAAGAAATAGAAAAAATTGCCCGGGTAGATCAGCAAAATACCATCCTGCTGCAGGTGTTCAAGCAATCTGACGCTAATGCGGTTGAGGTATCCAAACAGGTACGCACTACTATCGGCCAGGTACAGACAGATTACAAAAACAATGAAGTTCAACTAACGGTAGCGAATGACTCCTCGTTGTTCACGCTCAACGCCGCTAATAACGTGATGCACGACTTGATCATTGCTATTATATTAGTAGGCTTGATCATGCTGTTCTTCCTCCATAGTTTGCGCAATGCGGCCATCACCATGGTTGCTATCCCGCTGTCGTTAATCGCCACCTTCATCGGTTTGTTGCTCATGGGTTACACGCTCAACCTGATGTCGCTGCTTGGGCTGTCGCTGGTGGTAGGGATATTGGTGGATGACGCCATCGTGGTGATTGAAAACATTCACCGCCACATGGAGATGGGGAAAAACAAGGTGCGCGCGGCTTTTGATGGCGCCAAAGAAATCGGTTTTACGGTTTCGGCCATCACCCTTGTAATAGTGGTAGTGTTTTTACCCATTGCCGTGTCCACGGGATTAGTAGCCAATATCCTCGCGCAGTTTTGTGTAACCGTTATTATCTCCACGCTGCTGTCTTTGCTGGTATCCTTTACCGTTGTACCCTGGCTGTATTCCCGCTTTGGCAAGTTGGAGATCATCAGCTCCAGGTCTGTCTCCGGGAAATTAATTCATGGTTTCGAAAAAGGACTAACCCAATTCACCCACTGGGTGTCCGGCATCCTGAAATGGTCACTTCGTTCCAGGCTCAACAAAGTATTGACCCTCGTAATTGCGATCGTATTATTGTTTGCTTCTTTTTCTTTGGTGAAAAACGGTTATATAGGCACGGATTTCTTTCCGGGTATAGACAGGGGCGAGTTTTACGTACAGCTTGAATTACCGAAAGACGTTTCCCTGGAAAGAACCAATGCCGTAACGAAGCGGGCAGAAGCCTATATTGCCGAAAGGCCCGAAGTGAAAGACATGATCACTACGGTCGGTCAGGCATCGGACGGTTTGATATCGGTAGGCGGTTCGCGGTATAAAGCGGAGATCCTGGTAAAGTTGAGAAAGGATTACAAAAAAAGTTCTAAGGTGTATTCCGCTGTTTTAAAAAGAGAGCTGGAAAACATATTGGTAGACGCAAAAATCAAGACGGTTAACGTGGGGATTATGGGTGCGGAACAATCGCCGTTGCAACTGACGATAATCGGACCTAATGTGGAAGACGCCCAGGTTTTTGCAGAAGATGCCGCAGCGCTGTTGAGAAAAATCCCCGGGGCCACCGGCGTTAAATTAACCTCCGAAGCCGGTAACCCGGAGATCAGGGTGCAGGTGGACCGGGACAAGATGACTTCACTGGGATTAAATATCGCTTCAGTAGGCGCCGTAATGCAAACCTCATTTTCGGGTAATACCGATAATAAATACAGGGCGGGAGAAAACGAGTACGATATCAATATTAAGTACAACGAATCAGGCAGAGCGGGTATTGACGATGTGAAAAATCTGAAATTCATGAACAACAAGGGAACGCCCATCCTGCTGAGCCAGTTTGCGGACGTAGCCTACAGTTCGGGGCCCACGCTGCTTGAGCGCAGGGATAAATCCCCTGCAGTATCCGTTCAGGGGCAGGTAATTGGAAGACCCCTCGGCACGGTAGCCCAGGAATGGGAAGCTGAATTTTCAAAATTGGAAAAGAAACCCGGTGTGGCTTATATCTGGGGAGGCAATATGGAAAACCAGAAAGAAGGCTTTGGTACCTTAGGGGTTGCACTGATCGCGTCCGTGCTTTTGGTGTACCTGGTGATGGTGGCTTTGTATGATAGTTTTTCTACCCCTTTTATAGTCATATTTTCAGTGCCCTTATCCTTCATCGGCGCCCTGTTATTCCTGGCGTTAGCCAACCAGTCGCTGAACATCTTCACCATATTGGGTATTATTATGCTGATCGGACTGGTAACCAAAAACGCTATCCTGTTAGTTGATTTCGCCAATCATCGAAAAGCGGAGGGCGACAACACCTTCGACGCTTTGGTTTCGGCTAACCATGCCCGTTTACGTCCTATCCTGATGACCACCATAGCCATGGTAATCGGCATGACGCCTATTGCGCTTGCTCAGGGCGATGGCGCGGATATGAACCGGGGATTGGCAATCGTTATTATAGGCGGTTTGTTGTCTTCCCTGTTTCTCACCCTGGTGATAGTGCCTGTAGTGTACTCCATTTTTGACGGACTGCAACGAAGGATTGGTAAAAAGAAGAAAACCGACTACACCAAAGAAATGGAGGCGGCCTACATCCCGTTGGAAAATAAGGGAAATCATACGCCGGAATTATCGGAGGTAGCTGATTTTTTGGATAATTAAGGGTTAAAGGCTTGTGATTGTTTTTCAGGGAAACTCCGGCTATCCCATCTAAAGTGTTGTACGACTGCCGGAAAGACTTGCCGGAGCTCAGGGCTTCTCAAAAGAATAGAGAAATCCCTCTGCTCCCGGCTTCAGGTCTTCCTGAGATTGCTTTTGCAACACCAGCCAGGTAGCATTTTTGGCGTCATCCCGAAGGGCGTCTAAAATCAGATAGGTAACGTTTCCCAACCGGTCTATAGCCCGCTTATGATCATGAGCGGTAATCACCATATTTACTTTATGCTTTTCGAAAAGATCCATTAAAACCAGCAGTTCCTCTACCAGGGGGCTTGTGGAAGCTGTATGATGTTCCCGGAAAAAATTGCTATGGGTAAAGACCACGCACCGGTCGTACCGGCTTCGTTGGGTTTCAAGGATACTCTTCAACCAGTTGAGCTGACTTTTCCCCAGCGTGCCGCTTCCGGAATCGAGGCAGATATAGAGGTCCTTTTTTGCAGGCGTTTGAACGGTAAAATAATAGGTAGAAGAACCAAACAGCCGGGAAAAATACTTCCAGCCGTCGAAATACAATTCGTGATTACCCACCATTACAAAGCTTGGCTTCACTAAGGGATCAGGCAAATGATCCTTAAAGCTTTGCTGGTCTCCTTCTCTGCCGGTAGAAATATCGCCTACAAAAACCAATGCGCTTATATCGTCCTGTCCGGCTTTCTCCAGGAATTTTAAATAGTTATTGATGGTAGCTGAACTTCCCAAATGAACGTCGCCGGTGATCAATAGTTTATAATTTTCCCCGCCCACTATGATGTTTTCAAAAGGATGTTGGGCGTTCCACTCCATGGATTGTGCAAATCGCTTTTCAACGCGATCCGGCGAGTACACAAGACCCGAAAAGTCGGCTTCCTTCAGACAGGAAGAAAACAAAACAAACACGGGTATCAAAAGCGGGAAAGGGAGCTTCACGAGAGGCGGAAATAATATTTTCATAGTCTGTTAAAAAGGTTTTTCAGAATTCAATCGCCTTGATTTTTATTCTGTTATCCGGGGTATTGCCTATATCTATTTTATAACCGGCTCTCAGGTAATACCCGAAATAATTCACTTTGATATTAAAGAGCCCGGACTGCTGATAAACGGCATCAAAATAGATCTTCGATTTTTCCGTGACCCCATATTGGAAATCTGCAATCAGAAAAGGATTGGTTTCCTGCTCAATCAGAAACTGATCGAAATTGGTTATGGAAGTGTTGATCTCTAACTTAGCGCCAACGGGTTTATGCCAGGTTAACCTATACATCACGTTAACCGGTTCCCAGAGTGCGTTTTCGGAGTAACCGGTTCCGCTTTTATATTTATTTGTCAGGCTGTACACCCGGGTATTAGCGCCCAAATCGAAATACCAGCGGTTGCGTTTATGATTAAATAAAATCCCCGCAGTCTGGTCGTTCAAACGGGCAGAAAACGGCGATCTCTGATAGAATATATCCGTGGTAAAAAGAAATTCCTTTATCGTATAATCTTTGGAAACGGATAGTCTAAGGGCATCTAATTTTTTTTCGCGTTCATGAGAAAAAATGGCGCCGGCGCCGGCAGAGAAATTCCATCCCTTATATTGATAGAAGAACTGTCCCGCAAATTTGGCATATTGCCCGAAAGAAACATAATTGCAGCCCGTGGACAGGGAAAGATCGGCCGACACCTGGGCCTTAGCCCCAACAGCGATCAGGATTAATACAATGGTCCATTTTAGCATAGGTTTATTATAACGGAATTGAAGCCGGATTATTTCAGGGAAACTACAGCACCATAACCGTCAATTTTTTTCGTTCAGCGTCCGGTAAATCTTTTTCACCCTTGCTTCATGTGGGCGGTGGAGACACCGCCCACGGCTGGCTGCCCCGGTTGGTGTCTCCACCAACCGGCGACAATTGTAAAAGCACCCACCATATCCACTAACATTTTTTAAGACACAAATATTCTATTTTTTGAGATAGCCATTCCCACAGATGTTTTTTCTATCATCCATACATAGAAAGATGCTTTTGCAGGCCTCATCCGGTGACGCTTTGCATAAGCCGGGTTTCATTATCTTCGTCTTTTCCGTCGTTTTTTCTTAAAAAATTCATCCTTTTTGTTATGAAAAAATATTCCGTTTTTTCCTTTCTGCTATTTCTTTCCTTCTCTGTATCCGCTCAAAAGATGGATAGGATGATCAAGGTCAAAAAGGTCAGCGCCATAGAAAAGACCTTAGCCGCTGATGAAATGGAGGGGCGGGGGCTGTTTACCCCGGGCATTGACAAGGCGGCGGATTATATAGCGAAGTCCTTTAAAAAATCGAGACTGCAACCCGTCTCCGATTCTGCCGGCTATTTCCAGGAATTCAGCCTGGTCAGTACTATTCAAACTGCGGCGGAAGGAAATATAAACGGACAGCCAATCAACGATGAAAATATTATCGCTTTCACCTCACAGGAATCCCTAACCGTAAATGAACTCTCCGGCTTTGAAGTGGTAAAAATTAATGGCGGCGACCAATTATTCAATACGGCTTACCGGTATATCATGTCGGGGAAAAGCTATATAGTATGGGTGGATAACACCTACGGCGCCGCCTTCCAAAACCTGAACCGGCTCAAAAGAGAGCGCTTCAGATCGGACCATAGCGTCGTTTTTATATTAACCGATCAATCGCCCGTCCACTATAGTTTCACCATTACCCACAGGGTAACAGAGAAAAAGCTCAAAAATGTAGTCGGGCTTTTACCGGGAAAAAGTAAAAAAGAGGAATACGTCATCTTTTCCGGGCACTACGATCACCTTGGAATTGGCGAGCCCGACGCAAAAGGCGATTCTGTTTATAACGGCGCCAATGACGATGCGTCGGGTACCACGGCCGTAATGATGCTGGCAAGGTATTTTTCAAAACTGAAAAATAACGAACGGACGCTCGTCTTTGCCGCTTTCACGGCAGAGGAAACGGGCGGTTTCGGGTCGCAGTATTTCTCCCAACAGTTCGATCCCGAAAAGGTAATGGCGATGTTCAATATTGAAATGATCGGTACCGACAGCAAGTGGGGGGCAAACTCAGCTTATATCACGGGTTACGAAAAAACGGATATGGGTGAAATATTAGAAAAAAATCTCGAAGGAACTTCCTTCAAATTTCACCCCGATCCCTACCCCGACCAACAATTATTTTATCGTTCGGATAACGCCACATTAGCCCTGTTAGGCGTTCCCGCGCACACTATTTCCACTTCCAAAATGGACAGTGAGCCCTATTATCATACGCCCGGCGATGAAGTATCAACCCTGGATCTTAAAAATATGACAGAGATAATAAAGGCTATCGCCTTAAGCGCCGCAAGCATCGTAAGCGGGAAGGATACGCCTTCAAGAGTGGATGTTTCGTCTCTGAGATAAAGATTGTTTATCTTAGAAGTCTTGTCAATAAATATTTTCAACAACAACTCAACCAGTTGCCATGAGTGAGCTACCCAATACCGGTTTATCCGGAGGTATGCAATACCAGTTGCAGATTTACGTCAAAGGAATGCAGCAAATCAAACCGCAGATCCCCGTTTCCTTTGATGAACTGGAGAAGAAGGCCAAGGAAGCGCTTTCGCCGGAGGCTTTCGGCTATGTTGCGGGAAGCGCCGGTTCGGAAATCACTACGGAAAATAACACTGCAGTTTTTAACCGTTGGCAGATCGTACCCCGGATGCTGGGAGACGTGTCTGCCAGGGACGTCTCCACCGAATTGTTTGGGGTAAAATTACCCTTTCCGGTATTGCTTGCACCGATCGGGGTGTTGTCCATCGTTCATCCCGATGCTGAATTGGCTGTTGCACGTGCGGCAAAAGACCTTCATGTACCCCAGATCGTTAGTACGGTATCTTCTCAAACCCTCGAAGCCATTGGGGAAGCAAACGGAGACAATCCGCATTGGTTTCAATTGTACTGGGGCCGTAATAAAGAATTTACCCGGAGCCTGATCCACCGGGCGGAAAAAGCCGGTTATTCGGCTATCGTGGTAACCCTGGACACCCGGATCTTTGCCTGGCGGGAAAGAGATATCGCCAATGCCTACCTGCCATTTTTATATAATGAAGGACTGGCCAACTATTTGTCTGATCCCGTCTTTCTCGAAGCTATAGGTGATCCCGCAGCCGACCGGATGAAGACCCTGTTGTATTTTGCACATTGTTTCTCCAACCCTTCCTCTGCCTGGGAGAATCTTTCTGAAATAAGAGAAAGCACCCGGCTGCCCGTTTTGGTTAAGGGCATTCAACATCCCGACGACGCCCGCATGGCCATAGACCAGGGTATGGACGGCATTATTGTGTCCAATCATGGTGGACGGCAGATGGATGGCGCCATCGGCGCTTTGGATACGCTTGCCGGCATCACAAAAGCGGTAGGGCATAAAACCACGGTTTTATTCGACAGCGGGATCCGGCGTGGAGCCGACGTTTTTAAAGCCATGGCTTTAGGCGCTAAGGCTGTTCTGCTGGGCCGGCCCTATGTGTACGGGTTAGCCTTAGGAGGTGAAAACGGGGTAAAAGAAGTGACCGGAAATTTACTCGCCGATATAGACCTCTGTTTAGGCCTTGCGGGCTGCAATTCCTGGCAGGAAGCCACAAGAGAGCATTTGCATAGGGTGGTGTAACTACGGTGCTTATAAAAGCAACCGGCGGCCTTTTGACAGTTGAATGCCCCCGCTGATCGCGCGGATGATCGCAGATAATGCCATCCTCAGCGATAATCTGCGTAATCAGCGGGAAATTTTATCCCGGCTTGTCCAAATTGGGTCAGCAGATTCAATTTTCTGATGATTTTCGAAACCAGAGGTGTTGAATTTGCCCTTATCCTGATTTCTTTGCCGGTGAGTTTATTTTTGAGCTCCACGTGCTTTGATACCACCAATGCAATAGAGCAAATCAGCAGGTGTTATTTTATCAGTTCTTCTTTAAAATGGAATATCGGTCTGGTTTGTAAATCGCTTTTCGCTATCCTGAAGGCCTGCTCTATTTTGTAAACTTCATGATACCTGTCAGTGATCATTTTGTTGTCTGCCGTACTTTCTTCCGGAAAGGCTTCAACGTATAATGTAGTTACGTCATAAAACAATAAATCAAAAGTGAAAGCGTAATGCTTGCCGGCAAACTACGGTGCTTATAAAAGCAACCGGTCTCCTTTTTGACAGTTGAATGCCCCCGCTGATCGCACGGATGATCGAAGATAATGCCATCCTCAGCGACAATCTGCGTAATCAGCGGGGAATTTTTTGAGATGCGGATAAAAACTTAATATGCCCGGGATGAAACTATGCTCCACCCGTTCTTTATGGTAATGCAAAAGCCACATAACTATCGCCGCGTTTGCCGCCCCATTTGGAACCGCCACAGCCGATCACAATATATTGTTTGCCGTTAACTTCATACACAGATGGTGTAGCCACCCCAGAGGCCGGCAGATCCGCTTCCCATAGGATCCTCCCGTTGGTTTTATTGATAGCCCTAAACTTTTGATCCGAAGTAGCCGCAATAAAAACCAGTCCGCCCGCCGTGATCACCGGCGCGCCATAATTTTCCCTCCCGGTGATAGGGATGCCTTTTTGCGTCAGCTCTTCAAATTCTCCCAATGGTATTTTCCAAAGATATTCTCCGCTGTTCAGATCAATAGCGCTTAAAGTTCCCCAGGGCGGACTGATGGCAGGATATCCTTCCCGGGTTAGAAATTTATTATAGCCGGTGAAACCATAAGAAGGAATAGTATCGGCGCCTGCTTCGGGTATCCGTCCGCGATAGCGTTGCAGCTGTTCGGCTTTAAGATCAAGCACATACGATGCGACGGCATTCATCTCTTCTTTACTGAGATGGTTGAAACCCGGCATCATGCGTCTGCCGGTGGAAAGCAGTTCATAAAAGGCGGCGGTCGTGTAATGATCTTTCGCGTCTTTGATAGAAGGGTAATCACCCGAGCCGTTTCGCTGAGGTCCATGGCAACCCATACAGTGCTGATGATACAACCGTATCCCGGCTTCTAACTTTGTACCCGTGCCGTAGTTGGGCTTATTCTCTACCAGGTTCAGGATCCAGGCCATTTCATTGCCGTTTACATATAGTACATCAGTGGCAGGGTCTACCGCCGGACCTCCCCATTCGGCGCCGCCATCGTACCCCGGAATAATCAACGTACCCCCGGTAGTAGGAGGCGTAAAAACACCTTCGTTGCGCAAGCTGAGAAACCGTTGCCTGATTTCAGCAGAATCCGCTACCAGCCTGTTCAGATCGTTTTCCGTTATCTGTTGCCGCACAAAGGGTTTGGGTAATACCGGAAAAGGCTGGGTAGGCGACAACTTTTCTCCCGGTACGGGATCATTTACCGGTACCGGGCGCTCTTCTATAGGAAACAAAGGCTTACCGGTAGTTCTTTCAAATAAAAACACCATACCCGTTTTGGTGGTCTGTGCCACCGCATCTACCCGTTTTCCATCACGGGTAACGGTAACGCATACCGGGGGACTGGAAATATCCATATCCCATACATCGTGCTTCACCGTTTGATAATGCCAGATCAGTTTTCCCGTCAGGGCATCCAGCGCCAAAACGCAATTACCGTATAACCCATCGCCCAATCGTTTCCCTCCATAAAAATCATTGGTTGGGTTTCCGGTGCCGGCGAATAATATTCCGCGTTGCTCATCCAGGCTAAAGCCGGACCAGCTATTGGTGGAGCCAATGTGCCGGTAAGCGGTGGTATCTTCCCAGGTTTCATAACCCGGTTCTCCCGGATAAGGAATAGTATGAAAAATCCACTGTTGCTTTCCGGTCTTAATATCAAAGGCCCGGATATGCCCGGGGGTGGCATCGCTGACCAGTCCGCTCAGGATAAACAAATTTTTATAAATCATCACCGGGGAAGTAGGAGATAAGGAGAGCGCCTTGGGATCTCGTCCTAATCCCTGTTTCAGATCTACCCCTCCCTGTTCGCCAAAACCGGAGATCAGCTTCCCGGTTACCGCATTCACCGCATAGGCTACCGGCCCTGCCGTAAAAATAATCCGTTTGTCCTCACCTTCTTCCCAATAAGCAACACCCCGGTTCATATTCACAGACTTCAACGTCCAACGGGGATTGGTCAGACTATCCGCCGGGTCAAACGACCACTTTTCCTGCCCGGTTGCGGCATCTATCGCAAATAATTTTAAACGGGGTGATACGCCAAACAAAATGCCATCCACGATGATGGGATTAGATTGCATCGGACCCAAGCGGGCGCTGTCATTTCCTTCAGAATGATAGGTCCATACCTGCCGCAATTGGGTTACATTATTGGTATCTACCTGCGACAAACCGGAGTATTTGATATTCTCCGGACTTCCGCCATATACCCGCCAGGTGGTATAATCCTGCCGTTGATTTTCCTTGCAGGAAAAAAGCAGGAGATAAGCGAGAAACGATAATAAATATTTATACATGTAATAAACTCTGTTCTTCGGATGATCTCCATTAAAAAATTTTGCTATCTCAAATTTACGGTTAGAGATTCACAAAAGAGCAGAAATTTAACGGTCAATAAATAGAAGGTGCTGAATAACCGGGGCACCTCATGGATGTGGGATAAAATGCGAGGTAGTTAAACAGCAGCTCCTAAATATTGTCCGTTCCTGAACGAGATGATCCTTAAAACGTAATGGTTAATCCTCCGTCCACGGTTATTACTGAGCCGGTAATATAAGTTGCATCCGGCCCGGCCAGGAAAAATGCCACGCCTGCCACTTCTTCCGGACGTCCCGCACGCTTCAAAGGCAAATGATCATACTTAATATAATTGTCATGAAACCATTCGGTAGTCAATTCGTTTATACCGTTTTGTTTAACGGACATGGCGGTATCTATAAACCCGGGGGCGATCGTATTCGCCAGAATTTTTTGAGGAGCGAGTTCCAGGGCCAGCGATCTTGTAAACTGGGTGATAGCGGCTTTTGCCATTCCATAAGCCGATTGCCCCTTCTCCACGCGCCGGTGATGAATGGAAGTGATATGAATGATTCTACCGCCTTCGGGTATGAAAGGTACAAGCGCCCGACAGGTTTTTACCGTGCCATACAGCATCACCTCTAATACATTATTCCACCCTGCAAAATCAGTATCCAACACTTTAAAAGACTCCGATATCCCAACGCTGTTAATCAATACATCAACCCTGGCTTGCCCGGCTTTAAGCAACCCAACCAGATGATCAATCTGTTCGTCATAACGCACATCCACTGCAAACCAGCAATGACCCTCCCCCGGTAGTTCGCTGCAAGCCAAAGCCGCGTTTTCACTATCATTGGAAGCGATGATCACACACCATCCCTCGCAGGCAAAACGCTGCGCGATGGATTTACCTATGCCGGATGAGCCACCCAGCACCAAAACCTGTTTTCGTTGATCCGTACTCATCAGTAAGTGGCCCTCCCGCCGGATATATCATAAACAAATCCTGTTGAAAAACTGTTTTCAGGCGATACAATAAAAGCAGCCATTGCAGCTACCTCTTCCACAGTTCCCAGTCTGCCCATCGGTATCTTTGCCGTCATATAAGCCATCTGCTCCGGCGCAGTATCCGCATTCATGGCGGTCTTTATCACTGCCGGCGCCAGCCCGTTTACGGTAATTCCCCGGGTAGCAAATTCCTTTCCTAATCCCTTCACGAGGCCGATCACTCCCGCTTTTGTGGCCGAGTATCCGGCCATAAAAGGGTTGCCTTCTTTTCCCGCGATTGAAGCGATCAACAGCACCCGGCCATACCCGCGCCCGGCCATTGCCTGTAAAGCATATTTCGACATCAGGAAAGCGCCGCGGAGGTTTACCCGATATATTTTATCAAAATCATCCACGGAATAATCAAGTATGGAGGTGTTGGTGGCTCCCACTATCCCTGCTGAATTTACCATAATATCAACACGTCCGAAATGGCCGGCTACTTCCTCAAATGCACGGGCAACGTCCTTTTCACTGGAAATATCTACAGCAAACCCTTTTGCCTCATGCCCGGCATTCTGCAATTCGGCCACTGCCGGACGGAGCTTATCCGCGTTGTTGTCGTATATCGCCAGCCTTGCGCCTTCAGCGCCTAACCGCATAGCAATGGCTTTGCCTAAACCATCGGCTCCTCCTGAAATAACGGCAACCTGATTATCAAACCTTCTTCCTGTCATCATATAGTTTTATCTTTTATTCGCATTATTCCACATAAACGCCATCGCATCATAAGCATCCTTATACCCCGTTTCGTGTCCGCCCGTTTCATCCACATTCAGCAGAACAGGACGACCCAATATCTGCAACACGCGGGCTAATCGCATTACACTCTCCGGAGGCACAACGGAATCCTGTTTTCCCGCTGTAAAAGCGATGGGCATAGTCAGCTTTTCCGGCCAATATTCAGCGCTGCGTTTTTTATATTCTACAGGGATCGTTTGTTTATCCCCTCCAAATGATGCGGCGATAGCATCCTGAAATTTTCCGTATTCGAAATGATTAGCCAGGCCATTCATTGACACTACCCCGTCAACTAACCCCGGATGTATAGCGGCAAAGGTAAGGGCAGCCGTGCCTCCCATAGAGCCCCCCACTATGAATATCCGGCCAACGCGATACTTCCGTTTGAGCTCCTGAATGATCTGTACCATATCTTTCTCCGCGGCAGGCCCCATCCAGGAGGTTTTAGCCCGGTAGTCGGGAGCAACAGCGATCATCTGATGCTGAGCGGCAAAGTCCCTGAAAGAAGAGCATTCTCCCCGCAGGTCTTTTGCAAACTGCCAGCGGTCCGAACCATGACCGTGCAGTCCAATGAGTAAATCGCATTTCTTTTCCTTATCAAAACCTCCGGGCAATATTTCTACATAGCGCTGTGTTGTTCCATCTAACTCCGACACAAAGGCCACATCATTCATCTTGCCGGGCAGGCCTTGTGCCGCGCCGGTTAAATAAGCCGAAAACGTAAAGCAAAGGAATATAAGGCATCGTAAACAGGTCATGGTATCGTTAGTTTAAAGATCCGGCGTTGAATAAACCCGTTTTCCTTTTATGAAGATATCGGTTTCAACCAAATATGGCTTCAAAGCTTTTACATTTATGTCAACACCCAAGCCCGGCTTTTCCGGCACCGCCACTTCCCCGCTTTTATTTAAGGCAATATGGCCGGTGGTAATGTCTAATGCCAATTGCTTTGGCTCCACCGGGTATTCACAGATAATATCTTCTTTCAATCCAACGTAAGGCTGCAAAGAAGCGCTCAAAGCGAGGTGTGAAGTAAATGTATGATTTACATAAGTAACTCCTTTCTTTGCCGCCAGATCAGCGACTCGTTTAGCCGCGGTGATTCCGCCAACCCTGCCTGTGTCAATCTGCACAAACTGAAGCCCGGCGTGACTGATCATAGCGGCTGCCTGCACAAAATTGTTACATCCCTCACCTGCCGCCAGGGGTACGCGGGGCTCCGACTTTGCCAGTTGGCTGTACGCATCCAGAGCCATGTTCGCAAACGGTTCTTCCAGCCAGTAGGCATTTATTTCCTTCAATACTTTCAACCTTTCCCGCGCGGCGGTCACGTCTTCCACCCAACAGGTTCCGATATCAATCATCAGGTAGCGATCGCTGCCCAAGCCTTCCCGGGCTGCCTTGAAATGCGCTTCATCCATTGCCGCGGTGCCGCGCCCTATTGGTCCCCAGCCAAATTTTACCGCACGGTAACCGCTTTGTTTTGACTGTAGGGCTTTTTGATAAGTCTGCTCCGGCGTGTCGCCAAACAATTGTGAAGCGTAAGGTATTTTAGAATAAGCTTTTTTGTATCCCAGCAATTTATATACCGGCTCGTTCAAATATTTTCCCAGCAAATCCCAAAGTGCGATATCAATGCCCGACAAGGTGTGATCCGCCTGTAATAAGTCAAAACTATTCTCGTGTACTTTTCTGCTGATCTTTTCAATATCCCCCGGCTCATTCAGATTCATGCCTTCCACAGAGGCTTTTACCGGCTTGCAGGCGCTGTGCGACATCGGACAAACATAAGCAGCGATGGTTGGCAGAGGCGCCGCTTCACATTCGCCCCATCCTTCCCAACCGCCGGCTCGTACCCGCACTAAGGCGGCATCCTGGCTGCCGTCGCCGATATCCAATATCTCCGGCATACTTAAATAAAAAAAATCTACGGATTCAATTTTCATATACTGATGTTTAAGTTCATTCAATTATCGGAGGCTGTCGGGTTTCAGGACACAGGTATCGGGTTTCAGGTATCGGGTATCAGGTATCAGGTTTTAGGTTTTTAGGCGTTGCCTCGTACCTGATGCCTCATTCCTCACACCTCATTCCTCACCCCCGCATATATAGTCACTGACGTATTCATCTCCTCTCCCGGCTCCAATACCGAACATTGTCCCAAACCTGCTGCCTCATTCACGCTTACCGGCATGGCCGAAGCCGGTTCCAGTATCGCCGTATAATGACCCCTGAACTGACCGTAGGAAGCGAAATACCATTGAAAGGGAAACACCTCCTGGTCGTACCGGTAAGCAAAGCAATGGTCGTCATGCGCGGAGATCATCTTCATTGTCCCTTCCGGGGCATTGTACAGGTAGAAAAAATCCATCGTTCCATCTTTCGGCGGTACTATCGCCGCATTCATTCCCTCTATTTCCGGCCAACCGAATTCACCGGTTGCCCGGAACCGTGAGGAACCGGGATCAACCACACGGGCATTTTTGGCAGACGTTTTCAGCCGGTCGCCCACCGTGATCTGCAATGCGGCATGCAGCTTCCATAGGAAATGTCTTGTGCCACCGGAAAGGTTGCGGATGGTATAATTTGTTTTCACTTCCGGCAGGTTTTTCTCCAGGATGACCGTTTTCTGATAAAACAAGCGGCTTTTCGGTAAAGTGCCGGACAGGATCACGTTCTCCGCTTCTACAACATGATCCAACGCCGTTGTCCATAATTCTCCATGATCCGGATAATCAATGCCATCTATCTTCTCCGGAAGATCATTCGGCAACAGCTCATCTATGCCTCCCCAGAAATTGCTGTCATAGTCTGCACCGGGCTCCGCCTTTTCCAAAGGCAGGGACTGGTTATGCCAGAGAAATTCCTTGTTCAGTGATTTATTATAAACGCTTGTAAACCTGCCGCCCAATGCAGGCGCCAGCTCTACACGCAGCAAATCGTTTTCGAGTGTAAGGAGTATGATGCCGTTTTCTGTGCGTTGCGATATCATCCATTCATTTTTAGCGGATGAACCAATTCTTTCAGCGCATTTCCCAGCAGGTCATCCTGCGGATAGCTATAACCCAGATGCTGCCGGTACCCTTCTGCATAAGGTTTGTTTATCAGACGGCCGTTACGTTCGGAAAAGGATTTCATCATGATCACAAACTCATCCACTTTTGAAATATACTGCAACCAATCCCGCTGCGTCTGATGACAGCACAACATCTGCTCCTTAGTATCCATCACAGCAGTAATATCCACCATGATATCTCCCGTAATTTCATTCCCAAAACGATCCTTCCCCTGCACAGCATCTGCATAATACAAATGCGGCACAGTGGGTAAAGATTGGAAACCTGCTATTTCAATATTAGGAATAGTAGCGCCCATGCAGGCCGTTTGCGCCAGGTGGCTGGTAATTTCATGATCCAGCATGTAATCCTGCGGACTGTGTGTAATAACAAGATCCGGGCGTACCCGCCGGAACAGTTCCATTACTTTTAACAACGTCGGCCTGTCATAGGCTATAAATACGTCTTCCGCTTCCATACAATGGTAAGAGCCGCCGATGACCATCGCCGCCTTTTCGGCTTCCACTCTTCGAACCGCACTGATTTCTTCAGCATTTAATTGAGTGGATCCGGCCTGACCGGGTGTCATTGAGGCAATCGCCACTTTCCAACCCTCTTTCACCAATAAAGCCAGCGTACCTCCCGCCAGTATTTCCGCATCATCGGGATGGGCCATCAGGCACAGTACCGTTTGACCTTCACTTAAATTTTTCTCTTCCATTTCTTCAAGCATAATATATTATAGCACTTTACCACCACACGATATAAAGCGTTGCATAAACCAGGATCAATATCCCCCACCACAATTCCACTTTTTGCCACCAGGGTCTTTCGGGATCGCCAGGGGGCAGCCGCAACATAGATTTATTCCAGATATAGGGTTTAATCTTCCGGTACTCCGGTGGTTTGGTAATGAGACTCAGCATCGTGATCAATATAATACAAACGATCTGTGTGATCCCCCCTGCCACATAAAAATTATCCAACCCGTACCTGCTGATATGATGTTCTGAAAACAGTCCGGGGATTATCCACAACTGCATCAATGCTCCTAACGGGATCCCCGCTATTAACACAATCAACGAAGCTGAGGCTGTTGTGCGTTTCCAAAACATACCAAACAAAAAACAGGTAGCAACCGGCACTGCCATATAGGTGGATAAGGATTGGAAATAGATAAATATTCCTCCGGATTTTCCAATCACCGGAGCGTAAAAGATACTGAAAATCATTAACAGACAGGTACTCCACATTCCTACCCTCACCAGCGATTTATCGCTTGCATTTTTCCGGATCCATTTCTTATATACATCATACGTGATCAGGGTGGAAATAGAGTTTAGAAAAGCTGCCACCGTGGACATCACGGCTCCCAATATCCCTACAATAATCAATCCCTGTAAACCGGAGGGTACCAGATTCTGAATCAGCATCGGATACACGTCGTCTATTCTTTCCTGTGAAATTACAAATTCCGGGTTTCCGCTAAAAGCAAGCGCGCGGGCTATCATCCCGGGAAAGATTTCCAGGAACGGGCGCAGCAACACAAAAGCCAGCGCAAACACGATCGCCATACGGACATCCCATTCCGTCTTGGCGCCAAACCCTCTCTGGACCAGAGACTGGTTCATACAGGAGTAATAAAGTTGTAAATTAAAAAGAGAAAACAGCACCGCGTGCCAGGGCATGACCGGCGTATTCATAGGCTGCATTAAATGAAAACCTCCGGGGGCGTTAGCCGTTATATCCTGCCAGCCATTAGGGAGTTTATTGATCCCCAGATAAAACAGTACGCCTCCCGCCAAAAACATAAGGATAAACTGGAGCACGGAAGCGCTAATCATCGAAGACATGCCTCCAAATACCGTGATCAATCCGGATACCAACCCGATGACCAATATTCCCTGCCATATCGGGACCTGGTATAATACTTCAAAAAGTTTTGCACCTCCGTATAATACCACCGCCAGGCTGAGAAAAATATAACTCAGCAGCAGCAAAACGCTGAACACATCCTGGTTTCTTTTATCAAATCTTGCACCCAGGTACTGGGGCATGGTTATAATACCATTGCGCAGATACATGGGAAAGAAAAAATAGATCAGCGCTGTGAATACCAGGGCGGCATTGAGATACGAATTCACTAACGGCAACCCCACCATATAACCCATCCCATTCATCCCGATCAGTTGTTCGGAATTAAGCCCGGTAGCGACATAGGCCATGCCAATAGCCCACCAGGACAGAGATCCTTTGGACACAAAATAATTGGCAGCGGTTTCCTTTTTACCTCGACCTGACCAAAGACCAATAACGAGAATAATTACAAAATAGGCAACAACACAGGTTATATCAAAAATGGCTCCGGTCATATATCGTCATTCTTTTAAAAGTCGCTGTTGTCGGAAATCTTAAATTTTATTGTATTTAGAGGTTTCATTAAAGTAAACATCCCATTTCCTTCCTTCTTAACAGACCTGCTCAGTGCAACTGCATGAAGCGATTCTGGAAATCTTATTTTCCGGGGTAGCGCCTTTGGATCTAAAGCGGATAATGTGATCAAACAACTTTTGGAGTCCGTTAGTTGTATGTCGAGATTTACTTTCCCGTTAAGTGTGTACAAATTATTCAAAAGAGTTTTTTCATTCTTCCTTAACCATTCAAAAGGCATTGCTCCACATAGTGTCACTTCTTCTTCATTATTTTCGAAATACAAAGAATTCAGCATCATATCCAACATTCTGCCATTGCCGCTTCCATTGGGTTGCCAGGCGGTAAAAGCCGGGTCACGTTTTGAGAATCGTTCCTGGGTTTGATAAGTATCATGGGTTATGCCATATTTTAAATTTACCTGAGTAGCTGCAAACGCCTTCTTCCATTGGGCGGTTTTTAAATAAATGTCCTGCCACACATGTTCGGGATTACCGATATATACTATTTCCCTATCCATTTTACCCATGAAATATCCATCTGCTAAACTGTCTTCATAAAAATGCACGAACCGTTGAAATAATTCGGACTGGGGATCCATAATTCCGGTATAGGCGATGGAGGCCATCGAAACCGTATTTTCAAACTTAGAGGTGATTCGGGTATCCCGATCATCAGTCAGAATTTTCCGGTCTATAAAACCGCCTGGATGGCTCAATTTTTCTACGGTAGTTAATATATCTTGTTGATAGAGGGCCAATTCTTTCTGAAACTTCCCCGTATCTCTATGTCCGATACGCTGGAGTAAAGAAACCGCTTTACTGAATCCCCAGAAAGTGTAACTGTCGGTAAAAGATACAATATATCCGATATCTCCATCGGTTGCCACAGCAAAAGGCATTAATCCATAAGTAATGGGACGTGTACCATCGGGATTCAGTTTTCTGGTTGCGCTGATCTCTCCGGCAATCCAGTTCATCGCTTCTAATATCTTTGGGAGATACTGGTTCAGGAAACTTTCATCTTTTGAATAAAGATAATAATCACAGGCCAAGGCTAAGGCGGCTCCTGTGGTATTGGCCCACCTGGGACCCGTGGTTCCCACAGCGCCTTGCGTGGTGGTAAACCTGCCTTCGGGTGGCACGCCGGCATTCTGAAGACTGAAAATAAACCGAAGCGCTTTTTTTACCGGTTCAAATTGTCCTGTTCTCAACATCGGACGCAACATTTCCACGGCCTCCCAAACCCAGACAAAAAATCTTTCCGAAGATCCTCCCTGTGTGGGCATAAACATTTCAGGATTTCCCTGGCCAACCAATAGCTGAAGGGTTGATAATTGCAGTTCGCTGAAAATATCATCCCATTGTTCCGTAGGAAAGCTAAGCCGTGTATTTCTTTCAGAAAACAGATTTTTGAAGTCCTCTAAGGATTGCTGCCGGATTTGTTCCGGGGTTGCCTCTTTTAAGTAAGACAGATGATATTCATTAATCCGGTCGGTATTAACTAACAGGGAAACAGAAAATTCCTTTGTCTCCCCCGGGTCGAGATGTGCCTGAGCCAGGATACAATCCTGAAGGTGGTGCAATCTGAAATTAGGTAAAACATATCCGGAAGCCCGGGTAACTCTTGCCCGTTTTTCATAATCTTCATCAGAAAAACTATTTTCTTTTTCCCACGAGAGAAGCATAGAACCCGGGTGAATCTTTCCAACGATCAGTCCTTTATTAAAAATATTATTTTGCTCCAACGAAATTTCGTGGTATGGCAACCATTTACTTACATCCCAATAGAAAGGGATATAGTGATAATTAAACAGTTTATTTCCCGGATGAAACCCAATCTTTACCCGCACTTCTGCTTGTTGCGGTTCCACGTCCTCGTTCTTTACGGAAATGGTTGCATTCAACAGGCTTTGTTTTTCATCAATACGCGATACGGCATAGCTTATCTTATAATACAGGTCGTTGGCATAGTAATCGCCTGTAACTACCGGGTATTTGTTTTCGGTCAGGGACAGGCTGCTCAATCTAAAGTCAGGTAGAAAAGCCGGTTTGTCAAAAGCGAACTGCATCAACCAGGTTTCTTCACTAAGCGCCGCCTGTCGCGCCCGGGCATCTCTTGTCGTCACTTTATCGGTTACGTGTAACCGCGTTACAAACAAACTGGGAGACACATGTACCCAATCAGACGAATGAGCAGGCTGGATCGGTAAATGAACGGTATACGGCGGGCGCCACCGAAATTGATTATCCGTTAAGATATCTATCCAGCTTTTCTGATTGATATTATTATAAGATGCAGGTGGCTGGGGGGCGCCTAATCGCCCGGAATAGTCAGTTCCCTTTTGAGCAGACAAATGAAAAACTTCTCCCATAAATAATAACCAAAGACAAAATCTTTTCATAACATCTGATGCTTTTTGAATTTCTGCCCCAACCGGTCAGGTTCTTCAAACCTGACTGGTTATTATCAATCGCCTTTAATCATCGGTTGAAAACTTTAAAAATAAACCAAAATCTTTCCTTGTCCTTTAAACCCATCAAGAATTACCGTTTCTGTTACCGCATCGTAACGCCCTCCCTCTACCCGCACAGGTATTTTACCCTCCGGATGAGGTACCCTAACGGTCACCACCTGCGGGTTTTTGAAAAAATCTCCATCTATTTTTACTTCTATGAACCCTTTATCAATTTGTGAAGAAGCGCTGACGTTTAGTTTTCCGAAATAACTTCTCGCATTTTTAATGTTGATTACTTTCCCATCTTCCATCCATTTCCGGGGAATGGTTCTGAACAAACTCAGGGTATCGCCATTCTCCATATAGAGCATCCAGCGGGTTTCCATCAAAAACCAGGCTTCCTCATGGGTTTTATGCGGGCTTACCCTGTACATGTGCTCCCAGAAAGTATAGGTTTCCCTGTCTGCATGCGCAGATACCGTATAATAATATGTATTCAGGAACGGTTTCACCATTCCCAACCGGGCTTGCAACCAATTATGACGGCTGTAATAGGGCTGACTGAATGCGGCATTACCCTGGTAAAATAGTTCACTGTGATAATCTAAAAGAAATTTAGCGGCTTGTTCATCAGGACTGATAACCTCACAGAAGACCAGGTACATGGGGCCCAGCATCGCATCAGAAACAGTAAAAGTACCGTGCGACCAGAAAGTTCCTTTCTTCTGATAAAAAGCTCTTAACCCCTCTGCCTCTGTCCACGGGGGCGCAGTAGGACACCAGGTACCATCGCCCAAAGGGACCACCGGCGATAACGCCATAGCATTAAAAAAGGAGGTTCTGATATCTTCTTTCCACGCTTTCGCCTCTGCGAGGATACGGGTATGTGCAACGGGGTCAATTGCTTTCAGCACTTCCGCTATACGACTCATGCCCAGGTATGCATACCCGTTCAGCATGAATTGGTGAAAATGATCTTCCGGATCAGCCACCTTCCCGGCGATCATTCCATAGCCCCTTCCTTTTAATTCGTCTTTTTTATTCTTATTACGCCAGTCTATCAGAAAATCACACGATTTGATCAGTTTATCTTTAACCGATTTTGCCCAGTCCATATCATGCGTGTACCTGAAATACTCGCCCATCGTCCACAATGCTGCACCGGTTTCCACCATGTATCCGCCGAAATTTTGTATAAATCCATCTTCATGTTGTTTATCTAAAAAATAGTTCAGAGAACGCCTCGCTTCTTCCAGTCTTCCCACTGAAGCATAAAACTGGATAATAGGTGAACTTTCCGTTCCGATGGGAGAATATACACCGATATTCGGCGCTAAGGTTCCGTTCGGCTCATTGCCATAGGTAATCAGGTCCAGGTGCAATAACCCGGCCTTTATCATTTCATTAATCCGTCTTTCCGGTACTTCTATCTGTGCTGCGTTGTGCAGTTTACCCAACCAGAAGTCTTTCGCTTCTTCAAATTTCTGATCATAACTTAATGCTGCCAGTGCGTCGGCCCTTTCCCTGGAGACAGGACTATGGGGTATAAGAAATTCCACCACTGCTTTCTCGCCGGGCTGCAGCAACAACGCAAGTTCTTCGTTCGGCAGCGGTTTCCCGTTCAGCCGGGAAACACAAAATACCTTACCCGAACCGTACAACGAAAAACCGGTTTTATCTTCGAAACTATAAGCTGATTTCGTCCACCAACCGGTACCGGGGCGTGGTGTTTTAAACCAGGCATATCGCGGGACTGCTCCCCGGTTAGTAATTACGGATCTGAAAAAAAGTACGGTTTCCTCGGCTGTATTAAGCGCCGCCGGCGTCCGGGTTTTTAACTGCTCCAGTTGACCTTCGGTAAACATATGCCCACCGCTGTATTGATCGGCCACCAGGAAATCGGTTCCCTTCTGTTGTTGCAACGGAGATTTTTCTAACGCTACAAAGGCCGTTGCATCATACTCCACATCATCATCCTTCAAAGTGGAATTCAATATTGGTAAAACGCCTTCTTCCAAACGTCTGTGCAGGGTATTGCGTACCCCTACGCCCCGGCCCATAGTGTAGAGATAATTTACATTCCCGTTTGGGGTTTCTTCCAGGCGCAGCGGAGATGAAGATCGTTTGGGAGAAATAATATTGGCTTCCCCGATAGCTGCATCCGGCAGGCTTTCCGAAATTTCAAAAATTCGCATATCCCGACTGGTTCCCAGCCATATCGGCACCGTCATATTGCGGGTTTCACGGGAAGCCGATTCAAAAGAAGTTTCCATCTCCTCGTCAATACGTTGAATCTTTGTTCTTGATTTGCGCATCAATATTTCTTTTTCCACCTCATCATATTTACGGTTATCCTGAACCGGTAGTACCACTACCTGGTAAGCGGGTATATAAATAGGATTGTTTTTATTCACATCCCTGACAAAAAAAGAAAAAGGATGTTCGGCGGTTTTAATAGAAACAACCGTTGGTTCCGGTCCCGGATCAAGGTTTGTATTTTCCACTTTTATTTTTATCCGTACGGCCTTATCCGCTTTTATTTCAAATGCATTACCTTTTACACTACCTTTCCCCTGTAACACACGTATTTCTTTGATCTTCCCGTAATTAACCCCTATACTTCCTTTTACCGAAGACCTGTTCCATTCTACCTCTATATCTACCGCTTTATTCTGGGCGAGCGCCTGCCGGGTAGAAAATAATAACAGCGCAGCAACCGTTGCGAAAAATATTGTCCGCATTATATTGATTTTAGGGTAAAAGATACCATTTTCCGTTATCCTTTTGATTTGGAATGGGTGTATTGCACATTTTCGCTTCATACGCGGCTTTCCGGTCGGTGAGGACACCGACCGGTAGCGGAGATGAAATTATTTCAAGTGGCAAAGTAGCAAACAAAATACGTCTTCTTGACAGTAAAAAATCTTGCTTTGATATTTCTTTCATATAAAGCCGTTCGTGATATTTCAGTAGTGCCGTTATTTGTTCAGTTTTAATACTACGGGGCCCATTAACATTAGTTCTATCTTCATAGACAGCGTATTATCTCTCCGCTGTACAGAAACAGGTAGCCAACGGCCGTCTGACTCTAATTGAGATACCATTGCATTCTTCCACCCTGCAGCCACATCTATAGACAGATCGGTAATGAGGTCAGAGCTCAAATTAATCACAGTTACAATTAAATAATTCCCTGCTTTACTTTTATTACAAATACAAAAAATGTTCGGGAGGTCTCTCACAAATACAGGCAATTCCTCCCTTCCCACCCATTCCACTGCTTCCCGGATCAGTTCTTTTTTCTTATAATTAAAAACTGCGGAAGAACGGTTGCCCCGCAAATCAAATGCCGTAATAACAACCCGTCCTCCCTGCTCATTTTCAAAACGAAGAAAGCCCGGGATCACCGGCTTTTCACCAGGCGCAAGAAAATCAGTAATTACTTCCGCATTTTCGTGAGGATTCAACACATAAAAATTACCTCCTTCACTGCCAGCGGGAGCAAAAATCAGATTGTACATTAGTTCTCCTTTCAAGCCTTCATGATCATGAATATTTCTTATTCCCTCAAAACTGAAATCAGCTTCTTTCCCCGGTGAAACTTCTGCACCAATCAGTTTCCCAAATCCCCGTTGTGATAGCAGATACGCGGCATAACCGTCCAACATAACCGCGCCCCGCAGCATCTGATGAATCTCACCGTCACTCATGATTTTTAAAGAGGCACCCGAAACCATCTTTACTCTTCCACCTCCTGAGGTGTACGGTATCCCAAACATTCCCAACACACTAATCCAGCTATTTAGAGGTGCAGAGGGTCTCCCTCCTCCTTTTGCCGTAGTTAAAACATAGGGAACAGCGGTATGTGCAAAAGGATGGTGCATCACCTCGCATCCCACTACAGGTGCATTAGCCACCGCGGCTTTTAGAGCAGAAAAGCGTTTTGCTTCTCTTTTATACATCTCAAGGTATCCCCGTTCCTCCAGCAAATTATCCAAATACTGGGTGGAATAAAACAATGAATCATCAAATCCGTATGCAAATGCAACCGTCATAAAACTTCTGATTTTGGCTGCCGACATAAAAAATCGGGTGTGCGGATAAGTATCAGATTCATGAATACATTCTACATCATCAGGAAGATGTTGCCGGCTATATAATGCATGAAAAATACTGGCAGGCAAAGACACCGGATCATCTGAAGAATAGCTCGATCCATACAAACGAGTCAGTGGACGGGTGTTGCCAGCAAAAGCCCTGACAACCGATTCGGTAAAATCTCCATCAAAATCAGACACACCTGCCTGACAAAGTGATATCCGAGTTTTGGGAGCCACTTTATCAACTTTCTCTCGTATCAGTTTTGCAAAATCGGTTAAAGTATCCCTACTTAAATCCGCCCATTTCCTTCGTAAAGCGACGGATTCTCCATCGCTTACTTCGAACAATTTTAACAATTCCTCTCGCTTATATATCCGCCCCTGCCTTTTGGAAAATTCTGCTAAATGGGCGGGACAAAAACATCCAAAATTAATATTATTAGGAGGTTGGTGACTAAGTTCAAAATCATCTTCAAACTGAATAATGAAAGGTTTAGCTATTTTAGCTACAAGTGCTACATTACTACTAAACTCCTCCCGGAATACAGGATCAAGCGGACAGGGAGAATATGCCGCTATCCTCCCGCTTAGATCGGTGATATTTTGAAACCGCCTATCATATCCTGAACGAATAGAAGGTGCACACCACCAGCCTATTTCAATGTCTTGACTTCTCAAAGCATCCTTCACCTCAAGTATCATCTCTCCTATTTCTTTATATACCGATTGCTTTGGGAAGCCGGTTAGTCTGGTTTCATCCATTGGGGCACACAACAAAAATCTTCTCAGCCTATAGTTATTTTTGAGTTCAATGAGTTGCTGGAGCATCTTTTCTTTCCGGTTGGTATAAAACCGGATCGGAACGATTGGATCAATTAATAAATCGTCGTTTTTATTGCCCTCATCTGTAGAGCTGAAGGTCGGTAGTGACCCGCTCCATCTTCCAGGTAATGTAATTCCAGCCGAAGCGAATGTGCTTAATTTGATAAAACCTCTTCTTTGCATAGCTATTGAAACTTATTAATAGTTTGGGTTTTGTTCTAATCTAGGATTACGGTCTAATGCACTCTGTGGTATAGGTAAAACGTAATTCTTCTCCGGGTGAAAGATTCTCGTTCCGGTTACACAGGGAAGTACCTTATACACCCATTTATCTCCCTCCTGCTCTATCACCATCGCGTGTGAAGCCTCATTTAATTTTTCCTCCGCTAATTTAAGCCTTAATAAATCCCACCATCTTTTTTCTTCAAAAGCCAACTCCACTCTTTGATTTTCCGGTCGGTGTCGTCACCGACCGGTAGCGGATTCTACAGGTGGGTGCCACCACCCACCTACGAAAAATTGAAATACACGCATTTTGAATATACAATTATCATTTTGCAAGCATAACCAAAATTTCGGGTTGCCCGCAACCTTTCACGACTGACCAAGCCATGCTTCAAAGTTAATTATAGCCTTCGCAAATAATCACCACATGGTTTGCGAATACCAATACAATATTTACACCCCAAATAATAATTACGAATCTACAGGTAAACCATGTGTCAGTTAAGTGCGCAGTTTATCATCT
>JAMLHL010000014.1 GCA_023957125.1 Chitinophagaceae bacterium
GGCGCTAAAAGCGCCGAAGACGTGGCCCGTGAAATTCAAAAGCTGAAACAGGAAAATGTGGATGGGATCATCATGGATCTGCGGAACAATGGCGGGGGGTCGTTGTTTGATGTGATCCAGATGGTAGGATTATTTATTGACGAAGGCCCGGTGGTACAGGTGAAGGACAGGCAGGGTACCCCCACCGTGCTGCGGGATAAAGATAAAGGGATTCTGTACGACGGACCGTTGATGGTGATGGTTAACGAGTTCAGCGCTTCCGCTTCAGAGATTTTTGCAGCCGCGATACAGGATTATAAAAGAGGTATTATTATAGGAAGCACCTCTACCTACGGAAAAGGAACGGTTCAAAGAAATATTCCGCTGGATGGTGGCAGCCGGAATAAGCTGATGTCGTTTAATAATGATGCTTCCAATAACCTCGGGACGGTGAAGCTGACCCTGCAAAAATTTTACCGGATCAACGGAGGTTCCACCCAGCAGAGAGGAGTAACCCCCGATATCGTTCTACCCGATCAGTTTGAGTACCTTAAATACCGGGAGAAAGACAACCCGGATGCCCTGCAATGGGATGAAATAGCAAAGGCGAAATATACGCCCTGGAGTAATGGAACAGACATTGCCCTGATAAAGGAATCCGAAGTAAAAAAAATAAGCAATGACCCTGTTTTTGAACAGATCAGGGAGAAGACGAAATTATTATCCTCACTGAATGATAAAGTATATACACTCAACCTCAAAAAATACCAGGAAGAGCAAAAACAAATACGGGATATTGTTAAAGACCTGGATAAACTGACGAAAGTACAGAAAGAAACCCCCATAGAATTGCTACCTACCGATGTATCCCGGTTTGCGGATGATACGGCTAAGCAGGACCGGCAAAACCAGTGGTTAAAAAACCTGAAATCCGATATTTACCTGAATGAGACGGTGGGTATCATGAATAATATTATCAGTGAAAAAGCCATCGTAAGGTCTAAATAAAGTAACGAAGAGCGATAAGTTTATATTAAAAAGGTTAAACTTAGATAAAATAGCTATTTTTTGCTTTGTTTTTTGATTGCAAAAAAGAAATAATATCTGCGGCTTCTTTCGGGTATATTGACACACGATGATCATCTTTGCGTGAGCATGGCTTGTGGCAAAGTGTCCTGAGGCTTATGAAAAGCCCTGATCCCGGAAAGTTTTATCCGTTGAGCTGCATTCCATAAATCATAGTTACGTTGTATGTTAAGCCACAACTCGGGTGTAGTGTTGAATGCTTTGGATAAACGTAGCGCCATTTCGGCACTTACTCCCTGGTGTCCATTGAGAAGCATGGACAGTGTTTTACGGGCTACACCCAGATTTGCTGCCGCAGTTGTCTGACTAAGATTCAGCGGTTCCAGATACAGCTCTTTCAATATGTGACCCGGATGGATCGGTTTCATTCCTTGTTTAATCATAACTTCTCTTTTTAATGACAGTCGAGGTAATCTACCAAGTAAGCATTCCCATTCTCAAATTGGAATATGATCCTCCAGTTAGCCTTAACGGTAACAGCCCAATAATTCACCAAACTCCCCTTCAGAGGATGCAAAGCTGATCCGGGAAAGTTCATATCGTTTACCGTTTCAGCAGCATGTAGTAGCGCCAGTATTAGTTTTATTCTGCTTATCTGATCTGGTGGCAGCTTAGAGCCGTTGTCTTTAGTCCAAAGCTGCTTTAGCCCTTTATGCTGAATACTGACGACCATTCCTGCAAATATAACATATTACGTAACAGGTTACAATACGATCTTTTAACCAACGGGGAAAACCATATCTTTATCCGGTATGTTTAACCTGGAACAACTTGCCTCTTTTTCTGAAATATTATCGTGATACCAATCAATATAATCTTTTAATATCCTTCTTGTTGCTAAAGAAAGAATACGGGAACAACAGTCTGTTAAAGGTTTTATCATTACCGATCATTATTAAAGAGATGTATTGGATATTGCTACCCAAAAATTATTGATGCAATCCGGGAAATTGCTGTCTGTAAACGATGAGTATGGTCTTTCTGCCGCCGGTTATCTTCCCGTGAGGAGGCATTAAGAGCGGGGGAGAGCAATAGTCTGGTCTTTACCTGAATTGCACTGCTTTAGCAGGCTCTATCCTGCGGCTCACGAGTGAAGGGATCAACAATGTAAGCGTACAGACCAGTAAAGTGCCGGCTACCACCAGTCCAACCTCCCACCATACAACTTTTACCGGCACCACCTGCATGTAATAGGCGTCTTCGTCCCAGAAAGTGAGAAAGCCGGTTTGCTGTTGCAGGTAACAGATGCCCAGCCCTGCCGCCAGCCCCAGGAAGATGCCGGCAGCGGCGATGATAGCGCCCTGCAGGGTAAATATTTTTTGGACCGTCCAGTTGGTGGCGCCAACAGCTTTTAATATCCCGATCATCCGGGTGCGCTCCAGTACCATGATGATGAGGCAGGTGATGAGGTTAATGATGGCTATGATGATCATTACCCCCAGAACCACATTGCGGTTTACGTCCTGTAAACGCAGCCAGTCAAAAATATTGGGGTAAATATCCCGGATCGTTTTACTGCCCCACTGGTCGGGCAGGGATTCAAATATTTCGTCATTCAACAGCTCCATCTGGTGATAATCATGGAGGAATATTTCATAGCCTCCTATCTCATCTGCTCCCCAATCGTTCAGCCTTTGCACCAGTTGCAGGTCGCCAATGGCGTACAGCCGGTCGTATTCTTCCATATTCGTTTTATACAGGCCCACGATGGTCAGTTTGTCAGGACGAGGCTTCTGGTCTTCTCCTTTGAAGAAATAGATCAGCACCCGGTCGTTCACCTTTAGTTGCAATTGGTTGGCGGTATATTCCGACAGTACAATTTCCCGGCTATAAGTGCTGTCGTTGAAGTGAACCCACCTTCCTGCCGTCAGGAACTGCTGCATGGCGTTGAAGTCGTATTCTTTTCCTACCCCTTTAAAAAGAGCGCCTTCGATGGATTCAGGGGTTTTGAGGATGGCATATTTGGTGGCAAAAGATTGCACCCGCGCTACGCCGTTGATATGAAGTAGGGCGTTGACAATGCTGTCGTTCTTATGGATGGGGCTTTCCTCGGCAATAGCTGCTTTATAAGGTTCATAGTGTTGGACCCGGATATGCCCCCAGAAGCTGAATATCTTTTGACTTACCGCTTCCTGGAACCCGTTTACGAAAGCCAGGGTCATGATCATTACAGCTACGCTGATAGTGGTTGCGGCGATGGCAAGCCGGATAATAAAACGGGAAAAGGAACGCTGTCGGTTAAATGCAATTCGTCTTGCTATAAAGGAGGCTGTATTCAATCCCTGGGATTTTACTAAATTGTGAAGATAAAAGAATTAGCCGATGTACCATCACCGCTTCAGGGCCAATGTTATTTTCCTGCTCTTTTTTTTTACCTCCGTACAGGCCCAGCGGGAGCCGGACAGGATCTTCATGCAGAACATCAAAACCGTTCAGTTGAATCCCTATGGCGACCAGACGGCCTACCCCATCATACGGCTGAACAGCAATGACCTGCTGCAACTGGACTTTGATGATATGGACGGCGATATCAAAAGCTATTATTATAATATTGAGCTCCGCAATGCAGACTGGTCGGCTGTGCAGATGGGCTATTTCGATTATGCGAAAGGATATACCAGTCAGCGGATATCTAATTACCGCCGCTCCGCACAGGTGCTTACGCGGTACACCCATTATCAATTGGTCTTCCCGGGGAGAGATATCATGCCGGTAAAATCGGGAAATTACGTGATAAAAGTATTCCTGGATGGCGATACGTCAAAACTGGCGTTTACCAAACGATTTCTGGTGACGGAGGCGGGGGTAGCCGTTTCCGCACAGATACAACAGCCCTTTGGCCAGCCATATTTCAGCACCCATCAAAAGATCCAGTTTACTATCAATTCGGGACGTTTAAATATCAGCTACCCGCAGCAGCAGATCAGGGTGGCGATATTGCAAAACAATCGCTGGGATAACTGCATCCGGGATATAACCCCTACCATTGTGAGGAATAATGTACTGGAATACAATACGGAAAAAGACGCTAAAATGCCGGCTATGCAGGAATGGCGCTGGCTCGACCTGACCAGTTTTCGCCTGCTCAGCGACCGGGTGAAACGGCAGGAAAATACCGATCACGCCTACGACTTGTATGTGGCGCCGGATCTGCCCCGCAACGCGCAACGTTATATTTATTATAAAGATTATAACGGCATTTATGCCGCTATGACGAATGAAAATGTAAATCCCTACTGGAATGCGGACTATGCTACCGTTCATTTTACTTATAAGGCGCCCGGTGACCGGCCTTACGGAAAAGATCTGTACCTGATAGGGCAGATCACCAATTACGGGTTGGATGAGGGCGCCCGGATGAAGTGGAACGCAACGAGTGGAGAATATGAAACCACCCTGTTACTGAAACAGGGTTATTATGATTATGCTTATGGCCTGGCAGAGCAAAAACCCGGCGGTATCCGGTTTGTAACCGATGACACGGAAGGCAATATCTGGGAAGCGGAAAACCAATATACCCTCCTGGTTTATTACCGTGAACTGGGAGGACGATACGACCGGTTAATGAATGTGACCGTTATTAATTCAATGACCAACCGCCCCGGACAGCCGTAAGAAAAAATATTTTAAGCGTCCGGGACTTGTCGCTTTGCCGGTTCTGACGTACCTTTGCCCGGGCAAGTCTTATACGACCAGCTCCTGCTGAATCCCCCAGGACCGGAAGGTAGCAAGGGTAGGCGGTTGTAGCGGTGCGATGTAAGTAACTTGCCTTTTTTATTTTTGTATATTTGTACTCAAACATAAAATATTTTCAGATGAAATTTTTTTTAGACACGGCCAATCTCGACCAGATCAAAGAAGCGCATGATTTAGGTGTGCTGGATGGTGTAACCACCAACCCTTCGTTAATGGCCAAAGAGGGGGTAATCGGGCACGAAGCTATTAAGAATCATTACAAAGCTATTTGTGAGATTGTAGAAGACGGTGACGTAAGCGCGGAAGTTTTCTCCACGGATTTTGAAAGCATTGTTGCGGAAGGAAAGGAACTGGCGGCCATTCACCCAAACATCGTAGTGAAGGTGCCCATCATCAAAGAAGGTGTAAAAGCCATGAAATGGTTTACCGATAACGGCATTCAAACAAATTGCACCCTCGTGTTTTCAGCCGGGCAGGCGATACTGGCGGCAAAGGCGGGCGCCAAATACGTATCACCTTTTATTGGACGGATTGACGACAGTGGGTGGGATGGCATGGAATTGATCGGGCAAATAGCCCATATTTATGCCCAGCAGGGATTTAAAACCCAGATCCTCGCAGCCTCCATCCGTAGTTCCCTCCATATTGTAAGAGCCGCCGAATTGGGCGCTAACGTGTGTACCTGCCCGTTAGATCCTTTGTTGGGCTTGCTTAAGCATCCGTTGACGGATACGGGATTGGCTAAATTTTTGGCCGACGCAAAAAAAATGCAACACTAACGGAAGAAGATATAAAAAAGATTTTAACAGGTTGTATGGGCCACCCGGGCTCGTACAGCCTGTTTGTTTGAGATGCCATGCCTACAGGTTTTAAACATCCTGGAAATACGGCTTCCCTACCTGATTCATTGCGTTCTTTTTTACCATTTTACACTTATTACCGGTCGGTGTCCGCACCGACCGGAATGCCACAGATGGAGCGAAAATTCGGGATACCCCCAATTCTTTTTTACTTAATTATAAAATAATATGCATATTGCAAAATACTTTGACCCTCATGTTTTTGAAACATTGAATTACACCTGAATAATTATATTTCAACCGAGATCAAATTTATTTTGGCCCATTGTTTAATGTTTTTGTAGTGAAATTAACAATTCCCGCGATTGTATGCGCTCTTTTATTGGTATCCGGTATCCGCGCCCAACAGCCGGTGACCCTGCATTCTGCCCTGGAACAATTGAAACGAAATGCGCCCATGCTGGCTGCCGATTCGGCGGCAATAGTAGTTTCTCAACAAAAACTGGCGGCCACCCGCTATAGTTGGTGGCCCAACCTGCGGGCCAATATGCAGGTAGCGCTGGGTACAAACAATAATCTTCCCGGAGGTTTTTTCAGCAATGGATTAGTGCCTTCCAATTCCCGGGTGAGAGAACAGGGCCGGTCCAATACGGTTTTTACCGACCTGGGAGTGGCCAGCTTCGATTGGGAGATTTACAACTTCGGAGCTTATGAAGGACGTAACCGGGTGGCTGAATCCGATTTGGAGGTGCAGCAATTGAACTATAACCAGGCGAAATACCAGTTGCAGCAAACCTGTATCAACGTGTATCTTTCGATGATCCTGCTGAAAGAAATGATGGGGCTTCAGGATCAGAACATCGAGAGAAACGCGGAAATAAAGAAGATCATCAGCGCCCTGGCCGTTAGTGGTATCAAGGCCGGTGTGGATACCAGCATCGCGGAAGCCGAATTGTCGAAATCACGATTGCTGAAATTAGAGATGGTGAAGGAATACCGGCAACTACAGTTTCAATTAGGATACCTCACCGGTTTGCCGGGTAATTTGCTGGAAATAGACAGCCTGCTGGAGGAAAGGGTGATTGCGCGTTATACCGACCTGCTGACCATGCAGGACGGGCAGGAAACCCATCCGCTGCTGCTGTATTATAAAGCGCTTAGGCAAAACAGTTATGAACGGGAAAACCTGATTAAAAAAGAATACCTGCCGAAGGTATTGCTGCAGGCTTCGGTATGGGGGCGCGGATCCAGCGTGAGCGCTAAAGACGAATTTGGCCCGCTCTATACAGGGGTGGGCATAGAGCGGATGAATTACCTGATGGGAGTGGGGATCACCTACAATTTATTCGATAATAAGAGAAAGCAGTTGCAAACCAATGTGCAGAAGGCAATTACCCAACATGCCGAAAAAAAGCTGGAAGAACAAAAAGCGTGGCTGACCAACAGCCTGCATCAAAACCAGGTGGACCTGACCACGGCCTACGACCGGATACAGGAAATACCCCGGCAATTGGAAGCAGCCGCAGCCGCTTACCGGCAAAAAATGGCTTTGTATAAAAACGGATTAACCAATATCATAGAACTCAACCTCGCATTAAGTATTTTATATCGTGCGGAAACCGATTATGCACAGGCTAAATTCAGTTTCAGCCGTGCGATATTTGAAAAGGCGATGCTTGAAAATCAATTAACTGAATTTTTACAAACCCTGAACTGATATGTCATTAGTTACCGCGGCGCTTAAAAGACCTGTTAGTACGGTGGTCATCATTTTTAGCGTGATCCTCTTTTCGGTTATCACCGCGCTTAAGATCCCGATAGATATTTTTCCCAAATTAAATATGCCCACCGTATATGTCATAGAATCCTATGGCGGGATGTCGGCCCAGCAGATGGAGGGATTTTTTGCTACGCGGATGCAGGATCAGTTCCTGTATGTGAACGGGATAAGAAATATTTCTTCCAAAAGTATCCAGGGGGTTACTATCATAAAACTGGAATTTTATGAAAATACCGACATGGCCGAGGCCTCGGCTCAAATCTCCACCCAGGTCAACAGGGCGATGCGTTTTTTCCCGCCCGGATCATTACCTCCCCAGGTGGTGCGTTTTGACGCCTCTTCTTTACCGGTGGGGCAATTGGTGTTATCTGCCGAAAGGCGCACGCTGAAAGAAATATACGACCTCGCCTCCACGCGTGTGCGCCCTATGTTTTCTTCTATTCCCGGGCTGTCCGCCCCGCCTCCTTTGGGAGCTAACTCCCGTTCTATCACCGTTAACGTGGATCCTAACAAGTTGAGGAGTTATAACCTCACCGCGGATGAAGTGGTAAACGCGCTGGCCAAGTTTAATGTGATGTCGCCTTCGGGAAATATCCGGCTTGACAACACCACGTATATCACTACCATCAATAGCCTGGTGCAGCAAATAGAAGAGTTTGCGGATATCCCGGTAATGGCAAAAAACGGTGTTCCGGTGCTGGTGAAAGATGTGGCCAGGGTTGCAGATGGTACCGATATTACAGTGGATTACGCGTTAATTAATGGGAAACGATCGGTATATATTCCCGTGGTGAAAACAGCAGACGCGTCCACCTGGGATGTGGTAAAAGATTTGAAAATAAAAATCCCCGAGATCAAAGACCTGTTGCCGGAAGACGTGAATATCTCTTACGAGTTTGACCAGAGCGTGTTTGTGGCCAATGCGGTAAAAAGCCTGATGACGGAGGGCGCCCTGGGCGCTTTGCTTACCGGTCTGATGGTGCTTCTTTTCCTGAGAGACCTCAGAAGCAGCCTCATCGTAGTCATCACCATTCCCGCTTCCATTGCTATCGGGGTATTGTTGTTGAGTTTGAACGGGCAAACCATCAACATTATGACACTGAGCGGGCTGGCATTGGCTATAGGGATACTGGTGGACATGTCCACCGTAACGATTGAAAACATACACCAGCACCTCGAAATGGGTAAAAACAAACGGCAGGCAATATTAGACGGCTGCCAGGAAATTGCCTTTCCGCTTTTGCTGATCCTGTTGTGTATCCTGGCGGTTTTCGCACCGGCCCTGATGATGAATGGAGTGCCCAAAGCCATGTTCCTGCCTTTATCATTATCCATCGGGTTTACGATGATTGTGGCTTTTATTGTGGCGCAAACCCTGGTGCCCATTTTGTCTAACTGGATGGTGAAAGAAGAGCGATACCGGCATGCCCGCAAAGCCACGGAAAAAAAAGGAGGCTTTGAAAAACTGAAGGGCCGATACCTGGAATGGCTGGGGAGAATGATGCCTTTTAAAAAGCCCGTGGTCATCGGCTATAGCTTACTGACGGTGGCCCTGGTGGCCGGTGGCTTTTATTGGATCGGCAAAGATGTAATGCCAAAGCTCAACAACGGGCAGTTCCAGTTGCGCATCAAAGATATTGACGGCACGCGCCTCGAAAGAACGGAAGAAAAGGTACGCCGCGTATTGCAGATCATTGATACCACGGTGAATAATAATGTAGCCATCAGTTCGGCTTATGTGGGGCTGATCCCCAGCAGCTATGGTACCAGCAATTTGTATGTATTTAATACGGGAACGCATGAAGCCATCCTGCAGGTGAACCTTTCCGATAAGTTTAAAGTGAATATGGACGAGTTGAAGGATGTGCTCCGGAAAAATATTAAGTACAATATGCCGGAGCTGCGCCTGAGTTTTGAACCTATAGATCTTACCGAAAAGATCATGAGCCTGGGCGCCGCAACGCCCATTGAGGTGCAGGTGGCCGGGAAGGATATGGATGAAATTCAGGGCTATGCCTATAAGGTGCTGGAGAAGATGAAGGAACTTCCTTTCCTGCGCGATGTACAGATCGCACAACCCTTACGCTTCCCGGTAGTAAATATTACGCTCGACAGGTTAAAAGTGGCCCAATTCGGATTGAATGTGCAGGAAATTGCCCGGTCGGTTACAGCCAGTACTTCTTCGAGCCGCTTTACGGAAAAAAATCAATGGCTGGATGAGAAGAAGGCATACACTTACCAGATCCAGGTACAGATACCGGAATATGTGATGAATAATATGAATGAATTGAGGGAGATACCGTTGGTTCGTGGACAAAGAAGCCCGGTGTTGGGCGATATCGCCAGTTTCAGTACGCAATATGTTCCGGGGCAGTACGACAGGGTTGGTCCCCGGAGAATATTAACGATCAGCGCCAACATCCATCAGACGGATTTAGGATCTGCCACGGAGGCGGTGCGCGCCAAATTAGATGAAATAGAGGAAGCGCCAAGAGGCGTAGTGGTGAGCCTCGGCGGTATGAGCCGGTTGCTGGAGGAAACGTTTTCGAGCCTGGAAAATGGATTGTTGTTTGCGGTGGTGGTAATATTTTTATTGCTGGCAACCAATTACCAATCGTTTAAGTTGTCATTAACGGTATTATCCACCGTACCGGCGGTGATCCTTGGCTCCCTGGGGATGTTATTGCTTACGGGCTCCACTTTAAACCTGCAATCGTATATGGGAATGATCATGTCCACCGGGGTATCGGTGGCCAATGCGATACTGATCGTTACCAATGCCGAGGTCTTCCGCTTACAGCATGGAGATGCCAAACGGGCGGCAACAGAGAGCGCTGCCGTAAGAATGCGTCCTATCCTGATGACTACCATTGCTATGGTGGCGGGGATGACGCCCATGGCATTGGGAGTGGGGGAAGCGGGCGAACAGTCTGCCCCCCTGGGAAGAGCCGTTATTGGAGGACTGATTGCTTCCACCTTCGCCGCTTTGCTGGTACTGCCGCAGGTATTTGCCTGGGTACAAAAGAAGGCTACCCTGGCCTCGCCATCGCTGCTGCCTGAAACGACCGATCAATCAATTGTATAAATGTATGATTATGAAGAAAGAAAATCTTTTGTTGGTAATGCTGACCTTATTTTTGGCACTCACGGGTTGCCAGGAAGATCTGCAACCGGTGGATATGACCCGTACTTCCAACACAACGAAGAATGAGAGCCGGTATGAAATCGGCGCCATCGTGGAACAACCCCTGGCGAGTTATGTAAAATTGCCCGGGCAGTTGAGACCGTATGAAGAAGTGAACATTTATGCCAAAGTCAATGGCTTCGTAAAAACGATCAACGTGGATTTGGGAAGTGTGGTAAAGAAAAACCAGGTATTGCTCGAATTGGAAGCCCCCGAAATAGAGTCCCAGGTTCAGGTAGCAATGTCTAAGTTTACCCACGCCCAGGAAAACGCGGCAGCGAGCCGGGATAAATACAGGCGGTTGCTGGATGCCTCGAAAGAAGCCGGTGCCGTGGCGCCTTTGGACCTGGATAATGCCCTGTCGAAGATGAAAGCCGACGACGCCGTGGTGATGTCTGAGAAGTCGAATATGGAAGCCATGTCCAATATCAAGGGGTATCTTAAAGTAACGGCGCCGTTTGACGGGGTAATTATCCAGCGAAACGTATCAGCCGGTAGCCTGGTGGGTCCGGGCAGTAAAGCGGATATTCCCTTGATGGTGTTGCAGCACCTGCAAAAGCTGAGACTGGAAGTTTTTATTCCCGAAGCCTACGTTGACAAGGTAGATCTGAAGCGCCCGGTAAGATTTCGCTATAACGCCATGCCCGGTATGGAGCAAACGGCCACGATCAGCCGTTCGGCAAATGCGCTCAGCAGCATGCGTTCGGAAGCAGTGGAGATTGATATTAATAATACGGAACAGACACTGAAACCGGGCATGTACGCGGAAGTGAAAATTCCTTTGTTATCCAGCGCCAGTTCGCTGCTGGTGCCGAATCACGCCATTGTACGTTCCACGGAAAAGCAATATGTGATCTGTGTAAAAGACGGGAAGGCGCATTATACAGACATACAGGTAGGATTGACCACCAATGATTTCACCGAAATTTTCGGCGACCTGCATAACGGCGATGAAATTATTTTACACGCTTCAGATGAAATCCGGGAAGGAACAACCGTGAAGTGAGCTTGATGATACGTCCGGTTGCTTCATTTCCCCAACCCGTATGCGGTGGTATCAATATTGCCATGCAGGGTAAACAGTTCCGTTTTTCGGATGATTTATTATTCATTTGTCAGAAGTATGTAAAACCTTTTAGTGTCCGGGACGCTGCCGCGCTATTTTCCCAAATTAATAAATCCGGGATGTTTCTTTGCCCTTTATTTGCATTTCATTGCTTGTGATTGGATTCGGGGAAGATTTTTTTTAATCAATATTTCCCTGTTCAAGCAGTTTACCCAGAAGAGTTCTGTAATAATAAGAACCCTATATCGGCTGGTATTTGCATTAAACATCTAAACGTCAATATATCACTAAAAACGCACAAACAACGAATTATGAAACGATTTAATTTAACCGCTTTTGGATTATTATTCCTGGCTTTTACCATGGCAGGCTGCGGCAAAGATGAACCGGCTGCACCTCAGGAACCTGAAGAAAACCCGCTTATCGGTCACTGGCAGATCAAAGCGATCAATTTTACAACCTTTGTGTCTGCAGGTTTCCCGGCCAATGATGTTACCGTGCTATCCGGCATGGCAGGCTATACCTTTGAAGAGGACGGCAATTTTGTTTTCGAATCCAATACAACCTTTGGTGCTCCGGGCACTAAATACTGGGACTGGACGGGGGATGAGAAGGGTTTTGTAATTACCCAGAAAAACAAGAGTATGCCCCCCTATGATTTTGGGATCACGCCGAAAAACCTGAAAGTGGAAAAGGTCAACAACGTACTGACCATGACATTCAGCGCCGATCTGGCTAATTCCTCGAAAGCAGATTTTACGTTAGAGAAAGTTGAACATGTCAATCTGGATGCGGCTCCGGCCGTAACAGGCGCCGACGCCCTGGTTATCGGGCACTGGCAACTTAAAACCATTGATTTTACTACCTACGTAGCTACCGGCAGGCCTGCCAGCGATGCCAAAATGTTATCGGGAATGGCAGGTTATACTTTTGAGGAAGGCGGCAATTTTATTTTTGAATCCAACACCACTTTTGGCGCGCCGGGCACCAAATACTGGGACTGGGAAGGTGATCCGGTCAGCTTCCAGGTCATTCAGAAGAACAAGAGTATGCCACCTTATAACTTTGGCTTTACCCCGGAAAACCTGACGATAAAGGAAACGGAAGACGGACTGGTGATGACATTCAGCGCGGACTTAGCCAACGGATCCACCGCAGACTTCATGTTGGAAAAAGTAGATGAAATAGACCTGGAAGCAACTCCGGTGGTGACAGGCGATGAGTAAGAAACAGGTTAATACCGCATTTCGGCAATGAAGAAGTATCTACTATTTCTGTTTCTTGTTTTGTTCACTTGTTTTTCGGCGCAGGCTCAGTTTTCCCTGTGCGGCGCCGTCAAATTCAACGACAAAGTACAAAGCGGCGCGGCGGTTACCCTGATCGGAACCGGCGCGTCGGTATATACGACCGCCAACGGCGGCTTTTGCTTTGCAGGATTAGCCACAGGTACCTATTCGTTGCAGGCAACTTATCAAGGTGTTGTCTCTCCTCAGATAAGTGTTTTTGTAAACGATGATATCTCGGGCATTCATCTGGATATCCGCCAGGCTGTAATGGACACGGTTCATATCAGGACGGCCAGCCAAAAAGAAGTGAGGGCCGGCCATTCCATCAAAACGGAGGTAATAGACCTGTCCGCCCATGCGCTTTCTTCCGCTTCTGTAGAGCAATTGATGAACAGGGCGCCGGGCATCCGCATCCGGAATTCCGGCGGTCTCGGCGGCGCAGCCGACCTGGTAGTGGGTGGTTTCAGCGGGAAATCGGTTAAGTTTTTGATAGATGGTATCCCTATGGATTACCTCGGTTCCAGTATGAATGTTACCGGTTTGTCCTCCAATATGGCAGACAATATAGAGGTTTACAAAGGGGTGTTACCTACCGAAATCGGTATTGACGCTTTGGGAGGCGCCATCAACATTGTAACTAAAAACCCGCAAAAGAGCCGGCACACCATCAGCTATGAGGCCGGCTCTTTCAATACGCATCGTGTAAGTTTCAATTCTTTTATCCGGTATTCCGACAGGTTATCTTACGGTATCAATGTATATGCCGATTACAGCGCCAACAATTTTAAAGTGGACAACCTGCCTTATGCAGACGGCATTACCGGCAGAACGGAATATACCCGCGCCAGGTTATTTCACAACAGCTACCGGCAGGCAAGCGGCGACTTATATCTGAACTTTGAAAATCGGAGATGGGCTGACCTGTTTAAGATAAAAATCAACAGTTACGGACTGAAAAAAGATATTCAAAATGATTTCGCCTCGCGTGCCCGGCCGTTCGGCGGCGCCTATCGCAAAGAATCTGCTCACTTCATTCCCTCCGTTCAATACAAAAAATCTTTTTTCGATAAAAGACTCGCATTGACACAATTCCTGGTTTATAGTCCCATTCAAAATGAACTGGCCGATACCGTGAGGAACGTCCGGTATGACTGGTTTGGCGGGCAACACCCGGCTGCATCCGGTTCAGAAATGGGTACGGATATGTCGAACCTCGAAAAACCGGTCATCGAAACCCAAACCAATAACTTCACGTATCGCGGGTTGCTGACTTACCGGATGAAGAAAGGACAAAAGCTGACCCTGAACGTTGTGGACAACTACCTGTCAAGAACTTCGGATGACCTTAGCCGGTACCATGCCAAAAATCACATCCGTTACAACCGGTTTATAGCAGGATTGGGCTATCAATATCGTTTCTTAAACGACCGGATGGAAGCCCTGACGCAGGCCAAATACCTGTCGTCGCAAACGAGCGGCGAAGTATTTGACGCGGCCACACAAAGCGTCAGGCAGATAAGAAACAACAGCGGATGGAGTTTTGCACAATCCCTGAAATATCAATCGTATAACGGGTGGCTGATCCGGGCATCGGCCGAAAACACGTATCGCCTGCCCGACCAGATGGAAATATTTGGAGATAACGTATTCGTTGTGCCCAACCTGGCGCTCAAACCGGAGCAGAGTCTTAATGTTAATTTAGGTATTCGCTACCGGAAAAACCGGCAATACAGCCTGGAGATCAACACCTACTGGCGTGATGTAAAAGACATGATCAGGCTGAAGGAAGTTACTCAGTTTACGGCCCATTACCTGAACTTAGATAAAGTGCGCGGTTACGGGATAGAGTTGGAGGGGATGGCCCGCATCTTCAAACAATGGGAATTAACGGGCAACCTCACCTACAACGGATTCCGGTTTAAGGGTTCCAACGATCTCATCGCAGGTAACGAACACTTCGTTAATGCGCGCGTGAGCAATATGCCTTTCTATTTTGGGAATACACAGCTTGCCTACCGGTTTGACCGGCTTTTCAGCAAGGATGACAGGCTTAGGCTGTATTGGTCATATACCTATGTGCACCAGTTTTATCTTGACTTTATCGAAAAACAATTTGAGCCCGATGGCTTTTTGGGACTCTTCGGAAAAAGTAAAATTTATACCAACCGGATCATCCCTACGCAGCAGGTGCATTCGGCCGGATTGGTCTGGTCGCTCAATATGCAAAACGATAAAGCCCTGTCGTTGTCCGGGGAGTTAAATAACCTGTTTGACAGACCCATATTCAATAATTTCAAAATGCAGAGCGCCGGACGGAATTTCGCTGTCAAGATCACTTATGAACTTTAAAACATGCTTACAACATGAAAATGTTCCGACAGATTTTTTATTATTTTATATCGTTTATTTTCATTGCATCCTGCAAAATAGAAAACCTGGAACCTCTAGCCGAACAGCAAAAAACGGATTTCAGCCGGTACAACTATGTACTGGCTACGGAAGACGCCTCCACCGATGACATCACCACTTTTTTTACCTTCAACCTGCCGGATGTCAACCCGGAGATCGCGTACGATCTGATCAACCAAAGCGATTTGTTTATCAATTCCAACCCCTCCACCTCTTCCGGTCAGCTTTCCTTTGGACCCTACTTTTTTTCTTTGGCCAAAGACAAAAAAGGATTCTCTTCCACACCGGGGTTGTATCGCCTTACGCTGAATAATGCCAACCGGGTTTTTATCAGTAATGAACTCCATATCTCACGCGATAATTTATTCCCGGCCCGGCAATTGTGTATTGTAAACGGAAATCTCGGTTATTTTTATGACGAAGGAAAGGAGGCGCACAAAATCCAGGTATTCGATCCCCTGGCAATGGTATTAAAAGGTTCGATAGACCTCGAACCGGCCATTCGGGCTTTCCGGCCCGATGCGCTTTGGGCGGATGAAGACAACAACAACATGGTGCGGACAGGCTCGCTGGTTATAGATGCCAATCAGGGTAAGTTATACGTGAGTGTGGTGTTTCTGGAAGAGGCGGCTTTTAACCTGATTGCCGATGAGGAGAAGAGTTTTTACCTTGCTGTAATTGATATGCAAACTAATGAAGTAGAAAAAATAATTTCCTGGCATGGCGCCAAAACGGTGGGCTTTTTTGTGTCGGAAAATAAGGCCACCACGGTTGATGAAGAGGGTAACTTATATTTTTGCTCATGGGGATGGAATCAGTTTAATCAGCCGGATCCCTCGCAGGTATTCCGCATCCGGAGCGGAGAAACAGATTTTGATACGGATTGGAAGATAGACATTGAAAAACACTTCGGCGCCGGTAGGATTGCACAATCCATCATATCATATAACAATAAGATTTACCTGCATATCTCCAATCAGCCGCTGCGTTTTGAGGATTCGGATGAACCATCCTCCGGACTTCAATTATTTTATTACGAATTTGACCCGCAACACCCGGATGAATTTCGCAAGTTAGACATTCCGGGATCGAATGCATCTTCACGAATGAACGTGTTCAGCATCATAGACGATAAACTGTTCATCGCCGTTCCCAATATGGAGAAAGGAAAGTTTAATGGATTTTATTCCGTGAACAGATCGGGGGACGTAAAAAAGGAATTGACGATGGAAAATAAATATCGCCCTACCAGGATGTATAAGATGGGGGAATGGTAGGACTGGTAATTAATTCTCCGTGCATATCCGTTCAATCAGTGTTATCCGCGTTCCATAAATAGAACACCGATATAGCAGATAACTGGTTCTATTAAAATTGCTTAAATTCGAATCGAATCTTTTGTCTTTTTATGTTTTGCGTACATCTGATATTACCCGGATTACTGTTCCTCCTTTGTTCAGGCGCTCAATCCGTATCACCAGGCCATTTGTCTTCCCCCGACACCGGAACGATCCAAACGCTTAACCGGACAGCCGCAAAACTTTTGCAGACGGATCCTGACTCGTCTTTTTATTATGCATCGCTGGCAAATAAACATGCTGAGAAAACAGAGTACCCTTCCGGAGGGGCGGAGGCATTGCTTCATCTGAGTAATTACTACAACATCAGGGGGAATTATTCGCAAGCTATGTCGCATGCTTTGGACGCATTACACATCTTCGATTCTCTTCATTTGCCGGCGGCGATGGCAGATGTGTATGCACAAATAGCGTACATATATAAAACAATGGCCGGCCAGAATCGTACTCCCGCTTATCTTAATTCGGGAATAGCCATGAGCAGGCAGGCCTACGAAAAATACAGCCTTGCGGCGGATACTGCGGGCATGGCAAATAGTCTGAACATCACCGGTATCCTATACAGGGATAAGTATTATGCAGAAAGTGTTGCCGCTTATTTTGATACCGCATTCTATTGCTACCGGCAGGCCATGCAAATGATAACATCTTCAGGGGCAGGCGAACAATATCTCGGCAAACTATACAATAATACCAGCCAGTATTACAGCGAATACAAGAAGGAATATCATCAGGGTATTGACTGGCTGATGAAGGCATTGGAATTTAACCACCAGCGGAACAACCGCACAAGCCTGCTGTACAATTACGGCAACATCTCATTCTGCTACCGGCAACTGAAAGACTACACCCAAGCCAGAGCGTATGCTGAGCGAATGCTCAAAGGGGCGGAAGAAATGGGTCAGCCCCTCCGCAGGCACGATGCGCTTTATGAATTGTACCAGACCTTTAAGGAAGAAGGGCAGTATGCTGAAGCGCTGGAATATTATATCCTGGCCGACCGGATTACCGATTCGCTTTCGAATGCCGATAAAACCAGGGAGGTAGCAGAGATCAGAGGTAAATTCGAAACGGAGAAAAAGGAATCTGAAATAAAGCGTTTACATACCGAAAAGGGGATTATACAACAGCGGAATATCTTTCTGTCCGCCGGACTGGGGTTGTTTTTCTTGCTAAGTATAGCACTGGTGGTTTTATACAAACGAACACAACGGCAAAAGCAGGAAATCGCGGATCAGTCTTTACGTTTGACCGTCATGATGAAAGAATTGCATCACCGCGTAAAAAATAATTTGCAGGTTGTCAGCAGTCTGCTGAGTTTGCAAAGTTATAAAGCGACTGATGAAAATGCGGTGTCGGCCTTCCGGGAGACCCAGCAGCGCGTGCAGGCCATGAGCCTCATTCATCAGAGGCTGTACCATACCGGCGACCTGATGGCTGTGGATATGAAAGAATATATAACCGACCTCGCAGAGTCGCTGCTGGCGTCTTTCGGTTTTGAAGAAGACGGTTTCGGACTTGAAATAAATGTGGACAAGGAAAAATTAGATGTAGAAAAAGCGCTGCCGATCGGCCTGATTATTAATGAAATTGTGACTAACGCCATGAAATATGCTTATAGCGGACTTCTTCGCCCGGAGCTGTTGATATCCATGACGGAAAATCAACAACATATTATTTTACAGATAAAAGACAACGGGCAGGGTATGGACCTAACGGCCTGGCAGCAGAACAAAGGCTTTGGCAGGCAGCTCATCCGGGCGCTGTGCCGGCAGCTCAATGCCAGCGAGCAGATATTGGTAGATGGCGGCACCGGTTATACGCTCTCCATACCCACATCGCGGGCCGCATAAAACGAAAGAGAACAACAATGGAAAAAGTGAATGTTTTAATAGTGGAGGATGAAATGATCACCGCGCTGGATCTTTCCACCGGGTTGGAGCGGGAGGGGTACCGGATAGCAGGGATTGCAGATAATGCGGAGGAAGCCATTCGTTTATTTAAGGAGCATCCTGCCGATATTATTTTGATGGACATCAACATTCGCGGAGCAATGGACGGCATAGACACGACCCGCGAATTGCTGAAGATACGACAGGCGCCCGTTATTTATCTCACCGCTTATACCGACGCAGCAACCATCCGGCGCGTGAAGAAAATACAGCCCGCCGCTTTCCTGACCAAGCCCTTCAGCATTGACAATGTCAGGGTGGCCATAGAGCTGGCAGTCAGCAATCTTGCCATGGCCGGCATGCCTTTGCAAAATGCCGCGGGGGAACCCGTGCTGCAGTTGGATGAATATATCTTTATCAAACACAATTATCATTTTGTAAAAATCGGGATCGGAAATCTTTTATATGTAGCAACGGATAACAACTACATTTCCCTTGTTACAACCGAAAGAAAATATTTGGTGAGGTTGTCGCTGAATAGTTTTTTAGAAAAAATAATCGCCCCGAAAATAGTTCGGGTACACCGGTCTTATGCCATAAATATGGACAAAATCACTTCGTTCAATGACCAGCTCATCTATCTTGACAAAACGGAAATCCCCATCGGGCGAAATTACAGGGAATCGTTTTTGAAGTGTTTCCAATTCAGATGAACAGGGAGAAGTCTGTTATTTCCCCACGACCACCTTTTCGCTAAACGATCTGCCGGCTCCGAAAACATCAGGGATGGATACGATATAGACCCCTGCAGAAGATTGCTGACCCAGGCAGGTTCGCCGTCCATAATATCCAGCTTCCTGACTACTCTGCCATTGATATCGGTAATAAAAACCCTTGCCGGCCTGATGCTTCCTTCGATGATGATTTTAAAGCGGCCGTCATTCGGATTGGGAAAAACAGACAGGCGCACTTCCGTATGCTTCGTTTTATTCCGTTATACCGTAGTATTCAGATGTAGCTAAATAGTCGTTTGGATCGGGTGGCGATGCTTTTCGCAGATTCGCCCCGCCCGGAATCAGTACATATCGGAAAGCATAGTCATCGCCGGTAAATTGGCCGGCCATATTTCCACTTGTCGGGAACAGATCAAAAATCAGCTGGTTTTGTCCGGTTCGGATAAAAAACTCCATCCGGCAATTATAAAGTACGGAAAAGTTAAAAGGAAGCTGATAATAAGTATGACCAAAAGGATTCACATTGATACGCACATAAACCAGTACCACTCCTCCACTACTCATAAAACTCTCAGTTAATTGATTCATTGTTATTGTCATTCTGTACTTAGTGATATTCTGAGGATTCCAGTCGAATTTTTGCCAGTCCGAATACATCACATTGGCCGTTCCCGGGTTACCCTTATCCCCCTTCAGATTGAGTGGATCTCCCCACCCGTCTTCTGTTTTCGGCCCGTAGAGTACGCTGTTACTTTTATCTACATAATAATCGCCCATTTTTCCCAGATCGGCCGAAGGCGTTCCTTCCCCGCTAAAGAGTGTGCTGCCGTCCGCTCCCGGAATACCCTGCTCACCCAGTTGGCCTTGTGGTCCCTGTTCACCTTGCTCACCCTGCAGCCCCGCAGGTCCTGTTTTGCTGCAACTGCTAAAGCACAGCATTGCAACGAAGCAAAAAATAAATATTTGATTTAAACAGCTCATCATGACGGAATTTATTCGAGATAATTAACAGGCGCCAAAAATTTATTTCTACGCACATGTATCCTGATAAATTGTGGCAGGGTAAATTTAAACGGCTTGTAAAAAACAGTGAGCCGAAATGTGGGTGAGCGACCGGTATTTGTATGCAAACAGCGGAAGCCGGTATGCAGAATTGCTCCAGCAGCATACTGAATGGATCCGGTCAGCTACATGCCGGTAACCCTGCACAGGTACAACGGCTTGCACGAACTCAACGGCAAAACTGCTGTTCATATACAAATAACCGCTGTTCACATACCAACGATAGTCAGCTTGTTCGTCCTGAGCATACTTTAGCAGGGTGTGGATGACCGGATCCGCCACACCATGTTTTGTATCTGAATAAGATTATCATGAAATGCAATATAAAAATTATAAACATGAGCCTAAACCAGATTTTCCTGTTTTTCTCACTGCTTTTTGCCTTTACGCTCATGACAGCGTCCTGTAAAAAGACCGAGCAAGTAAAATATGATAATTCAGGTTTTACCAGGGAACCATTGGATATAAATGAACTGAATATTCCTGAAGATAACGGCAGCATTGGCTTAGTCGTTGATCTGAGACCGATTATTAAAAAAGGATATTCTGCAGACAAAGTAAAAGTTGAAATTGATGGCGATCTGGCTTCTTTTTCCAATACCTTAGCGATTGACGAGTTTACGAATCTGGCTGTCCTGCAGATAAAACGCGATGATCTAAGCACCACGCAGGCCGACCGGTTCAATAAAGGTGTCCGCACCGTTATAACCGTTTATGACGCGTCGGGCAATGAGGTGGCCAAGGTCAATGAAAGCAGTGTATTGTATAATGATTCCGGTGAGCCTTTTCCGGTAGAAACCAGCAAGGCGGCTAAAACGCCGGCGTTGCGTATATCGTCCGATATTCCGTATTATATCCAGCGGGTTAATGTAAGTGAAAATGATGAAAACTTAGTGCTGATGCATCCTGTCAATCCGTTATATCCCGCTGGCGAGGTAGCTTATATGGGCGAACTGATGGGGGCATCCGGCCAGAGCAGGCAAACATTTTATTTGGAAGAGGCGAAAGATGGCACACCCTATTTTTATATCAAATCGGCTCACGGGTATTATATGTGTATGGTCAGTAATCGTTTGAATTTTAACTATAGCCTTATCCCCGGCTCCAACATCTTTAAGTTTCAACTCTCTTACAATGAAAAGGGCGAAATAACGCTGATGCCCTACGACGGAGGCATGTTATATCAGACACCCCTTCAGGATTTGCAGCGGGATCCCGCCTTAGTCAGGGGAGCAACACTCTGGAGTCAGCAACTTGCCGGGACCTCGGAGATAAAATTCCGACTTATAGCTGCTGATATTGAGTGGGATGTCCGCGATCTGGGAACGGTATATAACAATCCTATCCTGCCGCCAAAGAAAGTGGATTTCGCCTTCGATAATTTCCTGCGAAACTGTTCCAACGGCACACTGAACGAATCGGTAGGTGTGCAAGACACGCGCACCACTACCTACTCAGTGGGTTCAGAAGAGAGCTTCCAGCTTACTTCGTCTCATGAAGCATCTGTAGGCATCACTACCGGTGTTACTGCCAGCGGCGCGTTTGGCGGAGTGGGAGTGGAGGCCAGCGTGGAAATCTCTGCCAGCTATACCTACACCAGGTCTATATCGGAGACCCACACACGAAATTTTTCTGAAACAAAACAGCAGGAAATACAGGTATCAAGGGCAAGAGATTTTATGCTTCCGCCATATTCGGCGGTTAAAATTTACGATCTGGTTGAATCCTACAAGAATATCAGGATACCTTTCATCCAGAAGCTGAGGGTATCGGGCAGGATGGATGATAAAAAACTTACCGGTGAGGAAATCGTATGGCAGTTACTCACCGGTCAGTTCGGCGGTGTGGTTACCGAAGTAGGAGAGGACCACGTCATCATTTCTGTGCGGGGTAGCGCCGTTATGAGTAACCTGATGAAAGCCAGTACCAATGTGGAGGAAGTGTTGAACAGTTGTATTGCCAGATAAAGCAAATTAATACCGTTTTTTGCTATCGCAATCAGTGTTATCCGCGTTCCATAAATAGAACACCGATGATGCGGATGTTATGGATAGGCATTGATAACATCACTCCGGTACATAAATAATCTCTCCGTTTTCCAGTTCATACGCCGTGCCTACCCTCTTGCCTCTTTTCTTCCCGGCGTCTTTGGAATCGTTTTTGGAGGGTGTATATTTCGATACCTTTCCGCCCTCACGGGTGATGATTTCCATATCGGCCTTTCCTGGATTTTTGACGATGGTGAAATCTTCCTGCGTGAAGAACTCCTTCATGCCCATATTCATTACGTTGGCCACCATCAGCGCCACGGCGAAAACCATCGCCACGTCGAAGAGGTTGACCACTACGCTCAGCGGATCCGAATCTTCCTCTTTGCCGAATCTTGATTGTCTGCGTCTCTTTTTCATGATCTTTGGTTTTTAGTTAATACCTGGGCCACATATTCCAGGTTACCCGTTTCCTGCAGGTACCACCGCTTTTTGAACTGCAAGGTTACCAGTCCCACCACGCTGATGATCAATCCCACCACCGTCGTGGCAAACACCACCTGCATATTGTACGCCATACCCGATATATCACCGGTGGAAAGCCCTACCAATGCCGGGCTCATGGCAATAAGGGTGCCAATCAAACCCAGTACCGGCCCCAGCTTTGCCAACAACCGCGAGGTTGACAGATCCTTATCGGCTTCATTTTCAAAATTGGACAACACAAATTCCGAATAGGCATCATCCGGTTCGCGATCCAATAGTTTTTTGAGATATTTTATATAAGCCGAATTGCTTTTTTCGGGAATATTTTCTCTTAAGACATGGATCCCCTCTGCTTCAATCCGCCATAATAAACTGTCAATATTTTTTTTATTCTTCAGCCGGATGGTAAACTGATTATAAAAACTGCCCAGCAACATCAGCGACCGGATGAACAGGATGATCAGGATGAGAATGTCCGGTATCAACAGGCTGTTGGCTAACCAAAATAATACTTTAGAGATCTCTGCCATGTAGATATAGTTTACTTATTTGTTTCTTTTAAAACGCCAGACCAAACGATTAATAACATAACCCAGCCCGGCCATGCCGAAAAGAATACACATTCCAAACAAAAAATGGGGCAGGTCGGTTTCCTGGTTGCTTTTATAAATGATACTTCCGTTGTAGGTGGATATCAGTCCGAGTACCAACACCAGTAACCCCGAGATAACCAGTAGCTCCAAACGAAATTCTTTATCGGGCAAAAGCTTTTTGAATCCCAGGCTGCATAGCGGCGCTCCTATAGTTATAACCGCGGCCGAAATCAATGCCAGGCGACGGAAATTCGCCCCCGGAAATGAAAAGATCACTTGTGTAAATACATAAAAGATCACCGGAAATATTAGAATTCCGGGATAGTACCTGAACAGCCTGTCCGTCCGTCTTTTCTTCGGTTGATATAACCGCGTGAGCGCTATAAAACAAAACCCGGTATAGGCAAGCGTTTCAATACACAACAAAACGGTTATATTTTTCCTGATCTCCACGTCTTCCAGCATCATTTTCAATCCTGTCTGCGATTGTTCGATGGCATAAGGATACATGAATAATACAAAAACACCCAAAACCATTCCAACGATGGCAGTCTGCCACCATTTCCAGAAACTAAGTTTCAAACACGTATTGATCAACACAAATACCAGGATCAGCAAAATGAGAGACGACATGAATGAAAATATTTAAACATTGCGTTTTCTTCTCCGGTTAAGCAATACCACTAATCCTACAAATACCGCCAATACGCCGCCGATGATCCATCCTGTTTCAGAATGAACCGTTTCCTTTTCCTGATGAGGCGTTAGTTCCTGCTTCTCCAGCACCTGCGCGTCTTTCGTTTCTATAGACACATTCCTGTTTTCTTTGGCTTTTCGAATGCCTGCTTTGAACGCCTGCGATTTTTCGTCCGAAAGATGATGGGCTATAAAGTCCTGCAGTTTATCATTATTGAGTGCAAAATTGGAAGACTCAGCGCCAATCCGGTTACTCAGATCCGAATGCAGGGTTGCCAGGGTCTTCAACCGGTCGTCTGTTGCTTTCCACATTCCCTTTCTGGCTGTTTCCAACATCACGGCCGTTGTGGTTTGTAATGCCGCCGGATTTTGCGCCATAAAAAAATCCTGCACATGCAACTTATATTTATCGGCGATATAGGTATCGTACAATTCATCCCACATTTCCTGGTCTATTACCCCGGCACGGGTAGCGTTCCAGCCGTACATATTGGTAGTAATATCGGCAACCTGTGTCGCGGCGCCTTCCCTGCCTTTCATCATTTCCTGTATGTAGTTAGGATTGAATAGGGTAGCGCGTGCCTCCACGCCTACAGCCTCTTTCAGTTCCTGCATCCGCATATTACGGTGGTTCCTGTAATCGGCCAGATAGGCATCCGGATCTTTGCCGGTAACCTGTTTGACAGAAGTATTCAGCCCGCCCATAAATTCATATACATGGTCCAGGGTCAAGGCTCCCCAGGTATTGTTTTGCCGCGGATGGATCAGTACTTCCGTATTTTGGAGCGCTGCGCGAAAAAGGTCTTCCCGGAAATCGGCCCAATCTTTATCGCTGTCGTACGATGCGCCCATATTGTGCATATACACTGCTGCAATATCAGCGCCGGTTTCCCACTGATCGCCGGCTTTAACATACTCCTGGATACCGGTGCCATAAGCGTTTTCAAGTCCGCCGAAAATACGCCGTGTGGACCATTCCCGTGCATCTTTCGGCGAAACGCCTTTTTTCACCAAAGCCGTTTCTATAGCTACACTTCCTTCTTTAACGCTATTCCCGTATCCTTCGTCTTTGGCATTGGCGGCCATATCTATGGCTTTTGCTATCAGGAACATCCGGGAGGATGCCAGGTCCCGGAACTGCCCGGAAGTCTGGATCACAATGTCTATCCGCGGACGTTTCAGTTCCCCGGAAGGAATCAGTCGTACGTCATCCACCCGTCCAAAATTATCCCAGACAGGCTCTGCACCCAGCATATACAATACCTGGGCGATAGATACACCGTTGGTTTCAATAAACTCGCTGCTCCAGAAAGTATAGGCAACTTTTTTAGGATAATCTCCATGTTTTTTCCGGTATTCATCAATCGTATTTTGTGCCAGTTTTTTACCAACATCCCAGGCTGTCTCCGAAGGGGTGTTCTCCGCGTTGATAGAATACATATTATGACCGGAAGGCACCGCATTCGGGTTGGCCACCGCGTCACCGCCGGAAGAAGGAGCAGTATATCCGCCGTTCAGCCCGTTGATCAGGGCTTTCATTTCCAGTTCGGGACTTTCCATCAGCGCCTTCTTATATTTATTAATATTGGTCAGCGTCCGTTCGATGTCTGATACAGCCCGGGCCAATTCTATTTCTTCTTTGGTAAACGTTGTCTTTTTCTTTGGTTTCCCTTCTGCCTGCTTATGCACTGCCGTATCTTTTTTGTTTTCGATACTCAGCCTGTTGGCTTCGCTGCTTCTTCTTACGGAAGCTTCAATTGCTTCCTGCGTACCGTATTTCTTCACGATCCGTTTCTGTACAAAGCCGGGTATCTTCTTCCACATCTCCCTGAAATCTTCAATAACCGATTCGGGAATCACATCTTTATTTACATCATATCCCTCCTCCAATAATTTTTCGCGAACAAAATCCGGCACACCGAATTTGTTTTTTTCCGACTCACTCTTTTTTGTGACGATAAAAGACGGCATCTGTGGCGGTGTGAGGGCTTGCCTCGCTTCTTCCAGTTGCCCGTGCGTAATGCCGGCTACTGACAATACCAGCTTTTCGTCTGCCGGTTGTCCGTCAAGTACCCGGTTCACCAAAGTCTTAGCCGGGTTCAGATAGGTTTCTGTAAAAAAAGTATTTCGCTTCAATTGCTGATCGGTCACTTTACCCCTTTGTTTGTCCAGTGCGGCAATGCTGTAAGCAATGGGATCGGCACTCATTGCCAATACCGTGGATCGGATCTTTTCGCTGGTATAAGGAACCCCGCTTGTATATAGCTCTCCGTTGATCTTTTCGGTGGCGATCTCTTCGGCAAAATTGTCAATCCGTTCAATTTCATCTTCCGAATAGGGTTCCGCCAGGGTACTGTCCAGTTGCAGGCTGCGGTGAATTCCCATTTTTACCGCCATTTTCTTTACGGTCATGGCATATACCTTCTTCTCTTCGTCGCTCGCTTTATAATATCCGCGGATGGCATCCTGCAGGTTACTGAATTCCTTTCGCATCCCGGACTCTGCAAACGGCGGCGTGAGGTACGAAATGGTGGCTGCATAGGTGCGCCGCTTGGCCATCATGCTTTCACCGATGTTGCCAATGGTATAATAATATAAATGCGGTATGTTTCCCACCAACAGCTCCGGCCAGTCGTTCCGGGTTAATGCCACCTGCTTATCGGGCGTGAATTCCAGGCTGCCGTGCGTGCCGAAATGAATGAGCGCATCGGCTTTCAGTCCATATTGCATCCACAGGTAAGCAGCAAGATAAGGGTGGGGCGGCGCTACTTTTACGCCATGTGTCATCTTAAAACCCTCTTCGCCCAATGCCGCCAGGGGTTGTGCAAGCAGATATACATTACCCAATTGAACCCCGGCTATGGCTATATATTTTTTCCCGTCTTTTTCTACCGTCATATATTCTCCGGGGTCTTCGCCGTATTGTTTTACCACCGCCCGGTAGGTTTCATCAGACAGGGCTTTTTTTAACCAGGTATGATATTCAGCGGCTTCTACGAGAATCGGGTTTCCCTCTTCCACAAACCGCTCAAAAGCGCCGTGTGCATCAGGGTCAAAAACGGTAGCGCGTTTCGCCAGCAGATCACCCAATTCCTTTTCGGTAGCCGGCAAATCATTTACCGTATAGCCCTCGTGTTTCAATCTCCTGAGTACGTTATACAGCGAAGCTGTAACTTCCAGTCCCTGCCCAACGGTAGCATTTTCTCCTTCATTTCTAAAGAAATAAAGGGCTATTTTCTTGTTCTTGTTTTCAGTTTGTTTTAACCGGATGTAATTACCTACGATCTGTGTTAAGTTTTCCAGTCGTTCGGGGATGGCTTTCGTTACAAAAAGCCCGTCTTTGTTGTGATGTTGTGCAAAGATCACATAAGGATACAACGCGCCGTCAAGTTCCGGCAAAGTAATGGTTTGTCCCATAAAAGCCCCCGGCATGCCCATCCGGTCATTACGCCACTCGTCTTCCAATTGAGTCACAGTCAACGGTGTAAAAAACGGCACGTTGTGTTTTTTTAACCAGTCAACCGCCTGGTCGGGAGCGCTGACCAACAGCCTTCCGTGCGGAAAATATACCACGGCATCGGGTTGTATCTCCTCTAAAAAATGAATGCGATCCAGCGAACTCGCTACCGGGTAAACGTTGAAGCCGGCCTTATAGAAGGCCGATATTGCGCTGTCTATAAATTGTTTATCGCCGCTGTACGGATCGTGGATACCGGCAATGATGGCCACTCTGGGCGCCCCTTCCTTGTATAATTTTTTTTCCCGAACATAGTTTTCAAAGTCTGCTATATGTTCAAAGGCTATCTTTTCATCATAATGGAAATACACTTCCCGTTTGCCGGGAACAGGATCACCGGGTTCGCCGGCAAACAGCCACTTTTTGTCCATATATTTACGAACGTAGCGTCCCATATTCTGATAGTTCTCCCGGCTGCCGTTGTCGAGGTATTTCTCCAGTTCTCCAAGATCTTTGTCGCTTACGGTGCTGATATTATTTTCCGGGTTGAAAACCATCGTAAAGTGGGTAGGCACTTTTTTTGATATCTTTATCAACTCAGCGCGCTGTTCGGGATTGATCTTTAATCCCATGGCGCTACCAAGGATAAAATCGGCATCTTTCAACCGGCTTATCTCCCCGGATGGAACCCGGATGTACCGGATAAACCGGTCTTTATTGGACAGTGCGATGTTGGATACTTTATTAGCGGAAAAATTATATAACGCAATTTTGGTAGGCGCCACGGCATAATACCAGAAAAGCCAGGCGAGGACAAAGAGCAAAACGGAAACTCCGACCAGTAATATCTTCTTCTTCTTCATGATGAGGGGCAAAGTAGTCTAAGTTTTGAATGTGCATTTTTGAATTCAGGAAATAATTTCAGGTAGCACAGGCATCGTGGTGGTTGAAAAAAATCGGTTTCGAAATGACGGAGGGGCTGCCGTCAGAAAACGATAAACGCAGACGAACGAGGTTGAAGGAACCATAGCGCCCGGATGACTTTCCCGCAGGTTTTGCTTAGCTAAATCGGGTTGGGGCCTGGCAACCGGTATCTCGCGCTTCCTCAAGAATTAAAATAATAAAACAACCATACTGCAGCCACCGGCAGCAGCAATCCGGCTAATGTAAACCAAACGCCCCGGCGCCTGAAGCCATATTTCCCGCGCAGGATAAACAATCCCGTAACGCTGATGGCGATCAGCATAACGGCAAAGATATCCGACATCCACTTCCACCCTGCGAGGCTGTTGCGATGCAGTACATTGGCTTCGTAAAAGAAATGCCGCTTCCCGATCCTTTCGTAATGGCCGGTACCCGTTTCAAGGTTCACATGGAGAGATGCATTATCGTAATATATTTTCACCTGGTTATCCGTAGGGAAATCGTATATTTTAAAATGGGATTCCTCCACGGCCTTACTGAAATCAGTAACCACGTCATCGGTAACCTGGTTCATCGAAAGATGAGCCGGCAAATGCACCGTCTTTTTATAGATAATGAAGTCCGGATCCCAGTCATCAAGGTGATTGAGTGCGAGCCCAGACAAACAGTAAATAATGATCAGGGAAGAAAAAAAGTACCCGAGATCCCTGTGCCATGTCAGGTTCAGCCGGCGCAGCTTCCGGGAAGTGTGAGATGAGAACATTACCTGGTTTTAGCGGTCTCGGGATGTGATATTTTGTTGGAAAAATCCAGCGAGGCGCTGATCACCCAATCCTCCACATTTTTATCAGGCAGGATAGCGTCAGGTCTGTACACCACCTTTTCTTTTGACGACGCCACTTTTTTGATGCCATCGGTGATGATCCGTCCCTGGAACATTTCATCAAATGCCACGAGAACGGGGATCACCACCGCTTCTTTCTTCTTTTGCAACATTTCTTTTACGGGGAGTGTGGTAGAATCGGGGCTATAGTGCACCAGGTGACCGCACCACCCGAAATTATAATCCGTAAGGGCAGTATGCTCTTTCACATAATCTCCAACGTTCTGCATCAGCCGCGTCCATTCGGTATTATAGGTTTTATCGCCATAAGCTATCAATACCAACCCCTCGTTAGCGGGGTCTTTACTTATTTCCTGGTATCTTCTCAATATATTTTTTTTCAGGATATCGGTAAAATCGAGCAGAGGCGTAATATGTACCTGCGCCTTAGGCGTATATCGTTCCATGTTCTCGATCTTAAAAGCTTCGATAGACTGCGGATCGTCTTTTTGACCGATCAGTGTGGGTATATCGTCAAAGGAATGTGAACTCACGGTTAGGAAAACGGGAACGAGGATCACATCCGAATAACCTTCCTTGTCAAATTCCTTCAGCCGGGTAGCGATAGAGGGTTCGGTATATTCCATGAACGCGGTTTTCACATCTTTAATGTCTCCGCCTTTCAAAATGGAGTCTCTTACATTTTTCTCCAGATTCAATAAGCTGTTACGCCAGGCTTCCGAACGCGAGCCATGGTTTACGAGCAATACGCCGATTTTGCGGTCATTGTTGTGATCCTCGGCCTCTTTTTTTCCCGATTGGCAGGAAAAAAGCGAAATGGAAATCGTTAAAATGAAAAATAAAAACCTGTTCGTTTGTTTCATAAACTAAGATATATGTATCTGTTGCAAAACAAACAATAAGAAACTTGTTTCATTTACGCAATCGGGAAAAGAGACCCCTATAATTTACGAAAAGGGGAAAGATTTAGCTCCGGGAAAATATTTTACCGAAAAATGACAGTGTAACGGAGGAGTTGTACTCAGATTTGCCGAAATAATTTTTCCTTATGTCGAAACTGATTCTTTCTCTGCTTATGGTTTTCCTGATACCGGTGATGGTGGGAGCGCAAGCAAAACCGGATACTTCCAATACCTATAAAAGTTTAGAGGAGGTCGTCGTTACCGGGCAGTACAAGCCCCAGTCGCTGACGAAATCGGTTTACCAGGTACGGGTTATCAACAGCGATTATATACAGCTCAGCGGCTCCACCAATATACAACAGGTTTTGAATGAACAACTGGGGTTCAGGTTTTCTACCGATAACACCCTGGGTATCACAGATGTAAAACTGAACGGGATGGGTGGCAACAATGTAAAGATACTTTTGGACGGCGTGCCCATGACCGACCGGTATGATCAGCGGGTAAGCCTCAGCCAGATTGACGTTCATAATATCCGGCAGATCGAAATTGTAGAGGGACCGATGTCCGTGTCTTATGGCAGCGATGCCATGGCGGGGGTTATCAATATCATCACCAAAACAGATAAAACCGATCATTTTTCAGTGAGGGCCTCGGCGCAGGAAGAAACTTCCGGCAAAGAATATTATCCGTTTAGTTATAAGGGGGTGCACAACCAGCATGTTGGTTTAAATTACAGGAAGGGAAAAATATTTGTCTCACTGGGCGGGACGCATAATGATTTTGACGGGGTAGGAGGGGATGAATACGGCAGGGGGAAAAGCTGGAAGCCGAAGGAACAATGGCTGGGTAATGCCAGGCTGGGCCTGGAAAATGAGCGTTTTAACATGTATTACCGGATAGACGGGATGTATGAAAATATCAGTTCAAGAAATCCGATCAATTTCAATAATTATAAGGCAACGGATCAGCAATACATCACCAATCGCTTTATCCACCAGTTGCAGGGCAATTATAAGGTCAATCCCAGTTTGCAGATCAATGGTTTCCTGGCATACACCGATTACAGCCGGGAAACGCAGACTACCCGGCGGAATTTTCTTGCTAACACCATCGAACCCAATCAAGCGGGGGAAAACGACCTCTCTAAAGTAAACAGCCTGTCGTTTAAAACTACCCTGCAATACCGGTTGTCGGACATGGTATCGTTGCAGCCGGGAATTGACATCAATCACGAAAAGGCGGGTGGCGCGCGGATCGAAGGTACGCCCGTGATCAACGATTATGCGGCATTTGTGTCGGCGGAAATTATCCCGCTTCCTTTTGCCAATATCCGCCCCGGACTGCGCTTCAGCAATAATTCAGAATACCGGGCGCCGCTGGCTATTCCATCGCTCAATACCAAATTCAGCCTCAATGACCGTTTCACATTGCGTTTGGCTTACGGATACGGGTTCAGGGCGCCCACCCTGCGGGAGCTATACCTTACTTTTTTTGACGCTAACCACAGCCTCGTGGGGAATACCGGGCTGAAAGCTGAATCCGCCAATAGCATGAACGGCTCCCTTACTTATTCGTCACCCTTCAAAAAAGCGACTTTTCAGTCCACCCTGTCTGGCTTTTTCAACGCTTACAGCAACCAGATCCAGTTGTTGCAGAGCCTGACTGATCCCAGTGAATATACCTATTATAATATTGATAAATCCCAAACGGCCGGAGCTGCCTTTGAAAACAGGTTGTTTATTAAAAACGCGGAATTCACACTCGGGGTTTCTTATGTCGGGTTTGCCTCCAGCCAGTTTGATGATGAGGATTATGTAAAGGAAGACAACCGGAATTACCTGTGGACCCCGGAGATCACCTCCAACATCGTGTATAACATAGAAAAACTGAAAACAAAGCTGGCCCTGTTTTACAAATTCACGGGTAAAAAACCGGCGTTCAGCTTTGGCACCGTTGATTCAAAAGATGCTATCCTCCTGACGCAAACAGCGGCATTTAACCTGGCAGATTTTACCATTACAACTTCTGTCAACAAATTTCTTTCCACGCGGCTGGGCGTTAAAAATATTTTTGATATTACAAACGTGACCAACAGTACCGTAACTTCTTCCAATTCAGGACATTCCGGCGCCGGCCCTTTGGTAGTCGGTTATGGCCGCTCATTTTTCCTGGGACTTGAATTTAACTGGAACCACAAATAAACCATCCATTTTAATAAGCATTAATCATTACTCTCTTTTTTTAAAGAACAAATCAAAAACCATGACCAATTTTAAGTATGTTTTCTTATCCGTGTTGGTACTATCGGGCACAATGGCCTGTAAAAAAGATAAAGATCCTGTTATTATAATCCCGCCTTCTTCCGGGGCTGAGGTAACGCTCAATGGTCTTGCCGGCAGCGAGGCAGGCTCCTCGGCCGGGAACGCGGTGTACCTGGATCTCAGCGGAGACAAAAATACCCCTGTGTTGCGCTCCGGTTGGGATCTGGGATTTTACTCCGGTTCGGATTTCAGGGTAATTCTGAATAATACCGCCAGCGCCGGCGTAAAGGTGCTGGACAAGACGGACCTTGCGGCGGTTTCAGCCGATGATACCACGGGGTTAACACTTGCCGTAAGCCAGATGGCGCCCGACCCTGCTCAACTTGAATATTTCGACGATATTCCGGGCGATCTTACCAAAACCGCTATTCCGGCGGTTTCCGCTACGGAATCTGCCAATCCCGTTATCATATTGAACCGCGGTACCGGGGGAGGTATAGCCGCCCGGCCCTGGGTGAAGCTGAGAGTACTGAGGAACGGCGACGGATACACGCTCCAGTATGCCGGTCTTGACGAAACAACCGTCAAAACGCTTAATGTACCGAAAGATGCCGACTTCAATTTCACTTTTGTTTCGATAGACAACGGGATCGTGCAGGTGGAACCCGCAAAAGACAACTGGGATATTGTATGGAGTTACTCCGTTTATGAAACGGATTTCGGCGGAGGGTTGGTTCCCTATAACTTCTCCGATTTGATCGCTATTAATTACCTGGCAGGCGTGCAGGCAGCTGAAAAAGTGTATGCAGACGAAGCCACGGCTGCGGATGCTTATACAAAGTTTAATAAAGACAGCCTGTCGCGCACCACGCTGGTCAATGACCGTTGGGTGATCGGAAGTAAATGGAGAAGTACGCAGCCGGCTACGGGCGCTAAAAAAGACCGGTTTTATGTGATCAAAGACGCCGCGGGCAATTATTATAAGTTTAAATGCCTGGCGATGGGTGTGGGTGATGATGGCGGCGTAAGGGGAAAGCCCGAATTTAAGTATGAGTTGCTGCAATAAACACCCGGTTATTCCTCCGTATCCGGGCATGGGCGGCTCATTAAAACTATACCAATACCGGTAACAGCTTACGCCCAATAAGCAACAACGTACCCGGATCGCCTGTACGTTGTTGCTTTCTGTTTTTTGATGGATCAGTATGATCTATTCATATTTCCCGGCAAAATCCTGTGCATAATTATTGATCTGATCGTTTGTTAAATGATCGCCGGAACTGATAATGACGCGGTACCTCAGCGTAACTGATTCTTTGGGTGCCAGGGTAAAATTAAGCGACTGTTTTCCATCGGTAAAATCGTGCTCCCCAAGTGGGTTGGCAGAAAACAATCCATACCCTCTTGCGTGCCAGTAAGTGGGATAATTCAAATTCTTAGGGTGGTCGCAGATCACAAGGGATACTTTTTCATTGTTAATACTTCCATACAGATTCATCCACTTAGCGCGTGTAGCCCAAACGCTGTCACCTGTAACCCCTTCACTGCTGCTGTAATTGCCGGTTACTTCCTCATCCGCATCGCTCTTCACCGTAGTAGGGTTGCCCTGCGCGTCTTTAAAGACAGCCGCTTCCTTCATAGGCAATTCTAATTGGTGATTTACCCGGATGGCAAACATCCCTTCTTTGGTATCCTTAAAATGTACTGCGCTGTCGGTTGCCGTCAGTGTAGTGATCCGGTCTATGATCCTGTTGGAACCATCAGCCGTAAAATGATAGGTCGTCTTTTCCGCCAGCAGTTCTTTGCCGAAAGGATCCAGCCATCGCTCCTCCGTAATAAGTGTTCCCTGCCCTGTGCCGGATTGTACCCGGTCAATTTTTACGTGTTGGATCCTGCCGCAGTGAATTTTCCTGACGTCCGGTGCTATCTGGTAAGAATTTCCCCAGAAATCGTAACCGTTCACATCGCCATAGTTCAGCCACAATCCTCTTTGGTGCGGATGGTCGGTCCGTTCTCCCGGGCGATAGGCTATCGGCCAACCTCTTGTAACCGGGTTCCCGCCTTCGGTAAGTACCGGATACAGGATCTGCTTCATGAGTGTATCCGAATAACAATAGGTGGTAAAGGGCTTTCCGTCAATGGTTATATCTACCTTTTGATCGGCAGGCACATCTGTCAGTTCCACTTTAGCCCCATTGCCTGTATCATCCTGTCCCTCTTTTTTTTGTTCGGAGGAGTTGCAGGAAATTAAAAACAGGGCCGGTAATATGAAAAGGGTGAATGATCGTAATCTCATTGTTGTGAATTTTTATAACAGCGTTATCTGCATTTATTGGTGATGAATATTTCTTTTATACCTGGCCGGGTACAACATAAGGCGCCCGATATTCGCGCGTGAGCAACGCATTAGCTTCAGGATCGTTGGCAATCCGTTCCTGATTCAAATCGCCACCCATAAACCTAACCTCACGTTTAAGCCTATACGAAATATTAGCCAAGAGAGGAAGCGTTGTGGAATAAAATCCTTCGTTGACATCACAATGCAGGTCTTCATCTTTCCCGCTTCGCAAAGCATTTATAAAATTGGCAAAATGCTCCGTACCCGAAGGCCCGGTAAGAGAAATATCCGCGTTGCTGGTGCCTTCTCCTTTGGAACCGGCAAAGGGCTTGTCTTCCCAATTATGATAAGCCTTCCAGGTGGAGCCGTCTATTTCCAGGTAACCTTCCGTGCCATAAAACAGGTTACCGATTTTGATACCCAAATCGCCTTCCCTGTTAGAGTATCTTCCCCGGGTTTCAAATTCCAAAATAGTACCGTCTTCATACCGGATCACAGAACTTTGTGTGTTGGGGGTTTCCTGCGCGCATTCGTCGGGGTTGATCCCATAGATGCCTCCGGTAGAATGAACAGAAACCGGGTGTTCGTGCTTATTAAGCCCCCACCTGGCCACGTCAAACTGGTGCGGGCCCTGGTTACCGGTATCTCCGTTGCCGGTATCCCAGAACCAATGCCAGTTATACAGATCGCGTTTCTCATTGTAAGGACGCCATGTCACCGGTCCTAACCAGAGATCATAATGCAGTTCGGAAGGGGGCATGCTGTCTTTCGCGATCCCGAAAGAATCCCGGCGCTTGATGCATAAGCCACGTGCTTTATACACTTTGCCTATTCCTCCATCGTGAAGAAACTTCATAGCCTCCATCACATTGCTGATAGACCGGTTTTGAAATCCCACCTGCACTCTCTTATTGTATTTGCGTGCAGCTTCGATCATTTTGCGTCCTTCCCACACGTTGTGCATCGCGGGCTTTTCCACGTACACGTGTTTATCGGCCTGGCAGGCCCATATAGAGCCCAGGGCATGCCAGTAATTGGGGGTAGCGAAAGACACCGCGTGGATGTCTTTATCGTCAAAGATCCGGCGCATATCAAATTCTGTTTTTGGCTTGATGCCGCTTTTTTCCATGACCGTTTTTGACCGCGGATCCAACAATTTTTCGTGCACATCGCAGATGGTGTTTATTCTTACATTATGGCTGTTCTTTAATTTGCTCCATGCATTAATATGCGCCACGCCGCGGCCGTTGAGTCCGATAACGGCGATGTTCAGCCGTTCGTTAGCTCCCATTACGGAGGCATACGATTTGGCGCTCAAGCCCATGCTGCCTACGGCAAGACCGGCTGCGCCCATCATACTCTTTTTAATAAACGCTCTTCTTTTTTCCATTTTTTTGTTTTTTGTGATTGTTATTTCCTGGATAATTATATGCTTAACGGAGCCATTCCAGCAGGTATCGGGAAAGATTTTCTCCTGCGGCTTTTTCTACGAGCTGTAAGTTTTGGTCAGCGCCTCTTCGATGATAAACGGATTGAAGGAAGTTTACATCCGCCCGTACCGCTTCCGCATCAACCGGGCTATTTCTGCCATCCACCGCATCTATGATCATCAGTTTCCTGGGTGCGATACCGGCTGCGAGGTCGGGCAGATCATAGGATTGGAGTGCCCCCGCCACGCCGCTAAAAACAAATCCGGGATCATACGAACGGTTCATCACCAAAGAGCGGTATGAAGCAAGCGGCGTTATCAAACCTATTTTTTTAATCCGTTGGTCAAACGCGGCCGCATAAAGCATTACGGAGGTCATTGGTCCCCGGGCAAGTCCCCACACCTCTTGCACTCCCCTGTCTTTCTCCAGCCAGTTCACCAACCGGATCACATCCCCCGCCCGGATGCCTGCGATACTTCTTCCGGTCAGAACGGACAAATACCAGACGCCGTAAGAAGTATTACTTATAAAGGAATCTCCTTTATAGCTGTCATTGCTTAACTCACCTACTCCCGGCATATCGGTCGCTAAAACAGTAAATCCTTTTTCCATGAATGTTTTTATATCCCCGTTGTTGATCTCCGCCGATTTCCCATCAGGATTCAGCACAAGCACAATTTTCCCATTGGCTTTCTCCGGAACCACCAACAGGTAAGGGATAACATACTCTCCTTCACCCCGGATAAAATATTTTTCGATGGCATACCCTGTTTTTTGAAAACGCCCGGCGAATACCGCTTCACGATCTTCCCCGGGTTCTTTAAACCCTGAAAGTGTTTTAGCGGAACGCAACGCGTCGGGAAGGAAGTCAGGACTGTTTTTCCTACGCTCGTACAATCGGTTGATGTTTTTTTCCGTCTCTTTTTTATTGAGACTGAAAACAGTTTCTCCCCCGATGGACGCAGCAACCTGGCCGCCGGCGGTTACCCGTAGTTCTTCGGCAGAAGGAAGCTGCACTTCAAGGTCAGTGGAATCGCCGGGATGATCCAGGTATTTTTGGAAGAAGGCATACATTGCCTCCCGGTTCTTTTGGGTGGTGGAATGGGTGGCGTCGTCCTCAATTTGCCTGAAATTTTCCGGCTTATTATAGGCTTTGAAAATACGCGACACCTCCCGGGCGGTTTCCCTGGCGCCCTGAATAGAAAACATATCACGGGTGGTAGTGATCATCAGTGTAGGTTTGGGTGCGCGCACTTCCAGCAGGTCGCCATGATCCAATCCACGGGCAATTTCATGAAACATGTTTTGCTCGGCATCCTGTGGTCCTATGGACTGCAATAACCGGGTAAAACTAGTGATATAGTTTTCCGGAGCGGCCGCATAAATGCGATCATCAAAAGCCGCAATATAAGCCGATTGCGTTCCGCCCCCGGAGCGCCCGGTGATCCCGATCCTGTTTGGATCCACCTCCTTTCGGGTTAGCAGGTAATCCACCGCCCGGATACCATCCCAGATCATGTATTTTGCCAGGGAACTGCCGGAGATAAAAGCCTGTACCCCGGGGTAAGAGTGTTCGTGCGTTGGCCCGCCAACCGTTGACTTTCCTGCGGTGGCATCCCAATACTGAAGCCGTTCCCCCTGACCGACCGGGTCAAAAGCAAAAACAACAAATCCTTTTTTCACGAGATTCAGAATAACGTGCTGATAAACCGTCCCCCTGTATCCTTCGTTGGTATGACCGCTGCAATAAATAATGGCCGGCGCCTTCTTTTTAAAACCGCCGGGTATATAGAGCGAAGCGGTAACATAAAATCCCGGTTGGGATTCGAAGACGATGTTCTCAATGGAATAGTCTTCTTTTTTTACTCTTTGGATGATTGCAGGATTAAGCGGCGTTTTTTGGGGGAAGGGACCTACGATATCAAAAAGTATTTTTTTTACTTCTTCCTGCCGGTGCTGCCATTCTGCAGGAGAGCCGATGGCGTTCACACGATCCTTTCGCTGCTGCAGGAGATGGAATGCCTGGCCTGCCATGTGATCATAAAGAGCATTGGAAGAAGATTTGAACCAAAGCCAATCCTGTAAGACCTCATATTTTTCCTGGGCAGGTAAACGAATGCTAAAGAGGAATAAAAAAAGGAAACTAAAAACCATAAGGGTGTATCCCGGATTTTTGCTGCATGCGGAAAACTCCGGTGGGTGGAACGCCAGCCGGTAGCGAGTTCTGCACACGGGCGTCTCACCCGCCTGCGAAAATTTGAAATGCGGCCGAGCCGTAAACACAATATTTGTATTTCTGTTTTTTTTAAAATGGAGAGAATGCTTCACGCTAATATTATTATTATTCAGTTCAGGTTCAATCCTTTACCCACGTATTCGCAGGGCCGTTGAAATCGTAAAATCAATGCGGCTTAACCCTTTACTTACAGGGGTTCTTCATAAAGGCATATGTTGTTTGGAGATGTTAATCAGTTTTTAAAGGTAAAAAACATAATGAAGCCGGAAAAAAATAGGACAAATTAATTTTTTGAAGTATGGATTATCGGAGAATTTTCGATTATTATTTATTCAACTGCCAATCCCCTTGGAATTCAACAAGTTCGGGATTTCCCTATTAAATGCACCCGAAGCGGGCATCAAACCGATAAATTACATTTTCTTTGTATTCTCAATAAATCTTTAAACTCTTTTAATTAAAAAAAATGAAAAAACTCACTCTTTTCTTTTCGGTGTTTTCATTTATTTTTTCCATCACGGTTTGCGGACAGCAGGCTCCGGAAGCAGGGGAACCTTTTAAGGTAGGGATGGCCGGCTACACTTTTGTTCACTTTGATCTGGACAAAACTTTGGAAACGCTGGAAAAGTTAAATGTGCATTATCTCTGTATCAAGGATTTCCATCTGCCGCTAAATAGTACCGAACAGCAGATTGCTGAATTTCACGCCAAACTGAAGGCAAAAGGTATCACCGGCTATGCCGTAGGGCCTATTTATATGAAAACCGAAAAGGAAGTGGATAATGCCTTTGCCTATGCTAAGCGGGTGGGGGTTAAGCTGATTGTTGGGGTACCCACCTACGAACTGTTGCCCTATGTGGATAAAAAGGTGAAAGAATACGATTTTCATTACGCTATTCACCTGCACGGCCCTGATATTAAACTATTCCCTGATGCCGAAAATGTTTGGGAAAGCGTGAAAGATCTGGATCCCCGTATCGGGATGTGTCTTGACATTGGTCATGATACAAGAAACGGGAAAGACCCGGTAGCGGATTTGAAAAAATACCACAGCCGTGTTTTTGACATGCACATCAAAGACGTAACAGGAAACAACAAAGCAGGGCATGGTATAGAAATCGGCCGCGGGATCATTGATTTCCCGGCATTCGTAAAAATGATGCGCGAAGTAAATTATACCGGGGTTTGCAGCCTGGAATACGAAAAAGACATGAACGACCCGTTTTGGGGAATTGCCGAATCCATCGGCTATTTAAGAGGGGTGATCAGGGCTACGAGATGATTGCCGGGAAATTCGATTAAAATGCAGGAAGCTTGCACGGATAAGATTCCCGTAGCCATCTCTGCAGACAGGTGTTAGTGGGAACTGCTGTTCGGATGTCTTTGACTCCGAACTTTCTATGTTCTCCCGGAACTCTGTTCCGGCAACAAACCGACGAGCTTTGTTCACGCACATTACGCCGAGTCCCCTATGGGAGACCCGGCTGGGAAAGGAGAATAAAAATACGCCGGTTTAAGTCAGCGTTTTATTTTCCGTATGCCGGTTAAGTTGAGTTTCTTTTTTCCTGCTTTGCTCTTTCAGTATTTCCAAACAAGCTTCCAAGGGCAATTTATTGACGATCTGATATTTTAAAACGGCCAGATCTTTGGAGTCCGGCACAAACCTTTTTATACATTTCCGGGTAAGCGGATCGTTAAACATTTTTTTTGTAATCTCCACCTTCTCAGGAAAACTCAGGTCATTTTCATTTTCAAAAAGATTAAACATACAATATCTTATACCGCCAATGAAAGAATAGCTCACCGTTTCTCTGCCATTTTTTAATTTCCAGGGAACCACCCATGATTCTAAAACCGCTTTACGTCTCTTCATCAGTTTAAAAGCATCCGGCCGGAAAGTTTTAATCAGACTGATTCCCGGCCTGCTGACATAGTGTGAATAAGAGCTGTTTACAAACCGGATCAAAGAGCTGTGGCGGATTACTTCCGAATTAAAAAGTATATCTTCTATCAACGAAGTTCCCTCTTCAAAACGTAGGTTATAGTTGTTTAAAAAAGAGGTTCTGTATAATTTATTCCAGGCATATCCTATCAGATCTAAATGATTGCCGTCTATTGGCTCTCTGCCGAAGCCTCTTCGTATCGTCACGTCTCCCGGTAATACCTCGTAGCTGCTTACAAGCCGCTCTCGTTTGTCTATACAGTCTTTGTGGTATCCCCAGACCACAAAATCAAGATTTTCATTTTCTAAAATATACAAGGCTTCTTCCAGTAGGTTCGGTTCGATCCAATCGTCGGCATCCAAAAAGTAAATAAACTTTCCCGATGCATTACGCATACCATAGTTCCGGGCTGCGGAAAGCCCTTTATTAATGGTGGAAAAAACCTTTATACGAGGATCTCTGACAGAAGATGCAATTTTAAAGGTAGCATCTTCGGAACCATCATCAACCACTATAATTTCGAAATCCGGAAAGGTTTGATACAGAACAGAACGAACGGAACCGAAAATGGTCCGGGCTGCATTGAATGCAGGAATAATAACAGAGATCTTTGCCAATTTATGACGTCAATTAAAGTAAAACAATGATCCTTAAAGGATTTAAATAAAGGGAACTGTAAACTGTATAATCAGGAGGAATATAAGCAAAAAAAATTTGAATCAAAATAAATTGTTCCAACGGGTGCATTTATAACACCGTTGTTCGGATGTCTCCGACTCCGAACTTATTTCATAGCCGGGTTTCACCCAAAGGAACCTGTGCTTAGCGTGGACCCGGCGCTGTTCACGCACATTACGCCGAGTCCCCTACGGGAGACCCGGCTGGGAAAGGAAGAGGCATTCCATTGAAACGGTCTGTCCTGAACGGAATATGATACAATCCCGGATTGGGTTTGGTAGGATTCATATGCAATACTTTTATCGGGATATTTTAAACGTTCGCTATTACCGCTTTGTAGCCTGGTTGTGGGCTGCTGTTTAACTACCTCGCATTTTTCCCTATGCCACGAATGCACGAATGTGCCTGTGGCATACTCGTATATCAAGATAGTATTCAAAATATTTGTGTATTCGTGGCATTTTATCCCACATCAGTGAAGTGCCCCGGTTATTCAGCACCCTCTACTTAATCACTATTATTCCTTCCCCTTCCGGAATATGTAAGGTAATGGTTTGGAGTGCACTGTTATATTCAATGTCTTTAAGCTTCCGGTTATTCAGCATTACAGTTCCCGGCTTTTGTTGTACGCCTATGGTAAATTTACCTGCTCTTGCACGATAGTATTTCAGTCCGTTTTTGGAGAGTTCAAAAGTAACCGGCGTTTCCGATGCCACCCTGCAAACCTTCTCTTTCTCAAAAACCGTTGCCCTCGCTACAAAAATGCATTCCGGATCCCAGGTGAGTGCAAGTGCATCAGTTGCCATCTCTTCAATAAGATAAGGCTTTCCGGGGTGGGTTGAAAAAGCAAACTTCTTTCCGGAAACCATTCCCTCAATAAAGCCCTCGCCTTTCCTGCTCGTTATATCCGGAGCGCTGCCGGCACGGCCGGTGGTAAGGAGATTGGCTATCACCAGCGGCGCCCCGTTTGTATGCGCACTAACGGTGAGCATGCCTTCTTTGATAAGCGGTCTTTCTTTCAGCAGGGTATTTAGATAATGCGGGGTTTCCACGGCATTAGAAGAGATATGCGGGGGCGCAAGATGCGCGATATTAAGCGATCGGTCATTTTTCGTTATGGTTGAAATCTTTTCTCCTGCCCGGATATCTTTGAGATGCGCGGTATGGTAAAGCAGGCTCACCGCCACATCGTTTTTACCCGGCACCACTTCATCCAGCATAAGCACAGCGCCCGGTTTCAGATAAAGCACATTGCGACTTAAGGACGACACTTTATCCCAATACAACCGCCCAATATCTCCCCGTGAAAAAGCGGCCTCCTCCCCGTCAAGAAAATCGGCAATGAAAGCATGATCATTAAAGCCCGGCGCAAAGCCAACGGGGTCGCCTACCCGCTGGCTCTGGGGATTGTTATCAATTAAGATCGTTGAATGAGCAATGGGCTGCGTAAAATCTGACTGGTAAAGCGGATCATCATAATAATTGGATTTTGCCACCGGCTGATCCGCTATGAACATCTGCCCTTTATCCGCCAGGTAAAAACTACCCTGGTCGAGGTGCTGGTGATTGAAAAAAGGACCGGTGCGCATCACAAACACAAAATCATCCTTTCCCCACCCGCTTTTAAAAACGGTGGTTCCCACCTTACGGAATACCTTCACCGGGTTTTCTTCAAAAGGATCCCGCTGTGGCAGGTTTCCCGTCCTGAAAAAGACATCCTCTAAAGTTTGTCCTTCTTTCAGGTAATTATAGTACCAGCTAAGGCGGGGTTCTTTCTGCGCCGCTAATAAAAATTTCCAATGAGCTGCGGAAGGTATCCCGTCATTGGAATCGCCGAAACTAAACCATTGCCTGTTTTTAATGATGCCTCCCCAGATATATTCATTATACGTGTTTCTCAACGGAACGGTAAGGTCAATATTGAAAACGTTTTTTAGCGAGGGAACACTATAGCTCATGTTTCGGAAAGAGTAATCGTTATAAACCAGTCCTTCCCCCCAGGATCCGTCAAGAGTATCCGTAACACGCTGAATAAAAGTATAAAACTTCATCAAAGAGCCGGTGAATGCGGGTTCCATATCTGAAGAATCGTCATCATCATCCAATATAGCGGCAAGGTTCATCAGGGCGCCTCCTGCAGTGTGGGCAATCCAGTTCGTTGTATTGGCGGTAGCCTCATCGTCATAAACATAGGTTTTGAAAGCGCCGCCGATAATTTTCTCCTTAACAGCTTTCCGGATTTTCGCGCTTTCCCCGGGCGTCATCAGGTCATAAACCAGATCATAAGCCAGGGCCACACTGTGAGACCAGGTGCCCATGCGGTGTTCGGTAAAACGTCCCCGCTTCATCATCCATTTTGATACCCAGGCTGGCCAATCTGATAGCCGCAGCAATACATCTTTTACATATTCTCCTGCAGTGGTGTCCCTATGGAAAGCATAAGCCAGGGCGTTCCATTGAAGCGCGGCATCGGTATTATAGATATGCGCGCCAAACGCGTTCCAGGTGGGAAGCCAGTCTTCATCCGGAAACTGATCCAGGTCAAAAACCAGGTTCTCCAAAGGTTCTTTTGCGCGCTCCGCTTTAGCGTTATCCGCTATGTCTTTAAAGACATAGCCGAACTGACCGGCATTGAATAATTTTTCTATTTCCCGCTTTCCATCTTTGTCGAAAAGAAGACGGGGATGCTCCCCCTTCTGTTTTCCGGAAAAAACATGCAGGGTAAATTCCGTTTCGGCGAGCTGTACGGCTCCATCCCGGGCGGTCAGCCGGCCAAGATAAAGCCCGTCCGGGAAATTGATTTTCACCGGTGCCAGCGCCCATTCGTTATTTCTTTTCTTTAGTTCTGCTTTATAAAACGATTGTGTTTGATCGGTATAGGAAACGATCTCCAGTGTTATCTTCTTTGCAGGTACCCGCCAAATTCCGCTTAACCTGAATATGTCGCCCTTCCCGTAATGTATCTTTGGAATATAAGGATTGAATTCAGGAAGCTTATACATCGCCGGCTCATTAAACCGGAATCTTGTTGCGCGGGCAGCTTTTAAAATGATATCATCCAGTCCGAGATAAAACGGCATAGCAGGATCGGCATCCGGAACACGGGTCAGAAATGCCAATGCATATATTTTCAGATATTTTGCATTACGGATCACCGGGTTCTCCCGTGCCAGATCATCGAAGTTCAGGTTTACCCGGGTCCATTTATTCCTTTCCGGCTGCGAGATGGTGAAATCAATTTTCCCGAGGTCTCCCGCAGCAAACCTGACTTTAAGGAAATCCGCCTTTTCATTCGCTTTCAAATAATAACGGAAACTTAATTCAGCTCCCGGCACCAGCACCATATCCAATAACTTCTGCGCCCCCGCATAATTATCAACATGAGCATAGGGTGTTACTTTTTGAACAATTGAAAAATTCTCATCGCCCGGCACCATTTTATCCACCCGGAAATTCGGGTCGTAGGCAATGTCCTGCCAAAGAGGATAAGAAGCCCATGCCGCAAGGCTTCCTTTTTCAAAATTTTCCTTATAGGTCCAGGATTCCAGTGTGGCGGGCAGGTGCAACGAATCATCCATACCCCTTACCCCGTGTTCCCCAATGCCCGGAATGGCATGCAGGAACGTCCGGAACAAACAGGAGCATACCAGGAGAAAGAAAAATTTCAACTTCATCCGTATATGTTTAATGCGGCTTAGAGAACGACCACCTGCTTACCCGATGCCCGTAGAAAGCATAAAATATAAGGTAGAGATAACAGGGAATCAAGACCCAATACGCGTGATGCACGCCAATTTTATCTGCAAAATATCCATAAACAGAAGGCAGAATGGCATTACCACAAAGCCCCATTATCAGCAGCGAAGCCCCGAGCTTGGTAAACCGGCCCAGTCCTTTCAGTGCCAGCGGCCATATGCCGGGCCAGGTCAGGGAATTTGGCAATCCCAATAATACCAGGAACCAAATTGAAATATCGGTTTTATGCCCGAGGAATACTACCTGTCCCTGGCTGAAAATAATCAACAGCGACAACGCCAGCCCCAGGAGGGTACATATCTTCAACACTTTGGTCTGGTCTATAAATTTGGGAATAGTGACGATACCGATAATATAACCGCAGATCGTGGCGGTGAGCGTGTAGGACGGGAAAGCTTTTGCTTCCAGCAGATCCAGGTCCATCGAATCGGCATATCCAATGATGGTATCAATAGAGATCACCTGGGTGCCTACGTGCACGAAGATGGCAACCGCGCCCAGTACCAGGTGGGGAAACTGGAAAATACTTGTTTTGTCCACGTTGGCTTTTGCCACCTCATCGGTTTCATGTTCGGTGTCTATCTCCGGGAGCGGCGAATAACGTATAAGCACACCCGCAATTAGTAATATGACGCCCATGACCGCATAGGGCGCTATTACCCGCCGGATCAGTCCGTTCAGAGCCGCGTTTCGGGTGGCTTCGTCCATCAGGGGTATCTGGCTGAACAGTTCGCTGTCCGTGGATCTTAAAATGATAGCGGCTAATATCAACGGCGCTATGATACCGGCGGCTTTATTACAAATGCCCATGATGCTCATCCGCTGCGCGGCACGTTCGATGGGGCCAAGAATGGTAATATAAGGATTGGCGGTTGTTTGCAGAAGAGCCAGTCCGGCGCCGATAAGGAAAAGCCCCAACAGGAACACTTCATAGGCCCGCGTCAATGCCGCGGGAACGAAGATGAACGCGCCCACTGCAACCACCCAAAAACCCACCATAATACCTTTTTTAAAACCTATCCGTTTCAACAGGTAGGAAGAAGGCACGGAAAAGACAAGATAGGAAATATAAAACGCAAAGGTGACCAGGTAGGATTCGAAATTGTTGAGCTCGCAGGCTATTTTAAAAAAAGGGATCAATATAGCATTGATCCAGGATATGAACCCAAACATGAAAAACAGGAACCCGATAATTACTATTGATATAATTGTGTCCCGCCTGTTGACAGATTCTGTCTTTACTTTCTCCATTTTAGCTGTGTATTATCCCGTTTAAAATTAAGATGCTTTTATAATTTTGCCGCGCTGTCTTCATCAATAAATAAAACAGCCTGTTTGTGCTGACGCAGCAGCGTTGAAGGATAGCGTTCCCGGATATCAGAATGAAGGGTGTGGTAAATGGCATCCGCCTTTTTTATGCCGGGAACTATCGCGTAAGCATAGTGCGCTTTAAATAAAGTTGGGATGGTGAGGGTAATGGCATGCGTAGGCACTTTGTTGAGCATGTCAAAACAATAAGGATCTTCCGGATCTACCTGTTGCAGCCGGTTCTGCTCATCCAGGTCCACCACTTTTACCACCCGGGGATCGTTAAAATCCGCTACATGCGGATCATTGAATGCAAGGTGTGTATTTTCACCAATACCCAGGATCACAATATCTGTCGGGTATTGTTCCAGTAAGGCGGCGTATCTCCCACATTCCTGTTCCGCGTCCCCGGTATTCCCGTTGATATAAAATACTTCTTTAAATTTCACATGGTTAAAAAGATTAGTTCTGAGATAATTTCCAAACAATTGGGGAGCATCGGCGTTCAACCCCACATATTCATCCATGTGAAAGGCCCGTATCCGGTTCCAGGCGATCTCTTTTTTTTGAAATTCTGTCAAAAATTCATTCTGGGAAGGGGCGGCAGCGAATACTATATTAATGTATTCGCGGTTTTGCAACAGCTCATTTATTTTCAGGCTGATCTTCTCCGCAGCCGCCAGTCCGAGGGAGGGTCTGTCTTTATATATCTCCACCTCCAGGAGGTCTTTTGTTATCTTCCGCATGGGTATGGTTTTTACTTTTTTTCAGGAATTTCTTCAAGTAGTTTTTTCCAGGCTGCTATTTTATTCTTCATCAAATCCTCTAACTCTTTTTTTAACGCTTCATTTTGAATTGATTTCAACGCTTCAAAGGATTTTTCCATCACTTTAATTTTTTCCTCCGTTTTTTCCTTCCCGGAAACAGAAAACCCGGCAGTATCTTTATGCTTAATGTCTAACCTTAACTGCCCCCAGTCCCGAACGAACTGGAAATAATCTTCATTAAATTTAAGCAACAATTTTGCATTTTCTACGCCCACATATTGTACCAGCGCTTTAAATAATGAAAAATCCGGATTATAATCCTTTGTATTCCATGTGAAATCCGCAAAGGTCATGTATTTGATCTTACTGATCTCTTCGGAACCGGTTTGGTTAGAATAATAACGCGAATCCAGGTAGTTGGGAAAATTTTCCGGGTATTGTATGTCATAAGGCTCAAAGAGGTTACACAACGTTGATTTTTGAGGATAATTGACGGGATAGCCTCCGTTGATGGATTCCACCGTTCTGGCGTAGGGGGTGTTGTCCCACAGCATCGGCCTGGCTTTATACACATCGGTGACCCTGCGGATATCAGCGGGGTCGTAAGACAGGGAGCGGATCGTATTGCCTGTCCATACGAGTACAACGGAAGGGTCGAGACGTCTCGACAGATCGCTGAAATATACTTCGGCGCTGCCCATCCCGTAGTCTATAAAACGGTTATTATAAGCCGGGGGAACAAATTCCAGCCGGGTACCCTTATACTCTTTATCAAGCCATCCTTTCAAACGGTTAAGGAGATAGGACTGGGCATCGGCGAGGTTCGTGAATTTCTTCTCATCTTCTTTGTTAAACAGCACATATTCTCCCCGGACGATCCCTTTATGCGGCACGTAATCATCGGCACAAAACATCACCGTTTTAGCGCCGGCATCTAAGGCCGGCTTCAGGGTATTTTTGATCTTATTAAATCCGTCTTCCGTTACATGCGAAAATATCTGCCGCAATGAATCGCTCAAGGTATCCAGCCTTTGCTCCATCGCTATGTGAAAGTACGGATTGATCTGTACGGAACTGTTCACGATATCGCCGTATTCGGCGCACCGCTTTCCTACTTCCCTGAAAAGTTTTTTATAGAATTCGCCCGGCTGCCACCATCTTTCACTCAATACAAAATACAAACTATAGAGTTCATTGATCTTGTAATACGTATAAAAATCAATGTTGCTGATTTGTCTTTTGAGATTTTCTTCTCTTTTTTCCAGTATCGCTTCTCTTGCCGAGTCCGTAAGTGATGTGTTCTGCTCCAGCGCCCATCGGTTTTGATACGCCATCAGCAGGGTGGTGCGCCCGGTGAAGTCGGGATAGTCGGTAATGTCGGCATAATCTATCCTCGCATCAGCATAGTCAATAAGCTGGCACAAACTGCTGGCGGCATAAAACAAACCTTTCGGCTGACTGGCGCCTATAAATATCCTGTTATCTTCCCGGCGAATAAAATATCCCTGATCTTTATCCCTTATCTTCTGATAGGCGTCCCCGAATTTTGACGACGCGGCGCTATGACCGCTGAGCAGCACTATTTCTAAGGCCGAAGGATCCGTTGGGAAACGAACAATGCTTACGGAATCGTGATGGATCTGTCCTAACCGGCTTTGAAGCAGGGACAAAGCGGCCTGGGCTTCCGGAAAAACCGGATCATTGTACACCAGCCTGATCGTTTTATTTTTTAAATCGAGGGTTTGCCGGTTAGCCACCTCCTTAGGCGTTGGGATCAGCAAATCGGAAAGCGTATATTTCTTTTCGAATAAAGAATCAATTCTTTCCACGGGCGTAAAACTCCACCTGGAAAATCGGAAATCCACATCGTCCACCCACATTGTGCCGCTGCATTTCAAGCCCAGGAATATCTTCACATACCTGCACTGATCCGGCATATCTCCTTCAGAAAACGGATATACCCAGGACTCCCCGCGTACTTTTGACCAACCGAATTCATCTATATAGAAAAAATTGGCAAAGGCGAATCCTTTAAAACTGTTGTCAACGTTTTTGTGGATATACTCAAAATAAATACCCGGATCCAGTTCCCGCTTTTGGGCGTCATAAAATTTCAGGCGGATGTCAATCCCCTTATCTATCCGGTTTTGAAACCGGTCGAGGTAAGAAGTCGGGATAATATCTTCCAGGCGGATATTAAAATAAAAATCGTAATTGGCAGGGAGCACTTCAATGTAATCACTCAAAACGCCGGCTGTGGGATTATTTATTTCCTGCACGCTTTCGGGCGTCCGGATAATCTTTATCGCGTGTTTCCCGTTAAAAACTTCGCTGCTGTCGTATAATGTTTTTCTTGAGAGATCCGTTAGTTCCACTCCTTCTCCAACCACTTCCCAATTCGTAAGTTTGAAATCCCGGATCAGGCTGTCATTCTTCCCTATTTCCACGTTCTCAAAAGAAGCATTGGGTACCAGGTTGCCTTTATTGTATTCGGCCTGCCTGGTTGCCAATGGAATGCTTGACGGATCCATGCTCGTCCAATTGCTTTCATCCGCACCGGTCTTGCAGGCGGCAAGCACAACGCACAGCAAAATACGCAATAAAAAAAGGGAGGTTGTTTTTTGCATCATTAATATCAATTAAATGGGAGAGGCGAGCCGCCCCGGTTAACAGATTCGTTGTAAGGTTTGGGATTGTCTGCTTAAAAGCCAACCCTGTGGCACCCCAAAAACAGAAACCGGGTGTTACGCAGGGTTGGTTTCTAAATATAAACTATTCCTTTTTAGGGAACAATCGTAGCCGACAGATCAGGATAATCGCTTAATGGTTTTTTATCCCACCATAGTCTCGTCATAGTATTATCGTCTCCGCCAAGCAGGGTTACAGCTTTCTCAACAGCCACCCGGTTGTTGCTGTATTCGCTGGGAGGGAAAACCATTCTTCGTATGATAGCAGTAACAGGAATACCGGGATCTAAAGACTCGATTATAGCATAGCCTTTGGGATATCCTGTCCGGCGTCTTTCGGCCCAGCATTCCCAGGGGCTCATAAACAGGTCAATCCATTTTTGGGTGATGATTTGTTCAAGCTGACGTTCAAAGGAGCCTCCTTCATCATATTTTACGGTTATATCCGATTGGGGTGGCGAATTAAAATCCCGGGCTACGATGCCATCCTGTACAGCCGCCGGTGTGTTTGTACTTGCTATATAATCATCAATTTCATTATCCGGAAGACCGGCCCAATATTTCAGGGAATGCCTGATCCCCTCGTTATACAGATCCTCCGCTGTTCCGCCCATGTTCCATCCTCTTAAAGCGCCCTCTGCTCTTAAAAAATATACTTCCGCGGCCGTCATGATCGGAACAGGCGGGTTGGCTCCGCCATCGGCTATCGGTAAAAACAGGGTCGAGGGAAACGAACAACCGGCGGCGCCACTTCTCACATCGGAGGTTTTAAGCGTTACCGGCAAACCATTTCTTACGCCATGGTAGCCTTTGTTGCCACCCAAACGGTCGCCGCCCTCATTCCAGAATACCGGAAGCCTTGGATCGTTGAAACCAAGCAAGATGCTTTCGCTGGTGGCGCTCATACAAAACGGATTGATATAAGTCCAGCGCGTGAGATAATTCAGACTGTTGACGCTTGTGCTCATGATCGCTGCGTTGTCGTTGTCTGTTATCACTCCGTCTGCGATCGCTTTTTCTGCCTGCGTTTTGGCCAGCGCCGGATCTGCATAAACGATTCTCATGGCCAATCTGAGCCGCAGGGAATTGGCAAAACCGATCCACTTGTTAACGTTGCCTTTAAACATCAGATCATTATTTCCAAACGGCGTTTCACTGGTATGCTGCTTCAGCACACTAACGGCATTGTCCAGGATATTGAAGAATGCATGATACACATCTTCCTGCGAATCGTATTCCACACTGGTTTGTCCGTTACCAAACTCAGAGAACATTACGGGGCCAAAAAAGTCCGTCATTCGCTGCCATATAGGTACCTCCCAAAGCTGAGCAATCGCATTTTCAGCCGGCATATTATTTTCTTCCGTAAATTTTTTCACGAAATTGACCATTACCGCCGGGTTGGCATAGAAGGCGTTAAAGCCGGATTGTACCCACGAAGCCACTTCCTGGTATTGATCGGTATTGAATCCCGCGGATGTGGTGGTAAATACCTGGGCATATATACTGGCATGAAGTTCATGCATCAGTTCCCATCCGCCCTGGTCGCCTACATGCCCGTAATATAAGGCATCTGCAAAAGACTGCCCCAATGTAGAAAGGTTGATGTTCTTAACCGTGATTAAATTCTTCGGCGTATTGAGTTCATCAAAATTTTTGGTACATCCTGAAAAGCACAGCATACATGTGGACATCAGGCCAACATATAGCGCTTTATTGTATCTATTTATTTTGTTCATGGTAATCGCTTTTGAATGAGTTCTTTAAAAATCAATTTTCAGATTAACGCCGAATGATCTTACCGTAGGAGGAGGAAAAGAAGAAAATCCTTCGGCAGAAGTTTGCGTTCCGGCAAGAATATCCGGATCCAGACCGGGAGTGGCCCTGGAAATAAAGAACAGATTCCGCCCAACCAGAGAGACATTTACATTGGATAAAGTCAGCCTGGTTACAAATGCTTTCGGCAACGTATAACCGATAATCAGTTCTCTGAGGCGGGTATTGGTGGCATTCCTTGCAAACGCTTCTCCCACCGGTACGCTCGGGTTGCCAATGGCTCTCCAGAGTGTTTCGGCATTCACGGGAATATCATTAACCTTACCGTCTTCAGTGACCGCCGAATATTGGGAAAAAATATTTTCACCGAAAATAAGACCTCCTTCCCTGCCCGGAAGTGTTTCTTTGGTCATTCCCATAAAAACGAGGTTTGCATCGGTGAAGGAACCCACAATACCTCCCTGACGGTGATCAATAACCGCAGATAAATTCAAACTGCCGAAAGTGAGGGAGGTTACAATGGCGCCCATCCAGTCCGGCGTATAGCTGCCAATATTGAAATCTCTTCTGGTGTCAATTTTGGGAACGCCGTTACTTCCTACTACTATTTGTCCCTGGTCGTTTCTTAAAAAACTGACGGAATACATATCTCCGAAGTCGCCTCCCTGTTGAATCACGTAGTCGGCAAAATACTGGCTCGCGGGTCCTGAAATCACTACTTTGGGACGTTCATCGGAAATGCTGATCACTTTATTTCTCAAATGAGAGAAATTAAAATTCAGATCCCATTTTAATTTCTGTGTTTGCACAGGTACCGTGTTTAATACAATCTCTACCCCTTTGTTTTGAATATTACCGCCGTTGGTATAAAAGGACGATGCCCCCGATCCCACCGGCAGGGCAATTGTAAACAACTGGTTGAAAGTATTCGTTTTAAAGTAGGTGAAATCAAGTCCCAGCCTGTTATTAAAGAACCTTATGTCAAAACCCGTTTCAAGCGACCGGGTTTCCTCCGGCTTCAGGTTTTCGTTGGGTAAAATACTGCTCAACAATAAAAATCCATTGGTTCCCCCTGCTGAAAAAGTAGCATTACGCTGAAGCATGAATGCCGGAGCGCTACTGCCCACCTGGGCCCATGAAGCCCGGAGTTGCGCATAACTGATCATCTCAGGGAAAGAAGGAATCAGGTCAGAAACTACAGCCGACAGTCCTACCGATGGATAAAAATAGGAGCGGCTGGCAGCCGGTAAGGTAGAGCTCCAGTCGTTGCGCCCGGTAACGTCGAGGAACAGCGCCTTCTTCCATCCGAGTTTTGCAAAAGCATATACCGATTGAATATTTATTTGTGATCCGGGGTTATAGCTGGTTACCGGCAGCGTGGTATTGGAAAGGCTGAAGAAATTCGGAACCGATAAGGCATCTCCCGTGTTCGAACTTAGGTTACTGTTACCGGTTCTCTTAATATTGCCGCCTGCATTGGCGCTCAGATCCCAATCGTCGGCCAGTTTCTTTTTATAAGAAAGAAGAACATCGCTGTTGAATTCAAACTGATCGCTTTTTGTGATATAATATCTACCATAAGGAGCTCTGACCAGGGTGCCATTATAATCTATCTGTTCAAAATTCTCTTCTATCCGGTCGTAAGCCACTCTCGCCATCAGGCTCAGCTCTTTGGTAAACTTATAAGTGAGAGAGGTAAGCCCTGTTATATGGCTGATCTTATCATAAGTCAGGTTCCTGTTCAGCACCCAATAGGGGTTTTCTGCGGTTGATGCAGTTCCGGGAGACCAGAAATCCTGCTGCATTACCCCCTGTGCATCCGGAAATTCGTACTTGCGGGCATCCTCCGTACGGATATTTCGCGCCATCAGGTAGATCTGTTGCATGGGGTTAAAATTGTTGTCGCTCTGACGGGTTGGGTTATCCGTATTTTGCTGGGTATAGCTTAGCTTGGCATCCAGTGTGAATTTACTTGAAAGATCACTGGTTATCCTTACCAGGGCGTTGTTACGGATCATTTTGTTGTTGGGAAGAATGCCTGCTCCCTGTGTAGAGGTACCCGAGAAGAAAGCCCGGGTGTTATCCCCTCCAATACTTGCCTGCACATTATTTGATAAGGTGTATCCCGTCTGAAACAGATCATTAACATTATCGGGCTGTGGATTGTAAGCGTAGGTTTCTCCCGCCCTTGAGGGATCAAGAGTCCAGCTGGCCACATTTTGTCCGTTCATTTTATCTCCCCAGGAATAGATGGAACCTTTTTGAAAGATCCCGTTATTACCCTGCCCGTATTCATTTTGAAAAGGGATAGACAGATCAGCTTGTTGAAACATGGCCGTGCTGTTGAAAGAAACATTTATTCCGCTTCCCTGCCCGGTCTTGGTGGTAATAATGATTGCCCCGTTTTGCGCATCGCTTCCATAAAGCGCTGCTGCATTAGCGCCTTTCAAAACGTCCATCGAAGCGATATTATCCGGCGTCAGATATTGAGGATATCCAAGCACGGGCACGCCATCTATAATATATAACGGCTGACTGTCGCCGGAAATAGAACGATTTCCGCGAAGCGTAACCCGTGTAGGAGCGCCCACGCCGCTGCCGCTGCCACTGATATTTAACCCGGCAACCTTACCCTGAAGGGAATTCACCAGGTTAAGATCCCTGGCCTGGGTTAAGGATCCGGCATCCACACTTTGGGTAACGTAGCTCAGGGAGCGCTTGGATTGGGTGATCCCCAGGGCGGTGATAACCAATTGCTCCATACTGCCGGAAGATAAAGCCAGGGATACATTGATCACCGGTTTCCCGCCCACGGCTATTTCCCGCTGGGTATATCCCACATAGGAAAAAACCAGGGTACCATTCGCGTCGGGCAGGGTCAGTGAATAATTGCCATTGGCATCCGTGATCGTTCCGGTTTGGGTGCCTTTTAAGCTGATGCTTACGCCTACCAGCGGCTCGCCCGATTCACCCACTACTTTGCCGCTGACGCCAAATTGTAATTGTGTTTCTTCCTCCCGGGCGGGTAGCGGGGTGTTCATTTTCCCGGCTGGTTCGGGCAATACCACCACCGTTTTGTTTTCGATACGGTAGTTAAGCGGGTAGTTCCTGAAGCAACTGGCCAGAATCTGGGGTACCGTAGCATTCTTTACAGATATGCTGACCAACGGCGCTTTTTGTACATCCTCAACATTATACAAAAACTGGTAATCGGTTTCCTGTTGAATGATGTAGAAAACCTGGGAAAGCCTTACATCTTTCAGGTTGAGCGTGAGTTTTTCCTGTGAATAACCTGTTGCATAGACGTTCACAACACACACTAAACTGAGGAAGAGGGTAATACGCATAGCGCGAACAATTAGTGCCCTTCTGTTGCCGTTGAAACAGAGGCAGGCCGGCACAGCAGTCAGATGATGCCGGCATTTTGAAAAAAACGTTTTTTGCATACCTTCGTATGATTAATAGTTGATAATTCCTTTCCCTGCTTTTATACCAGTCGGAAAAGGGTTTCAGCAAATCGGGACTCAATCTTTGAGCCTTATGCCGGGGATGTTGCCGCATTCCCGGTTTTTTTATGGTCGGTTCTCCTGTTTGCTCCTTTTTATCTATGCAGCTCAACTTTCACTTCCCGTCCCTCCACTGCAAATTTCACCTTCCCGGTCAGCTCTATGAGTTGTAAAATACCGGTTATGTTCTCATACTTTTGAATACGCCCGGTAAAATGGAAGAGCGTGTCCACCCCGCTTTCATAATTTATACTTACGTCGTACCACCGGGAAAGTTTTTTCATAATGCTACCCAGGGATTCATTATCAAATATGAACATGCCGTTTTTCCAGGCTAATGCCGCTTCCAGATTCACTTTGTGAACCCGGATACTTCCCTTATCTCCGGACACCGCTGCACCGTAGCCCGGCTTTAAAAAAGTAGGTTCTTTTTCAGCGCCGTTTTGTTCCACCATCACGCTTCCTTCCGCAAGGGCAATGTTCTCCGTCGGATCGTCGGGATAAGCGTTGAAATTAAATTTGGTCCCCAGCACCCTTACCCTGGCCTTTCCTGCCTCTATGCTGAACGGGCGCTTTTTATCGTGCGCCACTTCAAAATACCCTTCTCCCGATAAAACAACACGCCGTTCATCATCCGGGAACTGTGCCGGATAACGCAGTGAAGAACCCGCGTTCAGCCACACTTTTGTTCCGTCAGAAAGAGTAAGCTGGTATTCGCCGCCACGGGGTACCAGCAGCGTATTAAACACCACCTCTTTTGCCCCGCCGCCGGACTGCGCAACATAATGCAGCATGCTTTTCCCGTTGTGTACCTGTACTCCTCCTTCCTCCAGTAATATTTCTCCTATATTGTCTGTCAGTTCCACCGTTTCCCCATTGCCCAAAACCAGCCGGGCTACTTTACCCAAAGGCATAATGGAATCTTTCTTTATTATCTGCGTATTATCTGCCGGTTGCTTAATCGGGTATTGCAATAAATACCGGGTACCCCAGGCCATGCCCAGCGCTGCCACAATTACCGCCGCATATTTCAAGGCGTTGCGGATCCGGCTTTTCCCGGTATATTCCCGCTTTGGCGACCCTTCCTGAGCGGGAATTTTAAAATGACCCGGAACTGTTTCACGCCAGTGTTGTAATTGCGCTTCCAGGTAAGCGGCATTGGTCAACTGCTTCCATAATTGCCGATGTTCTTCATTTTCTTCCACCCAACGCTCCAGTTTTTCCAGTTCTTTAGCGGAAAGTCTCCCTTCTAGGAAACCAACGATCAAATCTGCTATGTCGGGTTGCAATTTCAGTCCTTTCATCTTTTATAGAAACAACCAACCACCCCGAACGGGTGAAAAGAATTGCAAATTTTTTTTGAGAAATTAAAAATTGGGGAAAAGAAACCACCATACGGATACCTTCAAAACCGCCCGCAGCAAATGCAATCCTCTTTTTTTCTGGGTCTTTACAGTGTTCACGGAAACGTGTAAGCGATTTGCAACGTCTTCATTTTTTAATCCCTGAAAATAACCCAGGTGGATCACCTGCCTGCATCCGTTCGGTAATTTCTGTAAAGCCCGGTACACTTTCTCCAGTACTTCAGATTCCAGGACCGCTCCGTCCGTCTCTTCTTTCATATCTGCTTTACATACGGCATGGCCATATTTACGCGCTACCTGGTCGTGCCTGCAGAGATTGAGACAATAATTTTTTACGGAAATATACAGGAAGGCCTTGATAGCATCGGGTCTGTAAAAATAAGTGCGTTTCTGCCACAGTTTTATAAACGCTTCCTGCACTGCGTCTTCGGCCGATTCTCCTTCCGGCAATAACCTGGAAGCAAAGTATGTTAACCTGTGGTGATATTTTTCATATAACACACGAAAGGTGGCTTCATCACCTCTGTGCAAATCAGTTATGATTATTTCTTTCTTCAAACCGGCAGGCATCATTAATGCCTCATAAAGATAAAGAATATTTTCGCCTGCAGTTTTCAGGGGTATTCCAAATTTTTGCTCCTGTGATATTCCGGCCGGTGACATACGGGCCGGTAGTAAAGGTTCATATAATACTTCGGGACACGGCGTACTGTATGAAGGCCCGAAAACCCGGGGCGCCGGTAGCCGCACGTTAACGGACGGGAGTGAGGGCGGACAACCCGTACGATGAGGGGTCGGTCAATATTGCTGCGCGCGCAACAGCAGCCCTGCACGGCTGCGGAAAAGCCATGCAGGGCTGTAAAAAGATTCGTATGAAAAAAAATTATTGCGCCATAGCGCGCTCTTCATTGGTGGGCAACTCCACCACGTCTGCCACACTGTCTTCTCCCACGTGGCACTGGCCTTTGAAGGTAACCGAAGGTTCTACCTGGAGTTTTCCGGCACTGACATTGCCGGTTATAGCCGCTTTGCCCCTGAGATTCAATAAATCCTTGACAATGATCTTCCCACTCACTTTGCCGAGTATATCGGCCTGAAATCCCTCAATATCGCCTTCCACTACCCCTTCAGCGCCAATAAGCACTTTGGCGGAGCCTGAAATGTTTCCTTTCAGCGTTCCGTCTATGCGGATATCACCATTGCTTACCACATCGCCTTTAATAGTTGTACCGGCGCCAATAAGGCTGGTACCGGATGAAGTAGCAGGCATCTCAATTTCGGATCTGGATTTTGATGAAAACATGGTTATTGGTTTTAATGATTAATCTTCATTTTGTTCGTCTGCCGGGATACTTAACAAAGTAGTATCCTTATCTGATATTAAATTTCCTTTCAGCACATTTTGAATATTTTCCATATACTGCTCGCGGTACATCATCTGCTGTTCCAGCGAATCCACCTGCATCTTCAGCGTTACCATCTCTCGCCTGTCCGAAGCGCTTCCATATCCGGGCACATAATAACGGAGCGGGGTAAACACCAGCAACGCCACCGTTACGCCTACCAACGCCACAAAAACCGTGCATAATACAATATAAACACTCAATCGTGACAAACGGAATGTTACCACTTCTTCATAGGTATCGTCATTCATCACCACCAGCCGGTAACGGTTTCTAAGGTGCTGTAATGTTCCGTCGGTGTCAAATATCTTTGCCATTCTCAGTTATTTGTGTTAAAAATAACCACTTTGGCTTAGTTGAGGGAGCTAACGCCCGAAAAATTGTACAATTAAAATAATTTCGCTGAAATTTAGTTTATTATACGAACGAACTACGCCTACATGTATTATAGTAAATATTTACTAACGATTATTCTCCTCATTTTATTTTGTTGCGGCCAATATTCAGATATAATGGCGCAAAAAGATGCTACCCTGGATGTAAAAAAGCCCGAACAATATGAAAACCGCATCCTGGGTTCCGATAAAACCTTCACCACCAAATATACCATACCCCGCAGGCTGATGCAGAGTATGAGTACACATTATAATTTTTTCTTTAATGCCAATATAAAGTTAAACGAGGTGGTCAATAATGCCAAACAGGGCTTTAAGGAAGATTATACCGCGTTGTTGCCATTTTATAATTATACGCTGGAAGCCACCGCCGCTCAAAAAACAGACCTGGATTCCGTTCTTCAAAAATGCAATGCCGCCATCTTATTACACGATCTCAGGAACGAATGGGTTGACGACATGTATTTTCTGATGGGGAAAGCCTATTTCTTTAAAAAACAATTCGATTCCGCCGGCGTCACTTTCCAGTATCTCAATTATTATTTTCAACCCAAAACAGAGGAGGAGCTGGGGTTTAAAAAATACCTCGGGAGTAATTTGAACGAGGAAGGCAGTGTATATTCCGTTTCTACAAAAGAAAAAAAAGGCGTTATCTCTAAAGTCTTCAGTGAACCTCCCCGGCGCAACGACGCGCTGATATGGAAACTCAGGAATTATATTGAAGACAGCAGCTACCTGGAGGCTTCGGGCCTGATACAAACCCTGAACCGGGATCAGTTTCTGCCGAAGCGGCTCAGGCCGGCGCTTGAAGAGATGAAAGCTTACCTGTTTTATAAAAATAAAACCTGGGACAGCGCGGCGCATCACCTGCAGCTTGCGCTGGATAATACGGACAATCTATCAGAACGCGCCCGCAGGGAATACCTTACCGCGCAATTGCTGGTCTTAAGCGATCAAAAAACTGCGGCGGCGGCCTGGTACGATCAGTGCATCAAACATACGGCCGATCCGGTAATGGAAGTGTATGCCCGCCTGAACAAGATAAAACTGGCGGAGGGCGCCGATGAAGCGGCAATCATTGATGAAAACATAAAGCAACTGCTTAAAATGGCACGGCGCGACAAATATTATAATTACCGGGACATCATCTACTATATGGCCGGCCAGATGGAAATGCAGCGTAATAACTACGAGGCGGCAAAAACGCTGCTGTTGAAAAGCGTAAGCTATACCCTTGATAATCCCGATCAGCGCAACCGCTCATATTTATATCTCGGTGATCTGGCATTTGAAAAAAAGGAATACGAACTGGCAAACAGCGCCTACGACAGCCTTGATATCAACAGCCCGGTCATTAATGATTCAGCAACCGTGATGATGAGAAAACAGGTATTGGGAGGTATCGTGCGGCAACTAAATACCATTCAAACACAGGACAGCTTACAGCATATCGCCGGCTTACCGGAAGAAGAGCGGGAAAAATATATAACCGCTGCTGTAAAGCGGCTGCGCAAAGAGAAGGGCATAAAGGAACAGGGAACGCAGGGGAATGCAGCCACAGATATGTTTGCCGCCAACGGGGCCACCGGTCTGTTTCAGAATAACGAGGCTAAGGGCGACTGGTATTTCGACAACAATACCCTGAAGTCGCGGGGATTCACCACATTTCGAAACAACTGGGGCGACCGTCCCAATGTGGATAATTGGCGGCGAATGGCGGATATAACAGCCCTGTTTAAAACTCCTGTGCCGGAAGATCAGGATATTTCCGGAACAGGCGAAGCCGGGCAGGAAGCAAACGCCTCGCGGGATATCAGTTTTGAAGGACTGATGAAAACCCTGCCGCTTACGCCGGAGGCCGTTAAAATATCCAACGACAGCATCCAGGCGGCTTTGATGGGACTGGGCAAAACCTTTAAAGACAAGTTAGAAGATTACCGGGAAGCTATCCGGCATTATGAAACCCTGCTCGATCGCTTCCCCGGGACGCAGTACCGGGATGAAGCCATTTTTGACCTGTATTATTGCTATACCCGGCTGAACATGCCTGTTAAAGCCCGGGAGTATAAAGATATATTGGCAAAAGTAGCGCCTGGAAGTCAATACCTGGAATATATAGAGCATCCGGAAGCGGTGGAACAGAGGAAAAACAGGTTGAAAAACGAGGCTACGCAGCAATATGAAAAAATATACGATCTCTTTCTTGAAGGTCAGTTTGAGAAAGCCATTATAGAAAAAATGAAAGCCGATAGTATTTTTGGTAAAGAATACTGGTCGCAGCAACTCTTGTATATAGAATCTATCTATTATATCAGGCAGCACGATGAAAACTCGGCTGTTAATGCCCTGCAGCAGCTTATCCGGGTTGACCCGGAAGCGCCCATCTCTAAAAAAGCGGAAACCATGCTGGATGTACTGGGAAGACGGGAAGCTATAGAGCGATACCTTACCAACCTGCAGATTGAAAGAGCCAGAGAGGATTCTTTAACTGTTCCCGTGATCGAAGAGAAGCCCCGAACCGCGGAGAAGGGGCAGGTGGACGCGTCTGTAAAACAAAAAGCCGGGGAGATCCGGGCTGAAAAAAATGTGATCGCTAAGCCCGTCATTGATTCATCGGTATTTAAACAGCCAGAACCCGGGCCGCAGGCCGGTTTCAGCTATGATCCTTCCGCCCCGCATTTGGTGGCCCTGGTGCTTCATAAAGTGGACCTGGTATTTGGCAATGAAGCTAAAAACGCCTTCAACCGTTACAACCGGGAATCTTTCAATGATCAGCAGATAGCCGTTACGATAGAACCGATTGATGAAGATAATAAACTGATGCTGATGTCGGGATTTGCTGACGCCGCTTCCGCGTTGGATTATTTGAGTAAAGCGAAACGTGTGGCAGGCACCCAGATCATACCCTGGCTGGGAGCCGATAAATATTGGTTTATCCTTATATCAAACAATAACCTGGAAGTGCTGAAAAAGAATAATGATCTCGAAGCCTATAAAAAATTTGCCGGAGAACATTATCCTTTTGAATAAAGATAATATATAAAAAAGTGTTATATAAATGGTTTAAAATAATTAAAGCTTAATTTAAGCATAGAATTTGCAATTACATTTGCGGTTTGGCGCTTTTCGCGTCTTGTAAATCATTCTGTTGAATATGACAAAATCGGTGAAATATTTCTGGCGGATTTTCTTTTTGGGATTAGGAATAGGTGTGTTGGTTCTTTTATTGATTTCCTGGGGGGTATTTGGTAAACTGCCCTCGCTCTCCGAATTGGAGAACCCTTCTATACTTTCGGCGTCTGAAGTACTTGCCGCCGATGGACGACTTATGGGAAAATATTATATTACCGACAGAACCAATGTGCCTTATAGTGAGATATCTCCCAATGTTATTAATGCGCTGATTGCAACAGAAGATGAGCGGTTTTACAGGCATTCCGGTATAGACGGGAAAAGCCTGGCAAGAGCTGTCTTCTTTTTTGGCAGGGAAGGAGGCGCCAGCACCATCACCCAGCAACTGGCGAAAAATATGCTGGGACAGGGAAGCAGGAATACCCTGGCCAGGATCATTGAGAAGCTGAAGGAAATGATTGTAGCGATAAAGCTGGAACGCAATTTCACCAAAGAGGAAATCCTGGCCTTGTACCTCAATACCGTAGAGTACAGCGATCATGTATATGGCATACGGAACGCCTCGCGCACCTTCTTCCAAAAAGACGCGTCCAGGCTGGATGTAACCGAAGCTGCCGTGCTGATAGGGATGCTCAAAGCCACCGGCACCTATAACCCCCGCACCAATCCCAAACTGGCGTTGGACAGGAGAAATACCGTAATAGACCAGATGGTGCGCAACAATTACCTGAGCCTGGCGGATGCCGCAAAAATTAAGCTGGAGCCCATTAAGCTCGACTATGAAAAGATGACCTCTAACACCAACCTGGCGCCTTATTTCATAGATGTATTGCGAAATGACATCCGGCAATGGTGTAAAGATCACAAAAATCCAAAAACAGGCGAGCCTTACAATATGTATAAAGACGGGCTTAAGATTTACACCACCATTGATCCGCGCATGCAACTGTACGCAGAGATGGCTGTAGCGCGCCATATGCCTAACCTTCAGAAAGTATTCAATACCCAAAAGAATATAAAAGACGGGAGCGTTTGGAAGACCAAAGACGGGAAAGCTGTGCTGGAAAGAGCCATAAAAACCAGCGACCGCTGGAAAAGCCTTTCCGATGATGGGATGAAGGACGCGGATATCCGTAAATCCTTTGACGTAAAAGTGCCGATGAAAGTCTTTGCATGGAATGACCAACGTGAAAAAGATACCGTAATGACGCCCCTTGATTCCATTAAGTATCATAAGCAAATGCTTCAGGCTTCTTTTATCCTTACAGATCCGCTCACCGGGGAAGTAAAAGCATGGGTGGGAGGGATCAACTTCAAAACCTACAAATACGATCACGTCAATTATAATACGAAAAGACAGGTAGGCTCTACTTTCAAGCCACTGTTATATACACTTGCTATAATGAATGGCTATACGCCCGAAACGCCGGTATCGGTAGATCCGGTGGATATGGGTGGTAAAATTATTTCCGATAAGAAATATGAAGGTACCCGTCCTCTGAATTATTGCCTCGCCGCTTCTATCAACCCGGCAGCAGCCAATCTTATCAACGCCATCGGTGTGAACAGAACGGTGGATTTTGCCCACCAATGCGGTATCAGCAGCAATATTCCACCCTATCCTTCCATTGCTTTGGGTTCGGCAGATATTTCCCTGTATGAAATGGTAGAGGCTTACAGTATGTTTCCCGGGGGAGGCATGAATACAAAACCATTTTATATTTCCAGGATTGAGGACCGCAATGGCAACGTATTGCAAACCTATACCACTTCCCACAAAGAAGTGATCAACGAAAACGATGCCTATATCATGACCCGGATGATGCAGGGGGTCGTGGACTTCGGTACAGGGCGGTCCCTCCGCAGTACCTATGGTATCAACAGCCAGATAGCCGGTAAAACGGGTACCACCAACAACAATGCGGATGGCTGGTTCATTGGCTTTACGCCGCAGCTTCTTGGCGGTGCATGGGTGGGTGCGGACGATCCCATTCTGCGCATTTCCAATAATTATATAGGGCAGGGAGCGCAAATGGCTATGCCGATATGGGCTTATTTTTTCCAGGAAGTCTATAAAGACAAAACCCTGGGTGTGGACCCTAACGCAAGGTTCGTGCAACCGGAGAGCTTCAGGAATGAGATGATGTATGACTGGGCTGATTCTGCCGAATCCGATACGCCTATGCTGGAGGGCGAAAGTCAGCCCGGGGATGCCAATGACTACGTTGAAGTGCCGGTGAGCGATGGACGGGAAAAGATCACCACTGAATCACAATTGAATGACGAGGAAAAGAAGATCCTGGAAGAAGCAAAAAAAAACAGTACTAATAAAATAAAGGATCAGCCTGATCATGATACCGGCGGGAAAAAGAAAGGTTTGTTCAGGAAAATCTTTGGCGGGAAGAAGAAAAATTAACTGACAGTAAGCTGCCATTGAGACAAACAATCTTCTCAAATAACAATTTCATTAAGATGGACTATTTGTTCTATATTTAAACTTCAAAATGAATTAAGGTAATGCTCATAGAAAGAACAGGTGATAATAAGATAACAATTACTGTCTCTTCTTCTGTTGATAGTTTTGGACTACAAAGATTGATTGACTATATTAAGTATCTGGAAGCAACATCAAAGAGCAGAGTAAAACAATCCGATGTTGATAAACTTGCCGATGAAGTCAACGCATCATGGTGGGAGAAAAACCGTAAACGTTTTATCAAGTGAGGGTAATTGTTGATGCAAACATTGTCTTCAGTGCAATCCTAAATTCTAAAGGAAAAATCGGCGACCTGCTTATTAATTCCCGAAAATATTTGGAATTTATAGCACCAGATTTTTTACGTCAGGAAATTTTCGAACATTACCCGCGTCTCTGCGAAATTTCCGGCATGACTTTGGAACAGGTGCGCGAATCAGAATTCCAAATTTGCAAGGGCATCACGTTTATTTCAGAAGAACAAATCAGTTTATCAATCTGGCTTGAATCTGAAAAACTATTGGCTGACATTGACCCGAAGGACACCCAGTATATTGCATATTCTAAGCATTTTCGTTGTAAAATATGGAGTGGAGACAAAGCACTTATGAAAGGGCTCTACAAAACAGGATTTGTGAATTTTATTACAACTGATGACCTTTTTAATTGGCGGGCAGACAAAGAGGGAAACGGGTAACGGCAGTTTCCAGTAGGTTTGTTGCCATGCGGGCTGAAGAAATAAAATCTCAGCATTTGAAATTCTATATAGTCCCGATAGTTGTCGGGATTCCGTCTGACGAAATACCAATGAACATTTATATTTGCCTTCTGCATCGGGTTTGCTGCTGGTCTGACGCTATTAATCCCGGCATGGCGGCAAGCCCTGTTCGTTTTCGGATACCTGAAAAACAACTTTTATTTTTTCCCGGGAAGGCTTATTTTCGCAGTCTGTTATGACCCTGCTACATCAATCCAGGTATTTTGCTATTTACCAATGCGATACAAAGCGTTGTTTTTATCTTAGAACAGAGTATAAATCTGTATCGCTCACTTTATGCCAGTTGCTGAACTTCAGGAATAAAGTGCTGCAGATGGATCTGGCGGCTCACTTTGATGAAAACCGTAATCCGTCGGGGATAGAGATCCTGATTTTTTGTAACTGTGAGCATTTGATTATCCTGGATACCTACCAGGTAATAGATTTGAAGCATTTTATCAGGGACGCATTTGGGAAACTACGCCAGCCGTCTCACTCTTTAGCATAATTCAGAAGAATACTTTCCTGGTAAATTTTCCGTTTATGGAGCATATTGCTTAGTTTTGATATAAACAAGCCAGGTTATGAAAGATATATTAAGGCAAAAATTAGGTATCCATGTGGAAGTCATGGATCTGCTCAATAAACAAATTGCGGATGAGGCACTGGCTTCGGCATCTTATTTGGCCATGGCTTCATGGTGCGATCAGAACAGTCTGAAAGGCAGCGCCGAGGTGCTTTATAAACAGTCGGAGGAAGAACGTGAGCACCAGATGAAGATCTTTCATTTTATCAATGATAACGGCGGTACCGCATATTCTCCCGAAATAAAAAACATAACGCACGATTTCGGTTCCCTCCAGGAGGTTTTTGAAACCGCTCTGGAACAGGAAATAGCCGTAACCCAGTCTATCCATAACCTCGTTAAGAAATCCAGGAAAGTAGAAGACTATCGTACGGAAAACTTCTTGCAATGGTTCGTAACCGAACAGATGGAAGAGGAGAAAAAAATGCGCGATATCCTGGATCTGTTCGACCTCATGGGAGGCAGTCCCTTGTCAATCAAGCTGATTGATGAAAGGATACTGAAGCTCTCCGCGGAATGATCGTCTCCATTAGCATTCCCTTTAATAAAATCAGCGCCGGGCAGTAAAGGTTTTATTGATCCCGGGTGATGGTGTTACGCCGGCGTTATGAATCCGCGCGCCTGCTGGGTATCTCCGGCTTGAAAACGGCGAAATTCAAAATCCGGCGAAAACGCATCTCAACGTTCAAAATCTGCTTTGAACAGCCGATATTCCCGGATTATTGTGTTATGGTGGAATAAAAGGGGTATTTTTATCCGGATTTTTGCAGGAAAGGAATAAAAATTAACGGATGAAAAAACGGATAGCAATATTTGGTTCCACGGGTTCTATCGGTACGCAGGCGCTGGAAGTAATTGCGGCAAACCCCGATAAATTTGAGGTGGAAATACTAACTGCACATGCCAATAGCCAACTGCTGGTTGACCAGGCAAAGAAATTCAACCCCAATGCAGTGGTGATCGTGAAGGAAGAAAAATACCCGGAAGTAAAAGAGGCACTGGCCGCTACCGATGTGAAAGTATTTTCGGGTGAAAAAGCCCTGGGAGAAGTTGCGGCTTTTGACACCTATGACATGATGCTGGCGGCCATTGTGGGTTTTGCCGGGCTGAAGCCCACCCTGCAGGCCATTCAGTCAGGCAAGGCCGTGGCCCTGGCCAATAAGGAAACCCTGGTGGTGGCAGGGGATATCGTCATGCAGAAAGCCGTGGAAAAAAGGGTTCCAATAATTCCGGTTGACTCCGAACATTCGGCCGTTTTTCAATGCCTGATAGGCGAAACCAGGAATAAGATCGAAAAAATAGTGCTCACGGCCTCCGGCGGTCCCTTTCTGGGTAAAAAGCCTAATTTTTTGGTGAATGTGAAAAAGGAGCATGCGCTACAGCATCCAAACTGGAATATGGGGGCTAAGGTTTCTGTAGATTCCGCTACCTTAATGAACAAAGGACTGGAAATGATAGAGGCGCGGTGGCTGTTTAACCTGCAACCGGACCAGATACAGGTAGTTGTTCATCCGCAAAGTATTATTCACTCCATGGTGCAGTTTGAGGATGGCAGTATTAAGGCGCAAATGGGACTTCCGGATATGAAGCTCCCGATTCAATATGCTTTCGCTTTTCCACAGAGGATATCCAATGCCCTGCCGCGATATGACTTTACACGCTCTCCGGCGCTTCATTTTGAGCAACCCGATATTAAAACTTTTCGCAATCTCGCCCTGGCTACCGAAGCCCTGTACAAAGGCGGTAATACGCCCTGCGTGCTCAATGCCGCTAATGAAATTGCGGTTTACGGGTTTCTGCGCAACAGGATCGGTTTTTTGGATATGATGGAAATAGTGGAAAGAACGATGGAAAAAATAGCCTTTATCGAAAACCCCTCCCTGGAAGAATATTTTGAGAGCGATGCTGAGGCTCGTAATTTTGCGGCTTCTTTAATACAGATATAACACAGATATAACAACATGAACCATAGGATTTGGAAAAGAAAGTTTCATTATTGTCTTTTTACAATTCAGGTTCACAAAAAGTGATTAGGTTCCTATGACAACAATAGTAGCTATTAACTGGACTTCTGTAGGGTTACAAGCGGGGCAATTAATCCTGTCGCTTTCCATCTTAGTAATTATACATGAGTTAGGGCATTATCTTACCGCCAGGTTGTTTAAATGCAGGGTTGAAAAATTTTACTTGTTTTTCGATCCCTGGTTTTCTTTGTTTAAAAAGAAAGTGGGCGAAACCGAATATGGCGTTGGCTGGCTGCCGTTGGGCGGGTATGTGAAGATCGCCGGGATGATAGATGAAAGTATGGATAAGGAGCAGATGAGCAAGCCGCCCCAGCCCTGGGAATTCAGGAGCAAACCCGCCTGGCAGCGCCTGATCATTATGATTGCAGGTGTTACCATGAATATCCTGCTGGCCTTCTTTATCTATAGTATGATCCTGCTGGTGTGGGGTGAAAAAAAGGTGCCGGTAGAGTCTATGAAATACGGGCTGACCTTCAGGGACAGCTTAATGTTTGACCTGGGGTTTCAGAACGGCGATAAGATACTGGCTGTCAACGATCAGCCGGTGGATGATTATACCGACATTGTTAAGAAACTGATTTTAGGAAATTCCGTTAGTATTGAACGAAACGGTCAGCCGGAAACTATTCATCTGCCGGTAGATCTAATAGGAAAGTTAGTGGAGAAAAAAAGGAGCAGGACGCCCCTGCTGGAGCCGCGGATACCGGTGGTGGTAAAAGAACTGCAGGGATCGGGGAATGCCGAAAAGGCGGGATTGCAAACAGGAGACCAGATCCTGGCAGTGGATGGCGCCGATGCTGTTTTTTTTGATGAACTGAAAACAAACCTGGCATTGCATAAGGGACAGACGGTGGAGGTGCTTGTGCGCAGAGGGATGGATACGCTGACGCTGCCCACTGCTGTTACAGAAGACGGCACGATTGGCTTTTACCCGGTCAGCGCCATCTCCGATTTGGACAGCATGGGGGTTTTAAAATTACAGGTAACCCAATACAATCTGGCGGAAGCCATTCCCGCAGGGGTAAAAATGGCAGGCAACCAATTGCAGTTCTATATTGATCAGTTTAAAAAAATACTCTCGCCTGAAACAGGCGCTTACAAGGGGGTAGGCGGCTTCAAAGCCATGGGATCTATTTTTCCCGATTACGGATGGGATTGGGAAAGTTTTTGGAGGATCACCGCGTTTTTCTCCATCGTGCTTGCCTTCATGAATTTATTACCCATACCCGCGTTGGATGGTGGTCATGTGATGTTTACCCTGTATGAAATGGTATCCGGGCGCAAACCCAGCGATAAGTTCCTGGAATACGCCCAGATCGCCGGCATGATCATCCTGCTGGGCCTGCTTATCTATGCCAATGGCAACGACTGGTTTGGATGGGGAAGGGGGAAGTAGGAAAGTTAGGTAGGGGGAGGTTTCAGGTTTCAGGTGTCAGGTGTCAGGTATGAGTACCTAATACCTGATACCTAATACCTGATACCACATCAGCTCCTTAGCGTCTTTGCGTGCCATCGTTCTCACGCAGAAGTTTTGGGTCTCAGGTCTTAGGTTACAAGGGTTTCAGCCATCAGTCTATCAGCCTAATACCTAATACCTAATACCTATGACCTGATACCACATCAATTCCTTTGCGCCTTAGCGTCTTTGCGTGCCATTATTCTCATGCAGAAGTTTTGGGTCTCAGGTCTTAGGTTTCAGGTCTCAGGTATCAGGGGTTTCAGCCGTAAGTCTATCAGCCTGATACCTATGGCCTGGTACCTGATACCACATCAATTCCTTTGCGCCTTAGCGTGCCATTATTCTCACGCAGAAGTTTTGGGTCTCAGGTCTTAGGTCTCAGGTTACAGGGGTTTCAGCCGTAAGTCTATCAGCCTGATACCTATGGCCTGGTACCTGATACCACATCAACTCCTTTGCGCCTTAGCGTCTTTGCGTGCCATCATTCTCACGCAGAAGTTTTGGGTCTCAGGTTTTAGGTTTCAGGTTTTAGGTTTCAGGTTTTAGGTTTCAGGTTTCAGGTCTCAGCCTATCAGCCTAATACCTATAACCTGATACCTGATACCCCTATAACTTGTTCCCTGCAACCTGCAACCTGCAACTATAAACTCCATACTCCCCTGTAAGGTCAGATCTTCACACTTTCTGATTTCTTCCCCGCTTTTTTAGCGATTGTTTCAACCATCGTTTTTCCTATATCAGCCGGACTGTCTGCAACGGCGATCCCACATTCGCGCAGGATCTTCATCTTGGCGGCGGCCGTGTCATCGGCTCCGCCCACAATAGCGCCCGCGTGCCCCATGCGTCTGCCGGGAGGCGCGGTTTGCCCGGCAATAAAACCGACCACCGGCTTAGTACCGTTTTCTTTGATCCAGCGGGCTGCTTCGGCTTCCATATTACCACCGATTTCACCGATCATCACAATTCCTTCGGTTTCGGAATCATTCATAAATAACTCCACGGCCTCCTTAGTGGTAGTGCCGATAACAGGATCGCCGCCTATGCCTATAGCTGTTGAAATTCCTAATCCCGCTTTAGCTACCTGATCGGCCGCTTCATAGGTGAGGGTACCTGATTTGGAAACGATCCCTATTTTACCCTTTTTAAAGATGAATCCCGGCATGATCCCCACTTTACATTCCCCGGCGGTGATAACCCCCGGACAATTGGGACCTATCAGTCTTGATGAAGTACCTGAAAGATAGTGTTTCACCCGGATCATATCCTGAACCGGAATACCTTCGGTAATACATACAATAAGCCCGATACCCGCTTCCGCCGCTTCGAAAATGGCATCAGCGGCAAAGGCCGGTGGAACAAAAATGATCGAAACATCGGCACCTGTATTTTTTACCGCCTCGTCAACCGTATTGAACACCGGCCGGTCGAGATGTTGCTGACCTCCTTTACCCGGGGTAACACCTCCTACTACCCGGGTACCATACTCTATCATTTGGGTAGCGTGAAAAGTTCCTTCTGTTCCGGTAAAACCCTGTACTATAACCTTAGATTGCTTATTGACCAATACCGACATGAGACGTTATATTATTTCGTTATAAGAAGTTGGACAAAAATAGGAAAATTCAGGGAGGTAGCCTTTGGGAAGTTTTTGGAAAGAAGCTTGCGGTTAAAAATATTTTTTTATTACGATAATATCGTAACTTGCCGTAAAATTCGTAATAAAATGACCAAACTTACATCGCAGGAAGAACAATTGATGATAGCCATATGGAAAGTAGGAGAAGGGCATGTAAAAGCATACATGGAGCATATTGAAAATCCACCGCCCTATACTACGGTCGCTTCAACTGTAAAAAATCTTGAAAAGAAAGGATATATAAAGGGGCGCCTGTTTGGTAATACCTATGTGTACAAGCCCGTAATAACGGAAGAAGAGTATAAAAAGAAGTTCATGGGGAATATAGTGAAAGATTATTTCAGCAATTCATATAAAGATCTGGTGAATTTTTTTGTTGATCAGAAAAAGTTGTCAGCCCGGGAATTGAAAGAAATTATAAAGATGATTGAAGGAGGAAAGAAGAAGCTTTGATCTGTGAGCGATAAGTTAGAAATCTCAAATCTCAAATCAGAAATTACCCCATGCCTGTAATCATAGATTATATCATTAAACTCAATATTTGCCTTGCAGTAGTCTATCTGTTTTACCAGTTATTGTTACGCAGGCTTACTTTTTATAACTGGAACCGGTGGTACCTGCTGGGGTACACTATGTTGAGTTTTATAATTCCCTTAATTAATGTAATGCCTTCTTTGCAGAAGCGGCAACTTGAAGGTTCTGTTATGCTGCAGTGGATACCTGCTATCGGACTGGGTACGGAGAAGCAAACTAATTTCTTTGCATTACTTACGTCGTGGGATTGGGTTATTGCCGTGCTTGCCCTGGGATCGCTGTTATTATTGTTTCGGTTGATTGTAAGGTTAATCGCTTTTGCAGGAATGAAAGCGAGAGCTCAGGTACTTTCAGATAAAGCAACCAAAATTTACCAACTTGACGAAAAAATTACGCCATTCTCTTTTGGAAACGCCATTTTCATCAATACCAAACTGCATGATGCCCGGGAGCTTGAAGAAATCATACGACATGAATTTGTGCATGTAAAGCAAAGACATAGTATTGATATACTCTGGTGCGAGCTGCTTTGCATACTCAACTGGTTTAACCCTTTTGTTTGGTTGATACGCCATAATGTGAGGCAAAATCTTGAGTTTTTAGCGGATGATAAAGTATTGCAAAACGGGATAGATAAAAAAGCATATCAATATTTGTTATTAAAAGTAATAGGCAATCGCCGGTTTGCTTTCACCAATCATTTTAATTTTTCCTCTCTTAAAAAACGTGTTATTATGATGAACAGTATTAAAAGCGCGAAATTGAATATCATGAGGTTTCTTTTTTTGCTACCGGTAATAGCCGTGCTGTTGTTGTCGTTCAGAAACGAAAGGAAGAAAGAAACTACGCTTCTTGCTGGTGCTGAAGCAGTTGATCGTGGATCTTTATTACAAGAAACAGCGATTGAAAAAATAACCGGAAGCATTATGCCGTCAAAGGGAGAGGTATTTGTAGATACCATACCCAAAACAAAAAAGGATGCACAGGATTTAGTTGAGATAATATCAGGCGATGGCGATACGGCAGCGCGTAAAAAACCTTTATATATCATCAATGGTACTGAAGCGCATGATAATAACCGGAATATAAACGCCATTGATCCCAATGATATTGAAACGATTGAAGTGTTGAAAGAACCGGCGGCGGTTTCCCTATATGGCGACAAAGGCAAAAACGGAGTTATTATGATCACTACGAAGCCTCCCGCTACAAATAATTTGCAATTAAGAATACCCGGGGGAAATGAACCGATTTATATTATTGATGGCGCTGTTGCTGATAAGTTCACCGCAGATCAATTAAATTCGGGGGATATTGAGAGTGTGTCGGTGTATAGGGGAGAAAATGCATTGTCATTATATGGACAGGAGGCTAAGAATGGAGCAGTATCTATTGTTACCAGGAAAAACATGAATACGATTGGAGTAGTAAGTTCAACCGGAAATGGCCAGGCGAAGATGAAGGAAGGCAATGTTGAGATAATAGCGGATTCCATAATGATAATAGGAAAAAGAGGAAACAGGAACGATACTATACCACAAGGAGAGCGATTGGTTGGAACGGTTAATTATTCGCACCACAATCAGAGTGTGCAGCCGCTTACGGTTATCGGCTACAAAGCCGGCAATGCCGGTCTCCCAGAAAATATGCCATCAGATGTTTACTATGTATTAAACGGCAAACACGTTACTGAAAAACAAATAAGAAAATTAACGCCAGGCAGTATAAAAAGCGTTGATGTTTTAAAAGGGAACAGCGCTATGAAATTCTACGGGAAAAAGGCTAAAAACGGAGCGATAGTAATTGTTACAAAATAGATGCGCTTAATCTCAACGTTGAAGATCGTAACATTTATGAAGAAATTATGTTTAGTATTATCCCTGCTCTGGTCATCAATGGCTCATTCACAGATTACTATACAGGTTACCGTAAATGGATATGGCAACAAGATAGCTATCGGGTATTGGAAAGACTTCACTTATATCGGTGATACCCTCCGGCTTAATAGGATATGGATGTTGAAATGATCACCATATCAATTGATACCAGGGTGGATGCATGGCGGGCAAAGATAACAGCAATGAAAATGGGAGGCATACAGCTTATAGACAGCAACGGTTCCGTGAACAGTAAGATCGCGAAAGATTATAAAATATACGGTGTGCCGCATTTCGTGCTGATTGATAAGGAGGGCTGTATCGCTTCAGCATCAGCGCCAAGACCAAGCCTGGAAGCGGAGGTGGAGAAGCAAATTAATGCGTTGCTGCAGGAATAACAGAAGGATACGAACTGCTTCACACGTTAAGGGATGGTTAAAATAAAACAAACTGATGCCTGCTCCCGCTATACGATGTCTCCGACTTCGTATGCAGTATGTTCTCCCGGGACTCCGTCCCGCCAAGTGCTAATTTAGCTCGAAGTGGGGTATCCTGCCCCCGCTCATGTCTTTCACAAACAGAAATTTTGTCAAACCAAAAACTAAAAACCCCAAACCAAAAACGTCTGTTCCCTCATTTCCTCCCTGCATCGGCAGGCATCAGGATAGCCGTAAACTGATTTTTTCCGCTTAACAATAGTTTTGCCGCCTGTTGCAGTTCCTTCACCGTTAATTTGTCTAAGTATTTTTCGAAATGGATAAACCGGTCAATATTTTCGCCTTCTACTTTCATTGCCATAAGATTGGATAACCAGGCCCCGTTTTCCTTCATCTCCTGCTTATGGGCTTCCCGCCATTGCTGTTTTACCTTGTTGAGGTTGTCGGCGCCCGGGCCTTTTAGGATCAGGTTATTGATCTCGGCATGTAAGGCTTTTAACAGGGTATCCACTTTTTCCGGTCCACAGGGAAGCTGCGCCGTGAATTGAAAAGAGGGATAAGGCGCTTTCTTTAATCCTCCGAAAATTCCTCCACCATATATGCCCTGAATTTTTTCTCGTAGTTCTTCGATGATGCGAATATTAAGCACTTTGGTAAGCGCCTCAGCTTTGAAAGCGAGATCTTCCGAATAAGGAACATTCCCGTAGTAAAAGGAAAGGATCAGGCTTTTTTGTTCTTCTCCTTTATGAACCGTTAGTTCATGCTTTCCCGGGATGGGTCTTATTTGCTGATCCACATAATTGGATTTTTTTGAGGTAGCGGGTAAACCTGCTATGTAAGTTTCGATTAAAGGGATGATCTCCTGCTCTTTAAAATTACCTGTAAAAACAAAATGTAATCCTCCTGCGTCACCCAGTCTCTGGCGATAAATATCAATTATCCTGTCGGCTTGTATGCTGTCGAAGTAGGCAGCTTTAGGAACATGAATAGGCGCCAGCGGGTTATTATCATAAAAAACTTTAAAGGTGGTATCTATAAATGCCGCCTGGGGGTTGGCGCCCAGCAGCGCCAGTTGGGTTTTATTTTTTTGTATATAAGATTTGAACAAACTGCTGTCCTCCCGCGGTTGTGTTAGTTTTAGCCAGGTCAGTTGAAACATGGTTTCAATATCCTTAACCGTAGAACTTCCGCTGATACCTTCGGTGGTGTTTCCAATGAAAGGGCTGGCCGATACCGTTTTACCCGTCAACGCCTTTTGTAGATCAATAGGAGAAAAGTTGCCATAGCCCATCGCGTTCACCACCGACACGGCGTAGTTGGCATTGTACTTGTCGCGCAGCCCGTAGTTGCTGGTTCCTCCATAGCGGGAAGCCGACATCAGGATCTCGTCATTTTTGAAATCTGTTGTTTTAAGGGTAACGGTAACGCCATTCGACAGGGTCAGTTCCGTTGTCCCGGTAACGGGATTGTTTTTCTTACGCACTACTTTTCCGGCAACGGGCTTTTGGGCTAATAATTCCGTGGCTATCGTTTTTTCCTCGTAGGGCCCGATCTCCGCTTTTTCTGCCCCGGCAATAATTTGCAGAAGCGCCTGCGGAGTAGGAAGCGTTACGTCGTCCTTGTCCGGCCCCATGATACCGGCAAACAAATTTTGATTTTCCTTTAGCCTATTAACCAGGGCATTCACCTCCTCCAGTCCTATCAGCGGCAGGAATGCTTTAACCGCGTTGTATTCCGCGGTAATTCCCGGTATGGGCTCCCGGTTCAGAAAGTTCCGGATATATTCTCCTACGTAGGAAGAAGATTCTGTTTTATTTCTGTCGTTGTAACTCTTTTCGTAACCGGCCAGCATATTTGTTTTCGCTCTTTCCAGTTCCGGTTCCGTAAATCCGAACCGTATCACCCTCTCCAGTTCTTCAGTGGCGGCCTGTATCGCGGTTGCCGGGCTCTTGTCGCCGGACACCGCAAATAATTCAAAATTTTCATAGCCCCTGGCAAAACCGCTAAATCCCCCGCCGCTATATACAAAAGGAGGATCCTCTTTTTGTGTAAGCTCCTGCAAACGTTTATTCAACATAGTGGTGAACAGGTTTTTGATCAGATCTTTTTTGTAATCGTTCCAGGTAATTGTTTTTTGCAGTGGATAAGACGGGAATTCGATGAACGCCTGGTAACCGGTGGCTTCTTTATCGGTTACAATCATGGCGTCGTTGGATGAATAGGGTGGTACCGGGGGTTCTATATGTGGTCGGGGATCCACCGGGTTGCGCAGGTTTTCAAAATGTTGGGTAATGAACGACAGCGCCTTTTCTTTAGAAATATCGCCCACCACAACGACGGCCATCAGATCCGGGCGATACCAGTCGCGGTAAAAGCGACGCAGCGCGTCATACTCAAACGTTTTGATGATACTGTCTTTGCCGATCGGCAGCCGTTCGGCATACAGGGAGCCACTAAGCAGCCGGGGCAGGATTTTCTTGAACATTCTTTCCTGCGCTCCTTTTCCCAGGCGGCTTTCTTCTAAAATGATCGGCCGTTCGCCGTCTATATCCTGATCCAGGTAAGTTACATTATGCGCCCAGTCTTCCAATACCTGGAATCCTTTTTCCAGGTTATCGGGCTTATCTGTCGGGATGGGTAATATATACACCGTTTCATTAAAATTGGTATAAGCATTCAAATCGCTGCCGAAGCCAACGCCGATATTCTGGAGAAAGGATACAATTTCATTTTTCCTGAAATTTTTGGTGCCGTTAAAAGCCATGTGCTCTGCCATGTGCGCAAGCCCCAACTGGTCGGGGTCTTCATTGATGGAACCCGCGTTCACCACCAGGCGTAATTCCACTTTTTGTTCGGGGCGTTGATTGGTTCGTATATAATAGGTAAGCCCGTTAGATAACTTTCCTATAGTAACGGCTGAATCAAGGGGGATTTTACCTTCCGGATTGATCTGTGCAACGAGGAGCACAGAACTGATGGTCAGAACAAAAAGAAGCGCCGTTTTTTTGAAGCGGGTCAGGTTACGCATACCGTATGTGTTTGACAACAAAAATAGAATTTTCCTCCCTGTTATTGCTGAACTTTCATCAAATAGCCCAGGAGGTCGGTAGCCTCCTTGTCATTTAACGTATGCAACAGCCCCTGCGGCATCATGGACGTGGAGGTGGTTTCCCTCGATTGTATAGAAGATTTATGCAGCACCACCTCGTTCTGCCCCACTACCCGCAGCGTAATCTGCCGGTCGTTTTCCGAAACCAGGTTTCCCGAATAGGTGCGTCCATCGCGGGTGGTGATCACGATCATCCGGTAGTCGTCCTGTATCTCCGCGCTGGGACTCAAAATATTAAACAGCAGGTAGTCAATATTGGAACGATTGGAACCCGTGAGGTCGGGTCCGATATTACCACCTTTACCATACAATTTATGGCAGGAGCCACAGGTGCGGGCAAAGATTTTTTCCCCGTTATCAAGGTCAGGCGCATGCCCGCTTTTGGAAACCAGGTTTTTATAGTGGTCAAATTCTTTGCTGTCGGCGGGCTTGTCGTCAATGGGTCCCCATATTTCCACAAACCCGCTGCCAACTACCCGGCGCAACTGCCGGGCTACCGTTGCCGGAACCTGGCTTTTCGGCATGGTTTTATTTTTAATGGCATCCGCTAATAACCTCCCGTAAACAGGACGGGAACTGAGCGTTTCCATAGCTTGCAATTTTCCGGCATCGTTGAAAGAGGAATATTTTTGTAACAGCAGCACCCCGAATTCTTTTTTATCGTACGCTGCCATCGCTTTAATCGTTTCAGGCTGTAAACCGGGTTCTTCCAATAGTTGCGGCAGGAGGGGCAGCAGTTCTTTACGTTGCTGCGCCGATAAGGTTTGCAGGGCTTTGACACGCTGTTCAACGGGAGCGTTTTTATCGCTTAAGATGGATAAAGAACGCTGCGCCGAGGCGGCATCGCCAAACAGCGCATTGATTTCTTCCGCTGTTTGTGACGCATCGCCTTTTCTCTTTTTCAAAACGGCAAGCGTATTTCCCCAGTTGGACGGTGGTGCTAAATCCACCCTGCCTTCCATCCCTGCAAGCATGCCCTGCAAAAGAAAATTGAGCGTGGGGGGCTGCTTGGCAAGCGCGGCCACCAGGTCTGCTGTGGCATCCGCATCCACCGTCCTCCGGGCGGTAAACCTGCTGATCAGCGACAGTTTGGAGGACGCCGCTATTTCCAACGCCCGTTTGGGATTTTCCTTCACCATTTTTTCAAAGCCAAACCAGATCATTTTGGGAAGGTTGTGATCGTCTTCATCTTCCGCGTGCCGGGTTATCAGCGCTTCTGCCAGTTGCCACCCGGTGGCCGCATCTGTTCGTTGCATGGCGGAAGCGAGGTATAGTCTTACCACCGGAGATGGATCCGATTTTGCCATACCGATCATCTGCCCGGTGATATCCGGTGCGGGAGCGCCGTCTTCGCATAGCAGTTGAATAGCCCAGGCGCGAACGTATTCGTCTTTATCCTTCAATGCTGTTGAAAGCAGTTCTTTGGTAGTGTTTTGCGTCACATACAGGGTCCATAAGGCTTTCAGCCGGTGATCGGCATTGGCTCCGCGGACGAATAAGTCCTGCAAACGGGTAACTGCGCCTGCGTCCAGTTTCTTTTTTAGGCTGCGCCCCTGGAGAATAACCCTTGCCCGGCGGGCATGCCAGTCGCTTGGACTGGTTTGCAATTCTGATAGTTGCAGATCGCTCAGCGTGTTCAGGTCGCTGTAGCGTCCGGCGAAACTGACGGCGTTGGATTTCTCCGGCATGATCCTGAATATCCGGCCTGTTTCGCTGTTCCGTACGGTTTGTCCGCATATATCGGCATCGTGCCAGTCCAGCGCATACAGGCCACCGTCAGGTCCTATTTCCATGCTGAAGCCTACCCACTGGCCATTGTTTGCCATCATAAAATCGTCTCCATGATGCCCGATAAAACCAGAGCCTTTTCGTTCCAATACATCCGACAACACCGCGTGTTCATGAATATTACACATGAATATCCGTCCTTTCTCCGATGCCGGGAAAGCATCCGACTGGTAGATACGGGCGCCGCCATGTGCGGAGCGGTGGCTGTGATCGGTAATGGTTTTAATATCGTCGTACAGGTAAGGATTGAAATGCTGCCCGCCCTGGCGGTGATAAATGCCTCCGGGAATGACATGCCACAAATGAGGGATCACACAGGCGGTGATGAACAATTGACCCTTGGCGTCGTAATCTATACCCCAGGGGTTGCTGAAGCCATGCGCTACCACTTCAAATTTGTCTTTCACCGGATGGTAGCGCCATACGCCGCCATTGATATCCGTTCCTTCTCCTTCCAGTATATCTTCCGGAAAAGGATCTTTATGTTGGTATAACCTGCCTTTACCATTGGGCTTCCGCACTTTTGAAGGAGTGGCAAATCCCTGGCAGCCATAGAGCCAGCCGTCCGGTCCCCAATGAAAACTATTTAAGGTTTCATGACGATCGCGTATGCCCCATCCCGTTAGTCGCACTTCTATGTCATTCACCTCTGCTTTGTCATCGTGGTTGCGGTCGGGCACAAACAATAAATTGGGCGGAGCGCCTACGAACACCCCGTCAAAACCCACGGCCAGCGCTGCCGGGAAAGCAATATTTTCCAGGAATACTTTCCGGGTGTCCGCCTTTCCGTCGTGGTTGGTATCTTCCAGGATCACAATCCGGCTGGTACCTGCATTAGAGAAACCGTGCCCCCGGGATTCGTAATCCTTGTTTTCGGCTATCCATAGCCTGCCGCGGTCGTCCCAGCAGAAAGCCATGGGCTGGGTCATCATCGGTTCCGCTGCCCATACGTTTACCTGGTAGCCGTCTTTCACCGTCATGGCCGAAGCGGCTTCTTCGGGCGTCAGGAAGCGGGCATTAAGCGCTTCCTGCTGCGCCAGCCCCCAGAGTTCTGCAGTATTATATTGAGAAGTTTTTCCGGTGTACTGCCCCCATTGATTCGTCACTTCCGTATCGGGAAGATTACCGGTATATACCATCAGCCGGTGTTTGAAGATCTCTGTTTCTCCTTTTTTGATAGTCCAACTGCTGTCTCTTGCCGTTGCAGGACCCACGCCCATTTGATTATCCACCCGCCAGAATTGCGGATAGTTCCGGTTATCGGGGTGGTCGAAGATTGCGATATGAGCCAGGTCGCTTCTGCCCTCTACCTGCATGCCCACATCCACCCACATGGCTCGCTGCCCTTCGGCTTTCCCGTTTTTCTGCCGGGCATTGTTCACTACGCTGCCGTTGATCCCTTCTTTCCAGGGCATTCTCAAAAACAAACCGCCGTAATCGTATTTACCTATCGTAATATCGGTAAGCGCTTCTCCCCGCCATTCCAGGGAAATATAATAACGGCCGCTATCCTGCACCATAGACCAGTTTTGGGTTTGGGTCATCACGGCAGCGCCGGTGGAATCCAGCAAATGGTACACCGTCTGCCATTTTACCTGGTTGCCCTCTGCTTCAATGATATTAGCTGCAACTTTCTTCCAGTAACCATCGCCGGGATGATGAAAATAATCGCGTCCGTTTACCCTGGTGAAACCCCAGTATAAACCATTTTGATGGAGGTGATGACCGGGGCTGTTTTCCGTTAAAATACCTTTCCCGTCGGGTGCAAGGATCGGGTGGATGTAGGGACGGAAGTTTTCCGCCGCATGCTGTACCAGGATAGGCTCGTCCGACCACTTGCTATATACTTCTATCGTCTCCGCGCTGTCGTTTTGAACCAGGGTAAGGGTTTGCGGAACGGGTTTGTTTTGGGTATTGCACGAATAGATCAACAATACGGAAAAAACAAACAGGTTTAATCTTCTCATCTGTATAGATTTATTTTATCAGGTTCTGCCGGATAGCATGCTCCTTTATTGTTTCCCTTCTCAGCAAAAATAAATGAGCATTTAATGTCAACGGGTTTAGGTTGGTTTTGTATATTTATTTGCAGGTATTGGAAATAAAAATAGAACAAAATATAAAATGCTCAAAAAATCAGTAACGATGCGGCTACGAACGGGAATAGCGATTCTGCTGTCTGTTTTCATTATTGAAGCTTGTAATACCGGTGAACCCGGAAAGTTATCCGGGGAGGATACGATCTATGCCGGGGACTTATTTAAAGCCAATATAAGGACTACGGAAGCCCTATCCCCCGAGGAGGAGCGGCTTGGGTTCCGGCTCCCCGAAGGTTTTGAGATCAATCTTTTTGCTGCCGAACCCGATATCGGCAAACCCATGAACATCGCGTTTGACGCCAGGGGACGCATGTGGGTTACCCAGTCTCACGAATACCCCTTTCCGGCAAAGCCGGGAAAGGGAGGAGATAAAGTTACCATCCTTGAGGACACGGATGGAGATGGCAGGGCAGATAAGTTCACCACTTTTTCCGATACGTTAAACATACCCATAGGCGTTCTGCCGGTAGGCGACGGCGTGATCGCTTACAGTATTCCCAATATTTATAAATATTCCGATACCAACGGAGACGATCACGCAGATCAGCAAACGAAGCTGTTAGGGCCCTTTAAAACGCAGGATACGCACGGGATGATCAATAATTTTGTACGGGGTTTTGACGGTTGGATCCATTCCTGTCATGGATTTACCAACAGGGATACGGTTGCCGGCAAAGACGGGAAGACGATTTCCATGATTTCGGGAAATACCTTTCGTTTCCTGCCCGATGGCAGCACGGTAGAGCATACCACCGATGGCAGGATCAATCCGTTTGGACTGGTGTATGATGAAAAAGGATATCTCTATTCCACCGATTGTCATACCTCGCCCCTTTATCAACTTATCCGGGGAGCGGATTATACGCAGTGGGGCAAAGAAGAGGACATGGGCTTTGCGCCGGATATGACCCCCTTGTCTGATGAGGCTACCGCCTTAGCCGGAATTGCCTATTACGGAGATGTACTGTATCCCGCTGCATTTCGGAGTAATTTTTTTGTAGGAGATGTGGTGCGTTGCCGGGTGTACCGCTACGCTACCACATTTAAAGACGCCACGCCCATCGGCAAACGGGAAGAAGACTTCCTGTTGAGCAAAGACCCCTGGTTTCGCCCGGTAGATGTAAAAATGGGTCCGGATGGCGCCATCTATGTTGCCGATTTCTATAATTCTATTATTGGTCATTACGAAGTGCCGCTGGATCATCCCAAAAGAGATCATATCCGGGGCAGGATATGGCGGATCACCTACAAGGGAAAGCACAACCCGCCGGTGAACCTCGCTGCCGTTGATGTGCAACAACTGCTGCAAACGCTGGATGCTGATAATATGTCTCAACGGATGTTGGCAACCGATCAACTGACAGACCGGGTAGGGCAGCAGTCAGTACCGCCGCTTATTGAAGTTTTGAAAGACCAAAATACAGGCAGCAGGAAATATGTGCATGCGCTGTGGGCCTTACAACGGCTCGGCGCACTTGATATGAATACCATCCGGACGGCGGCAAACCATGCCGATCCCCTGATCCGTTTGCACACGATGCGCATACTCGCGGAACGGACGCCCGATACGAAAGAGTTATTTCCACTGGTTGTAAACGGCTTGAAAGACAAAGACCCGCATGTTAAACGGGCGGCAACAGAATTATTGAGCAGGTATCCCGGTATGGAGTCGTTCCAACTGGCGCTGACGATGCGACAGGAAGTTCCGGAAACGGATACGCACCAGCTTTACACCACGAGGATGAGTCTTCGGGATCTGCTCAGGAACAGCATCCTGATGAAAGAAGTATTAAACACGGGATGGACCGAAAAGGAAGTCGCTATGATCAGCGATGTGCTGATGGCAGTTCCCTCCCGGGATGCGGCAATATTTTTATACAAATATGTGAATAGTTATAAGGTTGAAGAAAACCGGGCTCCCGCTATCTACAAACATATTGCCAGGTATGGCCCGGAGGAGGATATTGATAAAACCGTTCGATATGCCATGCAGGAAAACAGGCCGGGTACGGCAGATATTTTAATCTTCAAAGGGATCCGGCAGGGAATAGCCCAAAGAGGATTGAAGGGGAATGCGGCATTGGAATCCTGGGGCAGATCCCTTACCGAAAATATTCTGAAGAACTACACCTATTCCAAAGACGCTTCTTCTGATATCATAAAAATGCAAACTTTCGCCGTTCAGGCTGCGGGAGAATATAAGATGGTTTCGGCCGTTCCCGTTTTGATGTCCATGTTAAAAGACACCAGAACCTCAGACCTCACTGCAAAAAACCAATCCGACATTAACGATGAATTAGTGGGTTTGAAAGTAGCAGCCATCCGGTCTCTCATTAAGACCGATGTAGACAAAGCGGTGGCGACGGTTCGCGGGTTGTTTGAAAATAAGGGAACCGATAATAACTTAAAAATCCAGGCCGGGCGCCTGCTGGGAGAGTTTCCGGGTAATGTTGTAACCCGGGTTTTCGAGGGTGTTAAAAACCCTTCCCCGCAATTGCAAACCGATGTAGCCGTTACGCTTTCCGGCTCGCTGCAGGGAAAAGATATCCTGTTAGGAGAAGTGTCAAAAGGAAATATATTGCCCAGGATCCTGTTACAGCAGCGGGTTCTTGAAAGGATCCTGTTGGATATTACACCCGGGCAAAAAAAGAAACTTGATAAGCTGACTGATGGTATCAGTCCGGTGAATCAGGAGAGGGAAGCGCAGATATTTGAACAGGCGGATATTTTTGGAAAATTGATAGCTTCCGGAAAACGTCCCTTACCTGATTCGGGACGAATGGTTTTTAGCCAAAACTGCTCCCCCTGTCACAGTATAGGAGGAGAGGGCGGGAGTATAGGACCTAACCTGGACGGGGTATCACAATGGGGAGCCAAACCTCTTTTGGAAAAAATAATAGACCCCAACCGGAATATTTCGGAAAACTTCAGAACTTATACTATAAAGTTGAAAGACGGGAAGACTCTTGCGGGGCTTTACCGCCGGGAAGAAGGGGCTACGCTGATATTTGCAGATATCGGCGGCAAGGAATTTTCAGTTTCCAAAAATGAGATCAAGGAACAGGTTCCTTCAACCCTGACGCTGATGCCCGATAATTTTGGAGAAAGGTTAACCCAACACGATTTCAATAACCTGATCTACTTCCTGTTGAACCCGAAACCATAATATTATCAAAGCAAGATGTTTTCGGCGCTTAATTGCGAGGTATGAATGAGCACAAGTCTGTGTGTATGAATAAAATTGTTAAGGCTGAAAGTAATCTTTCTGTTCAATGGACCGTTTTGATTAAAATTATTGTGATGCTGCCGGAGAGAACGGAAGTTCGGGCTGTTATTCAAAAGCAACTATCATATTCACAAAATCTGTAAATTTGAAATATGGAAATAAAAGTACAAGTTCCATTTCAGCAATTGCTGGCATTGGTTAAAAGGCTGACGCCCGCTCAAAAGGCAAGATTACGGAAGGAACTTGTTGACCAAAAGCCAGTCCAAAAGAAAAATAAAGACGAATTTATTAACTATCTGCTCAAAGGTCCTGTTTATTCAGACAAAGAAATAAAAGTCATTGAAGAAAACCGAAAAAGCATTGCAACATGGCGGACAAAGGGCTGATGGTAGATTCTACTATTTTGATTGACTATTTTCGCAAAACCGACAAGAAAAACTCTAAGTTAGTAGCTCATTTTAGAAACTATGACCATCTGTATATTTCCAGCGTAACAGAATTTGAAGTAGTGAATGGCGCTACCGAAGAACACTTGCAATTTTGGGATGGAATGTTAGCGAGATTTTTTATATTGAATTTTGATAGTAAAGCTGCAAGGCAGGCGGCGTCCATTGTCGCTCAGCTTAAAATTAAAAGGAAGACGATTGATAAACCAGATTTGTTTATTGCAGCAACAGCAATAGTGAACAATTTGACTTTGGACACATTGAACCTAAAGCATTTTACTCACATTGAGAATTTAAAATTACTGGCAGGATAGAAAGACGCTACAGGTTTCCTCCAGGCTGACGTTGATGCCCGATAATTTTGGAGAAAGGTTAACGCAACACGATTTCAATAACCTGATTTACTTCCTGTTGAACCCGAAACAATAACTCTTTAAAATTTGGCATCATGCATATTTGCCGGTATAAGACAACCATAGCCATTGCGCTATTGTTCTTTCCATTGACCTACAGTATTGCCCAGGAAACAAAGAATGGCTTTAAAAAACATATTATCAGTCATGATTTTATTTCCGAGGGTGTTGCCGTGGGTGATGTAAACAATGACGGGCAAATAGATATCCTGGCCGGTTCCTGTTGGTTTGAAGCCCCTTCCTGGAAACGCCACGATATTGACACTTTCCGGGTGTACGACGTTAAAACGCAGTATAGCAGGTCTTTTCTGAATCATGCGATGGATGTGAACCAGGACGGCTGGATTGACCTGATTGTGATGGATTTTCCCGGGCTTAGCGCAGATTGGTTTGAAAATCCCGGAACGAAAGGCGGCTATTGGAAGAAACAACGGTTGTACGATTATGTGGGCAATGAATCCCCTGTATTTGCAGACGTGGACGGCGACGGGCAGGACGATATTATTTGTGCTGATTCCAAAACCAACCAGATGATCTGGCTGCAGGCGCCGGTAAAGAAAGGAGAGACTGCGTGGACACGTCATGTGATCAGTGAAAGGAACGTATTGGGAACAGATATTCAGGGTCATGGACTGGGTTACGGCGATTTGAATAAGGACGGGCGAAAGGACGTGTTTACAAAAGACGGCTGGTGGGAAGGCCCGGCGGAGCCTACACAGCCGGGTTGGATTTTTCATCCGGCAGATATCGGGGAAGCGTGTTCTCAGATGCAGGTGGTGGATGTAAATGCCGATGGCTTACCGGATGTAGTAAGCGCTTCGGCTCATCGCTATGGTATCTGGTGGCATCCTCAGTATAAAGACGAAACGGGTAATCTTTGGTTCAGTCATTATACCATCAGTTTTTCCACTTCGCAAACGCATGCAACCGGAATGGCTGATCTTAACGGTGACGGCCACCCTGATTTAGTGACCGGGAAACGATATTTCGCTCATCTGGAACGATTAAACCCCGGCAACAAAACCACGATAGATCCGGGAACTTATGAGAAGCCCGAACTTTTCTGGTTCGAATTAACCCCCGGTCAAAAACCTTACTGGACGGAGCATGTAATTGATGACGATTCCGGAGTGGGCATTAATATTGAAGTGAAAGACATCAATGGAGATAACCGTCCGGATATTATCATAGCGAATAAACGTGGTATTTTCTATTTTGAAAATGTGATGGAGTGGCGAAAATAATCGGGAGTCTCCCGCAGACAGCGCTGATTTCCGCTGAGGGGAGAGATGAGACCCTGCGTTGATCTGCGTGATCAGCGGGCAAACCATCTTCGCTCTTTGTACAGCAGGGGCTCCCGCAGATAGCGCTGATTTCCGCTGATGGGTGATATACTTTCTGACGATCTTCCCTCATGATCCGCGGAGACATTCACTTTCACGCAAAGGTGCAAAAGGCGCAGCGCGCGAGTCATCTACTGACTGCACCGGAGCCCGGCGACATTTCAAATCTTAAATTTCAAATCTTACGACCCCGGGTTGGATTCCACCACCAGCGTTTGTTTTAAGCGAAAGGCAACCGGTTGGTCCTGGCGCAGCGCCGGCTTCCATTGTGGCATTTTTTCAAACTTCTCCTCCACTATTTCATTGATATCCTCGTTGCCGCCTTTTACTACGCGTGCATATACGGGTTTACCTTCTTTATCAATAATATAATCCACTGTCAGGTAAGCGGCCCGTTGTCCTTTCTCGAGGTAGGGTACCAGTTCCTTCCCCGTTTCATCCAGAAAGTGCTGAAAGGCCTTGATCCCCCCCGGGTAAACCGGCAGGCTGTTGACCACTTTCGCCAGTTCATTTTCCGGAATAGGAACTGTTTTCTCCACTAATGGTTTTCTTTCTTTCACTATTTTCTGTTCCACGGGCCGGAGGTCTTCAACGAGGTATTGCCCGTTATTACCCACCATCACTATGGGTACCTGTTTGTATTTTTCAAAATAATTATACGCAATTTCCAGGTTGTTGGCCAGCGGTTTATAATTGCGGTAGATCTTCAAATATCTTTCTAAATAATCCAGGCTTCTGGGATTGTTGAACTGAACAGGAAAAATGTGTACCGGAATATAATCCTGTCCCATGGCGCGGGCATAGCTGGTAATTACGTATAGATCCTCAATCTGATCATTGGTAATAGGAATACAGCCCTCGGTTACACACGACCCGTGAATAAAAATATCCCCGCCCGGGTAGAGAGAATCGCTCAGCAGTTTGTCGGAGGCATTGGGATAATTGAGTCCTAACGACAAATGATAAGCGCTGTTGGGCTTAAATTCGGTGATGTAGTAGAAGCCTTCAGGCACCTGGTAATCTCCCTGCATCCGCTTTGGCCCCAGGGAACCCGCCATGGCACATACTTTAAAGGTTTTGAACAGCTTATAAGGTTCGTGGATACTGTTCTTTACCCATACCTCCAACTGGCTGTCGTATTTAAAAGAACGCAGGTAAACATATTTCGCGGGCCATTTCAGCCCTTTCACTTCAAATTGCCGGCGCAGGGTATCTTCCTTCCGTTGAAACACATCCGCTACTTTTGCAAATGACTTCTGGTAGTCAACAAATGAACTCTGTCCGTTTACTCCGTAAGATACGGTTACAGCGAAAAAGATTACAGGAATATATTTAAGCTTATACATTGATTTCATAGATATCGTAAACTAACCGGGAATGCAACTGACCTGTTGTTTAACAAATATCAACCGGATTTTAATTGCAAATATCATGCTTAAATTAATATTATGTTATTTGTTTTTTCTGAAGGGTGCATTTGAAATCACCCGGCTTAGCCGCTTTATATTGAAACAGGATGCAGATCGCTTTCTTTCAACGTTAAAAGATACGGTCTATTTTATTAATATGTGTTAAAGTCTTAAAATTCCGTCTGTTTATTATCTTCACAGGATATTTTAAAACAAAGATGCTTAAAGTTGGAATTTTGGGCGGCGGTCAGTTGGGCAGAATGTTGTTACAGGCTGCAGCAAATTACCCGGTAGAAACCTTTGTGATGGAAAATGAGCCGGATTGCCCCGCAGCGCATCTCTGCCATCATTTTATTAAAGGAGATATAAGAGATTATGAGGACGTTTTTAATTTTGGAAAGGGGCTGGATGCGATTACCATTGAGATTGAATCCGTTAATGAAGATGCTTTGGAGGCGCTTGAAACGGCAGGCGTGAAGGTTTATCCCCGCCCTTCTGCATTGCGTATTATTAAGAACAAGATCCGGCAAAAGCAATTTTATGCAGAGCAGGATGTGCCGTCGCCGGGGTTTGTGATCACCCGGTCTTTACAAGAGTTGGCGCAACATGCAGATTTTTTGCCCGCGGTGCACAAAATAGGTGCAGGGGGATATGACGGACGAGGGGTTCAGGTGATCAGTTCCATTGAAGATATTCCTAAAGGCTTTGATGCGCCTGCGGTGCTGGAAAAAAAGATCAGCATTCATAAAGAGATTGCCCAGATCGTTGCGGTGGATGAGCAGGGGCATGCTGCGCTGTATCCCCAGGTGGATATGGTTTTCAATCCCGAACTGAATTTACTGGATTACCAGATCAGCCCCGCAGAATTGAAGGATGCTGTGTTGTGGAGGGCGGAAGCCATCGCGCTGAAAGTGGTAAAAGCCCTGCAGAGCCCGGGCATCTTTGCAGTAGAGCTGTTTGTGGATAAAGAAGGGGAAGTGTATGTGAATGAAACGGCGCCCAGGGTGCATAACAGCGGGCATCATACCATAGAGGGAAATTACAGTTCGCAGTTTGATATGCTTTGGCGGATCATATTACAATACCCGTTGGGCAACACCGCGGCTATCCTTCCGGCAGCTATTGTAAACATACTGGGCGAAGAAGGTTACAGCGGGAAGGCAAAATATGAAGGACTTCCGGAGGTGTTGGAAATGGAGAACGTATTTGTGCATATTTATGGAAAAAGGGAAACCCGGCCCGGGAGGAAAATGGGACATGTTACCATTGTAAGCGCAGACCGGCAGGATCTGCTCCATAAGCAAAACCGCATCCGGCGACTGTTGAAAGTAGTGAGTGAAGGTGATTGAGTTATGGCGTTGACCCCTGTTGAAGAAAGATTCTTTTACAAAATTTAAACCTGGCTGATATGTCAACTATATTACCCTTAGTGGGAATTATTATGGGAAGCGACAGCGACTTAGCGATCATGCAGGGCGCCGCAACGGTTTTACAGGAATTTGATATCCCTTTTGAACTTACCGTGGTCTCTGCTCACCGCACCCCGTTGCGGATGGTGGAATACGCTACCAATGCAAAAGAGAGAGGGCTTAAAGTGATCATTGCCGGAGCGGGAGGCGCGGCTCATTTACCGGGGATGGTAGCCTCCCTGACTACATTACCCGTAATTGGGGTGCCGGTGAAATCTTCAAATTCCATTGACGGCTGGGATTCTGTATTATCTATTTTGCAAATGCCCAATGGCATCCCGGTGGCTACCGTGGCTTTGAACGCCTCAAAAAATGCCGGTATCCTGGCGGCAAATATCATCGGCGCATTCGATAAGGAGGTGGGAGAAAAACTGGCGGACTATAAAAAAAATCTTGAAGCCGCCGTGTTGAAAAAAGTGCGGTATGTGAAGGAAGAAGGATGGCGCAATGATTTTGACCGGTAGGTTTTGTTTGGCCTCTTCAATATTTTGCAGGATTGGGTTTCTGAAAGATTTTCACATCGAAGCCTTCATTGCCGATTTTAACAAACCCGGTTACACTCTTACGGGCAGGGACTTTATGCAGGTTGGGAATTTGTATTCCGTCCGCCGATAACCGCTGCTGATTGAAAATATGCTGATGAAGTTAAGTACAAAAGCTGATAGATATTCGTCTGCTGGAACTAAAGCTGGGAGATGGCAATTAGCTGATGTTACAACGTATAGCCCAACTTGCAAAAAACCAAATGTTGGCAGAAGTACATGTTATCAGTAGGCCTGAATTAAAACCTCTGTCGGGATGTGCCATTTCTTATGCAGTTGCCTGATCATGTCCAATGATAGTTTGCGTTTTCGATTAAGAATTTCACTGGCTCTGCTTTTTTGTCCTACAATATCTGCTAAGTCAGTTTGGGACAAACCGGATTGCTCCATACGAAACTTTATAGCTTCGATGGGGTCGGGCAAGTCAATCGGAAATTTTTCGCCTTCATATTTTTCAATTAATAAACTCAATATTTCCAATTCATCGCCTTTGGGTGTCCCTTTCTTTGCATCAAACAGATTTTCAAGGCGAAGCATGGCTTGCTCATAATCTTTTTTTGTCTTGATGGGCTTGATGTTCATATCAAATTGTTTTTGCGTTTATTTTATCATATTCGACATGTGTCCCGATAAACCGAGCCCAAACCATTTGATAATCAAAATTTATTTTCACAATAAGTCGGTAGGCGTTCCCTTTTATATTGAAAACAATTCCGTCGTTTCCAACGATACTTGCACTTGGATACTCCGCCTTTATTTCATTTGGGTTAGTCCATTTAGCTTTTGATGTTTCATGGAACCATGATTTTAATTGCTGTTCACAGCCATTATGCTTCTCCCAAAATTCTCTAAGTATCTTTTTGGCTATTACCCTCAACTTTATCGTTTTGCCAATAATAATAATAAGTTACCAATTTGGGAAATTTGTTTTTGTCTGCCTGTTGAAGATTGTCGGGTGCATATTTTTGCCAATGCACCTGTTGTGCGTTCGGCATATTTGTTAGTAAGCCAATTTTTTATTGTTCAGTTCTACGTTGAAGTTCACTTTCGCACCCAAAGCGTCAAATACTTTCAGAATGGTTTCAAATCTCGCATTTTTTACACTGTTTTCAATTTTTGAAATCTGAGCTTTCTGCACGCCAACAAGGTCGCCCAATTGTTCTTGAGTTAAGTTACGTTCTTGTCTTGCTTGCTTAATAGCTTGCCCTAACAAGTCTATTCTCAACTCATTTTCAAATGCCTCACGTCTTTCAGTTCCACGCTTGCCAATGTGTTTGTCAATCATGGTGTCAAGCGAAACCGTTCTAAATTTATTTGTTGCCATAATTTATTTATTTTTCGTCTTGTTATCTAAATATTGTTTTCTTATTTCTTCCGCCTTCTTAATTTCTTTAGGTGGTGTCTTCTGTGTCTTTTTCAAAATGCCATGTGTCGCTACAACCAAAGTTTCCTTACTTTCTGTTTTGTCCCAAAATGAAAAAAGTCGGTATGCCTTACTGTTGTACAAAGTCCTAAATTCCCAAATGAAGTCATTCAGTTTTTTAAAAAGTTTATTGTCATTTACAAATTGAGCTTTCTTAATATTATAGTAAATTTTTTCTCTCGCTTTGTCGTCAATGTTATCTAAGAACTCAATAGCTTCTGGCAATAATTCAATGTCGAAGTTTGGCTTCATTCACAAATTTCGTCAAAAATACAAATTTCCCAATGGGGAAACAAACGTTTTATGTCAAAAATTGAGAATTGGTAGATTTTTCGTCTGTTTATGTCTTGGTAAATGTTCGTTAATACTGACACCCAACAACGCTAATTTATGATATAATGCGCAGTAGTCGGAAAAAAATATGCAGTTGGTTATTAAGTGTTTACCATAAACCTTCAAGAGAGCCGACTATATTTACCGGTTTTTTCTTGCTGACGTGGGAATACGGCCCGCTCGTCTTGATGTTGAAATGCCCAACAGTTCTTTGATAAATCTTATGTCCGCTGATTGACGTGTTGAACGGAATGTACAAACCGGGCTGTCCGCATCCCCACTGGCCAATGTGATTAATAGGATCGTTTTCATGATCCACTATTAATCCCCGCCTCCTAATTTCTCTTTCGCTGCCCCTGGTACGGAAACTATCTTTTGAGTATCGTAATTAAAACAAACCATGCCGGTTTTGGCATTCGCGATGGTAATGCGTCTCTCGTCCCTTATCGTTTCTATCAGATAAAAAAGATCAAAACTCACGCGCGTAAAGTCTGAAGCACTAACGGAAATGATAGCGGTATCTCCATAGAAAAGCTCTTTTTTAAACGCTATGGCCACATCGCCCATGATCAGACCCACGCCTGCAAAATTTTTTTCATCGTATCCGAAGTGTTTCAGAAACCGCATCCTGGCTTCATGGAGAATAGAAAGCACGCTATCGTTTCCGGCGTGTCCGCCATAGTTGATGTCGGTGATCCGGATAGGGATGCTGGTGGAAAAAGAAAACCGTTCGGGTAACTCAAGTTTGATCCTTGCCATGGATAGCGTTATTGATTGAGCGATAAAGATAAACAGAAGGGAAATAAAGAAACACTATTGATGATTGTGCTCCTGCAGCAATTTCATAAGCTCTGCAATATCCATAAAATTTTGGGACGTCGGAACAAAAGAAGAATGTCCCACCTTTTCTTTCCAGGTTTTGAACTGATTTCGCCAATACCTGCTCTCTCTTAAAATCACATCCAGCATTTCTTCCGTTTCATTACCGTTGAGATATTGGATCGTATGCCGGAATTTGGCTGATACCCGTACAGACTCCCCGTTAGGCCCTGTGATGTAAAAATAACTGTTCGGCAAATCCAGCAGACTTACGTCTTCCTTTATTTCTCCTTTCAGGTTACGGATCTTCCTGTCCGTTGTGGATTCGATGCGATAGCGATCGCTGACGGGAGTAGGATCGGGGGGGACGGATGAAATAGAAAAGTGGTGTTCCGTTTCCTCCCGGGTGACGATTTCCGGCTCACCGGTGGTGGTAGCAGCAGGCTGAATATTTCTTTTAGGTTGATAGTCAGAGGCGATTAAAGGAATAGCAGCGGTTACATCTGGCTTTTGGTGAATACCGCCCCGGGCCTCCTCTTTCTTCGTTGATTGATGGTTTTCTTTATGTACAGGCAATTGAGCCGTGTCCGGATTGCCGCTGGACGCACCGGTATTACTTTTTTCCGTTATAAAATAGTTGACCGTAAAAAAAGAGATGCCTAAGAGCGCTGCTGCCACACCCACGCCCAGCCACTTTTTGAAGGCTGAAATCCGGGTTTCCTTTTGCGTATCCAGGGCTATTGCTATCCTGCTCCAACTGTGGTCCGGGGGGGCTACTTCGTTGAACAGCAACTTATGCCTGAAGACCAGGAACTCATTGTCGAGGTCGTGTTCAATCTTCTCCCACACCTCGCCCGGAGGACTGATTTTGTGATTATATAGTTCTTTCTGCCAGTTCATCACCACAATAGGATTAAGGTATGGATCTTTTTCTTTTAATCATATTTTGTAATACCCCCTTGGCTCTTGCCAGTTGCGACTTGCTTGTTCCCTCACTGATGCCCACTATTTCTGCGATTTCCTTATGCGAATATCCTTCAATTACGTATAGGTTAAACACCGTTCTATAGCCGGGCGACAATTCCCGGATCATCAGCAGGATATCTTTAGCGCCTAAACTATCCAGGGCTGATAGTTCCTTTGATTCCAACTGGTTTTCATGGTGCTCCGTTACGGGGTAAAGATTGACCTGCCTGCGGTAATGTTCTATAGCCGTGTTTACAAATATCCGGCGTATCCATCCTTCAAACGATCCTTCCCCCCGGTACATGTGCAAATTCCTGAAAACCTTAACAAATCCATCCTGCAAAATGTCCTGTGCGTCTTCGGCTTTTCCGGCATACCGCAGGCAAACCGCGTACATCTTAGGTGAAAACCTTCTGTATAAAAGTTCCTGTGCTACTCGTTCGTTGTTCAGGCAGCCTTTTATTAAGTCGCTTTCACTCATATTATGGTTGCTTTCTGCGGACATTTAATCATTTAATCAACAAAGATCAATTCGCTGTTTTTATTTTTTCCTGAAAAAGGACAGGTTAGGCATGTAATAGAAACTGTATCAGTTGCTTCATTGCCTTTGCGCGGTGACTATAGCGGTTCTTTTCCTCCATTGACATTTCCGCGAAGGTAAGTGTTGCATTTTGGGGTATAAACACCGGATCGTATCCAAACCCCCCTTCTCCTCTCGGCGTTTCCGTGATTTTACCTTCACAAAGACCCTCAAATTGCCGCTCCCTGCCGTTATGGATCAGTGAAATAACGGTTCTGAATCGCGCCGATCTGTCGGTTTTCCCCTCCAGGTTGCGCAAAAGTTTTTCAATATTGGCTGCAAAATCTCTCTCTTCTCCCGCATACCGTGCGCTCTTAACCCCCGGCTCGCCATTTAAGGACCGGGTTTCCAGCCCCGTATCTTCTCCAAAACAGCTCAGCCCGGTGAGTTTATGCACCGTCGTGGCTTTTTCCCGGGCGTTTTCTTCTAAAGTATCGTAGGGTTCGGGGATTTCAATATGAATACCTGCTTCTTCAAGGGTCATTATCTCGTATTGCCCTTTCAGGATAGCGCGGATCTCCTCTATTTTATGTTGATTATTGGTAGCGAAAATTATTTTTTGCATCGGCAGAAATTAAGAAAGTTGAAAAACCTGGCGCAGGTTGGCCCATAATTGCGCCTTTAGCGATGGATCATTCCGGATACTATCTAAGCCGGGAGCGGAAACATACGTGATCTGATCGTGGCGGTGCACCTGAAAATGAGGAAGATCCCGGGGAAGTTTTATTGCCCCGGGTGATACGCCGAAAAGGAGCACAACCCTGGGTTGGGTGAGGGTATTGATAGCAGTATAATCCGGGATACCGGGCTGAACGGTATTAACCACCGCTACATCAGAAAGGTTCAGCTTGCAGGCTTTTAAAATGCTGGTCAGGAAAGCCAGGGAAGTATCGGAAAGAAAAACCGCATTTTTTTCGTTAACGAGGATGGTGACCTGTTGCTCATTAGACCCTAAGAATTTCATCTCCGGTGGATCGTGCTCCGGGGCAGCGGTTTGAAAAGACACCAGGGGCGCGGTATAAAGATTGGTGAGAACGTTTACGGGTAATTTTACATGCTTAAGACTCATACAAAATTTATAAGTGACTGCCTTGCCTTGAAATTTTTCGTTTCTTTGTAGCAAAAATAGTAATTTATGATGGTTGCTACGGATATTCAGGTTACAAAAGCGGAGAGAAGCAAGTTGCAGGATCTGAGCCTGGAAAACCTGCCGTTTGGAAAATATTTTACCGATCACATGCTGGAGGCGGAATATGAAGACGGGAAATGGACGAGCGTGGAAATAAAGCCCTACCAGCCTTTGCTGCTTGATCCTTCCCTGATGGCCCTGCATTACGGGCAGTCTATTTTTGAAGGGATAAAAGCCTACAGAGATGACGCGGGAAATGCTTTCGTATTCAGACCCTACGATAATTTCAGACGATTCAACAAATCTGCAGCCCGGATGTGCATGCCTGATGTTCCGGAAGAGATATTTATTGAGGGGATGCGCCGTTTGATACAAATAGATAAGGAATGGATACCCACCAGGAAAGACCATTCGCTTTATATACGGCCATTTATGTTTGCCACCGATGCCATGCTGGGCGTGCGTCCCTCCAAAACCTACAAGTTTTTGATCATCTTAAGTCCTACAGGTCCTTATTATCCGCGACCGATGAAAATTTTGGTGGAAGAGAAATATACCCGCGCGGCGCCTGGAGGGGTGGGATTTGCAAAAAATGCCGGCAACTACGGCGGAAGCCTGATTGCCGCTACCGAAGCGGAGAAGCAGGGCTACGACCAGGTGTTGTGGACGGATGCCTTTGAGCATAAATGGCTGCAGGAAGTAGGCACTATGAACGTGTTTTTTGTGATTGACAATACGGTTATCACTCCCTCGCTGGATGAGGGCACAATCCTGGACGGGGTAACCCGGCGAAGCGTTATAACCGTATTAAAGGAAATGAATGTGCCGGTGGAAGAACGGCATATCAGTATTGATGAATTAGTAGAAGCTTATAAGCAGGGAAAGCTCCGGGAGGTATTTGGCTCGGGAACAGCCGCTACCATTGCCGTGGTACAACAGGTGAAATACAAAGATTTTGTGATGGAATTCAATGAAAAGAACTGGACGCTGAGCAGGGAAATAAAACGCAGGCTGGATGCAATACGGGAAGGCAAATTGCCCGATACCCACCAGTGGATGATGCCGGTTTAGCCGCGTGCGGGAGCAAAAACGGGCGCTTAAAGAATTTGAGCCCAATAAATTTTGGTATTTCGCAATGGCCCGCTTACCTTTGCCCTCCCAAAAATAAAAGGTAAGAATGCCTACAATACAACAATTAGTAAGGAAAGGTAGAGAAATCATCAGGACAAAGAGTAAATCGAGAGCGCTGGACAGTTGTCCCCAGCGCCGTGGGGTATGTACCCGTGTTTACACTACCACGCCCAAAAAACCCAATTCTGCTTTGCGTAAAGTAGCTAAAGTGCGTTTGACCAACAAAGTGGAAGTGATCGCCTATATTCCGGGAGAAGGACACAATCTGCAGGAACACTCTATTGTATTGATCAGGGGTGGTCGTGTAAAAGACTTGCCCGGAGTTCGTTATCATATTGTAAGGGGAAGCCTGGATACCGCCGGGGTGAAAGACCGCAAGCAGGGGCGTTCCAAATACGGAACAAAGAGAGAAAAAGCCAAGAAATAGCTTTTTATAAGAAACAGCAAACTAAAAGAGCCAAAATATTGAATCAATATGCGTAAAGCACAAGCCAAAAAATTACCCTTAGCGCCCGATCCGAAGTTCAATGATATGTTGGTCACCCGTTTTGTGAACAACCTGATGTGGGCCGGCAAAAAGAGCACGGCATATACTATATTTTACGATGCGATAGACCGCGTTTCTAAAATATCGGGTGAAAATGGTTACGAAATTTGGAAAAGAGCGTTAAGTAATGTTACGCCCGGAGTAGAGGTACGCAGCCGCAGAATAGGGGGAGCTACTTTCCAGATCCCTACCGAAGTCAGACCCGATCGTAAAATTTCCCTCAGTATAAAATGGCTGGTTCGCTACAGTCGCGACAGGAACGGGAAAACGATGGCTGATAAGCTGGCGAACGAAATTGTAGCGGCAAGTAAAGGGGAAGGCGCCGCATTTAAAAAGAAGGAAGATACACATCGTATGGCGGATGCTAATAAAGCGTTTGCCCATTTTAAAATATAACCCGACATTTTTTGTTTCATGGAGCCCTGCAACCTGAAAAATGCAGGGTTTTGTGTTTTTGCAGGAAATTATTCTTATTCGTATATTAAAATTATTGCGTGAAATTTCGGTTCGCCGTTGGTTGTTTCCTTCTTCCCTCTCTTCTTTTCGCCCAGGAGAAGGAGATGGGATCGTGGCAGACCATAAATGCGGAATTGAAACTGAATAAACATTGGGGCCTTTATGCGGAACTGCAATCGCGTTCCGATCAATTGTTTAACCATTATTATTATTATGAAGCCAAGGGGGGCATCAGTTATACCCCTGCCCGGAATGTTACCTTCCTGTTGGGGATGGGGCGCTATGCCACTTATGCCGGTAAAGGAAATTTCATCCTGCCTTTTGAAAGCGAAGAGTTCAGGATATGGCAACAGGTCAACCTGTATCAATATGTGGATCGTATTAAAATAGAGCATCGCTACCGGGGGGAGCAGAAATGGGTCAACAGCAGGTACAGAAACCGGTTTCGTTATCGTATCAACCTGACCGTTCCGGTGAATAAAGCTGAATTAACGGCCGGTGCATTCTATCTGAATATGCACAATGAAATTTTTCTCAATAACAAATCGCCTCATTTCGAGCGAAACCGGTTTTTTGCGGGAGCCGGTTACCATTTTTCTCCTGTTACCGCAGTGCAGGCGGGGTATGTCAATCAATATAATTATAGTCTTACCGGCCACAACAGTAAAAACTTTTTACAATTATCCCTCTTGTTGGAATTAGAGCTTAAGCCCTGACAATGCGGAGCCGCAAAGTTTTGGCTTTCTGCTGTACAGGATTTTTCTTTCAGTTGGATTATCTCTTTGCGCCATGGGGTCTTAGCGCGCCATTGGGTTCACGCGAAGCCGCGAAGTCGCAGAGTTTTGAGTTTCTGCTGTGTAGGATTTTTCTTTCTTCTGTATTATCTCTTTGCGCTTTGGGGTCTTGGCGCGCCATTGGGTTCACGCGAAGCCGCGAAGTCGCAGAGTTTTGGGTTTCCGCTGTGTAGGATTTTTCTTTCAGTTAGATTATCTCTTTGCGCCTTAGCGTCTTGGCGTGCCATTGGGTTCACGCGAAGCCCTATTTTCAGGGTTCAGTTTTCCCCGGCCGGATGATCATTCTCAGGGCCTGGTCGCGCGTAAAATAGGCGATCATCCAGTTATACATGGTGGTGATCTTATTTCTATAAGTAAGCAGAGACACCAGGTGAATGAACAACCAGGCAAACCAGGCGGGAAAGCCTCTGAAATGCAGGCGGGGTTTGGAGAGATCTGCCACCGCTTTGTTTCGGCCGATAATAGCCATGGTTCCTTTGTCTTTATAATGAAAGGGAGCCGGTGGCTCATTTCTTTCCATGCGGATGAAATTAAGCGCTACATTTTTGCCCTGTTGAAGTGCTACCTGTGCTAACTGGGGATGCCCTTCCGGAAATTGGGGATCTCCGGTAAGCAAACAGGCGTCTCCGATGGCATACACATTATCCATACCTTTTACTCTATTAAACGCGTCTGTCAGAAGCCGGTCGCCTTTGCCGTACGCATCTGGTGGGATGCCGTTGATGATGCGGGAGGTAACCCCTGCTGTCCAGATCAGGGTCTTCGTTTTGATCTGATCGCCGTTGGAGAGTAAAACAGCATCGTTTTGAAAATCTTTTACATGAAGGTTAAGCCGGAATTCCACGCCTAAGGCCGCCAAAGTTTCGTAAGCGTCTTCCTGGGAGGCTTTACTCATGGGCTTCAGCAGTTGACTGCCTCCGTCCACGAGGTAAATATGGCTCATGATCCGTGTTCCGCTGAGTTCGGGATAATCTTTGCGAATGATGAATTTTCTCATTTCCGCCAGCATCCCCGACACTTCCACTCCTGTAGGTCCGCCACCCGCAATAACAATGGTGAGCAGTTTTTCCTTTTCTTCAGGGTCTGTTGTCAGTGTGGCGCTTTCCAATTGCTGCAATAGGTAATTACGCATCATCAGCGCATCGTTGACGGTTTTCATGGGTATAGCGTTCTTCCGGATATTCTCCATTCCGAAGTAATTGCTTTCGGTACCCATGGCCAGTACTAAATAATCATACCGGAGAGCGCCCGACGAGAGTATGACCGTGTTTTCCTCCGGGATTATCTTTTGTAATGCGCCCAGCCGGAACCGGATATTTTTTTTCCCCTGGAACATTTTTCGGAAAGGATAACTGATATTGGAAGCCTCCAGGAAGCCGGTGGCCACCTGGTACAGCAGTGGGGGGAAGAAATTATAGTTGTTTTGATCTACCAAAGTGATCCTGAATCCCGTTTTGTTTTCCAGGTGACGGACAAGATTGATGCCTGCAAACCCGCCGCCTATTACTACTACCTGTTTTGTTGTCATAATCAATTCGCCCTCTCCCGGAGAGTCCTTATTTTAGATATCAATTTAAAAATTACCGTTCCTCTGCCATTGTTTTCACACTAATTTTGTTACCTTTGCGCCTCAAAAAAATACAGTTAGGGGCTTGCGTGCTTTCTGATATGTAAAAAAAATATATTTAATTCTCAATAAGATGGCAGATTTAAAATTACAGAGAAACTTTGGTATTGCGGCGCATATAGATGCCGGAAAAACCACCACCACCGAGCGTATTTTACGCTACACCGGGATGATACACAAAACGGGTGAGGTGCACGATGGCGCTGCCACTACCGACTGGATGGAGCAGGAGAAGGAGAGAGGGATCACCATTACTTCCGCTGCTGTAAGTTGTCACTGGAAGTTTCCTATTGTTAACGGGAAACCTACTGCCGATACAAAGGATTATTCTTTTAATATCATTGATACGCCGGGACACGTGGATTTTACGGTTGAGGTAGAACGGTCTATGAGGGTGCTGGACGGGTTGATCGCGTTGTTCTCTGCGGTAGATGGGGTTGAGCCTCAGAGCGAAACTGTTTGGCGTCAGGCAAACCGGTATAAAGTGCCCAGGATCGGTTTTGTAAATAAAATGGATAGAGCGGGCGCCGATTTCCTGAATGTGGTAAAGCAGGTGAAGGAAATGCTGGGCGCTAAGGCTGTGCCATTGCAATTACCTATCGGGGCTGAAGATACTTTTAAAGGGGTGGTGGATTTGATCCGTATGAAAGGCATTATCTGGCATACGGAAACCGAGGGGATGACCTTTGACGAAGTGGAAGTACCGGCGGATATGCTGGCTGAGGCCCAGGAATGGAGAGAACATTTAGTGGAAGCTGTAGCTGAATACGACGACAAGTTGATGGAGAAGTTTTTTGACGACCCGCATTCCATCACGGATGAAGAAATGCACAATGCTATCCGCAAAGCAACTATAGATTTAAGCATCGTGCCGATGATGTGCGGCTCCTCGTTTAAGAACAAAGGGGTGCAGGCTGCATTGGATGCCGTTTGCCGGTACCTGCCTTCTCCTATGGATATAGAAGCTATTGAAGGTGTGAATCCGGATACCGGCGATGTGGAGCTTCGCAAACCGGATGCTAAAGAACCTTTCGCGGCCCTGGCTTTCAAGATTATGACCGATCCGTTTGTTGGCCGGCTGGCGTTTTTCAGGGCCTATTCGGGTCACCTGGACGCGGGATCGTATGTGCTGAATGTTAGAAGCGGGAAGAAGGAAAGGATCAGCCGTATTATGAAGATGTTTGCCAACAAACAGAACCCGGTAGATTTTATTGAAGCCGGGGATATTGGCGCAGCGGTAGGTTTTAAAGAAATCAAGACAGGGGATACGCTCTGCGATGAGGCGCATCCGATCACGCTTGAAAATATGTTTATTCCCGAACCGGTGATTGCCATTGCGGTGGAACCCAAAACACAATTGGATGTGGACAAAATGGGCATTGCTATTGGTAAGTTGGTAGAAGAAGATCCTACGCTCCGGGTAAATACCGATGAAGATACGGGGCAAACCATCCTGCGGGGTATGGGCGAGTTGCACCTGGAGATTATCATAGACCGTTTGCGCCGTGAATTTAAAGTAGAAGTAAACCAGGGAGCGCCCCAGGTTGCTTATAAGGAAGCTTTCACTACAACGATTGAGCATCGCGAAGTGTTGAAAAAGCAGACCGGTGGCAGGGGTAAATTTGCCGACATCGTTTTTGAGATCGGGCCGGCAGATGAAGAATGGATCAAAGAAAATGCAGGTAAATCGTTTCAGTTTGTGAATGATATTTTTGGCGGTTCTATCCCCCGTGAATTTGTGCCTGCCATACAAAAAGGTTTTGAGTCCGCCATGACTACCGGTGTACTGGCCAGTTACCCGGTGGAAAACATGAAAGTGCGCGTATTTGATGGTAGTTATCACGATGTGGATTCTGACTCTATGTCGTTTGAGCTTTGTGCCAAAAGCGGCTTCCGCGAAGCCGGCCGCAAGGCTCGCCCGGTATTACTGGAGCCCATCATGAAAGTGGAGGTGTTAACCCCCGATCAGTATATGGGGGACGTAACCGGCGACATCAATCGCCGTCGTGGAATATTGGAGGGTATGGATACCCGCAATAACCTGCAGGTAATTAAAGCCAAAGTGCCGCTTAGCGAAATGTTTGGTTATGTTACGCAGTTGCGTTCCTTAACTTCCGGAAGGGCTACTTCCACCATGGAATTCAGCCATTACAGCCCGACGCCTAACAATATTGCGGAGGAAGTAATCGCTAAAGTAAAGGGCAAGGTAACCGCGTGATGCAGGTGAGGTGTTTGCGCTGATAGAAAAATAAGATTGGATAATAAGTAAACCTGTTCCTGAAATTATGGAACAGGTTTTGTTTTATAATCAACTGTCTGTTTATTGCAGAAGGGATCCGGAAGATGAATTTGTTTTCAAAGCCATATCATTTATATGCACTGGCTGCCGTGCTGCTGATCATGCTGTCTTTGGTGCCGTTTGAACGTTCCATGGATTTGCCGGTTACCGGCTCATCCTATATCCTTAGCTATAAATTTACTTTGCGGGGCCTGGGTATGCTGTTGTTCCTGTTATGGTTGCTGTACCTGTTTACCCAAAAAATCCTGTATTCCGCGGTTTTGGCCCGGATCCATGTTGTGAGTACGATTGTGGTAGTGGGTACTATTGTTTTTCTTTTCTTCCATTTTGCCGGAACGCCGGTTCCCAAGCAAAGCGAACCCGTTTCGATCCAGGGCCGCGTGAGCGCTCAAATGATCGCACCCGCATTGATCATGCTGCTTTTTTTGATCCAGGCCATGTATATATTAAACCTGCTTTTGGGTGTCATCCGGCGCATCAACAGGTCGGCATGAATGCCAGCCTGTTTGTTTTTTAGTTCCTGATCATCTATCCTAATGATTCTGATGTAAAGATGCTACGGATTTTTCTTTAGGGGAACTTAATTCGGCAAACAGGATTTTTGATTCGTTTTTTGGTTGTTTTTAGCCGATAAGTGTTTTTGCTTAGATGCATATAGGGGCTTATCTATTATTTTGTGAGCCGCTACCGGGGTTGGTAGGGTTGATATTTGTTTACCAGGCTCTTATGGGTTGAAATTTGTGAGGTGAGATTGCGGGTGGCTTTTGCCCGGCTGGGGGGTGAAACGACCGGTAACCGGTACCGGTAAAACGGAGTTGGACATATTATTTCCGGGCGGAGATCAGTTTTTAAGCGTTTATAAACGCTTTTAAGTATTTTTAAGTATTTAATGGTAACGGCAATCGGGGAGTTAGCGGCAAGCCATCCACAAACATCGTCCTCCAAAATGAAAATAAAGAAAATTTACATTGAAGGTTTTAGGTCAATTAAAGAACCTCTTATAATTAGTTTTGAAAACGTAAATGCATTAATTGGACCTAATAATTCAGGCAAAAGCAATATTCTTTTGGCTTTACATTCTGTACTAGGTAAAAATTGGGTAACTAAAAATACATTCAGTGAGCAAGACGTATTTAAAGAGCTGTATGACCAAGACATCACAATAGATATTATTTTTGAAGAGCCATACATTTATGAACAATTTAAAGGATTTCCAGTAGAAATTCCAAGGATTCAATTTCTATTTACACGATATAAAATCGGAGAAAGTAAAGGGCAAAGACGATTGGAAAAAAACTGTTTACAACTAAACAGCAAACCAGTTTTTGGATTTGCAAAAAGACCTGCCAAAGGTGAATCCCCGAAGCTTGTGCCAATTGCTTCAATTCCACAGGATTTGCAAGAGAATTTACCTGTAATTTATATTTCATCGTCAAGAAATCTCAAATATCAGCTTCCAAGAAGTCAAAACTCTCTTTTAGGTATATTGATGGAAGATATTAACAAAGACTTTGAAGACGAAAACAATAAAATCCTAGTATATCAAGGAACTGAGTTAGAGAAAGAAATTTCAAGAATAGAAAGATTTAAAGATTGTATTTCAGAAGCAATTAGAGCATTACGAACAGAGGAATTTGAAAGCCTAGAAAAATCAATTAAAACCAATGCCCTACAACAACTTGGTTTTGATCCTGAAACCGAAGCAGACAAATTAGACTTATTTTTCAATCCACTAACATCATTAGAGTTTTATAAATCATTAGAATTATTCATTAATGAGTATGATTATAGTATTAACGCAACAGAGTTGGGTTCGGGTTTTCAAAATGCTATTGTTTTAGCAATCTTAAAATCATTTGAAGAAAGAAGAAGGAATGGGGCACTTTTTCTAATTGAGGAACCTGAAATGTATTTACATCCTCAAATGCAACGTTCACTCTATAAAACAATCAGAAAAATAGGAGAAACTAATCAGGTTATATATGTTACACATTCGCCAAACTTTGTAACAATTCCACATTTTAATGAAATTGCAATTGTCTCTAAAAATGAAAATGGAACAAAAATTAAAAAATCAACATTAAGTTTTACTAATGAGTTAAAGAATAAATATAAAAAAGAACTAAATCCAGCAAGAAGCGAAATGTTCTTCGCTAAAAAGCTATTAATTGTAGAAGGTGATACTGAAAAACTTGCTTTCCCAGAGTTTGCTACGAGAATGGGTTTAGACTTTGATAAAGTTGGAGGAACAATTGTAGAAGTTGGAGGCAAAAGAAATATTATAGATTTTCTCGAACTTGCTTTATCTTTTGACATTCCAGTTGCAATTGCTTATGATACCGACAGTTCAGATTTTTCAGGAAAAAAGGATGAAGAAATAGAATATAATGAACAACTTAACAATTATGCAGAAAAAGGAGTTTTGGTATTTTCTTTTGAGAAAAACTATGAAAATGAATTGAAAGATTTTTACGGAGAACCGCTGTATATCGAATACTGTCAAAGATTTGGAAGAAATAAGACTCAAAGAGCAAAACTAATGGCTCAAGACAATGAAATTAAAATTCCAGATTTTGTAAAACCAATTATTGAATGGCTTGGTTAAACAAATTGGCCAGCCGCTAACATGGTATTGCCAAAAGCGGGGCTGAACGGCTTCGATTGGACATTTGTGCAAGGTTCAACATTCGTTCTTCGACGTTCAATGTTCAGCTTTAGTTCATACTCTAACAACATATTTTCAAATGGGCATTTGTGCCGGGCTCGACAATCAATAAAATCCGCTACTGCTCATACACTTTACCGTAAGCGGTAATGTTTTTTACAGCACTTCGTATTAAACAAGCGACTCAGATAGACAACCTAAAACTGGTTTGATATGCGGAGAATAATGCTTGCATTCACCGCAATTTTGCGGAGAATAATGCTTATTTTTGCCGCAACAACTGTTTTAAAAAGTGGCTAAATACATTTACGAATACAAAAACTGGACAGACTTCACTTGGCGGGAAACCGCCATCAATGCAATATTTGGTGAAGTCCGCAACCTGCAAGGCAAGATTATAGGGCAGATGAACACACTTGGTTTTGCCACAAAAGAAGAGGCAACTCTTACGACGCTGACACTTGACGTCATTAAATCATCTGAAATAGAAGGAGAAAAACTCGACTATGACCAAGTTCGTTCATCAATTGCAAGAAGACTTGGTATTAATATAGCCGGACTTGTTCCAGCAAATAGAAACGTAGAAGGAGTTGTTGAAATGATGCTTGATGCAACTCAAAACTATAAAAAGCCATTGACAAATAAACGGCTGTTTGGATGGCATTCTGCTCTTTTTCCGACAGGACACAGCGGAATGCACAAAATAGAAGTAGGGCGTTATCGAACAGGTGAGATGCAAATTGTTTCAGGTGCGATGGGAAAAGAAAGAGTTCACTATGAAGCGGTTCCTGCAAACAGAGTAAAAGAAGAAATGGACAGGTTTTTAAAATGGTTCAACGATAATGATAAAATAGACCCAGTTCTAAAATCTGCAATTGCTCATTTCTGGTTTATCATTATCCACCCTTTTGACGATGGCAATGGAAGAATAGCAAGAGCAATTTCAGATTTAATGCTTGCCCGTGCAGACAGGACAACTGAACGATATTATAGCATGTCAAGCCAAATTTTGGTTGAACGAAAACAGTATTACGAGATTTTACAGAAGGTTCAACATAGTAGTGGCGATATTACTGATTGGTTAGACTGGTTTTTGTATTGCCTTAGAAATTCATTATTGGCAACAGAGACTACTCTGCAAAAAATATTACGAAAAACTGAGTTCTGGAAAATTCACGAAAGCACTGAGTTTAACGAACGACAAAGATTAGTGTTAAACAAACTTTTTGACGGATTTGACGGAAAACTGAAATCATCAAAGTGGGCAAAGATTGCCAAATGTTCACCCGACACTGCATTGCGTGACATCAAGGATTTAATTGACAAGGGAATATTACGCCAAGAGCAACAAGGCGGACGAAGCACAAACTACGAACTTGCCAACTTCTGAAAGTAACACTACCGCCAACAGGGCGGTTTGGCAATATGGCGGGACGACGAATATATTCTCAGCTTTTTGTTTGCTATCCAGCTTCAGTTTCGGCAGACGAATAATGCCGAGCAACAGAATAAACAATGGGCTTTTGTATCTTTAATCAGCAGCGGCACCCGGCAGACGTAACACAGAATACCGCCACATCGCCAATGCTTCAACGTTGCACGCCATTTTTGTGCGACACCCTAAAATTACTAAGATTTTTGGCATTCGGGGACAAAGGCTTTATATTTGTACAAACAGGACACTATTATGGAGATAAGAACAGATTTATTTTTAGGCGACAGCAAAACGATGCTCAAAAAACTTCCCGACAACTCTGTTGACCTCATTGTGACATCTCCCCCATACGCAGACCAGCGTAAAGGAACTTATGGAGGCATTCATCCTGACAAATACGTTGAATGGTTTCTTCCAATAACAAAAGAACTCCTCCGGGTTTTAAAACCAACCGGAACTTTTATATTAAACATAAAGGAAAAGGTTGTTGAAGGCGAACGCAGCACTTATGTAATGGAATTAATTCTTGAAATGCGTAAGCAAGGTTGGTTATGGACAGAGGAGTTTATTTGGCACAAAAAGAATTGCTATCCTGGCAAATGGCCAAATCGTTTTCGTGACGCATGGGAAAGACTTCTGCAATTTAACAAGGATAAGAAGTTTAACATGTATCAGGAAGAAGTAATGGTTCCAATGGGTGATTGGGCCAAGTCAAGACTTAAGAATTTAAGCGACACAGATAAAATAAGAGATAATTCAAAAGTTGGCAGCGGTTTCGGTAAAAACATTTCAAACTGGTTGACAAGGGACAAAGCATTTCCAACAAATGTTTTGCATTTAGCGACAGAGTGTGGCAACAAAAATCATAGTGCCGCTTTTCCTGAAGAACTTCCTGAATGGTTTATGAAGCTGTTTACAAAAGAAAAGGACACGGTACTTGACCCTTTCATGGGTTCTGGAACAACCATTTTAGTTGCCAACAGAATGAAGGAGATTTTTAATTATGGCGTTCCCCGCCTTTCCTCACACAAGGCTATGCACAGGCGGGTCGGGCTATTCGCTACAAGTCCGGCACAAAGCCAACACACAAATTCCTTCACCGGGCTTTTCGCTTCTATCCCTAACGCAGCCATACAAGCTGCATAACATCAGCAAATGATTTTCTTATGAGCTATGAAGGAAAAATGCTTGAAGATTTTGTAATGCCAACACGAAAAGAAGTTGAACAAGCATTGCTTAAAACATTATTCAAGCATAATGGAGTAATAAAAGAGTTTGCCACTGGTGAAGAAATTGTGAATGAAATTGCTGATGAGTTTAGTTTGAATAAAGCCCAACGAACCGTTGTACTTGAAAGAGTTTATCGTAAGGAGAATAGAATTGTGAAAACTCCTCTTTGGCATCGCTTGCTTTATCGTGCTGCTGACTCATTAGCTAAAGAAAAGTTAGTATCAAAACCAACATCAACTGTTCTTCTTACAAATAAAAAAGAATGGATGCTAACTGAAAATGGTTTTGATGAAGCTCTTAGACTTTTGAATATTCCTAAATCTCAAAAAGAGCATTTACAGACAAAATCTTATGAAGTTCAAAAAATTGTAAAAAAACTTATTGAAACACCACGACCAGAAAACTATAACCCATTTTACAATGAAAAAAGGGTTGCAAAGGTTACAAGAGAATCAGCAATTAGGATAAGAGGGTTTCGCCAAGCAGTTATTGAAGCTTATGATTACAAGTGCGCCTTTTGTGGAATGAAATTAAATTCTCTAAGGGATTTAAGTTGGGAAGTAGAAGCCGCACACATAGTTCCTCATAGCGAAAAAGGAAAAGATGATATTTTAAATGGGTTGTCTTTATGCCATTTGCATCATTGGGCTTTTGATGCTGGTTGGTTTGCGATAGAAAATAATTTTACAATTCAGGTTTCATCAAAAGTTAATTCATTACATACTGATTTTGGAAGAATGGGAGATTATGATTTCATCAGAATATTTTCCAATAAAAATTATAAAATGTTTCTCCCCAAGAAAAAAGAAATTTATCCTCATCAAAAAGCAATCAGTTGGCATCGTGAAAATAAATTTCATCATTAAACCATTTTAAAAATGCAAAGTAAAATAATTTATTCGCTAAATGAAGATGACATTCAAACTGTAGCACTTCAAGAAGTAGAAAGAAACTTATCTTCTCAAGAAATTGAAAAAATAAAAACCTTGATTGCAGAAAAGATAAACTGGTACGATGCAATTGCTGATGCAATTAATGAAAAAATCAACACGGTTTCTGTTTAGGCAATTTATTATGTCGAATAGCGAACAGAACGTGTAAGAGTGCGACGCAACAGAAGTTGATAGTAGAAATGCAGCCCAATACATAAAAATCTAAAAGATGTTACGCAGTACGTTGAAGAAAACATCAGGACCTTTCACCAAAAAAGAATTGCCGGACTGAATGACTTGAAGCTGAGAAAAGTTTTGGGAAAGAAAAATCCTTACCTTTTCAAAGCAAAATATATTCTGACAGCACAGGATATTATAAAGAGTTTGACCGATGCATTTATTTCATCGCAGGAAGAAACAATTTTCGGTGATTGGCTTGAAGGTCTTGCTATTTTTATTAACGACAAAGTATATGACGGTCGCAAGTCAGGCATTCCTGGCATTGACTTAGAGTTTGACAAAGATGGCGTTCGGTACATTGTAACAATGAAATCTGGCCCTAATTGGGGCAATAGCTCACAAATCGGAAAAATGCGGGCAGACTTCAAGACTGCACAAAAGACACTTCGTACAAGCAATTCACAACTCAACATAACAGCTGTAAACGGTTGCTGCTACGGCAGGGACAACAATTCAGACAAAGGCGACTATTTTAAATATTGCGGTCAAAAGTTTTGGGAGTTTGTTTCGGGTGACGCAGACCTTTATACAAAAATCATAGAGCCATTAGGACATCAAGCTAAAGAACGGAATGACGACTTCATTCAATCCTATTCGCAAATGATAAACAAATTCACAAAAGAATTTGCGGACACTTTTGGATGGACAATGGTTCAATAGATTGGGATAAACTTGTACGTTTTAATTCAGCGACCATAGCTCCATAAAGTAAAACGGCATCCAGGCAGTTGTGGATGTAAAAAAACCAAATCATTCTTTACCCACACCCGAGTGACGCCTGTCGGAACGGGATGCATTACAGGATGGTTTAATTACTATTCCACCGTGATCCTCACTCCTTCAGAATGCGACGTGAATTCCGGTGCATACATACATTGAACCGTAGCTGTACCGGCGGAGAAATTTCCGCTATGGCTGACATACAGCGGGTATTCAAACACGTAAGTGCCTTTACGCAACCGGTCGAAAAAGAAATTTGTAGCCGCATCTTTGGTGCTTTCGTAATACCCCAGCCCGTCCTGCCATTTGTACCGGCTGATCACATTTACCGGTTCGGTTCCCGAAGGACGAAGGTCTTTCATGTGTACATATTCCATATCGCGGTCTGCCTTCAGTTCGATCCTCACCTGCAGTTTATCGCCTGGTTTTAACCTGGAGATTGCCGTTACCGGTTCCAATACCGGTCCCCTGTCGCTGTTCTTCACGATATAAAATTGCTTCTTCAGGTGCAACGGCATGGGATTAGCTGAGGATGCCGTTATCTGGTCCAGGTCTTCAAAACGCTGCCAATACACCGCTCCCCAACTGACCGTATTGCGTTCGTTATCTGCCGGGTCGGGAGCTATGCTCACCCCTATATTGCCCATCTGCGGTTGTATGGCATCGCCGTTAATATGGTATTTGAAATAGCCTGTTCCGGCCTCATTTTTATCTGAGGAAGCAAAAGACTGGTTTCCTAACTGAATGGTTACCTGCGGTTGGTTATTCAACGAGCCTGTTCCCTGTAATAACAAAGCATAACAGGCGGCGGCAGTGGCTTTGGTATTACCCCAGTGCCGGGTTTGTTTTTGCTTCAACAGCCAGAGTTGCATCTCGTTTACAGCCTGCGGATCCCTCCCGATTTCATCGAAGGCTTCAATAAGAAGGGATTGGGTTTCCACCGGCGCTTCGTACCAATAATAACCGCGGCGATTGTCTTTCCAGTACATGCCCAGCTCTTCATGGAGGATAGCATTCTCTTTAAGAGAGGCGAGAATAGCTTTGGGCGTTACCGGGTCGCCACCGCGATGCAGACTTAAAGCGATCATTCCCCGGAAATAGTTGCTTTGCGAAGTCCAGTACTGTTTTGCCTGCTGCCGATAGAAGTTGTAGGCTTTAACTGCCCCCGCACTCACTTTTTGGGACGGGAAGAAACTGCGGAGATAAAGATATTGTATTGCAACTCCGGAAAGTTGGTTCTTTTGGAGATCGGCTTTTCGTTTTACCAGTTCGTCATAATCTTCTTGTATCCTTGCATCCGCGTATTGTAACGCACGGTTTACTATATTTTTCCATCCCGATATTTCTTTATCAGAAAGCATATCCAGTTTTTGCAGGTGTCCGATGCCCGATAAAATGTATTGTGTGATATACCGGTCATCCCGTCCGCCTTTAAACCATACAAAGCCACCGTTACTGCTTTGCATCTCCTTCAGTTTGTTAAAGTTGCTTGCCGCTTCGTTCTTCATACGCATCAGGTCAAACAATAGTGCGATGTTTTGTTTTTGTTCCGATTCATTTTTTGCCTGCATCACCCAGGGCGTTTCTTCCAGCAGGATGTTTTTCAGTTCCTGGTTTTTTTCAAGTGCAGATACAAGGGTTTTACTGCCGGCGGTATCCTTTCTCCATTGGTCGTAAACAGCTTTGATACGGGGCGCGCTGTTGGCGATATGGGAGGCTACCAGGTTGGCATAATACCGGTTAAAGGTTTGTTCAGAGCATTCATAAGGGTATTCGGTGAGATAGGGCAGGGATTGAATGACATACCAGAGCGGGTTGGCAGCGTATTCAACGGTGAGGGCGTAATTGTTGGCGGAGACGGTGTCCCTGTTTCCGGATTTCAGTAAGGATTCAAATTTGAATTGCCGGGTTCCGCTGCCGCGCATATTCAACGGCAGTGCATCGGTAACCAGCATCCGGTTGCTTAACACCGGCAATACATTTTCTTCTCCGTCGGAAAGGGTGCTGCCATTGATCCGGGGCAGAGAAGTGGCAATAACCCGGTACAATACCGGGGTGTTGAAATGATCTGGAACGTTGATCCCGAAGGCCACCGCTGTACTTTGTGCCGGCGATACAGAAAAATCTTTCACCGGTACTGCATTTTGAAACAGGTGATCAACAACCTCTCCGGTGACGGCATTCACGAGTTCCAGTTTCACAAAACCATTGATGAGGCTGTCGCTGAGGTTCACAATTTTAGCGCTGAGGAAAAGGCTGTCTTTTTCCCTTACAAAACGGGGCGCATTGGGTTGTACCATCAACTCTTTTTGGGTAACTGCCATTTGCTGCGCATAACCCATTGCCAGATCGGGAGTATGCGCAAAAGTCATCAGCTTCCATTGGGTAAGCGCTTCGGGTATGGTGAAACTGAAGGATACATTCCCGTCTTTATCGGTTTTGAGGTCAGGGAAAAAGAAGGCCGTTTCGTTGAAATTTTTACGGACGGGCGGATTAATTTCATTAAATGGCGCCGAAACTTCTTCCATCTCAGACTCCTTAACTATTGCCTGTTCTTCGTTTGCCGCCATTTCTGCAGGAGGAGGAGCCGGCATTGCAACTTTTTGCATTGACATTACTGCGTCTCTTCTGCCAGTGCGCTTTTGAATACCATACCCGGTAACGATGACTTCGTCAAAACGGGAGAAATTCGCGTCTATCAATTGGTCATAGGTTTTGGTAAATGTCTCATTCGGTTTCCCGGTGGCATTCTCCTGCTCGTCTTTTTCCGATGATTGAACGGATAAAAAGTTTTGCCGGCCGTTCCACAGGTTATTCCAGTTGTAATACACCGGCCAAATTGCCGGTGTATGCCAGTTGTGGGCCCGGAATTGGTCGAGGGAAGCGTCGTACATGGAAGCCAGTATTTCGGCAGCTATCTTTTCACCTTTTGCGCCGCTAATCTTCATTTCCCATTTTTCCCGGCTGCCCGGTTCCATTTTGTTTCGGAAAGTGGTGAAGTTAATCTCCAGTTCTTTGTTGGTCCAGGGAACAGCAATGGCAGCGCTGTTTGAGTAAAAGCGGTTGTGTTTTACAAAGAACTGGGCTACACCGTACCCGCCACGATCTTCTTCTGTTGCGCCAAAGCGAAAATCTTTGTTCTCGTTGTTCAGATGATAATATTGAAAATATCTTTTTGACCGATCATCAGAGGCTGTTTTGCGAAGCGTGTGATAGTCGTTAATGTTTTTATCGGTTTGTTGTATCAGGAATACATCCCGGGCGGAGCTGCCGCTAAGTATAGAGGCGGACCCGCCCGGTTCAATGGCTTTCGGGGTGCCCGTTGTCCAGAAATAGGTGGTAGCGGGGGGATTGGAGGACTGGCGGCTATACAATTGCACGTAGCGGATGTTTTTAACTTCTGCCCCAAACCGGTCTTTCGCAGTTACCTCAATACTGTACCAGCCGGGATGAAATTTGAGATTTGAGATTTGGAATTTAACATGCGGAGCCGTTGTTAAAGTGTCCGAATAAATGACTGTTTCTTTTTCCCGGTTTTGATAATCCCCTTCGTCTTTGTATTCATCGTTTGGAAAGAGCGAAATGAATTCTTTTTCACTATATAGAAATTGATCGGGTCTTTCCCAAAAGCGGCTGCGTATTAATCGTCCCGGATCTTTTAGCGGATAGATCGCAAGTTGTGTATGTACCGGTTCAAATTCCCCGTTCAGGTTTTTACTGCTCACAGCGATGGATTTGAACTGGTCGGTGGCTATGGGGCCTTCTGCGGGTAAGGCGATGTCCAGTTCAAGAGCAGTGTATCCTACCTGTACCGCTTCCCTGCTGCTGCGGGTTTCACCGTTGATGTCGGTAACCTCCGCCTCAATGCTGTAATCAAAAACGGGTTGAAGCGATTGGCTGATACTAAGATCAGGAATAGCGGCAAATGTAACCTGAAAATTTCCGTTGTTATCGGTGGTAGTTACTCCGTTAGTGATTTCCATAGTAGTAGTTCGGGGTAATCCCCAACGGTAATACAGCCAGGGATACAAAAATCTTGCCTGGCGGGATACCCGGTATTTGACCTGTGCCCCGTCAATATTATTGCCGGCATAGGCCTTTGCCGACCCGGTAATACTAACGGTATCGTTTAACCGGTAACTATTGCCGGGTTTATGAATGGTAACCTGGAATGTCGGACGTTTGTATTCTTCCACAGAAAAACGGATGTTGCTTTGATTATAATCTTCCGTTGAAATATTAAAATTTCCGGTAAGCGTTTGTTGTTGTGGCAGCCGGAACTGCCCGTGAACAGAGCCGTAATCGTTTAGGGTCAACAAGAGAGAGTCAACAACCTGGTTGTTTACATCTTTGAGAAAAAGTTTAACAGATTTCCCGGTGATAAGTTTTGCCTTTCTTCCGGCCGGGTCTCTGGTAATTGCTATCCCTTTAAAATAAACGGTTTGTCCCGGGCGGTAAATACTCCGGTCGGTGAAGAAAAAGATTTGTGCGTTTTTTTCCTCATATTCTTCATCACCCGAAATGGCGTTATCCGGATCGAAGCGGGTGTACTGGTATTCATAATCATCCGGGAAAAGATGATCTTTTTGCCAGTTGATTTCTAATCTGACATTACGATTGGTCTTATCGTTCGTTTTTAAACTGAAATACCCGTTTGGGTCGGCTGTCAGCAATTCTGCTTTGTGCAGTTTGTTTTTCCTGTCGGTGTAATCGTATCTGGAGGTCCATACCTGTATGGTAGCGCCGGCAAGGGGTTTCCCGGTATTACGATGCAATACAAAGTAAGCATCATTGCTGTTGACGTAACTGATATTAGACACGAAGAACAATTGCGCCGCCATCAGGTTGCTTCCGGTGCTGAAACTGTTATTCACGCTGCCCAGGAGAATATAGGTTCCTTCGGGGAGCGGATCAATTTTTATTTCCACCGCATGTTGCCGGTAATCGTTGGTCGCCGGCAAATCCTGTTTCCAGGAACGGAGGGGCGTCTGAGCGGATAATTTGTTCCAATACGCTTTTTCATAATTATTTTCCCATTGGTCTTTTAGGGTTTTATTAACGGGGATGATCCTGAAATAAGCCGTTGAAAGATTGGTGTACTTCACTAATGTCCGGAAGGCTTCACCGGGGATGTTTACTTTTTCCGTGGTGAGGCGGAGAGATTTACGGAGCAGGGTATTCAACAGGTTATTGCAGTAGATCGCGCCTTCCGTACCGGGGAACCGGGTTATTGTTTTTTCACAGATATCTTTTGCTTTCACGTAAGCGTCTTTCCACTCCTCGTTGCCTTTTGCCTTGTCGTAGCGGCTGCCCTGTTGGTGATAATATCCCGCCAGCAGCATGGAAGGTTGTGCGCTTACCGGAAGGTTTTCGTATTGTGAGATAAGATGTGTTAAGGCGAGACGATATGCGTCGTCTTTTTCCGGCATAGTAGCGTAGCGATAAACAAATTGCAGCCGGCGAAGGTCGGCATCCATTAAAGCACCGGGCTGGCTGTCCTCTCTGTGAAAAGCCAGCAATTGCTGATAGATAAGCAATGCCCTGTAATGCAGGGAAGCTGTATCTGCAGTCTCAAACCGGTGATGAACAAAATCAGCTGCCGGGTCAAAAGCCGCATTTTCAGCGATGGTAAAGGCATAGGCGGGCCTTGTAATATCTTTTTCATCATTTTCAAAATAATCCAGCGCCCGGTTTGCCAGGAGGTCGTAGAGCGTAGGGCGAAGATTTCTGGTATTCCCCCTGATCAGGGCCGGTTCATAATCAGAAAGGGAAATTTGTTGCAGTCGTTTTGTGTCCTGCAGGGAAGCGAGGAATAATTCTCCCGTTTTCTGATGAAGATCAGCCAGGGTCCAGGTAGCTATATCATCTTTATTGGTTTCGGTAGTGGGCGTGCGATTATAAAATTTCCACCGGTTGTTTTGGAAATAGTTCCAGTACATTTTCGCGGCTACAGACTGCAGGATCTGTTTAACAGGAGATGAGGCGGTTTTTATTTCGGTTTCTATTTTCCGGATCGCCGCTTCTTCTCCATTTTCACTGGTGGGAATTTCGAGGTTGATTTGAAAGATTACCGCTTTGATCAATTGTCCGTTATTCCGATCCTTTTTTGCCTGTTCATAGATTTTTTGCACTTCCTGTGCAGCCGATTTGGGTAAACCTTTGTCGTTGAGCTGGTCCGCTTTTTCCCAGGCGCCTTCGTAATTCATTTTGGTCTGGCATTTGGTTTGTAAAAAAAGAAATAAAGGAACGGTGCAAAGAAAAAAGTATTTGAGCTGTTGCATAAAGATGTATTTAGATAATACTTGCTGTTTATGAAAACCTTGTCTTACTTATAAAGAGAAGAAGATGCTAAACAAGGCAAGATTACATAAAAATGACATATACTCTTTGTGAAAGAAATCTTAACAACATGTATGCCAGTTACCAATAACATTTCCTTTTTGCTTCGTTCGCCCTTCTTCCCTTGTAATCATACAATATAGAAAAGATGCGAAGATACCACACAAGCGCCGGCAATGCGCGAATATAGTAGGTTGACGATGGTTTTCATGTCGTTGCAACCGGGAAAAACTATTCACCTGCCGGAACAAAATGAAGGTTGTCAGGGAATTTGTAGCCGTTTTTAAATGGAAAAAATTTCCTGTTAAATTCGTCTCAGGGAAGGAATTTTTTTCTGACCCGTCTCTGCTCCGGCAAATGTGAATACGCAGCAAAGGCAGAACCCGTGCTTATGCAGCGGACGATGTTCCTAACGGCATCCGTCGCGGTTGTTGGTATGAAGTCCGGGTAATTTGAAGGGACTGCCAACGATGGTGTAAATCTAACCGGTTGCCATTGAGAAGACTTGTGGCAGGGATATTTTCAGAATGTATAACCAACAGAAATACCCCAACCTTTATTTCTGAGCTTCCCTTTGGGTGCTAGGCCGTTTATTGCGGGGTTCAGTTCCTTTATTCCCAATTGGCCATTGAGCTGTATGATAAGTTTTTCCAGGAATTGATATCCGACCAGGAAATTGGCCCCGAAGTCCCAGGGTTTTCCGTAAAGGTAGTTTCCAAACTCTCCGTCCATAACATCTTTTTTAAAGATCACATCGCCATAGTTTTCAATCCGGATATCGCCGATCAGTACCGAAGCATTTGATTTCCATTTTCCGCCGGTTCCATACCCGGCATAGGGTCCTGCTCCTATTAAAAGATCACCGCCTGCCAGCTTATGTTTATAGATAAGGTTAAGCGGAGCTTCGATATAGGAGGCCGTTACTTTAATAGGGTTGCCCGAACCTGAGAACCAATTGTCGGTTTGTTTAAAACCTTTTTTGGAATACAGCATACCCGGTTGCAGATAAAAGTTGGTAAAAACTGGGATATCAACGGCAAGCCCGATATGAAATCCCGGGACTGTCTTCGTAGCGTTTTTATGACCGTCTTCGTTTTCCATCGCTACGTTGGAATAATTCAGTCCGGCCCGTATCCCTGCTTTGGTTTGGGCGTTGGTTTTGTTGCATGCTATCATTAAAATCAAAACAGGAACGGGTAGGAATGCCGTCTTCAGAAATTTTTGTATCATATAAAACAGGTATTTTTCTTCCTGACAACTCCTTCCGGAAAAACGTTGCATGGAGGATCCTACATCACGGCGCCTGTTGTGCTTAAACACCAGCAACAGCGGGAAAATGGCCTTCGACAGCGGTCAACTCAGGATACTAAATAGTCAGCAATATCAAATTTCGATATTCTGTTGGCGACGCCCGTGTTCGTGTCTCCCACGAACCGAATTTTATATTGGTCGTTGTGATATGAGCTACAGAAAGAGTGATTCTTAGGCACGGGTCGGGAGATCTGCGCCGGTGGAGAGACGATACGTTAGTTTACTACTATTTGTTCAATCGAAGACGGTAACCCCCGCTTGCGTTCAAGCCGTTTATTGCCTGTGGTTTTTTATTTTCGATTCTCAATTTACAGTCTGATTGATAAGTCAAGATGTCCGTTTAATCCAAGTTTTACAATTTTTTGTAAAGTCGAGATACGCACTTCTTTAAGATTGTTTTCAATTTTCGAGATATAGCCTTTGTTTGTTCCACATTTTTTTGCTAGTTCTTCTTGCGTCAGGCCTTTTTCAAGTCTGGCTTGTTGGATTAAAAATCCAAGTTTGAAGTTTTCATATCCTTCTTCAAATTTATCCCGGTTTGGGGTTCCGGTCTTGCCAAGATCGGGTTCATTCGTCCAGCCCGAACTACAGTACAGCAGAATTATTGCTGTTGATTGTTTCATTGACCAGTCCCACTATTGGCAATACCCCTGTTAGCGGTTCGGGCTTATTTCAATAATTTTTCGAATTCTATAGGTGTCAATATTTGTGCGGTTAAGAATGGATTATGTTCCAATAAATCTTTATCGCCTGTCACTAAATAATCCGCTTTTGAAAAATCGATCAGGTCTAACAAAAAGTTGTCTTTCGGGTCTCGGTTAATAAAATGTGTCGGCTTAATTTCAACTTTCTCGGCAATTGTATCTAAAAGTTCAATCATCTCTTTTACACTCTCTTTTGGAAAATACTTTTTCAATTTCTAACGGCTTGTAACAGTTTTAATCTCTGTCAACAGTTGTTCCGTTATAATAATTGATATACTGTCATCCGAAATATGTTGTTTGATCTTTGTCAGACGTTTGCCAATTAGAAAGCTAATCCAAACATTAGTGTCAAAAATTACTTTAACGTTTTTGTTTGTCATAAATTTCTTGTCTTACGAATTCAACCTCTTCGTTTATAGTTTTTAAATCAAGATCCTTTGTCTTGAAGGTCTTTAATAATTTAGAAAGTTTTGTGTCAATAGCCTCCTTTTCCAATTCCTTAGTCAATTTTATTTTTTGTTGCCTTGGAAGTTGTCTGACTACTGAAAGTATTTGGTCAAAACTAAGATTGATTTGCAACACTGATTTCATTATTTCACACTATTTATATTCTTCTTACGAATTTACAAAAAAATATGATCAAATTTTTAATGCTCTTTGTAAACGGAAATTGACGGTAGCCTGACCGCTAACTCTCCGTTTGTCCTTCCCTTAAACACTTAAAAGTACTTAAAAACGCTTAAAGATGCTTTTAACCGGCTTGGTTATTTTATAGGCTAACCGAAAAAAGGGAAATATTAGATTTTCGAAAAACGCCTTTGGTTCGATGTGGTGCGTGAGCGTGACTTTTTTGTCTCAGCAAAAGTATCCATCGCCCGGGTTGGGGGCCGGCGTCGGTAGAGGGCTGGTTAAAGCATCCCCTGCCCCCGGGCTGCGGGATAGCAGCGGAAAGCCCGGTGAGGCAAGGTGCATGGCGCTGTGCCGGACTTGCAGCGGATAGCCCCGACTGCGGCCGAACAGCCTTTACTTCTCCGCCGAGTCTCTACCTGTAGGGTTGAGCGTGAGCAGGACTCGGCGGTTTGTAATACAATTCAGGAGTTTACCGACTATCCCAACCCCAACAGCGATACCACAGCCAAAAGCTTTTTCCGATGAGCAGGAAGAACCGGGTGCTGAGGATTTTTGAAGAAAGCGGCGTGGTAAAGAACACCAACTATCATTATCAGTTCTGGCAACATAAAAATCATCCTATACTTTTAGAAGATCATAGTATGTTGGAACAAAGAATGACCTATATTCATGAAAATCCGTTACGCGCGGGTTTTGTAACGTCACCGGAGCAATGGTGGTATAGCAGCACCGTTGATTATTATGTAAAGGACGGTAAGGGATTGCTTGATATTGTGAGCTTGTATTAAATGGTAAGAAAAGTAATTTCTAGAAACATGCGCCAGAGCCGGATGAACAATGAACAAAGGCTGAGGAAATGCACGTCAGCCCTGCTATCGCCAAACCCAATGTTACCCTTGTGTTTCAGCTTATAAGTTGTCTGTTACAAACTGTCTGCAATACTTCTTTATTAACTGTCTGACTTTTCTAAATTCGGCAATGATTTCTTCTTCTGTTCCAGTTGCTTTTGCAGGGTCGGGAAAGTTTTGATGAAACTTTTTTGCTTTGGTCGGGAAGAATGGACAACGTTCTTTTGCGTTGTCGCAAACTGTAATTACAAAGTCAAAATCAATGTCGTAATATTCGTCAATGTTGTTTGAAGTGTGATTTGAAATGTCCATGCCGTCTTCTTGCATTGTTGCAATCGCTTTTGGATTTACTCCGTGTGTTTCCACGCCAGCACTGTAAACATCTGCCTTGTTGTTAGCAAAGTATCGCAAGTAGCCTTCTGCAATTTGGCTTCTGCAACTGTTTCCTGTGCAAAGGACTAAAATTTTCTTTTTCATTTCGGGTAATATTTTTGTTTTAGGAATAAGCTAACCTTAACTAATAAAATTAGGACTGGAACTTCTACCAATGGACCGATAACGCCTACAAATGCCTGTGGTGAGTTGATGCCAAAAACTGCAATGGCAACTGCTATCGCCAATTCAAAATTATTTCCTGTGGCTGTAAATGCGATTGATGCATTTTTGTTGTAAGGGATTTTTAGTGATTTGTTGATGAAAAAACTAACAAAGAACATCAGCACAAAATAGATGATTAACGGAACGGCTATCTTAATGACATCAAAAGGTAATTCTACAATTTTGTTACCTTTTAAGCTGAACATTAATACGATTGTCAACAAAAGTGCAATCAGTGTTATAGGCGAAATCTTCGGAACAAATTTACGATTATACCAATCTTTCCCTTTTTGTTTTATCAGAATATATCGGGTAAGAAA
>JAMLHL010000015.1 GCA_023957125.1 Chitinophagaceae bacterium
AACTCTTTACTGTAAAGAATTACAGCCGATTTAACTCCGATTTTAGTCGGACAACAATGAAAAAAAATATCTTGGCCATTGAAGTAAAATACCGCTTGAATTTGCAACAGAAGGATATCCTTGTGTATATTTAATCTCACGGATGTATGAGTTTAAACCATCAAAGTCAATAACTTTTGATATCCTGGCTCCGCCCACGTAACCAGACTCATTATATAGCTCAGTTAAAAAATTATTTTCATTCCTGCGCTCCAGTCTTTGACTGTATGAATGAGGCTCGTAATCAAATGTGGTATTCCCCTTAGTAGGGTATATGATCTTTTCCAACATCGCTGTTTTACATTTTGTAGTATCAGTCGCTCTTTCATTTCCGGTAATTACAACATCACCGTTCGTATTAAAAGAACTCGTGGGCACTTCAGCACCATAATTGGTAACACCTGCGTTCCAGTAACCCCAGTGATCAACAGCGGCAGTCGGAACAGGAAGAATTGATGTATTATAATAGCTAAATACATATGGATTTTCCCCCGCTGCTTGAAATGAAGCTAAAAACAATCGGCTCTCGCTGCCACCTAAATATTGGTAAGAAAAGGCAAATTCCTTCTTAAATTGAATCGCCTTATCTATTAACTCAATCTTATCCAGCCGGAGAGTCTTTTGATTGAAAGGTTGATTTACATATCTTATATCATTGTAAAATAAATTTTCATTCTCTACATAAGAAAAATAAATTGATCCTTTATCTACTATCTCTATTTCTTCGAGATAGGTGGTTTTAGTAACCGATATAATATCTACTACGCCTGAAACACCACCTGATGAAAATGCCCCTCCGTAAAAGGCATATTCGTCAGCATAAATGACCCTAACATGATTAACACTGAACAAATAATGGTTTTCATCCCAGGGATTACTATCAGCTTGTATATAGCTAATAAAAGACTTATATTTATAATTAACTACCTGCCCGCTTGGTGCAACAATTTTTGTCAGATGCCAGGTAGTAATCATCGGATCATGGACCTCTCCTGATATTAAAGCATATACAACATCTAATTTGGAAATGCCACCTCCGAAGTAATATTTAAATCCGTCATCCGTCGTAATAACAAATGAGGAACTATTGACATTGCTATTAGACGATCCGGAAGTATATTGAATGGCAAATTCCGACAGATCTACTTTAAATGGCTTATTACCTATGGTTCGGACTTCTCCATTATTCTCTATATAAAACCTGCCACTCAGACCCGGAACATTAATACTAAATAAATCCGGCTCAGCTTCACAACCACCGATATTCCAAAACAGGTTTTCCGGGAAAGTTCCAACACTTAGATTAAAAATATCGGTTTTGCTGGCCGATTTTATTGCAAGATTGTTTTTGATCCCGTAAAATTGTCCATTAGGCCGGTTAGGAGCTATGTATAATTCATCCGGAGCTCCGTTAACCACCCTGGTAACGGCGGCTCCGGCATTCAATGACCAACCCAATCCTACTATCCCTTCCCTTTGATTGGGCATGAAGCCAGAATAATTATAGAATAGAGATATGGGGATAGTAAAATCTTTGTCCTTATAGGTATAAATAGGAATGGATGCCATTACCTGACCGTTAAACAAATTCATCGAATGTCCACCCTGTTTCAAAAAACTATAAGATTGTGGAGTTAACAAACTTGTGCTATACAGATAATCTTGGGATTGAATAAAACTATTTACCTGTCCGAAGAGTTTACTTATCCCAATGAATTGTGTATAAAGAATAAGTGCTAATATTAATTTAATATACTGCTTCACCATATTCGTAAATTCTCTATGTTAGATAATCTTTTTTCAATCACCTTTAAATTCACTTTTTTATTAGTGCTTCACGATTTCTTTATCATCCTGTTTTTGCCTTCTAGTGTTATGTTAACCTTAAAGTGACTCACAGATATCTCAAATTTTTCACGGATGAAACTTATCTGTTCCTTTCTGTGTTATCCGTGAGCGCTTTTACATAGTTGCGCACTATTAGAATTAACTTAGCACTAGTTTTCACTAACGTCATTTTCAATTTCCTTTTACTTTACCCTACAACCCCCACCCCACCCTCCACACGATAGCCGGCGTGGGAGGTACCTGTTGTTTGTATAAAAAATCATACAGCACCTGCATCGTTCCCTGCACCTTTTTGCCCCTCTTTACCGGAGAGCCGATGCCGTACTTTTTGGTCAGTCCCGCCAGCGCGCTCTTTGTCCACCTGCTGTAGTTCTTGAATACCGCAAGGCTTTCTACGGTGCTGCTGTAATTCATCTCCGCCCCGGCAGTAAACCAAAGACCTGCCATAAGCCTGCTGTTGGTCTTCAGCAGATCCGGCGCTTTCCAATCCATATAAGTTCTCAAACCGGCGCCTTCGGCACTCAATGCAATATGCTTCCAGTCTCTGCCCCAGCCCAGCCTGCCGCTTATACCCACGCCTATCACCGCTTTATCATTCAGCTTATACCCGGCGGTTAAGGCTATGCCGGTTGTGGTTGGGAAATAATTGTCGGCTCTTTGGGTTTGGATATTGCTGCCCAACTCTATTCTTTGCAAAAAAGACCGGGTCTTTTGACCATTGGGTTTAAAATCCGGGATCACCATATCACTGCTGCCGCCGTCATCAATACCCAATTGCTTCAGCTTGTCTTTCAGCTTGCTTAATTCCCCCTGCGCCTGCTGCATTTGCTGCTGCAGGTATTGGGCAGGGCTGGCATTGGCACCGTTGTTTGCCGGTATCCCTATCCGTTGCTGCAATGCCTGCTGCACATCCGCCCTGGTCTGCAAACCTGCCAAAGCCTGCGGAGTGCCGTAGTTTTCCGGAGTGGGAAACAATTGTGCCAGCAGGGAATGCTTTTGCATGAAAGCTTTAAAAGCCGGCAGGGTCTGCAGTGTTGCCAGTACCTTTTTAACCAGCTTATCAGGATCATTCAGGGCTTCTTTGTATTCTTTTACCTGCCTCCCATAATAATAAGCTTGCTGTTGGTATTTGTCTAAGTGCCTGCTAATGTTTTTCGGGAGATTTGTATAGCCGGAAAGCAGTTCTGTTAGTTGCTGCTGGCGTTGCTGCACAAACCGTTTGATCTCATCCGCCTGCTGCAATTTGTTTTGCAGTTGCTTTACCCGCTCCAGGGAACTGCCTAATTTTTGTTGAATATCTTTTGATTGGGAGATAACCTGTTTCGCGTCTTTTAAAAAGCCAAGTGCGCCCTGCAATGAATCCAGCCCGGGAAGGTACTGGCCGCTGAAGGCTTTATCCATTTTACCGTTCAGGTTGCTGAGTTTTTGAGAAAGCTGTTCGTAGGTTGCCCGGCTGCCGGCAAAAACCGCTGCCGCTTTGGTAGAATCTATCTTTACCAGTTTTTTGCGGATCCTTTCTTCCTGTTCAAACAGACTACGTACATATTTTTCGGATTGCCTGGTAAGCTGATGATCTATGCCTGTTATTTGCTGATCAATGTGCCGGGTAAGACGTTCAGAAACCTTGATGGAACCCTCTTTTATGCTGTCCTGTGCATGCGATGATGCAAGGGTGGTGAGTGTGAGCAGCAAGAGGAAGAGGGTTGGTTTCATGCCAGCAACGGTTTAAAGTGGTGATGTCATAAGACAGTATAAACATAGTGAAACTTTTAACAAAAGATAAGCGAACGGAAGAGATGTATTTTTGTCTCCGGGCATGAAGTACAGCAGCTAAGTTGCTGTCCCTAAAATAGTTGTACGCAAAAAACGCTTTTCTCCGGGCCGAAAATACCGTCATTTATAGAAAAAAAAACGTTGTTTTAACGGTAGCGGAATACCGTTAAAAGACGGTACCTGAATGCGTTGTTTTGACGGGGTAACTACGGCTTTTGTTTCCCGAAGTCTGTCTCTATTGAGGGCATTGGGGCTGGATCTCCGTGTGTGTTCAGGGTACATAATAGCCACAACCGCTTTTCGATCAAGTTATCGTTTCAAGCGAAGAGTATTACAGCTTTGCGAATGAGGGGCTGATCTAAGCCCTTTTTTATTTAATTGAAACTGATGGGCGATGCGAAATTACTGTTGTTGTTTTATCGGATCCTGTAGGCACACTCATTAAAATAATCCCGATTTTTTCGGGCACACTCTACACATTCAATATTCCTGCCTGAAAAGCCAGGAATAGATATCTCAATACCTGGGCATCAACTTCTCCTGCGGTCTGACCCTCCTTCGTCGGGTACCGACCGCAGGCATTTCCACATTTTCAAATCTTCAAATTGATTTCTTCCCTCAATTCGCTTTGATCACTTTCTTGTTCACCACTGTTTCTCCCGTTCGGATGATGATAAAATACGTTCCTCCGGGCTGACCGGAAAGATCCAATTCCAGCCTTGTACCACTGCCTTTCACCTGCCGGATCGTTTTGCCGTTTACATCCACAATCTGAACAACAGAATGATCTATCGCTTTACTGAAAGTAATATAAAACTTACCCGTTGTGGGATTGGGGTATAAGGCCTCTACCTCTTCAAAACCGGCGCTCGCGGCTTCCTGTTGTTTAGCCAATTCCGGGTTGGCAATACGGTTGCTGCCGTTGTTGCAATAGTACTCTCTTTTAATGCGGTTGCCGGCGGCATCGTAGGTCATTATTAAACCACAACTGCCGGACGGGATCTCCTGGGAGAATGCCTGTAAGGAGAAAAGCAGGAACAGGGGAGTTAATATTTTAATTGACATGGCTTAGAATATTTTGTTATAATAATTATTTTTTACAGTATATTTTTTCGTGAGGCATTCGAATAATCTATAATAACTTTATATTTATATATTATTGCAAGTTGATATTATATATGAATTACTCAATATATATTATTCGAGTCGAATGGAAAAATAAAGTCATAGGAGTAAATTTTTCTTTATAGTTGAGTGATAGTCGGTCTGGTGTAAGGCAGACTATAATATTTTGTTTATTTTTTATACCCTTCGGATAACAAACGACAGGAAATAATGAAGTATCAAGTGTAAGACGAGCCAATGAAGGACTTAATAGAATCCTTTTTTGGGGTAGAAGTGAAAAACTTAGTACCGTGCTTTTATTTTCAGCAATATTTTTACCCAGATCGCTTATGAGTCCGTATCGTTCAAACCTTTCAAATCTTTTCATATTTTTTTCTGCTTGTTTACTAATGGGATATTTTATAGAAAGCACTTGTTCTTGCCGAGTTTGATTTTGAATATAATACCGGCTACATCCGTTCAAAATAGAATAACTTACAACGAGGAAAGAAATTCGTGATATATTTCTTATTATCATAAATTGAATTATATAATTTGATTAAAACCACCTAAGAGGAAACGAATCTGGATATTTAATCTTTTTTAACCAACTATGGATATTAAAAAAACTTAATCCAACTTCTCCTCCTAATATACCTGTTAGTCCACCTAATTTAGCCCCCAAAGAAATTTCGGAAAAGTGTAATGACTCTGCTCCCAGTCCGCCGTACAGCATAAGAGCAGCCTTTCCGATACGAAGACCCAACCCTGGAACCGAAGTAATTCCTGAAGATATTGCGGTCTTTATCCATGCGGGCTTAAGCCAATCATACATATTACTGGAAGTCAGCAGTCCTGATATTGCCCCCTCAAGGTTTCCAAGGATTCCGTGGAGCAACAGATTTCCTCCACGCACACCATTTCTGTATGAGGTTATCATTCTATCGGCAGTTCCATATAGAGAATTAGAAACGATTTGACCTAGCCCATTTCTTAAAGCGCTTTCAGGTAAAATACCAGAGCCGCTTAAAAAGCTAGCTGGCATCTTATCCGCAAAGCTTAACTGAGCCCATCCTCCAACAACTCCGCTCGCGAAGCCTATGGCACCACTTCTCCAAATGTCGTCCAAATCTCCTCCCTGAAACCATTTTGAGGCCATGCTTATATTGCTACTGATTAACCCATTTGATACTATCTGCCATCCCCCGGAAAGAGCACCAGAAATGGTGCCTGTAGCCCCTACTGCCCAAGATACAATACCTCCCGTTGCTGCACCGACTAATCCCCCAACGATAACTCCTTTCCAGCCATCCTGCCAGTATTGCTTTGAGAAAGGATCCCAAGTTTTTGATGCTATGGCACCTCCCACATAACTACCTACAACTGCGCCAATTATTACTGGAATAAACCAGACAATGTTCCCATCCTGATCTATGTAGCTTAGCGGGTTATTCATCGCATAAGCATACCGGTTAAAATTCATAGGATTCAAAGGGTCCTGTACATAATTATCCGGGCTGATCATCCTCCCCACCAGGCCATCATACAGCCGGGCATTCATATTGATCAGACCAAACTCTTTCAGGTGTTCATGTCCTGTATAGCCCCGGTTCAGCAGCAACGCCGGTTCGGAGCCGGGAGTATATACCGTCAGGTTTGCCGGATTGCGCAGCCTGCCCCAGGCATCATAGCTGTACTCTGCCTGCAAAGCTTTGGCCGCATTGGTAATATGAGTGATGCTGCCAATATTATCCCTGTTGATATACAGTAAGCGGGTGGTGCCGTTATTATTTTCTAACGCTACCGTAGCGGTATATGGTGAACCGTCAAGGTAAAATATGGTTTTGGTGGTACTGCCCTGCACTGTTTTCTCATATTGCCCGCCGTTAAAATAATACCGCGTGTAAGTCGTGCTGCCGGAGGTCTTAAACAACTGTTTTATCCGTTCATAATCTTGATCATAAGTGAAATCAAGTGTATAATTCCCTTCCGACAATTGCTTTGGCCGGGCAAAAGAGGTATAGGTTACCTGCTGCAGGGCGGTGGGTACCGCATTTCCGGAGGGTACCGTTACACTGCTCATGGCATAAGGCTTTCCGCTTGTATTGTATTTGTAAGTACCTACGTCCGATTTGCTGGTAATGTTGCCGGTGGCATTGTTATAGGCTACTGTTTTTACCGCTCCCGATTTGCCATAGGTCAGCAGCCTGTCCAAACCATCGTAGGTAAAGCTTTCCGTCAGGCTGCGGGTTTCGTCTTTGCGTGAGGTGACATTGCCTTTCAGGTTATCCATCGCATAGGTGAAGTTCTGTACCGCCGTGGTACCGTTCATACTCTTGATGCCGGTAAGCAGGCCGAAATTATTAAAAGTATTGGTTTGCAGCAGACCATTGCCCATAGTGGTTTCTTCCACCTGTCCGAATACGGTCATTTTATTGATGGTTTTCAACGCGGCACTGTTCACATCCGTGAGTTTATACAGGTAGCCGTAAGTATTGTACAGGTAGTTGATGGTATATCCCATAGGGGCATGTACGGTTTTGGTGAGTTTTCCATTGGTATAGGTATAATCCACCTGGTAAGTTTCCGGGCTGGTGGTTTCTATTGTTTTTGTTACCCTGCCCAGGGCATCGTAAGTAAAGGATTTGGAAGAACCGTTGTTGTTGGTGATGGTAGCCAGCCTGCCATCGGTATTATAGGCGTATGTGCTGGTGATCTCCACCGCTGTTTTTGTAAGCAGGCGATTATAGGAATCGTAAGTTGAATTGACCGACTTGCCATTGGCATCGGTAACCTTATTACAATTGCCCGCCGCGTCGTAGGTATAACTTACCGTTCCCGCGCTGGGATCAGCAATTTGTGTTTGTCTGCCAAAGGCATCGTAGCTGAAAGTGGTAGTGGCGCCTCCCGGAGCTGCAATGGAAGCGGTTTGCCCGTCTGGCTTATAAGTATAGCTGATCGTTCCTGCCGGATTTGTAACGGAGGTAAGGGCCCCGGAAGCGTCCGTTGTTTTAGTGGTGGACACGCTGTTTCTCGTTTCGGTTACACTGGTACCGCTGTAAGAAATGGAAGTAATGGCCCCGGAGGCTTCCGTAATGCCGGTAACCCTGTTGTGCACATCATAAACGCTGACATTCCACAGCGGGGAACCTGTTTTGTACGGCAACGAAGTTTTTATCTTTCTTCCCTGCGCATCAAACACATCGTCCGTTAGTACTTCAGACCCATCAAAACCCACAATGCTCCTTCTCAATTCCCGGTTCAAAGCATCAAAATGCACTTTCGCAGTTGGGCTACCCGTTAATACTTCTTTCCGGCTGTACAGGCGGTCGCTGCCTGCCGGTTGCCATTCATACGTTATATTCTTAACCGTACCATCGGGGTTGGTAACCTTTTTCAATTGCTGCCAGCCATCGTATTCATACGCCGTTGTATTGTTCTTGAAATCCTTTTCCGAAGTAAGCGTGGCGGTGGCCGCGGCATACACATAATTAGTAGCCTGCGACAGCGGGTTGGTCTTCTTGGTCATAAACCGGCCCGCGGCGTCGTATTGGTATTGGGTGGTCAGCCATGCCGTGGCGCTGTACGGTTTTGATTTTTCCTGGGTCAGGTTACCAAAAGCATCATAAGTATATTCCTGCGATGAAACGATATTGGTATTATAATAACCGGTTTTGGTAAGCGGCAGACAACGCTGCATATTATAGGTATATACCTCCTTTAGCGTAACCGAAGCACCTCCTCTTTCTTTTACTACACTTTTGGTGGTTACCGCGCCCAATATGTAAGGCGCGCCCGTACTGTAGGCAAGGGTATTATTCGTGGTGGTTTTAAGTACTCCGCCATAGTCGTTTATTTCCTTAGTAATATAACCGTAGCTGTCGTAAGAATAGGTACTGGTAAGTATTGTGCCTTTCAGCAGGTCATTCGCTATCTTCTTGTTTACCCATATTTTAGCTAACCGGTTAGAAGCGATCGAAAAATCATAGGTATAGTTCACCGTCGCGGCGGATGATTCTTCTTTGGTGAGGATGCCATAACGAAGGGGGTCGTATGTCTGCGTGAAAGTTTGCCCATTCAGGTCGTTGGTGGTATATACTTTCTCAAAACCGGTAAAACCCAGACCCTGCAGGTGTACCATCGCATTGTTATACCGATGGCTTGTGCCCCCGGTCTGAACATCTTTCAGCCACTGCTCCTTTTGGGTTACTACGGCTATAGGTCCCTGGTAGTTCAGGTTAGGAAAGGTTGCACCGTACCCCTGGGTGTACCAGTCATTGCTGTTGCCGTACTGGCTGATGCCCTCATTGATGAGCCGGTAATCTGTTTTTGAGATCACCCCCAAACTATTGATCACCCCGGTTGCCAGCCGCTGAAGGCCGTCGTTGCGGGTGAAAGCCAGTTTGTCAACCAGCCCGTTGTTCAAACTCAACAACCGGCTGTGGTAATTTCCTCCGCCTACATGCGAGGGCACCACGTAATTGCCGCCGCTGACCCAGGTATATGCTGCTGCGGAGGCGCTGATATTTCCGTTGTTGACGAGGTACACATTGATGGATCCGTTCAGGTTAGACACCACATCGGTGATATAATCGCCGTTTATATCCTGCAAAATGATCTTCTCGTATTGCTGGAGATTTTTGAAAGCGAAGGTCTTTTTTTCCAGGCTCCCGTTTCCTTTACTATACCAGGCGTTCCAGGTGTCCCCACTGTTTACATATTCCGTACGCATTACCATAACGGTTGTACCATGAATGGGGCAGGTGTATTCCCAGTTACCGGTATTGTAATCATACTGGTAATTCAGGTAGCTGTTGCATTCATAGCAATAATTAGACTGCGGCATATATACGTAGCATACGCTGCAGGAGCCATAGCTGTAGGTACCTTCATGGCCGTTGCTGCAATACCGGGGCGCATATACAGGCAGGGTAACATAAGTATAGTAGTAGTAAGACTCCAACGGCGAAACCAGCAAATCAGGCAGTCCATCGCCATTGAGATCCCCAATGGACAATTGCCGGGATTTTACGTCCGCCTTTTTTAAGTTGCTGTTACTGGTAATCAATCTTCTTGTATAAGTAGTGCCTGAGATATCAAATGTATAAACATTGGTGCCATTGTCATGAATGTGCATGATGTCCGTTTTGCCGTCTCCATCCACATCCACGGGGAAGAGAATATCATCATTAACGCCGCTTAATACGCCATAGTCAATTTTAAAGTTCAACCCCGTACTTTCATGCAGCTTTACACCGGATTCCAGATCGAAAATATAGGTTTTAGACACGTATTGCGTTTGGCCGAGCGGGTTATGGCAAGACACGGCCAAAATCTCCATTTTACCATCGCCGTTAAAGTCGCCGGAGTAAAAGTATTTAGGATGCACACTGGTTGTATTATTCCATTTCAGCAGCCCGCCTAAATCAAAAGTAAAAGTGTTGCTGAGGGCAAGACCAGAATACAGATTAGCCTTATACACCCGGAACTCTACCCGGTCGAAGATACCGCCATTTTTAAGATTATTGATCTTAATTACCTCTTCTCCCGGCTTGCCATCTATATCAGCAGCAAACATATTTATGAAACCTGTGCCTGTAATAATAGAAACGGCCGGCGAGGCTATGCTGCCTTGTAATCCCTGGTAAACCAATAATGTTTGATTCACCGGAAAAAGGTTGACATATTCATTCTTAGATGGATTAAACAAATTGCCAGGTGTATATTGTTCCTTATACGGATTAAGATTGGGATACGAAATCAACCCATCGTTCTCCGTTCCATAATCAAATTTCCCTTTGGATACTTTCAGGTTCGGCACGGTAACATTCGAAAACCATTCTGTTAATTGTGTGGTGGTTTTAACAAGTTGAGCGGTTGTAGAGCCATTGCCATAGTAAAACTGCAAGGGGTTGAGACTACCGGCAGAGCTGCTGCAATCTATCTTCTGCAACAAAGCGGTGTTATTTGCATATTGGTAAGTAAAAGTATAGGTCCGCAATGCCGTACCCGACGATTTGCATACAATGGTATTCAACAGCCAGTCTTTTATAAAAGTTTTCCCGGCGCTGTACACCGTATTCACATCCGTGCGGGTGGAATAGGTAAATTCAACCGAAGCATAATGAGATAAGGTGGCGGTTCCCCCATATTCAATCTTAGCAATATAATACTGCCCGTTTCGCAGGGTGTAGGTATAAGCAATACGGTTGCCATGCAGGTCTTCCATTCTTGTGAGAGGGTAATAAAGTTGCGGGGTTGTATTGGATTCGTATCCGTAAATGGCGGTAAGCCCATTGGGATAAGATACGCTAAAATATTTAACCGTATTGCCGTTAAGGCTGGCAACCGCTTTTATATTGCCCTGCTCCGACTGGTAATTGATCTCTGTGCTGTTCTCCGATATTTTTACCAGCCTCATGCCATCAAGGGTAAACTGCCCGGTTTTGCTGAGTTTAAGCGGTTCCGTTTTTGTGTTATAATAAATATTAGAGCTGATCTCGCCAATCATGGACAGTCCGCTTAAAGCCCAGCCAAAGCCCATATAGCCGGGGCCACCCTGGCTGGAATAAACCATACCGACGTTGACAGGCAGCGTAGCACGCCCGGGAACAAGTTGTACGGGTACGGTATAGCTTAATCCGCCCGTTGCAGAAACAGACTCCTGGATGGGGATCTCTCCTACATTCTTATTCCTGTCTGGTTCGGCTGAGGTAGGTATATGGGGCTGAATAGCCATTATACCCATTTGCCCCGCCGGGGCCGCTATAGCCTCCGGGGCCCTACCCGGATCATAGGTGGAGGTTAATACAGGAATATACCGGGGGGCGGTATCGTATCGAAAATAATAGTAGTTGGTGTCCACCGGGATTCCAGGAATAACGGTGTCGTTCAGAACAGCGGAATCTTTCGGAACAACAATATCTTTTGATTGTGCGGCGGCAGAAGAAAAGGTTAGAAACACGGCGGCCAGGGAGAAAAACTGTTTCCAGTGCATCATATATAGCATAGCAGAGAGTTTAAGTGATTTATAATAGGCTGTTAACATAAAATTAACAACAAGAAATCGAATATGCAAGAGAAAAGAAAGATTATTTTAAAAATCAGGGTTTACACTTAGGCGGTAAGACCGGCAGGGAGCAAGTTGCAGGGAGTGTGGAGTTAGGAGTTCAGGCATTGAAAAGAAAACGGGATGCTGAATACTTACCCACCTCTTAAAAAGGGCTCTTCTCTGACCGTTCAACACCGCTTCCTTACGAAAGAAGCGCCGCAGAGTGGTTTGATGGTTTGACAACACCGCCTGAACAGCATTGCTGCAATGCCAATTCCTATTACAGAATTTTCCCGATCTTTAAAAGAACTTGCATGGCACAAGCGAAGGCGCATACTTCATCTGCCAGGTCGCTTGCTTTATGGGTATGTCTTTCTTAAATTCTATATGGTAGCCTTCGCCCTGCTTTATCAGTATTTCCAGTTATTCTACTGTCATCGTTAGCTAAAATAAACGGCTATTCTGTTGAGCCTTTATGGTGCATTAAGATGCCTTCCCTTACAATATCCACCCAAAAGGATTCGTCCCATTTAAGCCTTTTATTAACATAGTCTATCTAGTGTATTTCCAGGTTTACGGGTGGTATAAATTTTTCCGCCTTGGAGGCTATGATGCTTTCCTTCACATAGGATTTTTCAGGATTGTTTTTTGTCACTACCAGAAAGTCATAATCACTGATATACTCATAAGTAATGTCTTTGGAGACACTTATCTTCCACATATTTCCACCTGACATATTTGCCAAAGAGAATGACCATTTCAAGACTTACCACCTCTTTAATGATTTATTCCAAATAGATTCTATCTTTATAAACCTTAGCACTACACTTCGCGCCGGAGAAGCCGAACTTACCCTGGATGTTAATACATATGGGGAAGACGTTCCCGGACTTTACACAACACATAAATATCCTGCTAAAAACCTACTGTTTTGGGTTCAGCTATTGTACCATTTCACTACCATATAGAATAGAGGTGCAAATTCGATGAAAAGCCAAAAGGCTGTTCAGATCGTACAAAATAGCTCTTAGTTTTAATACAAAAGTTGCTATAGGTTGAGAAAGCACCCGATCTACTTTTTGTTAAATCACATATAACTTCGTATCATCACCTGTTATTGAATCTGTATGAATGAGGTTTGCATCCTGCATTAATTGTTCAAAATCATTCAAGATTAGATGATTACCAGGATCGTTGATACAATAGAAATCTATTGCCTCGCTATAATATGCACTATGGCTAAGATAACTGTAAAGCCATTTTTGAGTTGAATAAATAGGAAGAGTCTCCGAACCCAAATAAATGATTCCTTTGGCCAATATTTCGGTTTTTATCCCCAACAGGTTTAATACTCGTACAAATTTGCTATCACATTCAGCCAGCATAATACTGTCCGTTGCACAACATATGGGAAAAATAGCAATTGCAATGAGCTTTCTAAGCAATTTTGCCCCTTCCTTAGCTGTTTTGGAAATGGCAAACCTTCCAATGTGCCAGATACTTTTGACACCGTTATTCTTGAACCGTGCCGGATTGATACCAAATAGCTTCTCAATAGGCATGATAATTTGATCATTCCACTTCGTGACTTTTACGGATCCCACAATTTCAGAATCCTCTAATGCCACGCAAATAACAGAATCATCAAACATCGGTAGATCTTCCATTAAAATGGATTGGACTGTCTTAAGATTTTCGCCGGAAAGAAAGGTGGATGGAGCGGTGTGCTGAGCGTAGTTTTCTCTTACGATAAATTCAGCCAATTTTCGTAAATCGTTTTTTTAGACTTTCTAAATTTAAACTTTTCATAATAAAATATTTAGAGTAATAATAGATTATGAATCAATTATTCGTTTTATTTTAACAATAAATAATACAAAATCAACCCTTTATAGTAATTTAACTACCCAAAAGGGTAGCCATTCTTATTAAAATATCTCCTAATAACGGATAAAAGGTTAAATTCGTTTAGCTAAAACCCCTTGCCTGTGAACATCTCAATTCAGGATTTTTTTAAGCCCATCAATTTTGATCACACTTACTCAGCTTTAGATTACGAAAAAGTTACACCGCTTATTGATTTTGCTGAAACGGTATCAAGGATGATATATCATAGTATCTATTTGATTGACTATTACAAACGGGGATTCCTGTACGTTTCTGATAATCCATTATTCTTGTGCGGTAAAACTGCTAAACAAGTACAACTATCAGGATATCTTTTCTATTTAAAAAATGTGCCGGAGGAAGATTTAAGACTGCTTTTAAAGATCAACGAAGCAGGATTTAGATTCTACCAAGGCCTTGCTTTAGAAGAAAGGTTGAATTATTCGATCTCATATGACTTTCGATTAAAGCAACCAACCGGCCACCTCACTTTAGTTAATCACAAGCTTGCTCCGCTGGTATTAGATGATAATGGGAATATTTGGATTGCACTGTGTATTGTATCTCCTTCTTCAAATCTAAGCGCAGGTAATATTTTGATCAAAAACTCAGTCGAAAACAAGGTCATGGAATATGATCTGGATGCGGAGAAATGGAATGAGTGTGAGGTCGTTAAATTAAACTGCCGGGAAAAGCAGGTTCTGATGCTTTCTATTCAGGGATACACAGTAGAGAAAATAGCACAACAGTTGTTTTTATCGGTAGATACAATAAAATTTCACAGAAAACATCTTCTGAAGAAGCTGAAAGCAACAAATATATCAGAGGCAATATTTGCTGCCGCAAACTATGGTATCATCTAAAAATTATTGATTTGTTGTTAGAAAGTAAAAATCCGGGAAGGCTCTTACGTGTCTGCCGGTAGCTAACCTGTACATAATATCGGAACAAGCTCCGGCTGCTAACCAAGATCCCACAGATAGTTGCGGCGGCGATTGACCTTTACCATTTTTCTCATATTCCTGTAATACATTTCTAATCCAATATTTCGCCGGCCCGGAAATATTATCAATCAAGAATGAAGCAACTTTTTTCTCGAATCCTACATAATCTGAAGAAAGAAAGGAAAGGTTCTTACCATCAGGCATTATCACAAATACCATCGTCCCCCAACCGATATTATACGGATGCAATACTGGTATCCGTAGCCCTTGACACAATTCATCAAATTGAAACGGAATATCAGATTGAAAATCCAGGGCATTAATTGCCACATTATGTCCAGGCAGCATTTCATTAATATTTTCTCTGTCCAGAAATAAATTTTGGGCTTCAATCTCTGCCTCTTTATTAATTAAGAGAAGCCTTCTTCTTAATGAAGCTGCTTTGGAGTATTGTACATCATGGGAAGCATAGTTTTGCCGGTTTAGGTTGCTTTCATCCACGGTGTCCCCATCAATTAAAGTCTGCTTTTCAAAGCCCAAACGTAACGCACATTCAGCGATATTGCTTCCAATGCCGCAACCGGCAAGAAGGATTTTATAGTTACTTATTTGTTCCTGTTCGGTATCTGATACGTAAAATTTATTTCTTTGGTATTGCGATTTAGTCATTCTGCTTGTTTGTCCCAAAGATAGCTGGCTATGGCTGCAAACCTGACTACCCTAAAGGGTAGTATTTATAGCAAGTTGACGAAATTCCAAAATGGTAACTGAAAAAAGTTTAATTGTAAACCATAGCATATCAGTTATTAAAACATGAAATATAAAATCATTTTCCTAATTTCATCACCAGAGATTAAAGTGCTCTTTGATTCATAGGAATTGCAGTAAAAAAATATACCGGGTGCGTAAAAAGCCAATGGTTTTATTCGTCTGCCAGTCAGTGGCAGATTCGTGGCAGCTTCAGTTTGCAAACTCGTATATTACTGATATTCAGCTTATTGGAAAGGAAGGTTCGAATCCCTCTCTCTCCGCCAGCAACATAAAACGCTGATAATCAGTACCTTACATTCTAAAGCAGGAACGCCTTGTCGAACAGCTTCTTATTGATAATAGCTCCATTCAATAAATCCTTCTTCAAAAGTCTTTCCAATCCTATTATAAGCTGAAATCTCTCACTAAATATTGAATGCGCTTTGCATCAATATTTGCTCACCACGCGGAATCCCTATTTCTGTCGCTATTTTTGGCCAACCGGCTACGGATGATTTTAGTTCATCAATAATGTGATTCATTTCAGTTTCTCCCAACCGGAAATAGATGCCTGCACTTTTAGCCAGTTTTATATCCAATGCATTATTATCCATATCAACATTTAATGCCAATCCATCCTTATCAATAGAAGGATTGATATCAAAGGCGGGTGACAAACGCCAGCCTTCTTCAGTTAGAAGAAAGCCATGATTTCTTAAATGGTCATCGGTATTTGAAATAAGAATATTAAAAACCATCCTTCGCCAAAGTTGATGGAGATCCTCTGTTATATGAGTACCTGAAAACTGGATAAATTCAACGATATCCAGGTAAGAAGGCATTTCCTCCCGAATAAGCTTTTCATTTTCACCGGTCATGGTCATTGCAGAGGCGAAATGAATTCGCTCTTTCTTATCCCGGTCAAAACGTTTTGTAAAAAAAGTGTGATATTTCCCACCCACTTTTTCTATTCGGGATTCCGTCATTTCAATTCTCGCATTAACAGCAAGCCGATATGCAAGATACTCCCAGGCTCCTTTATCAATCATATCATTGTTCGAAGGAAACTTGGCAATCCACAGGTTTCCCTTTTCGTCCAGCACATTAGCTTTGGGCCTGGCACCGCCTAGTGAGGAACCGGGCGCCATGAGCATAGCCAGCCATTTTCTGGCTTCAGCCGTATCTCTATTCGATTCAATAAGTGCTGCTCCATGTTGCAGCTCTCTGACGCTTGCACAGGGAGGTGCAGGAGAAACCGGATCGTTATCCAGGAAATCGCCATTGGGGTCTTTTTTGAAACGTAAGGCACCCATCCGGCTCAAATCGTGAACACCCAATAAAAAATCAATATCATACAGAACCGGTACTGTCTCACTCCGCTCTCTTGCCCGGATGACAGCCCTGCGTTTCATCAGTGTCCTTCCCCAGGTGTCCGGCATAGAATCCAGAAATGCGCCAAAATTTTCCTTTTCATTAGAAGGATATTGCCGACCTATATACCAAGCTATATCCGGGTCAAGTAAAACTTGCTCTTGTGAGGATATCCAGTCTTTATTATATGAGAAGCTGAACGCTTTCCTTCCTTTAGCCTGCTGAGCAGATAATGTGCCCACACATTTAGGTTCCTTCATCCCTTTCCAGTCCGCATATACCCATATATCTGTTTTACTTGCCATTATCCGTTTTTACCTATCAGTTTTAAATCCTGTAGCTTCCTCCCGAATTCATCATCTGCCGCTAGTTTCAGAAAATCATCCTGTAACCCCAATACTCTGAGTACATTAAAATATGCGCCCAAAGAAACGCTTGAACTCCCTCTTTCAATATGGTAAAGCGTCGAGCGATCAATACCTGCCCGCTCAGATACCTGGAGCGTAGTCAGGCTCCGGCGCTTTCTGGCTAATTTGATATTTTCGCCCACCTGTTCTAATATTTTTTGGAACTTTGGAAGAAGAATCTGTTTTCTGAAATTCATTTAAATGTTGTTTATTATACACAAATGTATAGCTTTTCATTTAAACAAACAACATTCAACTTATTCTTAGACTGTCCAAGAACACTCAATATACTATGGATTGAAAATCCATAGGTTAAAAATACAGTTGACTTAAAGTCATTGGAATTTGCTGTAAACAGCATTGAAAACCATAAACTTAAAGTTCATTAAAATTACTCCAGAATGAAATTCTGATCACTGTTTGGACCATCCTTATGATGCTCTAAGTACTCCTGAATCATTTCATCCGTTATGTTTCCTGTGCTCCAGGCTCCATAACCTATTCCCCATAAGTGTTGACCCCAATAACGTCTCTTCAATTCCGAATACTCATCCAGTAGAAGCCTCGCGCTCCTGCCTTTCAAACGTTTTACAAGATCACTCACCGAAATCTTAGGAGGATAACTCAAAACCTCCAATACCCAAACTATCTCGCTATCAACCGGTCAACGCTCACTTTCCCGGGGCCAAGCAGCAGGATGACAATAAAACCAATGATATAAACCGATGCCAGTTCCCCCTCGGCAAAAATCGCTTTATTGTGCGCCTTCACCACCGCAACGCCTAAGCCAATGATGATGGGAATCACGGTAAACCGGGTGAACAATCCTATCATTACAAATATGGCACAGAAAAACTCTGCAAAAATACTGAGGGATAGGGAGAGCGTGCTGCCCATCCCCATGAAATTCAAAAAGGAATGTTTCATGGTGGAAAAATGAACCAGTTTATAATACCCATGCTGCAACAATAACACTCCCAGACCAACGCGCAGGATCAGCATCGCAAAATTAAATACCCCATCCGTGTAATTCGTAGATAAGAATCTCTTCATAATTTATTTTTCGCTAAAAATAACCGTTTCCCTATTCTTTCCAAAAAGTCCTTTACTATACAAGAGATACCAACCTTTTATCCACAGTGTTTTGGAATGGTTCTTGTAAATTATCGTTCGGCGTAACTTAGCGCCGGTTTTACTTTAAGAAATTTGTAACAAAAGAGGTTTGAACTTCGTGCTATTTGCAAAACAGCACTAATTTTTTTGCCAATTACTACAAACATGTATAGAACGTCGGTTTATATCATTACGGCGCTGTTGGGTATCTCCACCGGCGCCTTTTCACAGCAAACCCGAATTTTCACCGATCCTCAAGCCGGTTTTAAGCAGGCAAAGGCCTTCTTTCAAAACGAGCAATACAGCCTGGCCTATCCGCTGTTTAAGGAACTCAAAAACAATATGCGGTCAACCGACCAAAGCAACAACAGCATCGTATATGACGATGTTCAATTTTACACCATCGCCTGCGGCTTACAACAAAACGAAACTTTTTCCGCTGAAGATGCCAAAACATTCATTTCGCTGAACTACAATCCGTCCCTGACGCAAAGACTGAGTTTCTACCTGGGAGAATATTTCTACCGTAAAAATGAGATGCGGGAAGCCCTGGACTATTACGAACAAACCAGCGTGGAAAGCCTCAGCAACCGCCAGATCGCCGACATGAAGTTTCACCAGGGATATGCCTATTTTACCCTCCGGCAGTTCGACCGGGCAAGGCCCCTGCTGGAGACCATCGCTAAAAGCAGTTCTGATCCCAACAACAAGCCGGCGAATTATTACTATGGACTGATAGCCTATTCCAATCGCAATTACAATGACGGCTTAAGTGCCTTTGAGAAAGTGGAGGATGAAAGCCCATATAAAAATGTAGTGCCTTTTTACATCGCTAATATCTACTATGCACAGGGGCAGAAAGACAAGGCCCTGGACTATGGCGAAAGTGCGCTCAACCGTACAAAAGGCTATTACGATACGCCCATGAAAGAGCTGATCGGTCATGCATGGTTTGAAAAAGGCGACTATGCCAGGGCGTTGCCCTACCTGGAGGACTATGTAAACAAGACGGAGAAAGTAAGCCGGGAAACGCTGTACCAGCTAAGCTATTGTTATTATCAGCAAAAGCAGTTGGGGAAAGCTGTGGAAGGCTTGAAACAGTTGAGCGGCGGAACCGATTCGCTGAGTCAGAACGCAATGTACATCCTGGGAGATGCCTATCTGAAATTAGGTGATAAAGCCAACGCCAGAACGGCCTTCCAGTTCTGCGCCGGCAATAATACCAACGCGGGTCAACGGGAAGTATCCAAATTCAATTATGCGAAACTTTCTTATGATCTTGGCTTCCTCGATATCGCGCTGACCGAATTCAGGAAGTTTTTGAATGAATATCCCGGTTCCATTTACGGAAAGGAAGCGGAAGAAACCACCGCTACTTTGTTAGCCAATACCAACAATTACCGGGAAGCGCTCGACATCCTGGAAAGAGTGCAATCGCCCTCCCAAACCATCCAAAGACTATATCCGAGAGTGCTGTATGGACGAGCCATGGAGCTGATCAACGACCAGGACCTGGATGGCGCCAAACTATTGCTGGATAAAGCGCTGAAAGATCCCAACAATGCACCGGTGTTGCCGCTGATCAATTTCTGGGAAGGGGAAATAAGCTATCGCAAAAACCTCCTGGATGCCGCTATTTTATATTTCAACGATTATCTGCGTAAACCTTCCTATGCCAGTGGGGAAGTAAGCACGATCAATGCGAAATACAACCTGGGCTATTGCTATTACCGCAAGGAGAACTATTCGCAGGCGTTGCCCTTTTTTGAACAAATTGCAGGGAACCCCGCCCTGAATGCAAAACCCATTGAGCAGGACGCCTACCTGCGGTTGGCCGACTGTTACTACATGAACAAAGATTTTTCCAGGGCAAGGTCAATCTATAACAGGATCATTTCCTATTCCTGGTCTTCGGGCGACTACGCCACCTATCAATCAGCGATGATTGCCGGGATCAACAGCAGCAATGAAAAGATCAGCCTGATGAAAACCATTGAACAAAAATATCCCGGCTCCCTGATGATCCCCGATGTGAATCTCGAAATAGCCAAAACCTACCTGGCAGATGAAAAATACAGTCAGGCCATACCCTATTTAAACACGGTGATCAATGCTTCGGCCGCTGAAAACCTGAAACCCGGGGCGCAATTAAAATTAGGACTTGCTTACCTCAACCTTAACAGGAATGCGGATGCGTTGAAAGAATTTAAAAACCTGGTGTCGGCTTACCCCAATACCATTGAAGCCAATGAGGCCATTGATAATATCAGGTCCATATATACAGCGGAAGGAAAAACGGATGAATACGTGGCATTCATGAAAAGCGCGGGCAGATCCGTTACCGTCAATGAGGAAGATGATCTCACCTACACCGCCGCCGAAAATAAGTATATCAATAAAGACTTTAACAATGCGCTTCCGGCTTTCAGCAATTATCTTTCCCGGTTTCCCGACGGACAGCATGCTTTAGACGCCTGGTTTTTAAGAAGCGAGATCTACAACCAGCAAAAAAGCTGGGAGAAAGCGGCAGAGGGATATGCCGCCGTAACGGACCGGGGGCCCAGTAAATACGCGGAAAGAGCGGCTTCACAAGCGGCTCGCATCTATTATTTTGAATTGAAAGATTATGAAAAAGCAGGGCATTATTTTACCCTGCTTAAACCTCTCGCCACCGGGGCCGAAAACCGCCTCGAAGCCATGCGGGGACTTCTGCGCAGCCAATACCAGTTGCAGCAATGGGAAGAAGCGGTTGACAACGCGGGAGAATTATTAAAAGAAAAAAACATCAGCACCGATGATAAAGTGCTGGCCTATATGATCACCGCGAGGTCACTTCAAAACAAAGCCCAATACGCGGAAGCGATTCAAAACTACCGGAACGTGATCAATATCAATAAAGCATCCTTTGCAGCCGAAGCCCGGTACGAAATTGCGGCCTGTTATTATGCACTCAACGACCTCAAAAATGCGGACAAAGCAGCCTTTGAAACCATTAATAAATCGGGCTCCTATGATTTTTGGATAACAAAAGCCTATATTTTACTCGGAGATATCTTCTTCAAAGAAAAGGATTACTTCAATGCGAAAGCAACCCTGCAAAGTGTAGTGGACAACAGTAAGATAACCGAATTGAAAAACGAGGCCGAAGAGAAATTAAAGGCGGTTATTGAGGCGGAAAAGACAGAAAGTAAAATTGCAGGATAAATTGACGGAAAACAAAAACTATTAAGGTAAAAAGATCATAATGCAACATAGGATATATCATAAACCGGTATTTATTGTCGTCGCGGCGCTTCTTTGCGGTTTGGGAACCCTGCAGGCGCAGGAAGAATTGAAAAAACAAACCATAGAGATCACGTCTTCCTTTAAGCCGGAAATTAAAGAAGCGGCAAAAATCAATTTTGTGGCGGCGCCGCCAGTACCGGATTCCGCCAAACCGAAATTCAGCTATAATATCCCGGTTACCAGCCTGTCGCTGGTGTATCAGCCTCTGGCTATCAGCCCCCTGGCGCTTAATATAGACTCTTCCTCTCCCGACTGGGATGCCAGCAACTTTGTTAAACTGGGTTACGGCAACCTGCAAACGCCCTATGCCCGCGCCGGGTTAAGCTTCAACAACGGCACCAACGCCAACCTCAATGTGTTGGCGCATTATATCTCCTCCAAAGGCAAAGTTCCCCAATACCAGGAATACGCCAATTCAGGCGCCGGCGTATACGGAAGTATTGTAAATACCCAAAAGCAGGAATTATACGGGAAGCTCTCTTTCGACAATAACAAGTATTATCTCTATGGCTACGACCATGATCTGTTTTCCTTCGACAAGAGCGATCTGTTGCAACGGTTTCTTTCCTTTGATGCCAATATCGGCTTTCGCAACACCTCCCCTACAGAACTTGGGTTACAGTACCATCCTGATGTAAAACTTTCTTTCTTCAACGACAATCACAACGGAAAAGAATTCAATGCGGTTGCCGACCTGCCGCTGCAAAAAGCGATAGGCGACAATTTCAACATTAAACTGGGCGTTAATGCCGACTACACCCAATACTCTTCCAACAACACCCCGTCCACTATCAACAATACCATTGTGTCCGTGCCTTTCGCCCTGCATTTTCACAATGAAACCGTTAATCTTCACGGAGGCGTTATTCCTTCCTGGGACAATGCTACATTCAAATTACTGCCCGATCTGCTGGCCGACCTTAAACTGGGAGGCGAGGAACTGATCCTCCAGCTTGGATGGCTGATGCATTACGATAGGGGCTCCTATAAACGGTATGCCACTCTTAATCCCTACCTGGCTCAACCGGGGGAACTATTGAATACCCGGGTTAATGAAACATTTGGCGGGATCAAAGGCACTTTCCTGGAACATTTCTTTTATAACGCCAAAGTAGGATTGGTGCAGTTTTATAACATGCCCCTGTTTGTGAACGACTACGGCGCTTTTAATACCCAGGCGGGCAACCGGTTTTCAATCGTTAATGAACAAAAGCTAAACGCCTTCCAGATGCACGGTGAAATAGGCGTGGTGCAGGCGGAAGATTTTTCCCTTACCGGCCGCTTCAACTGGTTGCTTTTCAACAAACAGGTAACAGAACCGCAACCCTGGGGCATCACTCCCAGGGAATTCAACGCGGCGCTCCGCTGGAAAGTATTGAAGGACCTGTGGCTGACCAGCGACCTGTATTTCTTTGAAGGAGCGAAATATCTTACAAGAGACGGAGGAACAGGTACCGGCAGGCACCCGGTGGACCTGAGCGCCGGACTGGAGTTTAAGATAACCAGGCAATTCAATCTGTGGGTGCAGGCTAATAACGTGTTCAACAATAAATACCAGCGCTGGAACCAATACGACGTTTATGGATTTAACCTGTTGGGAGGGATCGTCTATAATTTTTCGAAGTAGCTTTTAGATTCCGGCCGGTAAGCATACCAACCGGCAGCGGGTATGAAATACACAGGGTTTACATTTTTCTCACGAAAAAATCATTAATTTAGTAACCTTGTAGTTCGCTTAACACAGATACATGTTCCATATTCTTCATCAATACCTTATCCAGAACAAATCCCTCAGTCTGCCGGGACTGGGTACTATTGCCCTGCAATACATACCGGCGATCAGCAATTTCACCGATCACGTCATTGAACCGCCGATGCAAAAAGTGATTTTTGATGATTTGAATGACGCCCCGGATAAAACGCTCTTTCAATATGTGTCGTCAAAATTGCAGGTGGAAGAATGGGAGGCGATTAAAAAAGTAAATGATTTTTCTTTTGAGCTCAAAAACCGGCTGAAACAGGAGGGTGAAATAATATGGGACCGGGTGGGGAAACTACATGCCAACGTAGGCGGAAGCATTACCCTTGAAGCCAAAACCATTACCTACGATTTCATGGAACCGGCGCTTGCCAGGCGTATTATCAGAACCGATGCCAACCATTCCATCTTAATAGGCGATACCGAGATCAGCGGACGCTTTATCCAGCAGGAGGAAGACCCGCAGGACGCTGATCCATTTGCAGGCGGAGGATCTGCAGGAAGAGACAAATGGTGGATATGGGCCTGCATCCTGGGGGGGATCGCCCTGTTGGTATTGATCCTGCATTTTTACCAGTCAGGACCAGATCTTTACCATCTCCAAAATATCCAAAAAAATCCAGTGAAAGAGGCGCCGGCTACTTATCAAATGTTAAACAGGTAAATATCCCGGTTCCTTTAATAGCCGGCGGTAAGAAATAAATAAATAACAGCGAGCAAAGAAATAGCGCCTATAACAAGCACTATCATTTCCATCCGGTTGTTATTGCCAAGCTGATAAAACGCCTCTGTTATAGCGGCAACGCGCAACCGTTTCTGCCCGGTGGGCTCCGGAACCCGGTTATTCCATTGCACTTCGTTGTATATTTTTCCCTGGGGGATTACTTCATCCGGTACAGGAGGAAGGTTCACCGGGAGCTCCCCATTACGCACCTCCACTTTTACCATACCCGAACGGACCGGGGATTTAATGGTTTTGATCCGCAATTGCTCCAGCCTGGGTTTAAAAGCTACAATATGCGTGTCGTTAAAGGAGGGAGAGCGCTCAACCGGATGAGGGTGATCAAAGGAGGCATCGTCGTCGGACTCTTCTAACCAGTCTTTATCAACCATTTGCACCAATCTGCCGCCGGGATGCTCCGGGTCGTCGAGCGAGGGCAGCGGCACCGGGGGAGCAAAGGAAGCCAATTCAGTGATCTCGGAAGGATACTTCCAGGAGAAACTTTTGTTCTCTATCCAAACCAGGTCGTAAGGCTTCAAACCCAGCGTCTTTAATTCTTCCAGGGAGTAATGACCCAACTCCGTATTGTTCCTTAATAACAAATATTCTTTCATGAACATACCATTTTAATCAGAGGTTCAATGTGAATATTTCAAAGGAACGGATAATAATGCAAACCAAAGCTGCCGGAACATGACATTAACAAAGGAGTTGGATTTCGGATCGGTATAACGGTTTTTTTCTATGCCTCCCGTTCAACCGAACGATGGAATAAAAGTACGATGATAGTCCGTTACTTCAGCACTGCTACTTCGATTTTAATCTTTGTTAAAACCGGAAATTAATGATCGCTGAGGAGGCGAGGGCTATTAAACCCGTGATAGCCGCACTCAAAGGGGTCCTGAAAGACGCCCGCTTCCCCGATCCGGTTTCACCGGCTTTCGCTTTTTCCCGGGTTTCGCTTCGCGCTTCCCATACGGTAGTGAAGTGGTGGGGATCTGCGTTCCTTTCCGGAGCATTTATCATTTTATCTGAACCCAATACGCTTTCTGATTTATCCAGGATGGAGCGAACGGCTTCAACAGCGCGCTGTTCTTCAGAAATTCCGGCAATGTTACTATAGTTAGGTTTATTCAGTCTCATCTTCTGAGCTCTGATCATGTATTCAAATCCGGGAGTCATATCATACACCCGGGTATCGGGCTGCTCTATCAGCGCGATATTCAGTTTTTTATAATCCATTTCGGCAATATGCGCATCGAAATAAAGGATCTGTTGTTCTTTCAGATCATTAACCCGCGTGGCTTCATTGAACGGCGCACGGGATACATGTGCGCGGAATTCCTCCAGTTCGGAGGGATATTTCCAGGTAACGCTTTCTCCATCCACCCAAAGCAGATCCAGCGGCTGTAGTCCTATTTGAAGCAGGCAGGTTGCCGTATAATATCCCATTGATTGATTGTTCCTTAATAACTGATACGTTTTCATAATTTTAGATTTTTAACCGGTTTTATACAGGCACTGGATCAAATGGATTATGATTAACAGGTGTGAAGATACACACCGGACATAAAGTCTTACAATCAAATCGGCCAACAGACCTTATCCTTCGATAAAAGGGGGAAAAATTAATTTTATTGTACGGCGGAAGCTTTTTTAAACACAAAAAATTGCAGCAGCCAACCTAAAAGCATGACTACCAGGGCGCCAATGGCGTTTAACCATAAAAAACTGAGATTGATAATATTGTGTTCATTTAATATAAACAAGGCAATCACCAGGAGTTCCCCCAGCACAGCGCCCCAAAAAACGGCATTTCCTTTCACGGGTTTAACAAAAAAAGCGATCAGGAATACGCCTAAAATCACCCCGTAAAAAAGGGAACCGAGAATATTAACCGCCTCGATCAAACTATTGCCCAGGTTGGATGCAAACTGGGCTACTACAATACAAAATATCCCCCAACCCAGCGTGTACCATCTCGACACCCGGTAATCGCCCGCATCATCCAGATTCTTGTTGATAAATATTTTATGAATATCAACAATAGTGCTGGATGCAAGGGAATTGAGCGCAGCGGCGATGCTTCCCCATGAAGAGATGAAGATGACTGCAATCAACAGCCCGATCAATCCCCTGGGCAAATAATCCAACACAAAGCGAAGAAATATATAATTCGCGTCATTGGCTTCTCCCCTCACTTCAGGCTTCACCACCAATCCTTTAAAAGCATTTCTCAAACTGTCGCGCTGGTGATTGATCCGGGTAATAGCGGCGCGATGTTCTTCGGAAAATGTTTTTCCTTCGGCTATGACCGACTGGATGACCTGCTTTTTTTCCGCTTCCGCTTCTCCGTATTGCCGCTGTATTTCAGAAAGTGATCCGGCATATTTGGATTGACTGACTTTTTGTACCTGCGTCTCATTAAAAAACAACGGTGCATCATGAAACTGATAAAAAGCAAAGATCAATACCCCCAACAGCAGAATGAGAAACTGCATGGGCACTTTCACCAGGCCATTCATCAACAGGCCCATCCTGCTTTCCCTGATTGACTTCGCGGTAAGATAGCGCCCTACCTGGCTTTGGTCTGTTCCGAAATAAGACAATGCCAGGAAAAAGCCGCCTATGATCCCGCTCCATAAATTGTATTTATCATTCCAGTCAAACCCGCCGCCTTCCCGGAAACCGGTGGTGATCACGTTGGTTTTACTCATCACGCCGCCTATTTTCAATGCGTCAAAAAGCCCCACGCCTTCCGGCAGGTATTTTACTACCAGCCATCCCGCAATGAACATACTGGCAAAAATGATTACAATCTGCAACTGCTGTGTATAAGCTACCGCCTTCGCACCGCCGGCTACCGTATAGATGATCAACAACCCGCCCATAAAAATATTGGTCCAGTAAATATTCCAGCCCAGCAGAGAAGACAGGATGATAGCAGGCGCATAAATGCTTATACCGGTTGACAGTCCGCGTTGTAATAAAAAAAGAAAAGATGTAAGGGTTCTGGTCTTGATATCAAACCGCTTCTCCAGGAACTGGTAAGCGGTATATAACCGGAAATTGTGAAAAATGGGAACGAAACTGACGCACAATACCACCATGGCTAAAGGAAGCCCGAAATAATATTGCACGAAGCGCATACCATCGGTGTAGGCCTGACCGGGCGCCGATAAAAAGGTGATGGCGCTGGCCTGGGTACCCATGATACTGAACAACACAATATACCAGGGCATTTCCCGGTTGCCCAGGAAATAACCGTCAAGGTTCCTGGTGGTGCGGCTCTTATATATTCCATACAGAATAATAAGGCTAAGCGTGGCGATCAGTACAATCCAGTCGGGATAGCTCATGAAAAATATTTCGTGAAACAATAAAACAGGACGATCAGCAAAACCAGCGTTGCTATAACAATCAAATACCAGGTATTCCAGTTTTTGAATACCGGCGGACGATCCTCGGGTTGTGTCATATCTCTTATTTAAACGACCAGCGGAGTAATATTGCCACTACGATGCCCATTAAAATGCCGTACCCCACTTTCCGGAAAATCAGGGTCACTAAAATTCCGAGCGCTACCCCTACGATAACACCCACCGCCGGTCCCCGGTTAATATTTTTCTTATCTTGTTCTGCCATTTGTTTTTTGAAGATTAGGATTCGCCACCAAATTAGCAAATAATCTGTATGCGCCGCCAATACCTGCCGGTAATTGGCGAAAGAAAACCAAACCCGTATAAATAAACCGGCCCTTTCCGTAATTGCCCACGATCAGGCTGCCCTGTTGGGCTCCTTCTCCCGGATCTTTCATACTTAAAATGCTCTTGTATTTGTTATCAAAATTAGCTGCAAAGTAGATCCCTCTCTCCTGGATCCATCCATCAAAATCGGAGGAAGTGATCTTATTCGGCCAATTAAGGACGGGATCCTGCGGCTGAAGAAAATGAACCGCCGCGTTTTCATCGGTCACTCTCCCTCTTGTAATATCAAAGGGAAAAGGTCCTATCTTATTACTCCGCAACCCGGAAAAACCAACAGTATTGTATTGCACTACCAGGTTGCCTCCCTGCTTCACATAGTTCATCAGCTTCTCATATACATTGTCCAGCCACGAATTGACATTATAGGCACGTACCCCCATTACAATAGCATCAAAGCCATCCAGGTTGCCGTCTGCAATATCCTGTTGGTTCAGGAAAGTGAGGGTATAACCCATTTCCTGCAAGGCTTCCGGTACCTTATCCCCGGCTCCCGCCACGTACCCGATGTTTTTACCCGCAGTAACGATCTCCTCCCGGATCACTTTTACTTCATCCTGGTAAAAATAAGTGATGGCGGGAATGTGGGCGTATTCGATCCGGCGAACCGCAAATTTCTGAGAAGACTCCCTGTTGGAAGTATGCTGGTCAGCAAGAAAACGAAGCCTGTTGCCTTGAGTTTTACCCAATATCGCTTCCGTTTCCAAAGGATAACTGACCCGGTCATTTTTACCCAGCGTTAATGTATTGTCGGTTAAAACCGGGTTCTTAATCAAATTCTTTCCTTTGTATTCGTATTGAAAATATTGGGTTTTCACTTTTTGGAGTGCAGAAGAGAACGCGGTAACATTCAGCTTTACCGGGGACACCGGTTGATTGTTGAGCCGTGTAAAAATATGTTTGGGCAATTCCGTCAGCGACAATGCCGGCACCACCGAAAGCGGCTGGTGCACCTCGCCTTGCACAGGATCGGTGTATTTATAGCGGACAGGAACATAGAAAAGAAATTCCTGGTTGTCTATTGTTATGGCCATGGTTATTTCAAAGGCCGGGGGATTCTCCGGCATCCCTATCAACCGCTGATCGTCAACTTCATAATGAGCGCCGTTTAAACCTTTTTTCAGCCAATAAGGCTGCGACAAAGGCATATCTGCCGGAACCGAAATTTTTTCGGAATAGTTCAGTTGCCGGTTGCCGGGAACGGCATTGGAGATCAAATGCTCCCACGGGTAAATTATTTTGCCGGAAACGGGTAGCCCGTTCCTGTTGATAAGGCTTACATTTACAGTAAAAGCATCTCCTCCCGTAACATAGGGAACATCCGTAGTGGCCTCAAAAAACAAGCCCGAACAGGCCTGGATCAAAACCTGCAACTCGCGCAACTTTTGGGTTTTCCAATAGGGGGAAAGCTCGTTGGAACCGGAAATTACCTGGTATAATTTTACCAGGTCATCCACCGATTTTTCAGGATGCTCAAAGGAAAACGCGGTGATCAGTCTCTCGATCCTTTCGGGTATCTGCAGGCGGTCTGATACCCCGAAACTGGCAGTGGTTCTTCCCCAACTGTTGTCCACCCCGTCCATCAGGTCTTTTTCAGGTGCAGCGCCTGCCACCGGCACAAAGTATTCCCAGGCTTCTCCTCTCTGGGCAGCTACGCCAAATCCCTGGCTTTTATGCTGGCTTCGGCTTTCGGCGGCGATTTCGCCGTAACCTTTCCCTAAAAGAGAATTGTATCCACCCACATTGATTTTAAACTGATCATCACTTTGCGTATTGGCGCTGCCGAAGTTGAAGGTGTTCCATAAAATCCGTTTAGCCTGCCAGGGCTCCACCCCTTTTTTCAATTGATCGGGAAACCTGTTGGGATCGGCGGCGGCAACAAAAGCTTCGTGAGCCAATACCGCCGAGGCGGAATGATGCCCGTGACCGGCGCGACTGTCTTCGGGAAAACGGGTAATAATTACATCGGGTTGGAATTTACGGATCACCCATACCACATCACTCAGGATCAGTTCCCTGTTCCATTTTTCCAGGGCTTCCTCCGTTCTTTTTGAAAAGCCGAAATCATAAGCTCTTGAGAAAAATTGTTCGGCGCCGTCAATACGGCGGGCGGCCAACAGCTCCTGCGTCCGGATCAATCCCAGTTCAATACCCTGTTCATCGCCTATTAAGTTTTGACCGCCATCTCCCCGGGTCAGGCTGAGATAACCGGTACGGTATAATCTTTCATTCGCGAGATAAGCCAGGAGCCTGGTATTTTCATCATCCGGATGGGCAGCTATGTACAGCACACTGCCCAGGACGTTCAACTTTTTAAGACGAAGTAAAATTTCAGAACTGCTCAGGGAAACCGGAGATTGCCCCTTTGTGATCAAACATATACCCAGAAATAAAAGGGATACCAGCAATTTCTTCATACTGTTCAGCTTTATCCGGTTAAAGGCAACGGTTCTGCCACGGGATCAACCGGAAATATACAATGAAAGGGATCAGATCACCCGTCAACGTTTCTTTCTTGTCAACCTGAAGGCGTAAAGCGCCACATGGAAGGCGGCAAAAAGCAGGGAGAAATAAAATATCACTTTGTCTTCACCATCGGTAACATGGTGGTGAATAAACGCAATCACGATCAACGATAAAGACAATATCAACCCGCTTAACCCACCTATTTTATTTGCCTGATTAATCGTCCGGTCCTTTCCTGCAGACAATTTGCTGTGATAAATACTGTACCACATATAAATATCAAAGCCGATGATCATCCATACGATCAAACGGATCCAGGTGTCCAAGGGCAGAAAAGCCATCATAAAGAAACAGGTGGCTACACCCAATATAGGTACTAAGGGCACCAGGGGCGTCTTAAATCCTCTCGGAACCTCCGGCATTTTCACCCGCATTACCCATATACCGATACACACCAGGATGAAAGCGAACAGGGTGCCAATGCTGGTCATCTCCCCCACTACCCTTGCCGGCACAAACGCTGCAAATACACTAACCAGCAACATAAACATCATATTGCTTTTAGCCGGGGTTTGGAACCGGGGATGTACGGTGGAAAATACCTTAGGCAACAGTCCGTCTTTACTCATGCTGTAAAACACCCGGCTCTGGCCCATCAGCATTACCAAAATCACCGAGGAATAACCGCCGAGGATGGCAAGGATAATGGCACGGTTGAGCCAGGGATAATCCGGATGGATCATCCCCGCGCTATCGGGCGTTCCCATGTGGTCAATAGCTACCGCTACCGGCGCTATCCCATCCTGCCCTCTGAAAGAGGTATAGCTGGTTACGCCCGTCATCACATGGGCAAACAGGATGTATAAAACCGTACACACGATCAGCGATCCTAAGATACCTATAGGCATGTCTTTCCTTGGATTCCTGGCTTCCTGGGCAGCGGTACTTACGGCATCGAACCCGATATAGGCAAAAAACACGACCGCCGCCGCCCGGATCACCCCGCTGAATCCAAATTCTCCGAAAGTGCCGGTATTATCGGGGATATAGGGAATATAATTTTCCTTGTTGATATATTTCCATCCCAGGACAATAAAAACAATCACCACGCCTACTTTAAGCACCACGATCAATGAATTCACCCAGGCACTTTCCCGGGTACCCCTGATCAGCAGTAGGCTCATTAGTACCACAATAAATACGGCCGGCAGATTGATCATCCCTCCTTCCCAGGGACCGGCGGTTAAGGAATGCGGTAAGGCCATATCAAAACCTTCCATAAATTTGGCAAGGTACCGGCTCCAACTGATGCTAACGGTGGCGGCGCCAACTGCATATTCCAATACCAGGTCCCAGCCGATGATCCAGGCAATGAATTCTCCCATAGTGGCATAGCTGTAGGTATAGGCGCTGCCGGCTACGGGGATCATAGATGCAAATTCCGCGTAACAAAGCCCGGCAAAGGCACAACCCAGCGCCGCTATAATAAAGGAGATGGTAATAGCCGGACCTGCCTGGTTGGCGGCGGCAATACCGGTAATTGAAAACAAGCCCGCCCCGATGATGGCGCCAATACCCAATGCCACCAATGACCATGGCCCCAGCGTTCTTCTCAAACTCCCGGGGCCCGTTTCCTGTGATTCAGCAATTAATCCCGCAATCGGTTTTTTTATAAATAAACCCATAGCACCAGTAGTTTTTAAAATGCTAATTATTTAAAATCAATGAAACAAAAGCGAAAAGTAACAATTTCTACGCAAAACAAGCGGATTCTTATACACTTTTGCCGTCTCTCCCTACAAAATAGATTTAATTTCTATTTTTCTATTTTACCAACTGTAAACTTTCAATTAGTTTTGAAATTTACCGTTCATCCGCTTTCATGAATACACGCAGTTCAGGTTTTTTATCTCTTTTTATTTTTCTGATCATTGCTTTGCTACACTTCATTCACATGGAACAGTGGGCAACGGTTCCGGAAAACATTCTTCTTATAAGCCGGTGGACGCTGATCGCCAGCCTGGTGATATTTGCCTGGTTCAAAAAATCTCTTACTACCTGGATATTCGTTGCCATGGCAATTGGCGTGGAGATAGGCCTGGATTTCCCTGACTTCTCTCAAAACCTCCGGTTCCTGAGTGTTATATTTTTACGATTGGTGAAAACCATCGTTGCACCATTACTGTTCTCCACCCTGGTGGTGGGGATTGCCAGCCATTCTAATCTGAAACAGGTAGGGCGAATGGGTTGGAAATCCATCCTGTATTTTGAAATAGTTACTACCTGCGCGCTGATTATCGGGCTGGTGTTCATCAATCTTACAAAAGCCGGCACCGGTATAGAAGTTCCGGAAGCTTTACTCAAAGAGTTGCCGGTGGCGGTAGAAAAAACCTGGCAGGATCATATCATTGACATTTTTCCCGAAAATATTATCAAGTCCATTTACGAGGGAAATGTGCTGCCGATTGTAGTATTCAGCGTCTTATTTGGCGTTGCATTGGCCAAACTTTCTCCCCAACGCAAGCGGCCGCTGCTGGAGTTTTCCGAGAGCCTGGCTGAAACCATGTTCCGGTTTGTGAACATTATTATGCATTTTGCGCCCTTTGGCGTTGGCGCTGCTATTTCCGTAACTGTCGGACACCTGGGGCTTGACATCCTGAAGAACCTGCTGATGCTTTTGTTTACTTTATACCTGGCGCTGACCGCCTTCCTCCTGTTGGTATTACTACCCATCCTCATCTATATTAAAGTGCCGGTGAAGCAATTCATCCAGGCCATAAAGGAACCGGTATCTATTGCTTTTGCTACCACCAGTTCGGATTCGGCTCTCCCGATAGCGATGGAGAATATGGAAAAATTTGGCGTACCACGTAAAATCGTATCCTTTGTTATACCAACGGGCTATACCTTTAACCTGGACGGCACCACCCTGTACCTGTCGCTGGCATCGGTATTTGTAGCCCAGGCGGCGGGGATCCATCTCTCCATCGGGGAACAACTGATGATTGGTTTTTCGCTGATGCTCACCAGCAAAGGAGTGGCTGCCGTGCCCCGGGCGTCTTTGGTGATACTGATCGCCACCGCTTCCACCTTTGGTTTTCCTGTTTGGCCCATCATGGCTATTTACGGGATTGACGAATTAATGGACATGGCCCGCACTTCCGTTAATGTTATCGGGAATACGCTGGCAAGCTGCGTAATAGCCCGCTGGGAAGGGGAGTTTGACGAAACGAAAGCGCTGGCTTTCCGGGCCGATTAAAATTAACAGATGAAAATAAAAAATACTCCCGGTTTATTTCAACATATATTGCAATTTTGCCACCGGGAAAGAAAACCCAATTCACCCAGTATGATCAGAAGAATAATGAGCGCGGCTTTTGCTATTGTTTTGAGCAGTTCGGCATTTGGACAAGGCACAGAAATCAGGTTCCAGGTTGTTAACCAATATGAAGAGGCGCTTAAAGAAATTGTAATTACGGATAACGGCAACACCACAGCGTATTCTGCAGATGACGAAGGGTTCTTTACCATCCCTTTACCGGCGGGCGACTCCATAGCGCTCAACAGGGACGGCTATCAGGCGCTCACTGCCCCTGTAGCAGCCCTTCAAACCTCCAGGGTGATCACGCTTACCAAAAACACTTCCTGGAAAGACTTCCTCAACCCGATGTTTTACATTATCAATGGCGGACTGTGGCTGCTGCTTTTCATTGTTTTTGCGGAAACCGGGTTGTTTGTCGGCTTTTTCCTTCCCGGCGACAGCCTGCTGTTTGTGGCCGGCATTTACAGCAGTAACCTTGCCCACGAACTGTTTAAGCTGTTAGGACTGGAATACATCCAAAATGAATGGATAGACCTCCTGCTGTTAACGGCGCTTGTTTCCCTGGCGGGTATTTTGGGCAACGCAACCGGTTACTGGTTTGGCCGGAAGATTGGCCCTACTATGTATAGCTGGAAAGACCGGCTGCTGTTTAAGAAAAAATACCTGAACGATGCGCACGATTTTTATGAAAAGCATGGTGGAGGCGCCATCATCTTTGCCCGGTTCCTGCCGATTATCCGCACTTTTGCCCCTATAGTGGCGGGTATCGTTCAGATGGATCGAAAAAAATTCGTATTTTTCAACGTCATAGGCTGTGTGGCCTGGGTGGTCAGTATGATCTTTGCCGGGCATTTTTTACAGATATGGGTAAGAAAACAATTTGGCTTTGAATTAAGGGAACACCTGGAACTGATCGTGTTGATCATTATACTGGTGACCACTTCCCCGGTTCTTTGGAAACTGCTTTCAGGGAAAAAAAAGACTGAAGAGCCTGTTGTATAACGGCACAATCCATTCATTTTACCGGTATTCATGAAAATACTCGTTATCCGTTTATCATCCATCGGCGACATTGTACTAACAACGCCGGCTATTCGCTGCCTGAAGTTGCAAATACCCGATGCGGAGCTGCATTTTTTAACCAAAGAAAAATTCAAAGCGGTAAGCATTGCCAATCCTTATATTGACCGCTTTCACTATTTCAACAACAACCTCAAAGAAATCATCAGAAATATAAAGGCGGAAAAATTCGACTATATTATTGACCTGCATAAAAACTGGCGTACCCTTCGCATTTATCTTGAAAGAGAGCTCTCCACCAAATGGCTGAGCTATCGTAAACTTAGCTTACAAAAGTTTTTACTGACCCGGTTTCATCTGAATTTCATGCCGGGCGTTCACATTTCACAACGATGCCTGGAGGCCCTGCTACCCCTGGGAATAAAAGATGATGGCCGGGGATTGGATTATTTTATACCCCGGGAAGAAGAAGTGGAGATCACCGAGTTGCCGGTTTCTCATCAAATGGGCTATATAGCTATTGTTATCGGCGGCTCCTATTTTACCAAAAAACTGCCGGTTTATAAACTACAGGCGCTTTGCCAACAAATCCGTCATCCTGTAATTTTATTAGGAGGAAAAGAAGACCAGGCGGAAGGAACCGCAATAGCTGCGGTTGATCCGGTAAAAATATATAATGCCTGCGGGAAATTCTCATTGAACGAATCGGCAGATCTGGTAAGAAAAGCAAAACTTGTTGTTTCGCATGATACGGGTCTGCAGTATATCGCCTGCGCTTTTCAAAAACCGGTTTTGGCTGTATGGGGCGGTACTTCCCCTGCACTGGATGTTGAACCCTATTACGGTAGCGGCAGGCCCCGGTTGCATACCAATTTCATCGTTCCCGGTCTGCCGTGTCAGCCCTGTTCCAATTACGGCACAAAATCCTGTCCCAGAAAACATTTCAAATGTATGCATCTGCAGGATATCAACGCAATGGCGGCAACTATAAAAAGCCTGCTCTGAGCTGCCTGATGCAGGTTCGGTTTGCAACACACAAACAGGATAGTAAACGATACCAGCGTGCGGTTGGGAAGCTACCTCGCAAAATCTCCGGTCCATTCACCGTCTTTATCAAACAGGTTAATTCCATTGTCGGAATTGGTACAGGCAAAAGTACCCGTCCATTCATCGCTCAAATTAAAGTAGTTATAGGTTCTGGTGTCCGTTTCCACCAGATACCCGATCCATTTCCCTTTCAGATCAAAGCAGATCAGCACGCGCTGATCGCCCCACACATAATACCCGGAATGATTGCCTTCTTTATCAAATATATAATAGCCCACCCAGTTGGCATTGATCAGTGGGTTTAAACTTAATGAGCGCAAAGGATTCAGCAGTTCATTGTAATGCGGGTTGATCCTGGTATTCAGCTTGGGATTGATCAACGCGTTACTCGACGGATTAATGGCTGCATTGGAGTTGGGATTCAGATTCCAGTTAAACAACGGGTTGATCTTCAGGTTCTTCTCCGGGCTGATGCGTTCATTAAAATGAGGCGACAGCGCCTTGTTGAATTGCGGATTCCTGTTGGCCGGCAGTTGGGCAAAGGTAAAAAGGGAAAGGGTAACGGATACAAAGAGTAAAACAAGCCTCATACACTCTGTTTTATGAATGGCATATAATGTATAGGATCAAAAATGATGGTTTAAGGTTGCAGTATGATAGGAATATTTAAGAATTGGAAAATAAATTCCGCGAAAGTTCTCTTACTAACGTAATCGTCTTCCTACAATGTGCTCAATACATCATTCATGTGCCTGACCGCGTCGGCCGACTTACCGAACTTACTTTTTTCCTGCTCGTTCAAACCTATATCCACAATTTTTTCCCAGCCCTTTTTGCCAATCACTACGGGAACGCCCATACAAATATCCTTTTGGCCATACTCACCTTCCAGGTACACCGAGCAGGGGATCAACCGCCTCTCATCTCTTACGATACTTTTTACCAAATCGCCGCAGGCCGCCCCCGGCGCATACCAGGCAGAGGTGCCGATCAATTTGGTGAGCGTGGCGCCTCCTACCATCGTGTCGGCAGCCACCTTTTCAAGCACTTCCGCACCGGCGTGGGCACTTACGGGCGTTCCCTGGTAGGAAGCCAGACGGGTTAACGGGATCATCGTAGTGTCTCCGTGTCCGCCAATCACCATACCCTGGATATCATTGGGAGAAACCGACAGCGCCTGGCTTAAATAATATTTAAACCTTGAACTGTCGAGGATACCGCCCATCCCTATAACCCTGTTTTTGGGCAGTCCGTTCGATTTCAAAGTCAGGTAGGTCATGGTATCCATCGGATTGCTTATAATAACGAAGATCGTATCGGGAGAATGCCGGAGAATATTACCGGTGACCTCTTTTACGATCCCCGCGTTGATACCGATCAACTCTTCACGGGTCATACCGGGTTTGCGCGGAATACCCGATGTAACCACCACCACATCGCTGTTTTTTGTTTTCGCATAGTCGCCGGTGCTTCCGGTAATCTTGGTATCAAAATTCAGTAAGGCCGCCGTTTGCATCATATCCATCGCCTTACCTTCGGCCAGCCCTTCCTTTATATCCAACAAAACCAATTCTTCACAAATAGCGGCCCGCGCAATATTATCGGCACAGGTTGCACCCACCGATCCTGCGCCTACTACAGTTACTTTCATTATTGAACGATTTTAAAAAATAAAAAATAATATTCAGCAAAATAAGGGTATTTACCCGAAACTCAAATTTTGAAAATCCTCCATAGCTTCTTCAATGCTGCCCATCCCTATAAATATTTTGCCAGCTCATCCCATTTGGTTGTTCCCTCAAAAGTTTTTAGAAGTTTAAAATTCTTATCATAAATGGCCATAAAAGGCAGAAAATGAACCTTAAAGTAGCTGGGAAAAAAATACCGGGTATCCCTGCCCACTACAATATTCTTATAATTCTTCAATTCATAATGGTTATAAAAATCCTTCATTTTGTCGAAGGAAAGAGTGGTTGTCATTACTATTTGCGTACCGCTGAATTGGCGGATGTTCTTTTTAATCAGTTCAATTTCGTGCTTGCAGTGTTCGCATTCCGGGCTAAACACCATAAAGATGGTTTTTTTCTTAGGCGGTAAATCTTTTTTGGTGTACCAGGTTGCACTGTCTGTAAGCAATATCGAAAACTGGGGCAAAGGGTATTGGGCATACACAGGCGGTTTGTCTGATTTATTATCCTGTGCGGCGACCGGTGCGCCGGAGGCAAAAAACAGGAACAGAAAAAACAGGTATCGCATGGGGTCTATTTTTGTGTTCAGAAATTTAAGATCCGGAAGCTATGGAGTCGCCGGAAAGCTTGTTAAAAAAAAGCCAGATTCCCTGCAAATTTAACGTTCTTATACAACAATATGTAGATTTGCACGAACGTTGTAGCAAGCGGAATTAAACCGGATGACTATGCGAAAGTATTTATTGTTGTTATTCCTGGCGGGTTGGGTTTCCCTCGCCGAAGCGCAGGAGAATGCCGGAACTACCGGATCAGCGGAGACACTGACGCTGAAGGAGATCCGTTTTGATTTCGGGAAAATTCCCCAGGGGAAGCCGGTAACCCATATCTTTGAGGTGAAAAATTCCGGGAACACACCGCTGCAGCTTGAAAACGTTCAGGCTTCCTGCGGTTGCACCACACCGGAATGGTCTAAAGAACCTATAGCGCCGGGAGCTACGCAAAACATCACGGTAGGATACAACGCGGCGGCAAAAGGACCTTTCGAGAAAACCATTACCATTCATTACAATTCCGGCAAAACGAAACAATTATTTATTAAAGGAGAAGTATGGGAAACGCCTGCCACTCCTGCTCCGGAAAATGCAAGCGTGCAATTATTAAAAAACATAAACCACTAGAATATGAAAAAACTGTTCTTTACGATGATTGCAGCAGTTGCCTTTACAACCTGGGCTGCCGCACAAAATTCCGAAGGCCGGCTTAAAGCTGAAGACGTGATCAGTTTCAATGTTAAGACCCACGATTTTGGAAAGATCAAACAGGGTACACCGGTTACTTATGATTTCGCATTTGAAAACGTCAGCGACAAACCTGTGGTCATAGAAAATGCATGGGCTTCCTGCGGTTGCACCACGCCCACCAAACCCGAACAACCGGTAGCGAAAGGGAAAAGCAATATCATTAAAGCCGGATTCAACGCAGCCGCTGCCGGACCGTTTGACAAAACCGTATATGTAAAAGTGCAGGGGATTGATATCCCCGTGGAATTAAAAATCACCGGGAACGTGCTGAGCGCAGACGCTTATGCCAAATACCAGGCGGAACAGAAAAACAAGAAAACAGGTACAAAATAATTCATTCTTACTCAGTTCATTTCCCCGTTACCGGCGGTAACGGGGATTTTTTTGCTTCTTATGTAAAAACATCTGGTTAACAATGGCGGGGTAAACCCAGGCATGCACCTGCTGTCTATAAGAGCGTATAACAAAAATGATAATCTTAAAAACGACAGTTATGAAAAAGATAGGTTTAATGATGATGATGGCTGCTTTTGGTTGCCCTGCTGCTTTTGCCGGCAGCGTTCATAAGAAAAACGACGACCAGGTTTCATATATGGCAAAGCAGGATTTCAAAGCTGATTTTCCCAACATCAACAACGTAAGATGGAGCCGGGATGAGCAATACAGCGAAGCCTCTTTTGTAAAAAACAATATGCCAATGCATGCGTTTTTTGATTGGAACGGCGATTTGACAGGCATTACACATCAAGTAGCTTATAGTGAATTGCCCGAATCAGCAAGGAAACGAATAGCAAAGGACTACCGGGATTATTCAGTTGAAAATGTGATCCTGTATAAGGATAATGAAGATAATCTCAACGATCTGTATCCACTGGTTCCTTATGAAGGCCCGGTCAATTATTTTGTTTCGCTGAAGAGGGACGATCTGCCGGAGCACAGCATTATATTGCAGGTAACACCCCGGGGGAATGTGTCCTTCTTTCAAAACCTGAGATAAGGATGCCTGCCCGTTACCTGCGGAAAAAGAGACCTTCTCAAAAGTTCCCTGAAATCTTCCGTACAACAAAAAAAGATATCGCCACTAATGCACGAATAATACATGAAATATTCGGGCATCGGTGGCGAATTTATAACCTTTTTTATGGGGAAAAAGACAAGCTATAACCCACGTCAGAAGGCAGACACCGCCGCGATACCCGGGAGGATCTTCCCTTCAAAATATTCCAGCATGGCGCCGCCGCCGGTTGAAACATAACTGACCTTATCGGCGAAGCCGAACTGGTTTACCGCCGCCACCGAGTCTCCGCCGCCCACCAGGGAGTAGGCGCCTTTTTCCGTAGCTTCAGCTACCGCTTCGGCTACCGCCTTGGTGCCGATCTGGAATTTTTCCATTTCAAACACACCCATCGGTCCATTCCACAATATGGTTTTTGATTGCATTATTACATTTCTAAACTCACTCCGGGCGTTCTCTCCAATGTCCAGCCCCAGCCAACCATCCGGGATGGCGTTGCTGGGAGCGGTAGATACCTGTGCATCGGCGTCAAACTTGTCGGCAATCACAGAGTCTGAAGGAAGATGAATATTTACTCCCATTTCGGCTGCTCTTTTCAACAAATCCCGTGCAATATCCAGGCGATCCTCCTCACAGAGGGAGTTACCTATTTTTCCACCCTGGGCCTTAATAAAAGTATAGGCCATCCCGCCGCCGATAATGATGTCATTGGCTTTCTTAAGCAAATTCTCAATGATCAGGATCTTGTCCGACACTTTAGCTCCGCCGATGATGGCTGTAAAAGGCTTTTCGGATTTGTGAAGCACTCTTTCCGCACTTTTCACCTCTCCTTCCATCAGCAAACCGAACATTCTTTTTTCAACCGGGAAAAATTTAGCAATCACTGCGGTAGATGCATGCGCCCGGTGAGCCGTTCCAAAAGCGTCATTCACATACACATCCGCAAGCGCTGCTAACTTCTTTGCAAAAGATTCGTCTCCCTGCTCTTCCTGGCTGTAAAAACGGAGGTTCTCCAACAGCAATACATCACCCGGTTTCATATTACCGGCAAGACTGTAAGCCTGTTTCCCGATGCAATCATCGGCAAACAATACAGATACGCCTCCAAGTAATTCGCCCAAATGTTTGATCAGCGGCTTCAGCGAAAACTTCTCCTCCGGTCCACCCTTGGGCCTGCCCAGGTGACTCATCAAAATAACCATCCCCCCATCCGCTCGTATTTTCTGTATGGTAGGTATAGCCGCCCGCATCCTGGTATCATCGGTAATTTCAAACTGCTTATTCAGAGGAACATTAAAATCAACCCTGACCAGGGCTTTCTGATCCTTGAAATCGTAGGCAGAAAATTTTGACATAATGGTTGCTGTGTTATTTACTGATCAACTTAGCGAAATAGTTTACGGTACGAACCAGCTGGCTCACGTAGCTCATTTCGTTATCGTACCAGCTTACGGTTCTGACCAGTTGCGCATCTCCAACTGCCAAAACTTTGGTTTGGGTCGCATCGAATAGAGAACCATAGTTCATACCAATAATATCGCTGCTGACAATAGGCTCGTCAATATAGCCGTAAGATTCGTTGGAAGCGGCTTTCATTGCTGCATTCACTTCGTCTGCCGTAACCTTCTTAGCGAGAATAGTGGTTAACTCCGTTAGGGATCCGGTAAGTACGGGCACCCGCTGTGCGGTACCGTCCAGCTTCCCTTTCAATTGAGGCAATACCAGGCCAATTGCTTTTGCCGCCCCGGTGCTGTTGGGCACAATGTTTTGAGCGGCAGCCCTGGCGCGGCGCAGATCGCCTTTGGGGTGGGGCGCATCCTGGGTATTCTGATCGTTCGTGTAGGCATGGATGGTAGTCATCAATCCCGAAAGGATACCGAAGTTTTTATCCAGGGTATCAGCCATCGGCGCCAGGCAGTTGGTAGTGCAGGAAGCGCAACTGATAATGGTTTCGCTTCCGTCGAGGATATTATGGTTCACATTAAACACCACCGTTTTGAGGTCACCGGTAGCGGGTGCGGAAATCACTACTTTTTTTGCGCCGGCTTTAAGGTGTGCGGAAGCCTTGTCTTTATCCGCAAAAAAACCGGTACACTCCAGCACTACATCCACCTGGTGTTCTCCCCAGGGAATTTGTGCGGGATCCTTTTGTGCATATATTTTTACTTCCTTACCGTTGATCAGGATTGAATTTTCTGTAGCGGACACCTCGGCATTGAAACGTCCCTGTGCGGTATCATATTTTAATAAATGCGCCAGCACTTTGGGGCTGGTTAAATCGTTGATCGCCACTACGGCAATACCCTCCATGTTGTGTATTTGGCGATAAACCAAACGTCCTATTCTCCCGAAACCATTAATTGCAACTTTTACTGTGCTCATTGTACAATTGTTTAGCTTTTTAAAATTGAGATGCAAATTTACGATATGTAATCAATAATAGCCGAAGAAATGATCAGCCTTCCCAGTTCCCGTGGTCCGGCAGAGCCGCAAATTCAGGCTGACAGGCAATTTCGCAATTTCAGGAAAAAGTTTTGGAAGGATATAACGGTAACTATATCTTTGCACTCCCAAAAACGCAAACGGCCCGTTGGTCAAGGGGTTAAGACGCATCCCTTTCACGGATGAATCACGAGTTCGATTCTCGTACGGGCTACTAAACAGGAATTTTCAGAAAAAAATGAAAATTCCTGTTTTTATGTACGCTACATTAAACCCGCGCGCCGATTCATGGAGCGGTTTGACTGCAACAGACGATTATATTGCCTGAATATATTTACAGGCGGTTGACGGACCCCAAATTTTTCAGCAACAAATGTAGGAATCAGGGAACATTTGTACGAAAACAATTACTTTTGTATGGTTGCCGGAGGAAATGGTGTCTTCCTAATTGAACCTTCCTGTTTTTGGCAGGACTGATGACGCCTACAGGTTATTGGAATTGGCTAATATTCAATTTATAATTTGTAGGAATGAAAAATCTGAAGACCTCCTTTGAACACTTTTTCAGTGTTTTTTATCCCTTCAAACAGCCTTGTTTGTTACTCCCGGTTTTTTTAAAAGAGGGAAATCATCGCTGATCAATGCAATCATCGGCAAGCCTTTAGCGCCTGTTGCCGTAACCCCTGTGACAGCCATTATTACGCTTTTTGAATATGACCACAAAAAGAGCCATGCCGTTATTCACTTCAAAGACGGAAGCATTGTAGAAAAGCAATCGGGTGAAGTAAGCCGTTATGTAAATGAAGACGAAAACCCGGCAAACGAGAAGCAGGTACGGGTGGTCTCTATTTTCGATGACGCCCCGGTCTTACGATCCGTTTCATTAGTGGATACGCCGGGGATCGGTTCCAGCTTTGAGCATAATACGGCCACTACTTTGCAGTTTATTCCCAAAATTGATGCCGCATTGTTTTTACTGAGTGCAGACATGCCCGTATCAAGGCTGGATACCGATTTCCTGAAAGAGCTAAAGGAAACGGTGCCCAAAATAGTGTTCGTGATGAACAAAAAAGACCTGTTGAGCGAAAGTGATCTGAAAAAACTCATGCGGCATAATACCGCTGCTATTGCTGAAGTTATGGAATTGCCGGTTGAAAAAATAAATTGTATTGCGGTATCTGTCCGTGAACATGAACAGGGCAATGAAGAAAGCGGCATCCGCCGCCTTATGGGAGAAATTCAATCCATCGCCACACACGAAAAGCCTGCATTGCTACGGCAGGCTGCGTTGAAAAGATATACCCGTTTGCACCGGCAACTGCTGATGCAGGTAAAGTTGAAATCGGACTCCCTGCTCATGCCCCTGCACCAACTGAAAGAAAAGCAGGAAAAATTAGATGGCTCCATTGCGTTGATGAAGGACCAGCGGGAGGAGTTCGAAGATATTATCCGGGGAAAGGTCAGGCTGTTACAAAACCATATAGATGTGGTCATCAACCAGGAATCGGCAATGATCAAAAATGAGATTTTCGAAGAGATAGATCACCGGGATAATATCCTTCAGGCGGAGGCGCTGTCGGCAATCCAGCAGGAGCTTAATCGCCTGCTTATTGCCCGCTTTGAAAGCGTGAAGACCACGCTCGAGCAACATACGAGGGAACAGTTCAGGAATCTGTTGCAGCAATACGGCGCCCGGTCGCAAAGTTTCCTCAATGAGCTGGCAACCCATCTTCACTCCCTGCTGGGTATCAGCTTTGATATGATCGCCGACCGGTTTGATCTGAAGGTGTACACCTCTTTTTACCTGAGCCTCGACAGTGGGATAAGCGTCATCCGTTCCCACAATTACATGTTGACTAAGCTTCTCCCCGCATCCTCCAGGAAGAAGAGATTGGTCAATACCTTAAAGGAGCATTACAATAACCTGATCATCCGCAACAGCGCCTCCATTGCTTATGACCTCGTTTATAAAATACAGGAATCTTTCCGGAAGTTTAACTACGATCTGAATAACCACTTACAGGAATTGCTGGAAAGCATCCGGGAGATTATTGCACATACCATCCGCCAGAAAGATAATGCCGAGAGCGAGGTTGAAGAAGAGATCGAAGCATTACGAAAAAAAATGAGGTTGATGGAGTTGATCCGGGTTGAAGATATGCCCCTGAATTAGCTCTTTATTGCTATGTATGGATTATTTTCGCAAAGTCTGCATGTTGCCTGCTGTTAGATTCTTTTGCACTGCCAGACGTTATACGTTTTGTAGGCAATTCAGTAATACGCTGTTCTATCTATAGTTTTCACAATTATATATTTCAAAGAATTTTGTAGCCAATCCTGACTGCAAATGTGTGAAAATGATCCCCGTAAGCTAACCCGTCAGAGGAAATAAAACGATAATCAATAGAAAAAGTGAATTTCCGTTTTTGAATACCCGGCTCTATACCGATAAAACCACAAAAACTTTCACGGCTACCTTCCAAGTTAATTCCAAAACCCGCTTTAGGCTCAATAAAAGCCGACTTTATATTTTTTCGATATCCAATAGAAGTAAGTGCAAAAGTATAGCTATATGCATCGAAATCTAAATCTTCATACAGTCTGTCAATACCCAGTGTTGCAACTAAAGCATTGTTTTTTTGACCAACCGGAAATAGGAGTTTTACATTGCTTCCAATCCCCCAAAGTGGATATCCTTCATTTAGCGCAAAAAATATACAAGTATTGGATTAAGCCCCCCATCTTCCAATAAATTTTCCGGGCTTGAACATTCTGGTAAAATTTCAATCCCATCTATAACGGAGAAGAACCATTTTTCTTTTACTTCGCCCTAATCCCTGTGGGTAAGCCTGGTGCCTCTGCTATTCCTGACCGGTTCATGCTTTGATCGTCTTTAAGTAAGCTTCGGGAGTCATTACCGATAAGCTGCTCGTTTTATAATCTTTGATATTTCGCGTCACGATTACTTTAATTTCTCTTTCATTTTTCGCTGAAAAATTTTGCAAAGCGTCTTCAAAATCTTTGAATTCAGCATCTAAGGCCGCTATTATGCTTCCCTTGTCTATAATAGCAACATCAACGATATCCATTAGCTTTTTCAGACTTTTTATTACTTTATCGTGGGTGGCTGTCTTTCTTAAAAGAAAATAAACATTGCTGATCAAAACCGGGGTTACAAAGCCTTTTAGTTTTCCTTTTTCACACAAACTCAATATTTGGGCGGCGCCTTCCGAAAATGGTTTCCGGTCAAAAAAGAAATCAAGAATGACATCTGTGTCAATTAAGATTTTGTCCATTACAGGTATTTTTCAGACAGGCGGTGAGTGAGTTCTTTCTTATAATCAAAATTTTCAGGCAGCTTGAATGAGCCTCTCAGAGATTTAACTGTTGGAGTTAATGTTTCTTCGTTTATTTCGGATTCATTCGTTAATGCTTTAAGATAGTTCTCGATCAGGTCGGAAAGGCTTCTTTCCCTTTTACGGGCATATCTTTTTGCCTTTTCGATTATTGATCGTTCTATGGTTAATGTTAGCTTCGTATTCATGATCCTGACATTTTAAACAAAGATACAATATTGATTTTAATACGTGTATTTATATTTTGTTTTACACGTGTCCAGAAAAAGCCTGGTATTCCTTTTCCGGTTATGTTTTACAGCGAAGTGGCGGAAATAATACTCCCCCGTCGAAGCTAATAAACTGAGTTCCTGCTTGCGGACGGTGTTATGACGCCAATGCAATATTTATTTTTTTACTATTTAAAAACAATCTAATTTTGAGGAAATACTTCGGCGATGGAGTTCGCCTTTAACCGTTCCGCTGCCGGCGGATCTGATAACTCCTGTTCATAGCTAAATATTTAGTTACTATGTACAGGAGTTTGTTATTTATAGGGATAGGCAGTTTCATCGGTGGTATTTGCAGGTATTTGTTACAGCAGTTGATACAAAATAATTATCCTTCTTCCGTTCCCTTCGGCACGCTGATCGTAAACATTACAGGCTGTTTCGCTATCGGGCTCGTATATGAACTGGCAGCAAGAGGCAATTTGCTTTCGTCTGAAATGAGGTTATTTCTCGCTACTGGCCTCTGTGGCGGCTATACTACCTTCTCCTCTTTTGCGTATGAAAACGTAAGCATGGTATTAGACGGCGAGTTTTATTATTCCATGCTTTACTTAGTGCTTAGCGTGGTGGTAGGTTTTGGCGCTGTGCATGCCGGCATTTTATTCATCAAATTAATATCCTGATCATGGAACTAAAATTTGATTCAAAATTGCTTCGCATTTTCATTGGAGAAATGGACAAACTAAGTCATCGCCCCCTATATGAAGCGATCTTATTTGAAGCCAGGAAACTCGGCATGGCGGGATGCACGGTCTTGCGGGGTGTTATGTCTTTTGGCGCTTCGGCGCATATTCATACGGCAAAACTCATAGAAATTTCACAGGATCTGCCTATTGTTATAGAAATAATTGATTACGAAGAAAAGATCAATGCCTTTGCCGGGGCTGCAGGGCAAATGCTGGAGCGGGCGGGCTGTGGCGGACTGATAACCATTGAAAAAGCGGGAGTGCTGTATTACAGACCGCGGTCACAAGAAAAGAATGAGGATGCGAAGCAAAATAACTGATATCCGGATTGTTGCGGCAATAAGGATGGACCCCGAAAACATCGGTTCAATTCAATAAACAGGATAATTATTCAACAAATAAACAAAATGCGATAATGAAAATTTCAAACATCCATGCACGGGAAGTGCTCGATTCAAGAGGCAATCCACCGGTTGAGGCGGAAATAGAGATTGATCACAAATTTATTGGCCGTGGCATTTCACCCTCCGGAGCAAGCACCGGTGAAAAAGAAGCGGCAGAGTTACGCGATGGCGATAAAAAACGCTACAACGGCAAAGGGGTCACAAAGGCAGTTGATAATGTCAATACGGTGATCAGTCAAACACTCGTCGGTAAAAGTTTTACCGACCAGCATGAAGTGGATAAATTGATGATCAACCTTGATGGAACGCCTAATAAATCCAATCTTGGCGCCAATGGAATCCTCGCAGTCTCTATTGCGTATGCAAATGCGGTGGCAGTGTTGAATAACCGGGACACTTCATGGATGTGAGGTAAAATGCCACGAATACACGAATATATAGTTGGAATTCGTAAAAATTTTGGAGGATGGTATGTTTTTGAGGATAAGATTTGATCCGAAAGCTTTATTGCTGCAAGACTTTTGTTAGAATTATCTGAAAATGCCTGCAGCGATCAGCCATAAAATACAATAATACTATTTTGATATACGAATATGCCACAGGCACATTCGTGCATTCGTGGCATAGAGAAAAATCGGGGGTAGTTAAACAGCAGCCCCTAAGTAACAAATATTTTATGTCGTTTCAAAGCATATTATATAAGAACGGCCCGCCGGACCGGGTCAGTGAAAATATGCCTGCGTTTTTCACCGATCTGCATTTGGACCAGGTTGTGGATAAAATGACCGAAGGAAAAGATGAATATCATCTTAAACCATTTTTTTATACCGGTTTGCAGGATGCTGATTCGATTCTGTACCGGCAACAGGTAATGAAGGAACTGGAGAGCCCGGACATACGGTTGTGTGTGGAAACCTTTGCCCGCGCTATGCAGCAAATACGGAAAATGTTGCAACACTCCCGTAACTGCCCCTATCCATATCAGCGTGAACGATTGTTTCTTGACGCCGTTGCAAGGTACTGTAACTCCATAGGCTTGTTGCATCAGCAGCTCCAGGCCTTGCCGTTAAAATCTGACGGGTTATATGCATTCAGACAATATTTATCGGATTATATTGCTTCGGAAATATTTACTACGATCAACCGGAAAAGCGAAAAAATCTTAAACGAACTCGGAGCCGTTACATATGATTTACATACAGAGGGGCTGACTGTGAGGGTATTACCCTGCCAGCCACAGCCTGATTACAGTGAGGTAACGGAGCAGCTTTACAGCAGGTTCCGTGTTCCGGGAGCAAAAGATTATACAAAGCCCTTTCCTTTTACTACGGATATGAACCATGTGGAGGCGGAGATATTAAAAGGTGTAGCCACCTTATTCCCGGAACTGTTTCAATCGCTATGCGATTTTTTCACAAGTAACCAAAACTTTACAGACGACTTTGTGCTGGCTTTTGACAGGGAAATACAATTTTATATCGCCTGTTTGCATTATTGTGAAAAGATAAAAGCGCATGGCGCTCCTTTTTGCTACCCGGAAATAACCGCTACTGCCGGTAAAGTTTACGCTCATGAAACCTTTGATATTGCGCTGGCCTATAAACTGGCAGAGCAAAATCAGCCATTGGTGCGCAATGATTTTATGTTGTCCGGGGAGGAGCGTGTCATTATCGTATCGGGGCCCAACCAGGGCGGTAAAACTACTTTCGCCCGCACTTTCGGGCAACTCCATTACCTGGCCTGCCTGGGTTGCCCCGTGCCAGGGAATGCAGTGCAGGTTGTGCTGTTTGATGCCATCTATACACATTTTGAGCGGGAGGAAGATATAGCAACCCACCGAAGCAAATTTGAGGAAGACCTTGTAAGAATACACGCTATCATGCAGGCTGCATCGGGGCAAAGCGTCATTATCCTGAATGAAATATTTTCTTCCACCACATTGCAGGATGCGCTTTTTTTGTGCCGGAAGATCATGCAGCATCTCATCCGGCTGAATGCGTATTGTATTTGGGTAACTTTTATTGATGAGCTGGTAACGCTGAGCGATACGGCTGTAAGCATGGAAAGTACCGTAGTTCCGGGCAACCCTGCAGCCAGAACTTTTAAGGTCATCCGTAAAGCGCCCGATGGAATGGCCTATGCCCTTTCTATTGCAGAAAAATACCGGGTTACCTATAAACAGCTAAAAGAACGTATCCATTCATGAAGCCGCATTTACTATACCCCGATCAGGATTTTAATATCAAGGCAGCAATGCCCTGGAATACGGTTGTATTATCCAAAGACCTGGAATTACAAGTGCTGTTCGATTGTATGTCTGGCGGCGATGAGTTATTAGCGGAAGTAGTACCGGGTGTGTTTCATTCGTCAGTGGAAAATAATATAACCACCATTTTATACCGGCAGGCAATTCTTAAAGATTGCATTTCTTTCCGTGAAATTGTTCAGGAAATTTACGATCTTTCTTTTGCTGCCATTGAAAGCAGGAAAAGCAGTTGGCTTGGTATTTTTACAAGCCATGCCACGTCCGTATTATCCAGCTCGGTAAGCATGATGCGGGTATATGCCGGCTACCTCCTGCGGTTAAGGACAATGGCAGTTGAGCAAGGCAAGAAATTCCGGTCGGAGGGTTTTCTACAATTCATACACACCCTGCAAATTGAGCTGGATGACGCATATTTTGATGCTATTGAGAACAACCTGTCTCAACTGTCGCTCAAAAGCGGCATACTCACCGCTGTGCGCCTGGTTGAAGCGAACAAGGGAGGGGGATACAGCCTTCAGCAGTATGAAGGAAAAAAGCGCAAATGGTGGCACAGGTTTTTTCCTCCGAAAATAGAAGGATATTATTTTAATATTCACCCGCGTGATGAAAGCGGCATACAGGCCTTGCAACAAATAAATGATGAAATTGTGAGCAGGGCGGCAAATACGCTGGCGCAATCCAATGATCATATATTGCAGTTTTTCACCCTGCTCCGGCAGGAGCTGGCGTTTTATCTCGGCTGTTTGAACCTGTATGACAAACTGAAAGCGTTGGGAGCGCCTGTAGCGTTTCCCGTGGTTGCACCGCCTGGCAGCCCGGTACATTGCGCCAAAGCATTGTATGATCCCTGTCTTGCGCTCAGCATGTCAAAGCAGGTGGTGGGCAATGATCTCAGCGCAGACCAATGCAGGCTCATTATGATTAGCGGGGCAAACCAGGGTGGTAAATCCACTTTTTTACGCAGCATTGGCGTAGCGCAGCTGATGATGCAGAGCGGTATGTTTGTAGCTGCTGCGGAGTATCGCGCCAATATTACAAACCAGGTATTTACCCACTTTAAAAAAGAAGAAGACCATACCATGCAAAGCGGCAAATTTGATGAAGAGTTAAGCCGTATGAATGATATAGCCAGTCATATACGCCCCGGCAACCTGATACTATTCAATGAATCTTTTGCCGCCACCAACGAAAGAGAAGGTTCCGAAATAGCCTCGCAAATTGTAACGGCGCTTATTGAAAAAGACATCAGGGTTTTCTTTGTTACGCACCTCTATGATCTTGCCCTGCATTTTTATGAAAAGAAATCACGGGAGTCGTTGTTTTTAAGGGCCGGAAGACTTGAGGATGCGGGCAGAGATTTTAAACTCAAAGAAGCGGCCCCGTTGCCTACCAGCTATGGCCCGGATTTGTATAGGAAAATATTTGATGACTGATGATTTAAAAACTGAAATACCATGGGAATAAAACAGATTTTGTTAGACGTAGATAAAGCCCGGGAGCGGCCGGAGATTATTGATATTTCTGCAGCCATTGAACGCGTACCGTGCGTGGAAGGATTGAGCATTGTGGTCAACGAAATAGATAACCCCCATCACATGGTCGCTTTCTCTGAAAGTAGCTTTTGCAACCGCTGTCTCCGGCGCGTGCATCTATTTCTTTTCTGAATATTCCCGGCAACGGCATCGGCTTATTCATGCCGAAAAACAGTTAAACCTGGCTACTCATGGCAAACTCGCCACCACGCATTTGGGCAGGCAAATATTGAAAGAGACACTTTGGGGCGTGTTAGTGTCATCCGTTTTCAATTTTACGGGCGCAATGTTCCCGTTAAGCATAGCCATGTTATTCCCGCAAATGCAATGGCTGGCTATTCTTGTTGCATTATTGATGCTCATGCTGCTGGGTGTTGGCATCGCCTCCCTGGTGTACGGCAATGCCGCTGCATGGAGTCTCTCACTTGTACTGGCAGGGGTCTTTGTTGCTTTTATAGGATATAAACTAAATGTTGTCTGACCACATAAAAACATAAACATGACGATGATCCGCAGGAATTGGAATGCATCTCTTTATACTGGCAGCTTTGCGCTGCTTTGTGTTCAGCCAGACCTGCCGTCTTACTTTTGCTTATCAAAACAATACAAAATCCCACTAGTCGCGCCGAATTTCCGGGGAACACCGTTTGATTTACGCATGCACGATGCAATAATAACCGTTCCGGGGCTTTCGGCTTAGAGGCATTATTCAGACAAACTGTCCGTTGGATAATCCGCGCCCGTTTGGTAATCCTTCTTTGCTATACGATTCAACACGTCCCCCAGGCAAAAAGGGCCCTTTCCAAAGAAAAGACCCTCTAACCCTCAATCATCAAAATGCTCATTTCCTGAAATCATTTATCCCATAGTAATATACCTGGTCACTTCCGGGATAAATGCCTTCTATCATAAAACTGTTGTCCTGTCGGGCAATAGCGGCTCTCAATTCATCTACCGATTTAACCGGAGCATCATTAACCTTTGTAATGACAAACCCTGGTTTCATGGTAGTCTGGTCGCTGATAACACCATCCTTGATGGCGCTAACCTGCACGCCTCCCGGAATACCCAGTTTTGCGGCATCCGTTTTTTTTACGGTGGTAAACGCTGCGCCCAAAGATTCAAGCATGGCTTCTTTCTGGCTGGCAAAAGTACCCAGCTTGTTTTTCAAAACCACATTCACCGTTTTTTCTTCCTTGTTCCTGGTAAAGGTTATGGCTACCCTATCACCCGGTTTATGCGTGGCAATTTGTTCCGACAATTGCGAATTATTGTCAATTGTTTTTCCATCCACCCGGGTGATGGCATCTCCCTTTTTAATGCCGGCTGCTGCTGCGGCGCCCGTAGGATCGGTTTCCATTACCCATACACCACGAATATCATCATTTATCCCCAATTCCTTTTTCTTTGCATCATCCAGGTTTTCCGGAGCCATACTGATACCCAGGTATCCTCTCTGCACCGAACCGTATTTCATAATATCCCCGATCACCTTTTTCATAAGATTAGAAGGGATCGCATAGGCGTAACCGGCATAAGCGCCCGTTGGAGATGCAATGGCGGAATTGATACCGATCAGTTCGCCGTCGGTATTAACCAGGGCGCCGCCACTGTTGCCGGGATTAACGGCTGCATCGGTCTGCAAAAATGATTCTACCGGCGCCTGACCTTCCTGGTTGATCCCGATACTCCTGCTTTTGGCGCTGATAATGCCCTGCGTAACCGTCACATCCAGGTTCAGGGGATAACCAATGGCCAGTACCCATTCGCCCAAATGCACATCATCCGAATTTCCAACCGGCATTACCGGCAGGTTTTTAGCGTCAATCCTGATCAGCGCAAGATCGGTGTTGGCATCCGTACCGATCACCTTAGCTTTATAGCTCTTCCTGTCGGGCATGGTAACTGAAATTTCCGTGGCGCCGTTCACCACGTGGTTATTCGTAACAATATACCCATCGCTGCTGATAACAACCCCCGATCCCGAAGCTCTTGTTTCCGGCTTCACCGCAGGTCCTATCTCTCCAAAAAATCGCCTGAAGAGGTCGTCATTTCCAAAAAAATCGCCAAATGGATTTTGTTGCTGCCTGCCACCGGATGCTTTTGCATACTGCGTTACCGTCTTGATATGCACCACAGATGCCACGCTGCTTTCCGCGGCTTTTTCAAAATCAGGCGGCGTAAACTGACCGGTATTGGCATACCCTGCCCTGTGAACCAGGGCCGGCTCCGCCTGTAAAATACTGTTTCGCACCGTTCGATGATTTGCATAAACACCCCAACCGCCAATAACGATCATTACCGCCATTGCAATCACCAGGATTTTTGAATTATTCTTCATTTTTTTAGATTTTACTGTTCAATGATCAAGAGGGTTTATCTCAACTGGGTGAAGTAGGATACATCTCCATCCATCATGATATGCACTACAATCTTCTGGGTATCTTTCTGCAGTTCTGCAAAGTAAGAATCTTCGTCATCAAACTGTGTTCCATACAGTATCATATCCGCTTCGTTGGCTTCATTGTCGTCAAAAAGAATAACATCCCCAACCGTGTAATCTTTGTACCATTTCGTTATATGCTGTTGTGCTTTAGCCGGCAGATCAGCAAAGGTTTTCATTTGTATGGTACCGATCAGGGTAGCGTCTGCATCATAGTATGCCTTGGTAGTTTTCCCGTCTTTCAGGAAAGTAAATTCATCGTAATTTTCATTTCGTTCCGAGCTGATAACAGGTGCATTGTTGAAGTCAATGAGGAACTGCTGTTTCGCCTGGTAGCTTACGTCATTTCCTTCCAGTTTTTGAAGCTTTTTCCGGTCTTTTCTCATCATTGTGCGATCTTTTTTCATATCGTGCCTCAGAGCGGTTTCCGTTTGCGCGCCTGCAACAGAGGTAAATAAAATAGCAGCGGCTGATAAAATCATTAGCTTTTTCATGATTGTAAAGTTTTATGGTTTATAATTTTCATTGTCGTTGATCTCTTTCAACAACACAAAGCTATGCCGCTCCTTTTCCCGGTTCAGGCTGTAATCGGCGAACAGGCAAAAGCGATCGTTTAAAACGCCAATCCTTTATAATTTAATGTTGAAATGGATCATGAAGCGTGCGATAATACCGCTGTGCTTCGGAAAGAGCCTTGTTACAAACGGTTTGCAGAAAGTTAAACCGGGAATAGAAGATTTCATCGGTGAGATCATCGTATTCGAGCGAATCAAGGTGGGGCTGGAGCGATGCCGTCAGTCCCATGACAGAAACCGTGGTTTTCATATCGTGCGCAAGATGCTTTACCAGGGAGATGTCTTTATTTTCCCATGCCTTTTCAAGCGCCGACAAGGTTTCTGGAATCGCTTCTATAAACTGTGCAGTTACTTCTTTTTCGTAGGCGGTGTTCCCGCCACTGATCTCCTTCATATACCCAAGATGAATACAATCATACTCCTGATCCGGAGCACCGGTTTTTTCACTCATCGTGTTTTCGGGGTCTGTTTGGGTAAACCTTGCAATTAATTGGTGCAGGCGGCTTTCACGAATGGGTTTTGAAATATATTCATCCATACCATAGCTCAGACATTTCTCCCGTTCTCCGGCAAGGGCATGGGCGGTCATAGCGATCACGGGGGTGGTCAACCGTAAAGATTCCCTGATCTCCTTTACCGCGGTATAACCATCCATTTCAGGCATCTGGATATCCATTAAAATAAGGTCGTACTTCTTCTGCCGCAACAGATCAATGGCAGCTTTCCCGTTTTGAGCCATATCATAACTGAGTTTCCAACGCGTGAACAAATGTTTTATCAGGCTTTGGTTGATCTCATTATCTTCTGCCACCAGAATATGCTTATTCTTAAAATTTCCATTAACGCTACCATCACCCGGCGCCGGATCTTCCGAACGCTCTGTGTTTTGATTTTCCGCCACCACATAGGGGATGGTCAGGAAAAAACAGGTCCCTTTACCGGGCTCACTTTCCACCTTAATGGTTCCGTTGAGAAGCGATACAAATTCTTTAACAATAGACAGTCCCAACCCTGTGCCTCCATATTGCCTGGTCACTGCTTCATCCGCCTGCTGAAAGCGATTGAATATTTTTTCCAGTTTGTCACTTTCAATTCCTATCCCCGTATCCTTCACGGCAATTCCCGTGTATATCCTGTTTCCCTCTCTTCTTTCGTCCGTTATGTGTATGCTGATACACCCCTCCTTCGTAAACTTCAGCGCATTTCCTATCAGGTTCACCAGTATCTGTGTCAGCTTGGTAGCATCGCCCTCCAGGATACCCGGAATTCCCTCATCAATTTCGGTATATAAATGAAGGTTTTTCTCCGCCACCTTTGAACCAAACATCACTTTAACGGAATGAAGCAGTCCTCTTATGGAGAAAGGCGCTGATTCAACACGCATCATACCGGACTCTATTTTTGACAGATCCAGAATATCATTGATGATGCTTAACAGGCTTTCCCCGGAATTTTGAATAGTATGCACATATTCCTTCGACCGCTTGTTGAGAGGCTGCCGGTCCAACAAAGCCGTAAACCCCAGGATGGCATTCATGGGGGTGCGTATCTCGTGGCTCATATTCGCCAAAAAACTTTCTTTAACGCGGGCTGCCTCCTTTACTTTTTTTTCCGAATCAATCAATCGCTGGATGATGGAAATAATGTACCAAAACAAAATGGCCGCACTCGCCAGGGTCAGTCCTATCAATATATAATTGAGTTTCTCCGCCCGCCTGCCATTCCGGATATTGGATTTATTTAATTGCTCCAGCCGGTCGTAACGAACGCTTTTGATCTGCTCCGCATATTCGAAGACGGAATCCATCAACTGCTTCCCTACCAATGTTTTTATCAGGGCTTCTGCTGCATTTTTCCCTTTTTTATTCACCGTATCAAGAATGGATCCGGAAAACGCGAGCTTGGACGACACGGCGCTATCCAAACGGCTGATCAGGGCCATGGTGGCCGAATCGTCTGCAAAGCGCTGAAGAGACAACATGTCGTGCCGGGCTTTTTCAATCATCGCATTCATCCCTTTCACAAAATCATCATTGCCCGTAGCTACAAAATTGCTGATGTTGCTTTCAATCTTTACAACATCTTTCTCCAGCTCCCGCAATACGGAATTGATATTGTATTCGTTGATGTATTGTTGATTGCCCCGGTTCAGGTTTGTAATACTTTTTGTAAAATTATACTGTACATATACCAGTACCAATGTGCCCGCAACAAAGGCCGCCAACAAATAGAAAATGATATTCCTGAGCGACATGAAATGTTTATTACCGCTAATGTAATCAAAATTCCTTCGGCTTTTTGCCGGCAGGCAGCCTGGAATAACGGTACAACAGGAAAAATAAAAGACCGATACTGATCACGATGCCGGAAAAAGTTTCAAAAAGCTTTCCTTCGCCGGCGTTCGTATCCATCAGTTTTAAGAAGAGAAAAGAGAGAAAAATCATGAAAAGTATATCAACAAAAAACAATATTATGTAAATCGTTTTCATATCCTGAATTTAAATAACGCCGGTTTTTTGAGCATCAGCGATGGGTTGAAATCAAAATACCTGTTCACTTGAATGCTCAACAAGCCGACCAACTTCACCAGGTGCAAGGTATTATGGAATTAACAGCCACATTAAATAAAAATCGTTCAATGGGCATTAACGATCGGTGAGAAGGAAGAATCAAAAGGAAAATCAGAGCACATTCATTCTTTTGTTCAGCGCCGCCCGGTATGCATCTGCTACCGGAACCGGTCGCCCGCTAATGATCAGTGCGCCATCCTGCAAGGTATCAATTTTGGCAATGGCCACGATATAAGACCGGTGAACCCTGATAAATTTAGATACCGGCAACCTGTCCTCCACCGACTTTAATGTAGTATGAATGGCATAAAATTTTTGAGGGGTATGGAGCTTTACATAATCCCCCATCGCCTCCGCGAATAATATATCCTCTATTTTCAACCGCCTTACAATACTGGAATCCCGGATAAACACAAACTCGTCTTCCTCCGTTCTAACTTCCGTCTTATTACTCTCAATCATTTCCCGCGCTTTCCCTACAGCCTGGAGAAACCGCGCAAGGATAATAGGTTTAACGATATAATCTGCCACGTTCAATTCAAATGCTTCCACCGCGTACTCTTTCTTAGCGGTAGTAAAAATAATTACCGGTCTGCGGTTTCCCAGGTTCTTCGTCAGCTCAATCCCCGTCATGCCAGGCAATTCAATATCCAGCAGCAGCAAGTCAACAGACTGCTCCCGCATCAAATCATACACTTCCATTGCATTGGCGCACTCCCCCACCAGCTCAATATCCGTTACCTGCCGGGCCAATTGCTTCATGGTGGTTCTGGCAATCTTGTTGTCATCAACAATGAGCGTCTTCATCCAGCAAAAGTATTTTCTTTTCTTCTCAAATAAAGGGTTCCCCTTTAAAATTCAGGACGGACACGAACAATACCGAGGGATTCAGCAACAGGCATTAACCGGCTGACGTCATTCACCAGGGGAAAGTTTATCCCCAACTCAAACAGTTCTTTAAGTTCTGAAGGCTCAGCGGCGTAAAAATAGTTGATCCGGACTTTGTTTTGCTTCAATCGTTGTATGATATCCGTGGCAGGAAGCCCGTTTCCTGAAAGCAGTTGAATAAATTCCGCGCCTCTTTCCAACGTTGCATTCACATATTCATTATTGTCTTTTCTATCCTGTAATTCCATATTGCAGATCAATATGCGATTATCCGTTTCCCTGGCAGCCCGGGCAGCTTCAGCGCTACACGCCAGGAATGCCTGATGGAGTCGCTGCGTTTTTACCAGCAATTCTGTTGCCATACGCGCTTCAGAAGCGCCTCCCTTGAGATGACAATTCAGCCAGATATTACGAGGCATAATAGCCAGGGTTTCTTCAAAAGTCGGTACTTTCACTCCTGCCGGATGTTTCGGATGTTTTACGCCGGCATCTAATTGTTTGATTTCAGCGAGGGTCATCTCCGACACCCATCCCTTTCCATCGGTTGTACGATCAACGCGCGCATCATGCATAATCACCAGCACGCTGTCTTTGGTCAACTGGAGGTCAAACTCAATCATCTGCGCACCCTGGTATATAGCTTCCAGGAAAGCAGGAATGGTATTTTCAGGATACAAGGTCATAGATCCCCGGTGGGCACACAATCCTTTGACGGGCATTGTTACCTGGGCTCGAACCGTGTTAACACTTAAAATACCTGCTGCAAACAAAAGAAGAACCAGTTTCAATTTCAATAGCATAAAAAAAGATTTAAAGGAGCCGGGACATACCCCGACAGCGCTGATGGTATATAATAGTTTATAAAAATAAGAAGTTGCCCGGTTCAAAAAATCTTAAATATTCAGGTTCTGAAAACCGGGGGCGAGCAATTGTTCATAAAAATATCCCGGCTTTGTCGAAAGAGGAGATTACACGCATAAAGATATTCTTCGGGCGTTTGTTAAATTTCATCCCGTTAAAAGAAATCCTTATGGAAAATCCGGTTCTTTTAAAGAAATTTGTGAAGGGTATATATTTAATCACCTGAAAAGTGCAGAGATGAAAAAGAAAATGAAAACGCAGGAAACCAAGCCCGGAGAAAGCAAAGATTTCCCCGGCTACCCGCATTATCCCCGCAGGGAAGATATTTTTGAACAGGAAGACACGGTACAACCATACGAGGAGCATAAGGACGACATGGGTATTGGCCTTGATGTTCCGGGGTCGGAACTGGATGATACAAACGAAGCCATCGGGGAAGAGGATGAAGAAAACAACTACTACAGCCTGGGTGGTGATGAACATAGTAACCTGGAAGAAAGTGAAGACGATTCATCGGGCGAGAATGGCAGGTAATACCTTGCGCCGGCATTTTATGAAAGAAGCGTCTGCAACACCGTTTACCAGATGCTGAGGCCGATTTAAAGTCTTTTACCGGGCTATCAGTAAAAAGGACGCTCATCATGAAACCATATCATTGATCCCGGCGGCTATGCCTCTTTGGACGAATTCACTCTTTAACCCTTCCGCAAAATACCAGGTCTTTTCTAAAAAACGACCATGAGTCTCTGACCAATAATACCTATATATTGAATCAGGGCTTTTTCAAAAATTTAAACAACTCACTGTCGGTGGTAAGCACTACGCTGGTTTGGCTGTCGAGCGACCTTTCCAGTGTTTCCATGGATTTCACGAAACTGTATAATTCCCTCGACTGTACGTTTTTGTTATACGCGGCTGCATAAATTGCCGTAGCACTTGCATCGGCTTTTCCCCTGATCACCTGGGCGTCTTTTATGGCCGATGATTGTATCTCTGCCAGGTCCAGTTCTTTATTACCCCGTATTTTCAGCGCTTCCCCCTGCCCTTCGGATTTAAACTGTTCGGCGATCCTGTTCCTTTCACTGATCATCCGGTCGTACACCCTGTTCCTCACTTCTTCCACGTAATTTACCCTTCTGAACCGGAAGTCCAATATCCTGATGCCAAGATCGGCGGTTCTTTCATTGACCTTCCTGAGGATCATGGTTTCTATTTTATCCCGTCCAACGGAAATGGAATCCAGGTTTTCCAGTTGCTCCAGGAAATCTTCTCCCACCTCTGGTTTGCGGTTAGTAGAACGTACAATATCAAGTAGTTCATGCGCCGCCACCGCGTTCCGGGTCTCGCCATCGAGAATATCATCCAGCCTCGACTTGGCTGATCTCTCATCTCTCAGGCGAATAAAAAACTGCAGCGAATTGGTGATCTGCCACCGGGCATAGGTATCTACATAAATAAATTTCTTGTCTTTGGTCGGCACCTGATTAGGATGTCCGTCCCAGGCCAGGTAACGCTTATCGAAAAACTGTACTTTCTGAATAAAAGGTACTTTCAAATTTACTCCCGGCTTCACACGGGGCTCCCCTACCGGCTTTCCAAACTGGGTGACGATCGCCTGCTCCGTTTCATTAAGAATGAACACAGAACCGGAAACAGCCAGTACCGCCACTATTACTAACACAATTACTATAATTTGTTTGGGGCTGATCATTGTATAAGTATTTATTTGAAACACTGCTATGCAGTGCCATTCGTTTATAAATTATTTAGACGAGGTCGTTTTGTTACCGAGGCTCAGCAAAGGCAACACGTTGTTTCCTTTTTCGTCCACCACCACTTTATTGCCAATTTTAGGTAATATCCTTTCCATGGTTTCGAGGTAGATCCTTTTTTTGGTAACCTCGGGTGCTTTAATATACTCCGCGTATAATGCCTCAAACCTGGCAGCGTCGCCGGTAGCGCCATTCACCCGGTTCAGCGCATAGGCTTCGGCCAATTGAATGGTTTCTTTGGCTTCGCCCCTCGCCCGCGGTATAACGCTGTTGTATTCCGACTCGGCCTGGTTGATGAGCGTTTCCCGTTCCTGCTGGGCCTGGTTAACGCCGTTAAAAGAAGGCTTAACCGGCGCAGGCGGGTTCACATCCTGCAATACCACCTGGTCTATCCGGATCCCGTTTTCATATTCATCGCACAACTTCTGCAACAGCACTTCCATATTGGTGGCCACCTCCTGGCGTCCAATGGTCAGCACTTCATTCACCGTTCTGTCGCCCACCGATTTGCGCATGGCCGACTCGGCCATATCCCGCAGCGAACGTTCGGGGTCTTTTACCCTGAAAAGGTATTGAAAGGAATTTTCTATCCTGTATTGTACCACCCATTCCACGTCGGCCATGTTCAGATCGCCGCTTAACATGGAGGATTCAATGCTGAAGTCGCCGTCTGAATATTGGGAACGGCTGCCGATACCGGTAGTTCTGAAACCAAACTCGTGCTTAAGCTGCCGCTGAACAGGTATCTTGTACATCTTCTCAATACCAAAGGGAGCAATGAAATTAAGCCCCGGATTTACGGTTCTGCTGTATTGTCCCAGGTTCAGCACCACCCCTTCTTCTTCGGGCCCTACGGTTCTCACGGATGTAAGGAGCAGGATCAATACAAACACTCCCAGTAATATCTTCCTGCCGTGTTTCTTTGCTAAATACCGGTAATATGCAACCTGCTGCTCGAAATCTGTCATGCTTAATCGTTTAAGGGTTGAAAATACGAAAGAATACCGGAAAGGAAAAGCCACTGCACCGCAGGGCGCAGAAAAATCTTTCGGGGCTACGCTTCATTTTCAGCGCTTCCAGTCTTCATGCGCCTGTCCCGCCCGGTTGGGTGCATTCCAAATTTTCGCTTTCCTGTGAGATTCCGGTCGGTGGTGACACCGACCGGTAGCGAGCTCTACTGGCGGGTGTCCCCACCCGCCAGCGAAAATTTGGGCTGCACCTGCCCTGTTAAATATTCGCCGGTTTAAAAATTTTTTATGTATCTTTTGCCGTTAAGCAAATACTTATGAAACAAATACTAACCCTTGCCGCGTGTATAGTAGATACTACCCACGTTGCCCGGTATAAAAAATTCAACTTTAAGCCGGGCCCGGAATACGGACTTCCTATAAAAACAGAGGACTTTTCCATCTCCGGACAAAAAAGTAATCCGAATTTGACACCTTCGTTCAAAGTATCATTTCTCTATGTCAATATCGTATTTGTCTAAAAGTCCGGAAACTCCCGAAATTGAAAATTTTGCTTTTTTTATCCGGTTGATTTCCGGGTCAATGGAATAATTGTAAGAAGTCCGGAAGTCGGCTTTTTCAAGTGTTGTATGATTAAAAATCGCTTGTGTCAAATTACAATTATCAAACAGGGCTCCCGTCAGGTCAGCTTCCGCAAAATCCGCTTCTTGCAACTGCGAATTTCTAAAAACTGTTTTTTTAATTTTTGTCGCGTAAAACGAGGAATGATTTAATTGGCAACCTTCAAAAGAAAAAGAAAGTCCAAACTTGTTACAGATATCAAACCGAAGGCCCAACATTTTGCAGTCTTTAAATTTTATGTTCCGAAATGCTGTGTTGCTAAGCTCTACTAAACTAAAATTGCAACCGGTGAATGTGCAGTCTGTGAAATTAAATTCCGAAAGATCGTCATCAGCAAAGTTGCAATTGTTAAAGATGCAGTTTTCATATTCACCTTGGCGCAACGAGTCGTTTTGATCAAAAGTTTTGTTCTGTAAATATATCTCCTCCATTGCTAAACTTATTGACAACAATCATGACAATAGTCATTACCAACAACAATTTCAAAATTGCAGGTAAAAATTCAAGCAGTTTATTTGTGTCTATAGCGGGTCGCTTTATAAATGATCCGCCCCCCTGAACTTCCCCAACCAAATTAATCTTATACGTACTTACAAAAGAGTCTATTCATTTACGAACAGTTTTGCTTCAATAGTATGATCCATACACAGTATAAGACAGGCGGAGAACGGAACTCCGGAGAACATGTTAAATGCGAAACTGCCATACTTTACACAGCGCTGCTTCACCTACATCAGTATCATTCAAACTTCTATATACCCTCCCTCCGTTAATAGTTTTATGCCCCGCTCCGCGTCACTTTCTCTGACCAAAAGTTTGGCCTGGTCAACAGCACCTGAATATACCTGGGCTGCCAGTTCATTCTGCAGTTGTACCTGTATTCCATTTGCTTCCAGGTAGCTTTTTGCTAAATATATGTCAAAGGGTGCGCCAGACCCGGAACGCATGATTATTTTCCAACTGCCCATATTATCATTCTTACCAATTGATGAAATTATTTTTCCAGCGGATGCTCTGACAGCAGCTTTTCGGGCGAATAAAAATCTTTTTTATTTTCGACAGATGCCCGCACTTTTTTCACCAGTTCAGGTTGAATGGCCGGCGCCTGGTTGCCAAACGAATTCCGCACATAAGTTAATACCGATGCTATTTCTTCATCATTCAGTAAACCTTCAAAAGGCGTCATCGGCACCTGTCCGGGAAACTTATGTCCGTTTATTTCCAGGGGGCCCAGTAATCCTTTTAATACCACCTTTATCAGTCGTTCTTCATTCCCGGTTACCCATTGGGTATTCGCTAACGGCGGGAATCCGGATGCCGACAAGCCTTTGCCATCCGGCTGATGACAGGTATTGCAGTAGCCATCCCGCGCGTATATTTCTTTTCCCTTTTTGAAAAGGGCCAGATCATTACCTTTTAACGACGATACGATCTGCTCTTCTTTGTGCTCTTTTACCAGTTTTCCGTTCAGATGCGCCACGGCTGCCTCATGTGCATGCACCATCCATTCATCCAGGGGCATCTTCGCAGCCTCTTCCAGAATGGGCATACCTTTTTCCTTCCCGATCCACGAAGCCGCCACGATAGCTTCCAGCCGCACCCTTCCATGCGGATCACGGGCGGCCTGCATCAGCAGTTCGGCCTGGTCGGCCACCTGGTGACCGGTATAACGGACAACATTAACCGCAGCGGCCCGGGCACGGTAGTCTTTTGCTTTAAGCATTTCTCTCAGCAGATCCTGATCCACCTTATTCAGTCCCCAGCTTACCCATAGCGCTTCCAGTTTATGATGCTCATACCTGGGATCATTTTTATCCAACCCGCTCACCCATTTCTTCAGTTTGGGCAGCACCTCGGAGGCATCCCTGCCTCTCAGTTCGCGTCGGGTACGGTAGCGGGTACGGTATTCCGGTAGTTTCAGATTATCCAGCAATACCTCCACAGGAGCGCCGTCTATCTTCGCCGGTGTCACCAGCGGTCTGGAAGGATATGTGATCCGGTACACCCTTCCGTGCATGTGATCGCGCAACGGATCCCTGGCATTGTGCTGCATGTGACCGATAAGGATATTGTGCCAGTCAATCAGGTAAAGCGATCCATCGGGGGCGAACTCCATATCCACGGGGCGGAAATTTCGGTCTTCACTCACTACCAGGTCCACGCGGTGATGACTTTTATAGCCCGTGCCACTGTCTTCTATCACGTGTTCTTTTGTTCCCAAAAAGCCAATGGTATTGTTGATGAGCATATCGCCCTGTATTTCATCGGGAAAATGGCGGCTGGAAACAAACTCCAGCCCTGAGGTAGGCCGTACCTTATGCGCTTCTTCTATTAAATTAAAAGACTTATGTGTTGCTTCTCCATATCTGGGCAATACCGTTCCGGGCATCATCCATCTTACATCGGGGCCCGAAGTTTCGGCAAAAAATGGCTGGCCCCAGTCGTCAAATGCAATGCCCCAGGGATTGGGAATGGAAAGCTGAGCGGTCCGTTCCAGTTTGTGCAACTGTGGCGCATAGCGGTAAAATCCACCATTGGTAGCGCGTACCGGGCCGTAGGAAGTTTCCACATTGGTATGCAGGAAAACCCCTTCCCCGGAATAAATGGCGCCGGAGGGGTCGGCTGTAAAGGCGTGGCTGTTATGATGCGTATCATGGTCGTCAAAACCGCTTAATAAAATCTCAACCTTATCGGCTTTATCATCGCCATCGGTATCCGTAAATAATTTCAGGTTAGTACCCTGCGACACATATACGCCTTCCGGCGCTATTTCAAAGCCCACGGGCAGGTGCAGGTGGTCGGCAAATACGGTTAGCTTATCAGCTTTGCCATCGTTATCAGTATCCTCAAGGATAATAATTTTATCATCCGGCTTGGCGTCACCCGGCTTATAATGCGGATAGCTGGGCATAGTGGCTACCCATAAACGGCCTTTATTATCAAACGACATCTGCATGGGCTTCGCCAGTTCAGGAAACTCCTGCTCCGAGGCAAAAAGCTCAATCTTATATCCTTCCGGCACTTTCAGTTTGCTCAGCGCCTCCTGTCCGTATAAATAGGTTAGGCTGCCATTCTGTTTTGGATTAAAATTAGTAGTAACGGGAGGGAGGGTGCGGGTTCTCTTATCCGCGGCAGCTATATCCATCTTCTCTCCTTTCAGCGCTTTCCAGATGGCGGTATCCCGGATCGCTGTCATTTGGCGGATCTTCTCAATTTCGGCCGGATAATTATCCGGACCAAAGGGGTTGTACCTGCGGCCGTAAACATGCACCCCATTGGGTATTTTATAGTCGTTGAGCCACATCCAGTTTTTTTCTTTCACTGCATCAAAAACGAGTTGCTTATGGGTTTCATCAACAGCGGATTTCTTACCGAAAATTTTATCAGCGAGCAGCAGTCCAAACTTCTTATATCCTTCTTCATTCAACTGGGAGCCGTCAATGGTAAGGGGTTCCTTCGCCTGCGCAAACCATTTCCGGGTAGGAGAAAAAACATCAACATACAATACGTTATTAGCCGCCGCTACCTGTTTCATACCTTCCGCATAAAGCTGCAGGTTTTTGTTTTCCTTTTTTCCATCCGGGAGGTCCATTATGGAAGATAAGTTTTCAAAAGCGATAGGAGATACGATCACCAGTTGCGGTGCGGCATGTCCATTGTATTTTTGTTGCAGGGTATGTTTGATAGAAGCATCCAGTTCGGCTTTAAAATTTTCCAGGCCTTCTTCACCCTGGAAAGATTCATTGTATCCATAAAAGGCGATGATAATATCCGCCCGATGCCGGGTGAGCCACTGATCGGGATAATCAAAATGTCCTTCGCTATGGGAGTTGGTAGCCAGTTCGGTCTGAAACTTCTCAGCACCGGGAAATGCCCAGGGATCATTCCTGGCGGCGTGGGGCTGGAAACCCGGGGTGTTGCCCCCGTCGCAAAAATTACGGAAGTACAGCATGCTGTCGGGGTAACGAAGCTGCATTTCCGTTTCAAAATAATCATAGTTGGTCATTCTTGATCCCAGGTTATTGCCTACGAGAGCGATGCTGGCATACTTTTGAAAGGTAAGCGGTTCGTACTGATCAGAGCGGCAGGCCGAGAAAACAGCGATCATCAATCCAAATATCAGGGTTCCGGCACTTTTTGTGTAAGGGTTCGTCATTACAATTGCGCGATTTAGAATCCATAAAAATATGCGTTCGATAGCTAAAAACCCAATTTTTTATAGCAGCCCAGAAAAACGGATCGTTCGCCCATCGCCCACGGGCAACCTCTCCGTTCGTATCCAATGCTTTCGCATGAGGTAATGCAAGCTGCAACCATAGTATCCTAATGCCTTTGCACCGGGGATCCCATAGCATCCGACGATCCCTGCTAATATCTTTCGGCTAAATAATTGAAAATCATTCTCTTTTATTTTTTTGAAGGTATCTGCTCTTACTTTATCGTAAAAAATTTTAACACTTAATACCCGGTTTTCGTTATTGGTGATCCGTTAAAAAGTGCTTAACTTTAAGCTATTAAATTTAAAAATTAGGCATACCATTGGTTTTCTGATTGCGGCTTTCATAGGTGTTTTTTTATAAAATGAACCCATTTTTTGCTTGATTATAGATTAGGCTGTACAATATACATTGGTGGGTTAGTGTCAATCAACTTCAAGCGCAACCTCCCGTCCGGGGGGTTGTTGCTTTTAAGCCTGTTTTTACTTTCCTTCTTAAATCTCCGGATATTTTTTCATGCAATATCCCGGCGTTCGCATTTCTACAGAATAACGCTTTACCGGCAGACCAGGAGATGGCTCTTCCTTTGTTTCCCGGTGTGAAAAAAATACATGAACGGTTCATTTCATTGAATTGGCTAATTTGCCACATATTTGTATATGATATGAATTTGTCACCCCAATGGATCAGCTATGGGAGCACCCATGCCTTTTCCGCGTTAGCTATTGACTACCTGGCTCAGCATACGGCTCTCCGGCCTTTTTACAAACACACCCCCGATATTTCCGGTATCCGGAAAGCCATGGAGGAAAGAAAGGCTTTCAATACCAATCGTGATTTACTGTCTGACATTATTAGAACCCAATATGAAGGAATTGCTGTATCCGAAAAAGTGAACCATAATATAGAGAAATTAAAAGATATTCATACGTTTACCATATGTACAGCTCATCAGCCTAATATTTTTACGGGTTATCTCTATTTCATCTATAAGATTATCCAGGCAATAAAGCTGGCGGACCAACTGAAAGCTCAATTCCCGGAAAACCATTTTGTGCCTGTATATTATATGGGCAGTGAGGACAACGACCTGGAAGAACTCAACCATATTTTTTTAAGTGGGGAAAAACTGGTTTGGGAAACCACCCAAACAGGCGCTGTAGGAAGAATGAATACCAAAGGTATAGCGCCTCTTATCCGGCGTATGGAAGGGGAACTGAGCATACTGGAAGGGGGTAAAGCGCTTATGGATCTGTTAGATAGCTGTTACAACGATTCTTCCACCATCCAGGAAGCCACTCTTAAATTTGTAAACGGTCTTTTCGGATCATACGGGCTGCTGGTACTTATAGCCGATCATGCCGGTTTGAAAAAAGAAATGACTTCGGTTTTCGAAGACGATCTTTTCCGGCATACGCCGGCGGCCCTGGTAAAGCAAACCGCAGATCGCCTTGCCGACCGTCATTATCATGCACAGGTGAACCCCAGGGATATCAACCTGTTTTACATGAAGGACAATCTCAGGGAACGCATCCTCACAACAGGAGACCGGTTTCAGATTAATAATTCGGAGATTTCCTTTTCCGGAGATGAAATATTGAAGGAATTAGCAGAGTATCCCGAACGGTTTAGTCCCAATGTGGTGTTGCGCGGTTTATTCCAGGAAACCATTCTCCCCAACATTGTATTTATTGGCGGCGGCTCGGAAGTGGCCTACTGGCTTGAATTAAAAGAGCTCTTTGAACATTATGGCGTGCCCTACCCGGTATTGCTGCAACGCAATTCCTTTTTGATAGTGGAAGGCAGGATGCATAAACTAATGAAGAAATTAGGCGTTGATCCGGAAGCACTTTTTAAAGAGGAATCTGCGTTGCTGAAAGATATCGTATTGGCAAGAAGCAGTCTTCAACTTACGCTTGGAAATGAAGCGGAACAGTTGTCCGGCTTTTATGAGCATCTTCGCAAGATTGTTCAACCGATTGACACTACCCTCATACAACATGTAAATGCTTTAGAAGCAAAAGCAGCTAAAGCGTTAAAAAATTTAGAAAAGAAAATGCTGAGAGCAGAAAAACATAAATATTCAATTCAAAGCGGTCAATTGCAGCAATTAAAATCCGGGTTATTTCCGAATCATTCCCTCCAGGAAAGAGTGGAGAATATATTACCTTACTACGCACGCTACGGTCAGGGTTTTATTGATATATTATATAGGGTGTCCCCGGGATTAACCGATAAGTTCGGGGTGTTGATCGCGGAAGAATGAGACGGTATTGCTGCCTTCGACAGGCTCAGGCAGCATTCGACAGGCTCACCTTCGACAGGCTCGGGCGGCGACTGAGTTTACCTCGGCGGCTGAATTCACTTCAAGCGCCGGGTTCAAATTGGTGGTTGAATTCATTTCGATAGCGGGGTTCACCCCGGTGGCTCCGGATTCACTTCGGTGGTTGGGCTCGTCACGGCGGCTGAACTTGTCACGGTGGCTGGGTTAGTTCACCACGGTGGCTGGTATAAAAAACGCTAACTATGAAAGGATACATGTACATCTTGAAATGTGCAGACGGCAGTTGTTATGTCGGCAGCACCAAATACCTGGAACTTCGTCTTGCGCAACACCAATCAGCGGGAGAAACAGGTACAGGGATGGCGCAGAGAAAAGAAGGAAGCACTTATAAACGGAGAACATCACAAATTGCCGGAATTGGCAAAAGCGTATGGGAGGAAGTTGCCTTCGACCTCGCTGCCTTCGACAAGCTCAGGCAGCGATTCGGTAAACCCGGGTAGCAAACCGACCGACTCAAACAGCGGAAATTGAACATACTATAGTGACGGAACAAAGAGAAAAAAGAAACTGAAATCCAATCTCCATCAATGATACAGCTCCATAGCTGAAAACCGGAACTCAATTTACCTTGTTTTTGAAGCTTCATCCACCTAACTCCAAAGACTGATCATTTCCTGCACAATGATGTATCCTCCCATCACAAGCACAAACCACCCGAATCCTGTCTTTAATTTCGTTCCCGATATTTTCTTCGCCAGTTGAGCGCCTATCAGAATACCACACGAAGCGATGGCAGTAATCACGAGCAGAAAGACCCAATCAATATCGTAATGCCCCAGATCTCCGGTAAAGCCCACCAGGGAATTAACTGCTATAATCAACAAAGAAGTTCCCACCGCCTCCTTCATGGGGAGCTTCAACAAGAGCACCAAAGCGGGGATGATCAGAAAACCTCCGCCCGCTCCCAGGAAACCGGTTACACAACCAATACCCAACCCAAATAATGCCAATTGAAGATAATCCCGCCAATGTCGAATGGGATCTTTTTCAGACAACACTATTTTGGCTTTCCTGAGCATAGATACGGAAGCAGCCAGCATCAGTATGGCAAACAAGATCATGATAACTACCGATTTGGTAACCGTAAACTGTCCTACCGTCCATAAATGTTCCGGAATATTGGGCACCACATATAATCTTACAAAATAAACCGTTGCCGGCGATACCACTCCCAGGGGCAGTGCGAGATTAATATGCGCCTGCCCCTTTCTGAAATTGTCAACGGCTCCTATAAGACTGGTAACCCCCACAATAAAAAGAGAATAAGATACAGCTAACACGGGTGATAAACCAAATATATACACGAGTAACGGGACGGTTAGTATGGATCCGCCCCCTCCAATAAGACCCAGAGAAACGCCTATCAAAACCGCCAGCCCATATCCAAGAATTTCCATCGTTAAAAATGCTGCCAGAGAATTTCATAAATATCCGTTGCCTTCAGCTTCGTTTTTCCGGAAGGTTCATCAGTAATCAGTACCGGATGAAAAGCCGGGTCTGTGAGCATACTGCCATGAGAGCCTTTCACCAGCGTCGCATCTAAAGGGATGACATCCATTACATACCTGAATCCTGACTTTTTCCGCAACAATTTGTATCCTGCACGGAGCTTTGAAGTCATGAATAATTCCACCGGATCATATCCCGGTTTTTTATGGATGTCCACTACCCTGGCATAATCCGGCGCCAGTTTATCGTTCAACCAGAAATAATACGTGAACCAACTTTCCTTATCAGCTACCAGCACGATATCACCCGATCTCTCATGGTCAATATGATATTCCTTTTGTGCCTCCCGATCCAATACCCTGGCTACTCCGGGCAGCGTTGACACGATTTCGTGCACCTGGTTATAAACTGCAGGGTCATTCAAATAAATATGGGCTACCTGGTGATCTGCTACGGCGAAAGCCCTGGAAGCGCCCGCATCTAATAATTCCAATCCGCGTTCCACCCTGATACCCAATAGCCCTTTTTCACGCAAAGCCCGGTTAATATGAACCGGACGGCTAACCGGGGCAATCCCATATTCCGATAAGATGATGACCCTGGCGCCTTTTGAATTGAAATACTTAACCAACTGCTCCACCACCTTGTCTATCTCGCTCAAAAAAATATGGATCTTTGAAAAATCAGGACCATGCTTTTGCAGGCAATAATCAAGGTGGGGTAAATACACCAATGTAAGTGTAGGGTTATATTTTTCATCCGTATAAATAGTGCTATCCGCAATCCATTGCGTGGATTTAATATTGGAGCCGGGACCCCAGAAAGAAAATAAAGGAAACTGCCCGAATTTCTGTTGCAATTCATCCCTCAGAGAAGCAGGATGCGAATAGCAATCGGGCATTTTACGCCCGTCCGCCAGGTAATTCGGCCGGGGCGTTACGGCATAATCGGCAGCGGAATACATATTGTACCACCAGAACATTTTGGCAACCGTGAAAGACGGATCCGCCTTTTTTGCCCTCTCCCATATCTTTTCGGACTGTACCAGTTTGTTGGATTGCTTCCAGAATTTTATTTCACAATCGGTACGGTCGTACCAGCCATTGCCTACTATTCCGTGTTCTGAAGGCCATTTGCCGGTAATATAGGTGGACTGTACGGCAGTGGTTACCGCAGGCAGCATGGGTTCAATAGTTTGCAAATGCCTTTGAGCCGCATAGCTTCTCAGGAAAGGAGTATGCTCGCCAATGAGATTGGAAGACAATCCTACAACATCTATAACTACGGTTTTGTTCACAGCGGGGAGAGTTTATAGTTTATAGTTTGAATGTTTTTAGTTTGGAGTTTGGGGTTTATAGTTTTTGGTTTTTGGTTTTTAGTTATAAGCTATGAGCCGTCAGCATTAATTGAGCGATCCTAACCCCTAACTTCCAAACCCCAAACTAAAAACTCCCTGCCTCCTGTAACCTGCATCAGCTATTGTCGGCCAACAGTCTCTTCACCCATTGCATCTCCCTGATAATGGAACCGGCAACAGGCAGTTTTTGTTTTTCCGGCAACACTTCCCAGGTATAGGTTTCTGCTTCAAGATGCGATGTAAAAGGATCCTGCTTGTGAAGCGCCACCACTTTTTCAATATCTTTTTGGGTGGATCTGAGTAAACCCAATTTTTCTTCAAACACCGGAACGTGGAAATGGGCGCGCCATTCCTTTGCCGAAGACCGATCTGCATCGTTCAGCGCATCGGGCAGGTCGGGATATCTTTTCAGTTGCCCGTTTTGCTGCAACGCCACCACCTGGTGCAGATAGACCGGTTCGTTGTAGCCCGAAAATGACGTAATAACCGCCTGCCGCTCTACCGGGTTTTCCGGCAGTTCTGCTTTCAATGCCGCGCTGATCTGGATCCTGCCTGTGCGGATACCCAGCGATTGCAATTCCCGGATCATAGCGAAATGGTCCTCAAAACCAACAGCAAAATGACATACATCGTAACAAAGTTGTACGTGCTGCCGGATATGCAGTTCCGCCGCCCCGGCGCTGCATCCGAAATACTTTGCAATAAAGGGGATTCCCAACGGCAGCAAATATTGTGTGTACCAGTTTAAGAAATCTTTTCCCTTGCCTAACAATCCGTCCGGCTCAGGTTCAATGTCTATATGGATGAGCTTTCCGGTAGCCTGTTTAACCTGTATCAATTGATCAACCACCTGTAGTAAATGCAGGGTAGTCTTTTCGAATACCTCCGGCAACTGTTCCGCAGTATGCCAAAACCTGTATGTCAAAGGAGAAGTTGAGATACCGCCGTCTGTACCCTCAGGCAATAGTTGCGCAAGGATCTTCGCCAGCCGGATCGTGTATTCCACCCGTTCCGTTTGGGTCCAGTCGGGTGCATGCACCTTGTCTTTCACCACTGTACGATGAAATCCTCCATAGGGGAATCCGTTTATAATACTTACATAACCGTTGATATCGTTTAGCCATTGCCGGAAGTTTTTCAACGCCGGCTCCTCCATAAGCACGATGCTTGCCTTACCGGACAACCTGAGCCCTATTCCAAAAGACTGATCCGGGGCCAGTTCTTGTTTTATAACGGGAACATGTTCCTGCAACTGCGCGAAATGGTCTTCCCAGCTTTCTCCCGCATGAATATTGGTGCAGTAAGTAAGATCACCGTATTTTGTTTTCATGTTTCTTTATAACGCTTTAAGCCATTGACCGGCTCTTTTTAACAGATCAATATCCAGTTCATGCACCTCCACCCCTTTACCGATCGCTTCCAGCAACATTACCGTCAGTTGCCCCCCCAGGTGTTCCCTGAATTCATTCAAACCTCTCAGCACAGGGCTCTCTTCATTGTGTATCTCCATAAGCGGATGGGCAACCGCAAAGCCAAGCGATTTTAACGCTGCAATAATGCGCTTCGCATCTTCTTCTTTAAGCCGTCCCGATAACCAGGAATACGCACTGTCAAGCGCTATGCCCATCGCCACCGCTTCTCCATGCCGGATGCCAAAATCCGAAAGCTGCTCCACTTTATGCGCGCTCCAGTGACCAAAATCAAGCGGACGGGAAGAACCCAATTCAAAAGGATCGCCGCCTGCAATATGCTGTAAATGCAACGCTGCACACCTTTTTATCAGAAACTGCATAGCCTCCATATTTCTACGCGACAGTAAACCGGCATTGTTTTCCAGCCATTCAAAAAAAGAACGGTCTTTTATCAGCGCCACCTTCACCGCTTCCGCCATACCCGACCGCCATTCTCTGTCGCTTAAAGTAGTAAGAAAAAAATAATCGTTAAAAACAGCGGCTGGAGGAACAAAGGTTCCCAGGAAATTTTTCTTCCCCTTATAATTAATGCCGTTCTTTACGCCCACTCCCGAATCATTTTGCGAAAGCACCGTTGTAGGGATCCTGATATGCTTGATCCCCCGATGGGATACTGCCGAAGCATAGCCCACAAGGTCTAATACCGCGCCTCCTCCAATCCCTACAATATAAGAATGGCGGTCTATTCCATAATGATCTACTGCATCCACGATTTCATGAAAATACGCCGTGGTATTTTTTACCTGCTCCCCTCCGGGAACCAACAGCATCTCCCCGATGGGCGTGTACCCCGGCATACCGGCGAAATAATCCCGGATCTGTATTTGCAGATCCGGATGACTATCCGCTACTCCCCGGTCCACTACAAAAAATATCTTTTTTAGTGTACCCGATGCCGTTACATTCAAGAAATCTCTGAAGAGCGGATTTCCGGGCGAAAATAAATGGTTAGTAAAAAAAACCCTGTATCTGAATTGAATCTCAAATGATTGTTCTATATAATCCATCTCAATGTTAACTAAAGTAGTACGGGAACCGGATTTGAAACTATAAAAATACGCCTTTAATGCTTTATAGCCATCAGGTAACGGCAAATAGTTTAGCCAGGAAAAGAGACACAGGCAGCAGCAACAGGATCGCCAGGGCAAAGCCGGTCATACCGAAGGCCGCTGCCCAGGCCGCATTCATTACGATCAACGCGATCACACCCCACTTTACCGCTTTCCCGATCAAAGTTCCATCGGGCGTTCGGATCGCGCTGAACAAAGGAGGGAAAACCATAATGGCAAATAAAGCAACAAAAATCGCGGTATATACTGCGTTGTGATTCAGCAAGCCTATGATGAAGATATTCAGCATCACCAACAGATACAGCAAAGCAGCGCCATATAAAATATTCTTTTTCCCGCCATGCACTTCTCCCCTGCTGATCATGGTAATAGCTGCTATGTACAATACCGGCACCACCGCGAGATAGTAATATCGGGAAACGGCAGCAGGCAGGATGCTCATACCTAATAACAAATTCAGTCCCCGGCAGAGTCCCATATTAACAGGCCCCAGCCAGTTGTGGTGCTTCAGCCATTTATCATATACTACGGCGCAAACAGCAATGGCCGCCGCCAGGGAGGCAGAAATAGAAAACCATCCGGAAGCATGTACTCCCGCTGCTGCACTAATGCCCAGTACAAGTAAAGCAAGGCCTAACCAGCCAGCCGTCTGTTTTGTAATCAAACCGCTTGGAATAGCACGTTCGGGCCGTTCTACCCGGTCCAGTTCTGCATCAAAGACATCGTTTAACACCACGCCCCCGCCATACAAACCAGAGGTAGCAATTATTAACAGCACCACACCCTGCCAGTTCAACAACCCGGCTTCGCCCGATACAAAAGCGGCAACAGCCACACCGGCCAGGATATCAGAAACAGCGGTAATTATATTCGCAGGCCGCGTCAGGCGCAGCAGTCCGATTGCTCTGTTCACCCGGGGCATTTTATCGTATGATGATAGAACTCTTGTCGGTCCGGGGTTGCTGTCCTCCCCTAAGCACGGTGTTTTTGCCAAACTTAAGGTTCTGATCAATATTTTTTACGCCGGTAAAATCAGCTTCGTCAATCTGGCCGCTTTGTGCAAAAGCATCCATCGCATTCTGATAGGTTACTTTCCGGATGTCTTCTTCACGGATACCCATATCCTTCATCAGGGCCGCCGTCTTAGGCACTGCCAGCGGATCACTGATCCCCCAGTCTGCCGCGGAGTTGATCATGATCCGCTCTGTTCCTACCTGTTTCACTATATCGGCCATCCGCTCATTCCCCATTTTGGTAAAGGGGTAAATGGTAAAGCCGGCCCAGAAACCCCTGTCAAGCACTTCTTTCATCGTTTCTTCATTGTTGTGATCCACGATCACCATCCCTGGGTCAAGCCCATGTTCAACAGCGATATCCATACTTCTTGTGGTTCCTCTTTTTTTGTCGCGGTGCGGCGTATGGATCTGCACGGGTAACCCGGCTTCCTTCGCTAATTCCAGTTGCAAACGATAATACTTTTCTTCAGCGGGCGTTTGATCGTCAAAACCAATTTCTCCCACGCCCACCACGCCTTCTTTGTACACGAACAACGGGAGAAGTTCCATCACCTGCTCTGCCAGCGGTTCGTTATTGGCTTCACGTGAGTTTAACCCAATGGTACAATAATGTTTGATACCAAACTGCGAAGCGCGAAAACGTTCCCAACCTATCAGGCTGCTGTAATAATCGCGAAAGGTATCAATCCCTGTACGCGGTTGGCCTACCCAAAAAGCAGGTTCAATGACAGCAACAATACCGGCGTCCACCATCGCTTCATAATCATCTGTTGTACGGGAAACCATGTGGATATGCGGATCGAAGAATTGCATTCCTTTGATCCTTTCCAGGTATGATTTGTCTCTAATACCTGGCTGAAGGTCTTTCTCTGTAATGTTATTACTGCAACACATAATTTTTCATTTTTTCAGCCAGCGCTTTCCAGCTCAATTGTCCGGAAGCAATAGCCGATTTCATATTCGGGTTTTTATTCAATAATTCCTGTGCGGGTGCATAAGCGCTATCCCTGCATGCCAGCGCCGCGGCTTCCCTGTTGTAGGCATGCCCGGAAGCTGCCAGTTTTTCAATATCGGGGAAAATTCCGGTGTTGATAAATTTTCCCACGCAACGCCAAACCAGCGGATTTAAAAAGCGGCCGGCAGCCCATCGCTCATGGGCATAATCCGACAGGGTTTTTGCCAGGTCGGCATTTGCGCGCTCATCTATTCCAATGATCTCATCCAGCGGGTTATCGGTGAAGATGGCTTTCAGCACCATTTGATTCCAGGCCGGTTCATCGAGGTATGCCGCCGGGTAAGGATTATTGCACGCTACCGCGTTTAAGGCAGCACCGATGCTGCTGCGGATCCCTTCGGCACAACGCTTTGTCCAGCGTTCGGGATAGTGCAATACGGATAATGCGGAATATAAGGCCACCAATTCGTTCACCTCCGCCGATAAAAATAGATTTTCAATCGTCTGAAAATATTTTTCTTCATCCTTGTGATGCAGACTGGACACCAACCATATCCTGGATAAGCGGTCCACTGTCCAGGAAGTAATATCCAAACCCGCTCCGGCTTCTCTGATCGCTGCGTTCTGCTCATCAGTTACCCGGAGAATATTTTTCCCTGTTTTCCTGGGAACGGACACAAAAGCGATATTAAACTGGCGGATATCTCCCACGGGCGCAATTTTTTCATTCATCCATTGCCATAAACCCGCGTTCAGATTTTGTTGGATCACGTCCGAAATCAACGTTCTTAATACTTCAGCCTGGTACGTTAACATAATACAAATTTTAGCCTTTCACCCGAAAAGCTGCCTGAAATAATTACACCGTAAAGCTAAGCCAAAAATCACTATCCCGGAGCGCGTTTCAATTTTCTGCAGGGTCGCCGGCAGGTCCCGCAAGCACCGAAATACAATTTGTACCGGAATATTTCAACCCGGAATATATAATTATCGTAAATTTACAACCGGAACTCCTGAACCAACCCAAACTCGAATTATGCTGTTAACTATTCTCAATATTATCTTTTGCATCGCCTTTCTTTGGTTTACCTGGGTAAATATAAATGATGCTGATGCCTGGCTTTGGGTCAGCATCTACCTGATTGCCGCCGTTTTGTGCGGTTTGGCAGCTTTCAAATTTTATTACCCAATGATATACCTTCCGGTTATTGCTTTTTACCTTTTATATGCCATCATCCTGTTTTTTGTGAAAGATGGTGTACTCGACTGGATCACCAAATATAAAGGAGAGAATATTGCCGCTACCATGCAGGCTACAAAACCTTATATTGAAAAAACAAGAGAATTTTTTGGACTACTGATCGTCACAGGGGCGTTGCTGATCAACCTTTTTGCGGGGTATGCCCTGCATTGATTTTTAAAATTTTTACATTACCTGCTCACCCGTTTCAAATTTGTCCGCATGATCCGTCATACCGTTTCGTTTAGCTTAAAGCATCCTAAAGGGTCTCCCGAAGAAGAGGAATTCCTGAATGCTACTTTGATCCTCAAAGACATTCCGGGGGTACAACATTTTGAACGGTTGATCCAGACCAGTAAGAAAAATAAATATCATTACGGCTTATCCATGGAATTTTCTGACCGGAAAGCCTACGACCACTACAACAGCCACCCCATTCATACCACCTTTCTCCAACGGTATTGGATACCCTGGGTAGCGGATTTCCTAGAAACAGACTATGAACCTTTTCATCAGTAGGTTGATTTTCCTGTTACCTTTTTTCCCCAGGTAACAAAGGCTTATTTTTTACAGCGCTGCTCCCCGCGCAAACGCTCACCCTTTTTCACCAACTCCCAGAAACCCGTGGCATCCTTCGGGTAGGGAATTTGAAGTTTGTCTTGCAATGGCGCTCTCAGATCAGGCGATTGTAATACAGCAATGATGTAATTAAATATATCAGCCGGGGCAAAACTGACTTTGAATTCGGGACGGACTTCTTCACTGTTCATAAAACAGACCTCGCCTTCCCTTTCTTTTTCCGGAACAAAACCGATACTCAGGCCGGAAGCAATTTTCTGAATGACCGAACGGTCTATTTCGTTCACCATTTGCGCCGGATCGTTTCCCTCCAACACCCCTTGCACCAATGATCCGGAGATTACAAAACTGTCATCCTGCTCTCCTTTCATCATACTGCAAAATTACACTTTTTGCTGTTTCAGATTGGGAAGAAAGACGGTGAGTAAACCAATGAGAGGTAAAAAGGAGCATACTTTATAAACATACTCAATACTGGTATGGTCGGCTAATTCGCCCAGGAGCGCCGACCCCACGCCTCCCATGCCGAAGGCAAAACCATAAAACAAGCCGGAAACCATACCTACATTACCCGGTAACAATTCCTGCGCATACACCAGGATAGTGGGAAAAGCAGAGGAAAGTATCAGTCCGATAATAAAAATCAAAATACCGGTCCACATCAGATTGGCATACGGGAGGATCAGCGAAAACGGAGCCACTCCCAAAATGGAAGCCCAGATAACGTATTTTCTGCCAATACGATCTCCCAGAGGACCTCCGAACAGGGTTCCAAGCGCTACTGAAAATAAGAATATGAACAGATACAGTTGTGATTGCTGAACACTTACACCAAATTTATCCATCACATAAAAAGTGAAGTAGGAGCTGATCCCCGCCATATAAAAAAATTTCGAAAAGATCAACAACAAAAGAACGACGATGGACAATACTATTTTCGATTTTGAAAGATGTTGCTGGATAATTTCTCTCTTCGTTCTCTTATAAATATTGAGATAATTAGCGCTGTACCAGAGTCCCACCCGCCATAAAACCACGATCGCAAGCAGGGCAATAAGAGAAAGCCAGGAAATACTGTGCCTGCCAAAAGGGAGGATAACAAAAGCCGCGATCAGGGGTCCTAAAGCGGAACCTCCATTCCCCCCTACCTGGAAAATAGACTGCGCCAAACCCCGGCGCGGGCCGGCAGCCATATAAGCCACTTTGGATGCTTCCGGGTGAAAGACAGATGAACCCACACCAATCAGCCCAACGGAGACCAGCACCCAGGGAAAGCTTCCTACAAAAGCCAGTAATATCAACCCGATAAAGCTGAAACTCATTCCTATAGCCAGGGAAAAAGCCTGTGGTTTTTTATCGGTGTACATCCCCACCAGCGGTTGGAAAAAAGAAGCCGCAAGTTGAAACGTAAGCGTAATTAAACCGATCTGCACAAAACTCAACGAAAAATCTTCCTTCAATTGCGGATATATGGAAGGGATAATAGATTGTATCGTATCATTCAACAGGTGAGAAAAACTGATTGCAAAAAGAATTGAAAAAACCGTGTTCTGGGTTGTCTTCTCCATCCTGAGCGCCACTTCTCCCGCTTTATTGTGTTCCATTTATATGTATTTGATCTTTGCATTTCTTCCGGACAGAAACATGCTCCTTTCATTTTGCGTGTAGGAAAAAAAGGATCGCTTCCTGAAAGCCGGTGTCTTTGCGGCTGCAAAATTAGTTATTCGCCGTTAAATCCTGCCCAAATCATTTACCTTTGCAGGCCTCAAAAAATTTATGTATGTACAGAACGCATACCTGCGGAGTTTTACGGATACAGGATGTGCAAACAGAAGTAACCCTGGCAGGATGGGTACAAACCATCCGGAAGTTTGGCGCCATTACTTTTGTTGATCTGCGCGACCGTTATGGGATAACACAACTCTTGTTTGGAGAAGAACTGAACCACCGGCTGGAGCAACAGCCGCTGGGAAGAGAATTTGTGGTACAGATAAGGGGCACCGTATTGGAACGTAGTAATAAGAACCCCAATATACCGACCGGAGAAATAGAAATACAAGTACTCAACTATACCGTACTCAACTCCTCGGCCGTTCCTCCTTTCACCATCCAGGATGATACGGACGGGGGCGATGACCTGCGGATGAAGTATCGTTATCTCGACCTGCGGCGCAATATGGTAAAACATAATCTTGAACTGCGCTATGCGGTCAACCGTTCAGCCCGGAACTACCTCCATGAAAACGGATTCATGGATATAGAAACCCCCTTCCTGATCAAATCCACTCCCGAAGGAGCACGGGATTTTGTTGTTCCTTCGAGGATGAATGCCGGGCAATTCTACGCCTTACCTCAAAGTCCGCAAACCTTTAAGCAGTTATTGATGGTAAGCGGTTACGACCGGTATTACCAGATCGTGAAATGCTTCAGAGATGAGGATTTACGTGCCGACCGCCAGCCCGAGTTTACCCAGATAGACTGTGAAATGAGTTTTGTGGAACAGGAAGATATACTCCGGATGTTTGAAGGACTGATCCGCCGTATATTTAAAGATGTAAAAGCGATTGATTATACCGATCCGGTTGAAAAGATAAGCTGGGAAAACGCCATGTGGCGTTATGGCAACGACAAGCCTGATATTCGGTTTGGTATGCCGGTGGTCAATTACAAATTCCCCCCGCATGTTTTTCCGGCGAAGCAGGGGGCACTCTCCCATGGACTGCCCGGAGGGTTTAAAGTATTTGAGGAGGCAGAAACCGTGGTAGCCATCTCCGTTCCGCGATGCAGTGACTACAGCCGCAAACAAACGGACGAACTAACGGAATGGGTTAAACGACCACAGATCGGGATGAGCGGCCTCGCCTTTATCAAATGCAATCCGGACGGGACATTCAAAAGCAGTTTCGACAAATTTTACAGCGAAACCCAATTAAAAGATCTGGCCACTGCCGCAGAAGCTAAAGCCGGCGACCTGATCCTGATCCTTGCCGGCAGGGAAGAAAGAACCCGCAAAGCCATCAGCGAACTAAGGCTGGAAATGGGAAAACGTTTGGGCTTGAGAAAAGAGTATGAATTTAAGTTATTGTGGGTAGTGGATTTCCCGCTATTTGAATATGACCCGGGAGAAAACCGTTGGATAGCCAGGCACCATCCCTTCACCTCGCCCAAGCCATCCGATATCAGCATCATGATTAATAACAGTCCTGTAATTGATCATCCTGAAAAATACCTGGAACACCCTTATGCTAATATTAAAGCCAATGCCTATGATATGGTGCTGAACGGTAATGAAATTGGCGGAGGTTCTATCCGCATCTTCCAACGCGGGCTCCAGGAAAAAATGTTCGCGGCGCTGGGGATGAGCAGGGAAGAAGCGCTGCATAAGTTTGGTTTTTTGTTGGGCGCTTTTGAATACGGCGCGCCGCCACACGGAGGGATCGCCTTTGGTTTCGACCGCCTGTGCGCTATCCTGGGGGGCAGTGAAAGCATCCGCGATTTTATCGCTTTCCCCAAAAACAACAGTGGCAGAGATGTGATGTTGGATGCTCCTGCTACTATTGATGATCAACAATTAGAAGAATTACATATCAGGATAAACCTTCCGGGGTAAACGAAAATCTAAAAATGCAAATATGAAGACGGCGTTAAAAGTATCCGGCATATTATCGTGGATCAACCTGGTCATCGGCGGCATACTGGTGATCGGAGGACTGCTTAGCATGTTGGCCACTCCCAATGTATCCATAATATTAGTTTCCGTGGTGCTTACCGGTTCTATTGTGCTGCATAGTTATGCCACCCTGCAACTTCGTAAAAGCATTCTTCATCCTGAAGTGCCCCTGAGTAAACAAACCCCTGTGGGCATCCGGTTCATCGGATTTATGGCTTTATTCTTTGCTATTCTGAATATTGGCAATGCCGTGGTGATCATTCAAAATGCTGCTGAGGTGATCCAACAGGTGGAACTACCCTTCAAGCCGGAAGGCGTTAACCTGGTGGCTGCCGTAAAAGCCGCGGGGATATTTTCCCTGTTGTTCAGTGTAGGTATAGCAGTGAATGTATTGCTGAGCATTCGGTTACTCCGGTGGTACATGACCCGGGAGAAAGAATAAAATACCCCACCGTTGTTGGTAGCATTGTCGGTCATCGCTATGCAGTTGTTGCTACAGGAGGCGTTTTCTTTCGCCCTGATCATCCCGGCGCTTCTTATCTGTTTGTGGATGCGGTGTGGCAGCGGTCTGACCTTCGGTACCGACCGCAACCCCGCTGTGCGAGGCGTCCTCGCCTCGCATTACCTTGTTGTCGCCTCCCGGCGACCTGAAACCCCGTATCCTATATACTCCTCTCCTGCCCGCCGTCCAACTTAATTAAGTTTACCCACTTTCACTTTCCACAGCTCCGGCCCATCTTCTAAGTTTTCCCAGGCAAAACCCACACCCAGTACTTTATGCAGGTTAACGTGTTGCTCAGCCATATTTTTATCGGAGATCATTATCAACGCATCGCCGTGTTCAAGGCGGCTGAACACTTCAAGAATACGTTCTTCTTTCGCTGCCGTACCATTTCCGTTCCTGAAATCAATCGTCTGCAAGGCACTGTTTTCAGTATTCCGGAGCACCTGGAGCAGATTCTGCCGTTTTTCAAAAGCGGAGAGGAAGCGCGAAGCAAAGGCAAGGGTGATCAACATCAATCCCACATAGCCAATCCCCATAACGATGTAGGGTATGGTAGGATTTCCTTCTCTCACACTATTCAGGTTAAAAGAAAAAACGCCTGCGGTAACTACCAGTCCGAAAAACCAGATGCCTGCCAGCCAGGTTCCAAATTCATTGGATGACATTTTCTTTCCCCATCGCCCGATCCGTTTTTGGGGAATATATTCAACATTAAACACTTTGCTGTCCTGTTCAGAAATCTCCCTGTTTTTCATCGTCACCAAATCATAAATCAGGATAAGGGACCCGCACAGGAAAATAAAAGCCGAGAAGCCCAGAAGCACTCTTGCGTTGGCCATGGCAGGGCGTACCTGGTGCCCCCACCAGTCCAATCCCAGGATGCGGTAAACATAAATCTGCTTGGTGCCGCCATAAGCAAAACTGCCCATGATCCCCAGCAGTCCCAGGAAGAGCAGCCAGAAGCTTAGCTTACCCAAATACTCTCTGAACCGGTAAATATTCTTATACTTTCGTATGGCTTCGTAAGCGGCGCCTATAACCAGTAACCCAAAAGCGCCAAACAACGCCAGGTGTCCGTGGGCTGCCGTAAGCCAGGTGCCGTGTTCCCAGATGTTGGCATAAGCCATCGTCATGGTAAAACCCAATACCCCCGCGCCCACCGATTCAAACAATGCCGAACCGAAAATAAAATAGAAGGCCGGCTTATTCTCAATGGGCGTTACCCCATGCTTTTCATCAAGATATACATGCCAGATACAGAAGATAAGTGGAAGCGGTTCCAAAGCGCTGAACAAAGACCCCCAGAACTGCCAGAAAGCTGGTGTGCCGATCCAGAAATAATGATGAGAATTTCCGATAAGTCCGCTTAAAACCACGAGGCTTACGCCCCAAAACACGGCAAAGCCTACCTCTTTTTCATCTGCGCCAAAAAACCTCGACAATAAAAATCCTATTAACGTAATATGAATGATCTCCCACACCGCTTCCACCCAATAGTGTACTACATACCAACGAAAATATTCCTGGGTGTCTAGATTTTTAGAAGATACCAAGGTAAATATCCACACGGCTGCCAGTCCGCAAACCCCGATCGCAAGTCCCCAATGCAATTCATTCCAGCGCTTCACTTTTTTGGGAAACATAAACAGGGTGAGGTATGCGAAGATGCTGAATCCAACCAACAACAGGATGTCCGTAACACGACCGGCTTCCAGGAATTCTTTCCCCTGCTGCAGCCAGGGCGTATTACCTACATATCCTGCAATACCTTTCTGCGCCAGCGGCAGCGTGGCTGCTGTCCATACTACAATTACCATGAGCGCATAAAACAAAAACTTCACCAGCCACATCGGCTTTATATCTTTTTGACCCAAAAGGGGGCCCACAAACAGAATGGTACCGATGAATCCGGTAACAATCCAAATCACCCCTAAGTTAAGGTGGAAAGCCCTGGCTACATTAAAGTTGATAAGGCCCTGTAAAAGCTCCGGATCCATTTGCATGAGCGCCAGTAAAAAGCCGAACAAGATCTGAAAAGCAAAAAGCACCAGCATCAGCATGAAAAACCGGTAAGAAAAATGCTGGGTTTTATATTGAAAGTCCATCAGTTTCTATTTTAGGGTCTTGAGGTAAGTAATAATATCCGTGATATGTTCATCGGTAACCATCCCTTTAAACGAGGGCATGACGCCGGTGGGATATCCCTTCACGATATCGGCGTTGGGATCAAGAATGGATTTTATCAGGTAGGCGTCATCTGCGGCAACGGTATTGCCATTATCCAGGCTCACTTGCGATCCGTATAAACCTTTAAAGGAGGGGCCAATTAATTTAGAACCATCGGTAGAGTGACAGGCAGCACAACCAAGATCAATGGTTAGCTGTTGCCCGCTAACAGCAGGAGAAGCGTTTGTATTCAATTCATTACCCTGTTGTCCGGCGGGTTTGGAGGCGGAAGAGAAAGACCGGATCAGCCCGCTTTCCTTTTCTAATTTATCTGCCTCATCATCTATCACCGATTGCCTGGCCTTCACCTCTGGTGGCCAGCCGGCCGTGTTAAGCTGTGCACTGTATTTAAAGAATGCGATCAGCGCGTCAATTTCCTCACCGGAGAAGTTGAGATTGGGCATCAGCGCTTTTACACCCGCTCTCCGGTCAATTCTTTCCTTCGCACCTTCATATTTCTCCAGGTACGCGTCAAAGTTAGCGTCATCAATTTCTCCGTCATTTTTCAATTGCTGAAAGTTCACATTTACGATAGCCTGTGTGGGATAAGTGCCGGGCGAGCCTAAATATGCTTTCAGCCAGGCCGCCCCGGTTTTTTCATACACCTTTGTCAGGTCGGGAGCAAAATAAGCGCCATTGCCCACAATGGTATGACAGTCCATTCCATTATACGCCTGGAACACCTGTTTTCCTTTTAACGCGCTTTGGTTATTAAATGAAATGTTTTCCGTGTTGGGTCGCTTTCTTACTTCCGAACCGGTAAAAGAAAAGATACTCAATACGATCCAAATTCCGATCATGCCAATGATGATCCAGATGGCGACCTTCCGCGCTTTTTTTTCTTTTTCTATAAAACTACTCATGTTCTCCCCCGTTAATATTATGATGCGTCATATGATTTAATAATATTTTCAAGGCCCTTAAAAAAGCCCAGGTAACATAGAAACTCAATAAAAAACCAACGACATAATAGATGATCCAGGCTATGACAGAATCGCCGAAGAAGGTTAAACCAAAATCCCAGGGCGTTGATATCCATACAAAAATGATATTCAGCAACAGGGCGATGATAAACGTTTGTCGTTTTGCGTGCATAAAAATTCGTTTTAAAAATCAGACATCTCCTTTCTAATCATACCGGGGATGATATTTCACTTACTCACCCTCCTTAAAAACCGTTACGGTGATTGGACAAAATTATAATAAAGGATAATATTGTCCTTTATTATAATCAAATATTCCCAATTTAGAAAATGAGATCCGATAACCCTGTATTTTTACTCTCCGTTAACAATATAAAAACTTTATATCCTGTTGATGCAGCAACAGGATTTCCCGCAGTGTTTCTATCAGATGAGTATTGTGCGCCAGGTATGAACACGGTGGTTTGGCTTGAGGATCAGGGCTTCCCTCCAAAGGGATTGCGGCTATCAATGCTTTCATTAACCCTTCACTTCTATCGTGGCGCCCAGCCAGGCCATCATCCCCGCACCCAACGGGATGGCATCTTCGTCCACGTTGAAGGTGGAAGTATGCACGCCCGACGTGATGCCCCTGCTTTTATTACCTACGCCCAAACGGAAAAAGCAACCGGGGATCACCTGCGAATAGTAGCCGAAGTCTTCTGCTCCCATTCTTAATTCCGATTCTTCCACATTTTCCTTCCCGGCATATTCCGCAGCCGCGGCTTCCGCAATCGCGTTTAGCTGTTCATTATTATATACGGCGGGATAGCCCACATCAATTTTAATATCAATCTCCGCCCCCATACTGTGCACCAGTTCAGTGGATAACTTACGGATAAGCTCATGCGCTTTGAACCTCCAGGTTTCATCCATAGCCCGAAAGGTACCCATCAACTTCACTTCACCGGGTATTACATTGGTGGTGTGTCCACCCTGGAAAGAAGTAATGGACAATACGGAAGGATCAAATGGATTGCGGTTGCGGCTCACAATTTGCTGCAAAGCCACCACCAGTTGAGATGCCACCAGGATCGGATCGGCGGTTTCCTGCGGCGCGGCTGCATGTCCGCCCTTACTGCTAACCGTTATGAACAATTCATCGGCGCTGGCCATGATCTTTCCCCCTCTGAAACGATACCTCCCGATCTCGAGTTGAGGATGCACATGCATGCCTACGATAGCGGAAGGCCGCGGATTTTCCAGAACGCCTTCTTTGATCAGCAAACTGGCACCTCCGGGATTTCTTTCTTCCCCCGGTTGAAAAATAAATTTCACGGTGCCTTCCCATTCCTCCCTCAGCTCATACAATATCCGTGCAGCGCCCAGTAAACAGGTGGTATGTACGTCATGCCCGCAGGCGTGCATTACTCCCTGGTGCTTTGACCTGTAGGATATTTCGTTCTCCTCGGTGATTGGAAGAGCATCCATATCCGCCCGTAAGGCTATCACCCGGCGCTCCGGATTTCTTCCTTTCAACAGGCCTACTACCCCCGTTGTTGCTTTCACTTCAAAGGGGATGCCTATATGGCGCAACTGTTGCTGTATAAACTTTGAAGTCTCAAATTCCCGGTAGCTTAATTCGGGATAGGCATGCAAATGACGCCTGATGGCGATGAAATCGGAAGTGTATTGCGACGCTAATTGCTGAATACGATCTTTTAACATGCCGCAAAGATAGTCCGGTTAAAAATCCGTTTCACTCATCCAGTTCAAAATCAAAGCTGTCGTAATCCGCCGTCCGCCAGGCATGTTGCTGGGTAGTGGGAGAGATGGCAAAGAAGGGGGAAAAAGTTTTCACTTTCACGGTTTTTCCGTCGGGCAAAAACTCCAGGATCCGCAGCCACCCGTCGCCGCCGTTGCCCTGCCAGCCGCCGCCCATGGCCTGTGCATTAAATACCATCTGGCTCACTTTTTTTCCTGCGGCATTTTTGTCCACTCTGAAACCCACGTGCCCCCTGGCATCGTTGGGAGAACCGATATGTCCCGAAAAAACCATTTGAATATTGGAGGAAGGCTGTACCAGTTTCTTCCAGATAGCCGCTCCATAATTACCATCCGTTATCGGGTACCCCTCTTTTTCAATTTGCTGGTTTTTGGCGTTTAAATAAGAATGGGTGAGGATGATGCCGGTATGATCCCTGTATTTCTCCTGGGCGAATACTTTCTTAGCCCAGTTGACGATGGTGTCGCGGGGAGCAAATTCGAGGGTCATCAGTAAAAACTTCCTGCCCCCGGGAGCGGTAAATTCATAGGCCGCATTGTCCAGCGAAGGGATATTATCGCCATTCAACGCCACTTCCCTGATCCCCTTTTGGGTAAGAAAATTTTTATCTACCGGGAAGTAGTCATTATAGTGAGAATGGCGGTTGCTGATGCTGTGGTATCCATAATCGTGGTTACCACCGGCCAGCATATAGGGTACTTTGCCATCCAAACGGTTAAACGCTTTCGATACCGCCTCCCATTGCTTTTTGCTGGGCTGGTTGGCAGATTTTCCATCGGGATTGATCATTTCATTGTGCTCCACCAGGTCGCCCGTGCAGATCACCAGTTTGATATTCAGCGGCTCAACGTTTTCGCTTATCCACGCGGTCATCAAATCAAACAGGGGCTGATTGCGTTCAAACTTTTGATAGCTCTGCGGATCAGGCAGCATGATCATGGTCCATGAACCGGGGTTGGACAGTGCCGGCGGCTGATACGATGGTTGTGATTGTTGTGCCGTTGCCAGCGTAACAAAAAAAGCCAGCAATAATCCACCCACCATGTGGCGTACAAACTGTTTCATCATTGAGTAATAAGTTTTAGGTGCGTCATTTTAATGTTCTCACTGCTTTTGCGTCATTAATATAACTGTATTTTCCCAGCCGGGTTCTCTCCAGTATGACCTTATATGTACCCCATTTGTATTTTGCTTCAGACACAAGGGTTTGTTTTTGAGGCTGCAACTGCGACTGACTATCTCTGTCTTCTTTCAGCATCTCATACAAAATTCTTCCTTCCATTTCCACCGGGATACCTATGCCCTGAAAATACAAAACCGTAGGCACAATATCAATATTAGAAGTAGGCAAATGATTTTCATAAGCGCTTCTGAACGAAGGACCGGAAGCCATCAGGGCAATATGGGTTTCATAACGACTGATCCCCCCGTGGCCGGCCACGCCACCGGCAAAATCCGTTCCGGCAAATCCCATACTATTTACCTGGTCATTCCAGTTTACGGCTACCAGTATATCCGCCGCACGCCCAGGATGATCCCAGTGTACCGATTCAAAAGACAAGGTGCCTTTCACCCACCCTTTCATTGATCCGGGTTTAGCGGCCCGGGTAAATATGGCTCCTATCCATTCTTCCTTTTGCAGAGAAGCCACTATCTTCTTTATCCGGTCCCGCTCGTGGTCTTTTACATATATCGCCCCACCCGCCAATATTACATCATCGGAGCTATTGCTTTCTTTCCATCCTTTTTCTATTAAAAAACCGGACAGGCCCTGTTTCCCGGTGTGCGTCACAAATCCATGATCTGCTGTAACAATGATATTAAAACGATCTTCCAGTCCTTTTATCTTCAGGCTGTCCAGCAGCCTTCCAAATTCACGATCCACTATCTGCAATGCCTGTACGGTCTGCGGCACGCCAATACCATGCTCATGCGCCACGCCATCCGGGTCGGAAAACCAGATAGCGCTTACTAACGGACCATCCGGCGCCAGGGTATATCTGCAAAGCGCATCTACGATCCAATGGTGTCTTGACCCGTTGGCGTTTTCGCCCGGTGGTGGCATACCTATTGACGCCGCCAGCTCTTTCCTGAAACTTTCCGGCAAAACCAAATCCGGATTAATGATCGCGCCATTCACCGTATGATTCTGTAAAAACGCCTGCCCGGTGGATCCCGAACTATAGACAAACATTTTCTCACCGTTTTGTTTCAACACTTCTCCCAGGGAAGGGGACGTAAGCAGGTTACCCGAAGTAACCTGCATCGCCGCCATCATCTGTTCTGCATCCCCGGTATTCAGGGCCTTGCCTGCATCCACGGCGGGGAGATACAAATTATTTCCCATCAGTCCATGCCTTTCGGGATAGGAAGCGGTTGCGTAGGATGCCGCATTTACCCTGGTAACGGTGGGGAACACACTATGATGGTCTTTTCCGAAGGCAGCGTTCCGACGGAATGTATACAAACGGGGCATCCAGTCCTGCCGGATATAATCGGGACGCAACCCGTCGAACACCACGATGAGCGTACGTACTTTGGTATCCCCCTGATTAGCGGCAGCAATAGCTTGCGCCTTTATGTTCCCGGGAAAAATAAAAAGCCATCCAGAAAGAAAAAATGTGATCGTCAATTTCATACTCTAATTAATAATTGCCTTAATCATCACCGGCTGATGGTCGGAAGGATAGCGCTGGTCTTTAGCGTCGGTAAGTACGCCGTATTTAAGCACCCTGATACCAGGGCTCACAAAAATATAGTCTATCCGCCATTTTAAAGGAGCATCGAATTTGAACGCGTTAAAAGTACCGGCAGGGCCATAAGGCGGCGTTTCGGTTACTTTATAGGAATCTCTTAAAATGGTCTGCATTTCCTGAATCTGTTCGGTTTCCGGCGTAGAGTTAAAGTCTCCCACGCTGATCACAGGCGCTCCTTTGGCAATCTCTTTGATTTTTTTAACCATCAGTTTCCCGGATTCCTGCCTCGCAACAACGCCCTGGTGGTCGAAATGTACGCAGAAGAAAAAGAATTTTTTCTTTGTTTTCAAATCTTTGAATTCCCCCCAGGAGCAGATCCTGTTGCAGCATTTGGCATCCCATCCTTTTCCGGGAACTTCGGGCGTTTCGCTTAACCAGAAGTCGCCCGACTGCAACAATTGAAACCTGCTTTTCCGGTAAAAGATAGCGCTGTGTTCGCCCGCCTCTTTTCCGTCATCGCGGCCTTTGCCGATATAAGCGTATTCTTCCATTTCGGCCAGATCTTTGATTTGATCTATCAACCCCTCTTCGGTTCCGAAAATATCAAATTCATGAAAACGGATCAGGGCCTTCACATTCTCTTTGCGGTTAGGCCAGGCATTAATACCGTCTCCCGGATTATTATAACGAAGATTATACGTAGCGATGATCACCGGTTCATTCTTCTGCGCCAACACAGGTTGCACAAAAAGAGATACCAGCAAAGAAAATAAGATTTGTTTCATTGTTAAAGAGGTTTAATAAAAAGAAAAAAGTAACCGTTACTATATTAGCAACGGTTACTCGGTGGCAAGTTACAAAATTTCAGGCGTTTACCATCCGGGATTTTGTCCCAGAGCAGGATTCATCGTCCGGTCGTTCTCGGGAATGGGATATAAATACTTTTTATCTAACCATTCCCTTGCCCCCGGGTTCCAGATCACTTCTCCCGATGCACCGTTGGAAAGCTGAATACGCCCCACTGCCGCAGAAGGCGTTACATCTACCAGGGCAATGGTTGGATTCGGAGGTGTGGGCTTGGTTCCCTGATAAAACAATACATCCGTAACCCCGTCTCCGTTGAGATCGTATTCTCCAAGAGCAGGTACATACATACCATTCAACGGTGCATTCTCAAACAGTTCACCAAGGTGCCATCTTATCAGATCATCCGGGCGCAGTCCTTCGAATATCATTTCTACTGCACGTTCACGCATTATCTCCAGGAGTACGGGATCGGTAAATTTCCCCAGATAAAAACTCCGCATATATGGGTCGGCGCTGGTTGGCATCGCGGTAAGTGTAGAGCCGGTAATTCCGGCACGTTCCCGCAATGCCCCAATGGTAGAAGCCCAGTCCGCGTCGGTGATAGTACCCAACTCCGCCATCGCTTCGGCCTTGTTCAGCAACACTTCCGCCCAACGCATAATGATATGTGCGTTGTCGTTTCTACTTTCATCGTCATAGGGAAACCGTTCATCGTAGCACCATTTAATAGGCTGGTACCCGGTGTAAGTTTGATTAAAATTCGGAGGCGCTATAATAGGCACTCCATTCTCGGTTCTGTTGTAATCGCCCAGACGGATGGTCTGCTTCAATCGCAGATCGCGGTTTTGTACCTCGTTTGCGAATACAGTAGTTTCGTAATTCGGCGCATCCGTAAAAGGGGTCCCGTCAAGTTTAAGATAAGTATTTACAAAATGCCGGGTCAGGCTTGGCCGGTCGCCGTAAGTAGGACTTATAAACCTGCGGTTTGCCGAACTGAATACCTGCAGACTGGCATCCAGTTTCACTGCCAGGATCGTTTCATCCGTGAATGGTGTCTTCGCGATAAACAGTTCACGATAGGAACGATCATCAGAAGCCCCTTTATGCAAGGCAAACCCACTGATCGAGTTTGCAGCGTTGACCACTTCCTGATACCAGGTATTGGCTGTACCCTGCATATTATATTCGGTATGATATTTCCGCAAGGAAGCCTCATACAGGCAAATACGCGTTTTATATGCGCTTGCTACGTTTTTTGTAATCCTGGTACAAGTTGGATCAGACGTTAATGATATATTATCAATTGCATAGTTCAGATCGGCAAGTACTTTATCCATCACTTCAAACCTGCTGGTGCGGGTACCTTTAAGGGTAACGCTATCACTTACGTCAATTGTTCTGTCTATCCAGGGAACGTCTCCGAATCGTTTCACTTTATCAAAATAAAACAGCGCACGGAAAAAGTGGGCAAGGCCCAGGAAATGCTCTTTGCCTGCAACGGTGCTTTTTTCAGCATTTTCAATGAAATAATTGATATTCCGCAAGTCGGTCCAGGCCCAGCCGGTACTGGTGATCGGGCTTAATGCGTTAGGCGATAAATAAGTATCAACCCCGTTTCTTGCCACCAGATCAGAATTATCATCTATCATAAAAACGCCTACATCTGTATTAGGCAGCAGGTCGTAAAAAGAAGTGATGTATAATTCCATTCCACTGGTTGAACCAAAAATAGCCTGGTTAGTACCGGTATCCACCGGTATCTCATCCAAATCGCAACCTGTCATCAGGATGACCATAAGTGTTATTATATAATTAAATAGCTTCTTCATAATAATGTGCAATTAGATTAGAAATTTACAGAAAGGCCCAAAGACAAAACTTTAAGCATGGGGTAATTGTAGCCATCTCCGCTGGTACCGCCGCTTAAGTCCCGGTCAGACCCATAGATACTTGTTACGTCCGTATCTCTTGTCCATTGATACATAGGCGACCATGTCCAAAGGTTTTCCGCGGAAAAATAAACTTTCAGATCTTTAGCATGAATGCGTGATATCAGCCGCGTTGGCAAAGTATAACCTACCTGCAGATTCCGGAGACGGATATAAGAAGCGTTTTGCAGAAAACGATCGTTGGGTATATTTAAGGCCCGCCCGGTGCCCTGGGCTATATAACCCACCAGTCTTGGCAAATACGCGTCAAAGTTCTGAAGTTCCTCTCTGAACATATTGTTTTCCTGCCACCTGGGATACGAATTATACGGGCGATTGTATTGCCCCCAAAAGCGGGCTTCCGGAGAAGGATACCAATCCTGCTTCATCACCCCCTGAAAGAAAGCCGATACAAAGAACCCGTTCCAGTCGCCATCCACACTGAAACCATAAGCATAGCGGGGCTCCTTATTACCAATAATGGTCTTATCGCCCGAATTGCCCACCCGGTTAAGTCCCTGATAGATGATATCGTCTCCATCCAGGTTTTTGAACTTGATATCGCCTACATAATTTTTCCGGGTATTGGTGTTAGGTACATTAGCCTGAGAAGGAGATTTATCTATTTCATCCTGGGAACGAAACAACCCTTCTACCAGGTATCCCCATATTTCCCCAACCTTCTGACCTACATAATAATCCGTCAGATTTTTATCGGGATTATTATATTTTGTAATCACTGCTGTATAATCCGATAAAATGAACCGCAGATTATAGTTCAGGGATTTCTCCGCAAGGTTGAAATGATCTGCCCATTGAAGCGAAATTTCCCAGCCTGTTGTTCTCAGATCCGCATAATTCCCTTTCGGCACCGTAGTACCGTAAATGGCAGGAACTGTGGGGCCAACAGTAAACATATTCCTGGTCCAGCGCCGGTAAAAGTCGCCGGTGAACTGAAGCCGGTTATTCAGGCTGAAAAAGTCTAACCCAATATTTCCCGTAGTAGAAGTTTCCCAGGTAAGTCCGCTGGGAACAACATTCGGCTGTCTTGTAAGTTGCGGACGCGTATTATTAATCACCCGTCCCGATTGCGAAATAGAAAAATTTTCAGTAAAGGAATAGGGGTCAATATTACCATTTCCCAAAGATCCCAGGGATGCCCTGACTTTAACATTGGAAAAAGCGTTGGGATTCACTTTCCAGAACGATTCATCCGATATTCTCCATCCTATGGAGGCGGAAGGAAAGAAAGCCCATTGCTGGTTGGAAGGAAATTTTGACGACCCGTCGTAACGGCCATTGATCTCCAGCAGATAGCGCCGTTTAAAGTCGTAGTTGATCCTGAAAAATCCTCCTGCAATATCCCATTTCTGGTATCCGCCGGTCGTAACTATACTTTGTCCAAGCGCAAGATTAATATCATCCGCATCATCATACACAATACCATTCCGCCGGGCAGTAATATTTTTAAAGAGCGACTGTTCATAGTTATACCCCACTAACAGATGGAAATTGTGGTCGTCATTAACTGTCTTGGTATAATCAGCGTAAATATTGGTAGCGAGGTATTCGGTTGTTTGTCGCTGTTCCTGTAAATCGTTGGTATTGGTTCCGGTGTAACCGATTACTCCCTGATAACGACTGTAGGGTATCTGAACCCGCTTTTGCCGGGCGCCCAAATCGGTATTTTGGAAAGTAAAATCACTCCTCAAGGTCAGGCTTTTGTCGAAAAACTCGGCCTTGGCTGAAATCCGGTTTTTCAAAAACCGTTGGGCATTATCCACCCCGTTTTTGCCGTAATAATAATCACCTACGGTATATGCTGCGGGAAACGACAAGGTACCATCGGGATTTAACAGAGGGGCCAACGGATGACCTTCATCCGCCATATTCCTCCAGATGCCGCTTCCCTCACCCACATTCAACGGCTGGTGATAAGTCATCTTTGAATACTCCATATTGTTTTCCACCTGCAGCCATTCGGTCAGCCGGATATTTCCCTTGGCTCTCAGATTATACATGTTATATACATCGGAGTTGTAATTGAATAAACCGTCCTGACCATTGTAACGACCACTTATATAAAAGGAAGCTTTATCGCTGCCTCCCGATAGTGTCAGGTTGTGATCCTGCGCAAAAAATTTGTCTTTATACAACTCTTTGTACCAGTCTGTACTGTAATAATACTGGTATTCACCGGTAGAGGGGTTAACTTCAATTCTCGGTAAGGATGGATCTTCCCACCTTCTCTTGATCTCCGCAAGATACGCTTGTGAAAACGGCAGTGTTTTATTAATTGCTGTTGGTGTATTACCATTATCATTCCATCTTGACCATGCATCGCTGAAGCCCTGTGCCCATGGATAAGAGTCCGTAATATTATCCGGCACTGCAGTTGGCGACTTCGAAGAAATATTAGTCATATAGGTGATGGAAGTCTTTCCTTTAGCGGCCGATTTTGTAGTGATCAGTACCACGCCAAAAGCTGCACGGGCCCCATAAATAGAGGCTGAGGAGGCGTCCTTCAGGATAGAGATGCTTTCAATATCATTGGGATTCAACATCCGGGGATCTCCCTGAACCCCATCAATGAGGATCAGCGCGCTTCCACCCTGCCCGATAGAAGTGGTTCCCCTGATATTAAAGGAAGGAGATTGAGTAGGTTTTCCATCCAGCATCCGGATATTGAGGTTGGGCGAAGCGCCTACCAAAGCCTGGGAAACATTGCTTACCGGGCGATTCTCCAGGGTTTCAGGAGTTACCTGATCCACCGCGCCCGTCAGGTTCACCTTCCGCTGCGTTCCATATCCCACTACCACCACTTCTTCCATTTTGGCATCAACAGGCTTCAATACAATATTGAAGGAGGTGCGGCCGGCTATAGGCAATTCCTGGTCAAGAAATCCTACATAGGTAAATACCAATACACTGTTTTCGGGTACTGACAGCCGGAAGAAGCCATTTGCATCAGTTTGGGTGGCGGCTCCCCCGCCTTTTACCTGAACCGTAACTCCCGGAAGATCCTCGCCGGCTTCGTTGGTAACCCGCCCGGACACCTCCACATTACGGAATTCTTCCGTGAGATTTGGAACATCTAAAAGATATTCACCCCGTCTCGAATCCGGGAAAGCAAAAGAAAGGCGGTTTTTACGAATCACCACTTTATCATTGGTAACTACGTAGGAAAGCATATAGGGTTCCAGCAATTCAGAAAGCACTTCCTTCAAAGGAATTTTCCTGGCTTTAATATTTACTTTTTCTGCCGGATCTATAATATTGGCAGCATAAAAAAACTGGATGTCCGCCTGCCTCCTGATCCGTTCAAGGGCGTTGAAAAGTGTTTCATTTTTTAGAGAAATCGTTATCGTCTTATCCAGCAATTCCTGTCCATTCACGCTTTTGGCTGACAAAGACATTAAGGAACTGCATATTATTAATACAGACAGCAGGGATATTCGCATAAATTTTAATATTATAGGTACAATCCTGCCTATACAATTTTTTTGCATATTTTTGAATGATTATATGTGATCAATACGTAGCGTCGGGAAATTTTCCACAACACCCTGACAAACTACAATTTTGCAAAGCGTATAATCTGTGCCCGGGTACTTTGTATGCCCGGGTTTTATCCTTAAATAAGGTAAGGCAAGGTAATGGGGGGTCCATAAGCTGTATTCAGTTTTATTTTTGAATGAATGATTTTCCAAGTATTGATCTGTCCATGCCCGGCTCCATCCTATTTCGGACATCCTTCTCCGCTAATGTAAAACCCGTCATTATTAATCTCCACCGTTCCGTTTACAGACAATGCAATCGGTTCCAGGATATCGAGAAGTTGATCGGTAACGTAGAAATTAGCCATCACTTTACAGTTCTTTATTTGCTCGGCAACATGTACAGTCTTTCCAAAATACTCCTCGAGATCTCCTATCAATTTTTGTAACCTTTCATCCCGGTATACAAACATCCCCTCTTTCCGCTTAAGCATATCCGGTGCATCTGTAAGGTCTTTCCGCTCTTTCACCAGTTTTGTGGTAGGCTTATAAAAAACGGCGCGCTGGTTGGCATTGAGTTCTATTTTTTCTATTCCTGCGGTATTGGTTACGTTCACCTTCCCGGTAACCACGGTTACGGCTACTTCCTCCTGGCTGTCGTATGCGCTTATATTGAAAGATGTTCCAAGCACTTTTGTTTCTATTCCGCCACTGTAAATAATAAATGGATGGCTCTTATCCGGCGCCACTTCAAAAAAAGCTTCCCCCGATAGCCTGACTTCCCGTTGAGCGTCTTTAAATTCCCGGGGGTACTTCAGTGTACTGGAAGGGCTGAGCCAAACCCGGGTGCCATCTGCTAACAGGATATTTTTTCTTTCGCCAGACAGGGTGCGGATGCTTATTTTTGATGAATTTTCTGTCTCCGTCCGTCCGGTGTCGGCATCCGTACTTACCGGCGAGCGGAGGAGAATAAAAGTTGCAAAAAAGCCTATTACAAGAATCGCTGCAACCCTCATCCAAACCGGCATTAAATTTTTCCTCGTTTTCGGGGAACGAACTACGGAACCGGCATCCCCCTCACCGATGATATTTCGTAAAATGGTATCGGCTGAATGTGCCGGCAAGTGCATATCGGCCTCGGCTTCATTCACCATCTGATCCAACAGCAATTTTAATTCTGCGTCCTTATTTTCAGTCTTTATCAGTTCAAATAACTCATGTCTTTCCTCCGGAGTGGATTCTTTATTAATATATTTCGTAAACAGGTAAGTTAACCTTGATCGGTACATATTATAAATGTTCTTATATTAAATATCCCGGTGTTAAAAAATCCACGGACCTCTTCAAAAAGTATCCTTCCTTTTACAGGACTTAGTCAACACAAAAAAAGGTGAGTGTGAAAAAATTATATTAGCATAGAAAAATACAGCAGCCATATTATTACGCTGTCTTTGTGGGCTATACAATAAGCGCGGATATTTTTTACGGCCTTGGAAAGATGGGATTTAACGGTTTCCTGCGACAGATTCAACCTCACCGCCACTTCTTCTTTCTTCATTCCCTGCATCCTGATAAGGTAATAAACTTTGTTTTGCTGAGGCGGAAGAGCGCTTAACGCTTTTCTTAGTAATTCCTCCGTTTGCTTCAATAAAATGCCATTGTCCGCGCCGGGACAGTCAGAAGCCTGACCTGCATAAAAAGCTTCCCTGTTTTCCCGTGCGGCCTGGCTTTTCAGCAAGGAAAAAAGATGATTACGGGTAATGGTATTAAACCAGGCATTGAAGTTTAATATAGCAGGAAGTTCCCGGCGTCTTACCCATAGTTTAGTAAATATCTCCTGCACGGTTTCCTCCGCCAAAAATACCGATCCGGTTATTTTAAAAGCAAGAGTATAAATTTTGTTTTTATATTGATCAAACAAAACCGTAAATGCCTGCGTATCTCCTTCTGATAAACGAAGCAGCAAATCTCTTTCATCGTATGAATAAGCAGCCGGCAATGGATCAACATTTTACCATGAAAATAAACAAAATTCTACGAACCGGATACGAAATTAATAAACCCCGCGCGGAATAAACCAAATCATCCCGCTGGTCTAAGAACGATTGAGAAAAAATCAGTTGACCGGTGTAAATTCTATAAAAATTTTTCCGCAATTTCCTTCCAGTTACTGACCCTTTCATAACCGGTTTCGTCTTTATTGAGAATAGTACTATAAAGATAGGGCTTGCCTTTGAAATGAACGAGATTCCGTGAATGATCATCTATCATATAATCGCCGGCAATCATCCGCTTATCGCCACATAATACCAACTGGCGCCAGGATAAGAACGGAAAATGTTCATTCAGCCACTCCAGCTTATCTTTTAAAGAATTGGGGAACTCCGTAGCAGCCGATACTATAAACAATTCATATTTTTTGTTCATCTCATCTACCACCTCAATACAGTCTTCCATTACGGGTAAATGCCTGAAAAAACCCTTACTGAAAAGACGTTCTCTTGCTAAAGCCCGGTGTACCTCGGGGATACCCAACATCCAGGCCCCTTTCATCTTTTCATATTCTATGGGAAGTTCAAAGTTTTTGTTATACCATTCAAACATGGCCCCCATTGTGTCGGCCATCACTTCGTCCATGTCAATAATGATTCTTTGCATAAGAAGGATTTGAAATTTGAAATTTGAGAACTTCAGGTGAAATGCAGACGTGATACCTGAAACCTCTTCGTTAAAATAATTTCACGCCAAGGAGTTGATGAGGTATTAGGTATGAGGTATCAGGGCATAGGTATGAGGCTGATCGCAGAAACACCATGAACATGTTATAACCTGATACCTATAACCTGATACCTATAACCTGACACCTATAACCTGACACCTATAACCATGCAACCTCCCTACCCCTTTCCCCCCAACTCATCTTTTAAATAAAAACCCGTATAGCTTTCTTTGCATCTGATCAGTTCTTCGGGTATGCCTTCAAACAGGATCCTGCCACCGCCATCGCCGCCCTCCGGCCCGAGATCTATGACGTGATCCGCGACTTTTATCACATCCATATTGTGTTCAATTACCAAAACGGTGTTCCCCCGGTCCACCAGCTTATTCAACACCGCCAATAAATATTTAATGTCTTCAAAATGCAAACCGGTGGTGGGCTCATCTAAAATATAAAAGGTCTTCCCGGTGTCTTTTTTGGCCAGCTCGGTGGATAACTTTACCCTTTGCGCTTCACCACCACTAAGGGTAACCGCGTTTTGTCCTAATTTAATATAGCCCAGGCCTACATCCTGAAGTACCTTGATCTTCCGGTACAGGTAAGGCACCACCTGGAAAAACTCCACTGCTTCATCCACCGTCATCTCGAGCACATCACTGATGGATTTCCCTTTATATCTTATCTCCAGGGTTTCCCGGTTGTACCGTCTGCCTCCGCATTTTTCGCATGGCACATACACATCCGGTAAAAAGTTCATTTCAATTACGCGCATGCCGCCACCCTCACATACATCGCACCGGCCGCTTTTTACATTAAAAGAAAACCGGCCGGCGTTATATCCCCTGATCTTCGCTTCCGGAACAGCGGCAAACAATTGCCGGATGTCGGTAAAAAAACCGCAATAGGTGGCAGGATTGCTCCTGGGCGTGCGGCCGATCGGCGACTGATCTATCTCAATGACTTTATCAATATGTTCCAAACCTTTTATGGAGGAGTAGGCTAAGGGCTGCAGCCTGGATCCATACGCATGTTTACTGAGGATAGGATACAGGGTTTCGTTGATCAGTGTTGACTTACCGCTGCCACTTACCCCGCTTACCACAATAAATTCTCCCAGCGGAAATTTCACATTCAGTTTTTGCAGATTATTACCGGAAGCGCCTTTGATCTCAAGAAATTTTCCATTACCCTTACGACGTTCGTCCGGAACGGGAATGCGCCGGTGTCCGTTCAGATAAGACGATGTTAGTGTGTCCAGTTTCAACAATTCAGCCGGTTTGCCGCGCGCTACCACTTTCCCGCCATAGTATCCTGCCCGCGGGCCTATGTCCACCAAATAATCTGCCGCCAGCATAATATCCCGGTCGTGCTCCACTACCAGGATGCTGTTGCCAATATCCCGGAGGTTCTGCAGCGCGGTTATCAACCGGTGATTGTCCCGCTGATGCAGTCCGATAGACGGCTCGTCAAGAATATAAGTGATGCCCTGCAACTGCGAACCTATCTGGGTGGCCAATCGTATCCTTTGCGATTCCCCTCCACTGAGGGTACGTGTTGGCCGGATAAGCGTCAGGTAGGTCAAGCCTACATCCAATAAAAAACCGAGCCGCGCCCGGATCTCTTTGATGATGTCTTTAGCAATTACATTCTGCTTGGGCGACAAGCGGTCTTCAATACCTTCAAACCACTGCATCAGGCCGGTCAGGCTCATCTCACTCAGTTCCGCAATATTTTTCCCGTCTATTTTAAACCAAAGACTTTCTTTCCGGAGCCTGGCGCCGCCACAGGCATTACACGGTTTCAGCTCCATGAATTTTTCCGTCCATTGCTGAATAAATTCACTGGAGCCTCCCGCAAACCATCTCTTGAGCTGATTGACGATCCCTTCAAACTCTGACGCATATACATGCCCGTTACCGCCGGTATCTTCAAAGCTCATATCCATCTCTACCGTACCGCCTTCGTTACCGAAAAGAAGCAGGTTCACCACTTTTTCGGGCAGTTCCTTAATGGGCGTATCCAGGCTGAATTTGTTTTTCCGCGCCAACTGCTGCACCTGCCGGAATGCAAAAGCCTCCCGCTCTTCGCCCAAAGGGGCAATGCCTCCCGCGTTCACCGATAACGCAGGATCAGGAATGACTTCCTCCATATTCACCTGATAAACCGAACCCAATCCTCTGCAAACCGGGCAGGCGCCATAGGGGGAATTAAAAGAGAAGCTGTTGGGAGAAGGTTCTTCGTAAGAGATGCCGGTGTCTTCACACATGAGCATCTTGGAATAGAATATATCCCCCGCATCGGTTTTGCCGTTTGCCGGGCTTACAAACAACAGGTCTTTACCCATTTTCAACGCCTGCTGTACGCTTTGGCTAATCCGCACTTTATATTCATCTTCCACCTGCAGCCGGTCAATCACCACTTCAATATCGTGAATCTTATACCGGTCAACCTGCATTTTTGGGGTGAGGTCTTTAATTTCGCTATCTACCCTTACTTTCAGGAAACCTTTTTTTCTAATTTCTTCAAAGAGTTCGCGGTAATGACCTTTCCGGCCCCGCACTACAGGTGCCAGGAGCGTGATCTTTTGCCCTTTAAACCGTTTGAAAATATTCTCGACGATCTCTTCCTCACTCCATTTCACCATCCTTTTGCCGGTATTGTAGGAATAAGCCTCTCCTACCCTCGCATACAGCAGTCTTAAAAAATCATAAATTTCGGTTACGGTCCCCACCGTAGAACGTGGATTTTTATTGGTGGTTTTTTGTTCGATGGAAATAACCGGTGAAAGCCCGGTAATTTTGTCCACGTCCGGGCGTTCCATATCCCCGATAAACTGGCGGGCGTAGGCGCCGAAAGTTTCCATATACCTGCGCTGCCCCTCGGCATAAATCGTATCAAAAGCCAGGGAAGATTTGCCGCTGCCGCTGATCCCCGTAAACACCACCAACTTATTCTTTGGTATACTGATATCTATATTTTTCAGGTTGTGTACCCTTGCTCCATACACATCTATGTGCTCATGATCCATTGCCTCCTTTTCCATACCCGGCGCCTTTTTTTGCTTCGCTTTCATCATAAGGGATGCGAAGTTACTAAAAAAAGGCACGGTTGGGTTGCAGGGAAGCAGGTTGCAGGAGACAGGGAGCAAGTTGCAAGTTACAGGTTGCAAGGAACAAACCTGAAACCTGAGACCTGAACCCTGAAACCTACAACCTGAAACCTACAACCTGAAACCTGCGACCTGAAACCTGCGACCTACTCCCTGCCACTTGCTACCTGCAACCTGCTACTCATTTACCAGTTCGCCGATTATTTCTTCAAATTCTTTTTTATATTGTTCATAACGAATACCCGTGGCGGGACCATCAAACCCGGTATGTATCTTCCTGATATTTCCTTTTTTATCAAGAAAGATCGTCGTTGGAAATGCTTTAATCTTCTCCAGTTGCGGCAGGGTCTTTTCCGTTCGCAGGGAGTCGGACACCGATACGCCGGGAATCAAAACCGGGTACCGGATATTAAACCTCTTTACAAACGGTTGCAGCGCCTTTCTTGCAGTTTCAAAATCCGGACTCAATTCAAAAGCAAGACCTATAAATTCAACCCCTTTATTTTTGTAATATTCGTAATTGCCCGATATAAAACGCGCTTCATCCATGCAGTTCGGGCACCAGGAGCCCATGATCTGGAGAACGATGACTTTGTTTTGAAACCGCTGGTCCGCAACAGAAACAAGATTGCCATTCATATCCGGGTAACTGAAACCGGGTTTTGTTGCGCCGGGCTTTAATTGGGTCAATGCGTATTCGTCAGGCAGGGATGCTTTGTCATCTTTTTTTGCCACCCAGGTCTGGGTACCGAAGCCTCCCGAATAATACTTCCCTTCCGAAATGGTTTGCCCGTTTTCGATCTTAGCCACAAATAATTTTGCCCCGGCGCCGTCGAATCCAGACAGATAAAGACTATCGCCCGTAACAACCCCTTCAAGAAACCGATAGTCCCCCGTGGAAGTCCGAAAAGTACCCGACAGATGTGTGCCATCCTGAGTGAATTCGCCCACCGCTTCGTTCATTCTGCCACCCCTGCCGGTAAACAGCACCGCCCATCTTCCCGAAATATTATATGCAGGCGCTACGGATACCGGGAAACGCTCTCCCTGGTTAAAGATCGCCACAAAAGGAAGCTTTTGTTGTCTTTTTCCGTAATCCCTCACCCAGGTACCCGACAGGTTGTTGTTTTCTATTCTCGCAAGCAGCGATGATTCAAAAAAGGGCAGACGAATATAAACGGAATCATTGTTGACGGAGATCTCATCGGCCAACAACCGGTCATTTCCGTTAACGATGTACATAATCTTCTTTCCTGAACTATCTCTTACCTCTGTTATAAAAACAATTTCCTGCCCGTCCGGACGCTGTAAAGCAAACCGGTAAATACCGTTTTTAAGTACCTGCGGCCCGGGATGCCATCCCGTTATCAACACCATTAACAACGACGCTACCAGGTACAGGTATTTTTTTGAAATATTCTTTGTCATGTTTTATTTTTTTTAAAAGAGGAGGCGTTGCCGGCAACGCCTCCTCCCGGAAGATTAATGGATATCAAACCAGAGTTTGGTGGTCAGCAGATCCGGCCCCTGGCGGGTTACCGCCTCTTTATAGTTTTTTCCATTGAGCGATTGCTCGGTTCCGGGGTATATAAATCTTACGGGGATCTGCCCGGAAAGTGCCCCTGCTACCGGCGCTGTTAATTCGGGGTAGTCCAGCCTTCTCCATTCGGCAAAGGCTTCCAGCCCCTGGCCATATAAGGCAATCCATTTTTGCTCCCCGATGGACTTCCTGAAATTGGCCGGATCAAACTGAACGGCAGCCTGGGAAAGATAGTCGTCTATCGAAGGCTGCGATATATTGTATTGCTCCAGCGAAGCGCGGATGGCGTTCAGATATAATTGATCCGCATCTTCATTGGTAAACCCACGTGCGGCCGCTTCGGCACGGTCGAACAAAAGTTCCGCATAGCTGAAAATAACGGCCGGCGCACCGGGATCCCGAAAATAATCTCCCGGGCGGGAGGTTTTGGCGAACCCGAGAATGCTGGCATCGGAATTACTCAACCCGTTGGGAACGCCGATGTATTCAGGGCTGGTGGCCACATCGGGGCGGCTGGCATAAACCGGCAGCCGGGGGTCGTTCAGCTCATATAATTTATCCACCAGGGTTTTGCTGACCCGGTAGTCGTTCCTTGTTTCAAAACTCGCGCTGACGGGGTTTTGCTGCGGCGACGTGAGATAGATCAACCGGGCAATATCGTCGTTGGAACTGATAAAAGGATCTCCTTCATTTTTAAGGTCATCTATCTCCTGCCTGGCCCGTTCGGGTTCCCGGTCCGCGATTCTGAGGGCTATCCTCAGGCGGAGGGAATTACTCAGTTTTTCCCATTGGGAAATATTGCCGTTATAGATGATGTCGCCGGCAATGGCTTTCCCTGACGGATCCAGTATTTGTTTTGCCTTTTTCAGGTCTTTCAGAAGCCCGGGATATATGTCTTTTTGCGCGTCATACGAGGGCGTGATATAATCGTCAATATTTCCCGCCTCGCTATAAGGTATATCGCCGTAGGCATCCGTAAGCAAAAGAAAGACCCAGGAACGCAGCACTAAGGCCACCCCCCGGTAATTAGGCGATATCAGGGAGTCCGGAGATTCAATGATCCGGTTGAACGAGGAGATGCTCTGTGCATATCCCGTTGACCAGAGGCTGGTGAAGCTACTGTTAGAGAAGATGAACCTGTCTTCTTCGGTGTATTGGATTTTGGCCCACTGCTGCACAAAAAGCAGACTCGAGTTCATGTTATTCGTTACGCCCCAATAAAGATCTGCCGTGGTTTTGATGGCGCCCGTGAGCAGGTAATCCGGCTGGGCATTTTCCGTGGCGTTCGGATTAATGTTGGCTTCCGTCAACTGCTTTGCGCAGGAAACACCGGTTAGGATTAAGACCGAAAATAAGATGATATGGAAATAATTTTTTTTCATGATTCAGTGTTTTAAAATTTCAGGACGATGTTGAAACCATAGCTCCGGGTGGTTGGAAGAGAAAGACTTTCCAATCCCTGGGCATTGCCGGTATTGAAGGCCGTTTCGGGGTCTATATCGGGAACGTTTTTATACAGGATCAGGAGGCTTCTTCCTGCCAGCGATACCGATGCGCCCGTTAAGCCTATCTTTTGAAAAAGGCGCGCCGGCAGATCATAGCCGAGGATGATCTCTCTCAATTTCACATAAGAAGCGTCAAAAACGTTGGCTTCATCAATAGTTCTGAAGGATTTATAATACGACTGTGCCGGCAGGATGGTTTCATTGGTTTTGCCGTCGGCAGTCACGCCCTTAAAGATGATGCCGTCATCATAGAGGGTTTCGCCGTTTGGCCCCGTTGCGGCGCCGGCAGCCGCTGCTGAAGTTCCGTTTGTCTTTTCATCATTCGGGTAGTAATAGTACAGTCCGCCAAAATCGGCTCCCCTGCCGGGAAGGGTTGACGCAAGTACGCCGGTATAAGTACCTGTAGCGTAGGTACCATTATAAATTGAACCGCCGATGCTGGCGTCCACCAATACACTCAGTTTCAGATTCCCGTAAGCGATGGTATTGGAGATACCGCCTATCCAATCGGCAGGAAATTTTCCCAATACTTTTTTATTAGGATCTCTTTGAGGCGTTCCTGTGTTGTCAACGACGATATTCCCTTTAGCATCTCTTAGAAATGCGTTGCCGAACAGGGTTCCGTACGGTTGTCCTACCGAAGCGATCACCTGCGCCGAATTGGAGCCAATCACATAGTTTTCCAGGAGCCCTTCTTTATCCAGCTCCACTACCTGGCTGCGGTTGGCAGCATAATTCAGGTTGATATCCCATTTTACAACGCCTCTCACCGGGGAGAGTCCTAATTGAATTTCCACTCCCCTGTTGTTGATCTTCCCGGCATTCAGCAGTTTGGAACGGTAGCCGGTGGACGGACTTACATCCACGGCCAATATCTGGTTATAGCTGTTGCTGTTGTACAGGCTGATATCGAAACGGATCCGGCTGTCTGATAGTTCAACTTCGGTCCCGAGTTCGGTAGAGCTGGTTGTTTCGGGTTTCAGATCGCGGTTCATATACGTGGAAGAAGGCAGCAATTGCGGGCTGGCGCCATAAGGCGCGCCGAAAAGGTAGGTGTTCACCAACTGGTAGGGATTGGCTTCCTTACCTACCTGCGACCATCCGCCGCGAAGTTTGGCATAGGAAAGGAAATCGCTTTTGATCCGGAATGCTTCCGTCAGAATAACACTTCCATTAAAGGAGGGATAAAAGAAAGAACGGTTCTGCGGGGGCAGGGTGGATGACCAATCATTCCTGCCGGTGATATTCAGAAATGCATAATTCTTAAATCCGATTTGCGCGGAGCCGAACAGGCTGTAGGTTTTTAGTTCATAATAATCGTTGGACGACTGCAAGGGATCCCTTGAATTGGTAAGGGAATACAGTTTTGCTACTGCAAGCCGCGGAGCTACCTGGTCGTTTTCTTCATAATATTTACTCCGGATGTTTCCGCCTCCAAGCAGGTTGATGGACAGGTTATGGCTAATATCTTTATTGAAGTTTAAAGTAGCTTCCGTGTTATTTTCATTTACAGTAAACGATTCCTCCTCATACGAACCATAAGGCGTACCATTGGTTCCGTAAGCTACCTTTAACTTGCGCCGGTCGTTATAATAATCGTTTCCCGATCTGAAATTTAAATCCAGGTGGTCGGTTATCTTATAATTAAACCCTGCGCTCCCGATAATACGGGCGCGTTTTTGCTGTACCGTATTTTCATAAGCTACCCAATAGGGATTGCTGTAATAGCTGTTGTTCCAGTTGAACGTATTACCGTCTTCATCAAGATAGTTTTTCAGCCGGCTGATGTCCACCTGCCGGCCAAACCAGGTAAACTGGAGCATGGTGCTGGTAGCTCTTTTTCCCCCGGCTCCGGGAAGGTTGGCGGCGTTATTCAGTAAATAATTGGCATTTACATTAAAGCTCAATCTTCGGGTAAGCCTGAGCGTTGTATTCAGTGAAAAATTGTTTTTGTCCTGGCTTGAATTGGGGATCACGCCATTTTGTTTAAAGTTGTTGAAAGAGAGGCGATAATCAAATTGTTCGGTGGAATTGGAAACGGATATCCCGTTGCTGATGATATTACCGGTTCTGAAAAAATCGCGCACATTATCCGGGTGCGCCACAAAGGGTACCGGTTCTCCGTTGGAATAGAACTGCGGGATCAGCCTGCCGTCGAGCCGGGGACCCCAGCTTTCATCGGTGCCATCGTTGATACCGCCGCCTTTACCGTCCACATAGGAAAATTTCCCATCGGAACCCTGTCCGAAAGCATTTTGATATGCCGGCAGGGTCAGCAGGTTTTCAAAAGAAACATTTGAACTGACGGTGATCCCCAATCCCTGGTTGCTTTTACCGGTTTTCGTATTGATGAGGATAACTCCTGCGGCCGCACGCGACCCATACAGAGCTGCAGCATTCGGCCCTTTCAGTACACTAATGGATTCTATGTCGTTGGCATTGATATCGGAAATCGCGTTCGCAAAGTCGCGTGAACCTCCGGCGCCTAACTGCGAATTGTCCACCGGCACGCCGTCCACAATAAATAAGGGTTGATTATTTCCTGAAATAGAGGTTTCACCCCTGATGATGATCCTGGACGATCCCATATCGCCCTGGCTGTTGGTAATTCTTACCCCGGCAACCCTGCCCGACAGGGCGTTGACAAGATTGGGTTCCTTTGCTTCCGAGAGCTCTCTTGCCTTCACTTCCTGAACGGCATAACCCAGGGATCTTTTCCGGCGGGCAATGCCCAAAGCGGTCACCACCACTTCTTCCAGCCGGCCGTCATCGGGTTCCAGCGTCACCTGAACATAAGCGCCGGCACCGCGGATATCCAGTTCTTTGGTTTTAAAACCTACATAGGAAATGACCAGGACATTGTTTTCGGGTATTGAGATGTGAAAACGTCCGTTTTCATCGGAAAGTGTACTGGCGCGAAAACCGGGAGAAGTTACGGAAGCGCCGGACAACGGCTGCCCGGTGGACCCGGAAGTAATGGTTCCCCGGATCTCTGACAATGACGATTGGGCCGAAACCGAGTAAAGAATAAAATTAAATAATATCAGTATTTTAAATTTTTGATACATCGTATTTTGTTTGAAGCGCTAAAAAATATTGCTGCTGTTTTATAATGATCACCGAATAGCGCACCGTCACCGGATGGCTTACACGTCCATCGCGGAGGCAGCGTACCCCGAAGTTGAATCGGATACAGCATATCCGGCAACCAGAACTACTATTGACAAAAGCCTTTAAGACTTTTGCAGTTCAATGTGTAGATAGAAAAATAAAATCTTGTTGAAAGGAGATCAACAACAATTGCAACAACAGCAACAGCAGGAAATATCTGCAGAAGAAAACGGGAAAGAAAAAGACGGAATAGTGGAAACCGGTGAATCAACATCGGCGGTTTCCCTGGCTGTATTCATTTTTTTGTTTTTAGACGAGATGAAAAAATAACTATTGCGAATGCAAGATTAGAACAAATTTATTACTCTACCAAATTTGTAGAGTATGTTTTTCTTTTTTTCCGTCAATCAAAGCAACCTGTCAGGTTATGGTTGGAAAACCTTTGCTTCATGAAGACCAACCTGACAGGTTAATGCATTGTCACATTTCTATCTTAAACACCGCTGCATATTTTCCTTTCCATTTGTTTTTAACCAACATGGGGATCTCAATAACGGTATTGCCGTTTTCTACTTTCCATTTCAGGCTGGCGCCGTTGCCTAATAAACGGATTTTGCTTTTAGCAGGCGCTTCAAATTTTTTCAATACCACCTGTAGCGGAAGGTTCACGTTTTCCTCTTTGGACAGGTAGAAAGCATATTGTGTTTTCTCAGTTTTTGACTGGGTGAAATACACATTACCCGATTCATAAGGCGCTAAAGGTATTGATCCGTATATGGCTTCGCTGTTGATCTTCATCCATGCGCCAATTTCATGCAGCCTGGAATAAGCCACCGGATCCCAGTCGCCATCCGGCCCCGGGCCGATGTTCAGCAGCAGATTGCCACCCCGGGCTACAATCTGTATCAGCATCCGGACGATCTGTTGTGCCGATTTATAGTGATCGTGGGGTACATAGCTCCAGGAATTGCCCATCGTGATGCAACTTTCCCAGGGATAGGGCAGCAGTTCGTGAGGCACTTCCTGCTCGGGAGTGGTATAATTTTCATAAGGCCCGGTTACCGTTCTATCCACTATTAACAATCCGGGTTGATAGCTCCTTGCCATTCCGGCTATACGTTCCATGTCAATATCCTGGTTGGTTTTAATCCCGCGCTGCCATTCCACCGTGGTATCCACCGTTGACAAAGGCCGCACCCAGCCGCCATCCAGCCAAAGGATGTCCACTTTCCCATATTCACTCATCAGTTCTTTGATCTGGTTGTAGGTGAAGTTTTTGAAAGCCTCCCAGCGTTCGGGATATTTTGCAGGATCGTAGTTCACATTTCTATCCTTAGGTGGGAAATAAGGCCACCAGTAATTCTTATTGTGCCAGTCGGGTTTTGAAAAATAAGCCCCTATCGCAAAACCCTGATCCCGAAAGGCATTAAAGATCTCTTTGGTTACATCGCTTTTGGGATTTTTGGAGAACGGCGTTTTGGGATCGGTGATTTTATAATCGCTTTCTTTGGTATCAAACATACTAAAACCGTCATGATGCTTGGTCGTGAAGATCATATACTTCATGCCCGCTTCTTTGGCGGCAGTTACCCATTTTTGGGGATTGAATTTTACCGGGTCAAAAGTGGTTTGCAGGTTTTCATAGGCCTTCAGGTACTCAAAATAGTTAGTTGCATAAGGCCCTTTCCTTTGCGTCCATCCTTCATCTTCCGGGCAGATGCTCCAACTTTCCACTATTCCCCACTGGCTGTAGGTGCCCCAATGCATGAAGAGCCCGAATTTCATATCCTGCCAGCGGGTTAGATTGGCCAGTACCTCCGGCTCGGTGGGTTTTACATATTTTTTATACTGACCGCTGCCGGAAAGCCAGCCGGCTAATACAAGAAGGGTAAGAAAGAATTGTCTCATACCGGTATGTTTTTAAGGAAGAAATTTTTTAATCATTCAAAAGTAATGGGAAAAATGATGGAAATATGTTTTGAGGACCAACCTGACAGTTATTCCGCTTTAACCATCAGGTTGAACCTTCATGACAGATTGTATGGATGAATGCATGGATTTTCTCTGCCTTATTTTCACCTATTCCTTCCACCTCTCTCAACTCCCGTTCAGTAGCATTGATCACAGTTTTCAGACTACCCATCTTTTTCAACAAACGCACCGCCAATTCCGGGCCAACTCCCGGCAATGCCTGCAAAAGAGACAATTGCCTGCACGACTTCCGGCTTTGCCGGAAATGTTCCGGGCGGGCGCCTGTTACCCGGATGGAAATATCCTGTTGAGCGATCATCAAAATTATTCCCGCTGTATCCTGCGGATCTTTGGAAAACAACACCGGCAGTTGCCAGGACACTGCAACAGAAAGCAGGGCGCCCCGGACAGCCTCCTCGTGGATGTCATAAGCAGAGTTATACGGATCGCCTTCTATCACCAGCAAGGGCCGGGGAAACGATCGCTTCAGTTTGGCCACCTGTGAAAAAAGACGGCCTGAAACCAGGCTCTGCACAAAATCCTCCCTGGATTTTCTTTCAATACCGATCGCTTTGTTGATAATATAGTCTCCTGAAAACAGCGAAGAAACCGACACCGAAACAGCGGTATTTTTAGCGAGTAATTCAGGGATGCCGGAAGGGTTTTCCCTGAAATCTATCTGGATGGAAATCAACATAGGTTAGATATTTTAGATTAGCAAAAATGTTTACCGGCACATAATGTCCTCAAAAATAAGTAACAGTTGCGAAATGTGAGAGTGCGAGAGTGTGAGAGTGTGAGAAATGTGAGAAATGTGAGAAATGCTTGCCCCGATAAGTAGAAGCAACTGCCCTGACAGATCGAAGGCCCTGCCCTGAGCTTGTCGAAGGGAAGGTCCTGAAATTACGGTATTATCTCTAAAATTTCCCGCAATGGCCAATTTCGACAGTTATTTAACGAATATTATTTTAAATTGCATTTTCACTCAAAAAATTACCATTCACCCATGAATAGTCAAAAACGAAGGACTTTCCTCAAACTTTCCGGCATGGCCATCACAGCAAGTGCAATCCCGTTTAATATTACACATGCTGATCCTGTACATAAAAAAAGGAATGCAGATACCCTCAAAATCGGTCTGATCGGTTGCGGCGGACGGGGCAGCGGAGCGGCCAGCCAGGCATTATCGGCGGATCCCAATGTGGTCCTTCACGCTATGGGAGACATTTTCCGGGATCAATTAGATAAGTCACTGAAAAACATCAGGGAGATCCACGGCGACAAAGCCAATGTGAGTCCCGAACATCAATATATTGGTTTTGATGCCTATAAAAAGGTGCTTGACTCCGGGGTGGATGTGGTAGTTCATGCTACACCGCCGGCATTTCGTCCGCTGCACATTGAAGCGGCAGTTGAAGCGGGCAAACATATTTTTTGTGAAAAGCCCGCAGCGGTAGATGCACCAGGCATCAGACGGATTATGGCTGCCGCCAGGAAGGCGAAAGAAAAGAACCTCAACTTTGTTCAGGGCTTCTGCTGGCGTTTTCACGATCCTAAAAAAGCCACCTTCGGAAAGGTCGTTGACGGCGCAATAGGTCCGCTTTCAGCTGTATATACTACTTACAATACGGGCGCAACCTACCGGAGCTGGCATCCCGAAAACCCACAGCTTGAATCTGCCGAATGGCAGGTAAGGAACTGGCCTTTCTTCAACTGGTTGTCGGGAGATCATCTTGTTGAACAGGCAGTGCACAGCATTGACTTTATGAGTTGGGCTTTTGGAGATGTGGCCCCGTTATCCGCGGTGGCAACAGGAGGGAGACAGGTTCGGACAGAAGCGCAATATGGAAATATTTTTGATCATTTTGCCATCACCTATGAATACCCCGGAGACGCAAAAGCTTATCATTTCAGTCGCCAGCAAGCCGGCTGCTTCGGAGGATATGCCGCGGAAATGTGGGGTACCAAAGGAAAAGCAATAGCCGACTGCTCCCGCAATTTCCACGAGGTTAAAACCGGGAAAAAAGTGTGGACTTATAACGGCCCTCAGAACGACATGTATCAAACGGAACACAATGAACTTTTTGCGGCTATACGTAAAGGTAAAGTTATCAGCCAGGGAGAAGCTTTAGCCCACAGTTCCATGCTGGCTATCATGGGAAGAATGGCGGCCTATACCGGTAAAAAGATCAGTTGGGACGAAGCACTGCAATCCACCGAAGAATTAGGTCCTCCCGTTGAAAATTATACACTGGATATGACAATCCCCATGACTGCCGTTGCCAGACCGGGCATCACCCCATTTAAATAACCAATATGCAAAGAAGAGATTTCATCAGAAATACGGCCTTATATACAGCGGCAACCACTATCGGCATTCCATCCATCGCTGAACAAAATTCCTTCAAGCCGAAAATCAAAAAGAGTCTGAAGATCGAAATGGTGAAAGAGGGTAATACCATTTTGGAAAAATTCAGGCTCCTGAAAGACCTGGGTTATGATGGCGTGGAATTCAGTTCCCCGCATTCTTTTAATCACCGTGAAATTCTTGAAGCCAAGCAAAAAACAGGTTTGGAAATTCCGGGAGTTGTAAATTCAAAACACTGGAAGCTGCCTCTGTCTTCTCCCGATCCTGCTATCAGGAAACAATGTTCGGATTCCGTCATCGAATCTTTGAATGATTGTAAGATGTACGGTGGTACCACCGTATTACTGGTGGCAGGGGTAGTGAATGATCAGATCAGCTATGCCGACGCCTACACACGCACCCAGGCGGAGATCAGGAAACTGATCCCCTATGCGGAAAAGACAGGGATCAAAATTGCTATCGAAAACGTATGGAACAACTTTCTCATCAGTCCTTTGGAAGCCGCAAGATATGTGGATGAGATCAATCACCCTTTGGTGGGCTGGTACTTTGACATCGGCAATATTCTTCGCTACGGTTGGCCGGAACAATGGATAGAGATACTGAACAAAAGGATCATGAAATTAGACGTTAAGGAATACAGCCGTAAAAAGCAAAACGATGAGGGGCTGTGGAAAGGCTTTGATGTGGAACTGACAGAAGGAGACAATAACTGGCCGGTGATTATTCAGGCTCTGGAAAAAATAGGATATAACGGCTGGGCCTCGGCAGAAGTTCCGGGAGGCGGCAGAGAAAGATTGAAAGTAGTGATTGACGGGATGAATAAGATATTTGGATGATTTATGATTTGAGATTTGAGATTTGAGATTTATTTGGAGTTTTTGGTTTGACGTTTTTAGTTCGGGGTTGGAATTTGTCTAATCTTCGATTGTTGGAACTACCGGCCGGAAATTTATCAATATTGCTCACATTACATCCCGATTTTCCCTGGCTTCTGAATGCGGTCTTCGGTGCTTCGCTGAATGCGGTCTGACCTCGGCGCTTCCCGTGAATGCGGTCTGACCTCCGGTACCGACCGCATTCAGCGGAGTACAATCAATTAATGAAAAAATAAGTACCCCACGCCGATAGCGGTGATCACGCCTGCAAGGTCGGCTAATAACATCACAGGAATAGCATAGCGCGTATTCCTGATAGATACCGCGCCAAAATATACCGCTACTACGTAAAAAGTGGTGTCACTGGTGCCCTGGAAAATACTGGACAGCCGGCCTATAAAAGAATCGGCGCCATAGGTATTCATGGCATCTACCATCATGCCCCTCGCGCCGGCGCCACTCAGTGGCTTCATAAAAGCCGTAGGCAGAGCCTCCACAAAATCGGTATTCAGTCCCATCCAGGCAAACAGCGTCCGGAAACCATCCGTAATATAATCGAATACGCCGGAATTGCGCAAGACGCTTATTGCTACCAGCATAGCGATCAGGTAAGGGATGATCCGGACGGCAATTTCAAAACCGCCTTTGGCGCCATCTACAAAGGCTTCAAACAGGTTCACTTTTTTTCTCCAGCCCCCCAATAAAAAAGCCAGGAAGATCAACAGGATGATCCCGCTGCTCAAAGTGGAAGAAAAACGTTCCAGGCTGGACTGATCCAGCGTGGTGAGATACCAGACCAGGGCCGCGATGACTGCCGATAATCCCCCGATCCAGGCCAGTATCACCGGTTGAAACAACCGTATCTTCTGGCGGAAGGATACAATGAATAAAGCCGCCATCGTAGCGCTGAAGGTAACGATCATACAGGGTACAAAAATATCCGTGGGATTGGCTGCAGCAGGGGTTACTGAGGCCCGCATAGCCATCACACTTACCGGAATAAGTGTGAGTCCGCTGGCATGCAGGATCAGGAACATCAGTTGGGCATTGCTGGCGGTGTTTTTATCCGGATTCAACTCCTGCAAACTCTCCATAGCTTTTATGCCAAAGGGTGTAGCAGCATTGTCGAGCCCCAACAAATTAGCCGAAAAGTTCATCATCATGTGCCCGGTAGCGGGATGATTTTTGGGCAGTTCGGGAAAGAGTTTTGAAAAGAAGGGAGCAACCAGTCTTGACAGGAAACTGATAGCGCCGGCTCTTTCCCCGATCTTCATAAAACCCAGGAACAGCGCCATAATCCCCACTAATTTCAGCGAGATATCAAAACCATCGTTAGCGGCCTTAAAAATTCCGTCTATCAGCGCCTGGAAGATCGCGGCGTCGGCATAAAAGGCCCACCTGATAAAGGCGATCGCAAAAGCCAGCAGGAAAAAAGCCATCCATATATAACTCAAGACCATAGTTGAAGGTAAAAGCTAAAACGTAAATGGCAAAAAAATGATATGCCAGGGTGCAGGGGGGAGGTTGCACGTTGCAGGAGGCAGGTCGCAGGGAGGCAGCCATCAGCCATGAGCTATCAGCCTAATACCTATGGCCTGATACCTCTTCAACTCCTTTGCGCCTTTGCGTCTTTGCGTGAAATGTCTAACGACGAGGTTGCAGGGTATGGTTACAGGAGTATCAGGCTGATGTTTCAGTTAGGAGTTTGAAGTTTTTAGTTTGGGGTGGTTTTTACCTATAACCATTGAACCTGTATCCTGTGCGACTTGAGACCTGCAACCTGAACCCTGCAACCTGACTCCAAACTTCCTAACTCCCAAACTATAAACTTCTCTGTTACCTGAGCACTGGTCGCTGTCAATCGCTTTGGTTTTTATAATTCATTGCGTAATGCTACCTTTGCCGCCTTAAAAAGAAAAGCGGATAAAATGAACTCCGCATACAAATTATCATCATGGCTTTACAGGCAGGTATAGTGGGATTGCCCAATGTAGGAAAATCAACTTTGTTTAATGCATTAAGCAGCGCTAAAGCACAGGCGGCCAACTTTCCGTTTTGCACTATTGAACCCAATGTGGGCGTGATCACTGTTCCCGACGCACGGCTGATTGAACTGGAAAAATTAGTGAAACCACAACGGGTAGTGCCTACCACGGTAGAGATCGTGGATATAGCCGGGCTGGTGAAAGGCGCGAGTAAAGGAGAAGGATTAGGCAACCAGTTTTTAGGGAATATCCGCAATACCGATGCTATTATTCATGTGCTGCGTTGCTTCGACGACGACAACGTGATTCATGTGGATGGCAGCGTAAACCCGGTAAGGGACAAGGAGATCATTGATACCGAACTGCAGTTGAAAGACCTCGAAAGCATCGAGAAAAAGATCAGCCGTATTGAAAAAACAGCCCGCACCAGCGGGGATAAGGAACAGGTGCGGGGACTGGAAATCGTACAGCAAATGAAACAGCACCTGGAACAGGGAAAGAACGCGCGATCATTTGTCGTTAGCGAGGAAGATAAGGCAAAATTTTTGGACGATATTTTCCTGCTGACCATGAAGCCGGTGATCTATGTATGCAACGTGGATGAAAAAACAGTGATTTCGGGAAATAAATATACCGCTGCGGTACAGGAGATGGTAAAAGATGAGAATGCCGAGATCCTTTTTGTAAGCGCTGCCATTGAAAGTGAAATTGCCGCCATGGACAGTTTCGAAGACCGGCAGATGTTCCTGGAAGACCTCGGATTAAAAGAAAGCGGTGTAACCCGCCTGATCCGTTCCACTTATCATCTGCTGAACCTTATCACTTATTTCACCGCCGGCGTGCAGGAAGTAAGAGCATGGACCATTACCAAAGGAATGCTGGCGCCACAGGCCGCCGGCGTGATCCACTCCGATTTTGAAAAAGGTTTCATCCGGGCGGAAGTGATCAAATACAACGACTTCATTCAATACCAATCCGAAGCCGCCTGCCGCGATGCCGGGAAATTGGCCGTACAGGGAAAAGATTATGTGGTGGAAGACGGCGATATCATGCACTTCAGGTTTAATGTATAATCAAAAAGGCAGGGTGATAGAAAGCGGATCAATCAGCTCATTGGTCAGGTCATTTTCTAAAAAGCTGACGACGCCGTCCGGATGCCGAACAATATCATTGGAAGTAAAGCCCCAGGCTTCCCAATAACCGGCTAACAGTTGCGCATACGTGGTGTCATCCCAGGGTGCAAACAAGGGTTTATCTATATCCGCATCCACCTTCATTCCCTGTATCATTAATTCGTCGTCTTTCTCTTCCATCTTATATACGGGCTTGTATTGCAAAAGATAATGCGCGTACAAAAATTTAGCGCAGAGTTCCTCAAACTGAACCGGGTGCAATTCAGCATCTCCGATCTTTTCCAATAATTTCATTTGAGACTGCTTGACCATTCCATTGTCCTGCAGGCAGGCGATGATCCCAAAGCCATTCATCCCCAGGGAAAACACAAGATGGACGGGATTATCCCGGTAATGAAAAATGTCTTTTGAATATTTAAGACGAACAACCGAAATACTCCAGGGGAGTACACCGTTAAAGGACACCGGAGAGACTATTGATTGCAACATGAGATGAAAAAGACCGTACTTCTCCTTTAGCCGCGGAGAAATAGCCAGCGCCTGTCCTTTTCTTTCCAGTCTCTTTCTTTCTAAAAGCAGGTCGTGGTACAGGATCCCATAAAGCATTTTGCCCATCCACAAAAAAAGTTTTTCATCAGGTAATTGCAGCACGCCTTCATATCCCCTGCCAAATGCAGCCTGAACATCCTCTTCCAGTTGGCTGAACGCCTTCAATACTTTTTTCGATCCCGGTAATTTCAGCGAACCATATTCCACGGTATTGATCTTATCCATCATCCGGAACCGGCTATTCCGGAGGTTAAACCGGTTCAGCACCCAATCGGCGAATACAGGAACGGTTTTCTCCCCGCTTGTCAAATCATCTCCGGTAAGAAAGCAGGTATTATTGTCGAGGTAAATATTTTCAAAAGGATTATATAATTGCAAAGACATAGGCGCAAAAATATTGAATAATGTATATTTATATACGGGGAGGTAAAGAACTATGTCAGAAACCAAAAACGGGAAACAAGTTTTTTCTCTTTACGAAGTGGCGCGGGTATCCAATATACTATTGCCAAAAGCTACAGCAGCTTATTGGATCAAAGACGAACGCAACAAATTAAACATTATCGGCATCACACTTTAAACCATAAATCGGTTCCTCTTATAAACAATCAGGTAAGGGAGACCTGATAATTACTGTATTATATGAAGGATAACACTAACGATAAGATTAAATTGTTGCTCCAAAAACTGGAGACGCTTTATAAGCGACAGGACAATTTATTGAATGATATTCATCAATTGAATGGGGAGATATCGAGATTAAAGGCTTTCACGACGGGTATTCAACAAAAACACAAGGAAGAAATCCAAAACCCTGCTGCCACCCGGTTAGGAGCTCCCGCTGAATCGCCACCTGTCCCTCAGACTGAGAAACAGCCCGTTGTCCCGGGACGAACCGGCATCCCGGGCAATCATCATTTTTCAAAAACGAAATCCGATTTTGAAAAATTTATTGGAGAGAACCTGATTAATAAAATAGGCATCATCATTATTGTTTTGGGAATTGCCATAGGAGCTAAATATGCTATTGACAAACATTTGATCAGCCCTTTGACCCGGATTTTACTGGGTTACCTGGCGGGCATCCTGTTGCTTGGCTTCTCCCTCCGTCTCAGGAAAAAATACGAAAATTTCAGCGCGGTTTTATTGAGCGGATCTGCCGCGGTCTTGTATTTTATCACCTACACGGCTTATGGTTTTTATGATTTAATTCCGCAAATCATTGCCTTTGCCCTAATGATCCTGTTTACCGTTTTTACCGTATGGGCGGCCATTATCTATAACAAACAGGTAATCGCTCATATAGGGCTGGTGGGCGCATACGCGGTACCGTTCCTCCTCTCTGAAGGCTCGGGCGAGGTGGCGATTTTGTTTACCTATATGACCATTATAAATACCGGCATTGCAGCCATAGCCTTTAGAAAATACTGGAAGCCGCTGTACTATGTCTCCTTTATAATAACCTGGCTGATCTTCGGTTCATGGTACTTCTTTAAATATGAAACAAGTTCGCACTTTAATTTAGCGCT